>CAWHUD010000012.1:0-154108 GCA_963832505.1 uncultured Pseudomonadota bacterium | reverse complement strand
CAGGAGTGCCGTGAATGCGCCGCGCAGCGGCAGGTTCTCTACGTTCTTTTTCATGATTCTCCCCAATTCCGCGAAGTGACCGGCTTTCGCAGGGAGCGACGATACCACCGCTTTGCGTTCCGGAGGGTGGTTTGGTCGCGCACCAATGCGGATCGCGTTCGCGCAACCGGCGTACATCATGGTGCGACGCACGGCAAAGCTGATCACGCTGCCATCCGCGCTGGCCCGATTACAACCTATTCGCGCGCCGCTCCGTCTGATGAGAAGTACGAGGAGGGCGGCTATGCGAGCCAGAAAATCGTTTCTTCTGTTCCTCGCGCTGCTCTGCGTGAGTGTCAGCGCCGAGGCAGTGGGTCCCACGGCCACCGCGCAGTTCTTTGTTCGGTCTGGAGACGCGCGAGCGCACCCCGGCTCTGGAAACACGGCTCGATCAGTATGTTTGTCTAACGATCAAGGCCAGGCTGGTTCCAGACGGTGAACGTCCTTTGCAGTTGACGATTTACGACGGCGAAGGCAGGGAAGTACACAAGTCCGCGACCCGCAGGAATGCGACGAACCAGTCGCTGGAAAGGACCGCCTGCAGCGGCTTCGACGTGGACTACGACGCCTCGGGTACATGGTGGTACGTGTCCGAACTGGACGGAGAGCCGCTCATCAGCGAGAGCATCGAAAACCGGCCCATTGACTAATGGATGGCGAGGCCTGAGCCAGTTGCGAGGCGAGTTGAAATAGGGCTTGTGATCTTCGCTGCGCCTGGGCACGGTCTCCGCGAGCAGGTAGCGGTCGCCCAGCCAGGACACCGCGCTTTGCAGGGCGGGGCCGTAATCGTGCAGCGGAATCGCTCGGTTCTGTCTTTCAGGACTCTTCATGACGTTGATCCTGAAGCATTCGAAGGCCAAGTGTGTTTCGAAAGTATGGATGTCAGTTAAGAGAATCTGACTTCAGCCGGTGGCAACGTTTCAGCTGGAACGTCGGCAACGCATTGCGTTGACGATGACAGTTCCAACCATATCGTGTCTGCATGAAGACATGTCGCCTCTTGCTGTTAGCCCTCGGGCTTTTTGGCGCCGCTTGCCTGCCAGCCTTTGCGAAAGGTCACTACCTCTTCGCATGGACAGGTGATGAAAAGCAAGAAGGCAATGACTTCCTGGCCGTCATCGACGCCGACCCGGACTCCACCAGTTACGGAAAGCTCATCACAAGCGTCGGTACGGATCAGAAGACCGTCCGTATCCATCACACCGAGTACGTGATGCCGGCCAGCGGCATGCTGTTCGCCAACGACCACGACGTCGGCCGCACGTTCATCTTCGACGTCAACGACCCTCTGCACCCGAAGGTCGCGACTTCCTTCAACGATATGGCCGGCTACATGCATCCGCATTCATTCGTGCGCCTGCCCAATGGCAACGTGATCGCCACGTTTCAGCACGCGCATCACGGCCGCGACACCGGGACAGCTCGGCGCAACCGGCGGGCTGGTCGAAATCGATGACAACGGCAAGGTCGTCCGATCCGTCAGCACCGCAGACCCGGCCTTTCCGGATGCGCTTCTGATGCCATACGGCCTGGCCGTGCTGCCCGACCAGGACCGCGTCGTGTCCACCAATTCGTCCATGCACGACGCGGACTTGCTGAGTGGTGTCACCTACCAGGTCTGGCGACTGTCCGACCTCAAACTACTCAAGACCGCGTATTTCGATCCGGGTGCGGGTCATTACGCGCACATTGCACCGGAGGAGCCACGGGTGGCTGCCGATGGCTCGGTGTACGTGCAGACGCTCGGCTGCGGCATCGAACGCATCACCGGCCTTGCTTCAACACCGGTCGCGAAGCTGGTGCATACCTTTCCGGGCAACTGGTGCGGCGTTCCGACGATCGTGGGCAAGTTCCTGATTCAATCGGTGCCCGCGATCCATGGTCTGATTGCGTTAGACATTTCCAACCCCGAGCAGCCCAAAGAAGTTTCGCGACTCTCGTTGAGTGGCGATTTTTACGCGCACTGGACGGGCTGGGACGCGAAAACGAAGCGACTCGTGACCACCGGCTCGGAGAATCGGCTGTTCCTGGTGAAGCTGGACACGGAGACAGGAGTGCTCTCGGTGGACGAGGCTTTCAAGGATGACAACGGCAAGCCTGGTTTTGATCTGGCGAATCGGAAATGGCCCCATGGGTGGACGGGCACGGGAAGCCGCACGGAGTGGTGTTCTCGCGCTAACGCTTCTGTAATCGCAATGCCTCGAGCCAACTGCGTGGCGAGTTGAAATACGGCTTGTGATCTTCTCTGCGCCGGGGCACCGGCTCCGCGAGCAGGTAGCGGTCGCCCAACCAGGAAACCGCGCCTTGCAGGGCAGGGCCGTAGTCGTGCAGCGGTATTGAGCGGGTCAGTTCTGTGGCGTGTTTCACGTCATGCTCCATCTATTCCTTGTGGAACCATGTTCGGGTTCAGGCGCGCGCCGGACAATGCCCGGGCGGCGTACGTTTCGATATCTCCAAAGGATGAGTTGCCGGCGATCCTTGCCGTACCCACCTGCAGTTGAGTACCCCGGCAAGGCGAATTCGTTTCAGACATGGGTAGGCGAACCCGACGTTCCCGCTGGAACGTTCAGTCGCCGAGCGGTCGTGAGTACCCCGGTGCGCTGCTGACGACGGTTGCGCCGCCAGACGGAGAGCACCCCGAACCGGCGTGACACCTACACACAAGTGTTAGGCGCGCCTGCATCTCATCCGATGCAGCCCGCGCACTTTCACCGCCATGACAAACACTACTGAAGGCGCGGTTTCCTGGGGTGCGGTTGCCGCGGGCGCCGTTGGTGCAGCGGCGCTGTCGCTCGTGCTGTTCCTGTTGGGCACGGGTCTCGGCCTCGCGGTCGTTTCGCCCTGGGCGAGCGAGCGCATTTCCGGCACTGCGGCCGGCGTCTCCACCATCGTCTGGGTCACTGTCGTGCAACTGCTGGCCTCGGCATTAGGTGGATACCTTGCGGGCCGGTTGCGCACGCGTTGGGTCACCGTGCATACCGATGAGGTGTTCTTCCGCGACACGGCGCACGGCTTCCTGGCCTGGGCGGTTGCGACCCTGCTCATGGCGACTCTCCTGTCGTCGGCGATTGGCACTGCCATTTCCACCGGTCTCAAGGCCGGTGGTGAAGTCGCAAAATCCGCGGTTACGCTGGCAGGTGCCGGTGCCGCCGCAGCCTCAACTTCCGATGATGCGCGCGACAACAACCCGCTCGGCTATTTCGTGGACTCGCTGTTTCGCGTCGACCCCAATCGCGCGGCGCCGCCTGCTGACCCGAAGGCGACAACGCCGTCGCCGACTGGCCCACGTGCCGCGGAGGTTGACCGTCTCCCGGAGGTCACGCGCATCTTCGCAAACGCGCTGAGGTCCGGTGAGCTTGCGGATGCGGACCGGCAATATCTTGGTCAACTCGTGACGGCGAAAACCGGGATGGCGCAGGCCGAAGCCGAACAGCGCGTCAGCGATGCGTTTGCGCGCCTGAAGCAAAATCTCGAGCAGGCGAGCGCCAAGGCAAAAAAAGTTGCCGACGACGCGCGCAAGGCGTCCGCGGCTCTCGCGCTGTGGCTCGTCATCTCGCTGTTCGTGGGCGCTTTCGTGGCGAGTTTGTTCGCGACGTTCGGCGGTCGCCTGCGGGACTCGTCGGTCCTCGAGAAAACCTGAACGGAGGCAATCATGCGTTCCATTCTCTTGTGGCTGCTCGGCGTGCCGATTCCCATCATCATCCTGATCGCGCTGATCAGGTAGGCGCGAATGGGTGAGCTGACCCTCGTCACCTACGACTGGGTTCCCGAAGCACCGCGGGGCTACGTGCGCGACATCCGTGTGCGTTGGGCTCTGGAAGAGGCGGGATTACCCTATCGGGTGAAGGCCGTGCCATTTCGGGACCGGAAGCCCGAGCACTTCGCACATCAACCCTTCGGCCAGGTGCCGTGGTTGACCGACGGCGACATCTCGATCTTCGAGAGCGGCGCGATCCTGCTTTACCTGGGGCATCTCAGCAATGCACTACTGCCGATCGAGACCCGCGCTCGCAGCGAGGCTGTGGAATGGCTTTTCGCGGCGCTCAATTCGGTCGAGATGGCGAGCTTGCCCTGGTCACTGTTCGTGTTCTCGGGCTACTCGCGCGATACGCAGGAATGGAAGCGCTTCAACGAGTTCCTCGAGGCGCGGCTTGACCACCTGGAGCCGGTGTTGGCAGGACGCGAATGGCTGGCCGGGACCTTTTCCATCGCCGACATACTCATGGCGGATGTGCTGCGCCTGGTGGATCGGTTCGAGAAACTTTCGGCGCATCCCGCGTGTCGTGGGTATGTCGAGCGCGCCACGGAACGCCCGTCCTTCCTGCAGGCACATGTAGACCAGATAGCGCATTTCGCTTTGGCAGACTCGGCAGAGTCGCGATAGCAACGCTTCGTCTCGCCGGCAGCGCCGACTGTCGAATTGCTCGTTGACTCTTCGTTCGGGCATGCGCAGCGTTCGCTGTCATGAAATCCCGGACCTTGCGCGCTCTCTTGTGCGCCCTCGCTTTCGCGGTTCCTGCTGCGGCACAAACTGACGTTCAGTTCGCCGATCTCGCTGGCTGGTGGTCGGCGGATCCGGTTTATGGCGGCGAGTCGTCGCACATGGCGTTGCAGTTCGTCGAGAAGGACGGCAAGCCGGTGGCGCTGCTGTCAATCCCCGCGGTCGGGGGCTACGACATCCCGCTCGGGGACGTTACGATTTCCGGACAACTCGATCGATACCAAGGGATTGTCCTTTCCGCTCACGTGGAATCCGACCAGCCAGACGCTGAGCGGGAAACTGCCTCCCGATGCCGTGCCTATCTACGACATCCCCATCGAGTTCAAACGCAGCGAGCCATTCGTAAAACCTGCGGCACGTGACTGGAAGGCGCCGCGGCCGAAGGTAGTTTGGTCGGTGGAGACGGGCGCGCCGGTGTGGGCAGGTCTCGAGCGGGCTGAAGACGGCATGCTGTTCGTCGGCAACGAGCAGGGCACGCTGCATGCCATCGACAAGGACGGCAAGATCCGCTGGAAGTTCGCCACCGAAAAGCCGATCCGCGCGCAGCCCAGGGTGATCGGCGGACACGTCTATGTCCACTCCGATACTGGCTATCTCTACAAGCTGGACCGCAAGACAGGCGCCGAAGCCTGGCGCGCGCGCATCGACAACGGCAGCGAGCCGCGTATCCCCACCAGCCAGGAAAAGACGCGCTGGGATCGCTACGGCTCCAGTGTCGTCGCCGACAAGCAGCGCCTCTATATCGCGAGCCGCGACAAGAACCTTTACGCACTGGATATAAAGAGTGGCCGCGAGCTGTGGCGTGTGGCCGCCGACGACATCATGACGGCGACTCCGGCATTACAGGGTGACCTCGTGATCTTCGCCGCCTTCGATGGCAAGGTGCGCGCGGTGTCGGCGCAAGATGGCAAGTTGCGCTGGACCTACGATGCGAAGCTCGGTATCGCCGGCGATGTGGTGGTGGCTGACAAGCGCGTGCTGGTAGGCAGCCGCAGCTATGACCTGATCGCGCTCGATGTCGCTACCGGCAAGGAACTCTGGAAGCATTACTACTGGTTTTCGTGGATCGAATCACCGCCCGTGGTGCGTGACGGCGTGATCTACACCGGCTCCTCCGATGCGACGAATGTCTATGCGGTCAATCTGAAAGACGGCTCATTGCGCTGGAAGACGGCTGTGCCAGGCTGGTCGTGGCAGCGCACTGCCGTGAATGATGAGCTGGTCATTGCTGGCACTGCAGGCGTTGGGGTTTTCCCGGGTTCCCGCAGCGGCTCGTTGCTGGCGCTGGATCGCGGCACCGGTGCGATCCGCTGGATTTACCTGGATCCGCCGTCGGAAGAAATCGTCAAGGCCAGCAAGGGCTGGGGCTTCGGCGCATCGCCGGTGATTGCCGATGGGCTGGTTTACGCAGCGGATCTCAATGGCAAGGTGTATGCGATCGAGGTGAAGTGATGCAACCATCAACGCGTTCGGCAATGCTGCTGTTACTAGGCCTGGTTGCTTCTCCGGGCGACGCGGCATCGCCTGCGCCTTGCGCAAGCCCCGAGCATCGGCAGTTCGATTTCTGGATCGGCGACTGGCGCATTCACAAGCCGGATGGTTCGTTCGCCGGAATCAATCGCATCACGCCGGAGTACGGCGGATGCGTCATCCATGAGCGGTACGTCACCGGCAAGGGCTACAGCGGCGAAAGCCTCAACATCTATGACGCCGCGCGCAAGGTATGGCATCAGACGTGGGTCGACGACACCGGATTGCTGCTGACGCTCGAAGGTCGCTGGGATGGAAAAAAGATGATCCTTGAAGGGTTAGCGCCCGGCGCCGACGGCGTCAGCGCGAAGCAGCGCATCACGTGGACGCCGAATGCCGATGGAACCTTGCGACAACTGTGGGAGACGGCGGACGCCAAAGGTAGGTGGACCGTGGTCTTCGACGGCAAGTACACGAAGCAATAGCGTCCGCGGTCGGGTCGCGCGACCCGGCCGTGGAGTGTCGAGAGAGCCGCGCTTGTCAGTTGCTGGGCGGCGGCGGCGGCGTTTCGTTGGCCGGCGGAGTTTCGGCGGGCGGAGGAGCCTCTGCAGGCGGCATGGTGTCGCTGGGCGGCGGTGCTTCGGCGGGCGTGGTCGTCGAGTCGGGTACAGTGGTCGTCTCTGGCGTATTTGCGTCCTTGCCGCGGTCGCCGCAGGCGGCCAACAGTGCGACGGTGCACAGCGGAATCAGGAATTTCATGCTCATAAGTGCTCCCGAAACGTTGGGGTAGGCCCTGCGCACCGTACGCGGCGACACTCGCGCAGGCAGTCGGTGTTGCGATGCCATTTCCCGTGCCGATGTCTGACGGCAATTGTCTGAGGCCACGCGTCACCGCATTTCCATCGCAATTCCCGTTCCGGGCCGCCCGTTCAGCCTTGCGGGTCGGTGATGCGGCCCTTAGGCTCCGTCGCCATGACACATTCCTACATTCGCTTCGGCTTACTTCTCAGTGCCACTGCGGCGCTCGCGCAAACCCAGCCCCCTGTGACGCCGATAACGCCGGACGTCATGGACAAGTACGAGCAGACCCTTCCGTCTGCCGACTTCATCCGCCGCGAGGAGATGGTGCCCATGCGCGACGGCACCAAGCTCTACACGGTCATCGTGATGAAGAAGGGCACCGGCAGCAGCCGATCCTGCTGTCGCGCACGCCCTATGACGCGCATCAAGTCGACGCATCGCGTCGCCAGCCAGCGGATCGTCGACATCATCGAAGTGATGGACATCGAGTTCGTCGAGGACGGCTACATCCGCGTCTACCAGGACATTCGCGGCCTGCATCGTTCCGAGGGTGCGTGGGTGCTGAACCGGCCGCTGGCCGGACCGGTGAACGACACCGGATCGACGAATCGACCGATGCCTACGACACCATCGATTGGCTGGTCAAGAACACGCCGGAGTCGAACGGCAAGGTCGGCGTCATCGGCTCTTCGTATCTTGGCTTCACGACGCTTGATGGCCCAGATCAATCCGCATCCCGCGCTGAAGGCCACCGTGCCGCAAAGCCCGATGGTCGACGGGTGGATGGGCGACGACTGGTTTCACAACGGCGCATTTCGCATCAGTTCGTTCGAATACGTGGTTGGCCAGGCTACCAAGAAGGGCGACGGCGGCGGCGAGTTCGCGCTCGGCGGAGGCGACGATTACACGCGCTACCTCGAAGCCGGCTCCATGGTCGGATTTCACGAAGATGCTGGGGATCCAGCACTATCCCGGCGTCCGCAAGTTCCTGGATAACCCGGCCTACACGGAGTTCTGGTCGCTGCAGGCGGTCGACAAATGGCTCGCGGCACAACCGCTGACAGTGCCGACCCTGCTCGAGGTGGGGCAGTGGGACCAGGAAGACAGTTACGGCGCGCCCGCGGTCTACCGCGCGCTCGAGCCCAAGGACAAGAACAACGACATGGTTTCGCTGCACATCGGGCCGTGGCGTCACTCGGGCGCCAACCACTATGGGTTTGACCTCGGAGCGTTGACCTTCACCGGTGACACGGCGCGCGAATGGCGCGTGAAGTACGTGAAGCCGTTCTTCGATCACTAGCTGAAGGGTGGTCCGGATCCGAAAACGCCACCGGTGCTCACCTATGCGACTGGCGCGAACAAGTGGAACAGCTCGCCGCGCTGGCCGATGGGTGCCGCGACGCCTATCTACCTGGCGCCGGGCGGCGTTGCCACGTTCGAGCGTCCGAAGGCCAGCGGGCACGAGGAGTACATCAGCGATCCGGCCAAACCGGTGCCGTTCATTCCGCGCCCCATCGACATGGGCGATTCAACGCAGTGGAAGCCGTGGCTGATTCGCGACCAGCGTTTCGTGACCGACCGTCCGGACGTCGCGTCCTGGAAGAGCGCTCCGCTCGACAAGGCGGTGCACATCATGGGCGCGCCGATGGTCGAGTTGTTTGCTTCAACCACCGGCACGGACAGCGACTGGGTGGTGAAGCTGATCGACGTCTATCCCAACGATGTGCCGGAATCCACCGCGCAGGGCGCGAAGCCGTCGATGGCAGGTTATGAACTGCCGATCGGAATCGAGATCTTTCGCGGTCGCTATGTGAAGAGCTTCGCCCAACCAGCGCCGCTCAAGGCCGGCAAGGTGGAGCACTATCGCTGGGAGCTGCCGCACGTGGATCACGTGTTCCTGCCGGGCCACCGGATCATGGTGCAGGTCCAGTCGACCCTGTTCCCGCTCTACGATCGCAATCCGCAGACCTACGTCGAGAACATCATGTACGCCAAGCCGGGCGACTATAAGAAAGCGACGCAGAGCGTCTGGTTTGGCGGCGCCAACTCGAGCGCGGTGGTGTTGCCGGTAGTACCCTGAGTCACGTCCATTTTATCCGGGCGCGGCGGTGTCACAACCGCCGCGCCGGAAATACGTTCAATACAACCACGGAGCCTTCAGCGGCCGCACGTAGTTGTCGACCACATAGTCGGCGACCTTCGTGCAACTTTCCTGGCTCGCCGTGAGCTCAAAGTTGAAATGAATGCCGCCGTAGACGCGGCTGCGCGCCTGCTGCTCCGCAAGCTCCGAAAAGCTCGCGTAACTGCGCGTGACATTCGCATTGCCGCCCGTGCCTATCCACGTGACTGTGAACGGAACGTCATCACTGCCGAAAGCACGTGCCAGCGATTGCGCGGCACTGATGCCTACGCAGGTCTGGTTGCTCGAGTGCGACGGATACGGGGGCGTCGTCAGCAGCGGTGTCCACGTCGGGTCGGCCATCGTGGCGGCATTCAGATCTTCGTCGGCGCGGCGAATCGCGGTCACGGGCCGCCACAGACCGTAGATGAATTTGCTCGTGTGCGAGGTCTGCACCCCGTCATGCATCGAGACATTGATCAGCACGAACAGTCGCGCGGTGTCGATCAGCGACCAGTGAGCCCGGCGCGCCACATCGCGCGCGACATTGTTCCACGCCGCGAAATGGCTGGTGCTGTTGCCCACGCTCGCAAACAGCTTCGCCGTTTCCGTCTGCTCGGCGGTGCGTACGGTGCTCGTCGCCGATCCGAGCAAGCGCACTTCTTCGACATCGGCGGCGTAGAGCGCGCTGGTCAGGGTCGGCGGCGGATCGGGCAGATACTGCGTCGGAGTGAGCAGGGCAAACGTTGCGAAGTCGCCGAAATTCGCGAGCTGTGCTCCTTGCGCGGAGGTCGGTTGCCAGAGGCCTGGAAGAGGCGGCAACGAATAGGGCGCAGCAGGGTCGGCCGAGCCATCGCTCGCGCGCCAGGCGATGATGTCGCTGGCCGCCCGGCGGCCCACCGCAGTGCCCGCGGGCGCCCGCCAGGGTTGAATCGTTCGCGAGCCGCGCCTGGAGTGCGGCGTCGAATGTCGCCTGCGCTGCAGGGTTCAGCGCGACGAGCACGTCGTGTGCGGCCTGTGCGGCGGCGGCTTCCGCGGATGCGGCCGGGTGCGCGAGCAGGCGTGCGTGATACGGCGTGTACTGCCGCTCGATCGCATTGGCCGCGTCGAACATGGCGATGTGCAGCATGGCGTAGTTGCGCGGAACGAGTGGATTTGGGACCGCGGGCATGTTGGCCTGCAACAATTGGTTCCATTCCACGATCACTTCTGCACTGTCGCTATCCGCTCAGGCGGGCAGCGTGGTCACGCTGATGACTGCGGCAAGCCAGGCGACAAATCGGTGAGCTTTGTTGTTCATGGGGTTCTCCCAGCGTCGTTTGTGAATCGAACGCCTCGAAACCTATCCACTCGCACCTGCTGAAGACCCGAAAGTCCGCCGAAAGATTGGCGAAGCTTTGCCGAACCCTTTTCAGCAGCGGGCCGGGCCGACAACCGGGAGAAGTTGAAGCTCGCCCGACCGTGTCTCGACTGAGCGCGCATTTTTTTACGCGCACCGCTGAACGGAAGGGCGGCCACCCTCTGGCGCGCTGCACGCTCTCACTACTCTTATATATCTTGTGCAAGACAGGCGTAACTTACGCGCATTGCACTCGAGGCATCTTGCGGGAAGTACGAACCATCCAGCCTGAAGAACAAGAGGGGGTTTCCGTGAAGACGACTGCCAGACACCGCTCGAATGTGGTGCGGTATTACGTAGCGGCTGCATTGGGCACGGCACTGGTCGGCGGCCCGGCGATGGCCCAGGAAGACACGCTCGAAGAAATCGTGGTCACCGCGCAGAAGCGCGAACAGAACGTGCAAACGTTCCGATCGCGATCTCCGCGTTCACCGGCGGACATGCTGCAATCGAAATCGATTGGCGACATCGGCGCACTCACGCGCTTCGCGCCCAACGTCAACCTCGACACCGGCTCGCCGTTCTCGGGCGACACCTCGGTGTTGTCAGCATCCATCCGCGGCATCGGCCAGGACGACTTCGCGTTCAACCTCGATCCCGGCGTGGGTGTCTACGTGGACGGCGTGTATCTGGCGCGCACCATCGGCGCGAACCAGAGCCTGCTGGACATCGACCGCATCGAAATCCTCAAAGGTCCGCAGGGCACGCTCTTCGGCCGCAACACCATCGGCGGCGCGATCAGCATCGTCACGCACACGCCCGGCGACAAGCCGCGCGTTCACCGCCAGCGCCACCACCGGCAGCTTCAACCGCCAGGACGTCTCCGTCATCGGCGGACTTTCCGGTCTCGGACAATTTCCTCACCACGTTGAGCTTCTCTTCGCAGCGGCGCGAGGGCTACCAGGAGGTCATTCCGTTCCCGACGAACAGCGAGCTCGGCCAGGTGCCGTGGGTCGTGGATCCGCAGACCGCCTTCCCCAAAGCGGGATATGCCACCTCGGACACCAAGGGCGGGCAGAACCTGCAGGTGATCCGCGGCAAGGCGCTGTGGAAGGTCACCGACAATTTCGAAGTGACCATTGCCGGCGACTACACGCTACCAGAACCAGTCGTCGTACCCGACGACGGTGCTCGACGTGACGACGCCGGCGGGCGACGCGCTGCCAACGGTGTTCAGCGCGTGGCCGCCGGGTCCGTACGGCTTCATGGGCGCGCAGTACAACTTCTGCATCAGCACGCCGGCGGCGTTGCTCAATGATCCGGCCGCGTTCAGCGCGGCGACTGGCGCGCCGCCGTTCTTCAGCACGGCGGTCGGCGGATTGTGCGGACCGCGCGCGCAGGGCCTGAACCTCGCGACGGGCGGCGCGCCGCTGGGCGGCGCGGGCTACGTCGGCGGTCCGGTGCCCTATACGCCGGGCGGCGTTGCGGGCAATCCATCCGGCCCGAGCCCGCGCATCTACTGGAACCTCGCCAACACGGACACCGGCGACATCGACAAGACCTACGCCACCGGCCCGAGCTTCGCGCGCTACACCGCGTGGGGCGCGTCGATCACGCTCGACTTCGATCTTCTCGGACTCGATGGCGTTCAAGTCGATCACCGGCGCGCGCGGCATCGACTGGAAGGTGGGCGTCGACCTCGACGGTCTGCCCGAGACGATCCAGGAAGTCACGGACCACCAGGCGCAGAAGCAGTTCTCGCAGGAGTTCCAGCTGACGGGCAAGGCGTTCGGCGACAAGCTCGACTACGTCGTGGGCCTGTACTACTTCCAGGAAGAAGGCTTCGTGCACGACTTCGTGCCGTTCGGCAGCACGCTGTTCATCTACGACGTGGAGAACGACGTCGACACCAAGTCGTATGCGGCGTTCTTCCACGCCGACTACAACTTCAATGACTGCGTTCGGCGTCTCGCTGGGCGCGCGCTATTCGAAGGACGACAAGAAGTTCGAAGGCGGCCAGGCGGACCTCGACGGCTACGGCTACAAGTCCTCGGGCTGCTGGGGTGCCGACCGGTCCCGACATGGCTTGCTGGGCGGCGTTCGCCGCCGTGGTCGGGCTCGCGCCGTTCCCGGATCCGACCAACCCGTACCGCTACTTCCCGCCGGGCGAGCAGTGCCAGGAGTACGACGTGTTCACGCCGACCGTGGGCGCGCAGTGGCACCTCAACGACGACGCGATGGCTCTACGTGAGCTTTTCGAAGGGCTTCAAGGCGGGTGGCTGGACCACGCGCCTGTCGAATCCGGTCGCCGACATCGACGAAGCGGCCTTCGGTCCCGAGGAGAGCGAGACCTACGAGCTGGGTTTGAAATCCCAGTTCTTCGATCATCGCGTGCAGACCAACGTGGCGGTCTTCTGGACCGACTACACCGGCATCCAGCTGCAGATCCAGGAAGGCGCTTCACCGGTGTCGCAGAACGCGGGTGACGCGGAACTCAAGGGCGCGGAGCTCGAGCTGGAAGCACTCATCGGTGGCGGCTTCTCGATCTACCTGGCCGCGGGCTACATCGACGCCGAGTACACGCGCCTGCTGACCTCCGTGCAGGGCATCACGCTCGATACGGATCTGCCGAAGACGCCGGAGTACAAGTTCACGATGAGCCCGCAGTGGGACGTGAACCTGCCCAACACCGGCAAACTGCGCTTCGCCGTGGACTACACGCAGACGGCGTCGATGTTCAACGATGCGCCGAACACGCCGCTGCTGGCGCGTCCGTCCACCGAAAACCTGGGCGCGTCGATTCACTACTTCTCGCCGGACGAGAAGTACGCGGTGACGCTCGGCGGCACCAACCTCACGGACGACCGCTATCTCGTCGTCGGCTCGGTGAACGGCGCGGAGGGTGAGACGGTGGGTACCTACAACCCGCCGCAGCCAGTGGTATCTGAACCTGCGCATGAATTTCGAGTAACGCGGACTGGTTCTAATTCCAGACCAAAAGGGCCGGCAACACCGGCCCTTTTTCTTTTATTCGGGAATATCTTGCCGGTCGGGCCGGTCGTATTGTTGATCGCGGCAGTCACTGGAGGTCGCATGGGGACTGCAAGACTGCAGGGTGCGCTGTGGGGTGCACGTGCGCAGGACTGGGCGACATACACGGAACAGGTGTCGTTGCCATTGTTCGGTGCGGCGCTCGACGCGGCGCGAGTCACCGCGGGAACGCGGATGCTGGACGCGGGCTGTGGTGCAGGACTGCTCAGCTTGCTCGCCAGTCTGCGCGGCGCTGTTGTGGCCGCGGTGGATGCCGCGCCGGCGCTGATTTCGATTGCGAGGCAACGGGTGCCGCAGGCGGATGTGCGTGAGGCCGACCTCGAAGCCTTGCCGTTCCCCGACGA
The DNA here is from genome assembly GCA_963832505.1 of uncultured Pseudomonadota bacterium. Classification (GTDB taxonomy): domain Bacteria; phylum Pseudomonadota; class Gammaproteobacteria; order Steroidobacterales; family Steroidobacteraceae; genus CADEED01. The sequence goes on along the minus strand of CAWHUD010000012.1, from coordinate 140,444 downwards.
CACTTTCGACGCCGTCGTGGTCATCAACTCGATTTTCTATGTCGCAAGCATTCGCGCGGCCGCGCGTGAGTTGGTGCGAGTTACCCGCCAGGGCGGTCGTGTGCTGGTCACGGCCTGGGGGCCGCCTGAGCGTTGCGAGTTCCTCGCGACCGTGATGCCGGAGCTCGCGCCACTGCTGCCGCCGTCGTGGCCCGGCGCCGTGCCTCCGCGTCCCGGAGCGCTATCCGAACCGGGAGCGCTCGAGGCGATGCTCGACAGGGCAGGACTGAATGTCGTGGAGGAAGGCGAAGTTGCCTGTCCTTTCATGTTCGAGAGTCCGGAGATGTCGTGGCGCGCCAATTCGAGCTGCGGTTTCAACCGGGCCGCGATTGAATATAGCGGGGAAGCCGCGGTGCGCGCCGTGTACGCGGAAGCCGATCGTCGACATCAGCGACCGGACGGTAGCGTTCGCTACGACAACGTATTCCTTTGGTGCGTGGGCGAGAAGCCGTAGCGTAGTCCTGCGCGGCAGTTCAGAACTTCGCGGTCACGCCCACGCAGATAGGAGCGTCCCCAGGTTTCGAAGCCGGCGAGCATGTCGGATCGCCCGAGATTCGCGGAGTAAAACTCGTCGAGGAGATTGCGACCTTCGACCGAGACGGTGAGCGAGTCGGTGATCTTGTACTGGACGGACGCCGTAACCCAGGTGATCGGATCCGCCGTCTGTGACAGTCCGGCGACCGCGTCGGCGGTCTCCAGGTACTCGCCGCTGTAGTCGGCCGCAACCTGTGCATCCCAGCGCTCGTTCTCGAACATCAGTGCCAGCGAGTACGCCGATTCGGACACGCCTTCCAGGTCGCCCACGTGCACGCCGTCGACGTAGGCCTTGGTGTCGGTGAGCGTGTAGTTGGCGCGCACGCCGAAGCCGTTGCTGAAGAAGTGCTGCACGCCGAGTTCCAGGCCCCACACCTTGGCCTTGTCGCCATTGATCGGACGGCTCACGTCGTAGAGGATCGGTGCGGGAGGCGCACCACCGATGCTGCCGACAACGCCGATGTCGACGTTCTCCTCGAGCTCGGTCGTGATGAAGCCGCTGATATCTTTCCAGAACACCGCGCCACTGAGCACGGACTTGTCTGCGAAATACCATTCCGCCGAGAGATCTGCCTGGTCAGCCTCGACTGGCTGGAGATCGGCATTGCCGTCGTAGAACACGGCGAAGGTGCGATCGAGCGTGTTATCCGTGCGCGTCGGCGCGAGCTGATTGAGCGAGGGTCGCGTCATGGTGCGTGCGATCGCTGTTCGCACGATCAGATCCTCGCGCAGCCAGTAGCCGAAATTGAGTGACGGCAGCAGCTTGTTGTAGCTGCCTTTCTGCGTCAGCGGCTCCGCGGGGCTGTAGGTGACGTCGGGACTCGAGGTGGGGACCCCCGGCGTCGGATCATCGACGAACAGGATGGCGTCGACAGCCGTCTTTGCCGTCGTGTCCGTGGATATCCAGCGCACGCCGAGATTCGCAAACCATTTGTCGGTCTTGAAATTGGCGTTCAAGTACGCGGCGATCGTGTCTTCCTCGACGTCGTAGGATTGAACCGGGTTGAGCTCGGGCGCGGTGAGCGCGGAATCGAAGACCGCGCCGGTCGGGTCGCCGTTCTCGTCGAGGACGGGCTGCCCGTCGAGCGCGCGCAACGCATTCAGGTACTCGCTGACATTGAAAGAAACGAAGCGCCGGGGCCAGGTTCCACCAGCGTTGCGCATGAAGTTAGGCAGCGACAGCGGGCTCACGACACTCGCGCCGAGACTCTCGAACGTAGTGCCATACATGTTGCAGTACTGGCACGAACCGCCATTCGTGTCGTTCTCGACGGTTTCGCGCACCTTGGCGCGCTTGGTGCCAGCCACGCCAAACTGCAGCGAACTCCACGCGCCACTGTCGAGTTCGAGCTCTCCGTCGAGCGTGAGACCGGTCACTTCGTCCGTCACATCGGTGCCCGACAAGCCGATGTAGTGCAGGCCGAAGTCCGCGTCGCCGAGCTCACCGGCCTCCAGAGCCGTTGCATAGTCGCGGCCATCTTCGAGCGCGACGCTGATGTCCGGCACTCCGTTGTTGTTCATGTCGACGCGGCCGACATGACTGCCAGCGATGCCGGATACGACCCATGTGTCCTTGCCGCCGGAATCGCGCTCGGCCTTCGAGCGATAGACATCGGCAGTGAACTTCAACTTGTCGGTCGCCTGCCAGGCGCCGTTCCAGCCGAACTGTGTGGTATCGACTACGCGATGCTCGGTTATTGTCGATAGCTCCGGGACCAGTTCGGCGACGGTCATGCCGGTCACCCAGTGATCGCTGATGCTGACGTCGCTCCAGCGGTGAGTGCCCGCATCCTCATCGAGAATCGAATCCTCGACATAGTAGGACTGGTGATAGCCGACGGTCGGGGCTTTGAGCCGCGTGAACAAGCCGTCGACGCTCATGCTGAAACTATCCGAGACTTTCCATTCCCACACGGCGGTGATGCCGCTGCGTTGCTTCTGCTGGATTCGGGCGCCGAAACTCGTGCAGCAAAGTCCGAGCAAGCCACTCTCGTCGTCGGAGATCTCTCCATCGCCGTTGGCGTCGAACTCACCGGGCGAGTCGGGGTTGATGGAGAATTCATGCACGGCGTCCGAACGCACTTCGTCGTCCTGATAAACCGCCGTGACCATCAGGCCCATGCTGTCGTCGGCGAACGTGTTACTGAACACGCCGCTGGCCTTGTAGCCGGTGTCCTCGGAGAGATCATTGAAGTCGCCTTCGATGTGCAGCGAGGCGATCAAGCCCGGCCGGGCGAGCGGCCGCGCAGAGGTGAGATTGATCGCTCCGCCGATGCTGCCTTCCAGGTTCGCGGCGTTGGCGGACTTGTATACGTCGGCGCCGGAGATGACCTCGGAGGGCAGCACGTCGAACGCAAAATCACGTCCGTCGCCGTCGGTTGCGAGAATGCGGCCGTTCAGCGTGACGATGCTGAAGCCGGGTCCGAGCCCGCGCACGTTGACGTATTGCCCCTCGCCGCCGCGCGTGCGCTGCAACGTGATGCCGGTGATGTGCGACAGGGAGTCGGCGACGTTGGCGTCGGGAAAGCGGCCAAGGTCTTCGGCCACGATGGAATCCTGAACCAGTTCCGAGGCGCGCTTTCGGTCCACCGATTCCGCCAGGGCGGCGCGCGTGCCGGTGACGATCACTTCCTCGAGATCCTGGGCGCCGGATTGCTCCTGCGACCGCGACGCTGCGCTGAGCAGCACACCAAGGATGACTACCGAGGACTCGTTTGAAATCATGGGTGCGTGACATAGACGACCACCTTGGAATTACCGGCCGAGGTCATCCTAGAAGAACGAAAACGAAAGTACAAGAAACATTCGTTTTGTTATCTTTCGCGTAGAGCAAGGGGGTATAGACCATGTACAGGCGCGATTTCATCAAGGCCGGCGGTATCACGGCGCTGCTCGCGAGCGCGCGCGGCTACCCGGCAGCGGTCCACAACTTCGATCGATACGATTTCGGTTCCGGGCCTCCTGTCGCCGATCGCCTCTACCAAGGGCCGTTTCCCACCGAACGATTCGCGGGTTGGCAGGTTGTCATGGCGACGACCGCGTCTCGCGAAGTCGTGCCGGACTTCGGCATGGGGCTCATCACCTATCTCTGCGACGAAGTCGGTCCGCCCGCAAAGCCCGGTGAGAGTCTGGAGAAATCGCTGGAAGATCTGGCGCGATTACCGCTCGGCACCAAGTTGTACTTGCGCGTGAACTGGAAGGACGTGCAGCGAAAGCCGGGCCGACTCGATCTGTGCGAACACTGGAAGATCGCCTTCGACCTGGCGAAGCGCTACGACAAGCGCCTCGGCTTGCGAGTCATGATGAGCAATCCGGACATCGAAGGCTCGGCGATGCCGGACTACCTCGCGAAGAAAGTGCCGATGGTCGAGCTGGGCGAGTGGCAGAACCGGCGGCGTTTCGAGCCGCGCTACGACGATCCGGTATTTCAATCCGCCTTCAACGAGCTTACCGGTCTGCTCGCAGACGCCTACGACGGCCATCCGCAGGTCGAGTACGTCGACACCGCGATGTACGGCTTCTGGGGCGAAGGCCACACCTGGCCGCTGGAGCGCAATCCGTTTCCCGACTACGCCACCGCCGAAGCCACCTTCGTGCGCATGCTGGAGCAGCAGTTCGAGAGCTGGAAGAAGACGCCGCTCGCGACCAACACGCAGCCCGACTTCAGCCGGGTCGGCAACTTCGAACTGCTCGATCGCACCGTGCGCAGCCACAACTGGCTGCGTACCGACACGATCTTCATCGAGAACGAGCAGATCGAGGCGTTGAGCAACCGTCCCGCCTGGACCGGCGTCACGGTGGAAGTGCCGGATGTCCGACGGATCGCCCGCGAGCCTGCATCTCGACGAGGGCGTCACGCTCACCGACAACGTCATCGGTCACGTGCGCGACGTGGGCGCCTGCTATTTTTCGCTGTGGAACTGGCATCGCATCCGTGCCGATCGGCTTCAAAACTATTACCAGCAATATCCCGATGCCATCAACGGCCTCGCGCGTTCGATCGGCTATCGCGTCAGGCCCTCCTGGATCTGGACTTATGACGCCGGCGATGATTCCGGTCTGATCCTCGGCATGGTCAACGACGGTATCGCGGGCGTCCCGGGCGTGCTGCGCATCAGCATTCTCGACGGCGCGGGCCGCGTGCTCGCTACCGGCGGTCTCGATGCCGGCTATCCGCTGCCAGGCAAAGTGCGGCAGGCGAAGTTTCCGTTGCCGCGCGGCACGGACTGGAAAGGGCTGCGCGTGAAGGGCGAGATCGAGGTGAAAGGCCAGCGCTATCCGGTCCGCTGGGCGTGCAAACAATCGCTCAACGCCGATGGCACACTGACGTTGAGGCCGACGCCGGGCGTCGACTAGCGACGCGTCGCGTCCCAGAGTTTCGCCGCGTACAGCGCTGCGCCCACATGCGGATCGTATAGCGGCCGGCACAATTCGAACGCGGGGCTCGCCGCCGTCAATGCTTCGCGAAAAGGCGTCATCAACAAGTCGCCGGCGTTGAACGCGCCACCGGAATACGAGAGCTTCACGACCTCACCCGTTTCATAGCCGAGCTTCTGCCGCAGCGCCTCGGCAATCAGCGCAAGCTCGTGGCCCGCGCGGCGCAGGATATTCCCCGCGGCCTCGTCACCCAGCGCCGCGGCTTCCGCAACGAGCGGCGAGAACTGCGCCAGCTCTCCGCGCGTACGCGCATTGGCGCCGTAGACCTGCGCGCACAGGTCGAGATCGTTCTCGAGCTTCAGCGACTTATTAACAAGAGCGTGCAGCGGGCCCCTCGGCAGCCGTCCGTCGCTCATGCGCGAGTACGCATTGAGCCCCTGCATGGCAATCCAATAGGCAGAGCCTTCATCGGAGAAGGCCTCACCCCAACCGCCGGCGCGCGCGGAGCGTCCGCGTCGCTGGCCGTAGCCGATGGATCCCGGTGCCCGCAACGATATTGATGCCGTCCTCGGCGCCCAGTGAACCCGCCCAGCCGCAGACCATATCGTTGCCGCAGTTATAACGGTCGTGACCCAGTATGGATCCGGGCATTGCATCCAGTGATGGCGTGATGGCGCCGTCCTCGCCGTGGCAGGGTAATCCAAAGAATGCGTAAGTGATCTGCGATGCATCGATGCCGGCGCGCGCCAGCACCTTCGCCGTGCCATTCTCGAGCACATCGCGCACTGCCTCCAGGCCGACTTCCGGGTGGTAACTGGTGCCGCGCTGCGCCTCGCTCAGCAGCCTTGCGGTCGCCGTCCATCAGCACGAAGCGCGTCTTGGTTCCTCCGCCGTCGACGCCGAGGAAAAAGGCCGGCGGTCATTGCGGCAGTGAGTAGAGCCGGACGCCCTGTACGACGCGATTCACGGTGCCTTCCTTGTTGGGGTTGTCGGGTGACAGCCCAAGCGTACGCGATTGATGGAAGGCATAAAGCTGCGCGATCGCGACATAGGGCCAGAGCAGTTCGACGTCGGCGGCCTCGGTCATGCCGGGCACGAGCAGGGTGTCGCGCGTCAGGTCATGGCGTGCGCGTGTCGTGATCTCGATGACGCGCCCGGCGCGGCCATCGCGCCGCAATTCATCGAGCAGGTCATTGTCGTACTTGCGCGTCAGTGGATCGTTGGAGACGAACACCAGCACGAGCGTGCGTTCATTGATGAATGTCTTGGGGCCATGCCGGAAGCCCAGGGGCGAATCGAAGCAGGTGACGATGGCGCCATTGGTGAGCTCGCCGAGCTTGAGGGTGGCTTCGCGCGCCAGGCTTTGAAACGGGCCGCTGCCGAGGTACACCACGCGTTCGAAGTTGTTCTGCGCCAGCTGCTGCATGGCACGGCCGGTTTCCTGGATGACGCGCCGCGTGGCTTGTGCAATGGCGCCGATGCGGCCGTCGAATGCTCCCGGCTTGCTGAGCACGTTCAACGTTGCGTACATCATGCAGCTGAAGCTGGAGGTCATCGCGAAGCTCACGTCGTGAGTTTCCTCGGGCAGCTGCAGGGTCTTCGCCTGGCGAACCTGCGCGCGACCGAGCGCGCCCTCGGCGTTGCAGGTCACGAACAGATGGCGCACGTCCTTCACCAGCGACTCGGCCAGCGTGACGGCCTGCAGGCTCTCGGGACTGTTGCCCGAACGGCCGAAAGAGATCAGCAGCAGGGGCTGGTCCGCGTCCAGGTGCAGATGCGGGCAGCTGACGATGTCGGTGGTCGGCACGGCGTCGACGCGTGCCGCCAGTTGCGTGTCGAGAATCGCCGCCAGGCACTGCCCGATGTAGGCCGATGTGCCCGCGCCCGCGAGAATGATGCGTGCCAGCGGATTGTCCGCCACGGGAGCGATGAAGCGCTGCAGCTCGGCGTGCAGGCCGGACAGCAGCGTATGCGTCCGCTGCAACATGTGCGGCTGCTGCTCGATCTCGCGCGCGGTCCACAACGCTCCGGAGGAGGCCAGGTCGTCCGCGGCGATCCCGAGGTGATGGATTTGTTCAGTGGGTGTGGCAGGCATGATGGTAGTCATCGAGGACGGCGCTCACATGCGCCACGGCAAGGGAAAGAGGCTCGCGCGTCGCGGCTCCCTCACGCACGGCGTGCAGCGCATTGGGGAGATGCTGGCTGATCAGCGAAATGGGCGGCGGGTTGGCGCTCAGGTTTTCGAACAGCTTCACGCGCGCGGCTTCGATGACGGGGTCCGGCCAGTAGTAACGCACACGGTCGCTCAGGCTGTATTGCAGGTCGACGGTGAGCTGCTTGCCATTGGCGCCATTTCCATTGGGACCATTTCCATATGGGACGATAGTAGCGCTCCCAGTACTTCGGCCGCTCGCGCATGCGTTCCAATACCGTATCGCGCAGGTGCGCCTGGTTGTGCTCGGGCGTCAGTTCCTGATCCATGGCATCCAGCGCCCACAGCGCCTCGCGCATCGCGAACGTCAGGCCGGGGCCGACCTTGAGGATGGCGAAGTGGTCCTTGACCAGCTGCCGCAGTGCATCGCGCGTCTGGTAATCCGTGGAATGCGCCTCGTAAACCATGCCCGGCACCGAGGTGATGGCGTGGCTCAGGGCCTGGGCGTCCTTGGCGCCGTAGTCGATCACGTTGTGATGATCGAACTCGACGCCGGGCTGCACCACCGAGGCGATCACGCGTGTCCAGGCATCCTGCAGGCCGGCAGAAACAAAGGCCTGGCGATGAGCCTCGATGGTAGCTAGTGCCGCCTGGGGGGAGGTGACGGCCAGACCTTCGATGGCTTCAGTGGCACCGCCAGGCACGGGAACCTCGGTGCCGATGACGTACACCGGCGGCTCGCCAACAGCCGCGGACTCGGCGGCGCGGGCCAGTCGCACGGCGCGCCGGACGATCTCGGATTCGGGCAGCGGCGTGGGATCGCCGGCGCAGGACATCGAGCAATCGAGATGAATCTTGCGGAAGCCGGCGGCGACATAGGCGGCGACCATCACTTCGGCCTTGGCCATTGCCGCGTCGGCATGCGAGGCTGGTCCAGGGATTCGGGCCGAGATGGTCTCCGCCCAGAACAATGCGCGCCGCATCGAAGCCCACCTGCTTCGCGATGCCGCGCACGAAGCTCACGAAATCCGCGGGCTTCATGCCGGTGTAGCCGCCGTCCTGGTTGACCTGGTTGCAGGTCGCTTCGAACAGCACCAGCGCATCGTCATGCCGCAGTGCATGGCGGAGTGACGCCTCGATGACGATGGGATGGGCGCAGCAGATAGACGTCACGCCCACCGCCTGGCCGCGCTTGTGGCGCGCGATCAGGTCTAACAAGGGGTTCATGCGCCGCCTTCCTGCGGCGCGGGACGCTCAGGCTCGAGAACCAGCAGCAGTGACGCGATCAGCGCCAGCGCCAGGCCCAGGATCTTCAGCGGGCCGGGCACGGCGCCCGCGAAAGCCAGGGCCAGCACCGCAGTCACCAGCGGCGCGCCCGCATTGGTCAGCGGCGCAACGACAATGGCCTTGCCATGCCGGAAGGCGTACACCAGCGTCAACGCGCCGATGGCATTGAGGATCTGGATGCCCGCGGTCATCCACGGGCCGTCCCAGCCGGTGTTCACGGGCTGGCTGAAGTCGGTCCACGCCCAGGCGACGGGGGCCAGCAGCAGCCCGCCGACCATCATGTAGAAGAAGATGCTCTCGGCGCTGACCGTGTTGTTGGCCAGCTTGATGAAGTACGCCTGCACTCCCCAGGCCGCCATGATCAGCAGCGCCAGCGCGAACCATCCCAGGCCTCCGGTGCTGGCCCCGAACGACAGGTCGAACAGCGGCAACGCCACCAGCGCCAGCACGATGCCCAGCGCGCCGAGTTTTCCGGTGCGCTCGCGCAGCATCACGAAGGACATCGCGATGGTGATGGCCGGAGAGAGCGAGATGATGGGGAAGATGAAATAGGCGGGCCCGATGGTCAGCGCCTTGAAGAGCAGCATCTGGCCACCCGCGCCTAACAAGCCCACGGTCAGGCCGTATGCGACGGCGCGTGGCGACGTGTCCAGCTTCCAGCCATTTCTCGCCAGGACGAAGAGTGCCGGCGGAATCATGGTCAGCGACCAGACGCAGTACACCAGCGTGTCGGGGAACCCATGTTGCGCCGACAGGCCCGCGAGCGCGCCCCAGACGCCCCAGAGGACTACGGTGATCAGGGCGTGGAAAACCCAGGCACGACTCGCGCCTGCGTTCGAAGCAGTTCGTCATGCCGGTTTGGCCTGCAGCAACAGGAAGCGCTCGAAGCGCGCGTTCAGGGTGTTGGACTTCGCCGTCACTTTGCCGAGGTCCACTTCGTTGAACAGGTCGCGTACGCGATAGCTGCCCGCACTTCAGGCCGCGCAGTTCGAGCTTGCCGTTGATAGCTGGGCGCGTAGAACGCGTAGTACATGGCGCCGTCCCTGGAAATGGCATGTCCCTCGGGTTTGTCGAAGCCGATGTCATAAAGATGCCCCAGGTATTCACCCTTGGGCAGCATGTGTTGTTTGTAGATGCCGCACCCATTTGCGCCACAGCGCTTCCTTCGCGGGCGTGAGTACGTAGCCGCCGGGCGGCAGCGATTCGACCGGATGTTCCGTGTCCTTGGGCCAGGTGAACTTGGTCGAGATCACCGCGCCGATGCCCACGCTCGAGGCGAAGTCATCGCGATTGTCCGAGAGCTCCACGTGATCGCCGGCGAGGCTGCTGCGGTTGCCGATGATGGCCTTGTAGCTCTTGCCCTTGCTGCGCACCTGCCAGGACGTGAGCGGGTCCGACGTCGGGTACTGGTCCGTAGCCGGCAGGTTGTGGAAGTTGAACACCGTGCCGCAGGGACAGAGCTCCACCACCGCCTCCGGGTTGGCCTCGCGCGCCGCCTTGTGGATGGCCATCCAGAAGTCGCCTAACTTCTCCACCGACTCGGTGGGATGCGAATGCTTGTGCGCCTTGTTGTAGCAGGGCGCCACGGAGTTCAGGTGCTGGCCGTCCAGCTTGAGGCCTTCGAAGCCCCAGTCGCCGATGATTTTCTTCGTCAATGCGACGTAGTAGTCGATGGTGGGTTGATAGGCGGGGCACTGGGTCAGCGCGTTCCACCAGCTCACCGTCTGGAAGGCGCCCCATTCATCGAGCAGCAGCGTGTCGGCGTGATCGTGCAGCACGTCGCTGCCCGGATCGGCGCACAGCGGCGCGATCCAGATACGCGGGCGCAGGCCCTGCGCGCGGATAGCCTTGACGAAGGCGCGCATGTCCTCATCGCCGCGCGGGAACTTGCGCTTGTCGATACGCCAGTCGCCTTCGTTGTTCTGCCAGCCGTCGTCGAGCACCGCCCACTCGAATCCGAGCGAGCGCACCTTGGGCAGTGTGGCCACGATCTGCTCCACCGTGAATTCGCGTTCGTATCCCCAGGCACACCACACCGGCGCGAAGGCGGACTCGGGCGCCTTCGGCGCCACGATGCCTTCATCTTCGAGAAACTTGCGGTACTGGGTCAGCGGCGCGAAGTGATCGCCAGTGTGCGCAACCAGGAAGGTGCGATCGGTGGAGAGTGCCTGGCCGGGCTCGAGCTTCAGTTCCTTCGCGCCTTCGATGGCGATGCTCGCGCCCTGGGTCGTCTTGCGCACGGGCAGGTCGAGCAGGCGAGGGATGGGCTCCACGTGGCCCACAGCCAGGCCCACGTCGCGACGCCAGATATTGGCCATCGGAATGCCGCCGCCGTAGTCGGATGCGGCCATGCTGAGCGAATTGCGCTGATCGAAGTCCGCCTTGAGCGGCTGCACCCAGTCGCGGCGGTCTTCGTGCGTGGCGCCGGAGAAACTCCAGAAGCCGCCGGGCGCGTCCGCCATTTCATGCGCCGCGCTGCGCCAGCCGGTCACCTCGACGGAAGACTGGCCCTGGTTGAGATAGTGAACCTGCATCACGGCGAGTCCGGGCAGGCGCTTGAAGAAAGTGACCTCCACGCGCTTCTCGATGCCGTCTTTGGATTTGCCGGAGATGACGTGGCGGCGACCGGCGCCGTGGCGCGGGTCCGTCAGGTCCTCGTGTCTGTGACTCGAGAAGGTGAACGCGTCGACCGTCTGGTCCTTGAGCAGGAGGGCCTCACTCGCTTGATAAGGAGTGAGCGCCTTTCCGCGCAGAAGCACGCTGGTTTGCAGTGTGCCGTCGAAGAGGAGGGACAAGGTATCGTCCGCGGCGACTTGCTCGCCCGCCGATCGGGTCTCCGATGCGGCTTCTGCCCAGGGAAAGGACGCCAGAGCGAAACTTCCTGAGAGGAGCTTGAGCGCGGTTCTGCGTCCTGTCTGGGGCATGGGAAGGGCTTCCGAGAGGAGTGCGATGCATTCTGAGACAGTAAAACTGTTGATGCAACAATTATGTTGCGATATGTTCCGTTTAGGTTTCGTTATATAGCAGGGCGCGTCATGAAATTGATCTCCGGATTGCTGTTGGGTGGCGCGATCGGCCTGCTCTGCGCATGCGGCGGACCGGCGCCGGAACCCGCGCCAGCCCCTGCCGAAGCACCGAAGCCGGCAGCGCCCGCGACTTACTCAATGGAAGATTTCAAGAGCGTGCGCAAGCTCGACGCCCACGTTCACATGAACGTCGTCGATCCCGCATTCCTCGAGCAGGCGCGCGAAGACGGCTTCGAATTGATGACCATCAATGTCGACTATCCGGATTTTCCGAAGCTCGCCGATCAGCGCGCTTCCGCTTTGGCGCAGTTGCACGCCGATCCGGCGCGCGTTCACTGGGCCACCACGTTCTCGATGCAGGGCTTCGGCAAAGCGGGCTGGGCCGACAAGGTCAACGCCGCGCTCGAGGCTGATGCGAAGCAGGGCGCGAAGGCAGTGAAAGTCTGGAAAAACGTGGGGATGAAGGAGAGGTTCGGCGGCAAGCTCGTGATGCTCGATGATCCGGCGATCTCACCGGTGGGCGACAAGATCCAGTCACTCGGCCTCACGCTCATCGGCCATCTGGGTGAGCCGCAGAATTGCTGGCTGCCGCTCGATCAGATGACCACCGACAACGACCGCGAATATTTCAAGGAGCATCCGCAGTACCACATGTACCTGCATCCGGAGATGCCGAGCTACGAGGATCAGATCAAGGCGCGTGACAACTTCGTGGCGGCGCATCCGAAGCTGCGCTTCGTCGGCGCGCACCTCGGCAGCCTGGAGTACGACGTCGACCGGATTGCCGCGTTCCTCGATCGCTTCCCCAACGCCAACGTCGACATGGCGGCGCGCATGAGCCAGGTGCAGTACCAGTCCGTGCGCGATCGCGAAAAGGTGCGGAATTTCTTCATCAAGTACCAGGACCGGCTGCTGTACGGCACGGATCTCACGCTGAACCCCGACGCCCTATCAACCGACGCAGGGGCAGCCGAATTCAAGCGTGAAGCGCACGATGTCTGGACGAGGGATTGGCGTTACCTGGCCACGGCCGAGTCGCAGCGCGTCGAGATCATCAAGGCCGATGTGCCAGGGCTCGCGCTGCCGCGCGAGGTGATTGACAGGATTTACTACCGAAACTCCGCGCGCGCCTTCTCTTTGAACTGAGGCCCTAGGCCTGCTGCACTTCCACGCCGAGCTGCTGGATCGCCTGCACGATTTCCGCGGGCGCGTCCTTGTCGGTGATGAGTATGTCCAGCTCCGCCACCGCGATAATGCGGTGCAGGCAGACTTTGCCGAACTTTGAACTGTCGGTGATGGCGACAACCGTGCCGGCGTTCTCCACCATCTTGCGATTGAGCATGGCCTCGGGTTCGAAATGCGTGGACACGCCGCGGTCGAGGTCGAAGCCGTCGACACCCAGGAACAGCTTGTCCACGTGCAAGGCGTTCAGAGCTTCCACCGTCAGGCCGCCGTAGAAAGACATGCTCTTGCGGCGCAGTTCGCCGCCCAGCATCACGATGTTGATGTTGCTCTTGGGGGCGAGAGCCGATAACACGCCGAAATCGTTGGTGACCACAGTCACCTCGGCATTGGGCAGGGCGTCCGCGAGCGCAATGCCCGTGGTGCCGGAATCGATGACGATGGTGTCGCCGGGTTTGACCATGGCGGCGGCACGCTGGCCGATGCGGCGCTTCTCTTCCAGGTGCGAGGTGCGCTTGGCCTCGTATGGCGGTTCCGCCATGGGCCCGCCCACGACCTTGCTGTCGATGGCACCTCCGTAGGCGCGTGCCATGACGCCACGCTCGGTGAGGAAACGCAGGTCCTTGCGGACGGTTTGCATGCTCACGCCGAATCGTTTCGCGAGTGACGTGACTTGCACGCTGCCGTGCTGTCGGACGAGTTCGCTGATTTGAAGTCGGCGTTGGCTGGTATCACGTGTTGCGCGCATCTTGGAAAGAAGCATGCAGGATTTCGTTTAATTTCGCTATTGATGCAAAAGGAAACTTGTACTAGGCTTTCTTTCGTTTAGTTGCGTAACCTTTCTGCCTCCATCCGGGGAGAGACAACAATGAATGCCGCGCACATGAAAAAGTCCCTCATCTCTCAGGGCATCGCACTCGCACTGTTGCTGGCGCAAATCGGAGCGGCACAGGCTGATGACGCCGAACCACCGGTTGCGGCGGACAACATGGAGACCGTCATCGTGTCGGGCGTGCGTGCCAGCCTCGGTCACTCGGTCGACCTCAAGCGCAAATCGGGCACCGTTCAGGACTCGATCACGGCGCTCGAGCTTGGAAAGTTTCCGGACGACAACGTCGCCGATTCGCTCAGCCACGTCACGGGCGTGGCGATTTCCCGCACGGCGGGCGGCGAGGGACAGAAGGTCAGCGTGCGTGGCCTCGGCCCTGAATACACCCTCACTACTTTCAACGACCGCATCCTGGCGACCGACGGTGCGGGCCGTGATTTTGCGTACGACGTGCTGCCCTCGGATGTGATCAGCGGCGCCGACGTCATCAAGGGCGCGCAGGCTTCACTCACCGAAGGCGCGATCGGCGGCCTGGTCAACCTGCGTTCCGCCAGCCCCTTCGATCAGACCGGCCAACATGGCGCTGCGCGCATGGAAGGTGATCGCAATGACATGTCCGAACTCGACGGCTACAAGTTCTCGGGCGTGTACAGCAACACCTTCGCCGATGACACGTTCGGGCTGCTGCTGGGCGCGGTCTATGCCGAACGCGAGGATCGCACTGACGTCGCCGGCAATGACGGCGGCTGGACGCGCAATCCGGATCCGAATGACGAGAGCTGGCTGTATGGCAATGCCTGGGGCGGCAACATCGACCCGAACGGCAATGGCGAGCTGGATGAAGATGAGTACGGGCTGATCGGTTATGGCCAGTTCCGCGTGGGCTCGATTCTCGAAAAGAAGAAGCGCACCGCACTCACCGCCAAGCTCGAGTGGCATCCCAGCGATGCCGTGAAAATCGTGGCTGATGGACTCAAGACCCGCCTGGATTCACCCCAGGTCGGTTACCAGCAGTCTTACTACCCGCTGTTCGCCCCTGACCGCTGGTCGGATATGGCGATCCAGGATGGGATCGTCACCGACTTCTCGATGAACAACCCGGACCCGGAATTGGCGATGAATCCGGAACTGCTCAACATGACGGAACATCGGGTCGTGGATACCGATCTGTACGGCATCAACGGCCAGTGGGCCGTCAACGATGCGTTGACGCTCAACGGCGATCTGTACCGCTCCACGTCCAAGCGGCATTCGGGCGGACAGGACACCTATGTCGTGCTGCGCATGAACCAGCCGAATACCACGCAGATCGAGCTGGGCAACGCCGCCGTGCCGAATGTCGAAGTGACCTTCGACGATGGCCGAGACCTGACCTCAGGCCTGGCGAATGACGAGTTCGGCCCCGCGGACTTCAACACGCATTACATGGAGCTGGGCGGCGACAACATCGAGGACGAAGTGACCGGCGCAACGCTCTCCGGGAACTGGGCACTCGACAAGTCGTGGATGCATGGGCTGCGCTTCGGACTGGTGGCGACCGAGCGCGACAAGATGCGCGACCTGGTCAACAACACCCTCAACGGTGGCGCTGACTATTACTCGGGCGACTTCGCGATCAACGTCGCTGAGCTCGGCGGAGACGTGATCTCGCATTCCTTCACTCTGCCGCATTTCATGAATGACGTGAATGCGGACTTTCCGCGCACCTTTCTCGCCTTCGACGTTCCAAACTACCAGCAGGCGCTCGAGGCCTACGATGGCCACCCGCGGCCGGATGGCGGCACGTACCAGTACGCCGACGCCGCGCCGGTCTGGAATCCCCTGCAGAGTTACCGGGTCAACGAAAAGACCACCAGTCTGTATTTGCAGGCAGACATGGGCGGCGAACGCTGGAGTGCTGACGTCGGCGTGCGCTTTGGCAAGACGCGCACCAGTGCGCAGGCGTGGGATGCGGAGATCCTCAGCATCACCGAGAACGGACCGTTCAACTACACCGCCGAATACGCCGATCCGACGCCTGTCACGCAGGACGGCGACTATACCTTCGTGCTGCCCTCGGCCAACCTGGCCTGGAAATTCACCGATGAGTTGCAGCTGCGGCTCGGGCTCGCCAAGACCATGGCGCGCCCACCGGTGGACATGCTCGCGCCCACCAACACCACCGAAAGCATCTCCTGGGGTGAGTTCACGCAGATCTTCGGTGGCAACGTCGACCTGAAGCCGTACTCGGCCAAGCAGGCGGACATCTCGCTGGAGTGGTACTTCGCGGAGAATTCCATCTTCAATCTCGCTACTTTCTACAAGCGGATCGAAAACCAGATCACCAGCAGCTGGGAGACGGGCCAGGACATCGGCGTGGAGGGATACCTGTTCAACGTCAGCCGGCCGATCAATGGTGACCACGCCAAGGTTCATGGGTACGAAGTCGGCGCGCAGCACTTCTGGCAGAACGGTCTCGGCTTCCGTGCGCAGTACACGCGCAACTGGTCCGAGAGCTTCGTGGATGGCGAGGAACGGCCATTGGAAGGCATCGCCCCGTCTGTCTACTCGGTGTCGTTGATGTACGAACGCGGCGATTGGTCGGTGGGTGCCACCGCCGATCACACCGACGGCTTTGTCACCGCGATCAATGTGCTCGGCGCCGGCTACAACGAGGAGGCGGACCCGATCACCTGGGTGACCGCGCATATCGCGTACAACTTCAACAAGATGGTGAGCGTGTCGCTGGAAGGGCAGAACCTGCTCGACGATGAGCAGACTTACACGATCAATGGCGACCGGTTGATGTCACAGGGCTACTACCGGTACGGGCGCAACATCAATCTGGGAGTGGCCGTGAGGTTCTGAACTCGTTATTCCCGATATTCATCGATATTCAGCTTCCGATTTCCGCAGGAATTCCCAAGACTTTCTCATCGCGGTATGTTGCCGCGAGGAGAAACCATGAACTTCGGCGATCGGATCAAGCAGCTCAGGACCCAGAAAAACCTTACCCAGCCGCAGCTTGCGCTGGCCATCGGCATCGAGCAGTCGTACCTGTCGAAGCTCGAGAATGACAAGTCCGTTCCCGGGGCGGATATCTTTCAGTCCATCCTGCGGGCCTTCAACATGGACGTTGCGTCCTTCCTCGAAGGCGTCGACGACAACATCGTGCACCGCGAGCTGCGGCAGGTGCCGGAGGTCGCCAATCACCTGAACTCGCAGGTCGCGCTCAAGGTTCACAGCGTCAAGAAATGGCTTTTCGGCTCCGCGATTGCAGGCGTGCTCGGGCTCACGCTGTTCGCCGCGGGGTACAAACAATTGCTGTTCTCCAACTGGCAGTACACGTACGAGTCCCAGGGCGTGGTGCATCCGGACGAGCCCGCGAACCTCTACGAATTCTTCCAGCCGTGGCTGGGCGCGAAGATACGCGCCGGTGAGATCACCGAAGAGGAGGCCGGTAAGCGGGTCGCCGAGATCATGACGCGCATGAAGGTCGACTTCCTCACCGTGCCAGAGCATCGCGGCGACGCCTTCATCGAGCAGGTCCCAGGCGGCTCGCGCATCTACAAGCTCAAGAACCCCAGCTACCAGGAGCGCGCCGGAAATCGCTATCTCATGCTGGTGGGCATCTTGCTCGCATTCGCCAGCCTGTTTGGTTTCATCGTCGAAATGAGACTGAGGCAGCTCAAGAAGTAGCTGTCATCGTTGAAACAGCCCGAGCGAAATCGCACCTGCCTGGGCAGCATTGCCGGCGTCGTTCACGTGTAGATGGTCTTCCGAGGCGAATGCCGGCAACAGCCGCGCGGGACGATCCGGGTCCCGCACCGCCTGGTCGAAGTCGACGACGCCGTCAAATGCGCCGCTGTGTCGGATCCATTCGTTCACCGCAATTCGCGTGCGATCCCGTTCCGGCGTGTAGAGGTCGATGTTCATCCCGGCGGCCTCGAACCTCGCGCCCTCGAACGGCGGAATCGTCGTGCCGAAGATCCGAATTCCTTTCGCGTGGGCGCGCGTGATGAGCTGGCGGTAACCGGCAATGATGTCGTCGGCCGTAACCGTTTCACCGGGCGGTGTGAAGGGAAATGCGGGAAACAGGATGTCATTCACACCCAGGCACAGCAAAACGTACTTGATGCCGGATTGAGAAAGCACGTCGCGTTGAAACCGCTTCAGACCCGACTCGCCAAGAATCGGTCCGAAGGGATTGGCAGGCCCGGGCGGACTGTCGAAGAGCAAACGGTTGCCGATGATTCCTTCGTTGAGCACGCCGAGCCCGGCTGCAGAACCGGAAGCGCTTTGCAGCCGCTCGGCGAGCACGTCAGGCCAGCGGCGGTTCGCATCTTCGGTGGAACCATCTCCGTCGGTCAGTGACGAACCGAATGCGACGATCGCAGCGCCGCGACCCGAGTCCGCGACATCCACACCGGTCAGGAATGGCCAGCTCGAGATCGTCTTTTCCACCGGAAACCTCACCGCTGCCGAGTGATCGCCCGTCCCGGTCGAGACGTAGTTGGTCTGCAAGGCCAGCACATGCGAAGTCGTCGCTTGTGCCGATTCGGGGAAGTAGAGGGAGACCGCGAGGTCCGACAGCGGCGGGACATCGAGATCGACCGGATCGCTCACGGCCTCGGACCGGGCCGGAATCGTGACGGAGGCGTTCCCGCGGAATTTCAAGGGTCGATCCGAAGCCGGATCGATGTCCGCGCCCATGGTGCGGCGCGCGACATGAGCGCGGCCGATCACAAGTGGTTGCTCGCCAAAGATATTTGACACTCTGACTCGCACCTTCTTGCCCCCGGCACTGACGTGCACGATCAGGCGCACCGTCTGCTTTCCGAAGGTATCTGTGCTCGACGGCAGCGCCGCTTGCGCGGCCGTCGACCAGGTCCCAATCCAATGGTCACTTGCGCCAAGAGCGTTGGCCGAGGCCAGGATTGCGAGAATCGAGGCGAGCCTCAGGAAACGGTTTGTCATCGATCGATCTCCGTGAAAAAGTACCGTGGTGGAGCGCCTAGAGGTTGGCAACAGCTCAACGGCGCGTCGAACGGCAACAGGCGACACGAGACGGCATTCGAATGACGGATCCATCGGAAGCGCGCGGCGAGCGCCTGGAGTCATGGAAGAGGATCGCGGCACACCTGCGACGCGACGTACGCACCGTACAGCGATGGGAGCAGGCCAATGGGCTCCCCGTGCATCGGCACCAACGCGCGCATAGGGCGATTCCATACGCCTATTCAAAAGAGCTTGATGACTGGTGGACCAGGCATTCGGATATCGCGCCGAGTGATGCACCGCCCAATCGCAAGGGCAGATTCATCGCTGCCGCGGTGGCCGTTCTTTTCGTGCTGATTGCGGGCTCCTACGGCGTGGGTCAACTGTTGAAGACCCGCGGTGCTGCAGTGCCACCGAACTCGATCGCTGTGCTGCCCTTCGTGGACCTGAGTGAAGGCATGGCGAATGAAGAGTTTGCCGATGGAGTCACCGAGGAACTCATCGACAGGCTCAACAAGATCCCCGATCTACGGGTTCCGGCGCCGGCATCGACCTTCTATTACAAGAACAAGACAGTGCCTGTTGCCGAGATTGGCAGTGCGCTCGGCGTTGCTTTCGTGCTCGATGGAAGTGTCCGCAGGTCCGGTGATCGCGTCAGGGTCTCCGCGCGCCTGATTCGCGCACAAGACACCGCTGTCGTCTGGTCTGAATCCTACGATCGACCGTGGAGTGACATCCTGACCGTGCAGGACGATATTGCGAGCCAAGTGATCAGCGAGCTGAAGGAATTCACCCGGAGGGCACCGTGAAACCCGCAGACGACTTCGCCAACCACCTGGGCGTCTTGCTCTAACCAGTGTTCTCAGGCAGCGTTGGCGTCATGCGTATCTCATGCATGTTAGGGGGATTGCTCGCGTTAGTGGCAACGATGCCGGCGATCGCGGGCTCGAACTATTCGCAATGTGTGGAGGCGACGAACCCGGCGCAGTGCATTGCACGTCGCGCAGTGGATTCCTCCAGACTCGATCCCGAGGAACAGCTCGAAATGGTGTTGCGCCATGGTCTCGTGGACCTGGTGCCCGCCAAGTCAGACAAGCTGATGCGCGGCCTGTACGACAACATCGGCGAGCCCGACGCGAAGTTTGAAGAGGAACAAGAACTCGATTCCCTGTCGGACGCGGTGCTGCGCAAGAGTGCGCGCAAGTCCGTGCTCGCCGCCATGGCCCTGGTGGCGGCCGCGCGATACGACACCAATCCATTCGCGAACCCGGTCTACCTAAAACTCGCGCGTAAGGCGAAGGACGATCCGCAGATTCCCGCGCTGGCACTCGGCTTGTGGATCGAGGCCGTCGGGTACAGCGGCTCGCCGCCGAGATTCCTGTTGACGCATGCGGGGCTGCCGGCCATCTGGGATCGCGCCGTGGCTCGCAAAGAGCAGGACGCGATCCTGCTCGAGGACATCGCTCACACCGTGGCCTACCTCGGCGTGCTGAAGCCGCAGGCGCTGGAGTTCTATCTCTGGTACATCCAGCGGCCAGGTCTCACGCCGGAACAGCGCGTCGGCCCGGCATCGGCGCTGGGGCGATTCTTCGACATGCCTGAGCTGGCGGCTTCGCAGCTTGAAGGCATCGATGACGATGTGAAGAGTGATTTCGACATTCACAGCGTGCGTACATCGGTGGCCGCTGCACGCCTTTCGAAGGGTTTCGACGCCGGGTCCGCGAAGCTGGTGATGAGCGCGATCTTCGAGGAACTCAACAGCAGTGACTTTCAATTCTTCGTCTTCGACGCCTTCTTCAACAGCGAGAAACTCGACGCGCTCGAGCGTGGCAACGCTCGCGACGAGCTGCGCGAGCTCGGCACGGAGTGCCTGCGCAGGGCAGAGGCCGCTGGCGACAAGCCCATTGCGGCCGATTGGTACGCCGCGGCCAGCGAGTTCTACCTGCGCGCGGGCGATCGCGAACTCGCGCGCGAAATGGCGCGGCTGGGATTGCCATTCGTGCCCGTGTTTCTGCGCCGGTACCTTGAATCAAATTGGAGTGGCGACCGGAATGATCCGAAGGCGATGGCCATTGCCGCGGGCGGCGTGGGTACCAAGCCCGTGGTCGCGCTGTATCGCACCGACGCCATCGACGAAGCGTTCAGGACCGGATATCTCATTGGTAAATTCCGCTATCTCAACGCGGAGCGTGCCGGCGAGAAAAAAGATCCGCAGTGGATGATTGATGACACCTCGCCGGCGGACACCGCCTTCATGGCGCGCGAGGCGGAAAGCAGCACCGACCGCCAGTTCCAGCAACGCGCCTACGATGGCCTGGTACGCAGTTGCCGAAGGTCGTTAGCGGATTGCTTCGGTGACACGCTGGAGCAGATCGCGCAGGTGGCGGCGGGCATGGGCGATGAGCCACGCATGAAAGAAGCGTTGGCTGCCGTAACGCGGCAGCTCGACAGGGGAAAATTCATGGATTTCTCGGCGCAGGACGTTGCCGGCACCTGGGCTCATTGCGAGGAAGTGCTCCCCGCCGCCAGGCAGGCCGCGTCGCGCTGAGTTTGCAGAGCTTGAGAAGCAGGAGGCCACATGTTCATTGACCCACCGGAAGTCTGGCTTGCCAAGTTCACCGAGCGTAATGGCAAGAAGAAGAGCATCACGAAGATCTCACCGCGTAAACTCGCGAAGTGGCGAACGCATACGTCGTCTACGAAGGGACGATTTCTCAAGAAGTTCATGGCGCCGGCAAAATGGTCCGACAGCCTGGAATCGCTGCAGACGGCGGCAACCATAGTCAACGTTTACGCGCCGCAGGACATCCTGGCTTCAGATGAGTTTCAATCGACGCTCGCCAGCCTGCGACGCGCCATTCTGCGCGAGCATCGACGCCTGTACATCGCGAAGTACGGCCCCCTCAAGAAATAGTTGCTGCCGCACAGGATCGAGCGGGATTTCTAGAGATCAGCGATGAAGCGGCTTACCGGTTTGGCGTTCATGCCGTTCTTGTCGCCCCTGGCATAAATCACGTGCTTGCCATCACCGAATTCCTTCAGCATGCGCGCAATGTTCGCGGCGTCGAGCCTGCCGTCATGCATCTGGAAATAGAAAGACTCCTTGCCACGATTCAAGACGACGAACGTGATCGGTCCGCGCAACGACAGCCCGTCCGGGCTCTCGCTCTCCAGTTTATCGAGCATGTCCTGGGCCAAAGTGATGCGCAGGAAGCTGGCGCGCGAGCCTTTGCCGGGTGTGCAGGCTGCGGCGATCTCAATGGGTTCTGGCAGGTCAGTCACCGGTGCGGGGCTTGCGGCGGTCAGTGCTGACTCGAGCGCGCCGGCCTCACACGCAGGCATATCGCGCGGGAATACTTCCTTCAGCTTCGCATTCACCAGCAGAATGGAAATCTGCTCAGGCATCATCCCGTGAGTGGCAATGGCGCGATCCGTCATGCAAGCGCTGCCGGTGCAGCTCTCCGCCGCCAGTCCAAGACTGTCCCAAGGTTGATCGCGAACGAACTTGTCCAGCGCCTGAAAGGTGCCTTTCACCGTCTTTTGCACGCTCAACCGGATCTTGACGACCCATTTTCCGGTATCGAAGTAATAGAGATTGGTCTGGTAGCTCTCGGGCCCAATGCCGATCTTGTAAAACGCCTTTTCACCGACGAGCACCGGCGACTTACCTGCACGGAATGGCCCCTCGGACCAGGATTGCGCCAATGGGACCGCTTTGAGCCTGTAGACAAGGGCGGCCTTGGCGCCTTCGAGCGACGCATCTTCCGCGCGGGTATCCGGTGGATAGACGTATACGGTTGCAGTATGTTGATTTCCATTGTCTGACCACTCGTAGGTCGCGACACCGTCGCGCGTTCCGGCGATTCCCTGGGGATCGCCGACTCGCTGGAAATCTCCGATGGTTTTAGGGAACGTCCAACCGCTGGCGGAATGTCGAACTGCCCCGTCAGCGAGATTCTGGAAGTCCTGCGCGTAAGCGGTCTGGCTCGTCAGGGCCGCGAGCCCCATGAGGAATAACATTCTCATTATTGGTCCCTTGGGTATCAGACGATTCAATGGTGCAGGGCCTTGGCTGGTGAAGCAACTTTCGTCCAATATCTAGCCCCCATCAGATCCAGGAGCGTCACATGCTGCGGTCCTCGTCCTTTATTTTCGCAATCGTCGCGGCGTCGGCTTTGGTGGCGTGTTCGAAGAAGGAGGATGCTCCTCCACCGCCTGCCGCCGCTCCCGCGCCTGCACCGGCTGCCGAAGCTCCACCGGCTCCCAAGTTGGAAGTCGTTTACGCGTTCAAGATCGGCGAACTCTCCGCCATGGCGCTTCGTGACGGTGGCATGGAAGTCCCGAACGACAACAAGGTGTTTGGCGTCGGCCGCACACCCGAGGAAGTCGCCGCGGTTCTGAGCGCCAACGGACAACCCGCCGACAAACTCGCGCTCACCATCGAGCCGCTGCTGGTCAAGACCGCGGATCGCGTGTTGTTGTTCGACACGGGAGCGGGACCGCTGTTCGGGCCGGGATCCGGCCAACTCCTGGCGTCGTTCGCCGAGGCCGGTGTCGACCCGCAAAGCGTCACGGACATCTTTGTCTCGCATTCGCATGGCGATCACGTGGGCGGTCTCGTAAGCGCGGAAGGGAAGTTGAACTTCCCGAACGCCACGATCCACCTGTCGAAGCCCGAATGGACGTACATGTCCGGCAACGATCAATACAAGGCGTGGATCCCCGTTCTCAAGGACAAGGTCGATGCGTTCAAGCCTGGCGCCGAACTCGTTCCCGGCGTCGTGAAGGCGGTCGAGATCAAGGGCCACACACCGGGCCACTCGGGCTACAAGATCACCTCTGGACAGGACTCACTACTTTATGTCGGCGACTCCATGCACCACTTCATCGTGTCGGTGCAGAAGCCGGAATGGACCATTGCCTTCGACGGCAACAATTCCACGGCGACCGCGAGCCGCGTCGCGTTGATATCCGACCTCGCAACCAGCGGACAGCGCGTCTACGCCGTGCATTTCCCATTTCCGGGGATCGGAAAAATGCAGAAGCAGGGCGATGGCATCGTATGGGTTGGGGAATGACCTACACGTGGGGAGGCAAACATCTCCGATTCGTGCGATGCGCCACGCGATGAGGCGCACATGGACAATTATCGGAGTTGCTGATGTGGGTCGCAGCTTCAGGTGGTATCAGTCGCTGTTCGGCCAACCAAAAAAGAATCCCGAGCATGACTACTTCGGGCAAATACTGGATACCGATGGAACAGTCTTGCTCTGCCTCCATCGGTGGGGAGATCACGAGCATCCATCACTGACCAGCCCCGAGCACGCTCAGCCTGGCAATGGATTGCTGCTGTTCTTTCGGGTGGACGACTTCGATGAGACGCTGCTTCGAGCACGCGCACTTGTTGCCAAACTGGAAGAGGAACCCGATTTGAACCCCAATACCGGCACCAGCGAATTCGCCCTCCGTGATCCAGATGGGTATTACGTCATGGTCAGTGCGCTTGCCGCGGCCTGACAACCCAGTCAAATCGACGCTGTACCGCAATGAATGCATCAAGCAACTCATCGACGCAGGTTTCGTCGCTTCCGGCCGAAGGGCAGGTGATCGCGAGAAGAACAACCCGGACGGAATGCTGTACAACTCCCGCAGGCTCATTCCGTGGCTGAAGGAGCATGGCGTATCTGATCGCGCCATTCGTTCCATCACGGTGGAGAACCCGGGCCGCTTCTTTGGAGTCAATCGGACATTGCCGACACCGCGGGACTAGTCGACATAATCGAAGGGCCGGGCTCCCGGCCCTTTTGTCCAACTAGGAACGCGGTACCCGCCGTGTTACCTAGTCGTCATGTACGGGGACAGTGACGAGCTTCTCCGCTTGTTCATCGACCAGGCGCCGGTCCCGATCGCCATGTTCGATCGCGAGATGCGATACATCGCCGCCAGTCGCCGCTGGGTGATTGACTATGGATTCGGCGACAGGA
Source organism: uncultured Pseudomonadota bacterium (assembly GCA_963832505.1). GTDB lineage: Bacteria > Pseudomonadota > Gammaproteobacteria > Steroidobacterales > Steroidobacteraceae > CADEED01. The sequence goes on along the minus strand of CAWHUD010000012.1, from coordinate 116,057 downwards.
ACTGGCGCGGTGTTTCGCACTACGAGCTGTTGCCCGACATTCCGAATCGCTGGCGCTCGATTCACCAGCGCGCCCTTCGTGGAGAATGGATCACGGCCACCGACGATCACTTCGATCGCGCCGATGGGACAGTGCAGTTTCTTCGCTGGGAAGTTCGCCCCTGGTTCCGCGACGAGGAGCAGGGTGGTGTCATCATCTTTGCCGAGGACATCACCGAGCGCAAAAAATCCGAAGCTCACGTCATGGAGCTCAACGCTGAGCTGGAGCATCGCGTGCATGAACGCACCGCACAGCTCGAAGTGACCATCGGGAAATTGCAGTATTCCCTCAGCGTGGCCGAGGATCTTCGCAGGGAATTGCGTGAACAGGCCATTCGCGATCCGCTGACCGGACTCTTCAATCGTCGCTTCATGGAAGAGTCCATGAGTCATGAAGTGGCGCGCGCGCGTCGTGTGAATGCCAGCCTCGGCATCATCATGCTGGACATGGACAAGTTCAAAACGCTGAACGACACGCGCGGCCACGAGGCGGGTGATTCGGTGTTGTGTGAAGTCGCGCGCCTGCTCCTGGAGAACATCCGCGCCGGGGATGTGGCGTGCCGTTATGGCGGCGATGAATTCATCATCCTGATGCCGGGCGCCTCGCTCGAGGCGGCTATTCACAAGGCCCACCAGCTCGGCCTGCAACTGAAGGCCCAGGCGCTGGAATGTTCGACCGGCGTGGTCACCTATCCGGATCACGGCTCATCGGGCGTTGAATTGCTCAGATCGGTCGATGCCGCCCTCTACCGCGCCAAAGCTGCGGGGGGTGCCCGTGTAGCCGCCGGCTGACCTCGTCGAAGGGGTCACGGCCGCCCCGAAATGCCTTACCCTATGGCCAGATGACGGAAGCAGTACGCCAATCGTCAGCGAATGGCGAAATGGATTTCCGCGCTGGTATCCGGCCGCGTGAGCAATCAGGTTTCTCACCCCGCACGATATTCTGGATCCTGGTCAGTGCTGCCTGCTATTACCTGGCGACGCGGACCGCGTGGGTGCTGTGCTTCCCCGACAGCAAGGTCTCGCTGTTCTTTCCTCCGCACGCCATCCTCGTCTCAACACTGTTGCTCGTCCCGACGCGGCATTGGTGGGCCTATACGCTGGCGGCGGTGTGCAGCCACTTCATCGCCACGCAGCAGGCGGATTGGCCGCTGCTCTATGCACTGCAGTGCGAAGCATTCGATGCCGTAAAGGTCGTCCTGACGGCTGCGGGAATCCGCCTGTTCATCAAGACGCCGTTCGACCGAATCACGCTTCGCGACGCGCTCGTTTTCGTTTTGATCGCGGTGGTCATCGTTCCGTTCGGGACGGCCTTCTGGGGTGCTGCCTTCACCGTCGCCAACAACTTTGGAACCCGCTACTGGGTCGAATGGCGCAACCTCGGTATTTCGAATGGCGTGACGACCATCGTGCTGGTGCCGGTCATCCTGATTGGCGCTCACCAGTTACTCACGAGAAATTTCAAAGTCGAACCCAGGCGCATCCTGGAAGCCGGCTTGCTTGCCGTGGGCATTGTCGCGGTCGGGTGGCTCGCGTTCGGTCGGGCGCCTGCCGGTCCGGATACTTCACCGGCGCTCCTTTATGCGCCCGTTCCGCTGCTCATCTGGGCGGCGCTGCGCTTTGGACTGGGCGGCATCAGCGCCTCCGTGGTGCTCATCACGATGCTGGCGATCTGGGGAACGATGCAGGGCCGCGGCCCGTTCCTGACGCAATCAGCCTCGGAGAACGCACTGGCCCTGCAATTGTTCATCCTGATGGTGGCCACTCCACTGATATTGCTGTCGGTCGCGATCGATGACGAACGGCGGTCGAAGGAAGCGCTGCGCGTCAGCGAGGAGCGCATGAGCCTGGCGTCAGAGAGTGCGCAATTGGCGCTGTGGGATTGGGACCTGGCGAAGGACCTGGTATGGATAGACGATCAAGGACTCTTCGGCTTTGACCCAGGTGCACCGATCGATCACGACACCCTGGCAGGAAGCGTCCATCCCGACGATCGCGCAATGCGCGAAGCCGCAATCCAGCGCGCGCTGGCAAATGGCGGTTCTTATGAATCCGAGTTTCGCGTCATCCTGCGCGATGGCTCGATACGATGGATCGTCGCGCGCGGCCAAAGCCCCAGTCGCACCGCGGGTGCAGTACCGGCGCGAATACTGGGCGTCGCAATGGACATCACGCGCCAGAAGGAGGCCGGTGCGGAGGCACAGCTGCAGCGCGAAGAGCTGGCGCATCTTTCGCGCGTGGCCACACTGAGCGCGCTCTCGGGTTCTCTCGCCCACGAGCTGAGTCAGCCGCTCGCCAGTATCCTGTTCAATGCACAGGCGGGTGAGCTCTGCATGGCGAAGGAACCACCCGACCTCGGCGAGATTCGCGCCATCTTCACGGACATCGTCAGTGCGGAAACTCGCGCCGGAGAGATCATCGAGCGCGTGCGAACCATGATGCGTCGTGGCCAGGTCGCCGTCCAACCCGTCAATGTGAATGAGTGTCTCGAAGAGCTGCTGCACCTCACGCGCAGCGATCTCATTGCACGCGGCGTCTCCGTCTCAAACCTCACCACCGCGGGCCTGCCTCCGGCCTTGACGGATCGTGTGCAACTCCAGCAGGTGCTCCTCAATCTGATCAGGAATGCGTGCGAGGCCATGCAATCGAATCCACCGGAAGACCGCGTCCTCACGCTCACGACCTTCATCACGCAGGACGACGTGCGCATCGGTGTACTGGACCGCGGAGTCGGATTGCAGGAGGACGTTGAAAGCCTGTTTCAGCCGTTCCATTCCACCAAGCCGGGCGGCCTGGGGATGGGCCTGTCCATCTGCCGCTCACTGGTGACGTCGCACGGCGGGAGGCTGTGGGCGGAGCGCAGGCCCGAGCGTGGCGCTGCGTTCTATGTCGCGCTGCCGCTGGCGAACTGACTCAGCGACTTCCCAACCGGACTTTCTTCTTCCAGGCAAACAACTCAAGGAACTCACCGAACACGCGTTCGCTGAGTGTGCCTGCCTGCGGCGCATGCCCATGCGTGTCGCGCAGGATGTGTTCCAGGTGATGCTCCGGACCCGATGCTTCGGCCTCGGCGCGGTACTCGGGCACATGCAGCCACTTCTGGATCAACGGCTCATCCGCCTCCAGGTGAAACTGCAATCCATATGCGCGATCGCCGTATCGAAACGCCTGGTTAGGGCAGGTCGGTGTGCTGGCGAGGTGCACGGCGCCCGGCGGCAGATCGAACGTATACGCGTGCCACTGGAAAACGTGCTGGCTGCCGTCGAAGTGACGACACAGACGGTCGGACTGAGCTGCGTCGGTGGGATGCAGCGGATACCAGCCGATCTCGCGCACGGTATGCGGCCGGACGTTTGCGCCGAGCGCAGCGGCGAGCAGCTGCGCGCCCAGGCAGATACCGAGGATGGGAATGTCGCGCTTCAGCGCTTCCTGGATGGCGGCGATCTCGGCGGTGAGGTGCGGGAAGCGATCCGCCTGGTCCACGTTCATGGGGCCGCCGAGCACAACGAGGCCGTTGTAGCGGCTCACATCAGGTTGCTCCTCGGGCTGCCGCGAGAAATTGACGTAGCGAATGCGGAAGCCGTGCCGGCGTAGCAGGGGATCGAGTAGACCTAACGGTTCACGGGCCGAGTGTTGGAAGACGAGCAGCTTGCGCATCGTGTTCAGGATAACGCATCCCGCATCCGGGACATTTGCGCTGGCACTCTTCTTTTTTCGCGGCTTTGTGCATACCGTTCGCAACAACAGAAGGGGGCCGCGATGCACACCGCTGTCGAAACCGCATCTTCATCAAGCCGCACCGTAATTCAGAACGTCCTGCTCGGCGGATTCTTCGCGGGCCTGGCGGACTTCATCTATCCCACAGTCAAGACCCTGATGGCCGGCAATCCGTGGACGCAGCCCTGGAAAGGTGTCGCGAGCGGGTTGTTAGGGAAGGCCGCGCGCGAAGGCGGCATGGAAATGGTCGTGCTCGGTGCGTCGCTGCACTGGTTCATCTGCATCAGCGCAGCGGCGATTCTTTACTTGATTGTGAGCCGCGTGAAGTTCTTGCCGCGGCATTGGGTGCCGCTGGCCATCATCCACGGCACCGCGGTGCTGCTGGTCATGAACTACGTGATCCTGCCGCTCTCGCAGATCGGGCGTGGCATCTATCCGCTGGACAAACTACATATCCACGCCTTCTGGCACATCGTCCTGGTCGGTATCCCGACGGCATTCTTCGTGTCACGCGCCCTCAAGTCCACTCGCTTGGCAGGAATCGCATAGTCCGCGGGAACTTCAAACCCTGGCACTCGCGACTGTTCACAGGGGTGTTGGCGCATTGGCGACTGATTCGAGTTCCGCCGTATCGCCTTCCTGACGTCTGAAAGGCGGATCTTCTCTAGCTCATATATAGAGGAGAACATACATAGCCAATTATCTAGTCACATTTTCTGCCATCAGAAAGCATAACTGTTTGTTTTATATGAAGTATATGCGTTATCATTCAACGTATTAACAAGTCAAATATCTAGCAAATAATCCTGTACACTGGCGCTCATGCCCAGTCCGTCAGAAACCATCCTTCGTCGACTAAATGAGGGTACTGCCAATTCAGCAGAGCTCGAGGCGTTGCTCGGTCTGTCTCAGTCCTCGGTTTCACGACTGTTACGCGACCTCATTCGCAGCGACGCCGTCGTGCGCATCGGCACGACGCGCGGCTCGCGATACGCGCTGCTACGCGCGATAGATAGCATTGGATCGCGTTGGACGCTTCGGCGTGTAGACCCATCAGGACGAATTCACGAGGCGGGCATTCTGCATGCGCTGGCCGGAACGGAGTTCTACTTCCAAGCCAGACGCCAAGAACTTCGAGTGGAGCGGTGTCACCGACGGCCTGCCATATTTCCTGCAAGACCAACGGCCCGCGGGGTTTCTAGGCCGCGGCGTACCGCAACGTTATCCGGAGCTGGCGCTGCCGCTGAGAGTGATGGACTGGAACGACGACCACTACTTGCGTTATCTCACGCGTCGTGGCTCCGACACGGTGAGCGACCTCATCCTTGGTGATGCGGCGCTCGATGACTATTTGACGCTGCCACGCCGCCGCACTCGTGTGCGCGCCGAGGAACGTGGGCAGGACTTTCCGCGGCTCGTAAGCGAAATCATGGAAGGAGCACAGCCAGGATCCTCTGCTCATGGTGAACACCCGAAGTTTGCAGTGGTCGTTGACGAAGGGGCTGAGTCGCGACATGTGCTCGTAAAGTTCTCGCCACCGGTCAATACGGCGGTAGGACAACGCTGGTCGGATTTGCTGGTCACGGAGCATCTCGCGCACAAAGTGTTGAACGGTGCGAAGGTTGCGGCAGCGCGTTCGCGCATCCATCAGGTTGCCGGCCGTACTTATCTGGAAGTAGATAGATTTGATCGCGATGGTGTCGATGGACGCATTGGAGTCACGTCCCTCTTCTCCATCGACTCAGTGCTGTACGGCACGCTCGATAACTGGATCGAATCCGCCGCCAGACTGAGCCGCGATCGTCGCATCGATGCGGCGACGCTGGAAACCGTGCGCCTTGTTTCGACGTTCGGAAGTTTGATCGCCAACACCGATCGGCACTTCGGCAATCTCGCGATGTTCGACGACTACGCGGGAAACTTTCGCCTGGCGCCGGTGTACGACATGCTGCCGATGTTGTTTGCCCCGGAGCACGACCAGATCACCGCGCGCGTGTTCGATCCGCCGGATCCGGCCGCGGATAGCCTGCGCGCCTATGGCCGCGCTCGATCGCTGGCGGAACTGTTCTGGCGCACCTGCGCGCGCGACGCTCGCATCAGCGAGGAATTCCGCAAGATCTGCGCCGCGTGCCTGGCGGCGCTGGAAGCTTTGCCGCGTACGGGCGCCTACGGAGACTAGTACGTAATGACGCTCTACCTGCTGTCGACCGTCGCTCTGCTGGTGGCCACGGCAGCCGTCTACATGGCGTTGCTCAAGCCATTCCCCGTTCAATGGCTCTACTACCATTACTTCATCCGCAAACCCGTGGTCTGGGCCATCTTCCTGGGCACGCTCATTTACGTGATCGTTCTGTCGCTCGAGTCGCGGGCCGATTCCGGTCGACCACTGTCGTGCCGTTGATTTTGATGGCCCTGGCCATCGTGCTCACTTATCGATTGCACCAGGAGACGGTTTTCCCTGCCGTCGATTTTCCGGAGATGTCGGAGGACCCGCTCAAACTACCGCTGACCGACAACATGCAGCTCGCAATCCTCGAGCACGGCGGCGTCACGAAAGCCTATCCGCTGGACTACGTGATCCGTCATCACGTCATCAACGACTCGTTTGGCGAGCGAATCTTTTCGCTCACTTACTGCGCCATGTGTCGCAGCATCATTCCATTCGATGTCACGGACATCGGGCCGCTGTTCGTCGGCTCGTTCAAGGACGCGAACATGATCGTGGCGGACAGGCGCACCAGGACGTTTTTCCAGCAGGCTACGTTCAAGTCGATCATCGGGCGGCTGCATCCGCGTACGCTGACCATGATTCCGTTTCAGATCCTGACCTGGGCGGAAGTCAGGCGCCTGGATCCCCTGCCCCAGGGTTTGCGAAGTCACGCCCGCTGACCTGCGCGAGTTTCAGCTGCCCATCCCCGGGGTGTGGAGACAGATAGTTGCGAGCGAAGCGACGCCGGGCCTTCCCTCGAAGCTTCGCGACAAGTCCTTTCCCGCCAGGACCCATGTCATCGGCATCATCGACCCCGGCGCGAAGCATTCCGTCGCCTATCTCAAGCGTGAGATGGCGAAGAAAGGCGTCGTCAGGAACGAAGCACTGAACGTGTTTCTCGTCTCGCGCGGCGATAGCGTCAATGCGTTCAGGGGCAGCATCGGCAGAAATCCGCTCAATCTCTCGATGTCCCTGGAAGGCGCGCTCTACGATGCGACAGCGGAACCGTGTGGGATCTGCTTGGCAGGTACAAACGCGGGCCGATCGAGTCTGAGCTGGAAAAGGTTGCGATCTCCGATGAGTATTGGTTTTCATGGAAAGCCTTTCATCCACATCAGCGAGTTGATCCGCACATGAAGAACTTCGCAGGCAAAGTCGCGCTGGTGACCGGCGGAAGCTCCGGGCTGGGCGAGGCCACGGCACTGAAATTTGCGGAAGAGGGCGCCAAGGTTGTCATCGCCGCGCGACGCGCCGAGCAAAGCGCCAAGGTCGTGCAGCGAATCATCGATGCAGGTGGCGAAGCGCATTTTGTCCAGGCCGACGTCAGTCGCGCCGCGGATGTCGAAAACCTGGTCAAGGAAGCGGTCAAGAAATATGGCCGCCTCGACTGCGCGGTCAACAACGCGGGCATCTCGGGCCCGCGGCTCACTCCGATGGCGGACATCACCGAGGCACAGTGGGACGAAGTCATGGGAGTGAACCTGAAGGGCGTGTGGCTGTGCATGAAGTACGAGATCCCGGCCATGCTTGCCAACGGGGGCGGCGCGATCGTCAATGTTGCGTCTATCTACGGCTCGAAGCCGAGCGACATGGGACACGCGCACATACGCGGTCAGCAAACATGGTGTCGTAGGTCTCACCAAGTCAGCCGCGGTCGACTATGGACAGATGAACATTCGCATCAACGCGGTCGCGCCGGGCTTCACGCTTTCGGAGATGGTCGATCCCAATCGACCCGGCGCCGCGGAACGTTACAAGCTGCTGCTCGCCCGTCACTCGGCGATGAATCGCTTTGGCAAAGCCGGAGGAAACGACCAACGCCATCGTGTGGTTGTGCTCGGAGAGGCGAGTTTTGTAAACGGCGCGGTGCTGGCGGTAGACGGCGGCGACACCACGCGCCTTTATTGAGCACGAGCCCAAAAATCTACTAATTCAATACGTTACACGGCATCAGCAAATCAAAAGATATTCACTCACGTGTGAATGAGTGTTGACAGGCGCGTTCCCGAGTGGCTCACTCCGCGCATCGCATCGGCAATTGGGCACGATGCATCGAGGGGGAAAAGCGCATGAAGAAGATACTTCTCGCGACGGCCTATGCCGTCGCGCTAATCGCGACAGCCGTACCCGCAGCAGCACAATCCGCGGGCGAGCAGAGCGACAACAGCAGCCATGAGTTCGACGAGATCATCGTGACGGCGGAGCGGCGTCGCACGGATCTGCAGAAGACTCCGATCGCGGCGACAGTCATGACGGGCGACAAGGTCGTCAACTCCGGCGTCGACGGTGGTCGATCAACTGCAGTTCATTTCGCCGGCGGCGGTGGTCAACAACTTCGGCCAGGGCATCGACTTCAACATCCGCGGCATCGGCAAGGCCGAGCACAACACGCAGACCACCACGGGCGTGATCACCTATCGCGACGGCGTGGCGACTTTTCCGGGCTACTACACGTCCGAGCCGTACTACGACATCGCACGCGTGGAAATCCTGCGCGGCCCGCAGGGCACCTTCGTCGGCCAGAACGCCACGGGTGGCGCGGTGTTCGTCGCGTCCAACGACCCGATCATCAACGGCGAATACACCGGCTACTTCCAGGGCTCGGTCGCCGACCACAACGGCTTCGGCGCGCAGGGCGCCATCAACATGCCGGTCGGCGATACCTTCGCGATGCGCTTCGCGGCCTACGGCGAGAAGCGTGACAGTTACTACGACATCGAAGGTCCGTACACCGGCGACGACGGCGTGCAGCTGGCCAGCGGACGTATCGGCATGCTGTGGGAGCCGAGCGACAGCTTCACGCTGAATTTCAAGGTGGACTACAACTACCAGGACCTGTCCGCCTATCCGGCCGACCCGGTGAACTCGCCACCAACGACATGTTCGAGATCACGGCCAACGCGGACCTGCACGCGCTCGATCGCTTCGGACGCGCGGTGCTGAAAATGGATTACGAGTTCGGCAATGGCACCGTGCTGCGGTCGGTCACGGGATACCAGGACGGCCAGAGCGAATACCGCGCCGACCTCGATGGCACGAGCGCGGGCAACAACATCTTCGGCGACCTGGTGCGAGGAGACCATCTTCTCGCAGGAGATCAACCTGATCTCCTCCGATGCCGGGAAGTTCAAGTGGATCTTCGGTGCCTACTACCAGGACGACAAGATCGACTTCCCGCCGGGCGAGTTCTACATCGGCATTCCGGCCGGCTTCTACCTGCTCGACGGCACGAACCCGAAGGAGGCCTGGGCGGTATTCGGCCAGGCGAGCTTCAGATTCACGGACCGCCTCGAACTGCAGGTTGGTGCGCGCTACTCGGACCACAAGACCACCAACCACATCAACGTCAACCAGTACGGCCTGCCGCTCACGCAGGATCAGTCCGCATCGTTCTCGGATACGTCGGGCAAGGTGGCGCTGAACTTTGAAATCAACGATCACCACTTCGTCTACGGCTTCGTCGCCACGGGCTTCCGCCCGGGTGGCCTGAACGTACCGGTAGGCCTGGGCGCCGCCGGCGCCGTTCATCGAAGAAGACGGTGACTAACTACGAGATCGGCTGGAAGTCCGGCTGGGCCGACGGCAAGCTGCGCACGCAGTTCGACGTGTTCTACAACGACTACGAGAACTTCCAGGTCATCGTCGGCTATCCGCAGATCCCGGTATTCGGCTTCGAGCTCAACAATCCCAACCCCACCACGATCTACGGCTTCGAGGCACAACTCGAGGCGGTGTTCGGCGCATTCTCGATGGATGCTGGCCTCGGCTGGCTGAAGAGCGAGCTGGGCCAGTTCTACGCCACGGACCCGCGCGTGCCGAGCTTCGGCGCCTGCGACCCGGTGACCGGGCCGGAAAGCGCGTCGTGCTTCAATCTCGAAGGGCGCGAGCAGACCTACGCACCGGAGCTCACTTTCAACATCGGCATGCAGTACGTCTTTGGCCAGGGCAGCGAGAACGAATTCACGCCGCGCATCAACTACGGCCACGTCGGCGAGCAGTGGGCGACGCTGTTCCAGGACGAGGCGCGTGGCGATCGCGTCGAAGCGCGTGACATCGTGAACGCGCAGCTCTCCTGGAAGCACGACAACTGGGTGTCCACGCTGTACGGGCACCAACATCACCGATCAGCACTACATGGGCGCTCTCAACTCCGGCCTGCGCTTCGCGGGTCCGCCGCGCCAGTTCGGGCTGCGGGTACTGAAAGCGTTCTGACATGCATGCGGAAGTGACGGGAAGCGCGAGCGCGGGCCCGGTTGCGCGATACGCGCAGCCGGGTGTTCGCGCCTGGTCGGTGCTGGCGATCCTTTGCTTCGTCTACGTGCTGAACTTCCTGGATCGGCAGTTGCTGTCGATCCTGGCCAAGCCCATCCAGGACGAGCTCGGGGTCACCGACGGCCAGTTGGGGCGGATCAGCGGCCTGTATTTCGCGCTGTTCTACTGCATCCTCGCCATCCCGGTGGGCTGGCTCGCGGATCGCTCCAATCGCGTGCGCGTACTGGCTTTCGCCTGCGCGTTGTGGAGCGCGGCGACCGTCGCCTGTGGCCTGTCGTCTAACTACGCGCAGCTGGCGGCCGCGCGCATGTCGGTCGGCGTAGGCGAGGCGGGCGGCGTGCCGCCGTCCTACGCCATCATCTCCGACTACTTTCCGCCCGGCACACGCGGCACGGCGCTGGGCCTGTTCAATTTCGGACCGCCCATCGGCCAGGCGCTGGGCGTCGCGTTCGGCGCGTCGATTGCGGCTGCCTATGACTGGCGATCGGCATTCATCTGGCTGGGCGCGGTCGGCATCGTCACTGCGCTGATGGTGTGGGTATTCGTGCGCGAGCCGGTACGCGGCGGGCTGGATGCGCCGACGCGCGGCGTTCCCGCGGCCGCCGCGCCGGCGAAAGCCCCGTTCTGGCCGACGTGCCGGAAATTCTTCGCCGACCCGGTGCTGCTGCGCGTGTCGCTGGCCTGCGGTGCGACCCAGTTCGTCACCTATGCGACGCTCAATTTCACCACGCTGTTCCTGATGCGCGAGAAGGGCATGACGCTGGGTGAGGTCGCCATCTACTACGCGCTGATGGTCGGTGTCTCGGTTTGCCTGGGCATGTACACCTCCGGGCGGCTCATCGATCGCTTCGCGCCGCGTTCAAAGAAGGCATACGCCTGGCTTCCGGCCGTGGGACTGGCGCTCGCCATTCCGTTCTTCATCGGATTCGTCGCGACACCCGGCTGGCAGACTGGCCCTGGTATTGCTCGCGTTCCCGATGTTCTTCAACTATTTCTACCTGTCGCCCGCGGTCACGCTGGTGCAGGAAGAAGTGCAACCGCACGAGCGCGTGCTGGCCGGTGCGTTGTTGCTGCTGGTGATGAACCTGATCGGTCTCGGGCTGGGCCCGACTTTCCTCGGCGCCGTCAGCGATTACTTCCGGCCGAGTCATCCGCAGAATTCGCTGCAGCTGGCTTTCTATGCGCTGGTGCCGTTCTATGTGCTGGCCGTGCTGGGATTCCTGTGGCTGGCGCGTGCATTGCAGAACGGGAAAGAGAAGCCGAGCGGAGCACTCACGTGAACTCATTACGCATTGCGATCCTGCTGGTCGCCCTGGGTGTGGCCATGCCGGCGGCCGCCGCCGATACCGCCGTCGTCAACTCGCCCGCCGGAAAACTGCAGGGGACCGCCGACGGCAAGCTGCACGTCTTCAAAGGCATTCCATACGCGCTGCCGCCCATCGGTGCGATGCGCTGGAAACCGCCATTGCCGATGACCGAAATGGAAGGGCGTGCGCGAGGCCACGCAATTCGGCGCCGCGTGCATTCAGCCCAAGGGCAAGCCGGACAGCATCTACTTCTGGAATCTGCCGAAGACCAGCGAGGACTGCCTGTACCTCAACGTCTGGGCGCCCGCCAAGGCGAGCAAGGCGCCGGTGTTCGTCTGGATTCACGGCGGTGCACTCAGCGGCGGATCGGGCAGCGAACCGATGTACGACGGCGCGAAGCTGGCGGAGCGCGGCATCGTCGTCGTGACCATCAACTATCGCCTGGGCGCGCTCGGGTTCCTCGTGCATCCCGGCGCTGAGCGCCGAGTCGCGGCGAAACATCTCGGGCAACTACGGCCTGCTCGACCAGATCCAGGCGCTGGACTGGGTGAAGCGCAACATCGCGGCCTTCGGCGGCGATCCGGCCAACGTCACCATCGCCGGCGAATCCGCGGGCGGCTTGAGCGTCATGTACCTCATGGCGACGCCCAGTGCACGCGGCCTGTTCGCACAAGGCCGTCATGCAAAGCGCCTACATGATTTCGGCGCAGGAGCTGCGCACGGCGACTCATGGAGGCTTCGCGGGCGAAGCCGTGGGCATGTGGCTGGCGGACAAGTTGGGCGCCGGCGATCTTGCCGGCCTGCGCTCCATGGATGCCCAGAAGATCACCGACGGCGCCGCGGGCCTGGGGTTCTTCCCGTTCTTCGTCATCGACGGTCGATTGCTGCCGCGCCAGGTGGTCGAAGTTTTCGATCGCGGCGAGCAGGCCAAGGTGCCGCTGCTCGCGGGATTCAACAGCGGCGAGATCCGCTCGCTGCGCGTGCTTGCGCCGCCGGTGCCCGCGGACGCGGCGACCTATGAAAAGGAGATCCGCGATCGGTACAAGGACCTCGCCGACGCCTTCCTCAAGCTCTATCCCTCCAGCGACATGCAGGAGAGCATCTGGGCGACCACGCGCGACTCGCTGTATGGCTGGACCGCGGAGCGGCTGGCGGTGAAGCAGACCGCGGCCGGCGTGCCGTCCTTCCTCTATCTATTCGATCACGGCTATCCCGCGGCCAATGAAAAGGGCCTGCACGCCTTCCATGCCAGCGAAATCCCCTATGTCTTCGGCACGGCGGACAAGGCGCCGCCGAACTGGCCCAAGGTGCCGGAGACGCCGGTCGAGGCCAATCTCTCGAATGCCATGCTCGACTACTGGGCGTCGTTCGCACGCGACGGTGTGCCGAGCGCCGCGGGACAGCCGCCCTGGCCGGCTTACGGCAGCCGAGCGCGCGTACATGGCTTTCGAAGACGCGCCGCTGCCGAAGAAGCACCTGATGCCCGGCATGTACGAGTTCAACGAACAGGTTGTTTGCCGGCGCCGCGCGGCCGGCGGCATTCCGTGGCACTGGAACGTCGGCGTCGCATCGCCACCGCTTCCGCGCCGAGGCGTCGCAATGCAGATGAACGATGGCGCGATGCAATCGTTCGCGCTGACCCTCGACAAGCTCCTGGAGCACGCCGCCAAGTGGCATCCGCGCACCGAGGTGGTGACCGGCCGCGCGGACGGTGGTGTCGATCGCGCGAGCGTATGCGGAGCTCGACCGGCGCAGCCCGCAAGGTGTCGGTGGTGCTGCGCGAGTTTCGGCGTGCGCGGCGGCGACCGCGTCGCGACGCTGGCGTGGAACACGCAGGCGCACGTCGAGGTCTGGTACGCCATCATGGGCATGGGCGCCGTGTGCCACACGCTGAATCCGCGCCTCATCTGCGCCCAGCTCGCGGCCATGGTGACGCAGTCCGGCGCGCGGGTGCTGATCGTCAGCGCCGACCTCGCGCCGCTGGCGCGGCAGATCGCCGAGGCCGCGCGCTCGATTGAAATCCTGCGTGATCATCGACGGATCCGGCGGGTCCCGCGACGGAACATCGCCGGCGGTCCCCTCGTGAGCACGCGCTCGAGCCATTGATCGCAGCGCGCGCACGGCGAATTGACCTGGGGCGAATTCGACGAGACCGCGCCCTGCGGACTGTGCTTCACCTCGGGAACCACGGGTGCGCCCAAGGGCGTCACCTACACGCATCGTTCGAGCTACCTGCACACGCTGCGCATGCTGCAGGCCGACGTCATGGCGATCAGCGCGCGCGACACGCGTGCTCACCGTGGTGCCCATGTTCCATGCCAATGCGTGGGGCCTGCCGTTCGCGGCGCCCGCCGCGGGCGCGAAGCTGGTATTGCCGGGCCGCAAGACTCGACGGCGCGCAGCCTGGCCGCCCTGATCAATTCCGAAGCCGTGACCGTTGGCGTGGGCATCGCGACGGTCTGGCTGGACCTGGTCGAGCATCTCGAAAGCTCCGGCGGCGAAGTCCCGACGCTGGAACGTGTCATCGTCGGTGGAGCGCCTTTGCCACCGGCGCTGATGGAGAGCATCGAAAAGACGCCTGGGCGTCACGGTGCAGACCAGCTGGGGCATGACCGAGCTGTCGCCGTCGGGCACGGTCTCGGCGCGTGATGCCGCGACGCGCTCGGCTCATCTTGTCCGGGCGGCCCGCCATCGGCGTCGATCTGCTGCTCACCGACGCCGATGGTCGCGCGTTGCCGGAGCAGCGCGGCGTCGAGGGACACCTGCGCGTGCGCGGCGCGTCGGTCATCGAGCGCTATTTCGGCGATGAGCAGCCGGCGACGGACGCCGACGGCTGGTTTCCGACCGGCGACCTGGCGCGCATCGATGCCGCCGGCAACCTGATCATCACCGGCCGCGCCAAGGACCTGATCAAGTCGGGCGGGGAGTGGATCAACCCCGCGGAAATCGAAGCGGTTGTTAGTGCGCTGCCCGAGGTTTCGCTGGCCGCGGTCATCGGGCGGCCGCATCTGAAGTGGGGCGAGCGCCCCGTTCTCGTGGTCCAGACCCGCGGAACTGATCGCCATCACCGACGAGGCCTTGCTGGCGCCGTTGCGCGGCAAGGTGGCGCCGTGGTGGATTCCCGACGAGGTCATTCGCGTGCCGCGCATGCACCTGTCGCCAACGGGTAAGATCGACAAGGTCCGCCTGAGACTGGAATATGGCGGCGGCGCCTGAGTCGGCCAGAGCAGGCGCGGGTACACTGCCACCAGGGCGAGTCGAAGAGGTATTGCATTGGCTCCGAAAGCAAAAACGCGCCGTCGTCCGACCAAGGTGCAGCAGCGCGCCGACAAGATGGAACAGATCCTCGACGCGGCGGAGTTCCTCTTTTCCAGGCACGGTCTCTACGGCGTAACGCTCAAGGACGTCGCCAAGAGCGTCGGCGCGCACCACACGCTGCTCAACTACTACTTCGTCGACAAGAAGAAGCTGTTCGATGCCGTGTTCGCGCGCCGCGCGGTGGTCACGAGCACGCGCCGCATGGAGGCGCTGGACCGCTACGACGCCGAGACGCACGGCAAGCCCACGGTCGAAGGCGCCTTGCGCGCCTTCCTCGACACCGACCTCGACCTCTACATCCAGGGCGGCGAGAGCTGGAAGAACTACGGCGCGCTCGGCGCGCAGGTGGCCAATACGCCGCAATGGGGCGCCGAGCTCATGGACTCCCAGTTCGATCCGGTGGTGCTGCGACTCATCGAGTTGCTCAAGAAGGCGCTGCCGGGCTGCGCGGAAGAAGACATTTTCTGGGGCTACCACTTCGTGACCGGCGCGCTGATGCTCACGCTGGCGCGCACCGGCCGTATCGACAAACTTTCCGGTGGCCGCTGCCACTCGGAAGACTTCGCGGCCGTGAAGGAGCGCATGGCGTCCTTCATGGCGGCGGGCTTCCTCGCCATCTGCAACCGGTCAAAAGGGAAAAAGTGAAACCACTCGACGGGCGCGTGGCCATCGTGACGGGCGCCGGCGGTGGGCTGGGTCGCGAGCATGCCCTGTTCCTCGCGCGGCAAGGCGCGCGCGTGGTGGTGAACGATCTCGCGCAGAAGTCCGCTGACGCCGTGGCCGCCGAAATCGCGGGCCTTGGCGGCGCGGCGATTCCCTTCGCGGCTTCGGTCACCGACGAGAACGCCATCGCGTCGATGGTCGGCCGCACGATGTCGGAATGGGGCCGCGTCGACATCCTGGTGAACAACGCCGGAATCCTGCGCGACAAGAGCTTCGCGAAGATGAGCCTCGACGATTTCCGCCTCGTCGTCGACGTGCACCTGATGGGCGCGGTGATCTGCAGCAAGGCCGTGTGGGAACACATGCGCGGGCAGCGCTACGGGCGCATCGTCATGACCACGTCGTCGTCGGGCCTGTACGGAAATTTCGGACAGGCTAACTACGGCGCGGCGAAGATGGCGCTGGTCGGCCTGATGCAGACGCTCGCCATCGAGGGCGAGAAGTACGGCATCCGCGTCAACTGCCTGGCGCCTTCGGCGGCGACGCAGATGACGCAGGGCGTGTTGCCGGAGGCCAGCCTGAAAACGCTCGACCCCGCACTGGTGAGTCCGGCCCTGCTGGCGCTGGTCGGCGAAGATGCGCCGACACGCGCCATTGTCTGCGCGGGAGCCGGTCATTTCGCGCTCGCGAGCGTCACGCTTTCGCAAGGGAAGTATCTGGGAGGTGGCGACGACGCGGCGCTGCGCGTCATCGAACAGTGGCAGGAAATCTCCGATCGCAGCGGCGAACTGGTGCCGCAGTACGGGTTCCTGCAGTGCGAACGCGAAGTGGCGAGCGCTGTCGCCGCAGGTCCAAAGGCGTCGCGTTGACGCGTGACGCGGTCATCGTCTCCACCGCACGCACGCCAATCGGGCGCGCATATCGGGGAGCCCTCAATCACACACCGGCACCGACACTGGCCGCACACGCGCTGACCGCGGCCGTAGAGCGCGCGGCGGTCGAGCCCGGCGAAGTCGAGGATTGCCTGCTCGGCTGCTCGTTGCCGCAGGGCACGCAACACACCGTGGGCCGGATGGCCGCATTGCGCGCGGGATTTCCCGGTGGAAGTGCCGGGCATGACGCTCGAGCGGCAGTGTTCGTCCGGCCTCATGACCATCGCCACGGCGGCCAAGCAGATCATCGTCGATCGCATGGACATCATCGTCGCGGGTGGCGTCGAGTCGATCTCGCTGGCGCAGACGGCGGCATTGCGCATCGAGCCCGATGCCGCGCTGTCCGCCATCCATCCCGACGTGAACCTGTCGATGATCGAGACGGCCGAGGTCGTCTCCGCGCGCTACGGCATCACGCGCGAGCGTTGCGATATCTACGCGCTGTCATCTCAGCGGCGTACCGCCGCTGCGCAGGCCGCAAGCCGCTTCGACGCCGAGATCGTGCCGATCAGGGCAACGATGAAGGTGGTGGACAAGGCGAGCGGCGCGACCAGCTTCAAGGACGTGACGCTGGCGCAGGACGAGGGCGCGCGGCCTGACACCACGCTTGCCGGACTGTCGGCGCTCAAGCCCGTGCGCGAGACCGGTACGGTCACGGCGGGTAACGCGAGTCAGCTCTCCGACGGCGCTTCCGCCTGTGTCCTCATGGAGTCACGGCTGGCTGAACGACGCGGGCTGCAACCGCTCGGCCGCTACGTGGGCATGACGGTGACAGGAACGCGGCCCGATGAAATGGGCATCGGACCCGTGTTCGCGGTGCCGCGCCTGCTGGAGCGATTCGGAGTGCCGATGCGGGACATCGGCTTGTGGGAGCTGAATGAAGCGTTTGCGGTGCAGGTGATCTACTGCCGCGACCGGCTCGGGATTCCGGACGAACAACTGAACGTCAACGGCGGCGCAATTTCGGTCGGGCATCCGTACGGCATGTCCGGCGCGCGCCTGGTAGGCCACGCGCTGATCGAAGGCAAACGCTGCGGTGCCCGCTACGTGGTCGTCACCATGTGCGTCGGGGGTGGCATGGGGGCGGCGGGGCTCTTCGAGGTTCTCTAGACGCTAGAATGACGCCGGTCCCCGCCTGCGAGGTGAAGCGGTGCCAAAGGATCTCGAAGGTTGCCCGCTCCTGGCAGGAATCCCGCCGGGTGACCTGCGCCGCGACTGTCCGACGGCGCGCATCGTGGCGATTCGACACCGCGGCACGATCTACCGCCAGGGCGAACCCGCACGCGCCATTTTCTGCGTGCTCGAGGGCCAGGTAACCATCGCGCGCGGCAACGACGACGGCGAGATGATCACCACGGCGGTGATGTCAGCCGGGGATTTCTTCGGTGGCGCGCTGAGTGGCACTGCCAGATCCGAGGACACGGCAAAGGCAAAGGGTGCGGTTTCGCTATGGCGAGCGCCGCTCGAAGAATTCCGGCGCCTGTTGCAGCAACACCCCGACGTCTCCTGGGAATTCGTTTCGACCCTGGCGCGGCGCCAGCGCCAGATGGAACGCAGGCTCGAGTCCTTCGCGTTCAAACGAGTCGAGGCGCGGCTGGCAGAAACCTTTCGAGAGTTGTCCGGGGGATTCGCGATGCGCTGCGAACACGGCTTCGGTCAGCACCTGCGACTCTCCCAACAGGAACTGGCCGACCTGGTGGGCGCGACTCGGCCCGTCGTGAGCACCATCCTCAACCGGCTGCGCGACAAGGGAGTGCTCGGCTACAACCGCGAATACGTGTGCGTGCGCCGCATCGAGGACATCGAAAATCTCATCGAGTCCTGAATAACCTGGCGACTGTCATGTAGCGAACAGCCAGGACCTGGCGGGCCTGTCAGATTGCTCCCAAGTACCCATGTCGGGTGCGTAAAGGAGCAAGCCATGAACAAAGCCATTCTCGAAATCACCATGAAGGTGTCGGACGCGAATCGCCCGAAAGCCGGCGCGATCTACGCGAAGTACAAGCCGCCGTTTCTCGCGACCGTCCCGGGCGCCGAATCCAAGGACCTGCTGGTCCGCGAAGAAGACGTGCAGGTGATTCACAGCTTCGACTCGCGTGACGCGGCGGAGAAATACCTCGCCAGCAAGCTGTTCGGCATCGATGTCGTCAGCGAATTGAAGCCCTTGCTGGCGGCGGATCCCGAGATCCGCATCTACGAACGCCAGTAGGGTGCCCCATGACCGTTCCGGTGTGGATGTTGCTCGGCTTCGCGGCATGGACGGCGCTGCTGCTGCTGTTCACGGTAGGACTCTATCGCTGGAGCCGCATCTTCACCGGACGGGTCGCGATCCGGAATTTTCCGGCTGACGCCGCTGGCGGGGAGGAATGGTATCGGCGCGCCACGCGCGCCCATGCCAACTGCATCGAAAACCTGCCGGTGTTCGGCGCGATCGTCTTTGCACTCCATGTGGGCAACGTGACTGGCTCGTTGGTGGACGCGCTGGCGGTGACCATCCTGGTCGCGCGGATTCTCCAGTCGCTGGTGCACGTGTGTTTCGTCCATTCGAACGCGTCGCGTCCTGGCGATTCGGCGTTCTTCTTCGTGCAGTTCATCTGCTTCTTCTGGCTGATGGGACTCATCGTTGCGACGCAAATGCCCCTGCTTTAGCTGGCGTTAGAAAGTGTGTGGTGACGAAGCATCGATATTCTGGTATTCGAAGGTCAAAAGAATTGACCACTGAATCACAGGGATATCGATGTACAAACTTCACGGCTTCTCGCAATCCGGCAATGCCTACAAGGTCGCGGTCCTGCTGCAGGCGCTGCGTCAGCCCTGGACTCCGGTCCATCTGCCGTTCGCGGACTTCCTGTCGGGAGTGCCACGCTCCGACGACTGGCGTCAGCAGCAGAACGTCATGGGCGAAGTCCCCATTCTCGAAGTGGGTGACAAGAAGCTCACGCAGTCAGCCGCGATCCTGCTGTACCTGGCGGACAAACACGGCGCCTACGGCGGCCAGGATGAAGACGAGCGCCAGGAAGTCCTGCGCTGGATGTTCTTCGACAACCACAAGTTCACCAGCTACATGGCGACGTGGCGGTTCCTCAAGTCATTTGCATCGACAGCGCCGGATCCCGTCATCGAGAAATGGCTGCGCGGCCGCATCGACAATGCCTACGGCATCGTCGAGAAGCACATGGCGAACCGCGAGTACCTCGTGGGCACGCAACCCACCGTCGCTGACATGTCCTTGTGCGGCTACCTGTATTTCCCGGCAGAGGAGAGCGGCTACGACATCCCGAAGCAGTACCCGGCGATGGCGAAGTGGTTAGAGCGGCTGAAGAAGCTGCCGGGATGGAAGCCGCCCTACGAGTTGCTGCCGGGCGAAGTCGTGAAGCCCCGCTGGTGAACTACGCCATCAAAGCTCACATCGTCGAACTGCGGGCGAAGTCGTTCGACTTCCCTGCGCAGAAGACCATGTATGGGGGCAAGCGCATCGCCGTTGGAGACACGATCTTCATCTTTGCGAGCGAGAACGAAGGCGGACCTGGGCTCATCGCCCGGGGCGTCGTGACTGCGGCGGCCGCGACACCGAAGAAACGCGGTATCGAGCGGCAGACGCCCCGCGTGAGCATCGAGGTGAAACGGACGGCGCTTGCGAAGAGACGGCTGGGACGGACCGAACTCAAGCCGCACTCCGACTGGAAGGACGGACGGGCTGAAACGGAGCTGAACTTCAAGTTCTATCGCCAGGCGACCAACAAGATCGTGGGCGTCTCCGACGTCGCGGCTGCGTTCCTCGACAAACACTTCGGGCGGACCTGACAAAAGCGGCCCCGCCGACAAGGATCCGGCCGCCCATGCGCGGCCGCGCTGGATTTCGGATGCCTTGCCTTCAGAGGGCGACGGCCGCAGAGTGTCATTTCAAGTCAACTTGAGGTCGAGGGCTACAGCCATGGGTCAGTCGACGGATCCGACCGCGCCGCCGGCCTTCACCGCACTTGGCGCTGTGCTTTCGGTCCGGGACATTGCGAAGGCTTCGCGCTTCTATCAGCGCGTCCTGGGATTCGAGCAGCGATTCACGCTGTCGCGGGCGGATGGTGAGCTCACGCTGGCGGTACTCGGCTTTGGCGCCAGCAGCTTGTTGTTAGGGCGCCTCGACGAGCTGCATTATGAGCATGCGGCGCGGGCGCGAAAGATCCGTCGCGGCCCGCACGGCCTCGGCATCACAATGACGCTGCTGGTGCCCGACCTGGATCGTGTCCATGAGGCCGCCCGCAAGGTGCGCGCAGAAATCCTGCTGAAACCTTCCGAGGAGTTCTACGGAGATCGGGTCTTCATGTTCCTCGATCCGGATGGGTATGAGTGGAAGGTCTCGCAGACGCTGCGGCAAGTGAGCGTCGACGACGTCAAGGAGATCGTTTCCCGCATCTGAAGGGATCAGTGATCCTTGTCCTTCCACACCGAACTCGTCTGCCAATTGAAACGAATCGAGAGGACGCGGGCCACGAAGAACACCCCCACGGTGATCCACGCGGCGCGGTTGGGCGCCATGTGTGTCTCGAGGGTCAGCAGCAGGTAGACACCGCACGCGGCGAGCAGTGTCAGGGACGCAAACTGTCCGGGCCTGAGCAGCGCGGGCACATCCCGCACCACGATGTCGCGCAGCAGGCCGCCGGCCACGCCATTGGCTACACCGACGAACACGATTGCAATGAGCGGCAGGCCGGCATCCTCGGCGAGCTGCATTCCGTAGACGGCGAATGCCGGCGTCCCGAGGGCATCTATGTAATCGACGATCTTCTGCACGGTGTCGGGACCGATGAGGTTGCGAAGGTACCGGGCAAATACCGCGGTGGTTATCGTCGCGCCCACGATCAGGGATAGATAGGCCGGATCGACCAGGAACACGGGCGTTCGATTGAGGAACAGCGCGTCGCGCAGCAGGCCGCCGCCAATGGCGGCCAGCAGTGAAACGATGAACACGCCGGTGATGTCGAAGCGCCGGCGGATGGCGACGATGGCGCCGCTCACCGCCCAGGTGAAGGTCGCGGCGTAGTCGAAAAGGATGGGAACCTGGAAGTCCGTGTCTGTCATGGCGCCCGGATTGTCGGCAGAATCGGGCAACCGCACCAGCGCAGGCAACTGTCGAAACGGCGAACGGTCATTCGACTAAATGGGGCGGCAATGCGTCCGCCCCGTGCACGAGACGTTTTCATGTCAAATATCGTTGAACGACCGGTACTTGAGTCGCCTTATCGCTGGGTCATCGTGGCGCTCGGCGGTCTCATGGGCTGCGTCGCCGTCGGTGCGATGTTCTCGCTGGCGGTGTTCCTGACGCCCATGTCCGAGGCGAGCGGCTGGTCGCGTGCGGGCGTTTCGTTCGCGATGACCATCAATTTCATCGTCATGGCCTTCGGCTCGTTCGGCTGGGGCGCGGCCAGCGACCGCTGGGGCGCGCGCGTGGTCACGCTGTGCGGCGCCGTGCTGCTGGGTACGGCGCTGACGCTCGCCAGTCGCGCGAGCACGCTGCTGGCATTCCAGCTCACGTATGGAATCCTCGTGGGCCTCGCGGCGAGCGCGTTCTTCGCGCCCATGATTGCGACGGTGACGGGCTGGTTCGAGACGCGGCGCAATCTCGCGGTGTCGCTGGTCTCGGCGGGCATGGGCATGGCGCCGCTCACGATCTCGCCACTGGCCAGCTGGCTGATCACTCAATACGGCTGGCGGCCGGCGATGTTCTACATCGGCGTGCTTGCCTGGGTAGTGGTGATTCCGGCCGCGATGTTCGTGCGCCGGCCGCCGGCGAGCGCCGCGCCGGCCCATGCGGCGACGCCCGCCGCGCCTGCGGTCAAGCCCGACATCGGCAAGGCGCTGACCTCACCGCAGTTCCTGGTGCTGGGCTTCACGTTCATGTTGTGCTGCATGGCGCATTCCGGGCCTATCTTCCACGTGGTGAGCTACGCCATGTACTGCGGCATCGGCGCGATGGCGGCCGTGAGTGTGTACAGCGTGGAAGGCCTGGCGGGACTCTTCGGCCGCGTCATCATCGGCCTGCTGGCGGACCGTTTCGGCGCCAAGCGCCTGCTGATTACCATGCTTGCGCTGCAATCGGTGTGCATCGCGGCCTATCTCAAGGTGAACGAGCTCAACGAGTTCTACGCGCTCGCGATGATCTTTGGCGTGGCCTATGGCGGTGGCATGCCGTTGTACGCCTCGCTGGCGCGCGATTATTTCGGACAGCAAATCATGGGCACGGTGTTCGGTGCGGCGACCATGCTTTCGAGCCTCGGCATGGCGATTGGCCCGGTTGCGGGCGGATGGGTATTCGACCGGTTCCACAATTACGCGTGGCTCTACATTGCCTCCGCGACGGTGGCGGTGGGCGCCGTGATGCTCGCGTTGCTGTTTCCGAAGCCCAATACCTCGAGCACCGCCACTCCCGCGATGGCTACCTGACGCGCAAACGGTTCAGTGCTGAACCCGCTCCGCGCCCGCCGGCGTCTCCGTGTGCATCACGCACTTCCAGCCGTCCATCGTCCTGACCCACGTTGATGTGTCGTTCATCTCCTGGATGACGGCCTTGTCGGTGCCACGCGGGGTAACTTTCTGCTTCGCGTGATAGGTGAGCACCGCCGTGTTCTCGTTCGGGAACACGATCTGCATCTTGCTCAGCTCGAATGCCGTGACAACCAGCGACCCCTGTTCGGCCATCTTTCGATACTCGTCGTGGTCGAATTTCATGGCGCCGTGGGAACTCACCATAAGGGCGGGATCGCAAAGCATGTCGAGTGCGGTATCCGTGTCCTGTTCGACCATGGACAGCCAGAATTTCCTCTCCAGATCGACGATGGTCTTGGCGGGTGTCTGCATGGACTCACTCCTTTAATAGGTAGCTGCCATGTGTATTCGGCCGCCGTGGGCCGGGGGAGCGGGCGGAGCAGACAATGACGGTCAGACGGCTCTGGCAGGCCCGGATATGGGTGCAGCCGGACGACTGAATCGTTTATTCTCCGTGTCAGCCAACGAATGACAATCAACTCGAAACAAGTTGGCGGCAACTAAGGGAATCACCGGATGGTCCGTCGGCCACTGTACCCCTGCGTGTTTTTCGTTTTCGCCTTACTCTGGCAGGTCCGCTGCTTCGGAGAATCCATCATGTATGTGACGGAAGGATGCTCGAAGTACAAACACCCCGAGATCGTGTTCGAAGTAGGCGAGGGCGTGCCCGAAGTCGATGCGCTGCATTTCAAGGCAACGCTCGAAGGCATGGTCGCCTCGGGCAGCCGGTTCAAGGCCGGACAAACCTTCCAGGTCGCGTGGATGATCCTGCGCTTTGCCGAAACGGATAATGGCCAGCTCAGCCTGCAGGAGCCAGACTTGAAGGGCATGCCTATCCAGTACGTGAACGGTGTCACCCGCACGCTGCGATTCATGCGAGCACAGCGGGATACCGCCGACAGTTTCGGGCTGACCGAGCAGATGAAACTCACCACGCTGATGGACGTCATCCTGGTCCCGAATGATCCGGACAAGATCCAGATCCCGCAGTTGCATCGCGAGGCGCCTGAAGTGCCGATGTCCGGTTGGTTCCTGATGGAGGCGGGCGAGGATCCGCCCGAATTCCGGCCGATGTCGCTTTACGAGCTCGCGTTGAGCCGGCCGAACCTGGTCAAGTTCTTCGCGCTTCCGCCGGGCACGGATGTGGTCATCGTGCCCACCGGCGAGATCAGCGTTTTCGCGAACAGCAAACCGCTCACTCCGGAGCCAGGATCGTTCGTCGCGGAGCTGAATCGCGTGGCCGCCGAGAACGCAAAGTAGAGTTGTTACTTCTGCAAGTTGGGAGAAAAGCAAAATGTCACATAACCCCTATTCGCCCCCCAAGGCTGAAGTCGCTGATGCCTCAGTCTCCGCGCTCGAAGACGTGGAGGGCAGGCGCGACGTTTACCGGGCATGCAACCTGATGTGGATCAACTTCGGCATCGGACTGGTGGGTTCGAGCATCGAAATCGTGCGCAACTTCAGCGGCGGTCCCACAGGGATCGCGGAGATGGTCGGAATGGTGATCGGCATGGCCATCGCGTTCCTGATCTACTGGTGGATTCACCTCCAAGTTGAAGCTCGGCCGGAACTGGATGCGCATCCTGCTTCACCGTACTCACGCTCGTCTTCTGGGCGATGGTTCCGCTGTTTTGGAACTTCGTCGTCACACAGATGGTTCCGATATACGCCGAGCAACCGCTGCAGGCTGGTCTCGCCATCATCCAATGGGTCGCGAGCCTGGTGTCCTGTGGCTCCTCTACACCAGGCGATCCAGGGACTGGTTCAACGCGGTCAATAGCTGAGTCGGAACCGGCAGTGGCTGGGCGAGGAATTCTTCTTCTCCTGGTTCCGATGGGCCTGATGCTCATCTGGGCGACCAGGAGATGGAGGTTCTCGCCCGCGTTCACATCCGTGGCCACTTTCACACGTGAAGTCCCGCAAGAGTGGTTGAACCGCGAACTGGCCTGGCGACTCGGCTGGTTGTGGGGACTGGTTTTCTATTTTCTCTGCTGGGGAATTGCGAAAGCTCTCCCGGTCCGAGGCATAAGAACGTGAACCTGATGGGTATCGCCCTTGCGATTGTTTCGGGTGCCGTTGCGGGCGCGCTCGCATTCATGATCGCTGGCGCGCCGAAGGACGATCGCGGCAAGTTCAGCATCACCTTCGTGGTCATATTCATCGTCATCTATGCGCTGTCGCGAATCTATTTCCTGCCCCATGCGAATGGCTGGTACGAGGTAAAGCGGGTCGAGGCCGAGCTCCAGGGATACGCGTCATTTCGCGCGGTCAAGAAGTACGACGCGAAGGTCTACCAGGCCATGCTCGATGACATCAGGAAAGTGGTCATGGAGGGCGGCAGCCGTGATCAAGCCCTCGCCGCCGCCCGGATCCACATGATCGCGCTGGTCAAGGCTCGCCTGCCGACGGCTTCCAATGAATCCGTTGCTGCCTACATGGACATCATGATGGCCGAGCTCGGAGTGCTCGAGAAAAAGGGTGGCGACTCCTGCTACCGGTTCCTCTTTCCGCAGTCGGGCGCACCGCTCGATTTTTCCGGGCAGTTCTCGAAGAAGATGCAGAAGGATGATCTCGATGCACTCGCGGTGGTGATCGAGAGCTCGGCTTCCGATCCGCAACCGCTGCCGGACCAGGAGGAGGTCGTCGCCAAGCTGCAGGTGGTTTACTCCCGGATGGTGGAGGAATACGGCGAGGAGATCGGGTTACTCGACAACGCCGCCGGTGTCACCGGCGAGGCCGACAAGCGCAGGATCTGCGACATGACTGGCAGCCTGTACGACAAGATCCTCGCGCAACCGGCGCATGAAAGCGGCAAAATCCTGCGCTTCATGATGTCGCAGGTCCCATAGACCCATGAGCACGCGACGCGCACCGATCGTGGGTGCCGTCATCGGCGCGGCAGCATTCGTGTTCTTCGCAGCCCATAAGGGCGGCGGATTCATGATCTACCTGGTCGCGCCATTTCTGCTGATCTGGTTTCTCTACAGCGGCTTCATCTTCTGGAAGCGGCCAGAGCGCCGGCGCGTGCATGCAATCGCCACCGGCATCTGGGTGCTGGCGATCGGCGGCATCGCCGTGGTGCATGCCTGGTATCACCACGAGGCGCGCAAGGCGGCGGAAGGCGTGGTGGCGACGGTGCTCGAATTCCGGAAGCAACACGGCACGTACCCACCGACGGACCAGGCGGCGGGCATCACCCCGGGCTCCCTTTCTGACAGGTGGGGCATTGGCTATGTACTCGCTGATGGCGCGCCGAAGGTTTTTTACGCCTCGACTTTCCAGATCTTTGGTACGTACACCTACAACTTTGAAAGCGGCATCTGGGTGTACTACAACGACTGAGCCGCTGGACTTTATCTAACTACGTGCTGCCGCCTGCACAGCACCTGCTGAGCCAGTTGCGCCAGGTTCACGTAGGAATAGCGCACGCCCCCTGCCACTCTTCTGCATTCGTGCGTCGGAGGCAGGCGGGAGCCGCGCCACAGCGGCAAATTCTTTCCTGCGTTACGCAAAACTTGCGCCCTAAGGTGTGCTCACCGTCCTGCCGCTGCTCTGCTCGACGCCTGGTCCGCGGTGTCCCGACTGGCGCGCTCCTTGCAAGTGATCTGTCGGGAGGGCGACGCAGCGGGGAGCATTCCATGAAACACAAGGTCTCATTGTGCGCGTTGTTTTTGGCCGCCTCGTTCGGGGTGCATGCCGACACACGCGTGCACACGGTCCGGCCTGTCCAGTCGACCTTTATCTCGGATGATTTCAACCTGTCCCCTGGTCGCGTCGCGATCGACGGCAATTTCGCAATCGTCATCTCGAACTACGGGGGCGGTCGGCTGGCCTATCTCTATCAGCGCGGCGCTGACCGGGAGTGGACAGCACGCGCGACACTGCTCGCGGTCCAGACGACGACGCCGGCGCAGGATGATGATGTCGCGATGGCGAATGGCATCGCTGCGCTGCGCATCGGTCCCGTGCTTCACATCTATGAGCGTAGCGGCGACGCCTACGTCGAGGCCGACACGGCGGGCACGCCAGGCTCGGCGCCCGGGCTCGCGATCTCCGGCCGCCGCATCCTCGCGGCGCGACGCGGCTGCAACTACGACGCAGACGTGTACGAGAAGTCGACTGGCAGCGGTGTCTGGCGCATCAACGGCCGCATCTCGGGAGCAGTGGGCGCGTGCAACAATCACGGCGCCGCGCTCGACCTGGACGGTGACGTCGCGCTGGTGCGCAATTCACCCACGGAAATCCGCGAATATCGGCGCAACGGCACCGCGCTGCAGTGGGTGCAGGTCGGCACGATCACGCCACCGGCGGGCGCGAGCTTTACGCTCGGTGCGCCCACGCTCAAGGGCAATGTCGCGTTCGTGGAAGAGGGCCGATATTTCGAGCGTGTGGGATCGAGCTGGACGTTTCGCGGCAGGGTCGAGCCGCTCGACAGCGCCACCGGGACGGTTCCATTCGCGGCCGACTACCGCGGGCCGCTGCTGCTCAGCCAGTCGGGACCCAGTTGGTATCGCGCCGACCCGAGTCCCTACCTCTACATGCGCAACAGCGCAGGAGGATTCGATCACGTTGCCAAGCTTCAGGCGTATAGCGGCGGCTACGTCGACGTCAGTGGCAACCTGGCCGTGGCGCAGAACCAGGACTTCTTCAGCCAGATTACCCTGAGCTTTTTCGAACTGCCCGTACCGCTGGTGGCTCCAGCGGCGATCGCCAACGACTTCGAAGCGCATGACGTCACGGGTTGGCAGCCACAGTCCGGCAGCCAGTTCGCGCTCGCGAATACGAGCGCGGGCACCGTCTATCGCCAGTCGAGCCTGGTGGGCAAGTCAACCGCGCTGCTGACCGACAGCGATTGGGCCAACTCGCAGTCGATCGAGGCTGACATCAAGCCGACCGCCGTCGATGGCAGCGACCGATGGGTTGGGCTGGCGGTGCGCTACGTCGATGTCAACAACCAGTACTACGTCACGCTGCGCGGCTCCAACAAGGTGTTTCTGCAACGATTGGTCGCTGGTTCCTTCCGGACTCTCGCGGAGGCTTCGCTGCCTTTCGTGCTGAATCGCACCTATCACGTCAAGCTCATCGTCAATGGCACGACGCTCGAGGTTTACATCAACGGCATCAAGTGGCGTTCGTGAGCGACAATGCGCTCACGCATGGCCGCGCGGCGCTCATGACGTACAAGGCGCGTGCCGATTTCGACAACGTGTACGTTGGATCGACGGATACGTTCCCGCTCGCGTTCAAGGATTTCGGAGATCCCTTCGATCCCACCCCCGAATTCACCTTTCAGGGTGGCACCTGGACACATGTCGAACAGGACCCTGCCACCAACACCTCCGACGTCGCGTTCGCGCAGACCGATAGCAGCGCCGACGCACGCGCATTCACCGGTGTGCCGACCGGCGATCAGGTCGTTGAAGCAAAGGCCCACCTCGATTCCTACGCCAGTCCGTCGGCCGGCTGGTTCGGATTGCTTGCGCGCTGGGTGGACTCGCACACCTATTACTATCTCGCGGTGCGTAGCAACGGGCGTCTCGATATCCGCAAGAAGGTCAATGGCACCATCACGGTCTTGAGGACCGTTCCGTTCACGGCGACGCCGGGCCAATACTACCGCTTCAAGCTCGCGGTCACTGGCAATGAGTTGCACGCATACGTCAACGACGTGTTTGTCGCCGGCGCCATTGATGGTGCGATTGTGAAGGGGCAATACGGAATCGGCACGACGGGCGCTGCGGCCACCTTTCAGGACTTCAGGGTCGAGCAGCCGTGACTTTGCCGACAAACGCATTGATACAAAGCCGCTGTTAGACTCGGCCGCACCAACCACCAAGCGGCTGGAAGTACAGATGCGACTATGGTCGCTGCACCCCAGATATCTCGACAGTAAAGGGCTGGTGGCACTGTGGCGCGAGGCGCTGCTGGCGCAGGCGGTGCTGCGCGGCAGGACGCGCGGCTACAACCATCATCCGCAACTCGAGCGATTTCGCGCCCACCCGTCGCCGCGTCTTGCCATCAACGCTTATCTCGCGGCCGTTCACGAAGAGGCGACCGCTCGCGGCTACAACTTCGCGCGCAGCAAGCTGGGACGGGTCGCACGTGTTCAGACCCATCGTGACGACCCGCGGCCAGCTCCAATACGAATGGAACCACCTGCTTGGCAAGCTGGCCTTGCGGTCTCCTGCACAACTTGAAAAGCTGAAGCACCACAAACGCCCGGCGGCACACCCGTTGTTTCGGTCGCGACCGGGACCCGTGGCCAAATGGGAGCGACACAAGAATGGAGAACAAGAATGAAAGTGCGCCGTCGTGACCTGCTGAAACTCGGGGCGTGGGCCGCGTCCGTCGGCCTGTTTCCAGTTGCGCGTGCGGCTGAGCCGGCCGGCCGCCGCGAACCTGCGGCGCTGATCCCGGCGACGCCGAAGAAGGTGATCGTCGATCGGCGCGGGCATGTCGGGCCTGGTCGCGGCTCTACGAACTCACCAGGCTCGGCCACCAGGTCACCGTGCTCGAAGCACAGCATCGCGTGGGTGGGCGAGTGCTCACGGTGCGCGAGCCCTGGGCGGACGATCTGTACGTCGAGGCTGGCGCGGCGCGTATTCCGGACAACCATGACGTCACGCTTCGGTACGTGCGCGAATTCAACCTGCCGCTCACGCCTTTCTATCCGGCGGGCGCGCGCATGTACTCCATCGGCGGCAAGCGTATTCGCACGCGCACCGACGGCGAGTTCGACCTGCACGAATGCCCGCTGCCGCTGCGCGACGATGAGCGCCTCGATGGCCTGTGGCCGCTGCTCGAAAAGTACATCAAGGCCGGGCTCGCGGAACTCGGCGATCCCTGGAACATCGACTACCGCTCGGCGGTGGCAAAGAAGTTCGATGCGGTTTCGTTCAATGTGTACCTGCGAGAGCAGGGTGCCTCGGACGCGGCCAACAACCTGCTCGAATGGCCGTGGGCGAACTCCAAGGAGGATCGGACCTCCGCGTTGTGGACGCTGCGCGAGATCGCCTACGAGTCGCAGGAGAAGACACGCTCGAAGATCGTCGGCGGCAACGACCGGCTGCCGCGCGCCTTCGCTGCCGCGCTCAAGGACAAGATTCACTACGGCACGCCGGTGACCCGCATCGAGCAGGACTCGCAGCAGGTGCGCGCGATTGCGCGCGGACGGTCGGGCGCGCTCGAAACCTGGCAGGCGGACCGGTTGATCTGCACCATCCCCTTTCCCGCGCTGCGCGGCATCGAGATCGCGCCGGCGTTGTCGCCGCCCAAGCGCCGCGTCATCAATGAACTGGTCTACGACACCATCGTTCGCACCGCGCTGCAATGCCGGACCCGCTACTGGGAAAAGGACGGCTTCAATGGCTTCGGCCATTCCGACACGCCGCAGCAGATCTGGCATTTCACGCACGATCAGCCCGGGCCGCGCGGCTTGCTGGTCTCGTTCCTCTCCGGGCCCATGGGCGAGAAGGCCGGTGACATGGAGCCCGAGGCGCGCGACCGGTTCATCATCGACGAGATGGAACGCGCGCATCCGGGCCTCAAGGCCAACCTCGAAACCATGCACGTGAAGATCTGGCACAAGGATCCGTGGACCCGCGGTGCGCTGGGACTCGCGGGTCCCGGGCAGATGACGGGCATGCTGGTGGGCGCGGAGAAACCCGAGGGCCGTATCCACTTCGCGGGTGAGCACCTGTCGCGCTTCCAGGGCTGGATGCAGGGCGCACTGGAGTCCGGCCTGCGCGCCGTCCGGAATCACGGGTCCGCGGTCAATAGCTAGGCCTGCGTATTGACCGCTCCGGGCAGCGCGCGTAGCTTGCCGGTGCATGGCAACCCCTCGGGATCAGCTAACTAGCCGGCTGCGCCGGATCCAGCAGATTCTCGGCGTCACGGCCGACGGCGTGCTGGGACCGGAAACGCTGACGGCTCTCGAAAGCCGGCTCGAGATCCAGGTCAGCAAGCGCGCGGTGAGTCTCGAGTGTTCGCGCGCCAGCCTCGATCTTCTCGTCAGGTTCGAGGTGGGATCGCGCCAGCGGTATGAAAGGGAGTTTCAGCGGCCCACCTGGCCGGGCGGCATGAGCGGCGTGACCATCGGCATCGGCTATGACCTCGGCATGACTCCGAAGTCGCAGATCACTTCCGACTGGGACTGTTACCTGTTCGAGCCCGAGCTTGCGGCGTTGCTGGCCGTACAGGGCGTGACGGGGCCAGCCGCGAAACGAATCGCACAGGGGGTCTCACACGTGAAGATTCCGCTCAAGTCCGCCGAAGAGGTCTTCTACCTCAAGACACTGCCGCATTTTGCCGCGCGCACGCGGGCCGCGTTCGCGGGCGTCGAGAAGCTCCCGCCGGACGCGCAGGGTGTGATGCTCTCGCTGGTGTACAACCGCGGTGCCGCGTTGTCGGGAGATCGCCGCCGCGAGATGGCCGAGATCGCCAGGCTGCTGCGTTCGCCGGAGCCGGACCTCGAAGCCATTGCGCATCAGTTCGATTCGATGCAGCGGCTCTGGCCCGACATGAAGGGTCTGCGCGATCGCCGGCAGCGCGAGGCGGAGGTGATTCGAGGCGCGGATCGAACCTATTCGCGCGAGGAAATCACTCGCGTCTGACGCGCGCGAAGCGCAACACGATCGCCGTGATCACGAGCGCCACGGTGGTATACAACGCCACGACCATGGGCTTGCCATAGGCGCGATACAACGCCGTGAAGGCCAGCGGCGCGATGCCGCCGGCGAACACGCCCGCGAACGTGTAGGCCAGCGAAGCGCCGGCGTAGCGCACCGGCGTCGGAAACTGCTCGGCGATGAACGCCGCCTGCGGGCCGTACATCAAGGCATGGATGCAAAGGCCGCTGACCAGTGCCGCGATGATGATCCATTCGACCTTCGAGTCCAGCATGGGAAACAGCAGCCACACCCAGACGAGGGCAGCCGCAACGCCGGCGCCATAGACGGCGCGCCGGCCATATCGGTCCGAGAGCATGCCGGCGACCAGGATCAGAATGCGCGTTGCACGCGGCGCCTATTGTCAGCGCCGTCACCGCGAGCGTGCGCGACAGGCCGAGAATCGGTCGTGATGTAGGTGAGCGAGAACACCGCCACGAGCGAGTACTGCACGTCCGGTCCGATGCGCGCGCCCCGCCGAGTGATGAGTCCGCGCCAGTGCTCGCGCAAGACTTCGCCGAGCGGCGCGCGCGAGCCTGGCGCCTCGTTGCGCGAGCTCGCGGAACTGCGGCGTCTCGGTAACGCCGATGCGCAGCCACAGTCCGAAGGCGACCAGCAGCACGCTCGCGAGCAACGGCACGCGCCAGCCCCACGCGAGCAGCTCCACTTCGTTCACGAACTTCAAGGTGAGCGCGATCAAGCCCGCGGCGATCAGCGTGCCGATGGAAGGCCCCATCTGCGCCAACGACGCATTGCGGCCACGTTGCCGCTCTCGCCGTGCTCCAGCGACAGCAACACGGCGCCGGCCCATTCACCGCCGAGCGCCATGCCCTGCAGGAAGCGCAACGACACCAGCAGCACCGGCGCCAGTGCGCCGATCTCGGCATACGTCGGCAGCAGGCCGATGAGCACGGTGGTGATGCCCATCATGATGAGCGTCATCACCAGCACGAAGCGGCGCCCGTAGCG
Source organism: uncultured Pseudomonadota bacterium (assembly GCA_963832505.1). Taxonomy (GTDB): domain Bacteria; phylum Pseudomonadota; class Gammaproteobacteria; order Steroidobacterales; family Steroidobacteraceae; genus CADEED01. Next base: position 83,426 of record CAWHUD010000012.1, on the reverse strand, counting down.
GTCACCGAGATGACCGAACAGCACACCACCGAAGGCCGCGAGAGCATAACCCACGGCGAACGTGGCAAACGCCAGGATCGTGCCCGGCGAGCGGATCGAAGGACGGGAAGAACATCTTGTTGAACACCAGCGCCGCGAGCGTGTTGTAGACCGCGAAGTCGTAGTACTCGAGCGCCGTGCCGACGACGCTCGCGAACGCCAGCCGGCGGCATGGCGCGGTCTGTCACTCATGACTTGCCAAACCCGCCGCCGCCGGGCGTCTGGATCACGATCACGTCGTCGCTTTCGACGGCGGTGGCGAAGGTCGCGCCGAATTGCTCGATGGCTGCCGTCGACACGTTCGATCCAGTTCTTGCCCGTCGCGCCGGCGGCGCCGCCCGCCAGCGCCGAACGGCGCGACGCGCCGATGATTCGCGAGCATCACCGCCGTCATGGGCTCGAGGAAGCGCATGCGCCGCTCGACGCCGTCGCCGCCGCGATGCCGCCCGCGCCGCCGGAGCCGCGCCGGATGCGAAAGATCTCCAGCCGCACCGGGAAGCGCCACTCCAGCACTTCGGGATCGGTCAGGCGGGAGTTCGTCATGTGGGTCTGCACGGCGTCGGTGCCGTCGAAGTCCGGGCCCGGCGCCCGAGCCGCCGCAGATGGTCTCGTAGTACTGGTGCTCGCCGTCGCCGAAGGTGAAGTTGTTCATCGTGCCCTGGCGCGCGGCGAGCACGCCGAGCGCGCCGTACAGGCAATCCGTGACGACCTGCGAGGTCTCGACGTTGCCGGCGACCACGGCGGCCGGATAGCGCGGGTTGAGCATCGAGCCGTCGGGCACGATGATCTGCAGCGGCTTCAGGCAGCCGGCGTTCATCGGGATCTCGTCGTCCACCAGCGTGCGGAACACGTACAGCACCGCGGCGCGCGTCACCGACACCGGCGCGTTGAAGTTGTTGGGCTGCTGCGCGCTGGTGCCGGTGAAGTCGATGGTGGCTTCGCGCGCGCTGCGCGTCGATGCGGATCGCCACGCGCACCGCGGCGCCGTTGTCCATCGCGTATGCGAAGTCGCCGTCCGTGAGCGCATCGATCACGCGGCGCACGGCTTCCTCGGCGTTGTCCTGCACGTGCTGCATGTAGGCGCTGCACGACCGTCGAGCCCGAAGTGCGCGATCATCGCCTCCAGCTCGGCGGCGCCTTTCTGGCAGGCCGCGACCTGCGCCCGCAGGTCGGCGAGATTCTGCTCGACGTTGCGCGCCGGATACTTGCCGCCGGTGAGCAGCGCGCGCAGCGCGGCCTCGAGGAATACGCCGCGCGTCGACGAGCTGCACGTTGTCGAGCAGCACACCTTCCTCGTCGATGGTGCGTCGAGTCCGACGGCATCGAGCCCGGCGTGATGCCGCCGATGTCGGCGTGGTGGCCGCGCGCGGCGACGAAGAACGCGGGCTGCGTCTGCCTCGCAGGAACACCGGCATCACCACGGTGATTCCGGCAGATGCGTGCCGCCGGCGTACGGCGCGTTGAGCACGTACACGTCGCCCGGCCGCATTGCTCGCGCGCGCCGCCGCATGATCTCCTGCACCGACTCGCCCATCGAGCCCAGGTGCACCGGCATGTGCGGCGCGTTCGCGATCAGGTGGCCCTGCGCGTCGAACAGCGCGCAGGAGAAATCCAGCCGCTCCTTGATGTTGACCGACGTCGCGGTGTTCGCCAGCGTCACGCCCATCTGCTCGGCGATCGACATGAACAGGTTGTTGAACACCTCGAGCAGCACCGGGTCGGCGCGCGTCGATGCCGCTTCGCGCCGCGCGGCGCCGGTCTCGCGAGGATCAGGTGATCGAGCGGCGGTGAGCCTCGCGCGCCAGCCCGGCTCGATGACGATGGTGGTGTTGCGCTCGCGGATGACCGCCGGGCCCGTCGATCGTCGTCGCCGGGCCGCAGGCTGTCGCGTGTCGAAGAACGGCGTGTCGTGCCACCGCCGTCGAAGAATACCGCGCGGGTGCGGGCGCTGAGCGCGCCGGCGCGCGGTGCCGAACTGCGCGGCAGCTGCGCCGCGCGTGCTCGCCGATCGGCCGCGTCGCCGCCGACCGAGATCGACTCGATCACCAGCGCCGGCCCGGCATCTGAAACCCATACCGCGATGCGATACTGCTCCAGGAACGCGCGCGTCAGCGCTCGCGACGTGCTCCGGCCGCACCGGCAGCTGCAGCGTGCTGTCCGTGCCTTCGTACTTGAGCGCACCCTGCGCTCGATCGAGATCGTGCATGTCGCAAGCCCTGGCCGGCAAGCTCCCGCGCGCCTCGCGCTCCAGCGCCGCGAACGGCGCTGCCAGACCCGCGCAGCGCGCGCATCGTCAGAGGCGCCTTCGATCGCCCGCTGCTTCATGGCCATGCACATCGGCGAGGCCGATGCCGTACGCCGACAGCACGCCGGCCAGCGGATGCATGAACACCGTCTGCATGCCGAGCGCGTCGGCGACCAGGCACGCATGCTGACCGGCCGCGCCGCCGAAGCACGACAGCGTGTACTCGGTCACGTCGTGGCCGCGCTGCACGGAAATCTTCTTGATCGCGTTCGCCATGTTCTCGACCGCGATGCGGATGCAGCCCGCGGCGAGCGCGGCGGCGTCTGCGGCGCGCCGCGCACGCGCGATGTCAGCCGCCAGCGCGCGAACTTCGCCGGCGACGACGCCCGCATCCAGCGGCAGATCGCCGCTCGGGCCGAACACCGCCGGAAAGAACTCCGGCTGAATCCGCCCGAGCAGCACGTTGCAATCGGTCACCGTCAGCGGACCGCCGCGTCGATACGACGCCGGGCCCGGGATCCGCGCCGGCCGACTCGGGTCCGACGCGCAGCCGCACGCCATCGAACTGGCAGATCGAGCCGCCGCCCGCGGCGACGGTGTGAATCTGCATCATCGGCGCGCGCAGCCGCACGCCGGCGACCTCCGCGTCGAACGCGCGCTCGTATTCGCCGGCGAAATGCGCGACGTCGGTCGAAGTGCCGCCCATGTCGAAGCTGATGATCTTGCCGATGCCCGCCTGCTGCGCCGTGCGCGCCGCGCCGACGATGCCGCCCGCGGGTCCGGAGAGAATCGCGTCCTTGCCGTGGAACTGCGCGTCGGCCAGCCCGCCGGACGATTGCATGAACTGCAGCTTCACGCCGGGCAGCGCGCGGCAACCTGATTCACGTAGCGACGCAGGACCGGCGACAGATACGCGTCGACGACGGTCGTGTCGCCACGCGACACCAGCTTCATCAGCGGGCTGACCTGATGCGAGACCGAGACCTGCACGAAGCCGATGCGCCGCGCAAGTGCCTCCAGCTGCGGCTCGTGCGCGGGATAGCGATAGCCGTGCAGCAGCACGATCGCGCACGAGCGGATGCCGCGAGTCGAACGCGGCGCGCAGCGCGCTTCCGCCTGCTGCAGATCGAGCGCGCGCACGACCTCGCCATGCGCGCCGATGCGCTCGTCGATCTCGACGACCTGCTCGTACAGCATCGACGGCAATTCGATGTGCCGCACGAACAGCTTGGGACGATGCTGATAGCCGATGCGCAGCGCGTCGGCGAATCCGCGCGTGATCGCCAGCACGGTGCGATCGCCCTTGCGCTCCAGCAACGCGTTGGTCGCGACCGTCGTGCCCATTCGCACGGCGTCGATGTCGTCCGCCGGCATCGGCCCGCCGGCGCCGACCCCGAGCAGCTCGCGGATGCCCTGCACGGCCGCGTCGCTATAGCGCTCCGGGTTCTCCGACAGCAGTTTGAGTGTGACGAGCGCGCCGTCCGGCTTGCGGCCGACGATGTCGGTGAACGTGCCGCCGCGATCGATCCAGAATTGCCAACCCGTAAATGGGGACATTCCTATTTTCCGTGTAACCCTCGCGCGCGTGTTGGCACACGCGCACCTTCAATCGATTGTTGCACGGAAAATCGGGATGTCCCCATTTACGGCTCCGCGTAGATGATGATCGACAGCATGCGGATCGGCGGCTTGATCAGCTTCTCCGGCCCGTGCGGCACCTCGCCCGCGAAGGTGAGCGAGTCGCCGGGCTTGAGCATGTAGCTCTCATCGCCGTGGCGGTAGGTGAGCGAGCCCTCCAGCAGATAGATGAACTCGGTGCCCGGGATGCTCGAAGCCCGGAAACACTTCGCTCTTGTCGGTGAGCGTGACGAGGAACGGCTCGAACGCGCGGCGCGGCCCGCGATCCGCCGCGAGCAGATGATAAGTGTGGCCGCGCTTCGTGCCGCGCCGCACCACCTCGAGCCCTGGCCCTCGATGTACGTGCTGCGCGCCGCCGCGCGCTTGCCGACTCGCGGAACAGATGCGAGAGCGGCACGCCGAGCGCGTGCGGTCAGCGCGCCGAGCGTTTCGAGGCTCGGCATGACGTCGCCGGTCTCGAGGCGGCTCAGCATGGCGGCGCTGATGCCCGAGCGCTTGCGCGACCTCGCCGAGCGTGAGGCCCATGCGAGCCGCGCAGCCGCCGCACCGTCGCGCCGACCTGGCGCCCCACGCTCGCCGGCGATCCCGCGGCCGGCGCGTGGGCCGCGGCGCCGTCGCCTTTGCCATAACCCACTCCTTATATAAGCGCTCGCCGGAGCCCGTTGACGGCCGCCGCGCCCCATGTTATCCGTGTGCAACTCAATTCACTGCCATGCAACTCGCGTTTTCGATGCCGCATCGCCTGCTGAAGTTCGGCTTCTGCGCCGACGCCATCCCGAACCGCGCATGTTCCGCGCAGCCCGAGCGGCTCAAGGATCGGCTACGACGTGGTGATCATCGGCGGCGGCGGGCACGGCCTCGCCGCCGCCTACTACCTTGCGCGCGATCACGGCATCCGCAACGTCGCCGTGCTCGAGAAGGGCTACCTCGGCGGCGGCAACACGGCCGCAACACCACGATCATCCGCTCGAACTACCTCACGCCCGAGGGCGTGCGGTTCTACGACGAGAGCGTGCAGCTGTGGCAGGACCTGTCGCGGACTTCGACCTCAACCTTTTCTATTCCACGCGCGGCCACTTCACGCTGGCGCACACCGATGCCGACCTGCGCACGTTGCGCTGGCGCGCCGAGGTCAACAAGCACTTCGGCGTGCGACTCGGAATCGTGGACGCCGGCGTTCGTGAAGCGCCGCGTGCCGATGATGGATCTCGACCTGCGGCGGGCATGCGCCGATCCTCGGCGCGCTGTATCACGCGCCGGGCGCCATCGCGCGGCACGACGCCGTGGCCTGGGGCTATGGCCGCGGCGCGGACCGCCGCGGCGTGGAGATCCACCAGCACACCGAGGTCCTGGGCATCGACGTGCAGCGACGGCGCGGTCACCGGCGTGCGCACCTACGCGCGGCAACATCGCCACGCGCAGCGTGTTGTGCGCCGTGGCCGGCTACACGCCGCGCATGCTGCAGCATGGTGGGGCTCGACCCGCCGCATCTACATGCATCCGCTGCAGGCCATGGTGTCCGAGCCGCTCAAGCCCTGGCTCGATCCGATCATCGTGTCCGGCTCGCTGCACGTGTACGTGTCGCAGACCGCGCGCGGCGAACTCGTGATGGGCGCATCGCTCGATCCGCTACGAGCTGCACTCCACGCGCTCGACGCTCGACTTCGCCGAAGGCCTCGCGGCGCACATGCTCGACCTGTTTCCGTTCCTGTCCGAGGTGAAGGTCAACCGCCAGTGGGCGGGCATGGCCGACATGACGCCGGACTTCGCGCCCATCATGGGCCGACGCCGGTGCGATGGCTTCTTTCTCGATGCCGGCTGGGGCACCTGGGGTTTCAAGGCGACGCCGGTCGCCGGCAAGACCATGAGCGCACACCGTGGCCACGGGCACGCAACCATCCGCTCATCGACGGCTTCTCGCTGGCGCGCTTCGCGCGCTTCGAGCTCACGGGCGAGAAGGGCGCGGCGTCGGTGGGGCACTGAAGTGAAACTCATTCCCTGCCCGCTGAATGGCCTGCGCCCGCTGCTGCGAATTCGTCTACGGCGGCGAAGTGCGCGCGATGCCGGATCCGGCCGCCTGCACCGATGCGGAGTGGACGCGACTATGTGTTCAATCGCAGCGGCGTGCCGGGCGTGAAGCGCGAGTGGTGGTGCCACACGCCGTCGGGCTACTGGTTCATCGCCGAGCGCGACACGGCGCGCGACGAGTTCATGCGCACCTACGCTGCGCGCGAGCTGCGGCGAGGCGGCGCGCCATGATGTACGCCTGCCGCCCGTCGCCGGCGAGTGGATCGACCGCTCGCGCGCGCTGCGATTTCACGTTCGAGGGCCGGCAGTTCGCGGGCTTCGCCGGCGACACGCTCACCTCCGCGCTCGCCGCGCGCGGGCGTCATGATGCTCGGCGCGCAGCTTCAAGTATCACCGGCCGCGCGGCCTCTTCCGCTCGCCGAATCACGACGCGAACAACCTGTTCCAGGTCGGACGGCGTGCCGAACGTGCGCGGCGACGTCGCGCCGCTCGCGGACGGCATGGCGTCACCGCGGTCAACACCTTCGGCGGCGTGGCGCGCGACCGCGCGCGCTTGCATCGAGCGTCTCGCGCCGTTCCTGCCGGTGGGCTTCTACTACAAGGCGTTTCACGGCAAGCGCAGCTTTCCGCGCTGGGAGCGCCTGATCCGCGCGCTTCGCGGCCTCGGCAGCGTCGATGTGCAGGCGCCGCGCCGCGCGCACGCCGAAGCGCTACGCGTTCTGCGACGTGCTGGTGGTCGGCGCCGGGCCGAGCGGGCCTGGCGGCGGCGCTGGCGGCAGCGGAGCCGGGGCGCAGCGTGCTGCTGGTCGACGAGAACGCGCGGCTCGGCGGCAGCGGCTGCTGGAGCGGCGTGCCGCTGCGCGCGGAAGCTCGCCGCGCTGCATCGAACGCGTCGCGCAGCACCACGCGCATCGAAGTGCTCTGCGCGACCTGCGCGGCGGGCTATTACGCGGATCAGCTGGGTCGCGCTGGTCGAGCCGCAGCGCATGACGAAGGTGCGCGCGCGGCGCCGTGGTGCTCGCCACGGGCGTGATCGAGCAGCCGGCCGTGTTTCGCAACAACGATCTGCCCGGCGTGCATGCTGGGCTCGGCCGCGCAGCGCCTGCTGCATCGCTATGCCGTCGCGCCGGGCCGGCGCGTGGTCATCCTGGCCGCGAACGCGCGAGGGCTATCGACGCTGGCGCGCGACGCTGCGCGCGCACGCAGGTGCCGGTCGCAGCCGTGCTCGATCTGCGCGCGAGCGGGATCGGTCGGCGACGCGCAGGTCGCCGCGAGCCTGCGCTGCGACGCCGGCGTCGATGCCGATGGAGGCGCATGGCCGGGCGCGGACGGCGCGGTGCGTGCGCTGCGAGTCGCGTGGCGATGGACGGCGGTCAGCGGCGAGCCAGCGCGACGCATCGACTGCGATGCGCTGCTGATGAGCGTGGGCTTGGCGCCGGCGTTCCAGCTGCTGCGCAGGCCGGCGCCAGCTCGCGTTCGACGAGGCCCTGCAGCAGCATGTGCCGGCGCAGCTGCCGCCGGGCTGTTCGCGCCGGCCGCGTCAACGGCGTGTACGAGCTCGCGCGCGCGCCGCCAGGATGGCCGCGACGCCGGCGCGGCGCGCCGCCGCGCATGCGCGCGGCGAGCAGCCGGCGCACGCGCAAGCGGCCGGTCGCGCGCATCGCGCGACAGCGCAGTCGCATCCGTGTCCGTCGTTCCCGCATCCGCGCGGCAAGGACTTCGTCGATCTCGACGAAGACCTGCAGGTCAAGGATCTGGCGAACGCCGCGCAGGAAGGCTTCGACAGCATCGAGCTGCTGAAGCGCTACAGCACCGTCGGCATGGGGCCGTCGCAGGGCAAGCTCTCGAACCTGAATGCCGCGCGCATCCTCGCGCGGGCGCGCGGCACGCCGCTCGGCGGACACCGGGCTCACCACGCGCGGCCGATGTTTCACCCGGTGCCGCTCAAGCACCTGGCGGGGCGCGGCTTTCACGCCGACGCGCCGCACGCCGCTGCACGACTGGCACGCCGCACACGGCGCGGCCTGGATGCCGGCGGGCAACTGGCAGCGGCCGGAGTACTACGCGCGCGCCGGCTGCGCGCGCGCCGCATGCATCGCGCGACGAAGTCGCGCGCGGTGCGCGACGGCGTCGGCCTCATCGATGTCTCGCACGCTCGGCAAGATCGAGATCCACGGGCCGCGACGCCGGCGAGTTCCTCGATCGCGTCTACACCGGCAGCTTCGCGGACCTGCGCGTCGGCACGACGCGCTACGGCCTGATGCTCGACGAGGCGGCACCGTGCGTCGACGACGGCGTGATCGCGCGCCTGGGCGAGCAGCGCTTCTACTTCACGACCACCACCGGCGGCTCGGCCACGGTCTATCGCGAGCTGCTGCGGTGCGAATGCGCGCTGGCGCCTGGACTGCGCCTTCGTCAACGTCACCGGGCATCTTGCGGCGTTCAACCTCGCGGGCCCGCGCGAGCCGCGAGATCCTGCGCCGCTGCACCGATGTCGACCTGTCGCGAGGCCGCGTTTCCCGTATCTCGGCGTGCGCGAGGGCAACGTCGCCGGCATGCCGGCGCGGCTGATGCGCGTCGGGCTTCGTCGGCGAGCTGGGATACGAGATCCATGTGCCCTTCGGCAGGCGGCGCGCGCGTGTGGGACGCGCTCTGATGCGCCGGCGCGCGCTGCGGGCATTCGCCCCTTCGGCGTCGAAGCGCAGCGCGTGCTGCGGCTGGAGAAGGGCCACCTCATCGTCGGCCAGGACACCGACGGCGCTGACCAACCCGTTCGAGGCCGGGCTGGGCTGGGCGGTGCGCATGGACAAGCCGTTCTTCGTCGGCCAGCGCAGCCTGCGCATCCTCGAGAAGCGCGGCGCGCGTCAGCAGCTGGTCGGCTTCGAGCTGCGCAGCCGACGCAGCGCGCCGGTGCTCGAGGCCATCCTGTATCGACGACGGCGACATCGCCGGCCGCGTCACGAGCGTTGCGCGTTCGCCGACGCTCGGCCGCACGATCGGGCTCGCCATGGTGCAGCCGGCACTCGCGCGCCAGGCAGCGACGCTTGCGATCCGCGCCGATGCGACGGCACGCATGGTGCCGGCGCGCGTGGTGCACGACTGCCCTTCGTGCGAGGCGGCATGAGCGCGCGCGAGACGTCGCGTGGCTGACCGCAGAGCCGTCCGCGAGCGGCGCTTCGGCTCGAAAGGCCCGCAGCCGCGCGCTTCGGCTTGCAAGGGCCGGGCTGCGCCGTGCCTGGCCGAAGCGCCGGATCACCTGGCCGCACGTCACGCGCGATCCGGATGCACGACCGCTGGAGCGTGGTCGGCGCGCCTGCGGCAGCCACGGAGTTCCTCGTGGAAGAGCGGGCGATGCGCGCTGGGCATCCGTGGCGCATCGCGAGCAGCTGGTCGCGCAGCGGATCGCTGGCGTCTATCCGGTGCTGCGCGAAGACCGCGCGCTCGTGCTCGGCGGCGCGCGCGGCCGACGAAGTGCTTCGCGCAGGTCTGCAACTTCGATCTTCGCCGCGCTGCGATATGGCCGCGCGGCCCGGTGGTCATGACGCTGATGATCGGCGTCGGCGTGCTCGTGCTGCCGCAGATCGGCGCCGCGACGGCACTGATCTACCGGATCTGGTGCGATCCGAGCTTCGGGCCGTACCTGTGGTCAGACACTCGCAAGAAATCGTCGACAACGAATTGCCATCGGGGAGAGTGCGCAATGAACGACAGAAGACACGTGCCGACGCAGAGCTGTTCGCCAAGCACGGATCAAGTACGTGCTCGCCCAGTTCGTCGACATCCACGGCGCCGCCAAGGCCAAGTCCGTGCCGGTCGAGCACCTGCGACATGGTGCTGAGCGACGGCGCCGGCTTCGCCGGCTTCGCGCTGTGGGGCTTCGGCATGGGGCCGCACGGCCCCGACTACATGGCCGTCGGCGACCTGCACGCTGACGCCCATTCCCTGGATGCCCGGCTACGCGCGCATCGTCTGCAACGGCACGGTGCAAGGGCAAGCCCTAGCCCTACTGCTCGCGCGTCGCGCTGCAAGCGCCAGCTCGACCGGCTCGCCGAGCGCGGCCTCACGCTGTACACCGGCATCGAGCCGGAGTTCATGCTGCTGACGCGCGACGCAGACGGCAAGCTCGGGCCCTTCGACGCGACCGACACGCTCGACAAGCCCTGCTACGACTACAAGGGCCTGTCGCGCGCCAGCGCGCTTCCTCGACGAGCTCACCGGCGCGCTGCGCGCCGTCGGCATCGACGTCTACCAGATCGACCACGAGGACGCGAACGGCCAGTTCGAGGTCAACTTCACCTACGCCGATGCGCTGACCTCCGCCGACAACTTCACGCTTCGTGAAGATGGCGGCGAGCGAGATCGCGCGCAAGCACGGCATGATCGGCAGCTTCATGCCCAAGCCGTTCTCCAACCGCACCGGCAGCGGCGCGCACTTCCACATCTCGCTCGGCAACGACAAGCAGAAGAACCTGTTCCACGACAAGATCCGACAAGCGCGGCCTGGCCTGTCGAAGATGGCCTATCACTTCCTCGGCGGGCTGCTGACGCACGCGCGCGCGCTGGCCGCGATCTGCGCGCCGACGGTCAATTCCTACAAGCGCCTGGTGGTCGGCCGCGCGCTGTCCGGCGCGACCTGGGCGCCGGCCTACATCGCCTACGGCGACAACAACCGCACCGCCTGCGTGCGCATCCCGGGCGGCCGCCTCGAATGCGCCTGCCCGATTCCGGCTGCAATCCCTATCTCGCGCTGGCGGCCGTGGTCGCGGCCGGCCTGGATGGCGTCGACCGCAAGCTCGATCCGGGCGAGCCGAACAACACCAACCTGTACGAGCTCAGCCGACGGCGCAATTGACGCGAGCGCAGGCATCGGCGCTGCTGCCGCAGAACCTGCTCGAAGCCATCACTGCGCTGGAGCAGGACGAAGTGGTGCAGGCCGGGCTCGGCGCGGAGCTGGCCGCGGAGTTCATCGCGCTCAAGCGCATGGAGTGGACCGAATACGCGCGGCATGTCTCCGACTGGGAAACGCAGCGCTACGTGGAGTTCTTCTGATGTGCGGCATCGTCGGACTGCTGCTGAAGAAGCCTCGCTGGGCGCGACGGCTGGGCGAGCTGATGGTGCCGATGCTGATCGGCATGACCGAGCGCGGCCCGGATTCGGCCGGCCTCGCCGTGTTCGGCGAGCCGCTGAAGACGACGCGCGCAAGCTCAGCCTGTTCCAGGGCGACGGCGCGGCCGGACTGGAAGCGGCTCGCGCGCGACGCTCGACCGGCGCTTCGACGGCGAGCATCGGCTCGCACGACACCGGCCGGCATGCCGTGCTGATCGACCGCAGGCGCGTGCCGGACGCCGTGCGGACGCTGGCTGCGCCGAACTCGGCGCCCGAGCTGCTACGTGCTGTCGGTGGGCCGCTCGCATCGATCTGTACAAGGACATCGGCACGCCGGCGGAGATCGCCGCAGCGCTACGGATTTGACCAAGCTCGCACGGGCACGCACGCGGTCGGCCACACGCGCATGGCCACCGAATCGGCCGTCACGCCCGCGCATGCGCATCCGTTCACCGCCGGCGAGGATTTCTGCCTGGTGCACAACGGCTCGCTGTCGAATCCGTACCTGCGTGCGCCGCAAGCTCGAGCCGCTCGGCATCACTTTCGACACCGACAACGACACCGAAGCGGCCTGCCGCTTCCTCGAATGGCGCATGCGCGAGGGCGACGACCTCGACGGCCGCGTGCAGCGCGGCTTCAGCGAGCTCGACGGCTTCTACACGTTCCTGATGGGCACCGACAAGGACTGCTGCTCGTGCGCGATCCCTTCGCCTGCAAGCCGGCGATCGTGGCCGAGACCGACGACTACGTGGCGATCGCCTCGGAGTTCCGCTCGCTGGCGCACCTGCCGGGCGTGCGCCACGCGCAAGGTGTTCGAGCCGAAGCCCGAAGAGATGTACTCGTGGAAGGCGTGAAGGCAGTTCGACCTGGCGGCAACGCCGCTGCGCGAGCTGAATCGCTTCCTGCACCGCGACGCGGCAGAAGTCCGGCGTCGCGACAGGTCCGCATCAGCAATCCGGACGGCGCGCACACCATCGCCGCGGGCTGCGACGCGCCGCTGCGAGATCGAGGTCGACGGCCATGCCGGCTACTACGCTGGGCGGCATGAACAAGCACGCCAACGTCACCGTGCACGGCAACGCCGGCCCCGGCGTCGGCCGAGAACATGATGTCGGGCACGGTGCGCGTCAAGGGTTCGCCTCCACCGGCGCCGGGCGCCTCGGCGCACGGCGGCTGCTGGTCATCGAAGGCGATGCCTCGCTGCGCTGCGGCATCTCGCTGAAGGGCGGCGACATCGTCGTCGGCGGCAGCGTCGGCAGCTTCTCCGCCTTCATGGCGCAGGCCGGCCGCCTCGTGATCTGCGGCGATGCCGGCGATGCGCTGGGCGACTCGCTCTACGAAGCCGTGATCTACGTGCGCGGCAAGGTGCGCTCGCTCGGCGCCGACGCGCGCTTCGAGCCGATGACGGAAGCCGACTACGCGGCCGTCGCAGAACTGCTCGGGTCGCGCCGGCTTCGACGCACGACCCGCGCGAGTTCCGCCGCGTCGCCTCGGCGAAGACGCTGTATCACTGGAACGCCGACGCCAACCAGGAGTATTGAGACCGCCATGAACGAAGAATCCCGCCCACCATGCCGCGACTGTCACTCGAGGAGTCGGCAGGTTACGATCGCCACATCATCGACTACATCCAGCGCGCGGCCGCGACCGGGCTGTACGAGATCCGCGGCCTGGGCGCCAAGCGCCACGTCGCGCACTTCGACGACCTGGTGTTCCTGGGCGCCTCGCTGTCGCGCTATCCGCTCGAGGGCTACCGCGAGAAGTGCGCCACGCGCACCGTGCTCGGCACGCGCTACGCCAGCGAAGCCGATCGAGCTGGCCATTCCCATCACCATCGCCGGCATGAGCTTCGGCGCGCTGTCGGCGAACGTGAAGGAAGCGCTCGGACGCGCCGCCACCGCAGTGGGCACCTCGACCACCACCGGCGACGGCGGCATGACGCCCGAGGAGCGGCAGAGTCTCCAAGACGCTGGTCTACCAGTGCCTGCCGTCGCGCTACGGCTTCAATCCCGACGACCTGCGCCAGGCCGACGCCATCGAGATCGTCATCGGCCAGGGCGCCAAGCCCGGCGGCGGCGGCATGCTGCTCGGCCAGAAGGTCAATCCGCGCGTCGCGAAGATGCGCACGCTGCCGGAAGGCGTCGACCAGCGCTCGGCCTCGCGCCATCCGGACTGGACCGGGCCGGACGACCTGGCCATCAAGATCCACGAGCTGCGCGAGATCACCGACTGGGAGAAGCCCATCTACGTGAAGGTGGGCGCCACGCGCGTCAACCACGACGTGAAGCTGGCGGTGCACGCCGGCGCCGACGTCGTCGTGGTCGACGGCATGCAGGGCGGCACGGCCGCGACGCAGACCGTGTTCATCGAGCACGTGGGCATCCCGACGCTGGCCGCGCTGCGCCAGGCGGTCGATGCGCTCGAAGATCTCAACATGCGCGGCAAGGTGCAGCTGATCGTCTCGGGCGGCATCCGCACCGGCGCCGACGTGGCCAAGGCGCTGGCGCTGGGCGCCGATGCGGTCTCGATCGGCCAGGGCATGCTGATCGCGCTGGGCTGCAACAGCGACAGCTATGTCGTCAGATGGCCAGCACCTGTCCGCGGTCGAAGATTACGCGGCGCTCGGCACCGCGCCGGGTCTTTGCCACCACTGCCACACCGGCCGCTGCCCGGTGGGCGTCACCACGCAGGACGCCGGTGCTCGAGCAGCGGCTGGAACCGGCCGTGGGCGCGAAGCGCGTGACGCAACTACCTCAAGACGCTGAACATGGAACTGACCACGATCGCGCGCGCCTGCGGCAAGCAGGACGTGCATCACCTGGAGCGCGAGGACCTGGTGGCGCTGACGGTCGAGGCCGCGGCGATGGCGAGCATCCCGCTGGCCGGCACCGACTGGATTCCCGGCAAGTAGCGGGACAAAATCGGCACAAATCGGGGACAGGTTTATTTATTGACTGACGCGGACGACCCAGTGGGGCATTCCGCCTAGGTCAATAAATAAACCTGTCCCCGATTTGTCTCCGATTTGGCCCCGATCAGAACCAGGCGCGGATGCCGGCCAGCCAGGTGAATTCGTCGCTGCCTTCGCCCGCCGCGCGGTGCAGATCCGCGGTGTCGCCGAAGTGTCCCGTCCAGCTCAAACCGAGATACGGCGCAAATTCGCGGTGGAACTCGTAGCGCAGCCGCAGGCCGACCTCGAGGGTCGACACTCCCGAGCCGATCAGCTTGTCCGGATCGTCCTTGCCGAACACATCGAGTTCGAGCTCCGGCTGCAGTACCAGGCGCTGCGTGAACAGAAAGTCCCGCTCGAGGGTCAGGCGCAAGGCACTGCGTCCATCCTCACCGAGATACACGCTGGCCTCGGTCTCGATGAAGCCCGGTGCGAGACCGATGACACCGCCGCCGAGCCAATCGCGTGTCGGCCCGATTCCGCCGTCATGTCGCAGGCCGGCGCGCACGCTCCACCATGGGCCGATGATGTACTCCCATCCGGCTTCGAGTCGCGACTCGCTGGTCGCATCCTCGACGTGCTCGCCTTCAGCTTCGAGCCAGGCCTTGTGAAAGTCGCCGCCGTACCAGGCGCGCGCGTCCCAGGCGTACTGCGACCCCTCGTCGCCATCCCGCCATTCGAGCTGATCGAACAGTACCTTGCCGAAGCGCCGGCGATCGTCCATGCCCATCATCTCGACCATTTCGCCGTACGGCATTTCGTGTACGTGAGTCTGCGGCGGATCGGGCGGCACGTGTTCGCGCTCGCTCTGTCCCTGCGCTTGCGAGAGGGCCGCGCATGCGAGGGTGGCGATGAAGAAAAGCTGACGCCTCACGCCACCACCACTTCGCGGAACATGCCGGCTTCCATGTGGTAGAGCAGGTGGCAGTGATAGGCCCAGCGGCCCAGCGCATCGGCGGTCACGAGATACGACAGGCGTTGCGCCGGGTTCACGAGCACCGTGTGTTTGCGGACACGGAAACTGGCCTGCGCATCCACCACCTCGCTCCACATGCCGTGCAGGTGAATGGGATGCGTCATCATGGTGTCGTTCACCAGCGTGACCCGCAGCCGTTCGCCGTGTTTGAACTGGAGCGGCGTCGCATCGGAGAACTTCTGGCCGTTGAACGACCAGATGTAACGCTCCATGTGCCCGGTGAGATGCAGCTCGATTTCGCGCGCACCCTCGCGCACGTCGATGGGGCCGCCGAGCGTGGCGAGGTCCGCATAAGTGAGGACGCGCCGACCGTTGTCGCGCAGGCCCACACCCGGGTCGTCGAGCGCGGTGTTTGGTTGCGTCACGCGCATGTCGACGATGGGTCCCGACTCGGCGGGCGCATGCACGGGCACCGCGGGTGCTGCGGGCGCCGGTGCGTGGCCCATGGCGGCATGGTCCATCTTCGAATGGTCCACCGCGCCGGCTTGTGGAGCGCTATTTCCACCGTGCGCGCCATGAGACATGCCCATGTCGCTCATCGACAGCAACACGGGCTGGTCGAGCGACGGCACTTCGGCTGACATGCCGGCGCGCGGCGCCAGCGTCCCGCGCGCAAAACCCGAGCGGTCCATGGACTGGGCGAATATCGTGTACGCCGCATCGCCGGGCGTGACGATGACGTCGTACACCTCGGCCGTGCCGATGCGCAGCTCGTCGACGGTCACCGGGTCGATGTCCTGTCCATCCGCGGCCACCACGGTCAGCTTGAGCCCCGGAATTCGCAGGTCGAAAATGCTCATCGATGACCCATTGATGATGCGCAGGCGCACGCGTTCGCCCGGCGTAAACGTGCCGCTCCAGTTGCCAGCCGGCGTGACGCCATTCATCAGATAGGTGTACGCATAACCGCTGACGTCGGCGAGGTCGGTGGGATTCATGCGCATGTCGCCCCACATGCGCCGGTCGGCCACTGTCGCGCCCCAGCCCTGTTCGCGCACTTCGCGGACGAAGTCCCCGACGGTGCGCTGGTTGAAGTTGTAATAGTCGCTCTGGCGCTTGAGCGTGGCGTAGATGTGCTCGGGATCGTGATCGGTCCAGTCGGACAGCAGCAGCACGTGCTCGCGGTCGGCGCCATGGCGTTCACCGCCGCGCCGGTCGACCACGAGCGCGCCGTAGTGGCCCACCTGTTCCTGGAAGCGCGAGTGTGAGTGATACCAGTAGGTGCCGGATTGATTGACCTTGTAGCGATAGGTGAACGTGGTGCCGGGCGCGATGCCTTCGTAGGAGAGGCCGGGCACTCCATCCATGTCGGCGGGCAGGATGATCCCGTGCCAGTGAATCGACGTGCGCTCGCGCAGGCGGTTGGTCACGCGGATGGTGACTTCATCTCCCTGGCGCATGCGCAGCGTGGGCCCCGGCAGCTGGCCGTTGACGACGACGGCGCGGCGCGCGGCGCCGGTGAAGTTCACCGGCAGCGTATCGACGGTGAGATCGAATGCGGAACCCGAGAGCTCGCGGCCGCCAGCGGGCGCGGCAGTGGCGAACGACCGGCCGCCTAACAGCAGTGTGCCTCCAGCCAGGCCCTGCACGAATCGTCGACGACTGAAGCGGATCATGGTGCGAACACTAATTCTGGCAGACTAGGATGTCATGCGAATACTGCACTCGATTGTGCTGGCATGTTTGCTGCCGGTTTCGGTGGCGCTGGCGCCGCCGCCGTTCGCAGGCGCGCCATGACGCAACAGAGCTTGTTGCGCTCCCGCGATCGCCACGCCCGCGTCACCTACGTCGAACTGTTCTTCGACCTGGTATTCGTATTCGCGGTGACGCAGCTGTCGCACTCGCTGGTGAAGCATCTCGACTTCGCCGGCGTGTTGCAGACCCTGCTCCTGCTGCTCGCCGTCTGGTGGGTATGGATGTACACCTGCTGGTTCACCAACTGGGTCGACCCCGACAAGCCCGCGCCGCGCGTGATGCTGTTCCTGCTCATGTTTGCGGGCCTGCTGTTGTCGGCGTCGATACCGAATGCCTTCGGCCACGAGGCGCTGCTGTTCGCCGGCGCCTATGTGTTCAGCCAGGTTTCGCGCTCGGTGTTCGCGCTGTTCGCAATGCGTGGACACGACCCGGCGCTGCACCGCAGTTATCAGCGCATCACCTGCTGGCAGGTGGTCGCGGGCGTGTTCTGGTTGTGGGGCGGTTGGGCGGGCGGCGACACGCAGGTCATCGCGTGGATCAGTGCGCTGATCATCGATTGCGTGGGGCCGTTGCTGTACTACTACGTGCCGGGGCTGGGAGCCTCGAGCACCGCGGATTGGAAGGTCGACGGCGCGCACATGGCCGAACGCTGCGCGTTGTTCGTCATCATCGCGCTGGGCGAATCGATTCTCGTGACCGGCGCGACCGCTGCGTCGCTGCCCGCGACCACCGCCGCGGTGTGCGCATTCGGCGTGGCGTTCCTCGGCAGCGTCGCCATGTGGTGGATTTACTTCAACATTGGCGCTGAGCGCGGCAGCCGGCAGATCGCGAGCGCCGAGGATACCGGCCGCATTGGCCGCGCGGTGTACACGTACTTTCACATCCCCATCGTCGCGGGGATCGTGGTGTGCGCGGTCGCGGACGAAATCACGATTGCGCATCCGGGCGGTCACCTGGATGTCGCCTCGGCCGTGGCCTTGTTAGGTGGGCCGGCGTTGTACCTCGCCGGGAACGTGTTCTTCAAGCGCGCCAGCGCGAAGTACTACCCGTTGTCGCATCTCGTCGGACTGGGAATGCTGGCGCTGCTCGCGCCGGTGGCCCTTTTGATGACGCCGCTGGCGCTGAGCGCCGCGACCACGGCCGTGCTGGTCATCGTCGCCACCTGGGAAACGCGCTCCTTCCGATAAATGGGGACATTCCTGATTTGCTGCAAAAGGGGACGGGGCTGGCGGTCGCCACCACACTCCAGGCGCGTCCCTTTTTGCTAGCAAATCAGGAATGTCCCCATTTATTTTCGGCGGGTGAGGTTGGCGACGGCGCTGATCAGCGACTCGGCCTTCACGGGTTTGGCCAGGTGCGCCTGGAAGCCGGCGGCGAGCGCGTCGGCGCGATCCTGCACACGCGAGAAGGCGGTCACCGCGATGGCGGGCAGACGTTCAGGGCCGAATCCCGCCGCGCGCAGGTTGCGCAGCAGCTGGTAGCCATCGAGTTGCGCCATGCCGATGTCACTCACCAGCACGTCCGGCACCGTGATCTTGATTTGCGCCATCGCCGCTTCGGCATTGGGCGCGTCGCTCACCTGCGCGCCGGCGTCCGCCAGGATGCGCCCGATGAGCGCCCGCGCATCGGGATCGTCCTCCACCACCAGCGCCCGCACTTTCTGCAGGCGCGAGCCCTGTTCTGTGCCGGCGTCGCTGGGTCGGCGCTCGGTGAGCGGCAGTCGCACGCGGAACGTCGCGCCCCTGCCCAAGCCGGAACTCTCCACCTCGATGCTGCCGTGATGTATGTCGACCAGGTGCTTGACGATGGTGAGACCGATGCCGAGCCCGGCGAAGCTCTTGCCGGTACCGGACTCCTGCTGGCTGAAGCGCTCGAAGATCTGCGGCAGGAACTCGGGGCTGATGCCGCGCCCCGAGTCGACCACCGCGATCTCGTACTGATCGCCCGCCACGCGCGCGTGGACATCGATGATGCCGCCCGTGGGCGTGAACTTGATGGCATTGCTCAGCAGGTTCCACACCACCTGCTGCAGGCGTGACTCGTCCGCGAGCACATGCGCTTCGCGATTCGATACATGAAGATGCAGTTCGACGCCCTTGTTGATCGCCTGGGACTGCACGACTTCCGCCGCCGACTCCACGGCGCGCGCCGGCGGAATGGCGTCCACGTCGACGCGCATCTTGCCGAAACGGATGCCCGCGAAGTCGAGCAGGTCTTCGATGAGGTGGCTCTGCACCCGCGAATTGCGCTCGATGGCATCCAGTCCCTGCGCCAGCATCGCCGGGGTCACGTTGCGGCGCTTGAGCACACTGGCCCAGCCGAGCATGGCATTCAACGGATTGCGCAGCTCGTGCGAGAGCGTGGCGAGAAACTCGTCCTTGAGCCGGTTGCTGCGCTCGGCCTCGGTGCGCGCCGCGCGTTCGCTCTCCAGCAGCTTTTCGCGCTCGGTGACATTGGTGGCGATGGCGATGCGAACGCCGTGGCTGTTCTCTGCAACAATGCGCCATTCGACTTCCGCGACGCTGCCGTCCGGGCGCGAGACGGGCAGTGTGCCTTCCCAGCGCCCACCGTCGGCCAGTGACCGGTGGAGCTGCTTGCAGGTGTCCTCGTGGCCCGGCGCGATGACGTCGACGCAGCGCTTGCCGATGATGTCATTGCGATCGCGACCCGCGAGTCGGCAGAACTCCGGGTTCACATCGCGGAACACCAGCTCGGGATCGAGCAGGGCGATGCCACTGGATGCCAGCTCGAAGATGGTGCGGAAGCGGGCGTCGGTGGTGCGCTTGAGCACGTCCGCCTGGCGCGCGAACAGCAGGGCGCGCACCGTCGCGATCAGCACCGGCGGATCCACCGGGTGCGTGAGATAGCTGTCGCCGCCGGCCGAGAGGCCCTGTTCCATGTCGTCGTGGGCGACGAATGTTGCGGTCAGGTGAACGATGGGTAGATAGGCGGTATTGCGTGCGGGCACGCAGGCGCCGGCAGACTTCGAAGCCATCGATGTCCGGCAGATTGATGTCGAGCACTATGAGGCCGACGTCCTGGGTGGCGGCGGCCGCCAGCGCCTCGGCGCCGGTGGTGGCCTCGATCACCTCGAAGCCCGCCGACCGCAGGATGCGCGACGTCGAATACAACGACGCGGGATTGTCGTCCACCACGACGATCTTCTGGTTCACGATCATGCTCGGGATTCGCGAGCTCATGCCTGCGCCCTCGCGGCATCCGCGCCGGCGATACGCACCGGCAATACCACCGAGAATCGCGATCCCTTGCCGAGCTCACTCTCGACCGACACGCGGCCGCCCAGCAGTTCCGCGAACTTGCGTGCCAGCGACAACCCGAGCCCCGTGCCGCGCAGCCGTTTCTGCAGTCGTACGTCGATCTGCACGAAGTCGGCGAACAGGTTGGGGAGGTGTTCCGCGGCGATGCCGATGCCCGTGTCGGACACCGCGAACTCGACCGTCTCTGCATCCACCATGCGCGCCGCGACGCGCACCTCGCCCTGCGGGGTGAACTTGAGCGCATTGGAGATGAAATTGCGCAGGATCTGCGACAGCTTCTTGTCGTCGGTGAACAGCTTGATATCGTCCTTCGGCTCGTCGAAAAAGAGCGACACCGATGTCGTGGCAACAATGGGCTTGAACATGCCGCGCAGCGCCGCGAACAGGTCCACCATCTCGAACCACTCGGGCGAGATTGTGATGCGGCCGGCCTCAACCTTGGCGAGATCGAGCAGGTCATTGACCATCTCGGTGAGCTCGCGCGCCGAGCCGCGGATGAATTCCACCTGCTTCTGCTGTTCGGGAGTCAGCGGTCCGTCGAGGCGCGACAGCAGGATGCCCGCCATGCTGGTCATCGAAGTGAGCGGCGTGCGGAATTCATGGCTCATGTAGGAGAGAAAACGACTCTTCAAATCGTTGGCGGCGCGCAACTGCTCGGCCTTGTCGTCGAGCTCGGCATACAACGCCACCACGCCCCTGTTGGTCTCGTCGAGCTCCACGCGCAGCGCGGCGATGTCGGCCTCGCGCGCCGCCAGGTCCGAGTTGAGATCCGGCGAGTTCATGCCACCACCACCACGCAAGCGTCGTCGTGACCGCGGCCGAAGTCGCGGTACAGCGCCGCGGCAATGATGGCCGGATGATGCGCGAACAACTGCGGGCGTTCCCTTGGGCTGCCGCGTGCCGAGACTCCGTCGGAATGCATGATCAGCAA
The DNA here is from genome assembly GCA_963832505.1 of uncultured Pseudomonadota bacterium. Lineage (GTDB taxonomy): Bacteria > Pseudomonadota > Gammaproteobacteria > Steroidobacterales > Steroidobacteraceae > CADEED01. The sequence goes on along the minus strand of CAWHUD010000012.1, from coordinate 62,540 downwards.
AGTGTCGGGAGAGCGCTGATACTCGAACTGTTGCACGCGCTGCGTCTGGATGCCGACAATCCCGGAATGCGAAACCAGTCCCTGGGACTGGTCGCGCGACACCAGCATGCCACTGATGTTCCCCAGCCCGGCGTAGGAAATCGCTCCGCCTTTGTCGATCTGGGCGCAGGCCGCCGCCCCACCGCGCGTTCGCGCCATGGCTGTGGCCGCGCGTTGCATGATCTCCTTCGGCGGCAACCAGGGAGATGCGGTGAACGAATTGATGCCCGCCTGGGCCGCCTGCGCCGCGAAGGTGCCATGACCCAGGCCGTCGACCATCATGACGGCCGTACTCCCGCCGTTGCTGACCAGGTGCCAGGCATCGCCGCAGTCGACTTCCCCGGGAATCGGTACACACACGGCGCCGAATCTCGGTGAGAGTGCACGCCCGAAGCGCGCCATGACGATGGTGCCGTCGCCCGGCGCGGTGTAGATGTCGAATTCGTCCGCCAGCCGGCGCACGGCACCCAGGCCAGTGCCGGGCGTGCCCGTCGTGGAATATCCGTCGGAGAGACAGCGCTCGATATCGCCCATGCCCGGGCCGCGATCAATCGCCAGCAGCTCCAGCGTCGCGGCCTGTTCGTCGCCCAGCGTCTGGATCAGGAGGTCGCCGCCGCCGGCGTGATTCAGAAGGTTGTTAGCCAGCTCCGTGGCTGCGATCGAGACACGTCCAGCGGTCTTCGCATCGAATTCGAAGTTCGCCTGGTTCTGGGCGGCACGCCGAACTTCGCCGACCTTGCTGCTGTCGTCGATCGCATAGTGCAACTGCGAGGTGTATCCGCGTGATTTCACTGCCACTTCCATGTGAGGGAGTCACTTCCAGCGAGCAATGGTGACGCGGGTTCCCGCGCCCACCTTGCTGTCGATCTCGAAGTCATTGACCAGACGCCTGGCGCCGGTCAACCCCATGCCGAGTCCTTTGCCCGAAGTCCACCCGTCCGTCATCGCCAGGTCCATGTTCGGAATCCCCGGACCTTCGTCAGCGAACAGGAGTCTCAGTCCGCTGCGCGCGTCCCGTTCCAGGATTTGCCAGTGCAGAGTCCCGCCGCCCCCGTAGACCAGCGCATTGCGCGCCAGCTCGCTGGCCGCGGTGACCATCTTGGTCTGATCGACCAGGGAGAATCCGAGCTGCTGCGTGAGCTTTCGCACCGTCTGCCGCGCCAGCACGATGTCGTGCTCGGAGCGCAGTGGCGCCTCACCCTGTGGTGGTGCTGTCAGCATCGCTTTCCGCTCCGTCGATTTTTCGACGCAGCAGCGCCATACCCCGCTCGACATTCAGCGCGGTTGCCACGCCTGGCAGCGCCAGGCCGAGTTCCACCAAGGTGATCGCCACCGCGGGCTGCATGCCGACCAGTACCGTCTCGGCGCCGAGAATCCGGCCTATCCCGGAAATGTCGGCCACCATGCGGCCGATGAAAGAATCGACCATCTCGAGCGTCGAGATGTCCAGGAGGACACCCCTGGAAGCGTTCTTCTGGATGGCGTTCGACAAGTCGTCCTGCAGCTTCAGCGCCAGTTGATCGTGCATGTCGATCTGGATGGTGACCAGCAGGAAGTCGCCCATCCTCAGGATTGGAATATGCTCCATCGATCGTCAGCTCTTGAGCGAGCTGCCGGTGCGTTTCAGCGCCAGCGCCAGGGCGTCGGCGAGATTGGCCTTGGTGACAACGCCCTGCAGGTCAACGCCCAGGTGCACGATGGTCTGCGCGATCTGCGGACGCACACCGGAAATGATGAATTCGGCGCCCATGAGGCGCAGCGCGGTCACCGTCTTGAGCAGGTGCTGGGCGACCAGAGTGTCCACCGTTGGCACGCCGGTAATGTCGAGAATGGCAATCTGCGCGCCGGTCTCCACCACTTTCTGCAGCAAGGTCTCCATGACCACCTGGGTGCGCGCCGAATCGAGCGTGCCGATCATCGGAATTGCCAGGATGCCGTCCCACAGCTTCACCACCGGCGTCGACAGCTCCAGCATCTCGCGTTGCTGGCGATTGATGACTTCTTCGCGCGATTTCTGGTACGCCTTGACGGTGTGGATGCCTAACGCGTCCAGCAATTCGGTGGCTTTCCAGACCTGCTCGGCCAGCACGTCCGCATCCTTGCCCGCGTCGCTGCGCAGCGCCGCGAAAAACGGTTTCTTGAGCGAGAAGATGAACATCGCCGTTTCGTCCGACGAGAATCCCTGCTGCACGCGCGAGCGCGACACTCCATCGAGGAAGTCCCGCATCGCCTTGAAATCGGGGCCGGAGATGTCAGCGCCCCTGGCGTGCTCCGACGCGGCAGTGAGCAGCTGGATGAACTCGCTGGTTTGCTGATCGAGTTCGTTTTTGGAGATCCGCCCCTTGGTGCCGGCCTCACTACTGGCGAGATCCCTGGCCCAGGCCGCGTGAATCTCTTTGCCATTCTTCTTCAGTACATTTGACATCGTGGCGACCGCCATCGGAAGTTGAGTTTTAAGGTGCGGCGATGGTAACAACGCGAAGGCGGTTACCTTGTAGGCGCCCTCTGAGTGCGGTGCCAGTGGCATCCCACAGCAAAAGTTGTTTGTGAGGAGTCGTCTAACTACTCAGCCTGTCGGGCGGGTCGGAGGGGCAGGGGCCCGCCCGCATCCGTTCGCAGATGCGGCCGGCGCCAAGGGGCAAATCCGCAGCCGTGGTTCCCGCCGGCGGGTCATCAGGCGATCCCCGACGCGAACGGCGGGCCGCTCTTAAGTGATTGATTTTGTTTCGGTAATCTTTGCTTCGCGGGCCGGAAACGCGTTGTGGTAGGATCGCCGCCCTCAAATTTGAGCCACGCGCCCGTAGCTCAGCTGGATAGAGTACCTGGCTACGAACCAGGTGGTCGGGAGTTCGAATCTCTCCGGGCGCGCCATATGAAAATGAAATGGGGGGTCACCGTATTCGGTTGACCCCCCATTTCATTTTCATGGGTCTGACTTCGGTGGTAGTCGCGCTCTGCGATCAATCCGCCGCCCGCACCGAGATACTTCCTCCAGACGTGCTCGCATCGATCCGCTGACCGCCGCCATTGATGGATCCCTTGACGTGATCGTCCTGCCGCACCGTCGATGCGACTGGAAGCTCTGAATCGAATCCGCCTCCGCTCGTTGTCGCTTCGATGTTGGCAGTTGTAGCTCGCGGCAGAGTCAATTGAATGCTGCCACCGGAAGTCGACGCCGAAATTCCGCGATTGATGCCCACGAGGCTGCACTGCACGCTCCCGCCACTCGTCTGTCCCCTGATTTTTCCATCGACATGCAGCAGGCGGACGTCTCCGCCCGAGGTGCCTGCATCGACGTCACCACGGATCGTGTCCGCAACGATTCCGCCGCCCGAAGTTCGCGCCTCGACATTGCCGTTCACGTTCTTCGCGACGATGTCACCGCCAGAGGTGTGCAACGTCGCGGAGCCGATGGTGTCTTTCAGCTCCACGCTTCCACCAGATGTTTTGATGTTGATCCCGTAACGCCGCGGCACCGTTACCTCGATACTCCCCCCGCCGTTCCACGAACCCCAGTTGAACCAGCCTTTCTTCTCCGGCCGCCGCATCACGACGGTTACTCCACCGTCTTTCTGGAACGCGTCGAGTTTCACGGTGGCGAGGTCTTCTTCCGAGCCGCGGGCACCCATGCGGACGGTGACTTGATTGGTATCGCCGCCTGAAACGTGCACCGAGGCCGAGTCGGCGTCCACGACCAGCGATCCACCTGGCGAGACTGTAAAAGTTCGCTCGACTGTCTTTTCCGCGGCGTAGGCAGGGCTGGCGGCTAGCAGAACCAGGGCAATGGCCGAATAGCGAGTCATGGGAGCTCCTTTTGGCAGACTGAAGACAGCGCGCTGCCTGCGCATTCGCGGCTCTGCGACTTGAGACGCGCCAACTGCCAAACGGGTTGCAATCTGACCGCGCATCAGTTGCGGGCTGCGTCTCCTGTCCATTCTCGGTGAGTGGCCTGGCGTAAGATCGCGTTCCCGGCCAGCAGCGGAGCCAGAAATGCGACCAATTCAAACGCTATGTCTGTTTCTTGCTGCGTTCGCGAGCGGCTGCGCCACGCTAATCGATGGCGCCGAAGAACCACCGGGCGACTGGATGCCGAAGGGGTCTCGCAACTGCGTGGAGATTGACGGTCTCTTCGCGGTGCAAGGAATGCCGGCCCAAACCAATGCGCGCTCGGGGATGTACACCGTTGTGTGGCCTGACACGGGTTCGCTGGATTCTATGATTGAAAACGGCGTGAATCGCACGAACCAGGGCTCGGTGAGCACCGTGCGCATCAGCATTGAAGGTCCGGCATCTGTGAGATTTTCCGCGTTCGACAACAATGGCAGGTCGCAACTCCTTGCTGCTCGCGAATGGCAATGCATGGGCAGCGACTTGACAACGCGCGCGATGCTGAGTCGCCTCAACCCGCCGAAGGATTCGGAGATGATCGAAGAGTCGGTGGTGCGCCTGTGGAAAAGCGATGACGGAGCGCTGATCGCGGAGAATTCCGTAGAGCGTTCCAAATGGCACTCGGATGGGCCCTCCACGGACCACCATGTGACGGCGCGATTTTACTTTCGTTTCGCCCCGGCCGACGCGGAGGCGCCACGGTGAACCCGCCGGCCAGGTGGTCAGGAGTTCGACAGCGCGGAGCCGCATCTTCGGTGCCGCAGGTTTGGGATGCGGATTGCGCCGTCAACGCCTCACACGAATCACCGACGAACGGCTCGGCTCTTCCATCAGCAATTCCATCTTCCCTGCCTGCGCACGAAAACTGATCGTGAAGCCGCTCGGCAGCCCTTCCTGCCCATAACGATTGCCGCCCAGGTGCATCAGCACGCGATCAGGCACTCCATCTATATGCCGTACCAGCTGACCGTCTTTCTCGAGTACCACGACCGTCGTGCCCATGCCGATCGCCGGTACATAAGCACCAAGTACCTCCGCGTTCCGCAAGCGAACGGCTTTTCCCGACTCAGCCTCTTCGATCGTCTGCAGTTTCATCAGGATGGAGTCGAGATCGGACCGTGCCCACTCATCCGGGGCGGAAGCCCGTAGCTGTTCAACCGCCAGCGTGTGCGCCTTGTTCAGCGCGAGTGCCGCATCGACAGGAACATCGGGCTTGACGCCGACCCCTTCCCAGCTCGTCCTGGTAATGGGGTTCACACCCTGGGCAACCGGCACGGCCAGCATGAATTGATGTCCCAACGACAGCCGCTGTGGCGATGTGCCACCGCCGGCCGTCGTCTCACCTACGATCACGGCGCGCTTTTGCGCCTGCAGGTCGTACGCGACTCCCTCGCCGCCAGAGAAGGTCCAGCTCGAGGTGAGCACGAACACGGGCTTACTTGCACCGTAAGAAAGATCTCCCAGCTTCGTCGTCCAGAAATCCTGCACGCGATTCCCTTCGCGATAGTGAAAGCTGCCGGTGACGAACGGCTCACCTTCACTCAGGTAGCTGATATAGAGCGCGGCCGTGTTTGGATCGCCGCCGCCGTTGGTGCGGTTGTCGATGATCAGGGCGTCAGAGTTGTGCACGAAGGCAAACGCAGCGGCGATTGCGGGACGCGCGCCGTCGACCCAGGGAACGCCGTTCACGCGCATGTAGCCCACGTTTCCGTCGAGGATTTCGACCCTGGAGATCGCGCCGTTTTCCTTGCGCACCTGCTCCAGCTGTTCCGGTGAAGGCCCGCTTTCCGGGCCGGCTGGCGGCGGCGAAAAACTGATGTACACGCGCAGGTGCTTGTCGTGCGCGACGGTGAACATGTCATCGGTCAGCGCTTGCGCAAGGCCCATCGGTGAAGTGATGGCCTTGTAGGCATTGGCCTTTTGTTTCGCGCGCACCAGCGCCGCAAGCTTCGTCGGCAGTTTCGGGTACCACGTATTTCGCTTCCAGCGCGGCGGCGAGCTTGTTCAACAACTCCTTGCGGAGCGCGGAGTCGACTTTGTCGTCGATGCCGTCGGCTGCGAGCGACGTGGTGACCGCGCAGCTCAACAGGACGGTAGCGGCGATGCTCAAAGTGAAGCGGACTGCGAGTCTCATCCCAGGATCTCCTCTTGCATCCCCGACGATTGTAGGACGAAAACCTACAGCCGTTCCGCGCCAGCATTCCATCCAGCGCGTAGTCGATATCCGTCGGAACATCTCAGGATCCGACGTACCATTCGTTTCACACGAAGCGGACGCAAGCAGGCCGGCTCATCAATCGCTTGTCTGACAATGGAGCGTGACGGTGGACAACGTCGACAAGTGCTATGAAGCCCTCAAGATGCTGGCGTCACACTTGGCAGATCGACGCGACGCCATTCTCTCCGAGTGGAGGCGGGCGGTAGACGCAGACCCGGAACTGAATACCGCATCCACGATTACACGCGCCCAATTCGTCGATCACATTCCGGCAGTCCTGGACGCATTCGAGTGGCGGTTATCGGCTCGGAATCCAGCCGATCACGAGCAGGCACGTGATGAGCAAATGGAATCCGCGGCTGAGCACGGCCTGCATCGCTGGCAGCAGGGCTACAACCAGCCAGAAACGATGTTGGAATGGGGCCACCTGCATTTGTGCCTGCTCCAGGAACTCGAGAACTTCCAGGGGCTGAACCCAGACGTCGAACCGCGCGGGATGCAAATCGCACGTCGCGAACTCGTTCGCCTGTGCAGCGACGGTATGTGTGCCAGTGCGTCGCGATACGCCCGCCTCCAACAGACCGAGGCGGCGAGTCGAGTGAGTGAACTGGAAGTGGCGCTGGCGCAGCTCAAGGTACTGGAACAAAAGCGCGCCGAAGCCTGGCGCGAGGCAGCTCACGACCTGCGTGGCCGTGCGCACGTCATCGCGAACGCCTCCGCCGTACTGACGCGGGAGGATGTGCCAGATCAATATCGAACGCGCTTTTCCGAGATCCTGAAACTCGGTGTGAATTCGCTCAACAAGCTGCTGGCCGACCTGATGGACCAGGCGCGTCTCGAGGCAGGCCATGAACACCGCCAGGTCGAACACTTTGATGTCGCGTCTCTGCTGAAGGAGTTCTGCGATTCCATGCGACCGCTGGCGGCCGAGCGAAACCTGTTCCTGCTGGCGAATGGCCCGACGACGCTCATGGTGGATGGCGATGCCGGAAAGATTCAGCGCATCGTTCAGAACCTCGTGCTCAACGCAATAAAGGTCACCGAGAAGGGCGGCGTCAAGGTGACCTGGGAAGCGGGCAGCAACCTGAAGCGTCCACAGTGGGCGCTGTGCGTCCAGGACACCGGGCCGGGCTTCAAGCGCGGCTCCGCATCACCCCTCGAACGCGTGTTGAAGCGCGCGACAGCGGAAGCGCACGAAGTCGAGCAGCGCAACGATTCACCGAGTCAGAATTCCCTGCAAGCGGACTCTGCACCCACACTGCCGTCACAAACAAAGCCTCTTTCCCCCGGGTTGCCGGCCGGCGAGGGCATCGGGTTGTCGATTGTCAAACGACTGTGCGAATTGCTCGACGCCAGCCTGGAGCTCGAGTCGTCCGAAGGCGAAGGCACCACTTTCCGCGTCATATTTCCGCGCCACTACGCGGACTCGGCTAACAACTAGGCAGCAAGTCAGTCCTCGATCTTCGGCGCTACTGCCTCGGCGACGCCCGCCGCGGCCATGGTGCGCATTGCGTCCACCATGATTTGAGTGTCGAGATAGGCGTGCAGGACGACCACCTTGCCCCAGCGGATCTGGATGGCGTGAGCGCCATCGTTCACATAGCGGGCGCCGCCTGCGAGCGTGGCGAAATCGCGCCACTCCACCACGACCGTCGTCGCCCAGGGCCATCCGCTCACGGCGACGTGCTTGATCCTGAAACTGAGACCGGGGAGCACGCGGAACAGCCGCTCAAACCAGGCGCGTATGCCGGGACGCGTGTGGCGCACACCGCCCAGCGTGTGATCGCCGGGAAAGATGTGCTCGAACCGCGACGCCATGCCGGCAACGACGTAGTCGATATCGCCGCGGCCGAGTGCTTCGAAGAGCTTCTCGACGTTTCGGCGGACGATTGCGTGATACATGAGTGGCAGCCTGTCTAGATGAGGCCGTGACCGCGCCAGATCACGAGGAGGCCGGCGCCGACGATCACGTCGATGACGACGCACCAGGGCACATACCAGGCCGGTATGGCGACGAGCGGGAGTCGCGCGCGATTGTGATGCGCAAAGTCCCAAGAGGCGTGCGCGAAATACGCGATCGGCAGCAGCAGGGCCAGAACAGAAGGCCGAGAACACCGGCGAGCGAGAACAGCCCGGTGACGTTGAACTCGACCATCTGATCGCGCGGCGAGCCGTTCATCACCGCAAAGCCGAAATAGATGCCGGCGATCAGCGCGATGACGATCGCGGCATAGCCGACCGAGGCTTGCGGCGCCAGGAAGGCGTGCGGCACCAGCGTCGCTACGCCCACGGCGATGCCGGTGAGCACCGGCCGCCGGGCGAAGATGGAATGCTGATGCTTCACGACCGCACGAACGCGAGCAGGTCGTTGTTGAGCCGCTCCTTGTGCGTGTCGGTGATGCCGTGCGGAGCGCCCGCGTAGATCGATCGAGCTGCGCGCTCGGCACGAGGCGCTTCACGGCGCGCGCCGACGCATCGATCGGCACGACCTGATCGTCGTCGCCGTGGATGACGAGCGTCGGCTTGTCGAAGCGCTTCGAGATCCTGGGTGAAGTCGGTGGCGGAGAAGGCGGCGATGCAGTCGTAGTGTTCTTGTGCCCCGCCGTCATTCCCTGCAGCCAGAAGCTCTCGACCAGGCCCTGATCGAGCGTGGCGCCGGGCCGGTTGAAGCCGAAGAACGGCCCGCTCGCGACGTCGCGATAGAGCTTCGAGCGGTTGGCGATGCTGGCCGCGCGAAAACCGTCGAACACCTCGATGGGCAGGCCGATCGGATTGCTCTCGGTGCGCAGCATGATCGGCGGCACGGCGGAGATGAGCCCGATGCGGGCGACGCGGCTCGTGCCGTGGCGGCCGACATAGCGCGCCACTTCGCCGCCGCCGGTCGAGAAGCCGAACAGCGAGATGTTGCGCAGATTGAGGCTCGATCAGCTGCGCGAGATCGTCCGCGTAGTGATCCATGTCGTTGCCGTCCCACGGCTGCGAGGAACGGCCGTGGCCGCGGCGGTCGTGAGCGATGACGCGATAGCCGTTGGAGGCGAGGTGGAAAGCCTGGCTCTCCCAGCTGTCGGCGTTGAGCGGCCAGCCATGACTCAGGATGACGACCTTGCCGTCGCGCGGGCCCCAGTCCTTGTAGTAGATCGTGACGTCGTCGCGGGTGGTGAACGTGGCCATTTGTATCTCCTGTTGAGTTGCGCTTGCGCCGGTGGTGGCGCCGAGGATGGCGACGGCTCCGGCGGCCAGGAGCACGTCGCGGCGTGATACGTTGAGATCGTTGACCATCTGATCTCCCATCGTGGATGTCGCCATGGTCAGGTGACGATGGCGTTCATGTCCGGCGCCCAGCCGCCGTGGAAGCCGAACGGCACGCGGACCGGCAGGCGGATCGTCGCGACCGGCTCGCCGGCGAAGTCCTGGGCATCGAGGATGACGACGTCGCTCAAGTCGCGCTTCGGGTCGTAGACGTAGGACAGCACCCAGCCTTCGTCCTCGGCGACTGCGCCGGGCTTGCGCACGAAGACCGGCTCCGCCGTCATCCGGCCCGCGCCATAGTCGTGGACCTCGGTCGTCCCGCGCTTGCAGGTCGTGCTTCATCGCCGGGCCGAAGACGACGGCGTCGTCCCAGAACGCGGTGTAGATGTAGCGATAGGCCTGGCCGCTGTGGCGCCCGTTGATCCGCGGGAATTCGTTGCCGCGATCGTCGATCACCGTTTCGGTCAATCGCCCCGACGGGCGATGGAGCGTCCACCGCACCATGATCGGCGCGCCTTCGTTGGGTCCGTTCTGATCGGTGAGGAACATCCGCTTGTGCTTCGGCAGATCGATGATGGTGAGATCGCCGTCGTCGTAGGCGTTGGCGAAGTGAAACGCGAAGCAGCGCGGCGCTTCGAACCACTGGATGGCCGACACGTCGCCGTTGCGCGGCAGGAGGCCGATTCGGGATGGCCGGCGCTCGTCCCAGAGCCACGGGAATTCCGTGTGCGAATGCTCCGGCTGAAACGTCACCGGGAAGTCGGGCACGATGATGAAGTTCTGCGTGAACGCCATGTCGTGGATGAGCGGAATGTGCGGCAGGTCGATCCGCGCCTTGGTCGTCGCGCGCCCATCGCTGTCGACCGAGATGTAGCGGACGGGCTGGAACGGCTCGTACGCCAGGGCGTGATGCTCGCGCGTGACCGGATCGAAATGCGGGTGGCCGGTGAAGCCCGCTTCGAGCGTGCCGTCGAAATCGGTCCGCCGGACGCTTCCGAGCTCGTAGTCGAGCTCGACCGGCAGGCTGCCCGCCTCGACCACGGCGCACAGCTTGCCGCCGACGTTCATGAGGCTGGTGTTGACGTTGGTGTCTCGCGCGCCTTCGCCCGGCCCCGGGATCGGCTTGCGGCTCAGGACCTTCGCGGCGTTGCTATCGAGGACGAAGCGACTGCGGAACCATTCCGCCTTGCCGTCGCGCAACCGCAAGCCATGTGCCATGCCGGTGCCCGCGAACCAGTGATGGCGCACCAGGCGCACCAGGTCCAGCTCGTCGATCGGGTTGGGGCCGATCCGGAGAAAGCGGCCGGTCAGCGCCTCCGGAATCTGGCCGATCACCTCGAGATCGATCGCCGTGACCTCGCTCTTCAAGGGCGCAAAGTTTCCGGCGACGTACGGCGCGCCGGTGCTGTTCTCCGAGGGAGTACTTTCGCTGCCAGTTCCATGATCCTCTCCTGTGTCATCGAAGGGTTCGCCGCTCAGCGCAGCAGGATGTTCAGAATGAAATCGGTGAGCCGACCGAACGGCGCCCGGATGAGGCCGGCAAGATTCCACCGCGCCTGGGTGAAGACGCCCTTGGCATGGCTGAGCGACAGAAACCCTTCCTTGCCGTGATAGGCGCCGAGCCCGCTCGGACCGATGCCGCCGAAGGGCAGGTCGTCCTGGGCGTAGTGGAGCAGCGTGTCGTTGACCGTCACATTGCCGCTCGTGGTGTGTTCAAGAACCTCCCTGACAACCGCGCGATCGTCGCTGAACACATAGAGGGCGAGAGGCCGCGGGTTCGCATTGACGCACGCGATTGCGCCCGAGATTTCCTTGTACGCAATGATCGGCAGGATCGGCCCGAAGATCTCCTGCTGCATCACCGTCATCTCCGGCGTCGCGCCGACGATGAGCGTGGGCGGCAGCTTGCGGGTGTTTGTGCATGGCCGCCGAGCCGATCTGTAGAACCCTTGCGCCCTTTTGTTCGGGCGTCTTCGATCAGCCCCGCCAGCCGGTCATAGTGCCGCTGGCTGATGATTGCGCGAGTACGCCGCGTCTTCCACGCCTGCCGGATAAGACGCGCGGGCCGCAGCTTCGAAGGCGGCGACGAAGCTACCGACCATGCTCTCGTGGACGAGTGCGTAGTCCGGCGCGATGCAGGTCTGGCCGGCATTGCTCAGCTTTCCGTAGGCGATCGAACTTGGCGGCGCGGACCACCGGAAAATTCCGGTCGATGATCGCCGGCGACTTGCCACCGAGCTCGAGCGTCACGGGGACCAGGTTCGCGCTGGCCGCCCGCATGACGGCGCGCCCGACGTTCGTGCTGCCGGTGAACACCAGGTGGTCGAAGGGCAGCGCCGCGAAGGCTTCGCCGATGTCGGAGCCGCCGGTCACGACTGCGACCTGATCTTCCGTAAACAACTGCCGCAACATGTCGACGATCAATTCGGACGTCTTCGGCGTGTACTCGGAAGGTTTCAGCATCGCGCGATTGCCGGCAGCGATGGCGGTTGCGAGCGGCATCAGGCAGAGGCTGGTGGGAAAGTTCCACGGTGAGATGACGCCAACGACGCCGAGCGGCTGGAGCTCGACCCTTGCGGTTCCCGGACGGAATTGCATCGCGACATGCCTGGCTTGCGGACGCATCCAGCGCCGCAGGTTGCCATGTAGATAGTCGATGCCCGTGACGGTGGGCATGATCTCCATGATGGCGGTCTCGTAGGCTGGACCGATGGCCGAAGTCGGCGCTGACCGCCGCTTCGAAATCCCGGCGGCGCGCAAGAATCGCCTGTTTGAGTTTCAGCAGGTCCGATCGGCGCCTTGCAAGCGAGGGCGCGCCATCGCGGAGAAAGGCCTCCCGCTGTGCAGCGAGGAGTGACCAGAGGCGGGCTTCCTTGGCGACGGTGAAGCCGGCGCGCACCTCGCTGGTCGGTCTGCTCGGCTTGGCGGAGTCCGTTCATGGGCGATCCCTCTCTTGCGTTCCCGCAAAAGGAGGATCGCGCTCTCGGCGTAGCCGGGCGAGTTAAGTGTTGTGAATTTCCGTGAGTAGTCGCGCGGCCGCGCGGGCGTCGATCTCCGCGATCAACGCGCGTGCGGTTCGAAGGTCGAGCGTATCGAACCCCTCGGTGAACCGCCCATATGTGGCAGTCAACAACTCCCGGGCTTCAGGCAGGCGGTCCTGCTCGAGACGCAGGCGCGCCCAGCTGGTGACGGTGCGCAATCTCCAGGACAGGGCTCCCTGCGTATCGGCCAGGTCCAGCGACGCTTGAAACGCCCGATCGGCGGCTGCCGCCTCTCCGACCTGCGCCAGGATATCGCCGCGAAGGCGGAGGAATTCCGGCGTGTAGACATCGGGCTTCGGATCGGGATCCGGAACGAAGTCGTTCAGCAATCGCCACGCTTGTTCGGCACGCTGATCGTCGACCAGGGCTTCAGCAAGGCAACACATCAGCCAGCGCGTGTAGATCCCGTAGCGTCCTTCACGGAGGCGGCGCAGATATTCCTGGAGATGGTCTGTTCCTGACGTGTCGCCACGCTGGTGCTGGAGCGCGCCGCGAATCGCCATCGCATACCACTTGTACGGCAAGAACCCGTGCTCGCTCGCAATCTCGAGAAGGCGCTCGACATAGTCGGCAGTCGTCGGCCAATCGCCGCGCAGGTAGTGGACGTTGACGCCCCACGTGAGCACCAGGCATGCCGTGATGGGATCCTTGTTTGCGTCCTCACCGTTGGCATCGCGCTCGGCTCGGGCAGCCTGGTCGGGGAATCCCAGAAACCATAGCGTACGTGCAATCAGCACTTCGGCGGCGCAATGGAAGCCGTAGAAATTCATTACCGCGCTGGCGCCAAGCCGTGCGTCGCGGACTTCAATCAAGTTGCGATGCGCCTCCGCGAGATTACCCTTGAGGTGATGGGCCATGCCCAGCATCGCCTTTGCCGAACAATCGGCGCGATGCCTCCGAGTCGCGGGGCAATTTTCGCGGCGTGTTCCGCAATCGGAAACAGTTCGTCCACTGCACCGATTCGACGATGATAAAAATGCATGCTGTTCAGCAGGCGAAACTGCTGCAGGGGATCGCCCAGTTCTTCCGCGATGCGCAGCGCACGATCCAGCGACTCGCGTGCGGCGCCGGAATTGCCCGCCGAGATCATCGTGGCGTGCCCAACGGCGGCTCGAAGCGCCATTTCCTGGAGTGAGCCGGCAAGTTCGGGCGAGAGACTTTCCAGGCCTCGTTCTGACCAGCGGCGGCTCTCGGTCAGCATGCCCTGCCGCAGGAAGATCTCGCATGCATAGGTCGCCAACCCCACGCCGATCTCGACGTCGCCTTCGCTCGAGAACGCCCATTCGAGGGCCGCGCGGATGTTGGAGGTGTGCTCCACCGGAGCAACGGCGACATCGGTCGAGCGCGTCAGCCAATCAAGATAGTAACGAGCATGACGACGACGGACTTCTCCGGCCATGCCGGTTTCGAGCAGTTTTGCGGTGGCATATGCCCGCGTCGTATCGAGCAGGCGATAACGCGGCGTCTGTCTGCTCGTGTCGACCGCGACCAACGACTTCAGGACGAGCTGTTCCAATGCGTCAATGACTTCATCACTGTCACCCGCGATTCCACGAGCTTCATCCAAGCCGAAACCGCCGACAAACACGGACAATTGTCGCAACACTGCGCGCTCACGTTCGTCGATGAGGGCGTAGCTCCAGTCGAGCATGGCATTGAGAGTCTGATGCCGGGGCGGCGCAGTGCGCCGGCCGCGCCATGCAAGCTTCATGTGGCTATCGAGCAAGTCGGCCGTCTGGCGCAGTCCGTAGGTGCTCACGCGGCTTGCGGCGAGCTCGAGCGCGAGCGCGTTGCCATCGACCCGGCGGCAGATGTCCCCGACGATAACGGCGTCGGCATCCTTGAGTTCGGCACGATAACCGCCCGCGACGGCGCGTTCGCAGAACAATTGGGCGGCAGGAAAGGCCAGCAAGTCGGAGGGCGTGCCGATCACGCCTTCGGGCGGGGAACTCAAGGGTTCGAGTGGATAGACGTGCTCGCTTTGGGCTCTCAGCGGTTCGCGACTGGTCGCCAGGACCGCGACCCGCGGTGCCTGCTGGATGATGCTTTCGGCCAGGGCTGCGGCATCGCCGATGGTGGTCTCGCAGCTGTCGAGTACCAGCAGCATCTCGCGGCCACGCATGAAATCGAGAATGCTGGCGGTCGGGTCGCTGCGGATGATCAACTCGAGGGCCGAGGCCAGTGCATCTGCGACAGTGTGAACGCCAATGTTCAGGCTCAGGTCCACGAAGCAGACGCCGTCTGCATACGCGTGCGATTGCGCGCTCGCGACGGCCAGGCCCAGCGTCGTCTTGCCGACGCCACCGGGGCCATGAATGGTGACGAACCGATGCGCGGCGATGAGTTCGGCGATGGCGCCGATGTCGTGGTCGCGACCGATGATGCGTGTCGAGCGTTGCGGCAGGGCGCCTGCCCCGGTATGCGAAGCCGGTGCCGTGGTCCCGACGAGAGAGGCGACGAAGGAATAGCCGCGGCCCGGGACGTTGACGATGTAACGCGTCTGGTCTTGCCCGTCGGCCAGCACCTTGCGAAGTCCGGCGACATGGACACGCAGGCTGCTTTCTTCCACAACCACATCCGGCCAGACCCGCGCGAATAGCTCCCGCTTGGAAACGACTTCGCCGGCGCGCTCGACCAGCGCGATGAGAATGTCGAACTCGCGGCTGCCGATCTGCAGGGTGTTTCGCCCTTCAGCAGCCGGCGTTCGGCGCGGAAAAGTCGAAAAGGACCGAACTGCGTGAAATTTCCCGGCGTGCTCATGCAGGTCGGACCAGGCCCCTGAAAGCGACTGAATGAAACGGCGTGTGCATGGGTCACCGCAGCGATCACAGAATATATGTCGCTCGAGCGGCGCCTGTCACGAACGTCCGCTGGACCTATTGTCGGCTTTCGGTGCCCGTGTGTTGCAACTGCCGGTAACACGAACAGCTCGCTGCTTCGAGGCCCTTGTGGTCGAGGATGGTGATGTTGCCGCGCCGATATCGAATGAACCCGCGGCGCTGCAACGCAATCGCAGCTACCGTCACTCCTTCGCGACGCACGCCCAACATTTCAGCGATAAAGCCATGCGTCAGGTGAAATGCCGCGGAGCGCATGCGCTCGGCGGTCATCAGCAGCCAACGAGCCAGGCGCGCTTCTACGACGTGAAATCGATTGCAGACCGCGGTCTGACTGATCTGATCCATCAACCTGTCGGTGAACTGCAGCAGCAGACGTTGCAGTGTTTGGCTGCGACGAAACTCGCGCAGAAAACTCTCCGCATTCATCCGCATGGCGGTGCCGGTACCCTGGACCATGGCACGCACCGATGACTTGGTGGCACCCAGCGCAAGTCGTGCGCCGACCATTCCTTCGCGCCCAACCAGTCCGACCTCGAGTGCACGGTGACCTTCGACCAGCGTCAGCAACGACACCAGGCAGTTGCCCGGGAAGTAGACGTTGCGCATGCGATCGCCTGGTTCGTATAGCACCTCGCCATACTTGATCGTGACCGGTTCGAGATCTCTCTGCAGTCGTGCATAGTCCTTCGTGGGCAACGCTGCCAGCAGACGGTTTTCTGGCCCGGCGCGAGCTGCCCTGGCGATGCGGCGCGGTTTTCCCGAACTGGGCCCACTGATCTTCCCGGCCTGCTCGTCTTCGCTGTGCCATTCGCGAGTCAGCAGCACGTTCATCGGACCCGGCGCGGAAGTTGCCGCCATGGTCAGCGTGAATTCACTGTGCCCGCGGCTCGAGGGGCAGACATATCGGAAGCGCAACGACTGACACATGCCGGCAAGCACCTTGCGCAGTCCCGCGGCCACGGCATCCGCATGTGTGCGTTCGCTTTCGGGAGCGTCGCGACAGGCGGCAAAGATGTTTTCGCCCGCCCGCACATCGAGGCCAGCGCGCGCATGCCGCACACCGGAGATCGCGCCACGCCTTGTTGGCCATCACGACCACACCGCTTGCGTCGAGGACGCAGACTTCTCCGGGCAAGGCATCGAGCGCGCTGAGTGCGATGCGACTCGAGCCGTGCAGCGCGCTTTGCGCTTCGGGCAGCAGGAGGGCACAGCCGCTGTCGCGATCCATGACGGCGTCGATCTCGCCCGCATCGAACGCTTCGAGCTCGGCGGTGCCCGAGACCAGCCGGCGAAGCCAGGCCCTGAATGCAGTCTCAGTCTTGTCTGGCGCCAGCAGCGGGTCGGTGGATCCCGCTGCGTCGATCATGTCGCTCGGCGCCAGTTGTCAGGCCCAGCGCGGCCAGCACACTGCTGGTATCACTGAGATTGCCGATGACATTGGCGCCGGGTGACGGCGACACTTTGGCGAGGCTGGGGGTCACGAGAATGCCGTCGTCGAGCGCGCGCCGCGGATGCTCACAGACGTCGACAATTTCCAGCTTGTAGCTGTCTTTCAAGTGTTGTCGGCAGATCGCTTCGAGGTTCGCGATGGCCTTGACGGAGTTGGGCGCCCGGCCGGCGATGTACAGTCGCATCACCACGACCGTTGTGACGGCCTCTTTGACTGCGCCCTTCCTGATTTTCTTACTGGCCACGACGTGCCCGCTTCTGACCGTTGCCGTTCCCGCGGGTGTTCGCCGGGAAGCGCGTCGCTCGTTTAGGAGTGGTCGCAGTGTCGGCTCCATTCGCGCCGCGCAGTCTGCGCACCTCGGTCTGCTGCTCGCCGGACGAAACGTGCCGCGCTGCATCGTCGCGCGCGTCAAGAGCGAGAGCTGCACGATGCCGCTCGAGATCGAGTTGCAAAGCGGTGATGCGCGCGGCGGTATCCGCCTCGGCAAACTGCAGCTCGCGGCGCTTTTGCGCGGATTCGGTTTCCCGCAGCAAGCCGCGGGACTTTTCCTCGACTTCCTTTTCCCAGCGCAGCGTGCCCATCAGGACTTCGCCGCCCGAGGAATACACATCCGCCAGCGCGAGGCCTGTATCGCTCAGGATCAGCTCGCGCACCTGGTTGGAATGCCGGGTGCCGCGGGACTTGACGATGGTGAGTGCGCGATTGCGTTCACCGCCGCGCACCAGGTAAGACAACTGGATCCAGTTGTCGGCGATCGTGGAGATCTGCAGCTCGGTGGTCTCCGCCTGCGGATCGTCGCCGTCGACGAGCGCGGTAATCACCGCTGTGATGTGGTGGTCACGCAGCTTGTAGATGAGACGGTTGCCGATGGCGCGTGCGGAACTGAGTGCTCCCGTCCTGGATATGGCCGACAACGGATCGATGACCATGCAGCGCGGCCGATGCTCGGCCATCTGCGCGGCGATGCGCAGCAGGTGTTCTTCGGGGTTCACCGTATCGGTGCGGCCTGAATACATCTGCAACAAGCCGGATTTCACGTGCGCGTCGAGATCGATTCCGACCGACTTGAGATTGCGCCGGACGCGTTCGCCGCCCTCGTCGAAGCTCACGAATAACGTCCGCTCGCCGCGCCGACAGGCGCTTTCGGCGAACAGTCCCGCGAGTGTGGTCTTCGATGTGCCGGGTGCGCCGGTGATCAGCGTGCTGCTGCCACGGAACAAGCCGCCGCCCAGCATTTGATCGAGTCCTTCGAAGCCTGTCGACACGCGCTCGGTAGAAACTTCCTGCGGAATGTCGGTGACTCCGGGCGAGGCCACTTCCATGCCGTGCGGACCGAAGCTCAGCGGAAATTCGCCGGGCGCGAAAGCCGTGCCGCGATACTTGGAGATCTCGAGCCGGCGCACCGGAATTCCCTGTTCCATGCGGCGGTCGAACCGCACCACGCAGTCGACCATGAACTGCATGAAACCGTAGTTGGTTGCGTCGGTGCTCGGCGCCCTCGCCGTCGATCTTCGTCGTGATGATGGCGGTCAAGTCGCGACGTGTCAGCCAGTCACGCAAGCGGTAGATTTCGCGCATCCTGGCGCGCGGCGTGCGCAGCAGCGACAGCAACACGTCGATGCCGTCGAACACCACCCACTGCGCGCCGATTTCCAGTTGCTTCGCCTCGAGCATGGCCAGCATGCCGCCGAGATCGAAGTCGCCGGCCGCCACGAAGGAAGGCGAGAGTTGTGCGTTCATGAAGAACAGCCGCTTTCGCGCCAGGGCGGGCAGACCCCAGTCAAAGGCAGCGGCATTCGCGAAAATCGCGTCGATGTTTTCTTCGAACGCGACGAAAATCCCCGCTTGCTTGCGTTTGCTGGCGGCGCCAACCAGCGTTTGCAGCGCGAATACGCTCTTGCCCGTGCCCGGTCCACCCATGACGAGGGTGGTGCGGTTGCGCGGCAGTCCGCCGAGACTGATTTCGTCGAATCCCTCGATGCCCGTGGCGACTTTCGACAGAAGCTGACTGATTCCGCTCGTTGCTGCCATCAAAGTTGCTCGCATGCCATGGCAATAGCCTGAGCACAGCGTCGAGCCGCATCTGTACGGTAGCGCTCATACAGGAGTCAAACCAGCACACTATTCGGGCGGATTGCACTCGCCGCCTTTTTGCGGATGACGCGCGAGTAGATCTTCTTGTCGATCTCGTAACACGCGCAGGCGGCCGCCTCGAGCCCGCGCACGTCGAGGACCGTGATGTCGCCGCGGGTGTATCGAATGAGCTTGCGCCGCTGCAGTGCTATCGCAGCGCTCGTCACGCCCACGCGACGCACACCGAGCATGTAGGCAAGAAACTCATGCGTGACGTGAAACTGGTTGGAGTGCGCGCGGTCGCGCGTCATCAACAGCCAGCGCGCCAGGCGTGCCTCGACCGGGTGGAAGCTTGCACACGTCGCCGTTTGCATGGTTTGTGCAAGAAATACGTATAGATAGCGATTCAGCGCGGCGCGCAGGCCTGCATTGGCCGCCACTTCCCGCAGGAAAGTCGCCGCGTCCAGGCGCCACGCGCGACCCGCACCCTGAACCAGGGCGCGAAGCGGTGACACGTTCACGCCCAGCAGCAGCGGCACTCCCAACATGCCTTCGTTTCCGACGAGGCCGATCTCGAGCTGCGCGCGTCCTTCACCCGGCGCGATCAGCGAAACAAAACTGTCGATGGGGAAATAGACGTGGCGAATCCGATCGCCGGGTTCGCTCAGGGTTTCGGAAAACGTGAGGTCGACTGGCGCGTGATCACCCGTGAGCCGCTGTCGGTCTGCGGACGGGAGCCCTGCGAGCAGCAAATTGCCGCTGGAAGCGCGCATGTTCGTCGCCAAGCAAGTTCCACCTCTCAACGCCGGTCATGGTCGGCGCGGACACCTGCAGCCAAACGGGGCGAGTCCGTCCGTTCGGCTGGCGCACCGACCCATGCGACGGTGCGCTGGGGGCGCTACTGCGAGACGGCTCGCGGACGGCGGCGAGGAGCCTCGAGGCGATCTGATTCGCGCTTGACCACCGCGTAACACTCACAGGACAGGCGCTCGAGGTGCGGACGGTCGAGCACGGTGATTTTTCCGCGCGAGTAACGGATGACACCGAGCTTCTGCAGCTTGCCGGCCGCGTCGGTGACGCCCTCGCGGCGCACGCCCAGCATGTTTGCGATGAGCTCCTGTGTCATGTTCAGCTGGTTTCCCGACAGTCGATCGAGCGACAGCAGCAGCCAGCGACACAGTTGCTGGTCCAATGTGTGATGCCGGTTGCACACCGCGGTCTGCGACATCTGTGTCAGCAAGGATTGCGTATAGCGCAGCAGAATGTGGAGCATCTCGCCGTGGCGGTTGAATTCCTGCTTGAGGCGGGCGCCCGTCAGCCGGTACGCGTAGCCGGCGCTCTGCACGATGGCGCGGCTCGGAGTCGTTTCGCCGCCCATGAACAGCGACACACCGATGACGCCCTCGTTGCCGACCACCGCAATTTCCGCTGAAGCGCCGTCCTGCATGACGTAGAGCAGCGACACGATTGAATTCGTTGGGAAATAGATGTGACGAAGCGCGGCGCCCGATTCATACAAGACCATGCCGAGCGGCAAAGGCACGAGTTTCAGGTGCGGAAACAGCCGCTCACGCTCCAACGGCGGCAATGCGTCGAGAATGTGATTCTGCCGCGGATCCGGTGGAGCGCTCATTGCCGGAGTGTAGGCGCTATATCGCGCGCCTATGTTCGGTATCGCTCAGAGACTGCCCGATACACGCTCTATGTGCGACTACGCACAGAGTAAGCCGCCTGGACGAGCGTAGGTTTCGGCTGATGCGCTGGAAACCAAGACGCGAGTGCTGAAAGGCGGGAATACGCGCATTGCGCTGCATCCCGACGGCAGTACTCCCGCGCACAGACTGTCAGTCGGGAAGATGCGGACACCGGCGAAACCGGTTCCGTGGACCAGGCCGCGATCTCTTGTACGCCCGATCAATCCAACGAGCCGGAAATGGAAGTCTCTCGTCATGGCGACCACTAACTCGCCGCTTGCCGACACATTCGGGAGAAATGCATGTCATTTTGACTCACCAGCTCACTCGATGGACCCATCTGGGCGTCGCCCCCGATGGCGGTATCGGCGGGCCTGCACAGCGCATCGTGAAGTCGTGGCCCGCCGTCGATCGACGCGCGAGAGAGATCGCGGTCATCTCGCACGAGCTGCGCAATTCACTCGCCGTGGTTCGCAACGCCGCGGGGCTGCTGCGCCGGCAGGTCGACGCGGAAAACGTCGAGCGCGCCCGGGTACTCATCGAGCGTCACGTGGGCCAGATGAATCGGCACATCGAAGAACTGCTCGACGCAGCCCCTCGCAGCCGGCAGAAGAATGCATTGCGGCTGTCCTGCGTGGATCTGCGAACGATCCTGGGAAACTCCGTCGACGCGATTGCGCCGGATTGCGCGCGGCGCGGCCATCACCTGGTTGTCAACCTGCCCGCCGAGGCGCTCTGGGTGCACGCCGACAGTGCTCGACTCGAGCAGGTGTTCTCAAACCTGCTGATCAACGCTGCGAAATGCACGCCCGACGCCGGCGAAATCACGGTGACCCTGGAACTCCTCGGAAAAAATGCCAGCGTGCGCATTCGCGATTCGGGCATTGGCATCGCGCCAGCGCAGCTCACGCGCATCTTCGAGATGTTCGTGCAGGTGGACGCTACGGCTCGCCACAACGAGGGCGGCCGCGGCATCGGCCTTGCCGTGGTTCGTGACCTGGTGGAGATGCATGGCGGAACCGTGGAGGCGATGAGTGCAGGGTTGAATCTCGGCAGCGAATTCACGGTGCTGTTGCCTGCGCTGTCGGGGCGACCCGACCAAAGTCCCAGCATCTGAAAACCCTATGTGCGCTCGCGCACCGACAACAGGAAGCGCGGCGCGCACACTGGCTTCTCTGGTGGACTCGGCCCTCGTGCCCTCCATCGTCATCAGTAGAGAATCTCCATGAATTCCCTTTTCACGAGCGCCTCACGGCGCCGGCTGCGCTTCGCCGTGCCCGGCCTGGCCCTGTTCTTCGCCGCAGCCTGCGCCAGCACGCCACCCGTTCCCACCACCAACCTGCAGGCCGCGCAGCAGGCCATCGCCAATGCCGAACGTGTCGATGCGGCCACTCACGCCGCCGCCGAACTCGGCGAGGCACGCGCGAAACTTTCCTCCGCCCAGCGCGCCGTTGAACGAGGAAGACATGGTCATGGCCGGACAGCTCGCCGATCAAGCGCGCGCCGGAGCCGAATTGGCCGCCGCCAGATCCGGCGCCGCCAAGGCGAATGCCGTCAACCAGGACATGAAACACAGTACCGCGACGCTCGTCGAAGAGATGCAGCGCAAGACCGGAGACAGCCGATGAATACCACTAACTACACTTGGCGCCGCTCGCTGATTGGCGCCGCCATCGCGGCCAGCCTGTTCGCGGGCTGTGCCTCGGCGCCCAAGCCGCCCGCCGGTTCCGCCGAGGTGCGTGCCAAGCTCACCGCGCTGCAGGGTGATGCCACTCTCGCCACCCGGGCGCCGGTGGCGATCAAGGACGCCGAGCTTGCCGTGACGCAGGCTGAAATCCCGGAGCCCGATCTGTCACTGGCAGCGCATCGGGTCTACATCGCCGATCGCAAGGTGGATACGGCCACGGCGCTGGCGCAGACCAAGTTCGCGGAAGAAGAGCGCACCGCGCTCAATGAGCAGAGCGAAAAGGCGCGCCTCGATTCCCGTACGCATGAAGCGGATCTTGCGAAATCCGCCGCCGTGAGCGCGCTCGCCGAGAGCGAGAATCAGAAAGTCGCCGCCACCAGTGCCCGCAGCGACGCGGATGCCGCGCAACTCGCGGCCAATGTCTCGCAGCAACAGGCGTCGGAGCTGCAACGGCAGCTCGAGATCCTGCAGGCGCGTCCTACGGATCGCGGACTGGTCCTGACGCTGGGCGACACCCTGTTCGCCACCGGAAAGTCGGAGCTGAAATCCGGCGCCACGGCGAACCTGGATCGGTTGACGCGCATTCATGACGGAATACCCGCAGCGTACCGCGGCGATCGAAGGCTTCACGGACAGCATGGGCAGCGAAGAGTACAACCAGGACCTCTCGCAGCGCCGTGCCGACTCGGTGAAGAGTTATCTCGTCCGGCAGGGCGTCGAAACATCCCGGCTCAGTTCCGCGGGTCGCGGAGAGAATGCCCCGGTGGCAGACAATGAATCGGCGTCCGGGCGGCAGCAGAACCGCCGCGTCGAAGTCGTCATAAGCCAGGCAGCAACCTCGAAGGAGTCTAACTAATGGGCACCATCATATGGCTGGTAGTTGGCGGCCTCGTGGGTTGGGTCGCGAGCATGGTGATGCGCACGGACGCTCGCCAGGGAATCCTGTTGAACATCGTGGTTGGAATCGTTGGCGCATTCCTGGGCGGCTGGCTCATCAGCCCGCTGGTTGGCGGGGCGACCATCAACCAGGGTGATTTGAGCGTCGTCGGGCTGCTGGTTTCACTCGGAGGGGCAATCGTGCTGCTCGCCATCGTGAACCTCGTCCGGCGGGGCGCGGCCCGGTAGCAAGAGAGGGGCGATGATTGAGGCCCAGGTTGAGCCGCGGCATCGCGGCTCTGCCTGGGCTTTCTCACAATTTCCGGATGGGCCTGATCCCGGCATCGGATTTTTTCCGCTCTATACGTCAAGAGCCCCATCACGAGGCTCACAGGAGAGACGTATGAGAGCGCTACAAGTTGTCCTCGCCTCGGCCCTCCTGGGCCTCGGCTTCATGAATACCGCTGCGGCGGAAACCAAACTCACGGTTGGCGTGGCGCTGCCCCGGGCGCAGCTCGGCCAGCCCAACGGCGCCAGCGCCGATGTGGCGGAGCCGGTGCGCCAGGCGCTCATGAGCTACCTCAAGGGCCCGGTCATCGAAGTCATCGCGCTGGAAGCGCGCATCCCGGTGCAGATCGCTGCGGAAGCAAAAGAGAAGGGCTGTGCCTTCGTGCTCTACACCGACGTGTCGCAGGCGGCGAAGGGCGGCGGCCTCAAGATGCTCAAGAAGCTCGCGCCCATGGCCGGAATGCTGCCGATGCTTGGCGGCGGCGGCCTGGGTGACATGGGTGCGCAGATGGCCGTGTCGGCGGTGACGCAGACCGTCGTGCAGTCGCAGATGGCGGATGCCCAGGAAGACGCCATGGCCAATGCGATGGCGGCGATCAACGGCGCACAGAAGTCCAACGTCAAGTCGGGCGATTCACTCACGCTGCAGTACAAGCTGGTGCGCGTGGGCGAGGAGCAGCCCTTCAAGGAAGCCACGATCCGTCGGCAAGGCGAAGGCGAATGGCGAAGACGTGCTGAGCCCGATGATCGAGTCCGTGGCCGTGGCGGTGGTGGGCAGCGTGGCAGGTAACTGAGATCAGACCGAAACCTGATCGGCGGACGTTTACTGGCAGGCCTAAGCTAGCGAGCGAGGTGCCGCCAAATGCGAACCGCATTGCGAAGGGATTTCCTGCTGGTCGTCGTCGGGGCGGTCGCAGGGTGGATTGGTCATCTCGTTCTTGCGAATCGCGAAGCTGCAAGCCCCGACGACGTCCCGTCAGCATTCTCGGAATCCCGCCCCACTGATGGCTTGCGGCCGGGCGCGGCACCAGGCAAGACCAAGGATACGGTCGAAGAACCGCCTCCTGTGTCGACAGAGCGTGAGACTGGTGCAGAAGCGGGCTCCAGTGACGCAGGTTCCACCACCATGATCTTGTCACCCCGTAGTTCGGACGATTCGGAGGACACCGGATCGACCAAACAAGCCGATGCAACGGACCGCGCCGAGAAAGCACGCGATGACCTGAAGAAAGCAATGATGATTCGATGCGAGTTCAAACCGGGGGCGACGGGGTTTTGGCAAAATCAAAACCTGAGCGTTTCGTTGTTTGAGTGGATGGGCGGGCCCGTTACTTTTGAGGTGGTCGATCTGAGTGCCGGAACGGCGCGAATGCTTGGAGGCGTCGGAACGACTGGCTCGCAGGATGGGGTGATCGATGTCATGGTGGCTGCCTCGGGCACGGGGCTTCACTTTTCAGCGTTCACGCCAACTCGCGTTCTGGTGGTGGCTACCGTGTTCACGAATTTGGACGGCGCAGGAAGGTACCGGGCGGTGATGTCCAGGCACGGAACACCGACCTTTTACGAAAACATTTCCGAGCAGAATTACGGTAGCTGTGACATTGGTCTTTCCGGACGCTAGAGTTGCGGCCATGGCGACATTTTTCGACATTCCGGTTCAGAGCATCAGCGGAACGCCGGACTTGCTCGGCCCGTTGCGCGGCAAGGTTGTGCTGGCGGTCAATGTTGCGAGCCGGTGTGGATTGACTCCGCAATACACCGGACTCGAGTCATTGCAGCAGGAGCTGGAAGACCAGGATTTCTCCGTCGTCGGTTTCCCGTGCAATCAATTTGGTGCGCAGGAACCGGGGACAGAGCAACAGATCGCGCAATTCTGCAGCGCGACCTATGGGGTCACGTTCCCCATGAGTGCCAAGCTCGACGTGAACGGTGCCGACCGCCACGTGTTGTATCGCTATCTCACATCGCCCGAGACCGGGGTCGCCGGCGACATCGAGTGGAACTTCGAGAAGTTCCTCATCAGCCGCGAGGGCAAGGTGATCAAGCGTTATCCGCCGGGCACCGAGCCGCAGGACGCGGGGGTCATGCAGGACATTGCGGACGCGCTGTAGACGACTACTTCACGTACGCGCGCACGATGCTCTCGAGAAATGCCCGTCCCTCGTAGAGCGAGTTCACGCGGATTTTCTCATTGAGGCCGTGAGCATTGCCTTCCCCGGACACGGCGAACATCCCGCTCATGCCGTACGTCGGGATTCCCGCGCTCATCAGATAACGGCCGTCAGTGGCGCCCGCCGTCATCGACGGTGCAACCGGCACGCCGGGCCATAACCTGGCGGCGGCGGCACGTACCGGCTTCATGACTTCGTCGGTGAGCTCCGGCGCCTGGGAGCCGTCGCGACGACGCACGATCGCCACTTTGACCGCATCGTCGGCGACGGTCTTTTCGAGCGTCTCTTTCACCTGCTCGGGAGTCGTTCCCTGCA
This sequence comes from uncultured Pseudomonadota bacterium, assembly GCA_963832505.1. Taxonomy (GTDB): domain Bacteria; phylum Pseudomonadota; class Gammaproteobacteria; order Steroidobacterales; family Steroidobacteraceae; genus CADEED01. Next base: position 36,711 of record CAWHUD010000012.1, on the reverse strand, counting down.
TGACGCGGCATGACAGTGTCGCGGTCGCGCGTTGCGGCAACGCGTTCGGCGCATGCCCCGCGTCGACCTGCGTCGCGACGCAAGTCGTGTGCAGGACGGCGTTGTAGCTTGGCTCGTTCATGAGCGTTGCCAGGGCCGCCTGGTTGTTCGGGATCTTTCGCGACGGCGGACATCGCGGTGCCGATCTCGCCACCGAGCGCCGGACCCGTGACACGGAAATACTCGCGCACCACGGGCGTGAGCTCGAGCGGAAACACCAGCTGCTCAACCTTCAGGGTCGCACGCGCCAGGCGATAGATGGCGTTATCGGGCACCGGCCGGGACGAATGACCGCCCTTGTTGGTGACTTCGAGCGTGAACACCTGGTGGATCTTTTCTCCGGCCTGGACCTGCAACACGAGATGCTTCTGCCCGTCGGAGGAGAGCAGGCCGCCTGCACCCTCATTGATGGCGAACGCCGCGTCGATGAGCTCGCGCTTGTTCTTCAGCAGGTAGTCCACGCCGTTCACGCGGTTGGAAGTCTCCTCGCCGCAGGTGAGCGCCATGATGAGGTCGCGCTTCGGCTTGAAACCGCGCTCGCCCTTCAGACGCAGCATGAGATCGAGGAACACCGCGGCCATCGCCTTGTCGTCGGCGGCACCGCGGCCAAAAAAGAAACCGTCTTCCTCGATGAGCTTGAACGGATCGCGCTCCCAGTCGGCGCGCTTCGCATCCACGACGTCGATGTGTGCGAGCAACAGCACAGGCTTCTTTTTTGCGCCGGGCGCCCGGATGCGAACGACAATATTGCCGTCGTCCGGTTTTCCTTCGGGAATCACCACCTGCACGTCGTCGGCCGCGAATCCCGCTCCAGCAGCCGCGTCTCTGCGGTGCGGACCACCTTCGTGCAGGACCCGGTCGAGGGCGATGAGTCGATTTCGACCATCTCCCGGTAGATCTCGCGAAACGCCGCCTTGCCGTTGTCGGAGTTCTGGGCGTGCGCGGAGGAAATAGAGACGAGCAATGCGACCAAAGTGACTCTTACGTTCATGGGCGAAGCCTCCCACACTTCGTGCTCAGAATGAACGCCAGGATTTCACCAGGACAGATCAAGGCCGTCGTCGTGACGATCCTCGCGCTGCTGGCCGTCGCCGCACCGGCCCGCGAGCCGGTGTCCCTGCGATTGATGACCTACAACATCCGACTGGATCTCGCGTCGGACGGTGCCAATAGCTGGTCGCACCGGCGTGAGTCGGTTGCCGCGCAGGTCTTCTGGCTGCACCCCGACATCTTCGGGATGCAGGAAGTACTGCCGAATCAGAAAGCTGACCTGGCTGCTGATCTTCCGCAGTATCGAATATTCGGTGGCGGCCGCGATGACGGAAAGGAAAAAGGTGAGGCCGCGCCGATTGGCTTCGATATCCGGCGATTGGAATTTCTCGAAGGCGGCATGTTCTGGCTCTCGCCGACGCCGGATTTGCCCTCGAGGGGCTGGGATGCCGCTTACAACCGCGTTGCGACCTGGGTGCGATTACGGATTCCAGGTACGCGCGAGGTGATCCTCGCGGTCAACACACATTGGGATCACATCGGGTTGATTGCACGCAGGCAGTCGGCGGTGCAAATCACGCATTGGCTCGAGGCCAACTCGCGGGAATGCGAGCAGGTCATGCTGTTCGGGGACTTCAACTCCGAAATCGACAGCGCGCAGCTGCGGTTGATTACCGAGAGCTCGCTGGGACTGCGAGATGCGCGCGCCGCTTCGAAATCCGCGCCTTTCGGGCCCACGGGCACCTTCAACAATTTCAAGATGATCTTCGAATCGAATGCGATCGATCACTTCTTTCTGGGCAAGCAGATCGAAGTCGAAAGGTACCTGGTCCTGGCGCAGCTCGTTGACGGACGCTGGCCGTCAGATCATTTTCCGGTGTTCGTCGACCTGAAACTCGCGCAGTGTCAGTTGCGGTGAGCGCGAGGTTGATCGTCCCGTTGCTTCGGTGGCTTTGACTCCGCCGGCTGTTGCACCGTCGGCCGGCTGACACGAACTTCCTGCGGCTTCTGCTCCACGCGCGGCTGTTCGACCTGGCGCTGGCGTTGCTCGACCGGTCGAGGCGGAGGCCGCGTCTCGACATGCTGCGGCTGCGGCTGCTGCCGCTGCTGATGTTGCTGGTTCTGCTGCTGCTGGTTGCGCTGTTCGCGCGCACGGTCGAGCTGCTGCTGCACGCGCTGCCTGACTTCGGAGGCCTGAGTCTCCTGCTGGCTGCGGGGTGCTTCCGTCGCCGGCCGCACGTTACGCGGCGCACGCTCCGGTCGATTACGGTTGACCGCTTCGCTGACTGCCTGCGCGCGAGGCGAGCGGTTTGCCGGTGCTGCCGGCGTAGCAAGATGCGCGGCCGGTGGCGGCGGATCTCGCCTCACCACGACCCGACGATTCACGATGGTTTGCGGCGGCGGTCGCACGTTGGCGCGCGGCCTGCCACCCAGGCGACTCTCGAGCACGGGCGCGATCTGTGGCGGGCTCGCGGATGCAGTCGCGCGCGCGAATTCCTGCTCGTTGAGGCGAACGCGATGATTGCCGACGCGCTGCGAGGACGTGAATGTCGCGCGCGACACTGCCGTCACCGCACCTGGCACGACGTGGTTTCGGTACGTGACGTTGCGGGCCCGGTTTTCGTACACCTCGCGCACGACCACCCGGCTGATGATCGTCGAGTTGGAGACGTTCAAACGCTCCACGTAGCGCGGGCTGAATCGCCGCGCCGGCACATACACTTCGCGAGGGCCGAGCGGGAACCACGCTACGCCGGCGAACGAACCTGCATAGGTGGCTCGCGGCGATCCGACCCAGCCCACCTGCGCCGGTGCGTACACGGCACGCGAGTGCCGCGGCCCTGGCACCCAGCACCAGCGATTACGGACATGCGCCCAGCGCCCATAGTGGAACGGCGCATAACCCCACGAAGCATCATCGATCCACGTCCAGCCCCAAGGGTTCACATACGACCAGCGGCCATAGCGGTACGGCGACCAGTCAGCGGCGACGTGCGAGGGTGTCCACACGTAGCCATATTCGGCCTCCGAGCTCCAGGTGCCATGGTCGTCGAGATCCTCGTAGCCCGTGACATCCGGCGAGACGTACTGAATCGTCTGGGATGGTGTTGCCATGTAGTGGCGCCGGTCGCGGTCCATGCTCCACGAATCGAACTCGTCAGACGAGCCGAGCGTGTCGAACTGCGCCGCGAGTTGATCGAAGCCGCGGAAGGTGGCGACCTGCTGGTCACGCACGACGACGCTCTCGCCCTGAACCATCGCTTCCGCCTCGCCTTCGCTGACCTTGACGACCGTGGTGTCGCCCGACTCGTTCACCTCGACGCGATAGTTGCCGGGACGCAGAAAGGACAACGCAACGTTCGGCGTATCGACTTCGATCTGTTCATTGGCCACGTGCGGATGCGCACGCTCATGACGCCCGCGGTCATGCGCATCTGGATGGTGTCGTCGTCGACGTTCAGGAAGGAGAAGCCCGTGTCGCCATCCAGCCGGACGGCAGCCGGGCCGACCTGGATTTCGGCGCGGGCACCTTGCTCCGTCCAGAGACTGTCGCCGGTGGTCAACGGGCGATTGAGGATGGCCGGAGCCCAGGCATCTTCGCCTGCCGGCTGCATCGAGACATCGCCCTGGATGAAGCTGAGTCGCGCGGCCCGATCTGGCGGATCCGCATCGTAGGTCTCGTTTTCCTGCGCCCGGGCCAGCCCCAACACGAGACAGAGCGACAAGCTCGCAATCGTTCGCAACACGCTGAATGACGGCATGGTGCCAATGATAAGGGTTGCCTCTGAACGACCCCTGAACGAATGCGTCAGCCCTGTCGGCGGGCGATTACAGCGCTTTGTTGGCGGCCGGAACCGATGTCGAGTTGTCTCTGCGCAGTTCCAGCTGGTCAGCGGCAAAGCGGAAGGATTCCACCAGTTCCTGGCACACACTGCGGATGGTGGATGCCGAGTCGCCTGGCACTTTCAGCCGTTCTATGGTGTTCGAGAAGTCACGCAGCCTTTTGACGGCGTTTGACGGATCCACCGGCGCGGTGGCAAGCCACTCTTCGATGCTCGTCACATGAACGGCCATGTTCTGAAGTTGTTTTGCACCGGCGCTGTTCGGTTCCAGCTCCTCGCGATGCTCGACAAGGTAGGACAGCAGTTCGCGCGCGCGCTCGAGTGCCTGTGCGATCGTATTCTGACTCGTCACGATTACCTCGATTGCAGCGTGCCGTAACTGGCGCAGCGAATGATCCCGCGTTCTGGCGCGCTGCAATGTCAGCCTGCGCCCGCATGACGTCGGGATTCGTCCCACGCTGGAGCGGCCCGGGCAGTGCAGAATCTGGACTAGTCGGGATGGGCCATTAGCAGTAGCGTCCGGAAATGCTCAGTTATGGGCAATTCTGTACCGTTGCTCGCGGTGCCGAAATCTTCGGCGAGCGCTGGACACCTTTGGTCGTCCGTGAGTTGCTGTGTGGCAGCACGCGCTTCAACGAGATTCGCCGCGGAGTACCGCGCATGTCGGCGACCCTGCTCGCGCAGCGACTCCGCAAGCTCGAGGAAATCGGTGTGATCGAACGGGTGAAGACCGAGAGCGGTCCCGAGTACCGTCTGACTGCCGCCGGAGAAGAACTGCGACCCCTCGTCATGGCGCTCGGGCAGTGGGGGGCACGGTGGATCGGCAGTCGACTCAAGCGCGAACAGCTCGATGCCGGATTCCTCATGTGGGATATCCGTCGGTTTGCACATTGCGAACTGTTCCCGGCCCAGCAGCGCGTCGTCATTCAATTTCGCTTCGCGGACGCGCGCCGGGGCGAACGTGAATGGTGGCTGGTGGTCGAAAACGGCGAGATCGACCTGTGCCGGGACGACCCGGGGCACGAAGTCACCTTGATCGTCGAATCAACGGTACGTGCGCTCACCGAAATCTGGAGCGGTGATCTCCTGCCGGGCCAGGCATTGGATCAGCGCCAGCTCAGGGTTCTCGGCCGCCCGCGCGATGCGCATGATTTCTGGCGCTGGATCGGCACGAGTGGGTTCGCGCCGACGCGGATCGCTGCGCTCAAGCACTGACGCCGGCCGTCATCCGGAAAAGCGTAATCGATAGTCCGCGAGGGTGACCCCGAGAACCTGGCGAAAAGCCCGTCGCAGACTTTGTTCGTCGGCGAAGCCGCATTCGCGCGCCACCTGTTTTGCGCGCCTGGCACCGCTCTCGATGCGACCTCGGGCATGCTCGACGCGCAGCCGGCGGATGTATGCCGCCGGAGTCGTCCCCATGCGCTGAACGAACAGCCGCGCAAAGTGGCGCGGGCTCATGTCCACGCGTCGCGCAAGATTCTCCACGGACAGATCTGCATCGAAGTGATCGAGGATCCACAGTTCCAGGTTGCCGAACACGTCGTCGCGACGCTGGGCCGAAAGGTGGCGACTGAACTGTGACTGGCCGCCCGGGCGCTTGAGGTACATGACCAGCTCTTGTGCGACCGCGAGCGCAGTGGCCTTGCCCCAGTCCGCTTCGACCATCGCCAATGCCATGTCCATACCGGCCGTCACGCCCGCGGACGTGTAGAGCTTGCCGCATTCCACGTAGATGGCGTCGCGTTCCACGCGGGCATTCTTCGCGACTTCCGCCAGCCGGTCGCAATAGGCCCAGTGCGTCGCCGCGGACTTGCCATCCAGCAAACCGGCTGCGGCCAGCAGCATCGCGCCGTTGCAGATGGAACCGATGCGTTCAACTTTCGTGGCCTGTTCCCTGAGCCAACGCAGCAGCTTTTGATCCTTCATGAACTCGCCGTAACCAATGCCGCCCGCGACCAGCAGAGTGTCGGCTCGGCGCACGTCGGCAAAGCGCCGAGTCGCAAACAGGGCAAGTCCTCCCGAGGTCTCCATCAAACCCGCCGCCGGTGCTACCAGTTCGATCTCATAGGCGTTGCGCTGCAGATCGCGATGATCGCGCAACCAGCGCGACGTGCGGGCGAAGACCTCGAGCGGGCCGGTGATGTCGAGGATCTGCGCCCGGGGGTAGCCCAGCATCACGACTCGGTGCCCCAGGCGGGGCTGGCGCACTATCGAAGCAGTGGGTGACATGGATCGGCAGTATGGCAGGAATTGATCTGTGGTTGTCCGAACGGCCATGCACCGCCCGCGCACACTGTCGGGACTTTCATGGAGGACGGAACCATGCGACGTCGCAGCTTTCTCTCTGCATCTCTCGGCGCGGCGTCACTGGCGGGTCTTGCCGAGGCCGCGCCGAGTCCCTTGCCACGTCGCAAGAAAACCAAAGTCGCGTTCATGGTCGGCAAAGGCACCAACGTGATCGACATGGCTGGACCGTGGGAAGTGTTCCAGGACACGACGGTCGACGACGATGACGCCTTCGAGCTGTTCACGGTCGGGCCGAGCGAGGATCTCCTGACGTTTACGGGCGGACTCCAGGTCAAGCCTCACTACAGCATCGAGGACGCACCGCAGCCGCATCTCATCGTCGTACCGGCGCAAGGCGCGACCGACAAGACACGCGAGTGGTTGCGCGGGGCGTCCGCGGGAACCGACCTGACCATGTCCGTCTGCACGGGTGCTTTCCAGCTCGCGCGCACCGGCCTGCTCGATGGAAAGCCTGCGACAACTCACCATGACTTCTGGGACAAGTTCGCCAGGGAGTTTCCGAAGGTCGAGCTGCAACGTGGATCGCGTTTCGTCGACAACGGCCGCATCGCGACGGCCGGTGGACTGACCTCCGGCATCGACCTTGCCCTGCATATCGTGTCGCGTTACTTCGGCCCGGATACCGCGGCGGCAACGGCCCGGTACATGGAATACTCGAGCGAGGCGTGGCGAACCTGATTGCGCCACGTTTGCGGGCCGGCGGAGGTAATTCCCACGCTCTCTTCCACGGCCGGACTTTAAATTGTCCGCCATGAAGCGACGTTCGCTGTTGATCGGCATGCCCGCCGCAGCCTGGAAGGGGAACCCAATGTCCCGAACTCCTCCGCGTTTCGTGGAGGTCAGCCACGTCATTGAGCCGCGCATGGTGACCTACCCCGGATTGCCAGTTCCTGAAGTCGAAGTCATTGTCGATCACGACACTTCGCGAGCCCGCTACCAGAACAAGTCGGAGTTCCTGATCGCCTCACTGCACCTGTGCGGCAACACGGGTACCTACGTCGACTCCCCGCTGCATCGACATCGCGGAGCGACGGACCTGGCGGGATTGCCGCTCGAGCGCGTTGCGCATTTGCCGGTTCGCCTCTTCGACGCCCGAAGAAGCGGACGTGCCGTGGGTCCTGAGCTCTTCCAGGATGCAGACCTGCGAGGCACTGCAGTGCTGGTGCGGACCGACTTCAGCCAGCATTGGCGCACAGAACGCTACGGGCGAGAGAATCCATTTCTCACCGCGGACGCTTGTGAGCTGTTGGTGCGCTCGGGTGCCGCCTTCGTCGGCATCGACTCCGTGAACATAGACGACATTGGCGATCTGGCGCGGCCGGCACACACGATCCTGCTCGGCGCCGGCATTCCGGTTTGCGAGCACATGACCAATCTCGATGCGCTCCCGCCAGAAGGCGGCCGGTTGCACGCGGTGCCGATTGCGTGGCGAGGTGGCGCCACATTTCCGGTCCGGGCATACGTGCAGTTTTCACCAGGGCCGGAATGAACCGGGCCCTCACGCCGCTCGCGTGTCCTCGTCCGTGCCGAGCACCTGTGTTCGCTCCAGCAACTGCCGGTTGAACTCACTGCGTGGCTTGAGTGCCAGCCGCTCACCGATCAGCGCACGCGCCAGTGAACGCCGCCCGGCGCGCAGCGCGGCCTCGGTGGCGGTGAGCTGCAGCAGCTCGCGCTGCGCGTGGCTGCCGCCGAAACGCTGCGCGAAGGGGCGGATGCGCTGCAGCTCATCGATGGCAATCTCGTAGTCCTGACGCTCGAACGCGCACAGTGCGCGCGCCATCGGCAGTCCCACCTCGCGACTCATCATGCCGTTGGTATCGCTGCGGCGCGCCGCCGCCTCGAGAGCGTCCATGATGCGGCGGACCTGCCTGGCGTCCCCGGTCGCGAGGAAGGCCATCAGAGAGTGAACGTCGTTGAACGAGTAGTAGCCGTCGTCGCCGAGCGCTTCCCAGCTCGCGGCCAGCTCCGTCCACCGATCGCCCACGTCGACGTGGCGCAGTCGCAGCCGCCACAGCAGCGCGGAGGCATCCACCATTTCTCCGGCGACGCGGCTCGGCACCGGCCGGATGCGCGTGTCGTACACCGCCAGCGCCGACTCGTAGTTTTCCTCGTCGAGGTGAAAGAGCGCCAGGTGCCACCAGTTGTGGAACGCGAAGAAATTGGTTTCGCTCCAGCCGGATGCCGTGCTCTTGATCCAGTCGATGCCGGGGCGCGTCTGGCCGCGCATTTCCAGCACGTGCGCCACGGCGTGCGCGGCCCACACATCCTGCGGGTTCAGCTCCATCGCCCGCCGTCCGAAGGCCTCCGCATCGTCGTAGGCGCCGCATTCCTCGAGGCCGAAGGCGTGCATGCCGAGCACCAGGCCGCGCTGTGGATCGCGTTCGCCCCAGGCGTGGAGCACCTGCGCTGGCCGGTCGCGCAGCATCGTGGAATGGCCCGAGCAGGAAATCGAACAGGTGCGCGACCTGCAAGGCGAACAGATCGCGCGGATGCTCGGCGCTGATGTCGCCGTAGAGTTTGGCGGCCCCGGCGAAGTCGCGCGACAGCCAGGCGCGCGCCGCGGCCAGGTGCATGCGTTCGCGCTCGAGCGCGAGACCGATGTGACGCTCCGCCGCTTCCAGCGCCGCGGCAATGCCGGCCTCATTACCGCGCTCGCTCGTGGTGGCCAGCAGCCCGGCCTTGAAGCAGTGACCCATGATGAAATCCGGCTCGGCCGCGAGGGCCTCGTCGATCGTCGCTATCGGGTCGGTTCGGTAGTCGGCCAGCTGCGCCACGGCCTGGTCGTACAGGTCGAGGGCAGTGCGGTTGCGGGTAGAGACGGCATTGCCAAAATGGTCAGCGAGTTTCATGGGGCTCTCCGGGGTTTGCTCCTGCATGAAAGGCGTGACGCGGTGCGGAACATTGTTCCAAGGGTCAGGAGGGAAGGCGGTAGGAGCAGAAGGAGCCGGTGCGTACCGCCCAGTCGAGGTGACGTCCTGCCGTGGGGCACTCGGTGGCAATGCGCTGCATGGCGTGTTTCAGTCGACGCTGAACATTTACCCGCGCCCGCTCGACGTTGGATCCGGCGCGCCGTGGGCGGCCGCCGATACCGAAGGCACGCGCCAGCTCGGCGCTCAGCTGCTCGATCTCTTCGCGCGCGGCTTCGGCGGCGGCGAAGTCGTTCATGCTCTGCGCTTCTTCGAGCTGCTCACGCAGCGATTCGAGTTGTCGCCGGTATTCACGCCGCGCCCGATCGTCGAGCAGTTCGTTGGAGTCGCCCGAATCGACTCGGCAGCTTCTCGCGCTCTGGGTCCCCATGAGATCGAGCACGTGTATCTCCTGACCAGGCGTGAACACCAGGCGCGCCAGCATCTGCATGCCGCGACTGTCGCGCAGTCGAAAAATCCGCCCGTCGCATTCGCACACCCACACCTCGCCGTCGCGCGCCAGCCGGAAGACTTCGACTCAGGGCAGGGCGTCCGGGGTTTCCGGAACGGGCCGTTTCCGCGACGGGCAACGGCGTCTGAGGGATTGCGGCAGCGGCAGCCGCGGCGCGCGCGCGGCAATCAGAAATCCGCGCTTCGAGATGCCGCAGCTCGAGCCCCCGGGCAATCGTTTCGGCCTCATCGAGCAGCGCGGCGCTGCGCGGCGCGGATGCCCCGGCCGCTGCAGGACTTCGACCCACTCGAGCGCGATGCGGGCGATCCACGGACGCGCACTCATGCGACGAGCGGTGACCAGCGCCGCGGCGAGAAGTGTTGACGGGGGCGACGTCGGTGCGTCCAGCGCGCGGCGGCGAGATGGCCGATGCCGAGTAGCGTTATCGGGCCCATCCAGCGTAGTCCGAGCATGCCCCAGTGCCCGCAGCGTTCCTTGTAAGGCGCGAATGCTCTGGTAGGCGAGTTCGCATAACGGCAAGCTCCCGCAATGCGGCGAGATATTCGCTGATGCTGGCAAAGGCGCCCATGTCTGAAAAACGAAACATGGCGCGCAGGAACGTCTCGTCGACGGCGGCCGGATCCGGATCGCGCCCCAGCGAGCGCACGCCAAGCGCCAGCAGATCGGGCTTCAGGTACATGTCCGAATGCGGCAGGTTCGGGCACTGGCGCTCGAGCCGCATGCATCAGCGCTTCGAGCTTTTCACGGTCGCCGGCTATTTCTGCCAGTGCGAGCTGCTGCACCAGCAAGGTCACCGTGGCGTTGGGATCCTGGGCGCGCTCGGCCAACCGCCGGGCGCGCGCCAGCGCGACCTCGGCCGCCGCGAACTCGCCGCGGGTGGTGGCGCGCATGGCGCGAAACGCAGCCGCAGTCCACTGGTAGTGAAGGCAGGCCGAGCTGTTCGGCCAGGGTGTCGCATTGTTCGATGGCTTCATCCAGGGTCGCCGCATCGCCGAGCTCCATGGCATCCACCGCCGAACGCATCTGGCCGCGCATGCATTCGGGCGCGTCGCTGAGCTGGCGCGCGAGGCGCACGTGTTCCTGGCTTCAGCGCCAGCCGCTCGACCGGATCCGCGAGATCCATCAGCGCGGACACGGCGCTGCGCAGCGTTGCCAGGAGCGTGGAGGCATTGCCGCTCACGCGCGCCAGCTGGATGGCTTCGCGCGCCAGCGCGGCAGGCTCGGATGGGTCGGCGGCTGGCTGCATGGCACCCGCGAGGCGCGCCTGCAGCCGCGCGCGCCAGTCGGCATCCTGATCGACCGAGCCGTGCGAGCGCGGTCTTCAGCAGGTTCACGAGCCGTGGGATCCACGCTGCCGAAAGTGAAAATGCGGCCGTAGGTGAGCGCCGCCTCGGCGAGCAGACCGACGTCCTGGACGATTCGCCGATGCGGAACGCCTCCGTGCTGTTGCGACGCCCCGCATCCAGATCGCCGCCGGATCCGCGCGGCGGCGAGCTCCAGCAGCAGGCGCGCGCGCGTGGCCGCCGCCCTGCCATCGACATCTCCCAGCGTCGTCAACGCGCGCGTGTAACACACCGAGGCATCGTCCAGGGCGTGGCGCGCGTCGGCTTCGAGCGCCGCGTTGCGCCAGGCCGCGACCGCTTCGGCGCGCGCACCTTCACCCGATTCTTCCAGGTGTTGCGCCATCGCCGCCCACGGCAGGGACGTGCCGGGAGCGGCCCGGCGCCGGATGCGATGTGCCTCGCGCTCGTGCAGCGTGCGCCTTTCGGCGGGCGGCAACGCGTCGTGAAAGGCTTCGCGTACCAGCATGTGCTCGAAGCGCAGTCCGCCGCGTGCGTCGGTTTCGAGGAGTCCCGCGGCGAGCGCGGGCGCGAGTTGAGCGAGCAGACCCGACTCGTCACAACCCGCGGCCTCGGCGAGCACGGCGGGCTGGAAACTGCGGCCCAGCACCGACGCCATGCCTAACAAGCTGCGAGTCTCGGGGAGGCAGGTCTGCGGCGCGCTCGAGAATGGCGACCCGCACGCTCGGCGGCGCGTGGCGCATGTTGCCGCGGGCGAGTCCCAGCTCGACGACCTCCGCCAGGTACAGTGGGTGCCCCTCGGTCAGTGTCACGAGCTCGGTGACGTGTTGTTCGAGCGGGCGTTCGCCGGTGGTCGCGTGGACGTACTCGCGGATCTCGTCGCGATCCAGGCGACGCAGCGCGAGCTGGACGGCGGTGCGACGCAGGCGCGTGACGATGTTGCCGACGCGCGGACGCAGGATCTCGGCTTCGCGAAAGGTGCCGATGAGCAGCGCGCGCGACGCATGCAGTTGGCGCGTCGCAAACTCGAGCAGGGCGAGTGAGTCGACATCGGCGGCGTGCAGGTCTTCGAGGATCACGATGAGCGGCGCATGCGCGCTGGTCACGTAGCAGCAGCCCGGAGACGGCGTCCATGAGACGGAAACGCGCCTGTTCGGGTTCGAGTCGCGCACCGTGTCGCACGCCGGGTGGGACCAGCTCGGGCACGAGCTCGGCGATCGTTGCAGCCAGGTGCGGCTGCTCCACGAGTGCGGCGCGCGCGTGCTCCTGCGACAGGATGGAGCGCAGGACCTGGATCCAGGGCCAGTAGACAGGCGCACCGCCGGCTTCCCAGGCGAAGCCCCAGTGGATCGTGGTTCCGGCGTTTGCCTGCTCGGCGGCAAATTCCTCCAGTAACCGGCTCTTGCCGATACCGGGTTCGCCGCTGATCAGGCAGAGCGTGCCGCGGCCGCCATTGGACGCGGCGACGGCGCTCGCGAGCGCGGCGCTTTCGCGCGCGCGACCCACGAAGGCGCGACTCCTGCTTCCGGCGGCGTTCGGCGTGCACGCTGGTTCTCCTCTCACTGCGCACGACGTGCGGTCTCTGTGCGCACGGCCTGAGCTGGCCGCGAATCGTACTGCATGAGCCGACAGGCGGCCAAACTGCTGAAAAAACCGGTTAAAAGCGGGCGAGCCGGTCCTAACAGACCGGCTCGTCCCCTGCGGCATTCGCGGGTGCCGCGCCCATTCGATCGCACTCAGCCGATCGTCGCGAAGGCCTGCGACAGCTGGAGCTGCGCTGGCACGCGCACCGTCAGTTCCGTGTTGCGCAAGACGAACGCGGCCTTCGGCTCGATGGTACGTGCATGCGCCAGGTCGGCGTAGGCCGCGACTGTGTCGCTCGCCAGCCAGCGCAGCACGGCGCGGTTCGAGTAGCTTACCGCAACACGCTTGTCGGCCCAGCGCAGCTTCGATACGGACCCGGACTTGGTCTTCGCCCGTGCCTGGTCCGCGGCGGTTACTGCGACATCACAGGCGACCTGCGCTTCCGTCCAGTTGCGCAGCGCGGTGTGCGCCACGCAGAGGTTGATTTGCTCTTCCGCCGAGATGCGGGCGTCGGCCTCGATCTGCCGGATGGCATGCTCGGTGTTGCCGCGGACCAGTGCCACGCCGCCGGTGACATCCGTGAAACTGGCGAGCATCAGGCCGCGGCTTGAGGCGGGTTTACAAGTCTCGCTGGTTTCGAATCGTGGCAGCTGCAGCGACTTGCCCGGATGGCCGCTTCGGCTGTACACGGCGCGTTTGCTCACCTTGCATGCGGCAGGTGAAGTCGAATCGGCGTCGGCGGCGTGGGCGGAGCCCGCGGCACCGAGAGACATGAGCAGCAGCAGGGTCGCGGCCGCAGTAAGTGCTTTGTAAGACATGATCAAATTACTCCTTGCAGGGTGATGATGGTTTCACCGGGAAAGGCGTAACGGAGACCGGAACAATGTTCCGTCTAGTTCTCGAACCGATAACTGAATTTCACCAGCAGCTGCTCGTCATCGCGCAGGCTGAAGCTGTCGCGCAGCAGCTGGTCGGATGTCGCCGGTGGATTCCTGCTCGTATCCGCCGCGGCCATAGACGATGTACAGATAGGAAAGCGGGGCGAATTCGTAGCGATAGCGGATCTGCAGGCCGAGGTTGCTCACGCTGAAATCGTCGACCGGTTCATCGCTGGCACGGCGTTGCCGGCGCCGTCGACGCGGTAGCCCTGGCGCAGGCCGCGCTCAGGCCGATGGCCTGGAGCTTCAGCCGCAGTTCCTGCCGGTTGGTGATCTGTCCAGTTGAATCCGGCATTGAGATGCGCCTCGCGCCGGTCGAAGCTGCCGATGAGATTGTCCTGCTGCCAGACCAGCCAGTCCGGCGTGTGGCAGGCAGTTTCAGGCCGACGTAGACATTGAAGGCATCGCTGATGAAGTAGGTGGGCTGGAAATCGACGCTGTAGCCCAACTTGTCGTTGCCCGACAGTCCGCCGGTGAACAGCTTCCGCTTCGACCTCGTACCCCCAATTGCCCATGCGCGGCCGCTCGTACTCGAAGAAGGTATTGAAGTTGGCCGGCAGGTTCACTACGCCGTTGCCGCGCGTGAAGCAGATCGTCCGCGCCCGCGCTGTTGATGTTGATCTGCGCGTATTCGTAGCTGCCATTGCGCAGCCGGCTTTCGCGGCTCATGCGGAACTGGTCCCCGAGCAACTCGCCGTGATCGTTGTAGTCGGTGCTGACGCGCCAGCGCCAATCCTTGGACGCGTAGCGGGAATAGGCCGGCAGCTCGGTGAAGCGGCGATTCACCTGCCAGTGAAGGTAGTTGGTGCTGTTGCGCGACAGGTATCCGGCATCGTTGATTTCGAGCTCGTTGCCGAAATGCATGGCGATCAGCTGCTGACGCCAGCCATGATCCATCTCGTAGTCGGCCCAGACCGTGGCGCCGGTGTCGCGGGTGCTCTCGCCGTCCTGCTCGATGTCGCTGCCGAACACGCGCGTTCGAACGTTCCAGCGCGAGGTCGGCCGCCAGTTGTGATCGACGCCGAGCACGGTGGCCTCGCGGTCCAGATACGGACGCTGGACCCAGGTCGCCAGCAGGCCCAGGTTCTGCTTGCTGAAGTCGCGCACCAGGCGCAGGGCGCCGAACGATCGACCGACTGCTTCGGCTTCGTCGGCGGCAAACACGCCGTACTTGGTGTTGCCGAGATTGCCATTCAGCTTGAGTGCCGCGGTGATGTCGCCCGATCCGTCGCCGTCGTCGGCGGGGCCGCCGACGCGGCGCGTATAAAGCAGCTGGCTGAAATCCGAAGGCGTGGTGAATTCGAAGATGCCCTGGTTCTCGGTGAAGAACGGGCGCTTGTCGCTGATGAAGGTTTCGGTGGCGTCGAAGTTGACGACCAGGTCATCGCTCTCCACCTGGCCGAAATCCGGATTCACGGTGGCCGTGAGCTGCGTCTGGCCATTCGGCTTCCAGAACACATCGAAGCCGGCGTCGCCGTCACTGCTCCTGTCCACGGCGTCGTAGACGCTCGAGCCATAGGGCGTGAATGCCAGCAGCGACTGACTGTAACGCGGTCACTTCGATCGGCGCGAAGTCGGAAAGGAAACGCGGACGTTCAAAGCTCGCCAGCGGCCATGCGACCCGCTCGCCGGTGGAGCCGATGACTCGATCCAGGTAGATCGCGAACGTGCGGGTATCGGCGCCGGTGCTCGCGCATCGGCGCGATGTGCCAGGGGATCAGCAGCTCCACCGTCCAGCGCTCCGCATCTCCGCCGACCGCGTGGCGCCAGTTGCCGTCCCAGTCCGTATTGAATTCGTTCTCATTGGTGATGACGCCATCGTAGATGCCGTCGGTGGAACTGACCCTGAAGTTGTAGCCCGTGCGGTGATCGCCGTCGAAGTCGACCATGACGTTGACGCGATCCACCTGTTCCTCGAAATCGCGCTGCACGCGCTGGTGGGTGCGCGGAACGGAGGGCGGCTGGGTGTTGCTGAAGGCGACCGCGAGGCCGTCCGGCGTGGCGAGTATCCAGGCCTCGGTCGTGAGCGACGCCGGCTCGCCGTTGAGGGGCTGCGTCTTGCGGAAATCGGTGACGTGTTGCGCACCGCGCCATTCCTCGGGGTCGATGCGGCCGTCGATGTCGACGGCAAGCACCGGAAGCGCAAGTGTCGCGAGTAACGCTGTCCCTGCGCAGCGGCTGATCAGCCTCATTCCTCGACCCATGTCCCGTCCAGCTCCCGCACTTTCTGCTCACTCTCAGACGCGGAAATGGCGGCAATGGTTGCAATCGACCAGTTTCAGGGGGCTACTCGAAGCGCGCGCGATCCCTGGGACGCAGTCTTGAAAGCCTGCGTGCGACCAGCATTGCAAGCAGCAGGATCTGCAGCGGATCGATGGCGCCGCCGCGACCACCGGTGCCTTGGCGATCAAGGCTGCTTCCAGCGGCCTCGCTGGCCGGGGCTATCTCGTCGGTCGAGTAGACGTACGCGGCGCCCTGCGGTCCCGTCAACTGGGTGGGGCTACCCACCAGCACAGTCGATTCCGAAACATCGAGCGCTTGGCCGAAGAAGCGGCCTTCCGGTCCGCCGACGAATGCGAAATCCGGTGCGTCGAAATTGCCGCTGCGGTCATAGAGGAACATCACTCCGGGGTCCGGCATGGAAACCATGACGAAACGGTCGTTGAGTGCCACGCGACTGCCAAAGAGGTTGCCCCCCGCGAACTGCTCATCGCGTTCCAGCTGGAGCGTACGTGTCTCGTACCAGAAATCTCCGTCGCGCAGGAATACATAAGCCGCCCCGCTGTCCTCAATGGATGGTGCAGGCGCGAATCGTGCGCCGATGACAATTGCACCTTCGTCAATCGTGATTGAGTCTCCAAAAGACTCGGGCGCGCCGTCGCTCGGGGTGAGCGTCTGATGCGCGGTCCAGATCGACTCGACGGCGCGGTAGACATAGACCGCCCGAGTGACGACCGGATCTCCAACCAGCAGCCATTGTCCGGTTTCGTTCAGTGCGACTCTGAAGTCGGCGGGGCGTGGCGGGAGGATAGAAGTCGAAACCTGGAATTTGCCGAATTCGTCTTCGATGAAAATGAACACGTGCTTTCCCGCGGACGAAGTCGCCGTGGCCGCAATGACCCCGTTCTCGATCGCGAATTCGGGCAGCAGACAAATGCCGTCACCCGCGTCCAGAACCTGTGTCTGGGCCCAGTCACCGTTCGCGCGGCGGAACACGTGCACGCGAGGGCCCGAGAATGGCGTATCCGAAGAGATCAGGGCCACATTGTCATCGAGGGCCACTGCCAGTCCGAAACTGTCGTTGGGTATCGGAGCCGAAGTGGGCCTGACCAGGGTATCGGTGCGTTGCCACACGCCCGCTGCGTCGCGCGTGTACACGCCCACTTGCCCGCTCAGGCCGACCAGCGCCATATCGCCGTCCAGCGCGACAGTGTGGGCGAAGGCCTGCCTGGTTTGATCCGCCTCAGACGCTTCGATCACCTGGAGTGGTTCGATGACCGGGATCTGCGCGAGCGCCGGGCCGAGAGAAAAGTATGAGCCAATGACGACCAGCAAACTGACTGTCGTCGCGGGATTTTCCCTTCTGGACATGCAGTGCTCCCCGTCCGACCGGACACCATGCCTGATGCATCCGAGACTGCGCCGGAACTGCGAGGGCGGCTGTCAGCGGCATCCCCCGGCACCGGGCTCAAACTATCGTCGGCTGGTCCTTGGTAGCATCGGCCCGCATGGCATTCACGCGTCAGGAACTGCAGGCCGGATTCCGCATCGGCGAGTGCCTCATCGAGCCCCGCCAGAACCGCATCGTGCGGGGCGAAATCGAGGTGCGCCTCGAGCCCGGGTCATGGACGTGCTGGTATGCCTGGCCGAGCACGCGGGCGAGGTCGTTTCGCGCGAAACGCTGAACGAGCAGGTGTGGGGCAACGTCATCGTCACCGACCAGGCGGTGACGAACTGCATCTCCGAGCTGCGTCATCACCTGGGCGACGACCGCTCCGCCCATCGCGTCATCGAGACGATTCCGAAGCGCGGCTATCGCCTGACGGCGCCGGTGCAACTCGCGCGCGTCGAGTCGCCGGAACTCCGGTCCCGCAGCGACCAGACGTTCGATCGCCGGCCGACGCTGGCTGGCTCGCCGCCGGCCTGTTGCTGCGTGGGCGCCTTTGCTGCTCGGGCGCGTGGTGGTGGCGCGAGTCGCGTCGGCGCCCACTCTCACCAGCGTGGCCGTGATGCGCTTCGAGAACGCGGCCGGCGATGAAACGCTGGACTATCTCTCGCTGGCGCTGTCCGATGAAACCGCGACGCTGCTCACCAAGTCCCAGGGTCTCGCCGTGCGTCCCTTCGGCTACGTGGATGGCGACAATCCACTTGCCGCGGCCCGTGAGCGCCGCGTGGATCACATCGTGAGCGGCCGTTACTACCTGGAGGACGACAACCAACTGAGTCTCGCCATCGAGGCTCAGCACGTGCTGCAGGAGCGCGTGATCTGGCGCACCCGCATCACGGTGCCCGCCGGCGATCTGCTGGCGATGCGCGGACGTATCGCAGAGGGCGTGCAGCAGGGCTTGCTGCCGGCTCTCGGGGCGCGCGCCGTCGCCGACGTCGGGATCGACGCCCGCCCACGATGAGGCCTATCAACTCTATCTACGCAGTCTCGCGCTTCCGCAGCAGCCGAAACCCACCGAGCGAGCCATCGAGATGCTGGAGCGGGTCGTGACGCTGGAGCCGGAGTTCGCGCCCGCATGGCAGGCGCTGGGCCTTCGTTACTATGCCTACGGCACCTGGTTCACAGGCGCAGAGCCGGCGCGACAGAAGTCGCTGGCCGCGCATCGCAAGGCGCTGGAGCTCGATCCCGAGCTGATCTCGGCCGCGCGGAATATCGTGACCCATCGCACCGAAGCCGGAGATCTCGAAGGCGCCTACCAGGACGCCCGCCGACTGCTCGAACACTTCGGGCCCGGCGCCGACACTCATTTCACCCTCTCCTACGTCTATCGGTACGGAGGCCTGCTGGAGGAATCGCAGCGCCACTGCGAGCTGGCGCTCGATCGCGACCCGCAGGATCCGCGCCTGCGCTCCTGCGGTTATGCCTACCTGTACGCGGGGAAACTCTCGCGCGTCATGGATTTTTTCAGGCTCGATGAGGGCTCGTATTTCGTTCATTGGGCCACGGTGCTGTATCAGCTTGCGGCTCAACGACCGCGATGCGGCCCTGCAGGTCGTGCGGCAGGCCGCCGACGAGCCCATTCGGCGGCTCATGCAGCCCTGTCTCGAAGGTGTGCAGGGCGCGGCGCTCGACGCGCCCGTCGCCGAGTTCGTACAGCACTGGCAGCGAAGCGAAGATCCTGAAACCGCCTACGCGATTGCGCCCGTGCTGGTCTTCTGCGGCCGCCCGCAGGAGGCGCTGCGCTTCGTGGAACGCGGCGTGGACGGCAACTACTGCTCGTATCCCGCGCTCGACCTGGATCCGATCTGGGCGGGGCTGCGCGGCGATCCCGAGTTCCAGCGCATTCGCACCAAGGCCATGGCCTGCCACGAAAAGTTTCGCCGCATGGTCGAAGCCCACGGCAGCGCGTCTAACCACTGAAGCGCCGCCCGGGCCGCGGCACGAGCGCCGGCACCTGCTGCCGGTATCGCTGGTACGGCTCGCCGATGTGCTGCACCAGGTCGCGTTCTTCGAAGCGGATGGCGAGCAGGATGTAACCGCTCATGCCCGCCGAGAACAGGAAGTGACCCGGCGGTCATCGTCGGCGCGCCCCAGAAGATCAGCAGCCATCCCACGTACAGCGGATGGCGCACGATCTTGTAGAGATACGGCGTGACGAACGCGGGACCCGCGAAGCTCTCCGCCGCGCAGCGTGATCCAGCCCTGCTGCAATCCGAACAACTCGAAGTGATTGATCAGGAACGTGGCCCACAGCAGCACGGCGACACCGAGGCCCATGACGGACCAGCCGAGAGCGACACTCCAGGCCGCGTCCGCGTGCCAGAGCACCGGCGTCGGGATCGGGCGCCACTGCCACATGAGCAGCGCCAGCACCGCGCTCGCGATCAGCACGTACAGGCTTCGCTCCAGTTCCTTCGGCACGACCCGGGTCCATGCGCGCTTGAACCCGGGCCGCGCCATCACGGAATGCTGCAGGCCGAAGAGCAGTAGCAGGCCGATATCCACCAGCACCGCAAATCCCAGCGAACCCATGTCGCGCCCCAGGTCGATGGACCGAGCCGTGGCGTTGCCTGCAGATTGCCGAGGAAGGCAAGCAGGTACAGGAACACCAGCAGGAACACGCCGTAACAGACGATGCTGAAGAGGAATGCCGCGGTGCGGTAGATAGCGGTCGGCATGTTACTGCTCCTGCCGTCGAATTGTTCGCAGGACACGTCGGAGTGCCAGTTCACGAACGCACCGGTCGGATTCGGCTTCCACGCCCAGACGTGCAGCGTGTAGAAGGCCGGCAGGCCGTAGCGATTCGGGCCTCGATCAGGTGCATGAGCTGTCCGCCGAGCTCCGGCGTGCCCGTGTTGTTGGCATGCCAGGCTTCGGCGAACACGAGAAAGTCCGCTCCGATCAGGCGGCGGCCGCCGTTCGGCAGCGGCTCGTAGATGACGATCTCGGGACGGCGCGGGTCCAGTACGCCGTCTCGCGCACCAGGCTCCATGTTGACGTAGTGCAGTCCCATGGCGCCGTCGTCGGGCCCGCTCACGCAGCCGAACATCAGGTGGTATCCCTCGGCCTCCGCCTGGTTGACGTCACGAAAGCGTCGCGTGGCATCGCGAACCACCCGGACCAGCTCGCCCGCGTGTTGCTTTTGCTGGCTGGCGCTTTGGCCGTGATCCCCGAGCGCCGGGCGAGGAAGGGCGACTGCCAGTGCCAGGACGCCGATGGATAGTGAAAGTGAGACGACTAACCCTTTGTTGTTCATGACCTTGAACCTCCTGTAGATGAATGGCGCGGGAACCGAGCCTTTCGATTCCCGCGCCGGCGACTACAGCCGGCGCGGGGCTCAGCAGTCCTCACCAAGGGGTCCGGAATAGCTCCGGGTTTGCAAAGGAAGTGCTCGGGCGTCTGTTCTGCGAGCCGTACAATCGCGCATGGCTGCCGTTGACGATTTCAACTGGGACGACCTGCGATTCTTCCTGCGTGCGGCGCAGACGAAAACGTTGGCCGGCGCCGCCCGTTCGATGGGTGTCGAGCACACGACCATCGGCCGGCGCCTGTCTGCACTGGAGCGCGCACTCGGTGCGCCACTGGTGCTGCGCGGACCTGAAGGCCTGACGCTGACGCCACTGGGCCAACGCATTGCCCCGCTCGTCCAGGATGTGGAGCGCGCGGTGTCTGCGACGCGCGCGGCCGTCAAATCGGAGTGCGCACGGGTTCGACTGTCCGTGCCGCAGGCCCTCACGGGGTTGTTCACGCAGGCTCTCGGGCAGTTGCGGCGTGACCACGCCGATATCTCACTCGAGATCATCAGTGACAACCGGCCGCCCGACCTCAAGCGGGGCGAAGTTGACCTGGCAGTCCTGGTAAGGGCAGCCATCGATGAGGATCTCGTCCGGCGCTCACTGGGAGAAGTCGGCTGGTCTCTGTATGCGGCCGAAAGTTACCTTGCGCGCCGACCCGGACCCATCGATCCGAACGACTTGTCGGGACACGAAATTGTGGCCCTCAAGGCTGACTCCGCTTCCTCTCCGGCGGCGAAATGGCTGGCGGAGCACGCCGCCAATGCGACCGTGGTATCGCGCAGCAACGCGAGCGCATCGCTGGTTGCTGCGACCGTGGCCGGGGCAGGGCTCGCGCTGCTGCCCTGTTTCCTCGCCGAGTCGGAGCCTGCATTGAAGCGCCTGACACCCGACGTGCTCATCAAACATTCGGTTTCGCTGGTCTATCGCCGGGAAGTCAGGCTCGGCGAGCCAGTCCGGGTGGTGATCCGTTTTGTCATCGAGGTCATGCGCAAACACGCCGACCTGATGAAGGGCACGCCCCGGCACTAACAACACGCCTGCGCCGTGCAGGAATGCACAGCCCCGGGCGCCGATTGCCAATCGACGCGGCGTAACGCGGCGGCGAGCATGACCCTCCAATCAATGGAGAAGTGTCGTGCCGTATTTATTGCCTGCCAGTCGAGTCGGGTCGCGCATCGAAGGTCGTGGCCCGCCAATCGTGTTGTTGCACAGTTCGATGAGCTCGAAGAGCCAGTGGCGGGAGCTGACTGAAAGTCTGCGTGACCGTTACCGGCTGATCGCCATCGATCTGCTCGGCTATGGCGAATCCGCCATGCCTGGCGATCGCTACAGCCTCCGCGACGAAGTTCGCCTGGTGGAATCGGTGCTCGCCCGGGAGTTGCAACCCGGCGAGCAGTTCCACCTGATCGGACATTCGTATGGGGGCATCGTCGCGCTGCAGCTGGCAGCGCAAGAGCAGCCACATCGGATTCGCAGCCTGAGCCTGTTTGAGCCGATCGCGTTTCATCTTTTGCCGGCGCGTGACCCCGATCTTGCGGAGCTGGAGGCGGTCCGGCGCGAAATCGCAGAGCGGCTGATCGCGGGTGACGCGCGCGGCGGGGCGGGCTGTTTCGTCGACTGCTGGAGTGGCGCGGGCGCGTTTGCGCAGCTGCGCGAAGAGCGGCAGTCGGTGCTGGCCGCCCAGGTGCCGAAGGTATTGCTCGAGTACCGCGCCGTGGCCGAAGAGGCTGGCAACGCTGCGGCATATCGTCGCATCGATGTGCCGATCTGCCTGGTGGCGGGCCGGTGGAGCCCGGAAGTGGCACAGCGATTGACGACAATTTTCACCGAAATCCTTCCGCATGCGAGCTACTTCGAAGTCGCGGCCGGCCATATGGCGCCTATCACCCATCCGGCGCTGGTCAACCCGATCTTCGAACAGTTTGTTCGTGCGGTGGATTCCAGCGAGCGCCGCAAGGCAGTCACGTCGGGGAGCCGGCTTGCCGCGGTTCGCGCCGCCGCATTTGGCTTGTTAGCTGTCGCAATCTCGGTGCTGCCGCTTTTTGCCATGCAGGACGTCGCGCAGCACTATTTCGGGATTCCTCCAGGTGTTGCCTATCTGCTGGAAGAGAGCGCCTGGCACGAAGCGCCGCCGGGAATGCCGCCGGGCGCCAGGTTTGCCGTGATATCCGGCGATCCGCTCGGGAATGGGCCGTTTGTCATGCGCGTGCGGCTGCCGCCCGGGTATATGCTGCCGCCGTACTGGAGACTCAACGAAGACCAGATGATCGTGCTCGCCGGCAGCTATCACGGTGGGATCGGGCGGCGAGTTCGGCACGGCGACCATGCGTACCCTGACATCGGGCTCGTATGCATCGCTGGCCGCGGGTGAGCTCCATTTCGCGCACACGCAGCACGGCGCGATCGTGCAGATTTTCGGCATGGGTCCGCTCGAGATCGGAGGCTGACATGAACGAGCACATGGATCTCCAGCTGAGTTACGTGCACGGCGGCAGCACACAGCCACTGCTCGGCGAAACGCTGGGCGCCTGCTTCGATCGGGTCGTCGAACGCTTCGGCGAGCGTGAAGCGCTGGTGGTCCGGCACCAGGACATTCGCTGGACCTATCGCGAGCTGCAGCGGCGCACCAACAATCTCGCCGTCGCGCTGCTGCGGCTGGGAATGAACCCCGGCGAACGCATCGGCATCTGGTCGCAGAACAATGCGGAGTGGTTGCTGGTCCAGCTGGCTACCGCCAAGGCGGGCCTGATCCTGGTCAACATCAATCCGGCGTATCGCGGCACCGAGCTGCAATACGCCCTGAACAAGGTTCAGTGCCGGGCGCTGATCGTTTCGCCGCGCTTCAAATCGAGCAACTATCTCGAAATGTTGCAGGAGCTCGCGCCGGAAATCGCTCACAGCAAACCGGGCAAGCTGACTGCGGCCGCGTTGCCCTCGCTCGCGCTGGTGATCCGGCTGGGCGAGGAAAGGACACCTGGAATGCTGAATTTCGACGCCTTGCTGGGCGACGCCAGCGCGGCCGAGCTCGCGCGACTCGAGTCCGTCGGAGCGACGCTGCAGTTCGATGACCCTATCAACATCCAGTTCACGTCGGGGACCACCGGTCAGCCCAAGGGCGCCACGCTGACGCATCACAATATCCTCAACAACGGCTACTTCGTCGGCGCGGCGATGAACTTCAGCGAAGTCGATCGACTGTGTATCCCCGTGCCGCTTTATCACTGTTTCGGCATGGTTCTCGGCAATCTCGTGTGCATCACACACGGCGCGACCATGGTCTACCCGGACGAGAGCTTCAGCGCCGAGTCAGTGCTCGCGGCGATCGAAGCCGAACGTTGCACGGCATTGCATGGTGTGCCGACGATGTTCATCGCCATGCTCGAGCATCCGGGTTTTGCGCAGCGGGACCTGACGAGCCTGCGCACCGGCATGATGGCGGGCGCTCCCTGTCCTGCGGAGCTGATGCAGAAGGTGATCGAACGCATGCATATGCGGCAGATAACCATCGGCTATGGCATGACGGAAACCTCACCGATTTCGTTCCAGAGCTCGATGGACGACTCGTTCGAGTGCCGCGTTTCCACCGTGGGGCGCGTGACGGCACATACCGAGGTGAAAATCGTCGATGAAGACGGGCACATCGTGCCCCACGGCGTCACGGGCGAACTACTGACGCGCGGCTACAGCGTCATGCGTGGCTATTGGGACGACGATGACAGGACCCGCGAGTCGATCGACGCGGCCGGCTGGATGCACAGTGGCGACCTGGCAACGCTCGACGCACAGGGTTATTGCCGGATCGTGGGACGCTCCAAGGACATGGTCATCCGCGGCGGTGAGAACATCTATCCGCGCGAGGTGGAGGAGTTTCTCTACCGGCATCCGAAGATCCTGGACGTGCAATGCGTGGGAGTACCCGATGCGAAGTACGGCGAGGAGTTATGCGCCTGCGTCATCCTGCGTCCCGGTATGCAATCGAGTGAAGAAGAAATTCGCGAATTCTGTCGCGGCCAGATCGCGCACTACAAGGTGCCGCGCTACGTGAAGTTCGTCGACACGTTTCCGATGACGGTCACCGGCAAAGTGCAGAAATACGTGCTGCGCCAACAGATGGCGGCCTGAACGGGAATGGTCAGGCGCCCGGGCAATCGCCCGGGCGCCTCCTGTGCTCAATTGTCAGTCGTGAAGATCGTCGTCCAGCGGCAGCAGGAAATGGTTGAAGGACCACTCGGCCACGCGTCGGCCCTGCACGCGCGCCACGATGTCCGCAGTACGGAAGTGAATCCCCAGGTAGATACGCGCATTCACCATGTCCTGCGCGGCTTCCGAAAAGCGGTGATATGTGCGTGTCTTCCTGACCGCCTGTGGAACCAGAGTGGTGACGTCGAATGTCACCCGGTCCGTACCGAAGAACAACTCGAGTGTGCGTAACGTGGCGCCGGTCAGGTTGTTCGCGCCCGAGCTGTAGTCAGGATAAGGAGGCGTGTTGATCAGTGGCTGCCACGCCGGGTCGCCGACGGTGTGCGGATTGCCGTCGTTATTGCCCTCCTGGATCGCGGTGACCGGCCGCCAGTATGCA
This sequence comes from uncultured Pseudomonadota bacterium, assembly GCA_963832505.1. Lineage (GTDB taxonomy): Bacteria > Pseudomonadota > Gammaproteobacteria > Steroidobacterales > Steroidobacteraceae > CADEED01. The sequence continues at coordinate 11,789 of CAWHUD010000012.1, read as the reverse complement.
TAGTGCGTCTTGGTATCCCAGCTTGTGATCAGGGCATCGGCGACGGCCATGCTGGCGAGCGCGAACAGGCGGGCGGAATCGCCGGTCCGGTGCAGATAGCGATTCGCAATGCCACGCAGCACGCTGTTCCACTGCGCCGGGATGTTCCCGCTGTAGAAGTAGGCGAGGTCCGTCTGCTCGGCAGTGCGTGAACTGTTCACCAACGCGCCGAGCGCCTTCACTTCGTTGTAGTCGCGCGTGTAGAGGGCGCTGGTCAGCGCCGGCGGCGGTGGAGCTCTGAAACGCGTCGGGCTGGTGAGCGTGAACGGATCGAATTCGCCCATCCACGGCGCCGCCATCGCTGAGAAGGGCGGAGGCACCGGCGGGCTTCCCAGGAACGAGGGCGTCGGGCGCCATTGACCCAGGTTGTTACCGCCCACGAATGGCGGCGGCAGTGGGTTCGGATTCACGCGCCGCAGTGGAAGAACGCGGAGCGCAACCTTTTGCCCGACAAGAATCCCCGGGTCGCCGCTGAGACCGTGGTTGGCCAGGTAGGTGAAATACGTGGCGTCGAGTGTGTCGGCCTGTGCCGGGAACATTCCGACCAGCATGTCGTGTGCTGCGGCGGCCACGGCCGCAGAGCGCCGACCTCTCGCTCCCGCGACTTCGACGAGATACGGCTCGAATCGCCGGTCGATGGCCTGCACGGCATCGTGCACCGCGATCTGTACCAGTGCGACGTCGACCACGCCGATGGGGCCGGGACCGGGGCGGCCGGTATTGATGGCGTCGACGGTGATCGCATTCCAATCGGTAACCGCGTCGGCGTGCACCGGTGCGGTGGCACCGATCAATCCGCAGGCGATCAGGGTGATCATGTTTTTTCCGAGCAACATTTTTGTTTCCTCCGTGTTCGTTGGTGCGGCAAACTCTGGCGGCACGCACGTTTCCTGACTAGTCATAAATCTGGAGCGCCTCGTATCGCCAAGCGCAAAACACGTCTCCTGACTAGTCACAAATCTGGACCTGCTCCCGGTCTTGCCTTGCACAAGCCCACGGCAGCAAGCTAAGGAACACACTGCGCAGGCGTCCCTGACATGCATCAGCAATACGGACAGTTCTGTCCCGTGGCCATGGCATCGGAAGTGCTGGCGGAACGCTGGACATTGATCATCCTGCGCGAGCTGCTGGCCGGCTCCCGGCGCTTCAACCAGATCCGGCGCGGTGTCCCGCGGCTTTCGCCCACGCTGCTCAAGCAGCGGCTGCAGACTCTCGAGAAAGCCGGAATCGTCGAACGCCAGTCCGGTGCGGATGGCGGCTACGACTATCTACTCACGCAGGCGGGACGTGACTTGCAATCGGTGGTGCACTCGGTAGGAGAGTGGGGACAGCGCTGGGCGCGCGACATCGAGCGACGGGATCTCGACCCCGGCCTGTTGATGTGGGCAATGCACCGGCGCCTGAATACACCGGTGATGCCAGTCGGCAGAACGGTGATCGCAATCGAATTCCTCGATTCGCGCATCAGTCACCGCCGCTTCTGGCTGGTGCATCTCGACGGTGAGGTACAGGTGTGCCTCAAGGACCCCGGTTACGACACCACTGTTTTCGTGTCGACGCACCTGCGCGTCCTGGTGGAAGTCTGGCGGGGCATCCGCTCACTCACCGATGAGCTGCGCGCCGGCACGATTGCGCTTTCCGGATCACCCAGCCTGTGCCGCGAATTCCCGAAGTGGCTGCTGCTGAGTCACTTCGCGTCGATCAAGCGGCAGCGGAGCGTTGCGTAGCCGGCTATGTCGTCGCGGGCCTCAACGATCGTGCCCGCCACAAGGCATTTCCGATGTAGATCAGCAGACCCATCCAGATGAGCACGAATCCGGTTGCGCGCGCCGATTCGAACGGCTCTCCGAATACCAGCAGGCCGCAGACGAGCTGCAGACTCGGGGCGATGAACTGGATCACGCCTATGGTCGAATACGGAACTCGCCGCGCACCGTAGGAGAAGAGGAACAACGGAACCGAAGTGACGATACCGCTGAGGACGAGCAGGGCATCAATGGTTCGGCTGGAGTGGAAGAGCACGCCCGTTCCCTGCACTTCGCACCAGACCAGGTATCCCACGGCGAACGGCGCGAGCAGGATCGTTTCAATCGCCAGCCCCGGCAGTGCTTCGATACTCACCGTTTTGCGGATCAGTCCATAAGTCGCAAAGGAGCTGCCGACCATGAGCGCGATCCATGGGGTGTGGCCCGCGATAAAGGTGAGATAGGCGACTCCCGCAGCGGCGAGACCCACGGCTATCCACTGCGTTCGATCCAGCCGTTCCGATAACACGAAGATACCGAGCAGCACGTTGAGCAGCGGACCGATGAAGTAGGCGAGGCTCACTTCGAGCACGTGGCCGTGATTGACCGCCCACGCGAAGCCGACCCAATTGACGGCGATGAAAAATGAGCTGGCGGTCAGCCGGAGCAGCACGCCCTCACGCGAGACGGCGGCCCATAAACTCCCGAGCTCGCGCCTGACGGCGAGCCAGCCGAGCACGAACACGCAGGACCAGGCGATGCGATGCGCGGTGATCTCCATGGCCGATACGCTCAACAGGCCAATTAGATAGAGAGGAAACAGGCCCCAGATACTGAACGCGGCAAGCGCCGCCGCGAAGCCTCCACCGCCGTGGGACATCGTGTTTGTTGCTTTGGCAACCGGGGTGCGCGACATGGATGGATTGTGCCGCAGAACCTTGCGGCGCGGCGTCTATCGTAGGAGGGAGCGCACCGCACTCATCGCGGCATCGATATGCACTTCGTTATTGAGTATGTGCGGCGACAGCCGGAAGCCGTTGAACTGACGCTTCTCGCTCATCTTTACGATGATCTGATGCCTGGCGAGGATTGTGTCGCGAAACGCCTTGCTATCGATGTTGTCCGGCAGGATGCATGCAACGATTGCAGTGGCCGAAAGACCGGGTGGCGCGCTGATGACGCGCAGTTTCTTCGAGTCGCCGGCGTGATGGCCGCGGCGAAACGCTCGACGATGGCGGCGCTGTCATGTTCATCAAGCGATATGGCAATTCGATCGACGATGACGCCATGTCGTTGCGCGACATACGTCCAGCACAAGCCACCACCGTCGTGTTCCCGATTCGTAGTCAGCACTCGTTCGCCGGCTGACCAGCGCATCGCGTCGGTCGTGCCTCGGGTGATCAACAACTCGTCCGGATCACACCCCAACAGAGTTGCAGCGCGATCGCGTACCCGTTCGGCCGCCGACGACACGGTGTTCTCGTCTTTGCCATGCGCCATCAGCACGGGGCTGGATTCGAGTTCGCGCCACGCGGCAAGCGTGCGGTCGAGCACCACTTTCGGAATTGCACCAAGCGAAGCCGTATTGAGATGGATCAGTCCGGGAGCCAACAGGTACTCGGAAGAGGCAACTGATCGATTCGCACTGGTTGATTCGGCCGCGGCGGGCGCGAAACTTCCGATCGACACCACGCTGATTCCGGCGATGAACCGGCGACGCATCTCCTGTTGATCCGAAAATGTTTCACTCATGGTGGCAGTTTGGCACAGGCCCTTTTTGTAGGCCTTCTCTGATACCGACACCGGGGAAGCGTGTAGAAAGCGCACGTTTTGCTTGCAATCGTTTCGAATCTTGCACGCGTTATGTCCCGCGCCCTTGTGGGCATTTTTCCGGCTCACGCCATCACGCCGCGGGATTTCTAGGCATCGACTGTCAGACGATTCGCGCAAACATGCGGCGGGCCCCCGGTTCACGTGATTTTGCTCGGTGTTGGCATGGGCGGTCGCGCAACAGCGGTGCGTGGGCGCATCTCTTGCAATTCACCAGTTGCGTCAATGCTACCCAGGCAGGAATTTCAATGAACGACTACAAATCCTTTTCCAACCCCCGGCACAGGAATATCAGCGGCTCTGGCCTCGTCCTTTTGTTAGGAGCGGTGCTCGCCGGCTGCGGCGGCGGAGGCGGCGGCTCCAGCTCGCCACCCCCCGGACCAGCGCCCGCACCGACACCACCGCCACCGCCGGCCTCCACCGTACCGACGCTGACCCTGCCAGCCATCGATTTATCGAGCGGCACCAGGGTGGGTGTCGACCGCTGGCCCGCGTACAACACGGCCACAGGCGGACACGGCGACGATGTCCAAGGTATCCCATGCCTCCCGGACATGGACGAGACCTACCATGTGCATACGCATCTGAGTATTTTGCTGAATGGTGATGCCATCTCGGTTCCCGAAGAAGTGGGGATCGTGCCGGGCCCGAGCAGCACCACGGGCACCAGGTGCTTCTACGAGATTCACTCTCATGACCTCACCGGCAAGGTGCATGTCGAAGCGGCGGCACCCGGCGTGTTCACGCTGGGGCAGTTCTTCGGCATCTGGGGACAGCCACTCACGAACACGGACGTCGCGGGAATCACAGGCCTGCCCGTCGTGGTCTACACGGTGGACGACGGTGTGGTGGCCGAGGTTCCGGATGATGAGTGGGCAGATATCGAACTGCTCTCGAAGCGGCAGATCGTCATTCAGGTCGGCACGCCCGTGACTGCGATCCAGGCCTATACCTGGAACGGAGACTGACGTCCGATTGAAGTAATTTCCGCGCGGCGGGGAAGACTTTCCCCGCCGGCGCGGTGGGTACTTCCTCGACCGGGCATTTCGCCCGGCTGCAATCCGTTTTTCTTCGATTTGCGACAGTCGGATCTGTCCGCAGATTTCGCACGTCTCCGTATCGCACGCGTGGCCGCTGCCGACACTCGCGGCCACCATGCAGAAAATCTCCTACGCATTTTTCGGACCGCTGCTCCTGCTGCTGGCGACGCTGGCCCAGGCGCAAACCGCGGGAACCATCACCTTCACCGCCAACAGTAAGGCGGCAACTGGAAGCCTCATACCGGTGCTGACCTGGTCGACCACTCCCGTGGCCACGAGCTGCACCGCGAGCGGCGGCTGGAGCGGGACCAAGTTCGCATCCGGCAGCGAAACTCTGCCGAAGATCACCTCCAGCAAGTCCTACACGTTGACCTGCACCTGGGGCAGTGGCTCGACGACCCTGCGGTGGACGGCACCGACCAAGAATTCCAATGGCTCGACGCTGACGGACCTGTCCGGATACAAGGTTGTCTATGGCCGGAGCGCGACCTCGCTCACGCAGAGCAAATCCGTGACCGATCCCAAGGCCACGAGCACGAGTATCGGGTCACTGGCCGCAGGCACGTGGTATTTCGCGGTTCGTTCCGTGAACTCCAGGAAGGTCGAGTCCAAGAACAGCAGCGTCGCGACCAAGACCATCAAGGGCGCCAGCGCCGCGAAGAGCTTTTCGATCACGATTACCCCCACATTGCCCGCGTACTACTCGACCTCAACCCGTGTCTACGATGTGCTGTTCGTGAATGGCGGACGGGTGCTCGGAGTGGAAGTGGGCAGGGTCGCCCTTGGCGTCAAGTGCAACACCAAGTATCCGGTTCCGACGGGCTATTACCCGGTGCCGCGTGAGACAGTGACGTTCACCCGGACGGCGCGTTCGACGACCGTGGTTACCCGTTGCGGCCCCAAGTAGCCCAGTTGTCACTATCCGACGACAGTCCTACACGCCAGCAATTTGGTGTCACTGGGAGATTGTCGTACAGGTCGATCTACTAAGTTTCACAGGTCGACTAGTGCCGGCACGGCGGTGACCGCGTCAAGGAGCGATGCGGTCGCCGTTTTCTTCTGCTGAAGTTAGGGGGCAGCCCCCGATTCCCAGCAAAAGGGGTCAGGCCTCCTTTGCTGGTCACGCATCAAGCACTGCGGCGCACGTATATGAGGACTGACCCCTTTTGCCAGCAATCGGGGGCTGCCCCCTTTCTACTCAATCGTGAACCACTGAACTTCGACGCGCCGATTGACGGCGTTGTCGGTGGAGCCGGTGGGTTCCTCCCAGCCGCGACCCACGGCTTCGACGCGTGACTTGTCGACCTCGGGATACTTCGCGAGCAGCGCATCGCTGACGGCCTTGGCACGCTGGCGCGACAACTCCATGGCCTTGAGCGCCATGCTCTGCACCAGCTGATCGCCGCCTTGCTGGCGGAATTCCGCCACGCGCGCATTGTCCACGTGACCACGCAGCAGCACGGTGGAGCCCGGGCTCACCTGCAGGAAGCGCTTGATGGTCGCGAGGAATTCCTGGTTCTGCGGCGCGTTGCGATCGAGGTTCGACGAGTTCGCCTCGAAGAAGAAGCGGATGTCCTTGCTGAGCAGAGGATCGCCTTCGAGCGAAGCCTGCGTCGAGGTGCGGATTGGCGCGATCGCGATCTTCTGGTCCGCGAACAACCCGCGCTTGGCGAGTGCATCGAGCGCGGTGGTGCTGACGAAACGCTCCGGATCGGTCGGGTTCTTGATCACGTTGCCGTACGCGAGCACCGATGACTGGAAGATGCCGCCGAAGGAACCGGCGGAATCGATGGTGCCGGCGAAGAACGCGCGATTCTCCGGCAGGTTGGAAAGATGCACGCGTGACAATTCGTCACGTGCCTCTTCTTCGGTCCACTTGAAGGCCTTGGCGACGACGCCGATGTTTTCGGCCTGGTTGTCGCGCAACCGACGGTTGCCCTCGAGGATGCCGTGCACCAGGCCCTGGACCATTTTTGGATTCGCAGTCGCGAAGCCCTTGTTCACGGCCAGCACGTCGGCAACCACCAGCAGGTTGCGGTTTGAAACCAGCATCTTCGCGGCGCCATTGGAAGCTTCGATCACCTCGTCGGTCTTCGGCGTCCAGCCCACGCAGCCATTGAGTCGTTTGTTGCCGGCCAGTTCGTGTGCGTACGCGTCGCAGGCGACGAAGGCGTCTTCGTAGAACACCAGTCCCAGCGAGCCCGCCGGCGGTTTCGAGTCGAGGTCGCGCAGCACGGCGACGGGCACACCGGCTTCCTGCGCCAGGTAACGAATGAAGAACTCGCTCTCGTTGAATTGCGAAGCCGCGAGCACCTTGCCCTTGAGCGCGTTGATGGATGCGATGCCGTGATCCACCACCACCATGTCGGCGCCGCGCGAGTAACCGATTTGCACCGGCACGATGGCGTCGAACTGGCGGCCGAGCACGGCGAGTGCATCCGCGGTGGTGGCGGTGGCGGCGAGTTTGCCGTTGTTGAGCGGACCCCAGGTCTCGCTCTCACTCATCGAGATCTGCACGCGGAAGCCGTATTCCTTGGCGAAGATGGAGTCCGGATTCGGATCAAGGCCGCCGTTCGCGACGATGAGGCCGCCGTATCCCGCGTACTCGCTGATATCGATGCGCAGGATGTTGTCCTTGGGCGCAAAGGTGTTCGCGGCTTCGAGCGTCGGCGTACCGGTCACCGGTTCGATGGGCTGCGGCGCTTCACTGTCGCCCTTGCTGCCGCTGTCACCGCTGTCGCCGCGTTGGGCCTGGGCGGCAGCTGGACCTTCGGCGGGCCTGGCGTCGTCCTTCTTGCCCAGCCACAGCCAGGCGCCGAGCCCGACGATGCCTAACAGCAACAGCAGGGTGATGATGTTGCCCGCGGCGGACCCGTGTTGACGATGCGAAACCATGTCTGTCACTCCTCTACTCAGAAACTTTGGCGCGTTTTGCGGCGCGCTTGGAAGCCAGCAGATCCGCCGGCGGCGGCTCGTCCGTGAAATGGTCCAGGTCGGCGAAGATGTCGCGCTGCTCGCGCAGCCAGCGATTCGCTTCGTTGAGCGAGGCAGACACGGCGTCCAGCGACTGCGCGGTGTTGTTCTCGTCGGTGGCGAGCAGCGCCTGCTCGCGCACCAGCGACACCTGCTGGCGCAGGCGCGCGAGCTCGGCGTCCACCAGTTCGCGGCGCCGCTTGGCATCGCGGTGCGCGTCGAGGCGTGACTTGATGAGCTCGAGCTGCTGCTCGAGGCTGCGGCGCAATTCTTCGTCGGTGTCGGTCTGCGCGAGGCGTTCACGGCAACGCCGTTCCTGCTCGTCGAGCGACTTGCGCTCGCGATCCGCCACCGAGATGACCTCGGCAAACGAGGCGCGCGCCGCCAGCAGCTTCAGGTGCAGCCAGGCCATCTGGCGGATATCACCGATCTGCGAAGCGTGTTCGCCCGAACGTTGCAGCAGGCTGACGATCTCCGCGGCTTCGCGCTCGATCTCGTACTGGTGTGACTGCGCCGCGGAATCGAGACCGGCCAGCATTGCCTCGTAGCGCGACGTGCTGTCGCTGACGCCGGAATCGGCATCGATGACATTGCGAAAGCGCTGGTTGCGCGACAGCGTCCAGAGATACAGGCCCTCGAGGCCGAGCCCGATGAGCCACAGGCCCGGGTTGACCAGCGCCCCGAGCAGGCCAAAGGCCGCAATGCCGAACCAGTTGGGCGGAATCGGCATGCCCAGCGGACGCGCGTTGAACGCCTTGGCAAGGTAGGAAGGCTTGTCCTTCATGGCGCCCAAATCAGGAAGTCTTGCCGAGCGCGCGGAACGCCGGCGGCACGAAATTGAGATCCGTCGCCTCGCGTATCGCGATACGCATCTGGAAATCGAGCACGTCGGCGGGTACCGGGTTCTGGTAGCCCTCGAGGCTGGCTTCGAGTGCCGCGCCGCCTGGAACATTCTGGGTACGCGAGTGGCGATACGCCTTGACCACCAGTGCTTCGGCCGCGCCGGGCGTGAGCAGGGTCGGCATGCGCGGCTCGAGCCGCGTGAGATCGTCGGCGGTGAGCTCGAGGCCGTAGCGCCTGGCGAGCAGCCCGATGAGCTGCGCGCTTTCGGTCGTGGTGCTGGTAGGCAGGAGCGGTACCTTCACGTCGACGCGCCCGGGGCGCTTCAGGTCCACTTCGATGAGGTCGGGACGCGAGGAAGCAAGTAGCCACAGCACGCGTCCGCGGTTGCCGCTGTCCGACATCTCCTGCGCGATCATCGAGTAGATGCGGCCCGACAGTCCGCTGTCGCCGCTGCCGAATCGCGCTTGCCGAGTGTCTGGTCGGCTTCGTCGATGAACACCATGCAGCGGCCGAGCGCGCGCACCAGTCGGAAGATCTTCTCCAGGTTGCCTTCGCTCGAGCCCACCCAGCGATCGCGGAAATTCTTGAGCTTCACCACGGGCACGCCGGCTTCGCCTGCGAGGCACTCGACCAGGAAGGTCTTGCCAGTGCCGACCGGTCCGCACAGCAGATAGCCCATGGGCAGCGCCTTGAGATCGCCATTGCGCCACAGGACGATGTCCTGGCGCAGCCAGGTCTTCAGCGCCTCCTGGCCGTGGTAGTCGTCGAGCGTGCGCCTGGGTTCGATGAACTCCACCAGGCCGGCCGAGTCGCGCTCGACCAGTTCTTTCTTGAGCCGCGCGAGATCGGCTTCGCCGATGCGGCCGCTTCGTGGTGACGCACCTTCGCGAGGCTTTCGAGGCTGCAGATCGTGACACCGGCCAGCGCGCCGGCGAGCTCGGCGTGTCTGGCGTCGGCGGGAAGGCACGCGGAAATTGCTTCGCCAGTATGCCGAGCGCCGTCTCCAGCGCCTCGGCATCCGGCAGCGCCACGCGCACGCGCGTGGTCTGCGGCGACGAGGCGATCAGCGGCTCGACGTCGTTGAGGTTGTCGGCGATCAGCAGGCTCGTGAACGCCAGTTCACTGAACGGCGATTCGCCGGCCCAGTCCCGCAGCTGACTGGTGATGCTGCCGTGTTCGAAACCGGTGCCGTCGGCCGGAATGATGTGATCCACGCCGCGCAGGATCACCGCGACATTCGGCGTCTTTTCCTTGTTGCCGAGGGCGCGCAGGTTGCCGAGATAACGCAGGTAGCGGCCGATCCACCGGATGGCGGGCAGCGGCTCGCGCGCCATCTTCTTGAGCTCGGCGCCCTGCCACTTGTCGACCAGCTCGCCACCGCGTTCGATGTCCAGACCGTTGCCGAGATCGTATGACAGCACCACGCCGAAGCCCGCGAGCAGCGTGTCCTGGATGTAGCGCCGAGGTTGACCAGGGTGCCGCCGACCGCCAGCCGGTCGTGCACGTTGCCGAACAGGACGAACTGGCTGGCAGCGCCGCTCTCATATGAGAGCGCGAGCTCGGCAGCCCAGTCCGGCGCATTGTTCGGAGCGGGCACCTTCGCGGTTTCCGGATCTGGATCTAACTACTGGTTTCCCGAGGTCGGCTTTTCCGTGGCGCCCATGGAGCGCTCCGCGGGCGCCGGCGTGGCCGCGCCCTTGAGCGAGATGCCTTCGCGCGCCGCGAAGTCCGCCAGCGCCTGGTCGGCAAGCGCCGTCATCTCGGCTTCCTTGATGTTGATGCCGCTCATGTCGACCGAATCCTTGGCGACCCGCGCGCGGCCGGCGGCCTTGTCGCGCTCTTCATTGACCATGCCCTCGAGGCGATTGAGGGTGTCCCCCGCGCCTCCGATATTCGTGATCATGCCGGCCGACATTTCGTGGATCTCGGCCATGGCCTGCTTCATTTGCATGTCGTTGATGGCGCCCTTGAGGCTCTCGATCTTGGCGCGCGCGGTCTGCACCGCGACGTCACGCGCCTTGACCAGGTTCTTGTAGGTGACCTCGGCCTGCTCGAGTTGCTTGCGGTTCTCTTCGAGCTGCGCTTCGACGCTCTGCAGGCGCAGGGCGTACTGGCCGGCGGCGGCGTTGTTGCCGGCGCGAATATGCGCCGTGGCCTTGGCGCGCAGGTCCTTCTGCTCGGCTTCGAGCTTGCGCACCTGGCTCATCAGCCGCTCGGACAGTCCGGCGTGGGAGGCCAGGCCCTGGTTGAAATTGCCGATCTGCTTGCGGAGGTTTTCCTGCTCCAGCTCCAGCAGCGCCTCGGGGTTGCGGCGTTCGATGCCCGAAACGAATAACGACAGGAAGCCTTTGAACAGGTTGGCGATGCGACTGAACATTTGTTGCCCCTCCCGGCGAACTGCACGCGCACGAGCGCGGCAGGCACAGAGAATAAAGGCAGGGGGCTGCAATGCAAGCGATGTTGCGGCTTAAGATTGCATATCTCTCCCGGGGAACCTCATGAAACTCAAACAAACCACCGCCCTGATGCTGGGCGCATGCCTGGCCGTTCCGCAACCGCCGCCGAGAAGTTGGGCGGCCGCCCGTCGGACATGAAGGCGCGCGAAATCTTCGCGAAGGTCATCTCCATTCCGACCGAGCTGGGCCGGAACAAAGTGCCGGAAATGGCCGAGTACCTCGCGCAGGATTCCGCGCCGGAGGATTTCCCGCCGAGGACGTGTGGTCACCCCGATCGAGATGTCGGGCGATCAGACCGCCACGCTGACGGTGCGGTATCGCGGTGACGGCATCGGTGGCAAGCCCATCCTGCTCATGGCGCACATGGACGTGGTGGCGGCGAAACGCGAGGAGTGGGAGCGCGATCCCTTCCAGCTCATCGAAGAAAATGGCTATTTCTTTGGCCGTGGCACCGCGACATCAAGTCAGGGCGTCACGTCGCTCACCTCGACTTTCCTGCGCCTGAAAAGGAAGGGTTCAAGCCGAACCGCGATCTCATCCTCTATTTCTCGGGGTGACGAGGAAACCTCCAGGAGACGACGTGGCAATGGTGCGCGAGCACCGCGATCTCGTCGACGCGGAATTCGCACTGAACTCGACGCGGGCGGGGCACTCTCGACGATGACACGGCAAGCCGCTGTATTACTCCTGCAGGCCGCGGAGAAGACCTACGCGGACTTTGCTTTGACCGCGCGCAACCCCGGCGGCCACAGCTCGCAGCCGCGCGCGACAATGCCATCTACGAACTCGCCGTCGCGCTGATGAGGGTGCGTGACTACCAGTTTCCGGTGATGTCGAATGAAACAACGCTGGCCAGCATGCGC
>CAWHUD010000011.1:0-372520 GCA_963832505.1 uncultured Pseudomonadota bacterium | reverse complement strand
GCGTCCATGACCGAATGCAATTCGCGCAAGAGTTACGGGAAGCAGTTACGGCCGCAATGCGGCGCATTAGTTCATAATTAGTTTGACCGATCGGCGAATCGATCGGACCTTCTCTGTGCGCTCGAGAGCTGCTCGAGAATGCAGGTTTATAGTCAGACTCAGCGCTTTCCTGAGAAACGCACTCGACGCGAGGGGCGCAGCGGCAAAGTCGCTTACTTCACCTCAACCCGCCCCACCGCCAATCCCGAAAGCGGTATCGCCAGCGCTTACTTGCACCCCTTGCCCGGATACCGCTGCGGCACCAGCAAGACGCCACGCTGTGATAACTCGCCCGGAACAAACCCAATCACCGCAATCGACCCGGCATCGTTGATCCCCGCAGCGGACTCGAGAACTACCTGGGATGGGAGTCTCGCTGCCCGGATCAATGATCTCATTGAGATCCCGCATTCCGGTCAGCCAGCTCCACACGAATCCGTGCACCTGCGCCCGACGTCGTCTCACTTCCCCCGACAACGACGCCCCACATGTTGATGGCCCTGGCCGTGGCGAAATGCGTGTCGAGACCGGAGAGCGTACCCAGCTGCTGCAATCCCTCGCCCTGCTTCCAGCGGAATGCGCGCCCCGGCACGGTTCCAAGAATGTCGCCCACGATCTCCCCGCTATTGTTGATGTCCTGGGGGAAAAGGAAAAATGTCGGCGTGGCGTCTTCGATGATGCCCCGAAGTCCATTGCTCTCGTCCCACAGGAATCCATCCTGGATCTCCTCGCTCACTCGCGAACCGACCACCTGCCCGAGGCCGTTCACGGCCGTGGCGCTGCTGTCTCCAGTGCCCGCAGCAAATGTGTCCAGGTCCAGAATGTCTCCATTCACGTCGCGCAGGAAGGCGTGAAACTCGCCAGTTGCGGTCTGGCTCGCGCCGACAATCTGGCCGGATCGATTGATGCCGGTGGCGAGGCTGTTGACACCACCCAACGAGGTGTCAGGCGCGCGCACCCCTCCTTTCCTGGTCCATATGAATGCCAGGCTTTCACCGGTCTCAAAGTCCGTGGCGTCACCGACGACCGTTCCCGCGTCGTTGATATCCGCAGCGACCAGGCTCGGATGCCCGGGCACTGAGCCCAGGTCGCGCATGCCCTTCTTGCGGTCCCAGATGAATGCATGGTACGGGCTGACGCCGTCTGCGACCGCAGTCGCGCCGACGATCTGATTGCGATTGTTGATCGCCCTGACGTCGAGTGAAGTTTCGCCGGGTGGCAGGCCGGGCAACTGCCCGATGTCGTAGGCGCAGTACGTGGCAGGCACGTCACCCTTGCTTTGATTTGCAGCACCAGCGAATACTGGTGTCATCACGATCATGAGCGTTGCGAAAACTTGCTGACGTCGCATATTCCCTCCTTGGTTTAGAAAGCGCGGTCATAACGCGCTAGCAGGGAGGCGAGTTGCAATAATGTTTTCGGCAGCGCCACCAGAAAATGTGAACCAGTCGCCTACACGGTCGGCACGGCACTCGCTGATCACGCCGCGCCGCTACGAATCCGAGGATGGTCGCGGAGGTGCATCATGCCGAAACCAAAAATCGTTGATCTCGATTCGCTGCTCGATGAGTCGGGAAATGCATTACCCAAAGGACACGACATCGGCTCCGTGGGGCCCAGCGACAGCTCCGACAGCGGGTGCCGACATGGTCGGCGTCGGCGGGCTCGACAGCACCACCGACCGCAATGGCACCGGCGAACGTGCCAGCCTCGAGAACGATGCTGATGCGGATGCCCAGTCGGATATCGCGGCCGATGGAATCGTGGAAGCCGAAGAAGCCGGCCTGGGCGGCGGGCTCGATCAGGCGGAAGAGGCGCAGCTCGGCGTGACCGACGAGGAGATCGAGGATGCGGTTCGGGATACGTCTCGGGCTCGAGAAGCGGTAGCCGACGACGGATCACCGCGCGGCTCTGCGCGCGTTGATCCACATGCCGACCGCGATACAACACCACGCGACGAAGAATCCCGACATGAGGCCGACGGCCGCGAAGAAGAATTGCGCGTCGTAGCGCGAGTGCGCATACGGCGCACCACTCGATCAGCCCGGCGAGCAGCGAACCGATCATCAGGAAACTGAGCGCGCCGGTTCGCGCCCGCTCGCTGATCTTGTACGGCCGGATGAGCGACTTCGCGGGCAGGCGGTGCAGACCGCGCGCCCAGAGCGCGAGTATCACCAGTCCCACCACCGAGCTCAGTCCATGCAGCAAATGGTAGATCGGCAACCAGCTGAAGCCTGGCGTGGGCCCGAGCAACACGGGAAAGGCGTCCGTCACGAAGGTCCCGCGATGCGTGAAGGCATCCCAGAGAAGATGAGTGACGGCGCCGAGGACGATGGCGATGGATGCGCGCGCGATGAGTGACGGCGTGATCGCATCGGTGTGCGCGAAGCGCGTGTGCCAGCGATCGGACAGCAGCGTGATGGTCGCCTTCTCGAGCACGGCCACGTAGAAGAGCCACACCAGCAGTCCCACGGGCAGGGCGAAGATGAACAGCCCCGTGAAGCTATGCGTGAGCTGCCGGCTGAGCCTCGTGCGAAAAGAAATAGCCGAAGTCGGGCGCCATGCTGCCGATCATCAGCGCGGTCAGCGGCAGTTTGTGTTTGCTGAGCTGATGCAGCGGCAGGACGGCGGCGGCATGCGAAACGGTGAACGGCACCCGCGGAGGTTACAGGTTCGCCGGCATCGACACATGCTCATGGCCGACCAACCACTGGCCGTTCGCCTTCTGCAAACAGGTCGTCACGCGTACCCAGTAATCCACCTTCTCTCCGCCCACTCTCGTGCCCTTGACGTGACTCAGGCAGTGACAGAACGCGTGGCTCTCACTCATCGAGATGCGCAGATCATTCATCTCATAGTCGATCGGCCCCTGCATCGACGCAAACCACCGCTCGAAGTTCTTTCGATAGTCGGCTGCGCTCTGAACCGCGAGCGGCGGCATGCACGTCGTACACGACGATGTCCGGCGCGTAGTGCGTCATCAAGGCATCGATGTCCTTGTCGCGTATCGCCTGTGCCAGCGATTCCAGGTGATCGCGGACCGAGTCGTCTGCTTTGTCTCGCTCCAAGGACTTTGACATGGCACTCTCCTGTTTCACCGGATCACGATCCGGCCCGCGCGGCAGCGGCCGCGCGGGTCGCGTGGGTCTCTACTGTTTGGGCGCAGTCGTGATCGACCGGCGGGCTCACCTCTTCCTTTTCAATGTAGCCGTTGCCGTTCTTGTCGTAACGCGCGAATTGCTGGCTGACGTGATCATTGGCCGCGGCCTCGGTCTTCGAAATACGTCCGTCGGCTGTCTGTGTCGAGGGATTCGAAGCTGACGCCGTGGCCGCCCGCCGCGGGGTGTTGCGTCGGCGGCACCTTGCTCCGGCGGGGTGGTTGCCGGGTCGGCGGGGTTTGCGCGGTGGCGGGGTTTGCGCAACGGCAACCGCGGTCTGTAGCAATGCGGCCACTGCTCGCGGCGATTAGTAATCTGGATGCTTGCATGATGTGCCCCTGTAGCTGAATGGATTCACTACAGTTAGAGGCAATTGACGTGCCAACCTTCAGTGGCGCCGAAAGCCCAGCCAGCCGCGCGGCTCAGGAATTGCAGCGCTGCCGCATTGTAGGAAGTGCCGGGTGCACACGAATGTGCATTGCGCTCCCTACCCCCGCGTAGGCCTAACTAGAGGAACGCCCTGTGGCGCTGTCGGACCTGCAGCACCTGGAATGTAGGCGCATCGGCAGCGCCTCAGCCCTTGACGAGCCGGCCGCCGTCGTTGAACCACAACTCGCCCTCTTCCGACGACAACCGCACGCCCGCCGCCCAATCATCGATGGGATTCGCCGGGTAGTTCGACGCCGTGCCTTTGAGCACCTCTTCGCCGAAAGGCGTGAGCGCGGCTTCCGTGTGGCGAATGCTCGTCAGGTCGCCACTCAGCGTGAGCAGCGGCTTGGGATTGCCTGCGTCCCCGAGCCGCAGCAGGCGGCCGAACAGATACAAGTCTCCGACGAGGTCACCGAGTTCGAAGGTCTCGGCCATGGTGTAGCCGATGATGCGCGAGACCTCGGGTCCGCGCGCCTTCACCCGGGCGAGCAACGCGTGGTCCCAATAGCTCAGGCCGTTGCGCTTGTCGGGAAATCGGCGCGTCATGAGCTGCATCGCAAGCCTGAGCCAGCGGCTGGCTTCCGGATGCTCACGCGCGAAACCCGCGAGCTGCATGGGATCCGGTGACGTGAGCGCCGCCCAGGCGCCCAAGTATTGCTGCGCGACTTCGTCGGCCATCGGCTTCGGTTCCGGGCGGCACGCATCTGCGCCTCATCGAGCTCGCCCAACCCGATGACGCGACCATTGGCTCGATGATCGCCATGGCTTCTCGAACTGCACGAGCGCGATTCGCGTGGGATCCCCGCCGACGAGCTTCACCAGGTGCACGACGAACGCGATGAACAACTGCTCGCTCACGCCGGTGGCGGCCCAGATGTGGATGCGCTCGGCATCGACGAGGCGCTGTGCGTTGTCGACCAGGTTGAAGCGCGAATGGACATGCTCGCTCGCGGTGCCGGGCACGACGCTGCTCCAGTATTCGAAGCGCCGCTTGCTCCAGGTGGCAAGGTCGACGGAGTTGAGCGTCGGTCCGCAGGAAAGCACGTCCTGGTCGATCAGCAGCCGATCGCGCGCAAAGAACACGCGCGTGAAGTGCCGCCGGCGGAGTCGCCGAGGATGACGTGCAAACCAGGCGGCAGCAGCTTGACCATGAACATCGATCGTAGCGCGTGAGCTACGGATCGGCCGGCATGGAATAGCGACAGTGATTAAATCCGGCAGTGATGTCGGAGGCGACTTACATGCATAGGCTTCGACTGTCGGCTAGCAACGCAACGACAAAGGCCCCGCCGACTTTCGCCGCCGGGGCCTTCGTGTCTTACACCTTCGATGAGGGGCTCAGGTCTTCGAAGCCTGGTAGATGCTCTCGATCGCCTTGTCCAGCGCGCCGTTGAACTCGGCATCCGACTGCTGCGCGGTCAGACCTTCCGTCAGCGCACGCGAGAAGCTCGCGATCATGCCGTTCTGCTTCGCGAGGCGCTTGTTGGCTTCGTCACGCGAGTAGCCGCCCGACAGCGCCACGACCTTCAGCACGCGCGGGTGCTTCACGAGATCCGCGTAGAGGTTGTCCACTTCCGGAATCGTGAGCTTGAGCATCACCTGCTGGTTCGGCCGGCAGCTTGTCGAGCGCCGCCATCAGCTCGGCCTTCAGCACCTTCTCGGCGCCGGCCTTGTCGGGGCACTTGATGTCCACTTCCGGCTCGACGATCGGCACGAGGCCGTGCGAGCAGCACCTGCTTCGCCACTTCGAACTGCTGCGCGACGACGGCCTTGATGCCTTCGGCATTGTTCTGCTTGATGACCGAACGCTCCTTGGTGCCGAAGATGCCCTTGGACTTGGCCTTCTTCAGCAGCGTCATCGAGGGTCGGCATGGGCTTCATGAGCTGCACGCCGTTGGCCTCGTCGGCCAGGCCCTTGTCGATCTTGAGGAACGGCACGACCTGCTTCGTGTTCCACAGGAAGTCGGCCGCCGGCTTGCCGCCGAAGTCGCGATCCATGGTCGCTTCGAACAGGATGGCGCCGGCGATGCGGTTGCCCGCGAAGACGGGGCTGGTGACGATGCGCGTACGCATCTGGTGCACGAGATCCATCATCTGCTGCTCGCCCGAGTAGCGTGTTCTCTTCGACGCCGTAGAGCTTCAGCGCCTTCGGCGTGCTGCCGCCGCTCTGGTCCAGCGCCGCGATGAATCCTGGCTGGTTGCGGATCTTGGCTGCCTGCTGCTCGGAATTACTCATTTAGTGCGCCCCTTCTGAGTTGGCCTGGTTTCTGAGAGGCGGGCATGGTAAGGGGGTCCTCCGGTCGAGGCAACCGCGGCCGCAATGCTTCGAATTGTCCGCACGGACTATGTCTTTATAGTCAACGGGTTGCCACACCGGCCGTTGCTCCTTCTCATGCGTCGCACTGCACTGGTCTTCACACTCGCCCTCGCCCTGCTGGCTGCCGCCCAACGCAGTCCGGCGGCCGTCCCCGAAGCCTTCAAGGCGATCGACGCCACCACACGCGCCGCCTTCGAGCAGCAGGGCCTCTCCGGCATGGGCCTGAGCATCTACGACGCGCAGGGCAACAAGGTCTTCGAACAGATGTATGGCGACTTCGCCGCGGACCGGCGCATCCCGATCGCCTCCGCCTCGAAGCTGGTGGCGGGGCTGACCATCCTGCGACTCGTCGACCAGGGCAAGCTGTCGCTCGACTCCACCACCGGCCAGGTGCTGGGTTGGAAAGGGCCGCAAGGCGCCATCACGCTCAAACAACTGCTGTCCTTCACCTCGGGCCTGCCGCCGCGCGACGCCTGCACGCTGCGCCCCGGGATCACGCTCGCCGAGTGCGTGAGCTCGCTGTCGAAGCTGAAGCTCGTGGCGCGCGCCGGGTACGCGCTTCGACTACGGCAATACGCATCTGCATGTCGCGGGCCGCATGGCCGAGGTCGTCACGGGCAAGACCTGGAACGCCATCTTCGCGCTCGGAGCTGCGCGCGCCGCTGGGGATCGGCGCGCAGGCCGTCTTCTACACCTGGCCGCGCAGGCCCGAGGGCACCACCAATCCGCTGCTCGCGGGCGGTCTGCAAATGACCATGAACGAATACGCGAAGGTGCTGGAGCTCGAGTACCACCGCGGCGTGTACCGCGGCCAGCGGCTGATCGGCGACGCGTTGTTCACGGCGCAGGCGACCGAGCCGTATCCGGACGCGGTCATCGGCGACTCGCCGGTGGGGCGCATCGGCCTCGACTATCACTATGGGCTGGCGAACTGGCTGGAGTGCCCGCCGCCGGCGGTCGACTGCCCGGTGCAGTCCTCGCCCGGCGCGTTCGGCTTCACGCCCTGGGTAGATAGGACCGGCGGCTACTACGCCATCATCGGCATGGACGTCGGCGGCACGGGCGCACGGGCGTGGTGAAGTTCTCGGTGCAGCTGGCGCAGCAGCTGCGGCCGCTGATCCGCGAGGCGCTGCGCCCCTGAGGCACCTATATATAGAGTGAGCCGAACTGCGGATTAAGGTAAATCAGTGACTTAGGCCGTATATCTGATGTTGGGCGTACGAGCCTACTTCGAATCGCTCGACGTGTTTGATAGCTGGATGCGCTCCTTCGCGCGCTCGAGCATGCCGGATTTCACTGCTTCCCACTTCGCCTGCCCGCCCGGCTGTTCAGCGCATTGACGCTGGTGCCGCTCATCGACAGATCCTCGGCATAGACGAGCATCATTTCCTTCCGCTTCGCCTCGTCCGGCAAATGGATCAGGCGCAGGTTTAATTGCTCTGCCGGCATCTGGTACCCGGCCTTGGCGACCATCGCGAACACGCGCTCGCGCTCGGATCCGGGCCTTGTTCTCCACATCGGAGGGGCTGTAGCGCCCGTTACGTCGAAGGTGAGCCCCGCGAGAGTCACCGTCTCGAGGAAGGGATATTTATAGGTGTGGTGTTGTCGGGCAGATAGCCCTCGAACTGCACCCAGTACAGCCGCTGGACGCGCTTCTGCGCGTCGGCCTCCACGAACACGTGGAGCTCGGCGTCCGCGATGCCGTAGAGATCCCAGCGGTCGGAACCCACGTACTGGGCGGTCGCGGGGAACGTGACCTTGACTGCGGGATCCTGGTCGGAGGTGACGGTGGTGCCCTCCACCTTTCGCTCAGGCTCTTTGTCAGCGGCAGTGGCGGCAGTACTCACAAGCAGCAACGCCAGCGCGCTGGCCCTGAGCAACGAAATTCTCGGTTTCATGCGATTCCCTTCTGAGGCTTTGCGAGACTGTTGTTTGGACGCCGGCGGCACGCATTCGGTTTCAACTCCACCAGCCGTGGCGTGCGCGGCCTTGCCACTGTACCGTCCGGCCCATGACGACGCGAACCTTCTTGATCGTTGCAGCGCTCTGCGGCCTGTCCTTCTTCGCCGGCACGCTCTGGGCGGCGAAGCCCAAACCGGCGGAACTCGAGTCGCAGATTTTCCGCGCTGCGGAAACGCGCACTTCGACTGGCTCCTGGGGCTCGATACACATCTATACCTCCGACACCACGTCCAGCTTTGGCGCGGCCAGCGTGCTCACGGCCGAACTCGAGTTCCTGCCGGGCCAGCAACTGCAGCCGCCGCACCAGCACCCGGAGGAGGAATTCCAGTTCGTGATCGAGGGCAGCGGCACCTGGTCGCTCAACGGCCAGGAGTACCCGCTGAAGGTCGGCGACCTGATGTTCACCCGGCCCTGGGACTGGCACGGCATCCGCAACTCCGGCGAAGTGCCTCTCAAGTTCTTCGTGTTCAAGTGGAGGGCGAAAGGCGCGGCGCCTGAGAAGTCCCCTACATTGCAGCGCGGCGGACTCTGATCACGCCGCACTGACACGACCCCTACTCTGCACCGGCGGAGTAAGGAGCACGTCATGCCAGAAAAGCCAGAAGCCGATTACCTGTCCCCCTCGCCGGCCAGCCCGGTCGAGCCCCTTCAGATCGACACGCCAGTCATCGCGATCCAGGACCTCGAGCACGACGAGAGGCCCGAAACCCGCGTGTCGAACAAGGGCGTGCGGATCGAGCCAAGCTTCGAACCCCGAATTGAACCAAGGATGGACAGCTCGGACGAGCGCGATCACGGCAGGGAAATCCAGGAAGCGCTGCTCGCCCTCGAGCGAATCGAGAAGTCGCTCAGGGGCACGCTGCCCGGCTGAGCGCCGCCGTTTCTTCCCTTACTATCTCGGCCTTTCAGTAGTTTGCCGGGAAGTTATCCGTGCGCGGGCGGTGTCCGCCGACATTTGCCGCAATGCGCGCCGCGGTAAGGTGACCGCAGACAGGGAGTCACCATGAAAAACCTTACGCTCGTCTTGTGCGCGCTGGGCTTGCGGTCTTGCGCAGGCACGCCCACACGTTCTCGAAGAAACCCGGACGATCTCCCGACCCGATAGCTCGTGGACGTATTTCGGGCGGACCGTCGCGGTCGACACCAGCTGGGCGCTGGTGCAAGGCGACCGCTTCGTTCCGGATCCGAACGCCGAGGGCGGCACGCGCCACGATGGCGCCGCACATCTCTACGAGAAGGTCGGCTCAACGTGGGTGTATCGCGGCGTGCTGGGCGCCATCGAAGCCATCGACGAGTGGACCAAGCCCGGCTTCGCCATGAAAGACGGCGTGGCCATGGTCATCCAGAAGACCCCGCGCATTTTTGAACGTAACGGGAGCACATGGACTGAGGCTGTGGCGAACATGCCGGAGGTGCAAGGACCCGACATCGAGATCCTGAACGGCAAGATCCTCGTGCCCACCATCTCGTGCAGTTGGAATGCTGTCGTGCTCACGAAGACCAACGGTGTCTGGAGTCAGGAAGGTCTGCTCCCCGGCAACTTCCACGAGTGCGGCGACAACCCGGCTACACCCCGGCTGGATCTGGAAAACTCCTTCGGACGCGCGGTGGTGCTCAATGCGCAGGACACGGTGTCCGTCGAGCCTGTCGCCAAGGTATTCCAGCCCAGCGCCAAGTCCGGCCCAGCCGTCTGGAATCCGCTCGCCGAGCTCGCGCGCCCCAGCGGCGCGACGATATTCGGGCCAGATGTCGCCATGCGCGGCAGCTACGTCGCCGTGACTGGCCCGCGCGCAACGGGCACCTGGATGTTCCGCGAAATCAACAACGTCTGGGGCCGATTCATTGAGCCCATGGAGCCGGCAGACGCTGCGCTGCAACCGCTGGCGATCAGCGCCACCAGCCTCCAGCACAGTGCGCAGTACTTCCTCCAGCGCAACTACAGCTATGACCGCAATGCGTACGTGGTGAACGTCTTCACGGTCATTAACGCCTTGACGACCGATCGTACTCGGGTCACCCACCGTGCTTCGTTGGTCGCTCGGGGCGGCGGCTCACTCGGCAGCAGCGTCGACATCAGCGGCAACCGCGTCATCGTGGGCGGCCTCGACAACTTCACCGGCAACAACACCGTTCGCGTGTTTGATATGCCGGCAACGCTGCCGGCGGTCTTTTTCCAGCAGGATGACTTCAAGTACACCGACGGCTTGTTCCGGCTCGATTGGGAGTTCGTGCCCGGCAGTACATTCACCACCTTCACGCAGTCCAACAATGTTTTCTGGCGCCAGACCAGCACCGCCGGCGACGCGGGCGCGTTCGCGCCCGTGTCGCCCGTGCCAGGCAGCGAGTCACCCAACCAGGCCATCGAGACCGACATCATCCCGCGCGCCTTCGACGGTAATGACAGGTGGGTAGGACTCGTCGTGCGTCGCCGCGATGCCGCCAACTACTATTACCTCACTGCGCGCAGCAGCGGCAGCCTGCAGATCCGCAAAATCGTCAACGGTGTGTATTCGACGTTGGCGAGCACGCCCTTCCCCGTGACCATCGGACAGCCGATGCATCTGCGACTCGAAGCGATCGGTACCGCGCTGCGTGTTTACGCTGATGGCAGGCAACGACTCACCGTGTACGACAGCTCGCACACGCACGGAATGGCCGGCGTCGCCATGTATCGCACCCGCGCAGATTTCGGCGTCGTCTTCGTGAGCCAGGCGCCGCAGTCAACCATCTACTTGACCAATTTTTCGACTCCCGCCACGCCGCAGTTCATAAACGATTTGGGTACCTGGCAGCAGAGTGGCGGCATATACCGGCAGACCAGCTTCACCGCAGACGATGCGCGCGCAATCATCGGCGGCATGACCGATGAGGCAATCGTACAGGTGAAGCTGCGGATCAATGCATTTGCCGGCCCGTCCGATGGGTGGGCCGGAGTGCTCTTCAATTACTACGACAATCTGAACTACGAGTTCCTCAGGCTGCACAAGTCCGGCGTGCTTTCAGTGGGTTTCGTGCAAAACGGTGTACTGGGCTTCCGTGAGCATCGGAATTATCCCGTCACTCCCGGCACCTGGTATACCGTGCGAGCGGAACAACTCAACGAGCATATTGCGTGTGTACTTGAACGGACAGTTTCAGATGGTTAACTTCAGGGTTGCAAAAAAGGGCCGGGTCGGACTCGCGACGAATAGCGCGACCGCGGATTTCGATGACTTCCTGGCGTATCAGCCGTAGCGAACACTTGTTAGTTTTCGATCCCGCACGTTTCTCCGAAGTGTTTGATGCTGTTTCGGCGCGAACGCGCTCCGTGGGGTATCCGCGATGCTGGTGGCTTCGGCGCCGATGTCGAGTCGTCGTCGCGCTGAGCTTTCAGGCGCGTCCCTTTTTGCAAGCAAATCAGGAATGTCCCCATTTCAAAATAGGAATGTCCCCATTTTGTTGCCACAATTGCCGCACTAAGCGGACAGCATCCCCCGCAACACTGGCTCCCAGGTCGTCAACCTGGAGCCTCCATGATCCGCAAAGCCCTCGCCGCCGCGTTCGCCGCAGCGGTGATCCTTTTGTGCAGCAGCTGCGGCAGCGATTCCGGCGTCACGGGCGCAGCACGCCGACGCCCCGCCCGATCCTTCCTGGGTCAGCGCGATCAGCATGCATTCGAATGGCGCGGTCTCGCGGCATCAACCGATCCGGGTGCTGTTCCTCAACGACGTGATCCCGGCGGACCGGGTGGGCACGGACGCCTCGGCGAACGTGACCATCTCCCCCAAGGTGAATGCCAAGGCCATCTTCGCCAGCCGGCGCGAGATCGTGTTGCGGCCGGAGACCGAGTTCGCGCCGGCCACGGAGTACCGCGTCTCGATCAAGGGTGACGGCCTGGCGGGGGTGAAGCCGGGCACCAGGCCGTTCGAGTTCTCGGTCAGGACGCTGGAGGTGAACTTCGCGGTCGTCACGAACGCACTGAGCATGGTCAGCGACAAGAACGAGTTGATGTCGCTCACCGGCGCGATCGCGACCTCGGACCGGGAGCCGCGCGAGAAGCTGGAGAAGATCCTCACCGCCACGCTCGACGACAAGCCCATCACCATCGTCTGGCGCGGTGGCGATCGCAGCTTCGGCTTCGAGATCCCCAACATCCGGCGCAAGAAGGAGGAACAGACGCTGACGCTGCATTGGACGGGCACGCCGCTGGGCCTGCCGGACAAGGGCGAGAAGAGCACGCGGGTGCCGGCGCTGGATGAGTTCGCGGTGACGCAGGCGGACGCGGTGGAGGTGAACGACCAGCGCCAGATCCAGGTGCACTTCTCGGACTCGATCGACACGCGCCTGGACCTCAAGGGCCTGGTGCGCCTGTCGCAGGGCGAGTTCACCACGCGCATCGAGAACAACGTCCTGACGCTCTACGTGAACCAGGATCTCCAGGGCAAGGTGACGCTGACGCTGGAGGACGGGCTGCGCAGCCGCGCCTCGGTGGCGCTGTCGGGCGATCGTACCTTCGAGCTCGAGTTCACCAGCACCAAGCCGCAGGTGCGCTGGATGGGCCAGGGCGTGATCCTGCCGGACGCGAAAACACTTTCGATTCCCTTCGAGGCGGTGAGCGCGCGCTCGGTGCGCGTGACGGCGCTGCAGGTGTTCGAGACCAACATCCCGCAGTTCCTGCAGGTGAACAATCTCTCCGGCCAGCAGCAGCTGGGCCGCGTGGGCCGCGTGTTGTGGCGCAAGACCATCCCGCTCACCTCGCAGGTGAAGGGCCGCTGGACGCGCTACAACCTGGACGTCACCGAGCTCACGGCCAAACATCCGGGCGCGTTGTTTCAGCTCACGCTGTCGATCACGCCCAAGGACGCGCTGTGGGATTGCCCGGGCGGCAGCGAAGGACGCTGAACTGAACGATCCGGAGCCGGCGAACCAGGAGGACGGCGACGCCAAGCCGAGTACTCCAACTGGGACTACTAGCGAGGACTACTACGACGGCAGGCGATTGGGAAAGCGCGACGATCCCTGCAACGGCGCCTACTACCGTTACCAGCCGAACACCCGCGCGGCGCGCAACCTGCTGGCGTCGAACATCGGCCTGATCGCCAAGCGCGGCCCCAAGGGCAAGCTGCTGGTCGTCGCGACGGCGCTGGATTCGGCCAGGCCCAAAGCGGGCGTGAAGATCGACGCGATGAGCTTCCAGAACCAGGTGCTGGCGAGCGGCCGCACCGATGCAAACGGCGTGGTCGAGCTGGAGCCGCGCTCGCAGCCGTTCGCGATCATCGCGGACGACAGCGGCCGCAAGGGCTACCTGCGCGTGGCGCCGGCGGTGGCGCTGCCGGTGAGCCACTTCGACGTGGGAGGCGAGACCGTGGTCGATGGCCTCAAGGGCCATCTCTACGGCGACCGCGGCGTCTGGCGGCCCGGCGACACTATCTACCTGACCTTCGCGCTGCAGGATCGCGCGAAGACTCTGCCGGCGAACCACCCGGTGACGCTGGAGCTGACCAACCCCCGCGGCCAGCTGATGCAGACGCTGACCAACTCGGCGCCGGTGGGCCAGTTCTACGCCTTCGAGCTCAAGACCGCGGACGATGCCCCGACGGGCAACTGGAACGCCACGGCCAGGGTGGGCGGCGCGTCGTTCCACAAGACCATCAAGGTGGAAACCGTGATGCCCAACCGGCTCAAGATCGAGCTGGACCTGGGCCAAGAGGCGATAAGCCGGTCATCGCCAGCTCGCCGCTGAAAGGCTCCCTCAACGCGCAGTGGTTGTCAGGCGCCACGGCGGCGAACCTGCGCGCCAATGTCGAGGTGCGGCTCTCGCCCATCCCCACCCGCTTCACGCGCAATACCGACTATGTGTTCGATGACCCGGCGCGCAGCTTCAGCGGCTCGCCCGGGGTGTTCGAGGAGAAACTCGACGCGGACGGCCACGTCGATCTGGACTGGGATCTGAACATTCCCCGCGACGTGCCGGGCATGTTGAACGCGACGTTCATCACCCGCGTGTTCGAGCGCGGCGGCGCGTTCAGCATCAACCTGGATTCGCACCAGGTCTCGCCCTTCGAGCGCTACGTGGGCCTGAAGCTGCCGAAGGGCGACGAGGCCCGCGACATGCTGCTCACGGACACCACGCACACGGTGGAACTGGCCTCGCTGGACCAGGACGGCAAGCCGGTGTCGGTGCCGCGCCTGCAGGTCACTCTCTACAAGGTGGAGTGGCGCTGGTGGTGGGACTCGACCGGCGATTCGCTGGCGCAATACGTCCAGGGCCAGAGAACGGCCGTGGTGAAGCAGGACACCATCGCGACCAAGGACGGCGCCGGCCAGTGGCAGTTCGAGATCAAGTACCCGGAATGGGGTCGTTATCTCATCCGCGCCTGCGATCTGGACGGCGGGCACTGCACGGGCCGCGTGTTCTACATCGACTGGCCGTCCTGGGCCGGCGCGGCGCGCGAGCAGTCCGGTCCCGCGGCGAATGTGCTGATGATCACCTCCGACAAGCCCGAGTACAAAGTCGGCGAGACGGCCACGGTGCAGTTGCCCAAGGCGGCGCAGGGCCGCGCGCTGCTGACGATCGAGAACGGCACTTCCGTGCTCGAGTACCGCTGGATCGAGGCCCATTCTGCCAAGGACCAGGCAGGCGCCAACCGCATCACCATTCCGATCAGTCCGGGGATGGCGCCTAACATCTATGTGGCCGTGACCATGGTGCAGCCGCATGCCGGCAAGGACAACGACCGGCCCATCCGCCTCTACGGCGTGATTCCGCTGAAAGTCACGGACCCGGCCACCAAGCTGACGCCGGTGGTGGCCAGCGCGGCCGAATGGAAGCCCAAGTCCAAGGCCACGGTGACGGTGAGCGAATCCTACCGGCCGCGCCATGGATTACACGATCGCCGTCGTCGATGAAGGCTTGTTAGGCCTGACCAACTTCAAGACGCCCAACCTGCGCGACGTGTTCTACCAGCGCGAGGCGCTGGGCGTGTCCACCTGGGACCTGTTCGATGAAGTCGCCGGCGCCTACGGCGGCGAGCTCGACCGCCTGCTGGCGCTCGGCGGCAGCGACGCCGCCAAGCCCACCAACCCGGACGAACGCAAGTCGCGCTTCCCGCCGGTGGTGCGTTTCCTCGGGCCGTTCTCGCTCAAGGCCGGTGAGAAGCGTGCGCACAGCGTGGACCTGCCCGAATACGTGGGCGCGGTGCGCGTGATGGTGGTGGCGGGAGACGGCAGCGCCTATGGCTCGGCGGAGAAATCCGTTCCGGTGCGCCAGGCGCTGATGATCCTGCCCACGATTCCGCGCGTCATCGGGCCGGAGGAATCCTTCCGCCTGCCGGTGTCGGTGTTCACGGCCGATGCGTCCATCAAGGACGTGAAGCTCGAAGTGCAGACCGACGCGCGTTTCACGCCGGTGGGTGACTCGTCGACCACGATCGCTTTCACACGCCCCGAAGAGAAGCTCGGCTTCCTGGCGCTGAAGTCCGGCTCGAAGCTCGGCAGCGGCAAGATCCGCGTGATCGCCACCAGCGGCAAGTTCCGCGCCGAGAGCGAGGTGTGGCTGGAAGTGCGCACGCCCAACGTGGCGCAGTCGCGCATCGAACGCGCGACGCTGGCGCCGGGCGCGAACTGGAATACGACGCTCAAGGGCTTTGGCCTCGATGGCACGCAGGTGGCCACGCTCGAGGTGTCGGCGCTGCCGCCGATCAATCTCGACGGACGCATGCAATACCTCATCCACTACCCGCATGGCTGCCTGGAGCAGACCACCTCGGCCGTGTTCCCGCAGCTCTACCTGTCGGCGCTGGTCAAGCTCACGCAGAACCAGCGCCTGCAGACGGAGAACAACATCCGTGCGGGCGTGGCGCGCCTGCGCACCATGCAGCACCCGAGCGGCGGCTTTGCCTATTGGCCGGGCGTGTGGAGCACGGACCCCGCGCTCGAGTGGCGCAGTGACTGGGGCACGACTTACGCCGGGCATTTCATGCTCGAGGCCGAGAAGGCTGGGCTACGCCCTGCCCGGCGACATGAAGGCGGCATGGCTGCGATTCCAGAAGGAACGTGCGCAGCGCTGGACGCAGAACAGCTACGAATGGCCGGACGAGAAGCCCGAGCGGCGCATCGAAGCGGCGCGTTATGCGCAGGCGTATCGGCTGTACACGCTGGCGCTCGCCGGACAGCCGGAGATGGGCGCGATGAACCGGCTGCGCGAGTCGAAGGCCTACTCGATCGGCGAGCGCTGGATGCTGGCATCGGCGTACAAGCTGGCGGGCAAGGCCGATGTGGCCAATACGCTGGCGCAGCACGACCGCCTGCAGGCGTTCGTGTTCACCGATCCGAATCCCTACACCTTCGGCTCGCTGCTGCGGGACCGCGCGGTGGTGCTGATGGGGCTGACGCTGCTCGGGCGCGACGAGGAGTCGAACGCGCTGCTCGAGGAAGTCTCGATGCAGCTGACGGATGAATACTGGTACAGCACGCAGTCGGTGTCGTTCGCGCTGGTGGCGGTGGCGAAGAATGCCGGCGCCAAGCCGTTCAAGGGATTCAGCTTTGACTACGAAGCTGGCAAGGCGCGCAGCTCGATCCAGGGTGAATCGCCGCTGGCCAGCATCACTGCTGCCCGCCCGCCGGCCTCCGGCATGCCGCTGGCGCTGACCAACACCTCGGACCGCAAGCTGTACGTCACGGCCAACGTGCGCGCCGTGCCGCGCAGCGGCGAGGAGCTGTTTTCCGCGAACGGGCTCACGCTCACCGTGAAATACAGCGATGCGGACGGCAATGCCATCGACATCGCCAAGGTGCCGCAGGGCATGGACCTGATCGCGCAGGTGACGGTGAAGAACATCGGCGCGCGCGGCGTGGACAATCTCGCGCTGTCGCAGCTGGTGCCGGCGGGCTGGGAGATCCGCAATGACCGCCTGGAAAATGCCGACACCGCGGGCGATCGCACCCAGGACGCCGGCTACCGCGGCGCGTACTGGTGGGTGCCGGGCGAATGGCGCAACGCGCAGCTGCGCCAGGCCGAGTACGTCGACATCCGCGACGACCGCGTGCAGCGCTACTTCAGCCTGCGCTCGGGTGAGTCGATCTTTTTCGAGACGCGGCTGAATGCGGCGTACCTGGGCAGGTACTACCTGCCGGGGGCCAGCATCGAGGCCATGTACGACGTGAAGCAACACGCGAGGTTGAAGGGTCAGTGGGTAGAAGTCGTTTCACCAACGCGCTGAGAGGCCTGGTGCGCACTCGCGCCCGCCGCCGCGTGCTCGCGGTGGTGGGCGTGGCGCTGGCCGGATTTGGAGTGTGGTTCTGGCGGATGCTGCCGGAGCCGCTGTTCGACGCGCCGCTGTCGTACGTGGCCGAGGCGCGCGACGGCACGCTGCTGTCGGCGCGGATCGCGGCGGATGGGCAGTGGCGCTTCCCGCCGCGCGATGAGGTTCCGGCGAAGTTTCGTCGCGCGTTGATCCTGTTCGAGGACAAGCGCTTCGAGTCGCACTCGGGCGTGGATGCGCTGGCGATCGCGCGCGCGGTGAAACTGAATACCGAGAAGGGGCGTGTCGTCAGTGGTGGCAGCACGCTGACCATGCAGCTTGCCAGATTGGCGCGCGCATCGGCGCGCGACGCGCCGGCCGAGCGCACGTTCCGCGCCAAGGCCATGGAGGCGTTGCTCGCGCTGCGCCTGGAGATGACCTACGACAAGGACGAGTTGCTGGCGCTGTATGCAGGGCACGCGCCGTTCGGCGGCAACGTGGTGGGACTCGAGGCGGCGGCGTGGCGCTATTTCGGGCGCGAGCCGGAATCGTTGTCGTGGGCCGAGGCCGCAACGCTTGCGGTGCTGCCCAACAATCCGTCGCTGGTGCACCTGTCGCGCAATCGTGAGCGCCTGCAGGCCAAGCGGAACGCGCTGCTGCGGCGGCTGCACGCCGCCGGGGATCTCGACGCGCTGGAGCTGGACCTGGCGCTGTCCGAGCCGCTCACCACCGAGCCGCATGACCTGCCGGACTTTGCGCCGCACCTGCTGGAAACGCTGCGCGCCGGCAATCCCGCGCAGCACCGCTTCCGCACCACGCTCGATGCGCGCCTGCAGGCCGAAGCCACGCGCGCCGTGCAGGCGCATACCGAGTTGATTGCGCGCCAGCAGGTGTACAACGCCGCCGCGCTGGTGGTGGACAACGTCACCTTCGAAGTCCTGGCCTACGTCGGAAATGGAAATGGGGAACATGGGGACATTCCTATTTTCCAGACGCAACCCGCCAGCAACGCAAGTGGTGCGGCCCTGGAAAATAGGAATGTCCCCATTTTCCCCATTTCCCGCGGCTACGCGGTCGACATCATCCGGCGGCCGCGCAGCACGGGCAGCATTCTCAAGCCGCTGCTGTACGCGGCCATGCTGGAAGACGGCTTGCTGACGCCGCGCATGCTGCTGCCCGATGT
The DNA here is from genome assembly GCA_963832505.1 of uncultured Pseudomonadota bacterium. Taxonomy (GTDB): domain Bacteria; phylum Pseudomonadota; class Gammaproteobacteria; order Steroidobacterales; family Steroidobacteraceae; genus CADEED01. The sequence goes on along the minus strand of CAWHUD010000011.1, from coordinate 354,211 downwards.
GCCGACGCACTACGAGGGTTTCCAGCCCGAGAACTTCGACCGTCAGTACCGCGGTGCGGTGCGCGCCGACGAAGCACTCGCGCACTCGCTCAATGTGCCGGCGGTACGCATGCTCAAGACCTACGGCATCGCACGTTTCACCGACCTGCTGCGCGGCGCGGGCATGAGCACGCTGAAGCGACCTGCCGATCACTATGGCCTCACGCTCATCCTCGGTGGTGCCGAAGGCAATCTCTGGGACATCTCCGCGATGTACGCCAGCCTCGCCGACATCGCGCGCACCGGAGCGGCCGATGCCGCGCCCCGCTTCCACGAGCTCACGGTACTGGCGCGACGAAAAGGCCAAGCCCCGCGGCCCCTCGCCCATCGGCACGGGCGCGGCCTGGCTCACGCTCGACGCCTTGTTAGAGGTGCCGCGGCCCGGTGAGGAAGGCCACTGGAAGACCTTCGCCTCCAGTCGTCGCATCGCCTGGAAGACCGGCACCAGTGTGGGCTTGCGCGATGGGTGGGCGGTCGGCAGCACCTCGCGCCACACGGTGGGTGTGTGGGTGGGCAATGCCAGTGGCGAAGGCCGCCCCGGGCTCACGGGCTCGAGCATGGCTGCGCCGCTGATGTTCGGTCTCTTCAATACGTTGCCCCAATTGAACAGTCGTGACTGGTTCGACATCCCGGTGCACGCGCTCCGGCGCATCGAGGTCTGCGCCAATGACGGCTTCCTCGCCACTGACGACTGCGAAACCGAAAGCGCCTGGATGCCGCGCGACAGTCACTTCGATGCGCTCTCGCCTCACAACCTGCGAGTGCACCTCGAGCCCTCACGGCAATTCCGCGTGAACAGCGACTGCCAGTCGCCCGCGGCGATGTCACATGCCTCGTGGTTCGTGCTGCCTCCCGGCGAGGAGTACTACTACCGCCGTGCGCATTCCGAGTACCGTCCGCTGCCGCCGCTGCGCACGGATTGTCAGGCCACTCAGACCGGCGGGCGCAGCTCCCTGGCGCTGCTGTATCCCGACGTCAATTCCCGTGTACTCATCCCGCGCGAGCTCGACGGGCAGCGCGGACGCACGGTTTTCGAAGCCGTTTCGAGCCGCCGCGATGCCCGGCTCTACTGGCATATCGACGGCCGATACCTTGGCGAAACGCACACTTTTCACCAGCAATCGTTGGACATAGACGCCGGCGAGCACATACTGACCGTGGTCGATGACCAGGGGGAAAGGGTCGCAAGACACTTTCAGGTCCTCGCCACGCATGAATAGGGTTGCATCGAGGGTGTCGTGTTCGATGGATTCAAGCTCGAGACGGTAGAAACCGACGAAGTCACCATCCGCCTGCGTCACGGCGGTTCCGGACCACCCCTTCTGCTGTTGCATGGATTTCCGCAGACGCACGCCATGTGGTCGAAGGTGGCGCCGCGACTCGCGGAGAATTACACGGTTGTTTGCCCCGACCTGCGTGGTTACGGCGGCAGCAGCAAGCCCGAATCCACGCCGAATCACGAGCCGTATTCCAAGCGCGCCATGGCGCGCGACCAGGTCGAGGTCATGAAGAAGCTCGGCCACGAGAAGTTCTACGTGGCCGGGCACGATCGCGGTGGACGCGTCGCGTATCGGCTGGCTCTCGACTCACCGGCATCGGTAAGCAAGCTTGCGGTGCTCGACATCGTGCCCACGGGCGACACGCTGCGGCGCGCGGACTGGCGTTTCGGCATGGGCTACTGGCACTGGTTCTTCCTCGCGCAGGCGCATCCGTTGCCCGAGCGCATGATCAGCGCCGATCCCGTCGCCTTCCTGTTCCGCAATGGCCAGGGGTTTTCCGACTTCGACGCCTACGAGGATTTTCTGCAGAACGCGCGCGACCCGGCGGCGATCCACGCCATGTGCGAGGACTATCGCGCGGCGGTCAGCGTCGATTTCCAGCAGGACCAGGCCGATCGCGGCACGCGCAAGATCGAGTGCCCGACGCTGGTCATGTGGGGCAACCGCGGCGTGATCCCCAAGTGGTACGACCCGGTGGGAATCTGGAAAGACTGGGCCAGCGACGTGCGCGGCGAAGAAGTCGAAAGCGGCCACATGCTGGCCGAAGAAGCCCCCGAGCCTACCTACCAGTCCCTGCGCCGGTTCTTCGCGTAGCGGGGGCATTAAATGGGGACATTCCTATTTTCCGCAGCGGAAAATAGGAATGTCCCCATTTAATGCCCCCACTAGTTAGCGGCGCGAGGTCTTCGCCCGCGTCGATGGTTCAACGCGCGGCGCCGCCCGGCGGCGTAGCGCCGGATCTTCACCCTTTGCACGCTTCTTTCCGGCCGCCTCGGCCGCGGCCATGTCTTCGGCCTCGCGCCGTGTGCGCGGTGCCGCGCGCGCTGCGTCCTTGCGAACGCTGCCCTTCGCCAGGTACGTCGCCGTGCGCTGGCGGTATCGACGGGTGGCTTCGTAGTCGCCCTCGCCCTGCACCTTGGATTTTTTCGCCTTCGTCGCCTTCGCCATGTTCGGCCTCCTTGGCAGGCATTAAAGCGCATTCAATTGAACGATAATTCCCGCCGCGGCACCGTCCTACGAGACAATCAGCGCGCGCGAGGCACCGCAAAAAGGCCCGCTTGGGCACACTGCTCACACGGATCAGGGAATGACTCCGGGAGCCGCGAAGCACATGGCAAGACTGATGATGAATCACAGGATGTACGAGCACAGCGAACCGGTTTTCCGGGAATCCATTGCGCAGGTCATGTCCTCCACCGGCCTGGAAGAACTGCGCCGCGACCGCCTGTTCGAGCTGCGCGCAGTCATCGAGTCGCTGCGCCTTGAGCAACACCGGGCTCCATCCGGGACGAACGCAGTTCCGGACCGGCGAACGCTCCTGATCCGCTCCTCATGTCCCGCATTCGCCCGACACAAACATTTGTATGCAGCGTCGTGCCGCTGCGACAATACGTGCCCCCGCGCTACAGGGAGTAGCCTAAAGGGAGCCATGACCAATCCACTGCGCGTACTGATCGCCGAGGACAATGCCGATCTGCGCGAGCTGCTCGTCACGCTCGTGTCCGCGGAGCCGGACCTCAAGTGTGTCGGGACCGCCGAGGATGTCGACGCGGTGATTGCCTGTACCGCCGAACACAAGGCCGACGTACTGGTGCTCGACCTGGAGCTGCAGGGCCGCTCCAGCATCGACGTGCTCAGGACGGTCCGCAGGGCCGGCAGCAAGATCACGATTGTCATCTTCTCGGGGCACGCCCATCCCGACATGGTGCGACACACGCTCGCCGCCGGGGCAGACGCCTATATTCCCAAGAGCGGCGACTTCGAGCTGCTGCTCGATGCCATTCGCGACAAGCGCGCCCACCGGGGTGCGGCCGTCTAGGGGGAGCGAGCGCGCAGGCGCGCACCCGCCCCCATTCAGACCCTAGAAACGCCAGGCTGCAGTCAGCCACAAGGCGTCGGCGTCATCGAGACCCTGAAGGTCAAACTTCTCGTACTCGGCGCGAATGTTGAACTTCTCGCCGATGTTGGCGCCGATGCCCGCGCCATACACGAGATCTTCGGACTCCTCGTCGAACTCGACGCGGTTGTCGAGCTCGTCTTCCACGCCACGGGTGGCGTCATAGAAGTAATAGCCCAGTCGGCCGTAGAGCTCGAAGTACTGGCCCAGCGGTAACGTGCCAACCACGTATGGCGCGAAGCCGTCCACCGCGGCGTCGACATTGCGGCCCGGTACCACCGCACCCGAGGGTTCACCCAGGTTGATGTAATCGAGCTCGAACGCCACGAAGCGGTTCAGACGGTAGCCCGCGAAGAACTTGTACGCGGTGTCATCGTCATCCCAGCTATCGACTGTCTCGTCGATGTCATCGACGTCGTCGATTGATGCGTTGAACTGGCCGGCGCCGCCACCGAGATAGAAGCCGGAGATTTCCTCCTGCTCCTGTGCAAACGCGGCGGGAACCAGCGCCAGGGTCAAAGCAGCCATCGCTGCAGTCAGCTTGAGATTCAGATTCATGTGTTACGTCCTTGGGTTGCCGAACTCGGGGCGCAAGCTACGCGGCGCACCAATTCGCAACACTCGGTCACAACCATCCATCTCTGTGGGTCTGCTCCGTCGGCGGCCCGCGTGAGGGTCATCTGTCGGCCGTCGCGAAATCCGTGGTTTTCTGCCCACGAATGCGCCTGGCGTTGCCGCGGGCGCGAAGGAATCATCTGACCCCAACCACTCGCAGCCCATGGCTGTGTAAATGTAGGACGCTGCGGCATGCTCGGGGCCTAGCTACTTACCTCTGCAAAGGTACTCAACGATGTCTGTTCCAGACTCCCAGTTCACGCCTCCTCCCGCAGCGTCGCGTCAGAGCTATCCGTTCGTGCTCGCCGACCTGCCCTATGCCTACGACGCGCTCGAGCCGCACATCGACCAGAAGACGCTGCAAGCTCCACCACCGCGGCCATCACGCGACCTACGTGAAAAAGCTCAACGAGGCGGTCGCCAAACATCCCGAATTGCACCATTTCACGCTGTCCGAACTGTTGCGCGATTTCGCCAAGGTGCCCGCGCCGATCCGCACCGCGGTCAAGGACAACGGTGGCGGCCATCTCAATCACGATCTGTTCTGGAGCGTGCCTCGCACCCGCGCCGGCGCGACCGCCGCAGGACGCCCTGGCAGAGGCGATCAACCGGCAATTCGGTTCATTTGATGTATTTCGCCGCAAGTTTGGCGACGTGGCCGCGAAACATTTCGCCAGCGGCTGGGTGGCGCTGGCCGTCGAACACGACTCGCGCAAGCTCGAAATCGTGGATCTGAAGGACCACGAGGTGGTCTCGCCGGGCGCAAAAACCGCGCTGCTGATCCTCGACGTCTGGGAACACGCGTACTACCTGAAGTACCAGAACCGGCGGCCCGAATTCATCGAAGCGTTCTGGAACATAGTCAATTGGGCGCACGCAGAAGAGCTATTCGCGCATTTGGGCGCGCGCTGATGGGGACACTCGCAGGGATAACCTTGCGACCGGTGTAGGATACTTCTTACTCAGGTACCGCCCGTGTACCGGACAGGCGGGGTACCTCACAAAGGTAGACTTCGGCAATGCACGAGAATACTCAACAACTTGTGGAGCAGGCCCGGCCCATGAACCGCACCAGAGTCATGATTGTGGATGACCACCAGGTCGTCCGCGCCGGCTTACGAACCATGATCAACGGACAACCCGATCTGTCGGTGACAGCCGAGGCGGGATCGGGCCGGGAAGCGATGGACCAGTTGAGACAGCACACGGTAGACGTGTTGCTGCTCGACCTGTCGCTGCCGGACGTGTCCGGGCTAGACGTGCTCAAACACGCCAAGGCGCATTACGAATCGGTAGGAGTGCTCATCCTGAGCGCCTTCCCCGAGGCGCAATACGGCCTGAACGTGCTGCGCGGCGGAGCCAGCGGGTTCGTCGGCAAGGGAACCGAGGAATCGGAGTTGTTTCGCGCCATTCGCACCGTCGCACGCGGCGGGCGTTATGTCGGACCGGACCTCGCGGACCTGCTGGTCGCGGGCGTACGCGGCGACCCGAATGCGCCGTTGCACAGCATTCTCTCGGAACGCGAGTTCCAGATCTTCTGCAAGCTCGCGCAGGGCGAATCGGTGTCGGAAATCGCCAACAGGCTTTTCCTGAGCGTAAAGACGGTGAGCACCTACCGCAGCCGTATCCTCGAAAAGATGTCCATGAAGAGTAATGCTGACATCACGACTTACGCACTGCGGAATAACCTCGTCCAATAGTTAGTCTGACGTCGCCATGGATGAGGCAATGATTCAGCAAACGCCGGCTACAGGAACTCCGGGGTCGCGCGCTAGCGCGGGTCCGACCACACGCAAGAACGGTACGCCGGGCAAGCCGTTGCGCATCCTCTTGGTGGAAGACTCGCCGCTGCTGCGCGGCCGGCTGGAGAACATGCTCTCCCAGCACGCGGCCTTCAAGGTCACGGGGCTAGCGGCCGCAGAGGCCGAGGCCATCGAAAAGCTGGACTCCGTGCCCTACGACGCCATCGTAGTGGACGTCGAGCTGCGCCCCGGCAGCGGCATTGGCGTGATTCGCCAGGCGCGCGCCCGCAACAAGGACATCAAGGACGGGCACGTCTGGATCATCGTGCTGACCAACTACGACCTGCCCACGGTCCGCGAGCGCTGCATGCAGGCGGGCGCGGATCATTTTCTCGACAAGATGCGCGAGATCGATCAGCTCATCCCTATCCTGCTCGGGATCGCGGGACGTAAGCCGTAATCCGGTTGCCCTGCCCGGGCACCACATCGACATTCAGCCGCCCGCCGGCGCCCATCAGTCGATGGCGCATGCCCACGAGCGCACGTGTCTGCACCTCGTCCATCGCCGCGCCATCGTCGCCCAGAGTCATCTGGTAGCCGTCACCGTCGGGCTCGATGACCAGTTCCACGTGTTTTGCCTGGCCGCGCGCCAGCAGGTTGGTGAGCGCTTCCTGCGCGACACGGAACAAGGTGAGCTGAACCGCTATCTCGAGGTCCAGCATTTCGTCCGGCAACGTCGCGATGTACTCGACACCGGCACGCCCGCACTGTTCGTCGAAGTGACTGCGCAGGGCCACGGGTAGTCCGAAATGATCGAGCAGCGAGGGCCGCAGCGACTCGACCACGCGCCGCTTGAGAATCATGGCCTGGTTCAGCATCTGCACCACCGAGCGGAATTTCTCCTCGCTCGCCGCATCCAGCGTGCTGCCGATCTGCGACTGCAGCCAGGCCATGTCCATCTTCGCCGCGGTGATGAGTCCACCGAGCTCATCGTGCAATTCCTTGGCGAGCTGCGAGCGCTCGTTTTCCATCATGCGCAGCAGGTGCGTCGCCAGCGTCGACAATTCCTCGGAGCGCGCAGCCACACGCGTCTCGAATTGCTGATCTGGAAAGCCATCCGCAGGAACGGCATCCGGTCCTTTCGACGTCATCTTGGCGAGCCCCTCCGGGCGATCAGTCTTTAGGCACGTCTTCCAGCAGATCGACGAGATCTTCGGCGTGCTCCTCTTCCTGCGCGAGGATCGACTCGAGCAGGCGCCGCGACGTCGGGTCGCGCGTGCCGATGAAGTTGATCATCTCGCGATAACTTTCGATGGCGATGCGCTCGGCGATCAGGTCGGCTTCGAGCATCTGGCGCAGGCTGGTGGAGTCGTCGTATTCCGAATGACTGCGCGACAACAGCGTGGCGGGATTCAGGTCCGGATCCTCGCCCAGTTGCACGATGCGCGCCGCGATCTGGTCGGCGTGCGCCTGCTCCTCGTTGGCGTGCTCGAGGAATTCAGCCGAGACGAACTTGGCGCGAATGCCGTGCGTCGCAAAGTAGTGCCGCTTATAACGCAATACGCAGACGATTTCCGTGGCGAGCGCCGTGTTCAGCAGTTCGACGATGGCCTTGCGGTCCGCCTCCGGAAAACTCGGCGTGACCGCGCCCTTCATGATGGTCTCTTTCGCCCGCTTGCGCAGCGCCTCGAGATCTGACAGATGGGGTTGATCCTTCAGATTCGCGTTCATGCTTTCTCCTTATGCGCGTTGCGACGGTAGAGGTTGATCAACAGCGTTGCCGCCGCGATCCACAGCGACCGGTGCTTCAGGAATGACAAGCCGAGCGCACCCAGCTTCAGGTTGTGCAACTTGGTCCACGGCGACTGGCGCACCGAGTGCGTGATCTCCCGCAGGTTGAGCTCGAGCCAGGCGCGCTGCAGCTGCATCTCCGCATCGAGCAGTCGGGCACGATCAAGCGGCGATGTCACTGGGAGGGCTCCGTTGCTGATCGGGCGGGGGCGCGGCAGCGGCCGGGGCAGCCAGGGTGCGCGCCAGGATTTCGAGATCGGCCTTGAGACCTTCGAGGAACCAGGACATAGAGCCGACTTCGCGCCCTGCCTTCAGGCGCTGTGCGACGACCAGTGCCACTACGGCTCCGATCACGAACGCGGCGACCACGGCACCCAGCACCGGCACGCGCAGGTCCGGCGGCAAGGCGATGGCCAGCAGCACGATGGCGCCCCAGATCGCAATGAACATGGCCGCGGCGGCCAGCAGTTTGAGCTGCAGGCGCGACAGCAATCGCTGGCTTTCCGCCTGCGCCACGATGCCGGCGGCCTCCAGCCGCGTCTCGAGCATGCGCAGCAGGTGCAGCGACATTTCGCGCGCCGGATGATGCAGCGGATCGTGCTCGGGAGCGGCTTCCGGCGGTTTTTCGGGTTCCGCTTCCATCATTCCCGACGCACGGACTTCGCCAGCAGGTAGGTGACCACGCCGCCTAACAAGGCGGCAATGGCAACCGCCTGCCAGGGATTGCGACGCACGTAGTCGTCCGTCTGATCCGCGAGCGAAGTCACCACTTTCTCGGCTTCGGCCGAAGTCGCGGCGAGCCGCGCCCTGGCCTGCACCAGTGTTTCGTTCACGCGTTCGCGCACACCTGCGGCGGCATCGCCGGTTTGTTCGCCCAGCGAGCGCAGCAGCGCTTCTGCCTGATCGACGATGCGATTCAGTTCTTCCACGGCCGGATCGACCGCCGCCTTGAATTCAGGCTGGTTGGCTGGCACTTGCATAATGACTCCTAAATATCTGATCTGCAGGATCGCCCCCCACCCGATCCCTAACATTCGGATTTGCAGCGCATGGGAAGTAGGACCAAACCGACAATAAGTGGGGATCGCTGCTGCGGGCGGCAAACAATCGGTTTGCGGATACTGACCCAGTCTAGTGGAGAGTGGAAGAGTGACGCGACGAGCCCCTCCCCTCGAAAATATTTCGCGTCATTCGACCACACGGCGGTCCGTCCACCGGCCTTGGAGCCGGTGGGCGGTCTTGCTTGCGGTGCTCTGCACCACGGCCTTGCTAGGGGCCTGTCGCGCGCTTCCCCAGGTCGAATTCGCCCGCACGGTGCCGCTGTCGCGCTCGCCGGTGCCCGTCGACCTGGAGAGCCCGCAGGGCGCGCTGGGACGCGCCGCCAGCCTGCGCACCTCGCGTGCGCTCGCCAACACCGGCGACACCTCGCTGCTCGACTATCACCTGGCCGCCATGCGCGATCTCGGCGCACCGCCGCTGCTCACCGGCAATCACGCCGAACTACTCATCGACGGCCCGCGCACCTATCACGCCATGTTCGCGGCCATCGAGCAGGCCCGTGAATACATACTCGTCGAGAGTTTCATCTTCGAAGAAGCCGTCGAGGGCGACCGCAAGCTGAGCCAGCTGCTGGCCGCGGCCGCCGCCCGGGGCGTCGAGATCCACGTGCTGTACGACGCCGTCGGCTCGCTGACCACGGATGCGAAGTTCCTCGAGGGCCTGCAACAGGCCGGCATCGCGCTGTGCGCCTTCAACCCGCTCAATCCGCTCGACGATCGATTCGCCGGGCTCAACCAGCGTGATCATCGCAAGATCGTGGTGATCGACGGTGAGCAGGCCTTTGCCGGCGGCGTGAACTTCAGCCGCGCGTACCGCATCACCTCGAAGCAAGCCGAGAGCCGCGGACTGTCGCACCAGAAGTCGCTGGACGAAGGCTGGCGCGATACCCACATCGGCGTGCGCGGCACGGCCGCGCTCCACCTGGAAGAACTGTTTCGCGAGTTATGGCGTGAAGCGGCCTGCACAGGCGAGATCCGCGCCGCACCCGACAGACCTGCGAAGCCTGCCGGCACCATGCTGCTGCAGATCGTCGCCGGCACGCCCAAGGACGAGGTCAATGAAATCTACGTCACCCTGCTCTCGGTGATCACCTATGCGCAGAAGAGCGTCGACATCACCATGGCCTACTTCGTGCCGGACGACACGCTCGAGAAGGCGCTGCGCGATGCGGCCGAGCGCGGTGTCGCGGTGCGCATCATCCTGCCCTCGTACAGTGATTTCTCCGGCGTGTTCTACGCCGGCCGTGCGCACTATGACGAACTACTCGACAGCGGCGTGCGGCTGTTCGAGCTCGAGAACGCCTTCCTGCATTCCAAGAGCATCGTGGTCGACGGCATCTGGTCATCAGTCGGCTCGACCAACTTCGACTGGCGCAGCTTCGTGCACAACTACGAGATCAGCGTCTGCGTGATCGACGAAGGCTTCGCACACCAGATGACCGAGGCCTTCATCACCGACCTCGCCCAATCGCGTGAGATCACGCGCGAAGGCTGGAAGAAGCGCGGCTTCAGCGAGCGGTTCAAGGAGCTGATGTGGCTGCCGCTGCAGTACTGGCTATGAAAATGGGGACATTCCTATTTTCCTCCGAAAGGAAAATAGGAATGTCCCCATTTTCTTTCTCTATTTCAGCGGCCGTCGCGGTCCGAGTCGCCGGGAAGCGCGCGCTCGATGCTGTTCCAGGCTGAGCGAATCGCCTGCTTGGCATCGACCCAGGCCAGCTTCGATTTGCCCTTGGCGATATCCCAGCCGGCTTCCAGCCGATCCTCGAGGTCCTCGAAGCGAGTATCGGGGTGCTCTTCGTACGACTTGTACGCGTAGCGATACGCGGGGTCGAAATCTTCCCAGCTGTAACGCGAGTTGTAGTAGGGCTCGTTCATGAAATTCTGCTGCCAATGAGTGCTGAAGCGCTCGATCCGATTTTCACTTTTCATGAGTCTTCTCCTTGCGATGTAAAAAGAAAGGGCCACCGACCCGACGATCGGCGGCCCAGCTCTGCTTCCTGCGAAGCCTATTTCTTCACGTCGATCTGGTTGTTCACGCTCTTGACGTGCTCAACCGATCGGGCCAATACCTCGGCCGTCGACTTCGCTTCCGAGTCGTCGACGAAGCCCGAGAGCTGCACCTGCCCGTCACTGGTCTCGACGTTGATCTGGCCCGCCTTGGTGCGCGGATCACCGGCAAGAGCAGACTTCACCTTGGTGGTGATGACGCTGTCGTCGGCAAAATCCTCCGCCGCATGCGCGGTGGGTTTGACCGTGAGATTGTTGTGGACCGCCGTCACGTTCTTCTGCTGACGTGCGACTGCCGTGGCGCGATCCTTGCTCGCCTGACTGTCGACAAAACCGTTCAACTGAACGGTCCCCTTGAACACCTCGACATCGATCTGGCCTGCCTTGGTCACGGGATCCCCGATCAAGGCCGCTTTTACGTCTGCCGTGGTGACGGAGTCGTCAACCTGCTCACCGGCCGATTTCTGCGTGCGCGTGGACGCGCAGGCAACCATGGCCAGTGACATGACGAACGCGACCGCACTGACAAAGCCTTTGGACTTCTGCATAGGTACCTCTTATCTCCGTGCCGTATTGGCGATGAAACTCACAACCGCGAGAATCAGAAATACGAAGAACAGGATCTTCGCGATTCCCGCTGCGCCCGCGGCAATGCCGGCAAACCCGAACACGGCCGCGATGAGCGCGATGACAAAAAAGATGACTGCGTAATGAAGCATCGAAATCTCCGCGTATTGGCACCGCTCCGGTGCCGGCGAAGCGCATCATGGCGCTGTTGCCGCCGCATTGCAAAATGCCGGTTGCGCGATACGTATGGCACGTAGCGGTGGACGACATTTCTGTCAGTCCCGCGGGACTACAGGCGTGGGATCATGGGCCAGGGCGCGCCCAATTTGTCGATTGCGGTCGTAAGGAGTGGAACTGCGCGTGCAGTGGCGGCGATTTCCTTCGTGGCGCGCAAGCGCCTGAAGACGCCCAATTCAGTCGTCAGAGAGTTCGATAACCTCGTCGCATTGACGGGCAAATTTCGGATCGATCTGCGTGCGTTCATCGGCACACAGCAGAACCACGCCGTCGTAGGCCTCGAGCCGTTGGCGCAATTGCGCGACATTGAGATTCGGGAAGCGGCCCGATTCTTCGCTCGCGGCATCGGCAAACAAGTGGTCGGTGTCGTCGAACAGCAGGACGGCGTCAGAGGCTTCGGCAGCCTGGAACAACGCGTCGAGATTCTTCTCCGTGTCGGCCACCAACTTGCTGACGATGCGATCGAGTTCGATCTGGTACAGGTCCACCGACAGTTCGTGCGCGAACAGTTGCGCGGCCAGCAGGCGGTTCTTGCCCGAGGGACCCGTGAACAGCACGCGCATGCCGCGGCGGGCTCCACTCTGGGTGTCCTCGACCTTGGATCGCCGGGTGGCCAGAAGCCGCTCGAGTACCGGGCGGAAAGTTTCCTGTCGCATCATCGGGGGGATCTCCCAAAAATCACCCATCGCCTGCTCGACATCGGCGATTCTGGCGTCTCGGACTGGTGGAACCAGCAGCCGCACGCGCCGAGCTTCACGGTCCTGCGAAAAAATTGCGGATGCTGGGGCGAACACGGCAGGGTTCTGCCGTCCGCTGGAGACTCGTTTCACCGGTACCGGCATGGGATTGCACTCCCTGTCAGTTTCGCCTTGGCGCACCGCACTATACTGCCCGCCTCGACGTCCCAGGATTTCACGCGGGAGCAAGCGCTTGATCGACCTGTATTTCTGGCCCACGGGCAACGGCAAGAAGATTTCCATCATGCTCGAAGAGACCGGTCTGCCCTACCGCGTCATCCCGATCAACATCAACAAGGGCGACCAGTTCACGCCCGAGTTCCTGGCGATCAGCCCTAACAACAAGATGCCCGCCATCGTGGATTCGGACAATGGCCTGGCGTTATTCGAGTCGGGCGCGATCCTGCAGTACCTCGCCGAGAAGACCGGCAAGCTCCTGCCCGCCGATACGGCCGGCAAGTACCGCGTCCTGCAGTGGGTCTTCTGGCAGGTCGGCGGCCTGGGGCCCATGGCCGGCCAGGCGCATCACTTCCTCAAGTACTCGCCGCAGAAGATCGAATACGCCATGCACCGCTTCCAGCAGGAAGTGGCGCGGCTGTACAAGGTGCTCGACACGCAGCTCGGCAAGACCGAGTTCATCGCGGGCGAGTATTCCATTGCCGATATCGCCGCCTGGCCGTGGGTAGTCAGGTATGACTGGCAGGGTCAGAAGTTAGAGGATTTTCCCAACGTCAAGCGCTGGTTCGAGGCCCTCGGCGCACGCCCGGCAGTGGCGCGTGGCGCGGCCGTGGGGGCGGATCTCATGGCCGCCGCCCCACCTCCCACCGACGAAGACAAGAAGCGACTGTTCGGTCTTCGCGACCAGGACCTGAAACCCGCCGGTTGAGGGAAAATGGGGACATTCCTATTTTTCGCTGCGAAAATAGGAATGTCCCCATATTCCACCAACAACAATCGAGGTCTTATCCATGCGCTTCACGCTCATGTTGTCGCTGCTCCTGGCGGCATCGGCGGCTCTTGCCGCGCCATCGATCAAGGCTCCGGCAACTGCCTCGGTGGGATCGCAGCTATCACTCGAAGCCACCGGCGCAGGAGATGGACATGACTTCGTGACCGTGGTGCCGAAGGGAGCCCCGGAAGGTTCGTACGACCAGTACGTCTACGTCAAGCCCGGCAAATTGGTGTTGCAGCTTCCCGCCAAGCCTGGCGAATACGAACTGCGCGTGTGCGCGGCGGCCAGCCCGTACAAGACGCTGGCGCGTCAGGCGCTGCGCATCGAAGGCGCCACCGCCACGGTCAAGGCGCCGGCGACCATCAAGGCTGGCGCACTGTTCGAAGTCGCCTGGACGGGCCCCAACAACCCGCGCGACTACATCACCATCGGCAACGCCGACAGCAAGTACCTCGACTACAAGTACACGAGCAACGGCAGCCCCGCGAAAATCACGGCTCCCGACAAGGCCGGCGATTACGAGGTGCGCTACATCCTGGGCCAGGGCGACACCGTCATCGCGACACAGAAGGTGACGGTGGGAGCCGTGTCCGCCTCCGTGACCGCGCCGTCGCAGGTCGCCGCGGGCGCCCAAATCTCCGTCAACTGGCAGGGCCCGGGCAATCCGCGCGACTACCTCACCATCGTCAAGGTCGGGGCCGCGGAACGGACCTACGGACGTTACGAGTACGTATCGAAGGGCAACCCGATTTCCATCGTCGCTCCCGATGCGCCGGGCGAGTATGAAGTCCGCTACCTCACGGCGCAGAACAACCTCACGCTGGCGCGCGCCACGCTCACGGTCGGTCCCGTGACCGGAACCCTTTCCGGACCCGCGCAGGCGACCGCCGGTGAATCGTTCAAGGTGTCCTGGAAAGGACCGGACAATCCGCGCAATTTCATCACCGTCGTGCCCAAGGGCGCGCGCGAAGGTGAATACAGCGCCTCGTATCGCTACACCACGCCCCAGAACAACCCGGCGAACCTGCTCGCGCCGCTCGAACCGGGCGATTACGAACTTCGCTATTCCACCGCCGAGTCCTACTACACGATTGCCCGCGCGACGCTCAAGGTCGTGCCCGGCAAGCAGGACGCTGGAAAGATTGCCGTGACGCAGGCGCCTGGCACGAACAACAGCGGCGCCGTAGAACTGATCCTCGACGCCTCGGGGAGCATGCTGCAGAAGTTAGGCACGATGCGGCGCATCGACATCGCCAGGCAGACGCTCACCAAGCTCACCACTTCCACGATTCCGGCGGGCACGCCATTCGCACTGCGCGTCTTCGGTCGCGAGGTGGACTCCTGCCAGACGGAACTCGACGTGCCGCTGGGCCCGCTGAATCCCGCCGCGGTCGGCCCGCGAATCGCCGCGCTCAATGCGAAGAATGGCGCCAAGACACCCATCGGCGCCTCGCTCGCGAAGGTGGCCGACGATCTCAAGACCGTGAAGGGTGAAAAGCTCGTGGTCCTCATCACCGACGGCGAGGAAACCTGCGGCGGCGACCCGGCCGCTGAAATCGAAAAGCTGCGCAAGGCGGGCATCGGCACGCGCGTCAGCATCGTGGGCTTTGCGATCGATGATCAGAAGCTGGCCTCGACCTTCAGTCGCTGGTCGGATCTGGGCGGCGGCGCCTTCTTCGACGCCAAGGATGCCGCGGCGCTCGACAAGTCCCTGGCCGCAGCCCTGCGCCCGGTATTCGAAGTGGTCAATGCGCAGGGCCAGGTACTGGCCTCTGGCATCGTGGGTGGCGACGCGGTGCCCGCCCCCGCCGGCAATCACACCGTGCGTATCAAGGGACGCAGTGAGCCGGGCAAGCCGGTGACGGTCAAGCCGAAGGAAACCGCGAGCGTCACGCTCTGACGTCTAACTGATCGCCACCAGCACGGCCTGCGCCTCGGATATTTCGGTCTCCCGAGTGCAGGGGTCGGGCGGATTCACGTGCTTCGGCCTGGTGCCCACGGTGTAGTGGAACCGGTCGTCCGGCTTGGGTTCGCGCGGGCGGCTCAGGATCTTGTCGAAGTTATTGCCGATCTTGCCGTCGATATTGGCGCGCGTGCAGCCCGTGCCCACGCAATCGGTCTTCATGGGCAGGCCGCTCGCAATGGCCTTGTGCAGCATCCACCGCAAGGTGATGTCGTTCAGCGCGTGATTGTTGTTGCCGCCACCCACATCCGAGTGCACGCCGCGGAACCAGACTTCGCAACCGCCGCGCACGCGCGTCGGTCGGAAAGCCTTGCGCGACTCATCGAGCGCGATGGCGTGGTAACACTGCTTCACCACCTTTGCCAGGCCGAGCTTGTAGCCCAGGTTGATGCGGTTGAAGCTGAGGCCGATGTCGATGGGGATGCCGAACGCCGCCACGATGTCGAACACGCCGAGGAAACGCACCGGCGGCACTTCGGTGGCATCGCCCACGCGGATGCCGTCGCCAACGACATTGGCGAAGTGCACGGCCAGCGCTGCGCCGCGACTGAAGCCCACGATATCGATGTCACGATCACCGGCTGCGAGCTGGCGGGAAAGGTCCCGCTTCGCATCCTCGATGCGATCATGGCCGCCGACACCGAACGCACCGCCGATGAATTTGCCTGCCGTGCCGTGCTTGGTGCCGACGCCCTGGTAGAAGAATTTCTTGCCGTCGTAAAGATCCTTGAACCTGACTACGTTGGTATTCAGGTCATAGCGACCGGCATCCTTTTCCTCGTTCCAGGTGCCATCGAAAGCGTACAGCGCCATAGCCTCCAATAATGGGGACATTCCTATTTTTCCGAAAGCCCTCGGGCAATTATTGAACCCTTTCGCGAAATTGTTCGGCTGCGGCATGCCGGGCGGTTGCCTATCTTCATGTCATGCCAAGGACGGCGCGTGGAATTGTCGGCGGGTATTGCTATCACGTGCTCAATCGAAGCAACGGACGCAAGCGAATATTCCATGACAACAATGACTACGAGTCATTTATTGAGTTGATCGCCGAAGCCCAAGAGCACATCTCGGTCGACGTCTTCGCGGCCTGCCTCATGCCGAACCATGTGCATCTGGTGCTCAGACCACGGGCGGGAAAGGACCTTGCGAAGTGGGCGCACTGGGTTTTCACCAGCCACGTCCGCAGACATCACCGAAAATATTCCACGGACGGCCGCATCTGGCAGGGGCGATTCAGGGCGTCGGTAATCCAGCAGGACCGGCATCTGCTCACTGTATTGCGCTACGTGGAGCGCAATGCGCTAAACGCAGACCTCGTCAACAGGGCGGAGGCGTGGCCTTGGGGCAGCCTGAACTGGCGTTTACGGACCGACGCGCCGGTCTGCCTGGTCGAGTCACCAACTCCCATTCCTTCAAATTGGGCGAAGTATGTGAACGAGCCGCAATCGCTGCAGGAGCTTGCGGAATTGCGGTCAGCCGTAGCTCGTGAGCGCCCTTATGGCGCTCCGGAATGGGTTGCTATCACCGCCAAGGTCCTGGGGTTCACATACTCAATTACGCCGCGCGGACGTCCGCGAAAGCGCGCAGCACCTAATGGATCAGCTTCAACAGTCGAAGCTGAAAAATAGGAATGTCCCCATTTTAGAAACCATTACTGCGTCACGAGCATGTCGCAGAGGGTGGCGGGATCGACGGGCTTGACCAGGTGCATGTCGAAACCCGCTTCGCGCGAGCGGCGGCGGTCTATCTCCTGTCCCCAGCCGGTGAGCGCCACCAGCACTGCGCCGCGGCCCCAGCTTTCCGCGCGGATGCGGCGCGCGACTTCGCAGCCGTCGAGTTTGGGCATGCCGACGTCCAGCACCACGATCTCCGGCCGACGCTGTCCGGCGAGCAGCAGCGCCTCTTCGCCGTCCGAGGCGCAATGCACTTCATGCCCTTCCATGCGCAACATCAGCGCCAGGCTTTCGAGCGCGTCCTGGTTGTCGTCGGCGATCAGGATATTGCGGCGCACCGGGGCAACCTGTTCGGATCTTGGTCCCGCCGCCGAAGCGTTGCGGGCATCCGACCCCAGCTCCAGCAACGGCAGGCGCACGGTGAACTCACTGCCCTGGTCGATGCCGGGGCTGGTGGCGTGGATCTCGCCGCCATGCAGGTCGACCAGCGCCCGTACCAGCGCCAGTCCGATTCCCAGGCCGCCCGTCGTCGACGAACGTTCGCTCGGAATCTGCGTGAACAACTCGAAGATGCGCGGCATGGCGTCGGCAGCGATGCCGATACCCGTGTCCTGCACCACGATTTCGGCGCGGCCGTTTCGCGAGCGCGTCACGAGCACGATATGCCCACCCTCGCCCGTGTATTTCGCCGCGTTGTGCAACAGGTTGCCAACGACCTGCGCGAGACGCACCGGGTCGCCACGCACCACCAGGTCCACATCGGCGGCTTCGATCTGCAATTGTTGCCGCTTCTGCTCGAGCAGCGGCTGCACGGTCTCGACCGCGACATTGACCACGTCTGCCACCTTGACCGGCTCGCTCACCAGCACGATCTTGCCGCGCGCGATGCGCGACACATCGAGCAGGTCATCGACCAGCCGGATCATGTGCTTCAACTGGCGCTCGATCACGCCACGCGACCAGATGATCTTGGAATCCGTGGTCTCGCCCTGCATCAGCATGTGCGAGGCATTGCGCAGCGGTGACAATGGATTGCGCAGCTCGTGCGACAACATGGCGAGGAACTCGTCGCGTTTCACGACGGCTTCCTTGAGCGAGGTTTCCGCGCGAATGCGCTCGCGGATTTCGTTCTCGAGCGAGAGGTTGGAGCGCGACAACTCATCGTTGGTCTGGCTCAGGCGCGCGTTGATGGCCTCGAGCTCGCGCGTCTTTTCCGATTGCAGTGCAGAGTTGGCCTCCTGGAGCCGTCGATTGGACTCGGCCAGCTCGCGATTGACGAGCTGCAGCGCGCGTCGTTGCCGGTCGAGCTCGATGAGCACCGCCACCTTGCTGCGCAGGATCTCGGGCACCACCGGGATGTACACGTAGTCGATCGCACCGGCCTTGTAGCCTTTCAGCCGGTCGAACTCGGTGACGTGCACACCCGTCACGAAGATGATCGGCGTGGTTTCGAAGCGCGGGTGATCGTGGATCAATGCCGCGGTCTCGAATCCATCCATTCCAGGCATCTTCACGTCGAGCAGCACCACCGCGAAATCCTGTTTCATGAGCGCTTCGAGCGCTTCGAGACCGGAATTCACCGCCACGAGATTGTGGCCGAGTGGTTCGAGGATTGCGCGGTAAGTAAGCAGCCTTGCCGGCTGGTCGTCGACCAGCAGGATATTGGCCGCATCGTGACCGTGCGGAATCGGCGCCGGATCGCTCATGTTTCAGGTACTCGCGTTCATGGTTGCAGCCACATCCGCACCAGCGACAGGAGCTGGTCAGTATTTACGGGTTTTGCGACGTAGTCAGAGGCACCGGCCTGAAGGCATTTTTCACGATCGCCCTTCATCGCCTTGGCCGTCAGAGAAATGATGGGCAGCAGCCGGAACGCCGGGATTTCGCGGATGCGCCGCATGGTCTCGTAGCCGTCCATCTCCGGCATCATCACGTCCATCAGGATCAGCGACAGGTCCGGGTTGTCCTCGAGCATCTGGATGGCATCGTGGCCGTTGGTGGCGGTGATGACGCTCATGCCATGGCGCTCGAGCAGGCTGTTGAGGGCGAAGATGTTGCGCACGTCGTCGTCGACCACCAGCACCTTGCGGTCGCGCAGTGGCTCGTCGCTTTCGTGCAGCTTCTCGATCATGCGCTGCTTGGAATCCGGCAGCTTGGAAATGTCGCGATGCAGGAACAACGCGGTCTCGTCGAGCAGTCGCTCCGGACTCTGCACGCCCTTGAGCACGATGCTCTTGGCCCGGCTGCGCAGCTCCGCTTCTTCCTCCCCGGAAAGCTCGCGGCCGGTGAAGACCACGATCGGAATCTCGCGCAGCCGTTCGTCGCGCTGGATCTCCGACAGCAGCTCGAACCCGGAGATGTCCGGCAGCTTGAGATCCAGGATCACGCAGTCGAATTTCAGCGTGCGCAGCAGTGTGAGCCCTTCGGCACCGCTGACCGCGCGCGTAATGCGAATGTCGTCGCCGCCGATCAGCGCCTCGATGCTCAACTGTTCGGCTTCGTCGTCCTCGATGACCAGCAGTTCGCGCACGCGCGGCGAAATGAAGTTCTGCACGCGCTCGAATACCTGCGCAAGCCCCTCGGTCGACGAGGGCTTGGTGGTGAATGAGAAGGCGCCGCGCTCCAGGCCGTATTGCCGTTCCTCTTCGACGGTGAGCACCTGCACCGGGATATGGCGCGTGGCCGGATCGTGCTTGAGATTGTTCAGCACGGTCCAGCCCAGCATGTCGGGCAGGAAGACGTCGAGTGTCACCGCGGCGATGTTGAACTTGCGCGCCAGCGACAATGCTTCCGCACCATTGTGCGCCACGAGTGCCTTGAAGCCCTTGTTGCGCGCAGCTTCCAGCAGCATGCGCGCGTATGGCGGATCGTCCTCGACGATGAGCACCGGCCGTTCGCCGACCTGCAGCTCCTCGCGATCGTCCATCACGCGTTCCAGTTGCGGAGCGGGCAGCAGCGCGCCCGACATCGCGGTGGGCGCCGGCGGCTTCAGATAGCTGGGCGCGGTGCCGCGTCCATAGGCCGCTCCCTGGTAGGCGAGCGGCAGATAGAGGGTGAAGGTGCTTCCCTGCCCGGGCGTACTCGTCAGGCGGATTTCGCCGCCCAGCAGGTGTGCCAGTTCGCGGCTGATGGCCAGGCCCAGGCCCGTTCCGCCGTATTTGCGCGCCGTGCCGGCGTCCGCCTGCTGGAAGGCTTCGAAGATGATCCTCTGCTTCTCGGCGGAGATACCGATGCCGGTATCCGTCACGGCAAATTCCACCACCTGCTTGGCCTGCGACAACACCGGGTGATCGGCCGACCAGCCCAGCATGGCCGGCGCAACATGCAGGCGCACGCTGCCCTGGGCGGTGAACTTCATGGCGTTCGACAGCAGGTTCTTGACGATCTGCATGAGGCGCTTGGCGTCCGTGACCATGGCGCGCCCGAGGCGTGGGTCGAAATCCGTGGTGAACGTGAGATGCCGCGACTCGGCCTCGTGGCGGAAGTTGCGTTCGATGGTCTCGCGCAATTGCGAGAAGGCCAGGTCCTCGCTTTCGACGGTGACCGTGCCCGACTCGATCTTCGACAGGTCCAGGATGTCGGAGATGAGGTTCAGCAGGTCGGTGCCGGCGGCATGGATGGTCTTGGCAAACTCTACCTGGCGGCCGCTGAGATTCTTCTCCGGGTTCTCGGAGAGCTGCTGCCCCAGGATCAGGATGCTGTTGAGCGGCGTGCGCAGCTCGTGCGACATGTTGGCGAGGAACTCGGTCTTGTAGCGCGAGGTGAGCGCCAGCTCGGCCGCCTTTTCTTCGAGCGCCTTGCGCGCCTGCTCGATTTCCTGGTTCTTGCGCTCCACTTCGACGTTCTGTTCGGCCAGCAGTTTTGCCTTGGTGGCCATTTCCTCGTTGGTCTGCTGCAGCTCGGTCTGCTGCGCCTGCAGTTCGCCGGCGAGCTCCTGGGACTGCTTGAGCAGACCCTCGGTACGCATCGAGGCCTCGATGGTATTGAGCACCACGCCGATGGAACCGGTGAGCTGTTCGAGGAACGCCAGGTGCGGCGCGGTGAATTCATACATCGAGGCCAGCTCGATGACCGCCTTGATCTCGCCTTCGTACAGCACCGGCAGCACGATGACATTGCGCGGCTGGGCATCGATCAGGCCACTGCCCAGGCGGATGGCCTCGGGCGGCACGCGCGCCAGCAACAGGCGCTGGCGTTGCACGGCGCATTCGCCGACGAAACCCTCGCCGAAGCGGTAGCGGCGCGGCTCGGCCGACTCACCCACGTCGGCGTAACTGGCGAGCTGCTTGAGATAACGCGCGCCGCTTTCGTGGTCGACGATGTAGATGACGCCCTGGTGCGCGTTCACCAGCGGCGCGAACTCGGCGAGCAGCGTGTTGCCCAGGGTCACGAGGTCGCGCTGGCCCTGCATCATGCGGCTGAACTTGGCGAGGTTGGTCTTCAGCCAGTCCTGCTCGGTGTTGCGCTCCGTCGTGTGACGGAGGTTGTGAATCATGGCGTTGATGTTGTCCTTGAGCTCGGACACTTCGCCGCGTGCCTCGACCTGGATCGATCGGGTCAGGTCGCCCTTGGTGACGGCGGTGGCCACTTCGGCAATCGCGCGCACCTGGGTGGTGAGATTCGCCGCGAGCATGTTCACGTTCGCGACCAGGTCCCTCCAGGTGCCGGCAGCGCCGGCCACGTGCGCCTGGCCACCGAGGCGGCCTTCCACACCCACTTCGCGCGCCACGGAGGTCACCTGGTCGGCGAAGATGGCGAGCGTGGTGGTCATGGAATTGATGGTGTCGCCGAGCGCCGCCACTTCGCCCTTGGACTCCACCGTCAAACGCTGGCGCAAATCGCCATTGGCGACCGCGGTCACCACTTTCACGATGCCGCGGACCTGTTCCGTCAGGTTATTCGCCATCACGTTGACGTTTTCAGTCAGATCTTTCCAGACGCCGGACACGTCTTTCACGTTCGCCTGGCCACCGAGCTTGCCCTCGGTGCCGACGTCACGCGCCACGCGCGTCACTTCGGCAGCGAAGGAATTGAGCTGGTCCACCATCGTGTTGATGGTTTCCTTGAGCTGCAGGATTTCGCCGCGCACGTCCACCGTGATCTTGCGCGACAGGTCGCCGCGCGCCACGGCCGTGGTCACTTCCGCGATGTTGCGCACCTGGCTGGTCAGGTTGGTCGCCATCGCGTTCACGGAGTCGGTCAAGTCTTTCCACGTGCCGGCGACACCGGTCACGGTCGCCTGGCCACCCAGTTTTCCTTCGGTGCCCACTTCGCGCGCCACGCGCGTCACTTCGGCCGCGAAGCCGTTGAGCTGGTCCACCATCGTATTGATGGTTTCCTTGAGCAGCAGGATTTCGCCGCGCACGTCCACCGTGATCTTGCGCGACAGGTCGCCGCGCGCGACGGCCGTAGTCACCTCGGCGATGTTGCGCACCTGGTTGGTGAGGTTGGACGCCATCGAGTTCACGTTGTCGGTGAGGTCTTTCCAGACGCCCGACACGCCGGACACTTCCGCCTGGCCACCGAGTTTTCCTTCGGTGCCCACTTCGCGCGCCACGCGCGTCACTTCGGAGGCGAATGATCGCAGCTGGTCCACCATGGTGTTCATGGCCTCCTTCAGCTGCAGGATTTCGCCGCGCACGTCCACCGTGATCTTGCGAGACAGGTCGCCCGTCGCGACGGCCGTGGTCACCTCGGCGATGTTGCGCACCTGGCCGGTGAGGTTCGCGGCCATGGAGTTCACGTTCTCCGTGAGGTCCTTCCAGGTACCCGCGACGCCGGGCACGATGGCCTGGCCACCCAGCTTTCCTTCGGTGCCCACTTCGCGCGCCACGCGCGTCACTTCGGACGCGAACGATCGCAGCTGGTCCACCATCGTGTTGATGGTTTCCTTGAGCTGCAGGATTTCGCCGCGCACGTCCACCGTGATCTTGCGCGACAGGTCGCCGCTCGCCACGGCGATGGTCACCTCGGCGATGTTGCGCACCTGGCCGGTGAGGTTGGCCGCCATCGAATTCACGTTGTCGGTGAGATCCTTCCAGGTACCGGCGACGCCCGGCACCGCGGCCTGGCCGCCCAGCTTTCCTTCGGTGCCCACTTCGCGCGCCACGCGCGTCACTTCGGACGCGAAGGATCGCAGCTGGTCCACCATGGTGTTGATGGTTTCTTTCAGCTGCAGGATTTCGCCGCGCACGTCGACGGTGATCTTTCTCGACAGGTCGCCGTTGGCCACGGCCGTGGTCACCTCGGCGATGTTGCGCACCTGGCCGGTGAGGTTGCCGGCCATGAAGTTCACGTTGTCGGTAAGGTCTTTCCAGGTACCGGCGACGCCGGGCACGATGGCCTGGCCGCCGAGCTTTCCTTCGGTGCCCACTTCGCGCGCCACGCGCGTCACTTCCGAGGCGAAGGATCGCAGCTGGTCCACCATGGTATTGATGGCTTCCTTCAGCTGCAGGATTTCGCCGCGCACGTCCACCGTGATCTTGCGCGACAGGTCGCCGTTCGCGACCGCGATCGTCACCTCGGAGATGTTGCGCACCTGGCCGGTGAGGTTGGACGCCATCGAGTTGACGTTGTCGGTGAGGTCCTTCCACACGCCGCTGGCGCCCAGCACCAGCGCCTGGCCGCCTAACTTTCCTTCGGTGCCGACTTCGCGCGCCACGCGCGTCACTTCGGAGGTGAACACCTCCATCTGCGCGATCATCTCGTTGACCACGGTCGCGGATCGCAGGAACTCACCCTTGAGCGGACGGCCGTCGGCTTCGAGGCGCATGCTCTGCGTGAGATCGCCTCTTGCGACCGCAGTGATGGTGCGCGTCACCTCGGCCGTGGGCCACAACAGGTCGTCGATGAGCGTGTTGACGGAAGATTCCATCGCGCCCCACGCGCCGGCGCGCCGCTCGCTGGAGACGCGTACGCGCGTCTTGCCTTCCTTGCCCACCATCTGTCCGGCGCGCTCGAGCTCAGTGGCAGAGGCGCTGGTTGCAGCTAACCAGTTCGTTGAAGGTATCGGCTATCTTGCCCGCAAGTCCTGTCTGATCCGGCGCGAGGCGCGCGCTGAAGTCGCCGTCGCGAACTGCCTGCAGCGCACGCAGCAGTTTCTTGAGGTCGAAGTCGGGCGCAGCAGCATGGCCATTGCCATGCCATTGCCGTTGGCTACCTTAAGTTTTGCATCCTTGAGTTTCGCGACCGAGGGCGTGCGGCGGCGCGGCGAAGACCGCCCGCGTGCTGAAATATCCATGCTTGGCCTTACTCCTACGAAGTCGTCGGAGTCTAAAGCTACTCATCTTGAGACTGTTTCGCGCAGTCGCGTAGGAATAGCGCCTACAAGGCGCCATTCCGCCACAGGTGCGAGACGCCGGGACTTCAGCGCGAGGCGCGGGCAGCCTTCGGGAGCGAAGGTATCGCCGAAATAGTCGCCCTGGTACCACAGCGGCGGCGTGTCAGCGTCCGCCATGGCACGGGTAATCCGGTAGTTGACCTCGGCGAATTTCGCGCCGGCGTTCCAGTCGATGGCCTGTGAAAGGTCATCACCGCGGGCTGTGATAGGCGCCCTCGAGGAATTCTCCCCAGGACTTGCCCGCCGCCATTTGCCATGCCGGTAGCCAGAAACACTGCCGGTACGCCCTGGCGTACGAGCTGGTAGTGATCGGAACGCGTGAACACGCCCTGCTCCGGCATGGGATCCGGAGAAAGAGAGATGGCCATCGGCGCCACCGCCTGCCGCCACCTGCCGCCCAATGGTCGAATGATTCGGCGCCAAACGCGATGACGTCCGTGAATGGATAGAGCAGCAACGGCATGTCGAGGTCGACGTTGCCGACGATCTGCGCGATGCGGCACGGTCGGATTGTGCGCGAAGTAGTCGGCGCCCAGCAGCCCGTTTTCCTCCGCCGTGGTGGCGAGGAAAATCATCGAGCGCCTCGGCTTGTCGGGAGCCGCGGCCGCGGCGCGCGCCACCTCGAGCATCGCCGCCATCCCGCGGCATTGTCGAGCGCGCCGTTGTAATACGGTCGCCATTCGCGGCCGGCTCGATCCTTGATGCCGAGGTGATCGAGATGCGCCGAGAGCACCACGTATTCACGCGCCAGTGCCGCATCGGCGCCGGGCAGGATGGCGACCACGTTCGGGCTGGTGACGCGCGTCCAACTACTGGTGACCTGCATCGCTCACGCGGGTCTTCAACGCGAATCCGCGCGGCATGCCCTTGTCGCGATCCGCCTCCTGGCGGATTTCGGTCAGCGAGCGCGGACTGCCGGCGAACAGCGGCTTCGGCGGCCGGACCATTGAGCGTGGCGCGGGCGCGAATGCCCGGCGCCTCTTCATGTGCCTTGCCGTCGGCGCCGACCCAGGCGTAGGTGGGTTCGTTGGCGTACTCGAGCATGCGATTCCACGGCATGACCTTTTCCGATTGCAGCGTCGAGATGCCGATCAGCCCGACAGCGCCATGGCGCTCGGCCACCTTGGCCTTCTCGGCGCTGAGATGCGCGCCTTCCTCGCTGGGCAATCCTTTGGGAAAGCCACGCAGCACAACGACGATACGTCCCTTGACGTTCAGACCGCGATAATCGTCCAGCCCCAGGCGCTTGTCCACGATGCCGTAACCCACGAACACCAGCGGCGCGGCAATCTCGTAGTTCGACTCGCGCGTGCTGAGCCACACCAGCACGTTGTCCGCATGCGTCGAAGCGCTGCTCACCCGCCGGCCCGTTGATGGCGAGCCATGCCGGCTCCGCGCCGCGCGTGGTCAGTTGCAAAGTGATCGGCTGATACCAGCTTCCGTTCTCGCCACCGGGCTTGAGCCCCGACGCTTCGAACTGGCTCGCGGTGTAACGCGCCGCAATCTCGTGTCCCGCGCGAGCCGGTCTTGCGTCCCTCGAGCAAGTCATCCGCAAGAAATTCCACATGGGCCCGGAACCGCTCCGGCGAAAACACCGGCGCAGGCGCCGGCGCCTGGCGCATGAGCGAGCACCGTAACGAGGGCAGCAGCCGCGAAGGCAAAAACGTTCTTCTTGTTCATGCGCGCATGATCTCCGCGCCACCCTAACAAGTCCAGCGCACCGACCCCCGCGCCAGCGCCGCTTCGTCGCGCCAACGTCACGATCTCGGCGCCTCTTATCCAATATGCCAGCGGAGGCGCGCGGCCATAGTTCGCGAACATCTGCGCGCCTGGAGTGTGCGTGATGCATGCCGGGCTTCGCCCTCAACATGATGGAGTGGCACAGGTTGGATGAGCGCAAGCCACTGAGCCACCCAGAGTTGCCATCGCACCGACCAGTTTCTGCGCAACTATCCGGTTTGCGAATGTTGCGGCGGCGGGTGGCGTACCTCCGCCCCAGTCACCAATCATCCAGTGAAGGGCGAAACCGGCATGTATCACGCGCGATCCAGGCGCCCGGCTCTTCACGAGCCAATCTTCCGCACGCCTCAGCTGCGGATCACCAGATCCATCTTCCCCGACCGCCGCTCCACGCTGGCACTCACCGACCCCGCATGACGCCGCACGGTGAAATCCACCGAGGCTTCCCCGACCGCCAGGTTGCGCACGCGGATTTCCTCGATGCCCTCCGGCATGACCGGGTGCGCGAGGACGATCTGCCGGTCGAGCGCATCGATGGAGATACCGAGCACGCTCTGCAGCATCAGGAAGGTGGCGCCGGCGGACGCGGCCTGGGGCGAACAGGCCACGGGAGATTGCAGCGGCAGCTCCGTGCCCTTGCGCCGGAAGCCGCAGAACAGCTCCGGCAAACGCAGCTAGGCGAATTGCCGCGCCGCCTGGAACTGCGCATTGAGGATGCGCAGCGCGAAGGTCTTGTCGTCGTATCGGGACGCGCCGGCCGCGAGTATCGAATTGTCGTGCGGCCAGATCGGAGCCGTTGTGGTACGACATCGGATTGAAGCGCAACTCGCTCTCCGCCACGGTGCGCACGCCCCAGCCGGAGAAGAACTGCTCGTCGCCGAAACCGGCAATTACCTGGCGGCCGCGCTCGGCATGGGCAATACCCGTGAACAGGCAATGCCCCGCGTTGGAGGTGCGTACCCGGCAGGGCTCCTTGTTGCCATCCAGCGCCAGCGCGAATGTTTCGATGTCGGCGCACCAGAAGGCATTGTTGAAGCGCGCCTGCAGCTCCTGCGCCGACTCCACCAGCGCGATGGCGCGGGGCATCTCGCCCAGCGAGCGTGCGATGCGCGCCGCACCGAGTTTCGCGCCGTACACGTAGCCCTGCACTTCGCACAGCGCCAGCGCACCCTGGGCGATGCGGCCGTCCGCATGGAACACCGATTCGAACGAGGATTTCCAGCCGAATTGTGCCGGGCCTGGCTGCGCGGCCGGGCCTCGACGAACCCGTCCCCGTCGACGTCGCCGTAGACGTCGATCCAGCTCAATGCCTGGGTGATGGCCGGCCACAACTCGCCGATGAAGTCGAGATCGGCGGTGCGCGCGTAGTAAGCGCCCGCCAGCAGCACGAACAATGGCGTGGTGTCCACGCCGAAATAGTTAGGCGGTATGTCCCCGCCCCGCGCCTCGTTGAGAATCTTGCCCGGTTCGGCCCCGCTGGCGGCGAAGTTGTCGGTGCTCTGGGTGGCGGCCAGGTAGCGCAGCACGTTGCGCGCAATGTCCGGCCACATCCACAGCGTCTGCAATGCCACGATGATCGCATCGCGCCCGAAGGCGGCGTCGAGCCACGGCAAACCCGCGGCCGGGATGCGGCCGTGGGGCGTGACGGTGAGCATCATGCCGATGTCGGCCGTCGAGCGCTGCAGCCATTCATTGAACCTCGCGCCGCTCGACTCCACCAGGCAGGTCGGCCGGCCCTCGGTGCGCGCCAGCTCCTCGGCGGCGGACAGCGAACGCGTGTAGGTGGAGATCTGCACCGGCTGGCTCGCCGAGCGGCAACCGACGGCCAGCGCAATGGTCTTCTCGCCGCGGCTGCCGATCTGCAGCCGGTAGCGCAGCGAATCCTGGGAGATCGCATCGGGCGTGGTGTGGCAGTCGACCACGGTCTCGCGCACGATTTCGTCCGCGCCGAGATAGCCCAGGGTCACGCTGTCGCGTTCCACGCGCTCGAAGCGCGCGCGGCCCGCGTCCACGCGCCGCTGCGCGCGCACGTCGATGATGTTCTCGAAGTCGCAGCCGAAGCGCACCACCAGCTCCACCGCGATGGTGCTGAGCGCGAAGTTGCGCACGCGGATCATTTCGTGGAACACGCCGGCCCAGATGAAGCGTGAGCGCGTGATGTGCAGTGTGCCGCGCGGCAGGACGATGCGCCCGCCCTCGCCGCGCACGTCGGGATTGGTGAGATTCACGCTCAGCAGCACGTTGTCGTCGCGCGGACTGGCGGCCAGCAGCAGCGGCCGCAATCCGGCGACGGTCAGCGTGAATCGCGACAGGTGCCGCACACCGGCGCGATACAGCCCGGCCTCGGTGCGTGCCTCGGCGTCGATGTCCCCGATCTCGTTGTACAGGCCAAAGCAGTCGTCCTGCCGGAGCGAATGGGGCCGCTCGGCGCTGGGAACGTCGGCCGTGACAACCTGGTGAGGTACTTCGGGAGACATCGCGACTTCAGGAGACAACGTTGCGTGACCTCGCGTAGCGGATCCGGTGCCTGAAGCACAGTGACACCGGAGATGGACGAATGCCATAGGACCGTGGTCGTGCGCTCCTTGCGCCCCAGGTTGCGCGAAATCCAGCCACCCTGCGCGGGATTGCCGCCGCGGTGGATTTCCATGCGATCCAGCGGTTCCATCGGCTCCAGGAGAACCCTTGCGAAGCCGGAGGTTACCTGTATCCCCGCGCCATAAGGCTCGACCTGGCAGTTCTCGGCGAAATGCCAGGCGCGTGTCGCAGTATGCGAGCCCTTGCAGCGCAGCGTGTCGGTGATCTCGATGAGTTGCCTGTCGGGATCGAGGTCGATCTCCCGCCGATGCGTCACCGGGTCTGCAAGCCGTGCGTATCCGTCGTGTTCACCGACGAAGCGCTGCCTGCCGGGGCCGGCATCGAACTCGAGGCAACGTGCGCGGGCGTGATGCGACCACATGAAATTCCCCGCCTGCACCGACTGGTCTTCATCGTCGATGAACACGGTGTTGTGTGCGCGCGTGCTGCGGAAGTACCGTCGCCACTCCGGCTGCGTGTGATACGCGTAGGTGCCCGGATCGACGAGGATCTCGCGGTCGCCGACGTCGAGCACGAACGACAGCGCGTCGGCATGACCATGCGCCGCGAGGCTGAGGTAGCCCAGCGGTCCCGCATCGGCCACCAGCCGCACTTCGTCCGGTGTTTCGAACGCCGCGCCGAGTAGGTAGTAGCCGGACTCGGCAAATTGCTGGCGCGGCTTGAAGCCGGCGCGCCCGCGATCGCGCAACCTGGCGAGCCCGCGTGTCGCGCCGATGCCCAGCAATGTGACCGTCTTGCCGTCGATCGCGCCCGCCTTGGCGGCCAGGTCCGGCCGCTCGAACAGCAGCGCGCCGGTGGCGATCAGCGAACCATGCGCCGAGAAGCCCGGATCGTGGCGAGTCGTACGACGTAGCCATCGTCGGCGTCACCGATCATCGGCAGCGATCCCGCCGCGCTCGTCATGGACGCGAGGAAATCGATCATGACTTCCAGTCGGCGCCAGTACACGGGCGAGAAGTCTTCGCCGCGATTCGCGGGCAGCGAGCCCGGCGATCAGCAGGAAATCGAGCACGAAGGTCTGGTAGCCGAAGGCCTGCTCGCGGTTGCCACCGTCGGGCGCATTCTGCCGATGACACTCGGTCTCGAGAATTTCATGGCACTGCTCGCCCCATTCGCGCATCTGCTGCCACAGCGGCCACGTGGTCGCCGCGACGTACACGCCGGCCGCCTCGCCGATCAGGTGATTGTTGGCCGACGAGAAGCGCGACAGGTTGCCGGCAACCATGCGCGCCTGCTCGAAAATGGCCTTGAGCCAGCGCTCGCGGAACGCCGCACCATCCTCGCCGGCAAACAGGCGCGAACGCAGACCGCCGAGCAGCTGCCAGGTGAGGCTCCAGTTGATGAGCCGGATGCCGAGCTCGAGTGCGCTCACCCAGTTCGGCCCACGGCCCACGGGGCATTGTTCGATCCAGGAATCCACCTGCGAGCGCACCGCCAGCGCGTAGCGTGCGTCGCCGGTGAGCGCATGGGCCTGGGCCAGCGTCACGAGATGCAGGTGGCGGTTGGCTTCCCACAGGTACTTGATGTTTCCGACCACGCGTTCGTCGCGATAGTCGATGGTTCCCGCGCGCCGCAAGTCGGCCACGTGCTGCGTGAGCGGGTCGCGATTCCACTGCGGCGGATCGCCGAGATCGCATTCCTCCAGGTCGAAAAAGGAATAACGTCCCGCGAGCACGCGTTCGGCGGCGGCAATCAGCGTATCCGGCGCCAGCGACACGAATGGCGGCAGGAAGCGCAGGTCGGTGGCGAAAGCATCGCGCGGCGGTACCTCCGGCGCGCCGAAGTGCTCCGACACCGTGCGTACGCGGCGCGCGACGCGGTATGCGACTTCCGCACCCGACATTCGTCGCAGGCGCCTGAGGTACCAGCCGGGCTGCTGCATCTGTTGAGCCTGCCTGCCTACCGCGTGAACAGTGGCTCGATACCCTGCTGGCGCAACATGTCGTGCACCGGAGGGCGGTGAACGATCAGCGGCGTCTTGCCGCGCGGCGTGCGCTCCAGGCGCGTCGCGATCTCCACCGTGATGTTGACCTCAGGAGGAATGCGCGACGCGCGCGTTGGCGAGCAGGTTCTCGGCATCGTCAGTGCAGAATTCCTCCGTGGGCAACACGAATATGCGGACCTGCTCGAAATCTTCCTGCACCACCTGCATGCGGATCACGTTGCCAATGTCGCGCGGCACGAAGCCGAGGCCACTGAGGCGCACGCTCTGCGGGCAGACGATGACTTCCTGCTGCCGGCCCAGCACGCCTTCGAAGGTGCGCAATCCCAGCGACAGCTCCTCGAGCTCGGCTTCGCCCCAGTCCGCAGGCACGCGCACCAGGTCACCGGTGCGATAACGCACCATCGGCAGCACGTTGTTCCAGTACGAAGTCCCGATCACCTCGTAGAGCCGGTGCGGCGCGTGGCGCGGCAGCACCTGTCCGTCATAGGGCTCGAACTCGACGTAACGAGTAGGCGCAGGAGAAGCGGTACTCGCGCGGCGCGGAGGCGTAGGCGAAGGCGATGCGTTCGGCCTGTCCGTAGTAGTCGAGCAGGCGCCCGCCGAGCATCTTCTCGGTGAGCCGCCATGCCTCGGGGCGCACGACTTCCGATGAAGTCACGACCGCGGGGATCGAAAGCCTGCGGCCACTGTCGCGCAGGTACCTGCGACAGGGTTTCCAGCGCCGTGGGATAGGCGCACAACAGCTGCGGACGCAAACGTCTCCAGCGTGTTGGCGACGTGTTCGACGCTCACGTGCGTGACGGAATTGGCGCTCATGGTGAGCATCCGTCCGCCATTGATGACTTCGCTCTCCGGATTCGGCGACAGCTCCAGGTCGCGCGGATTGTCGCCGCGCAGCACGACCGTGCGCGCCGTACGCACATCGGCACCTGCCGCTGCGATGACCCGATCGATGCTGGCCTGCTCGAAGACGATGGCCTGCAACGAACGCAGCACCTTGAGGGGCACGCCGCTGGTGCCGCCGGTGGTTGCCGGCGCTGCGAGCCATTCAGAGCCCGAGAGGAATGGTTCCAGGTTCTGACGCAGCGATTCTTTCTCGAGCAGCGGCCAGTCGCTCAGCACCGCGCCACCGGATACCGACTTTCCGTACTCGGTCGTCGCCGCCAGTTCGAGGGTCTTTGCCACTCGTTCCTTTACCCAGGCGCGCCGCCCCACGACATCGAGCCTCTCGATTTCGTCGAGATCCGCGCAGGCGCGGTCATAGAAGAACGGATTGCGGCGGATGAGGCTCTGCCCGAGGACATGCTTCTTGAAGTAGCCGGCAACCGAAGTGACCGCGCTCATGCAAACTCCCGGATTCCGGACACCGGGGCAATGCGCTGATACAGGTTCGACAGCCGTCCCGCGTATGTGTGCACATCGAACAACCGCGCACGCGCATGTGCGCGTCGTCCGGCGGCGAGCCGCTCAGACTCGTCGGACAGCAGGCGTGTCATCGCCGCGGCGAGTTGATCGATGCTGCCCGGCTCGACCATCAGGCCCTCGGCGCCATGCGTCAGCGCGTCCGGAATGCCGCCCACCGGTGTGACGATGGCGGGCAAACCCGCGGCCATGGCTTCGAGCAATGCCATCGGCAACCCTTCGGCTTGCGAAGGCAGTACGAAGACATCGCTGGCATCGAGCAGGCGATCACGCTCGGCACTATCGATCCACGAATGCACGCGCACCGAATCGCCGAGCGGCGCAGCAAGCTGCCGCACGCCTTCCACGTCGCCGTCTCCGGCCAGTACCAGGCGCGCACGGGCGCGCAATTCCGGCGACAGCGACGCGAACGCCTTGACGAGATTGTACGAACCCTTGCGTTCCGAGAGACGTCCCAGCGACAGGAACTGCACGCGGGGCCTGCCGGCGCGGTTCGGCGGATCGGCATTCCAGCGCACCGGATTTGGCAGTATGGTCACCCTGGCCGACGGCACTTCGCATTCTTCCACGAAGAAATCCCGCCACTGCGTGGAAAGCGCAATCAACACGTTGGCGCGTTGCAGCGTGCGACTCACCTTGCGGCGCAGTACCGCGGGTAAACCACGATA
Organism: uncultured Pseudomonadota bacterium; assembly: GCA_963832505.1. Classification (GTDB taxonomy): domain Bacteria; phylum Pseudomonadota; class Gammaproteobacteria; order Steroidobacterales; family Steroidobacteraceae; genus CADEED01. The sequence goes on along the minus strand of CAWHUD010000011.1, from coordinate 321,719 downwards.
GAACTGATCGAAGCGCGCGCCGTGCGCGTGCAGCACCAGTGGCCGTCCGGCCTTCGCCACCATGTCAGCCAGGATCATCTTGCGCAGCGAACTGCCGCGCGAGGCGAAGTGGATGTGCACGATGACGGGATCGAGTTGCGCGAGCGCGCGCCGCAATTCCTGCACCGCGCGTGCGTAGACCACTGTGCGCCCGAAGGCCGAGCACTCTTCCATGGTCGCGATATGACGGATCGACGCGTAGGGCGACATGTAGTCGCAGATCAGGCGTTCGACTGAACTCACGCCGCCACGCACCGCCAGTGACGGCCCGAACTGCAGTACACGCACGCGCGTATCGAAGGCCGGGGACGCAGGACGTGCCGGGTATGCGGGCAAATCTCGTTCGACCTCGAGCAGATCCGCATTCATGACGACTCTCCGTGAAACAGGCTTCGATAGCCCGCCACCATGGCCGACACCGAAAAGCAGGACACCACCCTCGCCCGCGCCGCCTGGCCCATCTGTTGGCGCTTGCGGCGATCGGCGTACATGGCTGAAATGATCGCGGGCAGCCGCGCCGCGAGTTCGGTCTGGGCCACGACGTAACCTTCGACGCCGTCGTTGATCATTTCGCGCGCACCGCCGATCTCCGAGAGGATCACCGGCTTGCCCATCGACATCGCTTCGAGCGCCGCGTTGGAGAAGGACTCCACCGCGATGGATGGCAGCACGAACACGTCCATGGCGGCGAGCACCGGACGTACGTCGTCGGTCGCGCCGAGGAAATGCACCCGATCGCTGATTTCCAGTTCGACGGCCCGACGCTTCAGCTGCTCGATCAGGAAAGCGCCTCCCGCGATGACCACGTGTGCGTCCACGCGCGCCACCCGCAGGCGGCGCAACATGGTCAGCAGCACCTGCTGGTTCTTTTCCGGGCGGCACATGCCCACGGTGCCGATGAGCAATGATTCTGGCTTCACGCCGAGCGAGGCGCGCAGACGTTTGCCGGCTTCGAACGCAGCGGTCAGCTCGAAATAGTCCGAATCCACGCCGTTGTAGACGATGACGGATTTGTTCCACGCCGAGCGAACCCGGCTTGAACCAGAACCGGCGCTGCGCCTCCGAGCCATGCACGATGACGTCAAAACGCGTCAGCACCGTGCTGGTAGAAGCGCTTGAGCGTGCGGTGCCCGCGGAACGACGCGGTATTCACCAGCGCCACGAGGCGCGGCCGATATGGAAGAAACAGGGAAGCGAGCGCCACGTACAGGGTCTGGTAGAGATTCAGCGCAAGCACGGTGGCCGGCCGCTCGCGCCGCAGGATCTCACGCAGGCGCCAGACTGCGGCAAACGAAAACTTTCCCTTGCGCTCGAGTTTCACGCAGGGCACATCGCGGCGGATGCCGGCCTCGATGGTGTACGGACCGTTGAGACAGGCCAGTGCCACGTGCACCCCGTCCTCCTTGAGCCGGTTGGCCAGGCGCACGATCTTGCGCTCCGAACCGCCGATGCCGAGATTGCCGATCACGAACAGCGCATCGGGATGTGCAGCGGTCGCGGTCTGGGCTTCATTCTTCACGGCAGTGAGCGTTCCGAGGGAAGTGTCCGCATAGGCGGGCGTTGTCATTGAATTGTTCCTCCGTCGGCTGCGCGGATCCCGGCGCGCACCGGCATGGTTTCCAGTAGTTCGAAGTAACGAGAAGCGGCGGCGCTGGTGAATTCGCGCGACGCGAAGTCATGCGCACGTTGCGCAATATTTTCCCGGTAGACATCCGACTCGAGCAGACCGCGAATCGATTCGCGCATGTCGTCGGTCGATCCCGCAACGGCGCCGAGTTGCAGTCGGCGAATCAGTCCGTCCGGATCGAAGAAACTCACCACCGGCACGCCACGCAACCAGGCCTGCAGGAAGGTGTTCGGGAAACCTTCGATGGTCGAGGTATTGAGAAACAGCCTTGCACGGTCGAACCACGCGCCGGAGTCCGTGTAACGCACGGCGCCGGGCATGGAGACATTGGGCAGGCGGGCCGCCGCGGCGCACACGTCCTCGTAATAGATGCCGCCCCGCAATCCCGGCAAGGGTCCGCCCGCCAGTGTGAATTTCACCTGCGGCAATTGGCGCGCGATTTCGAGCACCAGCTCCGGGCGCTTGAGCGAGCGAAGGTTGCTGAGCCACAGGACGTCGATGTCCTTCTCGACTTTCCCCGGGCTGCGTCGCGGTGGTTCGACCAGCATGTTGATCACCGGGGCTTCCAGGCGCTTGTTCTCGCGCAGCATGTCGGCCTGCACCCGCGTCTGAGCCGCGACCAGGTCCGCGTGCCGGAGTCCGTATTCGTACAGACGACGGTCGCGCCAGAAGCGCAGGCGGCCGTGTTCCTTCTCGCAGTCACTATCCGATGCAATGCGGAAAATGAAACGCCTTCCGGTCATGCGGCAAAACCAGGCCGTGATGCCCGTGAATGCGCCGGCGGGAGACTGGTAGTACACCTCGGCGTCGGCAGTCATCAGCGCGGCAAACAGTTTCGTCGCGCGCGGATGAAAGAATCTCAGGCCAGGAAGTCCCGCGAGCCGGCGATGTGCCGCGATGGTCCTGATGCCATCGACCACGCGAGTCGCGCCCTGACCATCGTCGAACACGATCATGGACACGTCGTGACCCAGGTCGCGCCAGGCGCGCGCCAGCAACACGTGCTGCACGGTCTCGCCGCCGATGTACTTGAGGTCGCCCTCGCCCGACAGCAGCCCGTACGCATCCAGCCCGACAATGCAGATCCTGCGCGCTCTCATGAGGTTCGTCGTCCCAACCAGCCATGGGAATCACGCACCGTGCTGCTCTGGCGCAGCGGGCGCCGCTCCAGTACGGGTCGCGTCACGGCCTCCGGCTCGACGCACAGCACCAGTCGCATGACGGTGCCGGTGTACATCCAGAAGAACATCCATGGCTTGTGCAACTCGACGAAGAAGACCGCACCGCAAACCGCGATGACGCCGATCACGAAGCCAACGAGGTAGCGGCGCAGTTGCGGGTCGGCCACGAGAGTGGCGCGCCGCGCGCGATTGATGGCGGAGAACAGCAGGTAGCTGCCGCAGAACAGCCCAACCAGTCCCGTGTTGAACCACAGCGAGAAGTAGTGATTGTGCGGTGAGAAGCGGAAGGCAAACGACCAGTACACATCGTAGCCGTACCCCGTGATGAACGTGATCGGCTGTTGCAGCATGGTGGCGAACAGGTTGAGCCAGATCTCGGTGCGGCCTGACGAGGCTTCGGTGGCATCGATATTCGTGGTCTGGCCCAGCACTCGCTCGGTGAGCAGTCCGCCGTACTGCGACAGACTCATGAAGGCTACGAGCACCACGGCCGATCCGAATATCCAGCCCGCGACGCGGCTATACGATATGAGATGCCGGAACATCCACGCGCCAAGGATCAGCGACAGCGCCAGTCCGACGAGACCGCCGCGCGATGCTGTCATCGACAGCGTCATGCAGGACGTCAGTGCGCCGCCGAGCCAGGCCATACGCCACAGGCCGCGCGATCCCACGGCCGCGGCGATCATGCCGGGCATGAAGAGAATGATGAACGCGGCGTACTGGTTCGACTCGCCCATCGCGCCCTGGGTGCGGCCGTCGATACGCTCCTGGAAACCGAGATTCACGATGCCGGCGTTGTCGAGGATGGTGCAGACGTTGGCGAAGATGGCGCCGACCAGCAGCCACTTGACGACCTTCACGCCGTCCTCGGCGCTACCCACACCAAACAGGAACACCAGGAAGAAGATGAAGGGATCGAACAGGCCGGTCTTCAGCCTGATGCCGCTCGAGATGAGGTTATAACCCTGGTAATCGATGACCAGTGCGGCGATGAGCCACGTGAACATCGAATACGCGATCAGCACCATCCAGGCAGACTGCATGCCGCCCGCGGCAACCAGCGAGGTACGGCCGACGACCATGCGCAGGCCGATGAACACCGCCAGCAGGTAGATGACCAGGTTCTTGGCAGAGAGGCCCGTCGCGATCGTGAGATCCCAGCGCAGCACTTCGGTTGCGAGCAGGAAGAACGAAGTGATTCCGAGCAAGTTCGCCAGACGAGACCCCTTCTTGTAAACCAGCCATCAGTACGCCCGGTCAGTGCGAAGCACAGCGAACACCGTGGCCACGAGAATCTGCAAGTCCAGGAAGGGCGACCAGTTGCGCATGTACTCGAGGTCGAACACCACGCGCGCTTCCATGTCCTCCACGCGTGTTGTTTCGCCGCGGCAACCCCGCACCTGCGCAAGTCCCGTGATGCCCGGCAGGACCTTGTGACGAACCATGTACCGTTTGATCAACTTGCGGTATTCCTCGTTGTGTGCAACCGCATGTGGGCGGGGTCCTACGAGGCTCATGGTTCCCTGCAATACGTTAATGAGCTGCGGTAGTTCGTCGAGCGACCAGCGCCGCAGGTGGCGGCCGATGGGCGTGACACGCAGATCGCTGCGCCGTGCCTGCGCGATCTGTGCGCCGTCTTCGCACACCGTCATGGTGCGGAACTTGTAGACCAGGATCTCGCGGCCATCGAGGCCGTAGCGTCGCTGGCGGAACAGGACCGGCCCCGGTGAACTGCGCTTCACGGCCCAGGCGATGCCTAACAACAGCGGCGCGAGCACCACGACGCCGGCCAGCGAGAACGTCACGTCCATGAGGCGCTTGATCAGCCCGCGGTAACCGTGGAACGGCGTCTCGCACATCGCCACCACCGGGAAGCCGAGGATCTCGCTGGTGCGCTGCTGGATCATGTCGAAGCCGCTCACGTCCGGCACGAAGTAGATGGACGCGGTGGTATCGCCCAGCTCGTGCACCAGGTCGCGCATGCGCGTCACCTGTCCGGGCGCAATCGCGATGAAAATCACGTCGATGTTGCGCCGGTTCACGAAGGACGGGACATCGGCGAAGCGGCCGAGAAGCTGCGTATACCTGGAGCATCCGAGCCGATCGCTGCCGCGATCGTCGAAGAATCCAGCCACCGCGATGCCGAGCTCGATGTGCTGCGACAGCCGACGCGCCAGCTCCTGGCTGGCCGCGGTGCAGCCGACGATGACGGCGCGGCGCGCGTGCGCCAGGTCCATGAGCATTGCGCGCGTGATCGACTGCAGCAGCAGTTGCAGGAGCACCAGCAGCACCGGTGTCACCAGCACCCACGTGACCACCACGCGGCGGGAATACTGCTCGGAGAATTTCGTCACGTAACCCAGCGCCAGCAGGCAGGCCACCAGCATTGCCCAGCGCCACAACACGTTGGTCGCGAGCTCGAGCCGGGGCGAGATCACCTGCGAAGTCGGATTACGCGGCGGCAGCACCGCCAGTGTGAAAGTCGCCGCGAGGATCGACAGCACCAGGAACGGCCGGTCGAACTCGACATCGTAGAACTGCGTGAGTGGATAGAACATCACGCCGGCCAACACCGCCGGCAACGCGTCCATGAGCCACAGGAGAACCGGCGCGACCAGCGATGTGCCGCGCTTGAAAATGATGGGCTGGATGACCTGGGATTGGTATTCGGTATTCATCGGCGCAGCGTCTGAAGCTGCGGCCAGAATAAGAAAGGGCTGACGTTTGCGACGCCAGCCCTTTACCCAAGACCTTATCGCCGGACGATTACACGGCGTATCGACGGCTTCCTACATTGCCATCATTCGCACTGACAGGCTGGCAGCCGCTGCCGGACTCGAAGTCGAGGTTGTTCCTTGCAGCGCGACATCCATCGAGTGCAGCCAGTTCTCCAGGTTCGTGTAGCCATTCGAGGCGACAGTGCTCGGATTCGACGGCAGCGTGAGCTTGCGCGTGTGTTGTGCAATCCACGGCCAGCCGCCCGCATGGCCACGCTGGCAACGGGCCGTGCCATTGTTCGACACGCAGTTGATGGTGCCGCCGCTGCGCTCCTTGACGCTCTTGACGATGCGGTTGTCCACCGAGTCGCGGTCCTTGGGACGAGCGCCCGCAAACGACAGCACGCGGTTGTACACCGCGTTGCTCGCAGTCTTTCGCGCGGTGAGACCGGTATTCCACACCGGCGCCGACGAAGTTGAGACCATGCCCGAGATCGTGTGGCCGCCGTTGTAGGTCACCAGTGACGTGACAGTGCTGCCACTTTCCGGTGCATAGTTGTCGGACACGTAGAGGCGCGCATCGGGACTGAGGATGAACGTGCCGGCGGTTCGCAGGAAGATGGGCTTCGTCGGGCGCTCGTAACTTGGTCCGCGCAGGAAGACGTTGCCGACCACAGAGGTGCTGGTTAAGCGATAGTGTTCGCTCTGGCCGTCGTAATCCATGGTGGCGCGGTCGTAGACCAGGTTGTTGACGAACACCAGCGAACGGGCGCGCGACAGCGGATTTCGTTCCACGTTGTGGGCCAGGAGGTTTCCCACCATGGTCACCTTGCCGCCGGTGACGGTCGTGCCCAGCAACACGCCGAAGCCGTGTTTCACGTAGTTCCCGGCTGGAATCTCGATGGATGGACTCATTGAGCGCTTCGGCAAAAATGTTGTTGGAGAAGGTGATGTTGTCGTGCGGTCCCCAGATGCTCGCGATTTCATCGATGGCCCAGCTGAACGAGCAGTGATCGATGACGATGTTCTTTACCGGCTTTGCGGTGGTGCCTTCGATCTTGAGTGCATCGCGGTTGTCCGGATCCGGGCCAATGGGATCGTCGCCGACGCGCACGCGAACGTGCTGGATGAGAATGTCCGATGCCTGGATGCGAATGGCGGCGCCACGGATCATGATTCCGGGCGACGGCGCAGTTTGACCGGCGATCGTGAGGTTGTTGTAGCGGACCATGAGGTCCGTGGTCAGACGGATGGTGCCGGATACCTCGAACACGCAAACGCGCGGGCCTTCGGCATCCGAGGCGCAGGCCTTGAGAGAGCCGGAACCGCTGGCGTTGAGATTGGTGACCCGGTAGACCTTGCCTCCGCGCCCGGCGACTGTCTCCATGCCAAAGCCCGGCGCCGCCGGGAATCACCGGCCTCGCGTCTGCAGCGGTTGCGCCCAGCGTCAGCGCTGCGGCGCCAGCAACAGGAAATACATGGGGAAACGGCGTGTCTGTGCATTAATGCGGCGAACTTTAGCAAGGCTCATTCCTTAAACCCTCGGAAAAAAAGGAAAACGGATGTCAGAAGAATCAGGTCAGATCACTTTTCTTGCGGCATCAGTGGGCGGACCCTCCAGCCCATTGACGTTCACGGCGATGACGGCGAAGTACCAGACCCCGGAATCGAGCGTGGCGAACTCGAACGAGGTCTGCGATGGATCGGTGATGAAGACGCTATGGTCGAGTTCTTCCGGATCACGTCCGTAGGCGATGCGGTATCCGGCCAGGTCGTCGAGGTTCGAACCATCGACCTTGGAAAACGGTCGCCGCCAATTGAAGCCTGGCGACTCCTTCTCCCCCGCCGATGACATTGATCGAGAATGCTTTCGTGGCGACACGATGCCCGGCATCGGCAACGGTAATGACGATGTCCGAGTGCTCGCCGATGTCGGAGGTTCTTGGCGTGCCGATGATCTTGCCGCTGACCTCATTGATGCTCGCCCATGGCGGCAGGTTTTCGGCGCTGAAGGTGAGCCGATCGTTGTCGGGATCCGAAACCTTCGGCTGGATTTCGTAGCGAGTTCCCACGCGCGCCGCTTGCGACGCGTCGACGACCAGGATCGGCGCACCATTGGAATGCGGTGCCGCCGCTACCGGCGCTACCCGGCTACACCGGAGGGCCGGCGCAGTCATCTCCGCCAATTCCATGGCCGTAGAATACCGCGAAGGCGACAACAGGTAAGAAAATTCCTACGCAGGCACGCACCGAAAATCGCATGGATCGGAAGCCTCCCACCCAAATCCTTTGGGCTGGTGCGATTTAGGGCTTCAGATGCAATCTGTTCAACGCGTTGAAAAAAAAGTGCTGGCGCAGCACGCTGTCGGTGCGACCCGACAAACGATAGATATCAATGACTTAAGTGATGACCAGGGGTTTTCGGAGTGTCGGATATTGTGACTTTGCGCATCCTAAGGGGCTGACAGCCCCCGCGGCGCCCTCTTATATATAGGAGCGCTGCGGCAGGGCCCGGCGCCGGAATACGCCGCCAAGAGGGCTCAAAGCCCAGGCCGCCGGTTCGCTGGCCCGAATCGACCAGTCGGCAGGTATTTCGTCCGCGTATCCCGTGGTCAGCCGCAAGGCGCCTAGCTACTGCTACCGCTACCACTAGCTACCGCTACCAGCAGATGCCCTCGTACCGGCAACGCAGCAGGTCGCGATTGGGCAGGTTGACAAGATCGAGCAGATAGTGCTCGGGACGCACGCGAGCCTGCAGCGCCGACTCGAGCGCCTGCTGCCGAAGCCCGACCAGGATCACTTCCGACGGATCGATCATGTCGGCGATGTCGTCACAGAGCAGCGAGCCGATATGCGGAATATGGGTCTCGATGTAATTGCGATTCGCGCCTAACAAGCGTGACAGCTGCACCTCGGGATCGAAGATGCGGATCTCGCAGCCCTCGCCGATCAGCCGCTTCGCCACCATGACCAGCGGACTTTCGCGCAGGTCGTCGGTACCACTCTTGAACGACAGCCCGAGCATGCCCACCCGTGGCCGACCCAGGCGCAGGATCTTGTCCACGGCGTGATCGATGTGCGCGCGGTTGCTGACCAGCAGGCTGGCGAGCATCGGCACTTCGATGTCGTTCTGTTTGGCGATCTGCGCCAGCGCGCGCAGATCCTTCGGCAGGCAGGAGCCGCCGAACGCGAAGCCGGGTTTCAGATACGCCGGAGAAATGTTCAGGTGCGTATCGGCGCACACCAGTCGCATCACTTCGTGTGCATCGATGCCCAGCGCCTGGGACACGCGACCGATCTCGTTTGCGAAAGTGATCTTGAGAGCATGAAACGCGTTGCAGCTCATCTTGAGCGCTTCGGCCACGCGGATGCTGGTCACGAGGAAATCGCGCGTCGAGATGCTGGAAGATTTCCCGCACGGCATTGACGGCGGCTTCGCAGTTTGCGCCGACGATGGTGTACGGCGGATGGTCGTAGTCCCGGATGGAACTGCCTTCGCGCAGGAACTCGGGCTGGAACGCCAGTCCGAATTCGACACCCGATCGCTTGCCGCTGGCACGCTCCAGGATGGGCTCGATGACCTCTTCGAGAGTTCCTGGCTGCACCGTCGAGCGCACCACCACGGTGTGAAATTCCCGCTTGGACGCGAGTGCCGTGCCGATCTGCTCCGCCAGGCGCTTGATGGCGCCCAGGTCCTGGCTGCCGTTCGCCGCGGACGGCGTGCCCACACAAACGAAAGTGACTTCGGTCTCCTGCACCGCACGCATCGCGTCCTGGGTCACCGCGACGCGGCCGGAATCGACCACATCGCGCATCAGCTCCTGGATGCCTTCTTCGAGGATGGGCGATTTGCGCGCGCGGATCAGCTCCAGCTTGGTGGGGTCGACGTCGACCCCGATCACCCGGTGGCCATCGCGCGCCAGGCAGGCCATGGACACCGCGCCCACGTAACCCAGGCCGAAGATGCTGATACGTTTCGAAGTCGCCGGCTTGCGCAGACGACTATTAGCCAGGGGACTGTCCCCAAAGGGGACTGTCCCTACCTCTTCACCCGCAACCTCCACAACGTCGTCGACGATCTCTGGTGACCCCACGGCCGCTACGCGGTCAGTAGTAGGCACTTTCGTTCCGTTCCTTGGAGCGATTCAGCACGACACCGAGCAGGTTCATCTCGGTCAATACTTCTTTCGCGCCGCGCAACATGGCGCGGCCGCTCTTGCCTTCCGAGACCACCAGCAGCAGCGAGTCGAACTGCGGTGCGAACGCCAGCACGTCGTCCGACGCAAGCAGCGGCGGCATGTCGAAGATCACGATGCGGCGCGGCACTTCGCGCTCCAGCGCCTGCAGGAATTCCGACATGCGCGGGCTGTTGAGGAACTCCGAGGAGTGCTGGAACGCGCGTGCGTTCGGGATCACGCCGAGGCGCTCTGAGTGAAGCTTGTACACGATGTCGTCGAGCTCGGCCTTGCCCAGCAGGTAGTCGGACAGGCCCTTCTCGAAACTCATGCCGAGATAGTTGGCGATCTGTGGACGCTGCAGGTCGAGGTCGACCAGGAACACGAAGGTGTTCACGTCCTGTGACAGCGCCAGCGCCAGGTTGATGGCCGTGAGGGTCTTGCCCTCGCCCACCGACATGCCCGAGACGGCGATGCTGCTCCACTTGTGCATGTCGAGCCGTCGCAGCACACGGGTGCGCAGGATCTTGAAAGCGCGTAATGCCGCGGTGTCCGAGACCGCCGGCAGCACGCATTGGCGCTCCATTGCCCGCACGTCGACGCTTGCGTTCTGAAAGCGGCGTGCATGCTGCAGGTCGGCCGGCGCCGCGCTGACGCGGCGTACGCGCGGCCGAAGCTGCGCTGACTCGATGGCGTTGGGACGCTCCGTGCGCTCGTTGGCCGTTCTCTCGTTACCCAGCCGTTCCGCGAAATTCCGGCGAATGGCGTCTTCCATGGTCGTACTCATTGATGTCTCTCTCTGTGGCGAAGAGGGTCAGAGGAAATCGCTGATGGCGGTGAAGGCTATCCACACGCCAACTACGGCACTCGCCGTGGCGGCGGCGAACCGCCAGGCACTGCGGCGCCGTGAACGCGAATTGCGAATCGTCGGAATGGCGACCAGCGGCGATACCGACAGGAGCTCGCGCACGTCGCGCGCGCCGCGCACCTTCGGATCGAGGGCTTCCGCGGCCACGGTGGCCGTCAGGGCCAGCACCACGGCGGCCACCAGGCCGATGAACAGGATGGCGAGGCGTTCCGGCTTGGAGGGCAAGCCCGGCAGCATCGGAGCCTGGATCAGGCGGAATTCGTCGACACGTCCGCCGACGATGGCCGCCTCACTCACCTCGGCGTCCATCTGGCGATTCAGCAACTGCTCGTATTTCTCGCGCGCGATGGTCATGTCGCGCGTTGCGTTGGCGTACTCACGTTCAACCTGCGGCGCCGAAGTCACATTCTTTTCCAGGCCGCTGAGCTTGGCGCGCAGCAGGGCGTTCTGGGCCATGATGCTCGCGAGCTGGCTGTCGATGGCATTGATCTGCGTGCGCAGCTGCATGCCCACCGCCGTGCCATCGGACATGTCGACATCGCTGCGTTCGCCCGCCTTGATGCGTGCCTCGAGCGTTGCGATATCACGCTGCAGCTTTTTGACGTCCGGATACTCCTCGCCGTAGCGCTGCCGCGCCTCGACCAGCGTGGCCTTCTTTTGATTGAGCTGGGAGCGCAGCGACGTGCCCGAGCTTGCGCTGGTGCCGTACTTGAGACTGTCGATCTGGCGACGCAGCGCCACCATGTCCGGATGGCTGTCGTCGTAGGTGGAGCGCATCTTGTTGTACTGCTCCTCGAGCTTGTGCACGCTGGCCGCGTCCGGCCCCGCCGCGCGCTGCTGCTCGAGCTGTGCGGCCAGGAATACGCGCTCCTGGCGCAACGAACGCGCCTGCATGTCGTTCGTGGCCATCTGGCTCTCGGTGCGGTCCATCATCGACATGTTGACTTCGGTGAGCTCGGGCAGCTGGCCGTAGTTGGCGCGCTTGAATTCGGCGAGTTTGCCTTCGAGCTTGGCAACCTGGGTGCGGACGCGTTCCGCTTCCTTGGCGTAGAACTCGGCGGCATTGGATGCCTGGCCCTGGCGCTGCCGACGGTGCTCGGCAAGGAAAGACGCCACCAGCCACTGCGCGCCCTTCTGTGCCTTGCCCGGCACCCGGTTGTCGTACGAGACCGTGAACGCGTCCACCACCTCGCGCTCACGACCGGTGCGTGGGTCGAGAATCGGCGTGGTCACGATTTTCACGTTGATGTCACGGCGCAGGCGCTTGAGCATGGCCGAATCCTCACCCTCGAGATCCGGGTAGAGGTTGTGCTCCTTGTTGAGCCGCTTCAGTGTGGTGTCGGTGAGCACGATGCCCTTGAGGTTCTGCACGTACTGGTCGGCGTAGGTGTTGTGCTCATGGTCATTCGCCAGATCCTGCGCGCCGGACAGCTCGTCGATTTCGACCAGCGCCGAGGATGTGTAGATGTCCGGCAACGTGAGCGACAACAGCATCGCGAGCACGGCGATCGGAATCGCGACGCCCAGCAACAGGGCCTTGCGACGTCCGATGGCGTGTATGTAATCGGAAAATTCGGGTGACTGGGATTCCATCGTGATGTCCTTCAGCGTCGACGTTGCAGGGGTTGATAGAGAACCGTGACTCTGACGCCACTCGATGTCGCGGCATCCACCAGCGCGTCATCGAATTCCTGCCAGGAGTAGTCGTAGGATCGCGATCAAGCGAGAACTCCTCCTGCCAGTGCCACTGCAGGCCGACGTCGCCAGTGGCATAGCGGCGCGGCCGGTAGGTAGCGCCCTCCTGAGGATGTCTTCGTCGTGTGTACCGCGCACGCCGAGCAGGAAGGCCAGTCGCGGCGTGATGTCGCGTGACCAGCGCACGCGCAACTGGTCGCGCGTCACGACGATGCCTGCCGACGAAGGGCCGACACTGTGCGTCAGGTCCGCGAACAGCTGATTACGGCCGATCGGCATGTTCACGCCGGCGGCGAACAGCCATGCGGTTTCCTTGGTACCTTCATCAAGACCGCTCTCGAACTCCACGTTCTGCGCGCCGACGCGCAGGAAAGTCTCCATTTCGGTGACGGTGCGATGCTTCCACTCCAGCTCGGCGCTATAGGATTTCGAATCGCCGAGCGTCTCGATGTCGTAACGCGCCGTCCGAATGCGCGCCATGATCGATGACACCTCCGAAATGCGCGTCAGCAGGCCAGCCGACACATCGCCGCTTTGATAGTTGACTTGCGCGCCGGGAAACTGCCGGTCGAAACTGACGTCGACGAAATTTGCGCCGAACTCCAGCGCACGCTTCTGCGACAGCTCCACATTCATGAGGGGCCGCACTGCTGTGCGCGTGCGTCGGTTCGGTACCAGCACCCGGCCGGAATCGCCGATATCCGGGTCACCGAGGCCGACATCGCCCGGTATCTCGGCGTCGGGCTGCTCGCTGTTGACGATGTCCTGCTGTGCATATTCGCCGCGCACGCGGCTCTCGACGGTTTGTCCCTCATATCGCCAGTCGATCACGCCGAAATAGTTGACGCTGTCGAGCTCCTGCTCATCGGGAAAATACGTCGCGGTACATCCGGGGCGTGATGCTGAAGTCATTCTTGGGGGTGCGCGTTCGCATCTCGAGCGCCGCGTCTGCCAAGGGACCTTGCACGCTGATCTCCGTGCCGGGCGATGTCAGGCGATAGTTGTCGTCGTACAGGTAACCGGCCTCGACCCTGGGGTTGAACTCCCAGTCCGCGCCCACGGCGACGACGCTCGTGAGTGCGGCAATGATCGCCGTGGCCGTGCGCATCCTGGTTTTCATGACGCACCTCATGATGTTTATGGCACCACCACGACGTCACCGCTTTGCAGATCGATGTTCTGGTCGAGGCGTTTTCCCTTGACCACATCGTTGTAGCGGAATGGCAGTGCCTGTTTGCCGGTGGGTGTCCGGCGCAGAATGACGATGTCGCCGAGCGCGGCGAACGGCGTGGTGCCGCCAGCCATGGACAGCGCCTGCATCACGTCCACGCTCGGATTCATGATGAATTCGCCCGGCTTGTTGACCTGGCCGATCACGTAGATCTTGTTGCCCTTGATCTCCTGGATCGACACGGTGACAACCGGATCGGAGATGTACTTCGTGAGCCTCTGGCTCAAGTGTCTTGTTGAGATCTGCGACCGTCTTGCCCTTGGCATCGACCTCGCCGACCAGCGGAAATGAGAACGAACCGTCCGGACGCACCAGCGTCTCCTTCTGAAGATCCGGCTCCTTCCAGACGCTGATGGACAGCAGGTCTCCGGGCTTGACGGTGTAGTTGGGATCCTGCGCCATCACATTGGTGGCATAGGCCAGCGCCATGATGACGCAGCACGCCATCAGCAACTTCTTCATTTTGATTCTCCAGCAGATTTGAGCAGGTGTTCGTAGGCACTCAGCAGTCGTGGCGCTTCGTGCTGCCACGACAAGACGTGTTCGATGCGGTCGCGCCCGATGACGCTCATGCGGCTGCGCAGCGGCGCATCTGCGAGCAGCGCAACCATTTTCTGCGCGAGATCCGCGACATCATTGGGACGCGCATACCAGGACGCGTCGCCGGCCGACACCCGCCCCTCGGTGAGATCGAATTGCACCACCGGCTTGCCGAGCGCCATGTACTCCATGATCTTGTTCATGGTCGAGCGGTCGTTCATCTCGTTGGCGCGATCGGGATTCACACAGATGTCCGCGGTGTTCAGCATCTCGAGCAGTTCGGCGTCCGGCACCCGGCCGGTGAAGGTCACGTAGTCGGCGATGCCGAGATCCTTCGCGAGCTGCTGCATCGCCGCGAGCTCCGTGCCGCCGCCCACCAGTCCGAAATGAATGTCGGTGCGTTTCAGGTGCAACACGATGAGTTGCACGGCCTGCAGCAGCAGGTCGATGCCTTCCTGCTTGCCCATCACTCCCACGTAACCCACGAGGTACCTGCGACCCTTCTTCAGGGCATCGTTGGCCGGCGCCTGCTTCAGGCGTCGCAGATCGGGCCCGGAGCGCACCACGAATACGTCGTGCGGATTCACCCCGCCGCGTGTCAGCGCGATGTGCCGGTAGGACTCGTTGGTGGAGATCACCATGTCCGCCGTGCGAAAAGTCATGCGCTCCAGCGCCAGCAACACCTTCTGCCCGAAACCGCGCTTGCCGAACTTGGCTTCGTAAAGCTCGGGATTGATGTCGTGGTGGTCGAATACGAACTTCTTTCCGAACAGTTTGTAGAAACCACCAATCAGAAAAATTGTATCGGGCGGATTACATGCATGGACGACATCGAAGCCGCGTCCAAAAAGAACCTTCAGCGAGAGCCAGAATTCCATGATCAGTGCCACGCTGTATTCGAGGGCGTAGCCCAGGGCGCCGTCGGCTTCGCGCGGCAGCGCGTGCCGGTGAATGTCGATGCCATCGATCGACTCGAAACTCTTTTCGAATCCCGGCCCCTTGGGGCAAATGATGGACACGGCGTAGCCCGCGGCGGCGAGAGTGCGCGCCTCCTGCATGACACGGCGATCGAAGGGGCACGGCAGGTTCTCGACGATGATGAGGATTCTTCGACCACGCACGGCACGCGGCACGGCCTGCACACGTTCGCCGCCAGCCTCATGCTGCGCGGTCCGTGTTTGCGCCGGATTACTCGTGCCGCCTTCGATGGCGGCGCCGTTCGCGGATTCGGACACTTGATGCCTCCCGGGCGTTGGTTTGGTAGTCAAGTCACTTGAGCGCCAGAACCAGGCGGCGCAAGTTGCGATCGCGCGCCACCGGCTCGACGAGAAAACCCATGGATTGCGCAAGTAACTGCATTGGCCGGTTCGACCAGAACATCTCCGCCGTCAGCCGCGTGATACCGACGCGGCGCGCATGTCGCACCAGTGACGCCATCAGGGTGGTACCCACCTGCTCGGTGCGGTACGCACCCGCGACCGCGACGCAAAATTCCGCGCCGTCGTTACACGGTGCATACACCGCGGCACCGATGACACGATCGCCTGACGCGGCGCTCTCGAGTGCGGCGAAGCCCACGTCACCGTGCGGGCCTGGCTCGATCACGCGATCGAAGAGCAACGAGGTCATGTCACGAATTGCGGACACTTCCTTTTCGGGGGCGAGCCGTGACAGGTCGAGCGCGAACTCCGCCAGCAGCCGGCGATCGCCAGGCGAGATGGGTCGCACGCTATAGTCACGACGCGACTTCGGCATGTAATACCAGCGGCGCGCGATCCACGTGCCGGGCGTGCCTTGTGGAAAGCGCGCGATTATGGGTGCAGCGGCATGTCGTTGCATGTGCGTTAGCGTCGCGTACCGCGATCGCTCCCGCCGTCGGACGCCGTGCACTACCGCAATGGAAAAAACCGGCACTCGCCAGATGGATGACGTTTACAGAGCGGCAATATCTGACAGCAGTTTCCGTCACCCACTACGGACGAATATGCGTCACCACCTCGATGACATTGCAACCGGGGCCCCGCACGGGCGAAATCCGCGATCTGTAGGTAAGAACCGACAGTCATGCAGCCTCACTACCTGCAATACTCCGTTCCTCGCATGAAGTCTGAAACTCTTTCAAGGGCAGCAATGCGGACGTCGCGGCTTCTGGCATGCGCGACGCTCGTGGCGGGGCTCGGTGTGCTGGTCGGGCGAAGCTATGACCTCGCCGCCATCGCGCCCTACTTCGCGGCCTTGATGTCGCCGCTGTCGGCCCTGTGCGCCATCGTACTTTCCCTGGCCGCGGTGGCCATGAGTGTGCCCGCGATGTTGGCGCGCGGTCTCGGCCAACTGCTCGCCGTGCTGGGTTTCGGAATCGCGTTGCCCTCGACAGCGTCCCGCGCAGTCGAACCATGGTTCAACAGCATGTTTGGCCCGGTGATCCCGCTCGCTGACACGTTGCTGCCAGCGACTGCGGCCAATGGAATGTCAGGTGCCACCAGTCTCATGTTGGGCGCCACAGCGCTGGCGCTGTTCTTCGTGCCGATGCGCTCGCGGCTCGGCACGCAGCTGTTCTCGATATTCGCCGCACTCGGCCTGCTCGCGACTGTCACCTCGCTCGTCGGGCTGTTGCTCGGCAGTGCCACCCTGGCCAGCTTCGGCCTCGCCGCCATGCCCACGCCACTGACCAACGCGGTCGCGGGCCTGCTGCTGCTGGCCACGCTGGCACAGCGCGGCGACGCCGACTGGATGTCGGTGCTGCTTGGCCCGTCCGCCGCGGGCAGCTCCGCGCGCGGCATCATCGCGTGGACCGTAGTGGCGCCGCTGGCATTTGCGTCGCTGGCGCTCGCCGGTGTGCGCAATGGCCTGTACTCGCTGCATTTCGCCTTTGCGCTGCTGGCCGCCACCGTGTGTTGTGGGCTCACCGCGCTCGTGATCTGGAATGCAGCGCGCGTCGAACGCGCACAACGCCGCGCCACCAGTGCGCGCGACGCAGAGCAGCTTGCCGCGAGCCGGCTGCGGCTGGCGAAATCCGCCACCGGCATCCAGATGTGGGAATGGCTGCCCGCGACCCGCGAGTGGTACTCCATCGACGGCGCGGAGCGGCTCGATCCTTCCACCAACGAACACCTCGACGCCGGCCTGGCGCGCACGCTGCGCGATGGCAAATCGGAATTCGAGTTTCCGGTGCGCCGCGCCGGCCACGACGAGCACGCGCGTGACGAGCGCTGGATGTTCGCCACCTGCTGGCGCGAACTGCGGGAGTCCGAGTCCATCGTCGCCGGCATCACCGTCGACATCACCGACCGCAGGCGCGCAGCGCTCGCGCTCGAAGCGAGCGAGACGCGCCTGCAGCTCGCGGCGCGCGCCCTGCCGGGTTTCGTCTACGACTGGAATTGCGCCAGCGGCAAGATCCAGCGCACTTCAGGCATCGAACTGATGCTTGGCTACCAGGGCGCGGAAATTTCCCCGGTCAGCCGCTGGTGGGAAGACCTGCTGCATCCGGAAGACCGCGCTCTGGCCATGCCGGCGCGCGTGGCGCGCGCCTCCCGTCGCGGACAGCGAGCTCGACAGCATCGCCTGCGAATATCGCGTGCGGCACAGGCACGGCGGTTACGTGTGGATCTGGGATCACTGCGTGCTGGTGCGCGATCGCGCTGGCATCGTCACGCGCGCGGTCGGCAGCGTGCTCGACATCACCGAGCGCAAGGAAGCCGAAGCAAGGCTCGCGGCCAGCGAATATCGCTTCAAGGCCGCCCTGCTGGCCACCACCGGCATCATCTGGACACACTCGCCGGAAGGTCGCGCAGTGGGAGAACAGACCAGCTGGAGCGCGTTCACCGGCCAGAGCAGCGAGGAACTCGCCGGCATGGGCTGGCTCGAAGCCATCCATCCGGAGGACGTGGAAACCACGCTGGAGGCCTGGCGCGGTGCGCTCGCGACCGGCGATACGCTCGCGACGATACAGCGGGTGCGACGGCACGACGGCGTGTACCGCACTTTCGCGGTTCGTGCCGTGCCGGTGACCGGCGAGCGCGGACAGATCGTCGAATGGGTGGGCGTGCACACCGACATCACCGAACAACGCGAAGCCGAGCAGCACGTGCGCGAAAGTCTGCGGCGCCTGGAGCTGGCGCTCGATGCCGCCAGCGTCGGCATGTGGGACTGGGACCTCACCAGCGGCACCATGACATGGACGCGCCAGACTCACCTCATCACCGGCATCGCGCCCGGCACATTCACCGGCGGCTGCCGAACAATTTTTCTCGCTGCTGCTGCCCCACGGCCCGGATCACGCCGCCGCGTTCCTGCGCGACTTCAACCTGGCCGACGCAGTCAAGCAATCCGAGTTCGAGCTCGAACGGCCGGATGGTGCGCGCCGCTGGATCCAGAATCGCGCCACCGCCATAGCGGACAACACCGGGCGTGTGCGACGCATTCTCGGCACGCTGCGCGATGTCACGCGCCGCAAGGAACTCGAGTCGGAACGCGAGGGACTGCTCACGGCGGAACGCGCGGCGCGCAGCGAACTGGTCGCGGCCGCGCAGGCCAAGGATGAATTCCTCGCCACCATCTCGCATGAGCTGCGCACGCCGCTCAACGCCATGCTGGGATGGGCGACGCTGCTGCAGCGGCCACGCGTGGATGCCGCCACCATTCGTGACGGACTGAAAGTCATCGAACGCAATGCGCGCGCGCAGACCCAGCTGCTCGGCGACCTGCTCGATGCCAACCAGCTCATGTCGGGCAAGCTGTCACTCACTTTCGAACCCATGGATCTCAATGAAGCCGTGCGCGCCACGCTCGATTCGATGCGCGTGACCATCGCAGCGCGCAAGGTGCGCATCGAAGCGCAGCTATCGGAAGTTCCGCTGCCCGTGATGGGCGACTCGGTGCGCCTGCAACAGGTGATCAGCAACCTGCTGTCCAACGCCATCAAGTTCACGCCGGCCGAGGGAGTCGTGTCGATCGCCACCAGCACCAACGCGGAAGCGGCATGCTGCGAGGTGCGCGACAGCGGCGAAGGCATTTCCGCCGAGTTCCTGCCGCATATCTTCGAGAAGTTTCGCCAGGCCGACACCGGCAGTGCGCGGCGCTTCGCCGGCCTCGGCCTGGGTCTCGCCATCACCAAGCAGCTGGTGGAATCCCACGGCGGCTCGATCGCCGTGCACAGCGAGGGCCGCGGCAAGGGCGCGATGTTCGCGGTGCGATTGCCGCGGCTCAAGCCTTCCGAGTTGTCGGTCGGCGAACTCGAACGTCCCGCCACACGTTCCACCGACAAGCCGCTCGCCGGACTGTGTATCCTGGCCGTGGACGATGAGCCGGATTCACGCGAATACCTGGAACGACTGCTGGTCGAGCAGGGTGCGGATATCGTGAGCGTGAGCTCTGCCGCGGAAGCGTTAAACGAGCTAAGCAATGACAGCGGGCGCTTCAACCTGCTGGTCAGCGACATTGGCATGCCCGGCTCCACGGGTTATGACCTCATCGATGCCATCCGCCACCGGCTGAAAGTCGACGCGCGCAACCTGCCGGCGGTCGCACTCACGGCATTCGCACGGCGCGAAGATACCGCGCGCGCACTCGACAAGGGTTTCCAGAAGCACCTCGCGAAACCCGTGCAGGTGGGACGCCTGATCGGCGCGATCCGCCAGCTCACCGGTCGCCAGCAGCGCGCCGCACGAGCGCGCCCAACGGCATTGACTTCAGGGCTTGAGCTCGAGCAGCTGTTCGAGGTTTTTCTGGTAACCGGGCAAGGCCTCGCGCAACGCGCGTTTCAGATCCGCGTCGCCCTTCCCGGCAATCTGCGCGCGGTACTGCGCCACCGTGCTCTGGTGGAAGGATATCTGGTGCACGATGAAATTCGCGTTGGCGCGCACGCTGTCAACGCCATTGCCGTTGCCGTTGCTGCTGCCGTTCACGCTGCTGGTGCGCGCGGGATTGGGCTGCGGCACGCGCCATCCTTTCGCGGCTGGCGATCTTTTCGAGCTTGCGCGAGGTAGCCTCGTTCTGGGCGCTGATCTTCTCGGCAGCCGCGCGTAACTCCGGATTGCCGGTGGTCGCTGCCGCGCTGCGCGCATCGATCACTCCCTGGCGCGCATTCTCCACGGCCGCGAGCACGAAGGCGGGATCGTCGGTGGCGACGTAGTCACGATCGAAATAAGGGTCAGTCGCCTCGCCTTCGCGCGACGACTGCTGCGCAACCGGATCGGGATCCGGGTGGCGTGGCAGTGTGGTCTGCTCCGGCGACTGCGCCGCTAACAACAACACGAGAGCGACCGGGCTGATCATGTCTGCCTCCTGCGCGGGCGGACGGCACGGGTCGCCGCCGCCTGACTACTTGGCGATTACTCGCGGCGCAACAGTACCGAGGCAATCAGTGCCACTGCGGCACCTGCCGCCGCGCCATACGCAATCGCCTTCCACGGATTGTCGTGCACGTAGGTATCGGTGACGCGCGCAGCTTCGTTGGCGGCGCCACGAACGCGTTGCCCCGTCTCCGCCAGCCTCACCTTGGCCTGGCCCACGGTGCGCAGCACTCGCTGGCGCACTGCTTCGACGGCAGCGCCTCCTTCTTCACCCAGCGTCTTCAGCAGCTCTTCGGCCTGCGTGATCACGCGATTCAACTCGACTACGGTGGATTCCGGGTTACGTGCGCCGTTGTCGATGGTCTTGGCCTGGATGGTCATTGCGGTCCTCCTTAACTACTCATTGATGGTGCGTCCCTGAATGCTCACCTTAAGGCTTCGTGCCTGAAGCGAGTGTCGGTCACGGGCACGCGCGCCACTCAGCGGCGGAGCATGCGCCTGTGGGTCTGCGCCGACAACTTCGCGGATGCGCATTTCGGCGCCCGCTTGACCGCACGCCGGTCGATTGGTCGGTCGCGTCTGACGACGCATACGCATCAAATCCGCGGGCGCGCCCGCAACGCGCAGTTCAGCATTCACGGCGACGAATGCGACGAACTAATCGTCGATCGAATCCATTTCCATCCAGGAGACGAAATCGTGACCAAGACATACAGCAGCTGGACATTGGCAGTAGCCGCAGCGGTGGGCATTTGCGCGCTCGCCGGCTGCAATCAGCGCGAATCGGCGCAGGAGACGGCAAAGGACGTTGCCGAGGAGCGCCAGGACGCCAACGAGAACGTGGCTGAAGAGCAGCGCGAAGTGGCTGATACCGCCGCCGAGGGTGCTGAAGATCGCGCCGCGGCCGAATACGACGTCGCGGTAGCGCAGGCCGACGGCCAGCGCAAGATCGCCAAGGAGAAATGCGAAACGATGTCGGGCGACTCGCAGAAGGCCTGCAAGGACCAGGCTGAAGCGGACTACGAGTCGGCCAAGGCCCAGGCACAGGCCACTCTCGACGCCGCCAAGCGCTCGGGTTCGGCTGAGCCGGCGCCCACCAACTGAGGAGTGGCGCTCGTTACAGTCGCGCGCAACCACGACGGGTGATGCCCACCTGCAAGACCTTGCATAAAGTCGTGATTGCGCTGCGCCCCGCCCGGTGACTGCTAACTACTGTCACCGGGCGGGTTGTTGGTAACAGGAGGAACGCGTCATGAGCACCAGGAATTCCGGCATCGCCATCTTGATTCTCGCGACCGGCGCAGCGGCGCCCGCGCTGGCGGCAAGCCTGTCGTTCCCGTCGGAGCCGCAACCGACGCCCGAATCCGGCACGCTTGCTCCCGCGCCGCTGCTTGATAACTGGTCGCCGGGAAGCGCCACGCTGGTGCCGCTCATGGCGGCCGACACACAGGCAACTCCCGCAACCCAGGTCGACCCGCCGGCGGCCGGCACCAGCCAGCCGACAGGCAAACCCCTCGATGACATCTCCTTCGTGAAACGCGCCACCGAAAGTGGCCGCAAGGAGGTGGCCGCGGCGCGCAACGCCCTGCCGCAGCTCAAGCGTCCGGAACTGAAACAGCATGGCGGAAATGCTGGTGCAGGACCACACCAGCGCCAATGCGAAGCTGTCGAAAATTGCGGAGGCCAAGGGCTGGCCGCTGCCCGCCCCGCAGGCCGATGCGCCCCCGCCGTCGGGCACCGTCGAGCGGTGACTTCGATGACAAGTGGACCGCCGAGATGATCGCCGGACATGAACGCTCGGTGGCCCTGTACCGCGCCCAGGCGCAGGCCGGCGAGGACCAGGATCTGCGCAAGTACGCGCGCGATACGCTGCCGACCATCGAACATCACCTGACAGAATTGAAGAAGTTGCAGAAATGACCAGCCCGGAGGAAAACATGCTGACGATGCGGATCATCAAACTACTGGGAATCGCCGGAGTGGCGGTGCTGGCGGCCGCCTGGATGGCGGGCCGCGCGCAGCGCCGCCAGGAAGAAGAACGGCGACGCCTCGATGAGCGACTCGAGAAGGAACGCTGGGAAAGCGAAGGTGGCGCCAGCCGCAGCGGCCCTGCGACGCAGAGCGCCATCACCGCGCACTGATCTCCAGCCGGGCAACGAGGGGCGGATCCGGGCAACCGGGTCCGCCCTTTTTTTGCCCGGGTTTCGGCGTTCCGGGGGCTCGCCTCAGCGCGGCGGACCTTCCGGCGTGGCGCGCGCCTGCGCGCCCTTCTCCAGCATCATCACGGTATTGCGCGGCTGCTGGATGTCGTGACTGTCGAATGCCTGCTTGAGGCGCATGAGGAACTCGCGCTTCACGTTGGTCTGCTCCAGCGCATGGACTTTCAGGCGCGCGCGGATGGTGATTCCCGCGGAGGTCCAGGACTCGATGCCGGCAATGTCCAGGTCCTCGAGGATCTTCGAGCCGAAGGTCGCATGGGCACGCAGCTGCGCAGCCACGTCCTGCATGATCTTCATCACCGGCTCGACGTCCTGGTCCAGCGCAATGAGCACGTCCACCACCGCGTAAGCAAAGGTGCGACTCGAGCTCGTCACCACGCTGATGTCGCCGTTCGGCACGAAGTGCACGTTGCCCTCGTAGTCGCGCAGTTGCACGTAGCGCAGCGTGATGTCCTCGACCAGGCCACTCTTGCCGGCGATTTCCACCACGTCCCCCTGGCGGATCTGGTTGCCGGCCAGCAGGAAAAAGCCGCGGAAGATGTCCTTGACCAGCGATTGCGCGCCGAATGCGATCGCGATGCCGGCCACGCCGGCGGTCGCCAGGAACGGCATGATGGGGATGCCGAGAGTGTTGAAGACGCCCAGCGTGGCGAGGGCCACGATGACGGTGGTGGCGAGCTTGCGCAGAATCTTGCTGACCGTCGCGGCGCGCTTTTTCGACTCGACATCGTGCCCATGCGACGCGGTGAATTTTTCCAGCCCGCCAATCAGCCGTCTCGCGATGAACACCAGCACGAAAGTGACGACCAGGATGGCCGTGATACGGCCGCCGGCCTGGATCCAGTCGACTCGCCCGAACCATTGCACCACATTGGTTTCCTGATCAGTCATCGAACCGCTCCTGGCCACAAGGAGCGCGAAGTTACCCCAACCCCGCCGACGGGTGCACGCGGCAGGCTCCTACAGGCGCCGCTTGTGCGGTCCGAACGCCGCGTACCCGGCCGGCGATCCATGATTGACGCGTGCACACGTGGCAGTACATGCGTCCGGCAGCGTTCTCCGCTACGGTTCTCGTCATGGGTTTGTTAGCGTC
Organism: uncultured Pseudomonadota bacterium; assembly: GCA_963832505.1. Lineage (GTDB taxonomy): Bacteria > Pseudomonadota > Gammaproteobacteria > Steroidobacterales > Steroidobacteraceae > CADEED01. The sequence continues at coordinate 298,041 of CAWHUD010000011.1, read as the reverse complement.
GGCCCGCGAAAAGCCGGTCGAGCGCGGGGACGGTGCCGGCCCCTGCACGGAGACCCGTCCTCAACTGCGGTTCGACATCGTGAGCTGCGCTTCGGCTGGCTCGATCCCGCCGATGCAAGCACCGGCACCGCACACGCGGCCAGTCGCGGTCTGCCTGGCCGTTTTCAATCTGCCGGATGAAGCGATCGCCGGAAGATCAGCGCGCGTGGCGTGACGCGGAATCTGGCGGCCGCTGATCCGGGGAAGTCTTGCGGATCACGCTGATCTGCCCGTCACCTTCCAGGTAGGCCACCTTGACATCCATCACTGTCTCGATGCCCTGCTCGCGCAGCTTCTCATTGAGCTCTTCGAGCGTGATGAATTCCTGGCGCAGGCTGCGCCGCTGTGGCACTCCATTGCGAATCAGCGTCACACGGCCCGGAGTGGTGAAACGCCGCACCGCCGGAATGCGGTAGGAAAGCATGTCCAGCAGCCAGTTCCATCCGGCAATGGTGGACACAAGGATGGCGCCCTCGGAGACCGTCTCGTAGCCTCCCGCCATGGCGTTCTGCGCAGCGTCGGCGATGATCACCAGCAGCAGGACGTCTGCGATGCCCACGGCGCCCACGTCCCGCCGCAGGACGAATCGGAACAGGCAGAACAGCAGCCAGTAGACCAGCGTGCCGCGCAGCACGAGCTCGAGCACCGGGACGTGGATCTGGAACAGATCCGCGATCATGGCGCTGCCCGGCCGTGCCGCGCGACCTGGCCGTTATCGACTCTCAGCGCACCCGCTTGCGCGTGATCAGGTTGACGATGGCCAGCAGTACCACGGCGCCGAGGAACGATACCAACAGCCCTGCCAGGCTGATGTCCCCGGAATTGATCGAGCCCGCGCCCACCATCGGGCTGATCAGCCATCCGCCGAGAAATGCACCGATGATACCGACCACGATATTGAGAAAAATTCCCTGACTTCCGTCGGTGCGCATCACGATGCTGGCGAGCCAGCCGATCACGCCACCAATTACCAACCACAAGATGAATCCCATGCTCGTCTCCTTGTCCTTGTTACACCGATTGCGGATGTCGTCGTAATCGTTTTCACGGCGACATCAATTCATTCCCGCGCCTCGGTCGCGCTGGTAGGCGTGCAGCTTGTTGTAGAGCGTCTTGAGACTGCAGCCCAGCACATCGGCCGCGCGCCGCTTGTCGCCCTCGAAATGCTTGAGCGTGGCGAGGATGAAAGTGCGTTCGATCTCTTCGAGCGTCGCGCCGATTGGCAGCTGGATCACGTCCGAGGTGGGGCCCTCGCCCTCCGGATGCCGGCGCAACGTCAGCATGTCCTGCTCGCTGAGGTCGAGTTCGCCATCACAAAGGATGTAGGCACGCTCGACCGAATTGCGCAGCTCGCGCACGTTGCCGGGCCAGCGATGCCGCAGGAAGCGCGCCCGCAACTCGTCCGACAGCCGCTTGTGGGTGCCGTTGCGCAGGTTCAGCTCCGCGAGGAAGAACTCGGCGAGTACCAGCACGTCGTCACCTCGCTCACGCAGCGGTGGCAACTGCACGGTTACGACCGCAAGGCGGTAATAGATATCCTCGCGCAGGCGGCCTTCCTCGAAGGCCAGCGCCGGCGAGCGATTGGTCGAAGCGATGACGCGCACGTCGACCTCGAGATCGCTCGAACCACCGACGCGGTTCAGTCGCTTGGTCTCGAGCACGCGCAGCAACCGGGACTGCAGGTCGAGCGGCATCTCGGTGATCTCGTCGAGCAGCAGCGTGCCGCCGCTGGCGCGCTCGAACACGCCTTCGCGCGTGCGCATCGCACCGGTGAAGCTGCCGCGCTCGTGACCGAAGAGTTCCGCCTCGATGAGCGTTGCCGGAATCGCCGCGCAATTGATAGCGACGAAAGGCTTGTCGGCGCGCGGACTCATGGCGTGTACCGACTCGGCCACCAGCTCCTTGCCGCAGCCGCTCTCGCCACAGATCAGCACCGTGGAGTCGGTCGGAGCCACGCGGCCGATGAGGTCGCGCACTTTCTGCATGGCCGGCGAATTGCCGATGAGCCGCAACGTGCAATCGTCGAAACGGGTGGCAGCGTGCATGCGCTGCGATCGCTCCAGGGTGCCTTCGGCGAGCCCGCCGCCGAAATCCGCCGGAAAAAATTCTCCAGTTGAGCCTTTCACGGCGACGCCTGCCCCGGCCCGCTGGGGAATGGCCTGGTCATCCCTGGACACGATGATCTCCACACGTCGATTGAGCTGACGGCTGCCAGTGTTGGTTGTTGCTGGCGACCGGAAACTCTTCGCCGTAGCCCAGCGCGCGCACGCGCTGCGCATCTATGCCGCGCTTGATGATGGCCATGGCCACCGCATCCGCCCGGCGCTGCGACAGCTCGAGGTTGTAGTCGTCAGGGCCCTGGTTGTCGGTGAAGCCTTCGATCTGCACGCTGCGCTCCGGGTGTTCGTTGAGGAACGCCGCGATCTGCTCGAGGGATCGTTGCGAGCCGGGCTTGAGCTCCGAGCGGCCGGTGTCGAACAGCACGTCATTGAGCGTCAGCACCAGGCCGCGCTCGGTCTGGGATGCCTGCACGTTCTCGAGCTGCGCGGCGAGGCGCTGCGCTTCCTGCCTGCGCCTGGGCGGCTTGCCGCCTGGGCGTTCTGCAGTTCGTTGCGCGCCTGCGCTGCAACTGCCTGCGCCTGCTGAGTCTCGTTCTCGCGTGCCGACAGCAGGATCTTCTGGCGTTCCACCTCGCCGGCCTTGAGGCGCGCCACGGCGACCTGCTCATTTGCGCGTTGCTCGGCGATGTGGGCCATCTGCGTGGCCAGGTAGGCGTAATGCGAGGTGTTGACGTTGGTCGCGCCCTTCTCCTTGGCGGCGCCTTCGGCATTGATCAGCAGCTTGCGCGCGCGGTCCAGTTCGGTGGGCGCGTACTTCGTGACATTGGGATCGGCTTCGGCCTGCGCGATGGCGCCGCGCGCCTGCACGAGCAGGCCGTCATCGGGCGGCGCGGTTTCGCAGCCCGCGAGCGCTGCTACGATCGAGGCAAACACGACTGCGTTGCAGATTAGTTTCATGGTGTGGTCCTCATTGCGGCGGAGTCGGCTGCGGCTGCGGTGTGTTCGCACCTGCGCCGCTGTTGCGCGTGGCTTCCCCGCGCAGGTCGCGCAGCGCGGCTTCCATCTCCGTCACAAGCTGTTCCTGTTGCTTGGCGCGTGCCGTAGCCTCCGCGAGCTGGGCGTCGATGTCCGACTGGTCCGCCATGCGCGCCGCCAGTTCCGCATCGCGATTGTCGGCAGCAGTCTGAGCCACCACGAGCTTGTTGCGCGCGGTGGCAAGTTGCACCTGCGCGAACTGCGCCGCCTGCGCCTGCTCGGCCCTGTCGACCGAGCTCTTCGCCACGGCGATCTTGTCCGTAGGCATGGGTGTCGCCGCACAGGCCACGATGCCGAAGGCCAACAGCGACCACAGCGCGTTGCGAATACCGTTGAGAGAAATCATGTTTTAACCCCGCCCGTTCATGCCGCTGAGGTCCTGGTCGTCATCGACCACCAGGTCAGCTTCGTCGAATTCATCGAACCCGAGATTGCGTTCCCAATTGCGAAGCTGACGCTCCGCCTCATCACGGCTGATTCCATAAACCTCGCCAATGCGCCCCGCCAGGTGCTCACGGCGCCCCGCAATGACATCGAGTTCATCCTCGGTGAGGCGGCCCCAGCGCTCCTGGATGCGTGCCTTCCACGACTCCCAATCGCCCGAAATGCGGTCCCAATCCATGGCGAGCCTTCCGTGCAAATCTTCCAAGAAAACATTGTGAATTGCGCCGCCGCAGACGCGAGCGGCGTGTACCTCCAACCGCGTGGGAGCGTGCACGGCGCGCTTGTCATCGTTTGTCCGACAGTGGCGGTGGCGCCGCGGGAGTCTGCGTTCCGCGACGACGGTACAACGACATTAAGGGCGTCGCAGACACCCCATGAACCACGATCGAGGCCGCGATCACCGTAAACACGCAGGCAAGCAGGTTTTCCGCCGCGCCGAGGGCGGATGCCGTGGGCGCTGGCGTAGGCGGCGTAATACACCGAACCGATGCCCCGGATCCCGAACCAGGCGAGCAGCCGCCGCGGTGCGGTATCCGCGGATTCGCCGCTTATTCCCAGCCACACCGCCACCGGCCGGATCACCAGGATCAGCAGCGCTGCGAGAGCCAAGCCGCCCATGGACCAGTAGCCGGTGGAAATCATCACCCCAACCAGCAATACGACGGCCACCTCGACGATGCGTTCGAGCTGCTCGTTGACACTCAACATGCTGGGCGTGAGGGGCGAATGTTCCGCCGTGCGGCGCGAACCGGCGTGCAGATCGTCGGCACGCCGCAGTGCCAGCCCCGCGGCCAATACCGCGAGAAATCCCAGCGTGTGCGCCGCCAGCGCCGCGCCGTAACTGAGACCGATGACACCCAGCAACAGGAACTCGTCGAGTATCGCGGCATCCTCGCGCCAGCGGCGCAGGGCACGCACACCGCGCGCCACGCCGACACCAATGACGAAGCCGATGCCCAGTCCGCCGGCGGTGCCCCAGATCACGTCCACGAGCAGCCAGCGCCCGCCGTATTCACCCAGGTCGTGCAGGCCCAGCCAGCCGAGGCCTAACAACACGAACGGAAATGCGGTGCCATCGTTGAGGCCACCCTCACCCGTCAGCGCGAACCGCAGCGTGTCGCGATCATTCGGACTGCGCAGCTGCACCTCGGAGGCCAGCACCGGATCGGTGGGCGCGAGAGTCGCGCCGAGCACCAGCGCCAGTCCGAGCGGCAACGCCAGCAGCCAGTAGCCGGCCGCGACGACGCCCGCGATGGTCAGCACCATGGAGATGGTGGCCAGCTTGAGAGGCAGGCTCCAGCGCCAGTCGCCCACCGGAACCCGTATCTTGATGCCCACGGTGAACAGCGCGATCAGGAGTGCGATCTCCGAGATCGCCTCGAGCATGGCGCAATTCGCGCAAGGGATGGAGCTCGAGCGCGTCGAAATGCGGCGGGCCCGAGCGCGAATCCGACGAATAGATAGATCATCGCCGGACTCACGGGCAGCCGGTCCATGAACCGCCCGAGCAGCGCGATGACCACCAGCAGGATACCGACGAGGAGAAACCAGAACGCACCCACCGGCTCAAGGGTGTCGCGTGTTCGCCCTTGCCGCCCTAAGACCACGCCGACACCGGCGTCAGCGTCTCTCCCGGCAGAAAGTCAGGCCACGGTGTGTACCCGTGCCGGTGTCCCCTATCGGCGACCCGCAAGTACCTGTTTGTAGCCAGATTGAATTCGCGTGTCGCTGCACGGCGTCGCCCGGATTCGCGATTGTCGCGGCGCACTGTCAATCGGCACATGCCACGCGCGCGCATGCGACGGCCCTTGCGGCATAAGTGCGTGATTCGCCGGAACAATCCGGCATTGGCACGGCAACTGCTAGTAGTGAGAGGTGGCGTCATCGCCGGGCTTGTTCCCGGCGCTCGAAGCTACTACTGAAGTTGAAGTCGAATGACGAGACAAAGGAGACCCGCTATGAAGACCAAACTGCTCGCCGCTGCCGCCGTCATGATGATTCCGCTCGCCGGCCTGGCCGCCGAGCCCGAACAGACGACGCCACCGGAACCCACCACGCCATCCGGCCAGACCGCCACGTTCGATACGCTGGATGCGAACAAGGACGGACGCATCTCGATGCCGGAGGCCTCCGCCGATCCGAAACTGGTCGAGAGTTTTTCCACCGCTGACAAAGACGGCGATGGCTACCTCGACAGCTCGGAGTACGAGTCCAGCGCTCAACCGCAGCAATAGTCCGCGGTAGTGAGACACCCCGCGCGGTCCCGGTAGCCGCGCGGGGTTCTCTATTTTTGCCCATCACGTAAATGGGGACACTCCGCCGTTTGCTAGGAAAAGGGGACGGGGCAGAAGAGGGGTTGCCCGGCGCCGTCGCTCGAGAAGAGCGCTTTTCGCCGGGCCCTTGATCAGTGTGTTCGCGACGAATTTGATCGCCGCTCTGTGGGCCAATGATTCGGCTTTCACCCGCGGCTGGACGAGTTGCATCGTGCCAACGCCAGCCGTGCGGGGGCCAGCTCTCGCTGTGTTCAGGTGGCCCGGCCGCTCACTCATTCATGACGTGTGACGGGCGCCGGCAGTCACCGCCGTGGCCCATCCCGCTCGTTCGGAAGGAAACGTGGACTTCCCTGCTTGGCTAATGAACAAGAGTCTCATGAGTTCGCCGCTTCGCAAGCTTCGGCGACTCGCGGCTCTTCTTCGTTAGCCACCCCATGGGCGGCATGCCGCGATTTGCTCTCACGGGGGTCGGCTCGCAGCGGTGGTGGTCGGCGGCCGATACATGCGCACGGCGTGACTGCAGCGGGCCGGGCTACCTAATCACGCTCGAGCACGAAGCCGGCCCCCGCACGGATGCGCATGGCGAGTGCTAACGGTCATGCCAGCCGCGCCCGAATCATGGCCCAAAGAGCGGCGGTCCAACATCTTGCGAACCATCTAACCGAAGGGCCCGGCGAAAAGCGAGCTCACGCCATGCGCGTGTGTCGGCCGCCGCTCGCGCACACCTCAGCCCCGTCCCCTTTTGCTAGCAAATCAGGAATGTCCCCATTTATTGCGGCGATGTCTTCGCGCCGCCATAGCGCCGAGAGATGTTCGCTGTCGACGCCGCGGGTCTCGGGCACGAAACGCAGCACGATGAATGCCGCGAGGATGGCGAGGCTGCCGTACAGCCAGAACGGGAAGCCGTGGTTCCACGCGGCATTCAGCGTCGCGTTGCCGAACAGCAGCGGGAAGGAACCCGACACCAGCAGGTTCGCGATCCATTGTGACGCCACGGCGATCGACACCGCCTGGCCGCGGATCGGCGCCGGGTAGATCTCCGTCATCATGATCCACACGATGGGGCCGAACGAAATCGCGAAGCCCGCCAGGTAGAAGCAGATGGCTGCGAGACCGAACATGCCGGGGGCCTGCGAGCGGAACAGCGATCCCAGTGCCAGCATGGACACGCCCATGATCAGGCCGCCGAAGATCAGCAGGGGTTTGCGCCCGACCTTGTCGACGATCAGCACCACCACCATGGTCGACATGAGGTTCACGATGCAGGCCACCGCGGTGCCGAGAAACGCGCCGTCCATGTGATAACCGAGACGCGCAAAAATCTCCGGGCCGTAATACAGCACGGTATTGATGCCCACGAGCTGCTGGAACACCGACAGCGCCACGCCCACCAGCACCACGCGGGCGCCAAACGAGAACAGCGGCGCCGGTTTTTCTTCCGTACCGGTGGCGGCCAGGTCCTCGAGCATGCTGCGCACTTCGTCGGCATCGGCCGAGCGCGCCAGCATCTTGCGGGCTTTCTCGATGCGGCCGGTCTTGACCAGCCAGCTGGGCGATTCGGGCACCGAGAAGCTCAGGTAGAAAAACGCCATGGCAGGAATCGCCAGCGACAACATCATCCAGCGCCAGCCGGTTTCGAGCACCCAGATGTCATCGCCCTGCAGCGTGATGCCCCAGTTCACGAAATACGCGATGGTCATGCCACCGGTGATGGCGATCTGCTGGTATGCGCCGAGCTGACCACGCACTGCGCTGGGCGCGAATTCGCCGACGTACATGGGCGCGATGACCGATGCGACGCCGACCGCGAGTCCACCGATCATGCGATAGAAGTTGAAGGCCCAGATCGATTCGGCGCCGCTGCCACCCACCGGACCCAGGCCCATCTCCGGATAGGCAGACCCCACCGCCGACACCAGGAACAGGATGGCCGCGATGATCATGGGCCGCTTGCGGCCTAACAACGATGCGGTCGGCCGCGCGATCAGCGCCCCGATGATGGTGCCCACCAGCAGCGAACACACCGTGAGCCCGAGCAGCGCATTGGCGGACGTGTTGCTGAGATGGCGTGGCTGCGATGAAGTTGTGATTGATGGCGCCAACCACGCCGGCGATGACCGCGGTGGCATATCCGAACAACAGCGAGCTCATGGTCGCCACGAAGGTCGTGCCGGTGACGGCCTGGATGTGGGCGGTGGAGACTTTGGCGAGTTTCATGTGGTGACTTCCTCAGGCCGCCGCGGAGGCGCCCGCCGGACCGTTGATCGGCAGTCGGATGTAGAACGTCGTGCCCTTGCCCACTTCAGTCTCGAAGTGCAGCGTGCCGCCGTGCTTGTCCACCACCACGCTGTGCGCAATGGCCAGGCCCTGCCCGGTTCCCTTGCCGACTTCCTTGGTGGTGAAGAACGGATCGAAGATCCGCGAGCGCACTTCCGGCGGAATTCCCTTGCCGGTGTCCGCAATGGCGATCTCGATCTCGCTCCTCGAGCACGCGCGTCGCTACGCAGATCCTGCCCTTGTCCTGCGTGCCCTTGACCACGTCGCCGATGGCGTGCGCGGCGTTGACGATGAGGTTCAGCACCACCTGGTTGATCTCGCCCGCGTAGCAATTGACCATCGGCAGCTCGCCGAACTGGGTCTCCACCTCGGCGACGTACTTGTATTCATTGGACGCAATCACCAGCGTGCTCTGGATCGCCTGGTTGAGATCCGCCTGCGCCATCTCCTTGCGATCCGGGTGCGCGAATTCCTTCATGGAGCGCACGATGGCCGCCACGCGGCCGAGGCCGTCGCGCGCGCGGTCGAGCGCCACCGGCGCATTCTCGAGGATGTAGTCGAGGTCGGCGTCGTCCTCGGCTTCTTCGGCGGCTTTGGCCGCGGCGACCACGTCCGCGCCCTGCTCGGTCGCGCTGCGCAGCTCGCGGTACTTGTCGACGATCGCTGACAGGTCGTCCATGGCTTCGCGCACGAAACTCACGCTGTCGGAAACGAACTGCACCGGCGTATTGATCTCGTGCGCCACACCCGCTGCGAGGCGGCCGACACTCTCGAGCTTCTGCGCCTGCGCCAGCTCGTTCTCCAGTCGGCGCTGGTCCGTGACGTCGAGCATCATGCCGCGCAGCACTTTGTGCTGCCCGGTGCTGTCGCTCTGCTCGCAGCTCGCCACCCAGCGCAGGTCGACCCGCTTTTCATCCTGCGTGAGCACCGAGGTCTCGATCTCGAATGAACCCGACTTGCTTTCGTCGATCCGGTTGCGCACCACGCCATTGCGGTCGCGCGGCACGAGCCGGTCGAGGAAACCGATCTGCTTCCACAGGTCTTCGCTGAAGCCGAGACGTTGTGGTCCCTGCGGACCGATGTATTCGAAGTGGCCGTCCTCGACGTCCAGCGCGAAGGGAATGGCCTGCGTTCCTTCCACCACGAGTCGGATTTGTTCGCGGCCACGCTCCAGTTCGCGCGTGCGCTCCGACACCAGTTTTTCCAGCCGCTGCTTCTCGGTTCGTTCCATCTGCCGCCGCTCTTCGAACAGGCGCACGACTTCGGACATCATCACGCTGAAGGAATGGGCCAGCGCCAGCAGGATGGCGAACAGCAGGACCACCGCCGTGGTCATGGCCGGGAACTGCGCCGCGCGGAAGCGCGCCGAGTCGATGTGTTCGGTGGAGAGCGCCAGGTACAACTGCCCGACCGTTCCTTCGCCCACCGGAATGTCGCGCACCGTCAGCATCACGCGATCGTCCGCCAGCGTCACCCTGTCGCCGCTGACCAGCGTCGGCGGGAATCGTCCGTGACCCGCGAGCCGCCTGCCACCGGGCGCGTAGACGGCCACGCCGTACACGTTCCGATCCGTGACCAGCGGTGCGATTATTTCCTCGGCATACCGCGTGTCGTCGACGACGATGGGACCGTAGAGCTGCGAGGTGAGATTGGACGCATACATCGTGGCCTTGGCGCGCGCGCTGTTTTCCAGCGAGGTGGCATCGAAGGTGGCGTATCCGACGACTCCCGCGATCGCGCTGAGAATGAAGACCAGCGCCAGGCTTCCCATGAGCTGGGTCTGCAGCGGCAGATCTGTGGTCACTTGCTCGCGGGCACTGGCATCGGAGCCGGTCATGAAAAACTCCCTCCAAAGGCAACGAGCGGGCTGTTAGCCCGCTTGTCCTGAGGGTTTATCGGAACGGGAGTGCCAACTCTTGAACAATTCGGGTGCAGGAAACCCTGGGCAGGGCCCTGCCCGGCGGCAATCAGCTGCCGCTCCGCACAAGCGTGACCCGCGTCTCATCAATACCGGTACCTTCGACGCCAACCCGTTTCAGCCCCCGCCGACGATCAACGACTGCATGGAAATTGCCGCCCCATTCCCCTGGATGCCCCAAGCGATCGAAGCCGCTCCGCGGGTGCTCGCCCGGTCGGCAGACGCCACCACCGACGAGGCGCTGATGCTGCGTTATCGCGATGGCGACGATGGCGCGTTTCGCGCGCTGTACGGGCGCTACCGCTCACCGCTCATGCGCTTCTCACGCCACCTCGTGGGTCACACCGGCGATGCCGAGGAGATATTCCAGGAAACCTGGATTGCGGTAATCCATACTCGCGCGCGTTACTCGGTGCGTGCCCGCTTCGCGACCTGGCTGTTCGCCATCGCACACCGCCGCGCGGCCGACCGTCACCGGCTGCGAGGACGTCGTCCCATGCATACCGGCGCGGAATCCGCGTTGCTGATCGAACAGCAGGCTGCGCCTGAATCCGGGCAGCCCGCGGAACTCGCCGTGGCCGAGGCACGCCAGCGCGCACTGAATGTCGCGATCGCCACGCTGCCTTTCGAACAGCGCGAAGTGTTTTTGCTGCGCGCGGAGACCGGCCTCGGCGTGCGTGAGATCGCCCGCATCACCCGTTCGCTGCCGGAAACCACCAAGAGCCGGCTGCGTTACGCATTGCGCGAATTGCGCAAGGCGATGGCACCCTGGTCATGAAGCGGCCGCGTGTCATCGAGTTGTATCGCAGTGCCCCGGCGGCACTGCCCTCCGCTGCCACGGATGCGCGGATCCTGGGAGCCAGTGGTGAATCGCGACGCTCGTGGCGTTTCACAGTCGCCGCCGCCGGACTGGCCGCGGCCATGGCCCTGACGATCCTCGTGCGCTGGAACGCGCCAGGCGACGCGACGCCCGAATACACCGTGACGAATTTCGGCATGGAAGAAGGCCGGGCACATGCCTGGCTCACCAGCTTCCAGCCCACCCTCACTGTCACCGGCCCCGGAGCCCAGGAAGGAATCCCATGAAGACCCGACTTTTCGCCCTGCTCGCAGGCCTGTCGCTCGCCGCCAGCGCGGCCGCGCCTCCGGGCTGGATGGTCGCAGGCAATGCACCGCAGGACTATGAATACGGCACGGAGACGAAGGCCGAGGACGGATCGCGCAGTGCCTTCATCAAGGCGAAACCATCGGCCGATGGAAAAGGCTTCGGCACGCTCATGCAAATGATCAGCGCGGACGAGTATCGCGGCGGACGCTGGAAGCTGTCGGCGCGCATGCGCACCGACGGCGCGCACAAGGCGCAGATGTGGATGCGCGTGGACGGCCCGGATAACGCCATGAAGGCCTTCGACAACATGGACGACCGGCCGGTGAGCGGCACCACGGCCTGGAAGCGCTACGAGATCGTGCTCGATGTGCCCCAGGACAGCGTCGGTGTGGCGTTCGGATTCTTTCTGTTTGGATCCGGCCAGGTGTGGGCTGACGACTTCCGTTTTGAACGCGTCAGCGCCAACACCCCGGTCACCGGCAAACGCCCGGACAGGCTGATCGCACCCGCCAACCTCGATTTCGAGAGTTAGAGCTTGCGGAGCCAGATGTTGCGATAACGGACCAGGTGCGAATGATCCTGCAGCCGCAGCGGCATGTCTCCATGCGGGCGGTAGCTGGGCGCACCTATGTAGGTAGTGCCGCCCTTGAGGATGGCGTTGTTCTGGACGAGCACGCCGTTCAGCAGCACGGTGAGGCGCGCCGGTGAGCTGAGCGATCCGTCCGCCGCAAAACGCGGCGCGGCGTAAGATGATGTCGTAGCTCTGCCAGTGCTCGGCGGGCAAGGCGGCATTCACCAGCGGCGGGTACTGCTTGTAGATCGAGCCGACCATGCCGTTGACGTAGGTCTTGCTCTCGAAGTTGTCGAGCACCTGCACTTCGTAGACATCCTGCAGGAAGATTCCGCTGTTGCCCCGGTCCTGGTTGACCTTGTCGGCCGGCAAGTTCGGATCCCACCACTCGACGTGCAGTTGCACGTCACCGAATTTTTCGCGCGTCTGGATATCGCCGGTGCCCGGCGCGACCACCAGCTGACCATCGACGATATTCCAGCCAGCCGGCTTGTCCGCCATTGGCGCTTTTCCAGGCGTCGAGATTCTTGCCGTCGAACAGGATGATGGCATCCGAGGGCGCAGCGCCCGGGCGTTGCACCGGGCGTCACTTTTGGCGGCACCGGGAACCACACCTCCGTGGCCTTCGGCTCGGGCGGCATGTCGTCGGCCTTGGTCAGCGGCCGAATCCGGATGTTGCGATAGAAAACTTCCGCGCTCTCCGCCTGCAGGGCGATCTTGCCCTGCTCGACCTTCACCCACGAGTTGGTGGCCGCATCCCAGCCGCGGATGTCGTAGACGCGCATGTTGATCACGCCGTTCACCACGTGCGTGGCGCGATCGCCGCGCACGATGACTTCGAGCGTGTTCCATCCCGGGTATTCGTTGACGCGGTTGTGGCGCGTGCGCTCGAACTTGCCGTCGTGGCCGACCGTCACCGGCACGCCGCCGTCTTCGGGCAAGGCGTATCGGCCAGTTTTCGGATTCACAAAGCTCGAGAGCTGCGAGGACACGGCCCAGGAGTCGCCGACGTCACCCTCCTGGATCTGCGCTTCCGAACCCGCCGGCCAGTCGGAGGGACGCTCGCGATGCACGTGGTAGATGAGCCCGGCGTCGCGTACCAGGTTCAGGCGCGGCGCGAATTTCTTCTCGCCCCAGCGGTATTCGAGGCTGAGGACGTAGTCCTTGTAGCTGGCGTCAGTCTCTATATATGCATTCGGCTGCTCACTGCCGGCAGCCTGGGTGGGATACGCATGGATCGCGCCGTCTTCGACGCTGAACAATGTCGCAGGCGGCGGCGCATCGGCTGCGGTCTTCGAGGCGAAGTGCAACGACCAGCCCTTGAGATTCTTGCCGTTGAACAACGGCTTCCAGCCGGCTGCGGCGTCCGCCGCGAGAGCCGAGCTGCCGAGCAACATCCAGGCGCAGGCCCAGGCACAGACGATCCGGGCGGCGATCGCCACCTTGTGAATTCTCATGTCCACTCCGCTGTTCTCCCCCGAAAGAGTATCGATTGAAACGGAAATTGGTCGTCGCGCGCCAGCGCGCAATGGACGCCGGCAGTTTCTCAGGCGCCCTGGACAATCCAGCGCGCCGCCTTCTCGGCAATCATGAGCGTCGGGCTGTTCGTATTGCCGCTGGTGATCGTCGGCATGATGCTGGCGTCGACCACGCGCAGCCCGCCGACACCGTGGACGCGCAGGTGGCTGTCGACCACGGCCGCACTGTCGCCGGCGCTGCCCATGCGCGCCGTCCCCACCGGGTGAAAAATGGTGTTGGCGATGTTCGCGCCTTCGCGCACCAGTTCTTCGTCGCTGGTGAACTGCGGGCCCGGCAGGTGTTCCACGGGCTGGTAAGCCGCCAGCGCGGGCTGCGCGACGATGCGTCGTGTGAGGCGCAGCGAATCGGCGGCGACGCGCCGATCCTCCGCCGTCGCCAGATAGTTAGGTGCGATGCGCGGCGGCGCGTCAATGTCCGGGCTGCGGATCTGCACGCTGCCGCGGCTGGTGGGATTCAGGTTGCAGACGCTGGCGGTGAATGCGGGAAAGCTGTCGATGGGCTGGTCGTAGGCGCGCAGGCTCAGCGGCTGCACGTGGTACTGCAGGTTGGCATGCGCGCGCCCGGGATCGCTCTTCGCGAAGGCGCCGAGCTGTGACGGCGCCATGCTCATGGGACCGGTACGGCGCAGCGCGTATTCCAGCGCGATGCCCAGCCGGCCCCAGAAGCTCGAAGCGACCACGTTGAGCGTGCGCACTCCCTGCACCTTGAACACCGGGCGAATCTGCAGGTGATCCTGCAGGTTCGCGCCCACGCCGGGCAGCTCATGCCGCACGTCGATGCCATGCGCACGAAGCAGCGGCGCCGGGCCGATGCCTGACAGCTGCAGGAGCTGCGGTGTGGCAATGGCGCCGGCCGACAGGATGACTTCGCGCGCGGCACGTACCGACACGCGCTGCGCGTCGCGCAGGAGGGTCACGCCCGTGCATCGCTGACGTCCGTCTGCCGACTCGAACTGCAGCCGCTCGGCCACGGCGCGCACCCACACGGTGAGATTGGCGCGCGACCGTATCGGCTTGAGAAATGCCTTGGCGGCGCTCAAGTCGCAATCCGTTGCGCTGGTTGACGTCGAAGTAGCTGACCCCGGCGTTGTCACCGCAATTGAAGTCCGCGACACGCGGAATTCCCGCCTCATCGGCCGCGTCGGCGAAGGCGTCCAGGATGTCCCAGCGCAGGCGCTGGCGACTCACGCGCCATTCGCCGTCGCTGCCGTGTGAGTCGATGGCCTCGGGCTGCCCCGCCCTCGCAGCGATAGCTGCACTCGTGCGCGCGAAAGTCCGGCAACACATTGCGCCAGCTCCAGGCGTCATCACCGGTGAGTTGCGCCCAGCCGTCGTAGTCGCGGGCCTGGCCCCGCATGTAGATCATGCCGTTGATGCTCGAGCTGCCGCCCAGCACCTTGCCGCGCGGGTACAGCAGGTCGCGACCGTTGAGTCCCGGCTCGTGTTCAGTGCGGTAGCGCCAGTCGGTGCGCGGATTGCCGATGCAGCGCAGGTAACCGACGGGGATGTGAATCCAGTGATAGTTGTCGTTGCCGCCTGCTTCGATGAGCAGTACGCGGCAGGCGGGATCGGCGCTGAGTCGATTCGCGAGCAGGCAGCCGGCAGTGCCTGCGCCAATGATCACGAAGTCGAAATTCGGATCGCTCAATGCAAGGACCCGCGTTGTTGTTAACGCGGCGCAGTGTACCTAAATTGCCCTCCAGGCGATCGAAGCGAACAGTACCGCTGACCCGCGCGCCCCGAATGGCCGCGCGGGTCGCGGTTCAACTACTGCTTTGGGGGTTCGGCTGCAGGAGCCTGGTTGGCGCTGCTCGACTTCGGCTCTCTCGATGAAGCCGTCGCCGTTCTGATCGTAGCGCGCGAATTGCGCATTCACGTCAGCAGTTTGCCGCTGCCTCGGCCTTCGAAATCTTCCCGTCGCCGTTCGCGTCCAGTGATTCGAAAGTGGCGCCCTTCTGCGCAGGCTCCGCAGGCTGCGGCGGGGTCTGCGCCATGGCCGCCGCGAGGGGCAGCAATGCCGCAACAGTACCCGCGATGAAATTTCTCGATGCTTTCATGTCATTTCCTCTGTTTCCGATGTATCGGGATAGAAGAGAGGCAAGTGACGTGCCAACTCGTGCGCGCGCCCGAATGGTCGATTGTCCGTGCCGGATGGGCCAATGGGCACTTCGATGTTGAAAGAAGTGCCGGGCGGTGCGCGGTTATTGCGATGCGTGCGACGACTTGTTGTCAGCCTAACTATCGCCGACGCCCGGGGCGCATTCCGTCGCGCTGTCGGACGATTGGTGGGTTGGGTGGGGATCGAACCCACGACCACCGCCTTAAAAGGGCGCTGCTCTACCGCTGAGCTACCAACCCGGTCTTTCGCAGGGCGCGCAGTCTACACGATCTGCACACCACCTTGGGCATAGCGCGTGGGGTCAGAAACTCCAGCAGAAACAAAGCCTTCACGCCTTAACTTACAGGAATCACACAACCCGCATGCGAAGCCCTGCGCGTCCGCCTGGTAACACGACACGGTGAGCGAGTAGTCCACGCCCAATCGCGCACCTTCACGCACGATCTGCGCCTTGCTCAGGTGAATCAGCGGCGCGCGGATCGCGATGCCGCGCCCTTCGACACCAGCGCGGGTCGCGAGCCTGGCGAGGTTCTCGAAGGCCGCCACGAACTCGGGACGGCAATCCGGATAACCCGAATAGTCGACGGCATTGACCCCGACATGAATCTCGCGGGCATCGAGTACTTCGGCCCAGGCCAGTGCCAGCGACAACATGATGGTATTGCGCGCGGGAACATAGGTGATGGGAATGCCGGCCGTGGGCGTCGTGGGCACGGCGATGGACTTGTCGGTGAGCGCCGAGCCGCCGATGTCGGCGAGATCCACGCGCATGACGCGATGCTCGCGCGCTCCGATGGTTGCTTGCCACGGCCGCCGCCGCCGTGAGTTCCACGTGGTGGCGCTGCCCATACGCCACCGACAACGCGTAACACTCGAGACCCTGCTCTCGCGCCAGCGCCAGCACCGTGGCGGAATCGAGTCCGCCGGACAGCAGCACCACCGCGCGCGTCGCCATGCGGCTACTTGCCCGGGACATTGCCCCAGAGCACCTTGTGGAGCTGGAGCTGAAAGCGCACCGGCAACCGGTCCGCGAGAATCCAGTCGGCGAGCTGGCGCGCCGGCAATTGCTCGGCGCTGGGCGAGAACAACACGTTGCAGCGCTCGCGCAATTTCAGTTCCGCCAGCTTGTCGCGGCTCCACTCGTAGTCGGCGCGATCGCAGATCACGAACTTGATCTGCTCCTCGGCGCGCAGCAGTGCGAGGTCCTCGTAACGATTGCGGCTCTCTTCGCGGGACCCGGGAGTCTTGACGTCGACCACGCGAATCACACGCGGATCGACCGCCGGCCAGCGGCATGGCGCCGCTGGTCTCGAGCGACACGCGGTAGCCGCTGTCACACAGAGCCACTGAGCAGCGGCAGGCAGTTCTTCTGCGCCAGCGGTTCGCCTCCCGTGACGCACACGTAGCGCGGCGTGAACCCGGCCACGCGCTCCAGGACCTGCTCGATGGTCATCCATTCGCCGCCATGAAAGGCGTAGGCGGTGTCGCAGTACTGGCAACGCAGCGGGCAACCGGTCAGGCGGACGAACACCGTGGGAAATCCCACCGTGTCGGCTTCACCCTGCAGCGAGTAGAAAATCTCCGTGATCTTGAGTCGGCGCCCTGCTTCGGAGGCTGCGCCGGAGTCGACTGCGGTTGCCGTCGCGTTCATCTGGCATTGGCGGGCAGGCGCTTCAAGCGCTCCGTCGCGAGCTGCGCGGCCTCGGTGCCGGGATAACGGCGCACCACGTCTTCCAGCGTGACACGCGCGTCGCCATTGCGGCCCAGCGCCGACTGCGTGAAGCCGATCTTCACCATGCGCATCGGGCGCCTTGCGCGAATTCGGCCAGTCGGTGGTTACCTTCTGGAACGCCGCGATGGCGTTCTGGTATTCCTTGTTGACGTAGTACGCCTCGCCGAGCCAGTACTGCGCGTTGCTCGCGAGAGCTGCTGTCCGGATACGTGGCCACGAAGTTGCGGAAACCCGGAGATGGCGCGTTGATAGTCTCCGCCCTTGAGTGCGTTGAAGGCCGCGTCGTAACTCGCCTGCTCTCCGCCGGTCACAGGTGCGGCCACAGCGCTGCCCGCACCCGGCGCGCCAGCCACGCTGCCAGCGGCGACTGCGCTGCCGGCGCCGACACCACCGAGCGTTTCGAGCGCGGCGACGCGCTTCTCGAGATCGCCATAGAGGGTGCGCGTCTGCGACTTGCCGCCCTGGCTTTCGTTTTGCAGGAGCTCGACCTCGCCGCGCATGGTGCGCAGCTCGGCCTGCAGCGCATCGATCCGCTGCGCCATCTCGAGCAGGCTCTGGTTGGTCATGACGCGCTCGATACGCTGCAACCGCGCATCGATATCGTTCATGCGGATCTGCACCGGATCTTCCTCGGGCGAAACCGCGCACCCGCCGAGGGTGAGCGACAGCAGCAGGATGGAAAGATAGCGACGACTCATGAATGACCTCGCGTGTTACTTGAGATACACGATCTCGACGCGGCGATTGAGCGCATAGGTCTGCTCGTCGCTGCCAGCCGCAGCGGGCCGCTCCTCGCCGTAGGAAACCGTCGAGAGCTGCACCTCGGCCACACCCTGCAGCAGCAGTGCGCGTCGCACGGCCTGCCCGCGCCGTTCGCCGAGGCCGATGTTGTATTCGCGCGATCCGCGTTCGTCGGCGTGGCCTTCGAGGCGCACCTTCTGCGAAGGATTCTTCGCCAGGTACTGCGCATGCGCGGCGACCACGGACTGCGAATCGGCACGGATGTCGGCCTTGTCGAAGTCGAAATACACGATGCGCTTCGACAGCAGCTCGCCGCTCGGCCCGCTGGTGGCAGTGTCGTCGCCGACGACGGCGTTGGCATCGTCCACGCCACTGGTGTCACCCGTGGGTTGCTGCGTCTGTGCAGGTTGTTCCGGGGGTTTACCCGGGCAACCGGCGAGCAATGCCAGCGTGGCGACGAGAACCGCGGTCGATAGGAAATTCTTCATTGTTACTCCTTCACTGTAGATACGGTCCCCACACTGGCTCGCGAACTTCGCCTGCGTCGGCGTTGAGCTTGAGCGAGGTCTGACCATCAATGGACACCGTCTGCAAAATTCCCTGGCCGCGTTCACGTCCGGCGAGGATCACCATGGCGCCGTTGGGCGCAAAACTCGGCGATTCGTCCTGGCGACCCTTGGACAGGACCGTCATGGTGCCGCTCGCCAGGTCCTGCAGGCCGATGCGATACGCGCCATTGTCGAGCGTGAGCACCGCCAGTTGCTTGCCGTCGGGCGAGACACGCGGCCGCGCATTGTAAGTGCCGGTGAAGGTCACGCGCTTCGGACGCTCGTTGCTGCCGAGCGTAAGCCGGTACACCTGCGGGCTGCCGGGCCGGTCGGAGGTGAAGAAGATGGAGCCGCCATCGGGCGAAAAATTCGCCTCGGTGTCGATGCCGGGGTCATCGGTGAGCCGCTGCAGTTGCTGGGTGCCGAGGTCGAGCAGAAAGATATCGAGATTGCCGTTGCTGCCCGAGAGCGTGAGCGCGAGCTTCTTGCCATCGGGCGACCAGGTGGGCGCGCCGTTGATTCCGGCGCGCGCCGACACGCGGCTGCGCTGCGTGGTACGGATGTTCTGCACGTACACCGCCGAGACACGGCTTTCGAACGATACGTACGCCAGCATGCTGCCGTCGGGTGACCACGCCGGCGACATCAGCGGCCGGTCGCGGCTCAGGATGGCCTGGGCATTTTCGCCGTCGGCGTCGGCGACGATGAGCTGGTATTTCTGGTTCGGCGGCTTGCCATCCACCGACACATAGGCGATGCGCGTGGCGAACGCGCCGCGCACGCCGATGATCTTTTCGTAGATGGCGTCGGCGACGCGATGCGCCGCGTTGCGCAGGTTGGCGGGCTTGACGGTCCACCGTCTGCCCCATCATCGGCGCATGCCGGTGAGGACGTTGACCAGTTCCGCGCCCACGGTGACGTCGCCGTTCGCGAGCGACGTGAGTTTGCCGACAACGACGTAGTCGTTGCGCTGCTGCTTGAAGCCCGCGACGTCCACCTCGCCGGCGGATGTCGGTGTCGTCAGCATGTCGGTGCGCGGCATGCCTTTGAACCGGCCGCTGCTTTCGAGATCACGCTGCACGATGGCGGCCACGTCCACGCCGCCGTCGGCGGGCACGGCCCGGCCGAAGGGCACCACTGCGATGGGAATCGGGTCGGTCACACCCTGGGTAATCGTGAGCCTGAGCTGGGCGAATGCGGGACCCGCCACGCCAAGCGTCAGGAATAGCAGAGAGGTCGCGAACTTCTTCATGCGGTCACTCTTTCGGGGCGAATGTTAGCTCTAAATTGCGTTCGAACAGGGCCGGATCCGGAGGTCGCGGCAGCGGCGAGGCTCGCAACACCGCGGCTTCGACCGATTCCCGCAGGGCGGCGTCATTGATGCTGCAATTGTTCACCTCTACGGCGGTCACTTCACCGCCCGGAACCTGGCTGACCGACACGATACACGTGACGCCCGGCCGTGCCGAGGGTGGCCTGATCCAGGCGCGCTCGATTTTCGCGACGATGGACGCATACCACTGATTCGCTTGCGCGCTGTTGCGTACGGCATTGCCTCGTTCTTCGGCCTCCATCGCGCGCTGCAGTTCCGCTTGGCGCGCCTGGCGAGCCTTTTCGTCCGCGGCTTTCTTGGCAGCCGCGGCCTCTTCCGCTTTCTTCTTTTCCTGGGCCTTTTTGTCGGCCGCGGCCTTGTCCGCTGCGGCCTTCTCTGCAGCCGCTTTCGCCGCGGCCTCTTTCTCGGCCTCGAGCCGTTCCGTTTCCTTCTTCTCGGCATCGAGCCGCTCTTTTTCCTGCGCCTGCTTCTCCTGCTCGAGCTTTTCCTGGGCCAGGCGCTCTTCTTCGCGCTTGCGCTCGATCTCGGCGGGATCCGGCTTGGGCGGCCCCTGCTCCTCGACGGGGCGCGGGTTCCGGCACGCGGCTCCGGTGCCGGCGGTTCAGGTTCGGACTTTGGCGGTGGCGCGATTCCCTTGAGCGCGCGCTCGTCGACCACGGTGGCCTCGATGGCCATGGTGGTGACCGGCGGCGGCTGGTGCTTCCAGGTGAACCAGCCGTAGACCGCAGCCGCCACGATTCCCGAATGGAGCACCAACGACAGCGCAATCGCGCGCCAGCGCCCCTGAGTGAGCGACTTCTGCCTTCGCGACATCAGGTTCAGCGCGCCCGCTTCTTTTCCGGAGGCTGCGTGATGAAGCCGACTTTGCTCGCCCCGGCACGCTGCAGGATGGTCATTGCTCCAACTACTTCTCCATAGGCCACCCGGTAGTCGCCGCGCACCAGCACGCTGGTCTCAGGCGCCCGGCGCAGCACCGCGGCTGCCCTTGCTTCGACCGTCGCGGCATCGATGGGTTCATCGTCCTTGCCGCCGTAGTTGAGGAACAACCGGCCCGCATCGTCGATGGTCAGCACGATGGGCTTGGAGTCCTTGAGCATCTCGGGCGGAATCGGCTGCGCGCCGGCCTTGGGCAATTCGACCTTGACGCCCTCGGCGAGCAAGGGAGCCGTGATCATGAAAATGATCAGCAGCACCAGCATCACGTCGATGTATGGGACGACATTGATCTCACCCATGAGGCGGCGGCGACGTCGAGGTTGAGCGGCGGCCATGTTTCTCTCCTGGCTAGGCAGCGCGTCCGGCGTAGCGCTGCAGGATGGTGGAGAACTCTTCCATGAACGCGTCGTAGCGCAACTCGAGCCGGCTCACCTGGTCGGCGTACCGGTTGTAGGCAATCACCGCAGGAATGGCGGCGAACAATCCGATGGCGGTGGCGATCAGCGCCTCGGCGATACCCGGCGCGACCATGGCAAGCGTGGCCTGCTGCACGCCGCCGAGCGCCACGAAGGAACTCATGATGCCCCACACCGTGCCGAACAGGCCCACGTAGGGACTGGTCGAACCGATGGTGGCGAGATTCGCGAGCCCTTCTTCCATCCGCTCGAGTTCCTTGAGCTGGCCCACGCGCATCGCGCGGCGCGCGCCCTCTAGCAACTGCTCCGGTGGAATGCCGCCCTGCTTGAGTCGCGCGAATTCGCGGAAGCCGAACTCGAAGATGCTCGACATGCCGGTGGCGCCGCCGCGGCTTTCGATCTGGCGGTACAACGCGGTGAGATCACCGCCCTTCCAGAAGCTGTCTTCGAAGTTTTCGGCCTCGTCATGGGCCCGCGACAGCAGCGATCGCTTGCGGAAAATGATGGTCCAGGACATCAGCGAGGCGAGCAGCAGCAGGCCCATGACCACCTGCACCGGGATGCTCGCGTTGAGAACCAGCCGGACAATCGACAGTTCAGTGTCCATCGTGAACCTTCACGGGTTGGATGAAATCGGGCAAGGGGCGCGGGCGGAAGGACTTCGCATCGACACAGACCACGCGAACTTCGCCTTCGGTGAGCAGCGTGTCGGCGCTTCCCTCTTGCACGCGATGAATCGTCTGACGGAAACGGATCGAGGCGCGCCCCTCGGGTACCGGGACGCAGCTGATGAGCAGTTCGTCGTCGAGCCGCGCCGGCTTGCGGTACTTCACGTTGGCCTCCGCAACCGCGAACACGAATCCATACTGCTCGGAAATCTCCTGCTGCGAGTGGCCCATGCTGCGCAACCATTCGGTGCGGGCGCGCTCCATGAACTTGAGGTAGTTGGCGTAATAGACGACGCCGCCGCCATCGGTGTCTTCCCAGTAGACGCGCGTGCGCCAGGAAAATTCGTTCTTCAGCCTCTCCCGGCGGAAAGAGTGCGTGAATCACCGTTCGGCCTCGAACAGGGGCATGGTGCCGCTGGCGCGCTCCGGCACCTTGAGACCGAAGTGCAGGTAGGAGTGTCGCGTCGCCATGCGCCCGCGCGCAGTACGCATCAGGAATCCCTGCTGGATCAGGAAGGGCTCGATGACATCTTCGAGCGTGCCGCGCTCCTCGCCCACCGCGGCGGCGAGGCTTTCGATGCCCACCGGCCCGCCGTCGAATTTCTCGATGATGGTGGTGAGCAACTTGCGATCCAGCGCGTCGAAACCCTGCGGGTCGACTTCGAGCAGATCGAGCGCCGCGTGCGCCACGGCCTCGTCGATGCGGCCGTTGGCCTTGACCTCGGCGAAGTCGCGCACCCGGCGCAGCAGGCGATTCGCGATGCGCGGCGTGCCGCGCGAGCGCTGCGCGATCTTGCCGGCCGCCGCCCGCATCGATGGGCACACCGAGAATGCCCGCGGAACGCGTGACGATCTTCTCGAGCTCGGCCGTGGTGTAGAACTCCAGGCGCTGCACGATGCCGAAGCGATCGCGCAATGGCGAGGTCAGCAGACCCGCGCGCGTGGTCGCGCCTATCAAGGTGAACGGCTGCAGGGACAGCTTGATGGAACGCGCGGCGGGACCTTCGCCGATCATGATGTCGAGCTGGAAATCTTCCATGGCCGGATACAGCACTTCTTCGACCACCGGCGAGAGGCGATGGATCTCGTCGATGAACAACACATCGCGCGGCTGCAGGTTGGTCAGCAGCGCCGCGAGATCGCCGGGCCGTTCGAGCACCGGACCGGAGGTCTGGCGCAGATTCACGCCGAGCTCGCCCGCCAGGATGTTCGCGAGCGTGGTCTTGCCCAGTCCCGGCGGTCCGAAAATGAGCGCGTGATCCAGCGCTTCACCGCGCTTGACCGCGGCCTGCACGAAAATCTCCATCTGCGCCTTGACCTGCTCCTGCCCGACATAGTCGGCGAGCCTTTTTGGCCGGATGGCGCGATCGATGGCCTCCTCTTCCTTCGAGGCCGCAGCCTGCACGATGCGATCGGGTGCCATTCCTTCGGAAGGAGTCATCGCACGGCTCCCTGCAAGGCACGGCGGATCAGGTCCTCGGTGCTGCCACCGGAACCGGCAAAGGGCTTCAGCATCTGCGTGACTTCGGCGGGCTTGTAGCCGAGCGCGACCAGTGCGCTCCAGGCTTCACCCTCGGTCTGCGAAGCGCCATTCGCCAGCGGCGCGCCCGCGGCCGCCGCGACGCTCAATGCATCGAGTCGGTCGCGCATCTCGATGAGCAGTCGTTCCGCGGTCTTGCGGCCGACGCCGGGAATGCGCGTCAGCGACGCCGCGTCCTGCAGCTTCACGCAGTTCGCGAACCCTTCGACGCTCACGCCGGAGAGAATCGCCAGCGCGATCTTTGGCCCCACGCCCGAGACCTTGAGCAGGTTGCGAAACAGCGCGCGCTCTTCCTGCGTGCCGAAGCCGTAGAGGATGTGCGCGTCCTCGCGCACCACGAGATGCGTGAGCAGTCGCACGTCGCTGCCGACGGCGGGCAGCGTGTAGAACGTCGACATGGGCGCTTCGATGTCGTAGCCCACGCCACCCACGTCCACGGTGAGATGGGGCGGTGTCTTCACGACGAGTTTGCCGCGTACGAATCCGATCACGCGATTTCGACCAGCCGCTCATGCGGCGAAAAGAATGCGCATGGCAGATGGCCACCGCGAGTGCATCGGCCGCATCGGCCGCCAGCCGCATGTCGATCTGCAGCAGTTGCTTGACCATGTGGGCGACCTGGTTCTTCTCCGCACCACCCACTCCCACGACTGCGAGCTTGATCGCGCGCGGCGCGTACTCGTGCACGCCGAGCGCCTGCGGCACGGCCGCGAGTGCCGCACCACGGGCCTGGCCCAGCTTGAGCGCGCTGTCGGCGTTCTTGGACATGAATACGCGTTCGACGGCAATTTCCTGTGGCGAATGCTGCGCGATCAACTCCGCGACTCGCGCATGGATCAGGCGCAACCGGTCGGCCAGCGGTCCGCCCGAGGTGGCGATGCAGCCCTGCGCGACGATGCGCAGAGTGCCGGCTTCGCAGTCGATGATGCCGAAGCCGGTGCGCAGGCTTCCCGGATCGAGACCGAGGATGCGCGCCGAACCACCCGTAGACATGCGCGCGAGAATTGTGGGGGGAGCCGCGCCCGTGGCGGGCCGGAAAGCGCGCCAGGCTGATCGCATCGGGTATCGCGCCATTGCTGCCTTAAATGCCTGCGCCCGTTGGAAAAAACTGCGCGTATCATAGCCGCAAATGCATGGCGCCTCACATCAGAAGCGCGCCCGCTGTCTTACGTGCACAACCTCCATTCCTGTTCGCCCGAACTCAAGGCTTCGATCGACGCGCATGCCGCCACGCTGGCGGGCTGGGGCGTGCCCGCGGCGGACATGGAGCGAGCCAGCGAAGCGGCAGTCATCGTCGCATCGCTGACCGAGGATGCGGTGCTCGCGGCGGCGCTGATGGCCCAGGCCGCCTTCTCTTCCCAGGTCGAGGAGGCGCGCGAGATCGAGCTGCACTTCGGCGCAGCGGTGAGCGCGCTGGCGCGCGAGCTCCAGCATTTCGGCGACATCCGCCTGACGCCAGTGGCGGCGACCACGCACCACCTGGAACCCGCGCAGGCCGAAGCCCTGCGCAAGATGCTGCTGTCGGTGGTCAGCGATCCCCGGCTGGTACTCGCCCGACTCGCGCGCCAGCTGGTGGTGCTCAATGCCTCCAAGGATGGTCACGCCGCCACGCGCGAACGGCTGGCGCTGGAAACGCGCGAGGTGTTCGCACCGCTCGCCAACCGCCTGGGGTTGTGGCAACTCAAGTGGGAGCTCGAGGACCTGGCGTTCCGCTTCCTGCACCCGGACGACTACCGCCGTATCGCCTCGGCGCTCGCGGAAAAACGTGCCGACCGGGAGCGCTACATCACCGAGTTGTGCCGCGCGCTGGAAACGATGCTGCGCGCCGCGGGTATCACCGCCGAGGTCTACGGCCGCCCCAAGCACATCTACAGCATCCACCGGAAGATGGAGCGCAAGCAGCTCACCTTCGAGCAGGTATTCGATCTGCGCGCCGTGCGCATCGTCACCGACACGGTGGCCGACTGTTATGCCGCGCTGGGCCTGGTGCATGGACGGTTCACCTACATTCCCGGTGAGTTCGACGATTACATCGCGACGCCGAAGGACAACTTCTACCGCTCCATCCATACCGCGGTGCTCGGGCCCGAAGGAAAGGCGGTCGAGGTGCAGATCCGCACGCGGGAAATGCACGACCAGGCGGAGCTCGGCCTGGCGGCGCATCTGGCGCTACAAGGAATCGCGCGCCCACGATGTTTCCTACGACCGCAAGATCGAGTGGGTGCGCAAGCTGCTGGACGTCGAGCGCGGTCGCGAGGCCGATCGCGACTTCCTCGACGAGGTACGCGCGGAGTTGTTCGAGGACCGGGTCTACGCGCTCACCCCCAAGGGCGAGGTGGTGGACCTGCCGCCGGGCGCCACGCCGCTCGACTTCGCGTACCACGTGCACACCGACCTCGGTCATCGCTGCCGGGGAGCCCGGGTCAACGGCCGTATCGTTCCGCTCACCCGGGCGCTGGCCAATGGCGAGGTGGTCGAGATCCTCACGCACAAGCTCCCGCAACCCAGCCGGGATTGGTTGTCCGAGACCTCGGGATTTCTTGTCAGCCCGCGCAGCCGCTCCAAGGTGCGCGCCTGGTTCCGGAAGTTAGACGAGGACGCCGCGAAGCTCGCCCCGCACGCGCCACCCAGGTGGCGCCGGCGACGGCACTGCCGCCCCCGCGCGCAAGGGGACGGCGCGCAAGAGCGCACGCTCCCCGGTGCTGCTGGGTGGGGTCGAGGACCTGCCTATCAGCCTGGCGCGCTGCTGCGCGCCCGTAAAACCCGAGCCCATCGCCGGCTACGCCACCGTCGGGCGCGGCGTGACCATCCATCGCGCCGATTGCCCCGGATTGAAGCGCATGAGCACCGGCCGCCCCGACCGCCTCATCGCCGCGACCTGGGCGGATGCCGCCGCCAGCCAGCCCGTGTCCCTCAACATTGTCGCGATCGACCGACAGGGATTGGTACGTGACATCGGCGACCTGTTAGCCAGTGAAAAAATATCGATCGAGATGATGCACACCACTACCGATCGCACACGTTCGACAGCTACCATCGACCTGCGTGTGGCGATTGATGGCGTACAGCAACTGACGCACCTGATGCAGCGGATCCGCAGGGTCGGAAGCGTGCTTTCGGTGCGCCGGACGGGTTAACTTAAGTCGGGCCGGAGGCCCGGAATGGCCCGTGAAACGTGACGCGCTGCGACGCCAGATTTCGTCGAATCAAGTTTACTCATAACGATTTTTTGACTTTTTCCGGGGTACTGGACGCTCATGCGTGTCCTGCTGGTCGACCATGACTCAGAGGCTCTCGAGACCATTGCGCGTGCGATACGCGGGGTGCTCGAGCTCGACTGCGTCACCAGCAAGGGTGACGCGCTGCTGCTGCTGCGCCAGAACGCCTACGACGTCCTGATCGCCTGCGAGCGCTGCGTCGATGGTTCCGGCCTCGACCTGCTCGCCCGAACTGCCCGCACCGCCGTTCCGATCAAGCGCATTTTTGCCGCCGCACCCGAACGCCTGCAGTTGTTAGGCCCACGCCTGGCGCCGTTCAAGGTTCAGCGCACGATCAACTACCCGATCGACCTCGAGGAATTGTGGCTGGCGATCGCGCAGGTCACGAGCGGCCCGAACGACGAAACCGACGGCACCATCGAGCGCGTGGTGCTCGACGAGCGCGGTATCCCGTCAACCGGTTCCGTGCCGCGTTCACCGATACCGCCACGTCCGCCCGCGCCGCTGGTCGCAGTGCCTGCTTCGCCGGCCCCCGCTATCGCCGGCAGCGCTGGCCGCGCAGCCGCCGCCCGCCTGACGCAACCGGCTCCCGAACCGCCGTTGCGGCCACCACCGCCGCCGCGCCAGCCACCGCAGGTGGCACGTCCGCCGGCGCCGCCCAGGACCACTTCCGACACCGGCCGGATGCGCTCGCTGGCGCCGCCGGTACAAGCGCCACCACCGATGAGCCCTTCGGGTCCGGAAGATTTTCCGGCCTGGACGCCCGAGCCGCCGACCAAGGACGACTTCGCCGAAGTCGCCGCGCAGGCCCGCTTCGGAGTGCAGCAGAAAGTGGCCGACGATGCCTCGAGCCGCAAGCGCTTGCGCATGCTCGCGACTGGCGGCATTGCCGCCGCGATCGCAGGCGTCCTCTACGTGCTCATCCAGCAGTTCTACGATCCGCAGGCGAGCGCGCGCAAGCAGGCGATCGCCGAGCAGATCAGGCAAATGGACGAGCAGCGGCAGACCAACGACGGTCTCGCGCTCATCGAGGTGGACATCGAGACTGCGATCATGGCCAACGATCTCGAGACCGCGCGCCGCGAATTCGCCGTGCTCATCGAGAAAGCTCCGGATCATCCCCGGCGTGCGTTCCTGGCAGCTTCGATCGAACGCGCGGAAGAATTGGCAAAGCTCTCACCCGATAGCGTCAAGAAGGAATCCGCACCTTCGCAGGCGGCGGTGGTGCCATCCTCCAGTCAGCGCGCGGCATCCAGGCCGCGTGCGGAGCCTGCGCCCGAACGGACGCCACAAAGGTCGGCAACACGCGCCACGGATCGCAGCGTGGCCGCCCGCCCGCAGCGCGGCGGCAGCCCGCCATCCGAGCGCGTCTATGGCGCTCCCATCGGTGAATCGCCGCAGCAGTCGATTCGGCTCGATGCCCCCATCAATACCCCGCCGGTCACCTCTGTCCGGCGTGACAACTCCTTCTCTGGCCGCACGGTCGAGGCCAGCGATTCCGCGGTCGGCCGCAGCGCGCCGCCGCCGGCCGCGCCCCCTGCCGTGACCACGGCCATCTCGCAGCCGACGAACAATGCCGCCGGTTCGGCCGTGGCGCCCACACCGAACATCGCGCCCGCGGCCGCACCTGCCCCACCCGCACCGGTGCCCGTGGACGTGGTGCCGGCGAAGATCGTGAAACGCGTGACGCCGGTCGCTCCGGGCAACATCCCGGCCAAAACCAGCGGATACGTGGTGGTGCGCTTCAACATCGGCGTGAATGGCCGTGTCACCGATATCTCGGTGGTCGAATCCGAACCGCAGGGTGTGTTCGACCGCGCGGCACAGGACGCGGTGCGCAAGTGGGTCTACGAGCCGCGCAAGGAAAACGGCGTGGCAGTCGAGTCCACCGCCAAGGCGCGCCTGGTCTTCGACGCGGCTAACTAGCCGATTGCGGCGGCAAGGATGTCCGCTCCCCGATCTTTGCCGCTCCTCAGCCTGCTGCTATTGGCAATCGCCGGCGTCGCTGCCGGCGCACCCGCGGATCTCGAGGACGGCCTGCTGGTGGCATCACCGGCCGATGTTTCCCTGCATCGTGCGCCGCTCGAGTCGCTGACACCGGCCGAAGTCGCAGCCAGCTATCCCGGACACCACCAGCGTGCTGGTGTTCAGGAACGATCGCCTGGTCTTCGAACGCTACTTCGGTGCCGGCGGCATGAACGTGCTCAACAATACGCGTTCTGCCACCAAGACGCTCACAGCGCTGATCCTCGGGCAGGCCATCTCTGACCGGTTCCTGAGCTCCAGCGAGCAGAGCGCCTTCGACCTGCTCCCCGACCTTGCACCCTTCAGGAACGACGGCCCGCTCAAGCGCGCCATCACGCTGATGGACCTGGCCACGATGTCCTCGGCGCTCGACTGCAATGACTTCGACGAGCGCAACGTGGGCAACGAAGAGAACATGTATCCGCTTGCGAACTGGAGCCGCTGGGTCGTCGACCTGCCGGTGAAGGCGGATTACCGGCGCAGTCCCAGCGGCCGTGGGCCGTTTTCGTACTGTACGGGTGGCACTTTGTTGTTAGGCCAGATCGTGCAGCGCGCGACTCGCAAGCCACTGGATCAATACTTCGATGAGCGACTGTTCCGCCCGCTCGGCATCCGGCAGCGGCAGTGGGCGCGATCGCCCAGCGGTGAATTCATGACGGGAGGCGGCCTGAGCCTGCGCAGCCGCGACCTGCTCAAACTCGGGGTATTGATCAGTGCAAACGGCAACTGGCGCGGCGTGCAGCTGGTGCCGGAAGCCTGGGTACAACGCATGCAGACCGTCAGCAACGTGGTCAGCGATGATCAGTCGTACGGTGTATTGATGTGGCAGCGGCAGTTCACGTCACCGTGCGGCACGATCAATGGCTGGTACATGTCGGGCAATGGCGGCAACGCGGTGATGATTTTGCCAGTGAAGTCGCTGGTGGCGGTCGTCACGCGCACCCACTACAACCAGAAGGGCATGCATGAGGAAACCGCACGCCTGCTCGAGAAGCACGTGTTTGCGGCGCTGAAGTGCACCGCGGGCTGAGGCTCAGCGGGCGTCCGTCGGGACCACCAGCACCATCGCCGGCGGACGCACCACGAGGCACCCCACGCCGCGCTCGGGCGTGTCGCGCGGATCCAGTGACATATCGAACAGGATCGAGCGCCGGATGCGCTGGGATGCGCAGGACGAAGAGATTCTCAGCGCCCTGCCAAGCTTGATGGCAGCGCTGTCGAGATCGACGAAGCCGCTGGTCTGCACCAG
The DNA here is from genome assembly GCA_963832505.1 of uncultured Pseudomonadota bacterium. Classification (GTDB taxonomy): domain Bacteria; phylum Pseudomonadota; class Gammaproteobacteria; order Steroidobacterales; family Steroidobacteraceae; genus CADEED01. The sequence continues at coordinate 268,253 of CAWHUD010000011.1, read as the reverse complement.
CGCGATATCCCTGGCACTCACGCTGCCCGGATCCGCCGTGAACTCGATGACAGCCTCACCGGTTTCCTGGCGGCGGATCGGTCCCGGGGGATAGTAGTCATCGGGGCTGTCGAGCGTGGCTTCGATCGGGCAATCCGAACTGGCTTTCATCGGCGCCGCCACGGCCGGAACGGCGTGACACTTCGACGCGAAGGACAGCGGCACCGAACTCAGCGGACCGCGTGATGCGTTGGCAGACCTCTCGTTGGCCGCCAGGACCATGTGCTGCTCGATGTGAGTGAGTCCCTTTTCATTCGGACCGGAGAGATCGAGCGTGGTCAGGCAGTGCAACACGCCCGCAGTGAGGTTTTGCACGCCAATGTAATAGTCGCCGCAAATCTCAGGGAGGCCTTGCGCGCGATAGCGCTCGACGCATCCCTCGGTCACCCACTGGCGCAGCGAATCAGTCCACTGTGCTCCACCTTCGTCGTGCCGCACACCCGCTGTGATCACCTCGCCGCCCTGCGCCACTCGCTGCGTGGCGACCAGGAACAGCGCCAGCAACAAGTGCCGCAGTACTTTCGGCATGCGCCTAACGGTTGATGTTGTCGATGGCGCGTTTGTCGGCGGCCAGCGCCGCTTCGTGCAGCGCCTCCGACAAGGTCGGATGCGCATGGATCGTGCGCTGCAGGTCTTCGCTGCTGGCCGAATATTCCATCGCCAGCACCGCTTCCGCGATGAGCTCGCCGGCCAGAGGCCCGATGATGTGGACACCCAACACCTCGTCGTCATCCTGGGCTGCAATCAGTTTGACGAAGCCGGCCGTCGATTCCATGGCCCGCGCGCGGCCGCTGGCTGCGAACGGGAACTGGCCAATCTTGTAGGGACGCCCGCTGGCCTTGACCTGTTCCTCGGTCTGGCCCACCCAGGCAATTTCCGGTGCGGTGTAGATGACCGACGGGATGGTGTTGTAGTTCATGTGGCCGTACTTGCCGGCAATCATGTCGCCGACCATGACGCCCTCGTCCTTGGCCTTGTGCGCCAGCATCGGGCCCGCGCACGCAGTCACCCACCGCCCAGACGTTTTCGGCCGTTGTCTTGCAGTGGTCGTCCACCTTGATGAAGCCCTTGTCGTCGATCTGCACGCCGGTGCCATCGCCGAGCAGGTCCCTGGAATACGGCCGGCGGCCCACGCAGACGATGAGCTTGTCGACGTTGATGGTCTGACTACCCGACGCGTCGGCATAGGTGACCTCCACGCCGCTGGCAGTCGACTTTGCGCCCGACACTTTCGCGCCGAGCTTGATATCGAGGCCCTGCTTCTTGAAGTGGCGCGCGGCTTCCTTGGCGAGACCCTGGTCGGCGATGGCGAGAAAGGTCTCGAGCGCCTCGAGAATCACGACCTCGGAGCCGAGTCGGCGCCACACGCTGCCGAGCTCCAGGCCGATGACGCCGGCGCCGACCACCGCGAGCTTCTTCGGCACGCTTTCGAAATCCAGCGCTCCCCAGTTGTCGACGATGTTCTTGCCATCGAAGGCCATGCTCTTGAGTTCCGTGGGGATCGAACCGCTGGCGAGCACGACGTGCTTCGCGCTCAGGGTTTCCTTCTTGCCGTCGTGCGCGGTGAACTCCACCTTGCGACCCGCCAGCAGTTTTCCGTGGCCCTGCAATGCGGTGACGCCGGCGCTCTTGAGCAGCATCGCGATGCCCGTGGTGCTGGCCTTGACGATGCCGGTCTTGCGCTTCTGCATCTGCGCGACGTCGAACGTCACGCCGCTCACCTTGATGCCGTGAACGCCGAGCTCGTCCTTCGTCTTGTGATACAGCTCGGTGGACTCGAGCAGCGCCTTGGACGGGATGCAGCCGGCATTGGTGCAGGTGCCGCCGAACACGGCGCTGCCGTCCTTGTTCTTCCACTCGTCGATGCAGGCCACCTTGAGCTTGTTCTGCGCCGCACGAATGGCCGCGGGATAACCAGCAGGACCGCCGCCGATGACGATCACATCGTATTCAGATGCCATGAAATCCCCTAACTACAATCGTTTACGTCAGACGCCGAGCAGCAGCCGCGCCGGATCTTCCAGGCCTTCCTTGATCGCCACCAGGAATTGCACGGCCTCGCGGCCGTCGATGATGCGGTGATCGTAGGACAGCGCCACGTACATCATCGGGCGGATCTCGATCTGGCCGTTGACCACCATCGGCCGCTCCTTGGTGGCATGCATGCCGAGGATCGCGCTCTGCGGCATGTTGACGATGGGCGTGGACAGCAGCGAACCGAAGGTGCCGCCGTTGGTGATCGAGAACGTGCCGCCGGTGAGCTCCTCGATGGTGATCTTGCCTTCGCGCGCGCGCGTGGCATACGCGCCGATGTTCTTCTCGATGTCGGCGTAGCTCTGCAGGTCTGCGTCGCGCAATACCGGCACCATGAGGCCACGCTCCGTCGAGACCGCGACGCCGATGTCGTAGTACTCGTGGTAGACGATGTCGTTGCCTTCCACCGAGGCGTTGACCACCGGGAATTTCTTGAGCGCCTCCACGGCCGCCTTCACGAAGAAGGACATGAAGCCGAGCTTCACGCCGTGTTTCTTCTCGAAGGTGTCCTTGTACTTCGCGCGCACGTCCATGACCGCCTTGAGGTCGATCTCGTTGAACGTGGTGAGCTGCGCCTGGGTCTGCTGGGCTTCCAGCAGCCGCTCGGCGATGCGCGCACGCAGGCGCGTCATGGGGACGCGCTGGTCCTGTCGACCCGCGGCGCCGACAGCCGGCGCGGCCGGCGCACTCTTGCCGGAAGACGGCTCGGCCGGCGCGGCCGGCTTGCGCGGCCGGTGCTTTATCCAGGAAATCGACCACGTCACCCTTGGTGATGCGTCCATCCTTGCCCGAGGCCGGGATCTTCGCCGGGTCGAGCTGCTTCTCCTCCACCATGCGGCGCACGGATGGAGCGAGCTTGTCGTTGCCGCCTGATGCGGCGGCAGCCTTCGGCGCCGGTGCGGCAGCGGCGGGAGCCGGCGCGGCGGGCTTGGCGGTGCGGGCGCCGCAGTCGCAGCAGCTCCTTCTTCCAGCACGGCCAGCACCTGGCCGCTGGTCACCGAAGTGCCGGCGACGATCCTGAGTTCCTTGAGTACGCCGTTCACCGGCGCGGGGACTTCCAGCACCACCTTGTCGGTCTCGAGGTCGGCGAGATTCTCATCGCGGCTGACCGCCTGCCCGGCCTGCTTGTGCCAGGTCACGAGCGTGGCATCGGCGACCGACTCGGGTAGTTGGGGAACCTTGATTTCAATGGCCATGAATCTTCCTTATCGCGACGTCGCAGCCGCGGGAGGCGTCTGCGGCGCGCCCGTCAGCGTCAGGCGCTTGGTTTCGCGCGCCCCGTCTTCTTTGTGAGTGGCAGACAGCGCGGCCTCGATGAGTCCGCGTTGCTCGAGTTCGTGAAGCTTGGAGATGCCGGTGGCCGGCGCCGCCGCGGGCGGACGTCCTGCGTACAGCAACTCGCGCTTGCCGACCAGCGTCTGCAGGCGGTGGCGGATCTGGTACCACGCGCCCTGGTTCTGCGGCTCTTCCTGGCACCAGACGACTTCACGCGCGTTCGGATACTTCGCGAGCGCGGCTTCGGTCTCGGCCACCGGGAACGGATACAGCTGTTCCACTCTCACCAGTGCGACTTCATTGTTGTTGGTCGCACGGCGCGCCTTGAGCAACTCGAAGTACACCTTGCCGGAACACATCACCACGCGCCGCACACTGGCGGGCTTCACGGCTGGGCATCGAGCTCGTCGATGACCGTGGCGAACTCGCCGTTGGCCAGGTCCTCGAGCGAGGACACGGACAGGTCATGACGCAGCAGGCTCTTCGGCGTCATCACGATGAGCGGCTTGCGCAGGCTGCGCAGGATCTGCCGGCGCAGCATGTGGTACATCTGCGCGGGCGTCGACGGCACGCACACCGCCATGTTGTTCTCGGCGCACAGCTGCAGGAAGCGCTCGAGCCGCGCGGAGGAATGCTCCGGGCCCTGCCCTTCGTACCCGTGCGGCAACAGCAGCGCGAGACCGCATAGCCGGCCCCACTTGGCTTCGCCCGAACTGATGAACTGGTCGATGATGACCTGCGCACCGTTCACGAAGTCGCCGAACTGGCCTTCCCAGATCACCAGCGCGGACGGGTCGGTGGTGGAGTAACCGTATTCGAAGCCGAGCACGGCTTCTTCGGACAGCACCGAGTCCGTAATCTGGAACGCCGGCTGGCGCTCTGCCAGGTGCTGAAGCGGCACGTAACATTCGCCGCTGGCCTGATCATGCAGCACAGCGTGCCGATGGAAGAACGTGCCGCGGCCGGAGTCCTGGCCGGTGAAGCGAATCGAGTTGCCTTCCTCGAGGATGCTGGCATAGGCCAGTGTCTCGGCCGCGCCCCAGTCGAGCGGCAGCTCGCCGCGGAACATCTTGGCGCGGTTGGCCATCACCTGCGCCACGCGCGGATGCAGCGTAATGCTCTCCGGAAAGCGCACGGCGCGCTCGCCCAGCGCCTTCAGGCGCGCGAGGTCGCCGCCGCCGCGCACGCGCTCGGTCCAGTCACTGCCCGCGTACTTGCTCCAGTCGACCGTGTATTTGTTGCCGATCATGCCGAGCGAAGCGCGCGCCTGCTGCTTGCCGGCATCGAGACCCTGGCGGTAGTGCTCGACCATGTCGGCGGCTTCCGCGTCGGTCAGCACGCCCTCCGCCACCAGCCGGTCGGCGTAGAGCTTGCGCGTGGTCAAATGCTTGCGGATGACCTGGTACATCATCGGCTGAGTGGCGGCAGGCTCGTCCGCTTCGTTGTGGCCGTGACGGCGATAACAGACGAGGTCGATGACCACGTCCTTGTTGAACTTCTGGCGATACGCCAGCGCCAGGCGGGTCACGAACACCACCGCTTCCGGATCGTCGCCATTGACGTGGAAGATAGGCGTCTCGAGCATCTTGGCGACGTCCGAGCAGTACATCGTCGAGCGCACGTCGTCCTGCCGGGAAGTGGTGAACCCGACCTGGTTGTTCACGATGATGTGCACCGTGCCGCCTGTGTAGAAGGCGCGCGCCTGCGAAAGCTGCAGCGTCTCCATCACCACGCCCTGGCCGGCGAATGCGGAGTCGCCGTGGATGAGGATGGGCAATACACGCGAGCCCGTCGTGTCACCGCGACGTTCCTGGCGTGCGCGCACCGAACCTTCGACCACTGGGTTCACGACTTCGAGATGCGAGGGATTGAACGCCAGCGCCACGTGCACGTTGCCGCCGGGCGTGCGCAGATCCGACGAGAAGCCCTTGTGGTACTTCACGTCGCCCGAACCCTGCAGATGCGAGGTGTCGTATTTGCCTTCGAATTCGTTGAACAGTACCGACGGCGATTTGCCGAGCACGTTCACCAGCACGTTGAGGCGGCCGCGATGTGCCATGCCGATGACGCATTCTTCGACGCCCTTCTGTCCGCCCTGCTGAATGAGATCGTCGAGGAGCGGAATCAGTGAGTCGCCGCCCTCGAGCGAGAAGCGCTTCTGGCCGACATACTTGGTGTGCAGGTAGCGCTCGAGTCCTTCGGCCGCCGAGAGCTGCCAGAGCAGATTCTTCTGTTCCTCGGTCGACAGCGTTCCCTTCAGTCGGCCGAGCAAGTACTGATCCTGCAGCCACAGCCGCTCTTCGGTGTCCGAGACGTGCGCGAACTCCGCGCCGATGGTGCTGCAGTACGCGTGTTCGAGCTGCGAGATGATTTCGCGCAGCTTCAGGCGCTGAGCCAGTTCACTCGGGCGCGAGCCGGTGAGGAATTCAGTGTCGAGGTCGGCCTCGCTGAGGCCGAAGTAGCCCAGCTCCAGCACGCGCGGCCGCGGCCGCTTCTGCATGCCAAGCGGATCGAGGTTGGCGATCAGGTGACCGCGGTTGGCGTAGATCTGCACCAGGCGCGAGACCGCGCCCTGCTTGGCCGCTGCCTCCGTGCCCGGCTGCGAGGCCACCGCGGCCATGCGCGGCCTGGTGGCGCGCTGGATGATTCCCGCCTGGACCGACGAGTGAATCTGTTCACCCGCGCTGCCGTCTTTGAGCTTCTGGAAGTATTCGCGCCAATTTCCGTCGACACTCTGCGGATCGGTCAGAAACTGCTCATACAGAGCTTCGACATAGGAAGCGTTACCGCCCGAGAGCGGCGTCGAGGCCAGCAACTCGCGAAGGCTTGGAGGCATACGGGGAAAAAATCCTTTTGGACTCAAGGTCCTGGAGCAACAAAGGGGCGGTATGTTAGCCCAAGCTGCCCCCACCGAAAAGGCAATCGGTAGCTAATCTATGGGTATGTTACGTAAAAGAAACAGCTCGTAGCCCACGAGCACTACATACATCCCAAGGACCACGTAGAGGATGGTGCCCACCGCCCGGCCAAACAGCTTCAGCTGGGCCAGCAGGGTCAGAATCACCACTCCCATGGAAGTCAGGGCGAACTTCCAGGCCGCAAACGACTGGCCAGGGCCGCGAACCAGCGGATCCATGAAGGGGTTGATTTCCGTGGCTCCGTTGGAGATCAGCGTGAGGGTCAGCAGCGCATCAGCACCACAAAGGAGCAGGATCAGGATGCCGACCGCGAGCCACTGCGGATGAAACCAGTCGGTGACCACGGCATGCCGCTCGCTGCTGCGACGGGGTGCCAGGCGCCGCCGCGCGAAGTTGCCTCGCCAGAGCGCCCGAAGGACGGAACGGCGCCGTTCAATTCGCAGGCGTCGTTCGGGCATCGGTGTGGACATGTGCCGTGCATTCTATGAGTGCGTCGCGGCTGCGGAATGCCGTCAAGCCCAAAACGAGTGTGAGCCAAGTCCCAAACTGGAACTCGGAATATCCTGCGCGTCGTCACGTAGATAGAGCGTCGGCGATTATCGTGTCGCTCGCTCGGACATAACGCAACCTGATTCAGGCCGGCTCACTCGGCGTGGTCTGCCACTGACCTTCATCGGCGATCACCTTCAGAAGGTGTTCCGGTGCCACGGGCTTGCTCAGGTGTCCGTCGAAGCCCGAACGCAGGGTCGAGGAGCGATCTTCCTCGCGCGCGTAACCCGTGAGTGCCAGCAACCGTGGACGCCTGTGCGTGTGTGCGAAGCGCGCGCGAATCGCGTGCGCCACCATGAATCCATCCATGCGCGGCAGCGCGATGTCCAGCAGCACGACATCGGCGCGGAAGGCATCCAGCCTGCTCAGCGCGTCGGACCCGTCGTGCACCACCTCGACTTCGTGTCCGTGCAGGCGCAACAGCTCGCGCAATGATTCGGCTGCGTCGCGATTGTCATCGACGATCAACACCCGGCGCCTGACCGAGGGCGCGCCGCGCCACCGGGCGCGCCCGGCGACAACATGGGCGCGGCCTCCACGCGCGGCAGATAGACACGGAACTCGCTGCCCTCGCCCAGTCCCTCACTTCTTGCCTCGACCCGTCCGCCATGCATCTCGACCAGATGCTTGACGACAGTCAGACCGATACCGAGACCGCCATGGGAACGGTCGAGCGAACGATCTCCCTGCAGGAACTGGTCGAACACCCGCGGCAACATCTGCGGATCGATTCCCATACCCTGGTCGCGCACGCTGAGCATCGCGTCGTTGCCGGTCGCCTCCAGCGAAACGTGAATCTCGCTTCCGTCCGGCGAGTAGCGGATGGCATTGGCCAGCAGGTTTGAAATCACCTGGCTGAGTCGAATCGAATCGGCCGCGACGGACAATTCTCCCGCATCACGATTGACGGACTACCTTCTGCCCGCGCGCCTCGAACTGCGATCGCAGCGAATCAACTGCCGTTTCAACCGCCGAACCAAGTTGCATCGGCACCAGGTCGAGGGCGATACGCCCACGCATGATGCTCGCCACATCGAGCAGATCGTCCACGAGGTGCGACAGGTGATTTGCCTGGCGTTCGAGCAACTCGCCCGAGCGTCGCACGGTGGTGCCGTCGGCCGTACCGCGACTGAGAACGTGCGCCACGTTGCGGATGGACGTCAGTGGATTGCGCAGCTCGTGGCCGAGGATCGCCAGGAAATCGTCCTTGCGTCGATCCGCTTCCCGCAGCGCTCGCTCCGCGCGTTTGCGTGCAGAGATGTCCTCGATCAACGCGAAACATCCGTGCACCTCGCCGCTAGCATCGAGATCCGGAATGTAGTGCACGGCCACTTCGCGCGATCCGCTGGCATACGGGATATCCTGCTCGAAGAACACGCGCTCGCCCCGCAGTGCGCGTTCGAGTCGCGGACGAATCAGTTCATATGCATTTGCGCCCAGCACCTCGCGCACGTGGCGGCCGACCATCATTTCCGCGGAACTGCCAAACCAGTTCTCGTAGAGCTTGTTGGCGAAGCGGTAGGTACCGTCGCGCGCGATGTAGGAGATCAGCGCCGGCATCGCATCCGTGATGAGCTTGAGTTGCGCGGCGCTCTTGCGGACGCCTGCTTCACTCTGCGCCGCGGCCTGGAGCGCGAGGATCTGTGCGCGCGAGCTGCGTTGCAGCTCGTGCATGACAAACGTCGCGAGACCCGCAATCAGCAGGAAAAACATCACGTGCGCACCCCACTGGACCGGCGGCGCATCGTGCGGCCAGGCCGTGAACCAGATAGTGGCGGCAATGGGCGTCAGGACGCTGGCCAGCAACCCCGGGCCCCGCCCGCCAAGGTAGGCGCTGACAAACACGGCCAGGACGAAGGGCAATAGAGGCGCCTGCGTGCCTAACAGGGGCGCCAGCATGACGCGCAGCCCCACGGTAGCGAGGACCACCGCCACCGCCGCCACGTAACGCATTGGCCATGCCTGCGCCGGAATCAGTGGCCCGATATATGCGGGTGCACGAACTTCGGAAGAACGCGCAGTTTGCACCGGAAGGGTTGCATCGCCCATGTCGAACTAAAGGAGCCTGTGCGCGCTTAAGGAAAAATCCCATTTGCACTGTACGCGCGCGACTGCTAACAGTCGCTTGATGCGGCATGTAGGAATTGTCCGTCGGAAAATACCGACTAACAAGAACGGGCGAGAGCTTGTCCAGCCGGGACCCTATTGCCCACGGCAATCCTGCAAATTGGTGCCCGAGGTGAGATTCGAACTCACAACATCCGGTTTCTGAGACCGACGCGTCTTCCAGTTGCGCCACCCGGGCCCAAGAAAATCAACGAACAAAATGACCAAACGAAAAAGCCCCCTCCGGCAGGACCGAAGGGGGCTTTCAGGTAGTTTGCAGCCCGAAACTGGCGCTCAAACTCTAGGCAACACCCTCCCGTCCCGCGTGGGGCAGGCTAAGCGATAGAACCAACAAGTTAGGCGCGAAAATCATGGGGCGCGAAGTGTGAGCACCTGTTATCGACAAGTCAAGCGTCCGCGCAGGTGCTGGCCCAGTGCCGAAGCAAATGGTCCAGATCATCGAGCGGCGCTTTCTCGGGGGCAGGCAAAGCGGACGCGATCGTTTCGAAGTGAGAGATTTCAGACCGCAGCGCGACCGCACGCTCCGCGTCGATTGAAACGGGCTGCGCTTCCATGGCGCCGGCCTTGGCTTCGAGCAGTTCCCCGATCCACTGTCGCTCGCGCCCGGTCACCCACTCCGCCCCAACGCAGGCGGGCGAATTCAGTGGGTGGCTGGCTCCGGGTGCTTCTCGATCCAGCGACACGCGAGTAATGGTCGCAGCACGTAGAAAATTTTCTTGATCCCGATCCGGCCATCGACGTAGTGACCTTCGAATGCGGCCTGCGCCATCTTGCGGTAGTGGTACATGCCGGCGATCGGATTGAAGTACTTCGGGATCAACGTTGCGAGCGCGGCACGAAAGCGGGTCTCCTCGATATATGTCTGCGGCGAACCCAGCCACTCATTCAAGGCCAGATTGCACTTGGCGAACAGCCGTAACGTCTTGCGCAGGTCCCAGCCGCTCACATCGAGGTCGCCGGGCAACATGCGTTCGATGACATCGCGTTCCTCGATGACCGACAGGTACCAGTCGCGTGCGTGAACGTAGATGAAGCGCACGTCGTAGTCGCTGTCGGGCGAAGCAAACCCCCAGGCGCGGCTGCCCGACTCCACCGCGAGCAGCACACGCACCTGCTGTTCACGCTCGATGGTGCGCAACGCCTCGATGATCGCGTCCTTCATGAGATGCGCCGCTCCCACGCCGCGGTGAGATCGCGCAGCAGCCGGGTTGCGAGCGCGGCGTCGCAGGTCTCCGGCAGCTTGCTGCCCGATTTGAGTTGCTCACAATCGGCGATCAGCCCTTCGGCAATTTCCAGGATCTTCTCAAATGAGAGTTTGCCGGCACGGATGTCCATGAGCAGCGACAGCGACTCACCGCTGAAACGGACGATGGGTTCGCCGCGTTCGAGGATGGAACGGCCGGACAGCAGCAATCTCACCGTGTGCATCATGTTCTTCGCATCGAAGTCGAGCTCGCCGCGTTCCTGCTGCTCCCATCTCGCCGGATTGCGTTCGCGCCGCCACGCCCAGTAGTTCTGGTGGTCCACCAGCGACTGCTTCCAGGCCTGCTCGTTGAACAACAGCAATCCGGCAAAGCGCGATGCCTCGTCTTCCCTGGGGATCGATTCGCACGCCAGCACATCGCCGCGAAACACTCCGCGCGCGCCCGGCCCGTATCGATACAGGCGATAGGTGTCGCGCGCGTGTTCCAGTCGCGCGGCGTGAAATTCTTCGAGCCGCCAGCCGATGACGCTCAACGGCACCGGCCGCACGGGCATTTCGTCCGCGGGGCGTTCCGTCGCTCCAGGGAATGATGTGGCAGAACTCCTCCCGGGCCGGCGCCAACTCTGGCCTCGGGTTGTTGACCCACTTGTTCTGACCACGCGCCTTCTTTATCTGCGACATGGCGTAGCCTGCGTGGGTATCGGCACATTGCGACGTGATGAAGTCGCTGCGGCGCGCGATGAGCGCCTGCATTTCCGGAGCGCTCTTCAGGACGCAGTCCGGCGGCATGAACAACAGTTCGAGAATGTTTGGATTGGCAACCGTGAGCAGCTCGATCACTCGTCTCAGGCTGTAGAAAACGGTATTGCCACGCTCATCGCCTACCTGGTCCGGCGGTCTCACCAGATCGAGGTAGGCATTCGCGGGCAGCGCAAAAATGCCCCGGACATCTTCGTCACTGGCTGCCGTCGTCGTACCGTAGGCACGACTTCCGGAGGTGCACTCGAAGATGATCGCGCATGCGTTCGCGTTCTGCAGCTCGTCGAGCGTCTTCAAAGTTCCTGCACCAGCTTGTCGTTCACCCGCACTTTTTCGAGTCTCACCTCGCGCGTGTGCCTGATGATGCTCGGCTGGGTGACGCCGCCAAATTCGCTGTCGCGGATGGTGATGTCATTGACCGGCGCCTGCGGCAGGCCCTGTGAATCCAGCACGCGCACCGCGTTCTTCACCCGCAGTCGTTCAACCACGACGTTTTTCAACTGCGGGATGAACGGCCCGTTTGCGCCCTCTTCGTAGTTGAAATCGCAGGTGATGGCGGCACGCCCCACCTGCCCGACGTCGATGTCGCGGTAATAGAAGTTCTCGAGCAGCCCGCCGCGCAGCGCATTGTTCTTGAAGCGGATCGCATACCAGAGGTCGGGACTGTCCATGCGGCAGTTTTCCGCGAACACCCAGCGCGCGCCGCCGGAGATCTGGCTGCCCACGACCACCCCGCCGTGGCCCTCCTTCATGCGGCAGTTGCGCACCAGGATGTTCTGCGACGGCGTCGCGAGGCGACGCCCATCGGCATTACGACCCGAGTTCACCGCGATGCAATCGTCCCCGGTGTCGAACGAGCAATCCTCGATGAGCATGTGATCCACGGATTCCGGATCCACGCCATCGTTGTTAGGGCCGTGGCCGAAGATGTCCACGCCGCGCAGGATCACGTTCCTGCACATCACGGGATGAATGTTCCAGAAAGGCGAATTGCGCAGGCGCACGCCTTCGATCAGCACGTTCTCGCAGGCGTAGGGCTGGATGAACGGCGGACGCAGCAGCGAGCCGTCGCCGAACACGCGGTCCTTTACCGGCACGGCGGCCTCGGCCATGTCGAAGAGCTTCTTGCGCGCCGGGCGCTGGTCGGGCATGCCTTCTTTCCAGCCGTAGGGCGTGGTGCCACCCCACGGCCCCTTCCAGGCCCACCAGTTCTTGTCGCTGCCCTGCCCGTCGAGCGTGCCCTTGCCGGTGATGGCGATGTTCTTCTCGCCGTGCGCGTAGATCAGCGGCGAGTAGTTCATGAGCTCCATGCCTTCCCAGCGCGTGAACACCATGGGATAGCTCGAGGGACTCGGATCGAACAGCAACGTCGCACCTTCGGACACATGCAGATCCACATTGCTCTTGAGACGGATCGCCCCGGTCAGGAATCTGCCGGCCGGCACTTCCACGCGCCCGCCGCCCTCACGCGCGCAAGCGGCAATGGCCCTGGCAATGGCGTCGGTGTTGAGAGTCGTGCCATCCGCGCGCGCACCGAAGTCCGTGATCCGGAAGAGCCGCGCTGGAATGACGGGAGAACTTATCTTGCGAGCGATATCGGCGGCGCGCGCCCAGGCTTCATCCGACGGAATGCTGGCGAAAGTTTGGCGAGCAGCGGCTACGGACAAAGCAGCACCCGCGCCAGCCACGAAATGGCGACGATTGACCTTGAGACTCATCCGTCCCCCAGAAAGAATGGCCCAGGAGAGCCAGGTTACCCGCGCTACTCTCCGGCAAGATGTAGCACGATTTCGCGCACAGAGGGATGTGCGCGATGTTCGAACAGGTATATGCCCTGCCAGGTGCCGAGCATCAGGCGGCCGTCCATCACCGGTACGTTGAGTTGCACCTGGGTGAGCGCAGTCTTGAGGTGTGCGGGCATGTCGTCCGGTCCTTCGTCGTCGTGCTCGTAGAGGTCCGCTCCCTCGGGCGCGAGTTCGTCGAAGAATTTCTCGAGATCACTGCGCACCGCGCGCGCGGCGTTTTCCTGGATGAGCAGTGAGGCCGAGGTGTGACGGCAAAACAGCGTCAGCATCCCCGAGCTGATGCCCTGCTTCGACACCCAGTTGCGGACGCTCTCGGTGATTTCGGTTAGGCCGCGGCGGTCGCCGCGCGCCTGGAGGACGAACATGATCTGACGCATGGCGGCACCGTACCTGCACCGGCGACGTGCTGGCAACCACCACGCAATCGCGCGCTGACTACTGTTTGCCAGCGACTTCGGCAGGCAGCGTATAGATCTCCTCGATCAGCTCACGCACGCGCTCGCGCGATCGAGTGGCGTCATCAGGCAGCTCGCGCACTGCAACGGCAACGCTCTCTGCCAGCGGCTCATCCTTGACGCATGAGCGCAGCCACGCGGTCACATCCCCGCGGCGCCAGTGGTATAGCCATGTCTCGTCGTCTACGCCATCCGCCAGGTCCATGAACACGATCAGGTTGTACGCGCGCAGTTTCAGCTTGCCTTCGGGGCCGCGAAAGTAGAAGGAACGATCTTCGCCCAGTGAGCCTTCGGCATACTTGCGCAGATGCCGCCGCCGGTCGGTTCGGCTCGGCTCCAGCACGACGACCTCCGGCGGCCCGGCGGTTTTGTGCCACAGCAGGGCTTCTCCTCCCGGAATCTTGTCCACTCCCGCGTCCGGAACCGCGACGTCGTTCGCCTCCGCGAACTCGCGCACCATTTCACGCGGCTTCTCGCCGAGCACGATCAGTGAATCGATGAGGCGCAGCGTCGTCGCCGCAAGCAACTTCGGCGTGACACTCATCAGCAGGATGCCATTGAGCCGCTGCGGCAGGATCAGGCCAGTTGACTGCCAGTCTGCGGGCATGACGTGATGCGCCTCGTCCACGATCAGCCAGTGCGGACGACCGGTTTTGGCCCGCAGATCACGTACGCGGGTAAACAGGGACATGAAGAAGGCGGGACGATCGGCAAGTTTGAGTCCCAGCAGATTGATGATCGCGTTCTGGCCCGGCTTGGCCAATAGCTGCATGCACTCGTCCACCGAAGGGGCGCGCTCCGCACTGCCCAATACCGCCGCGCTATCGACGGCGTCGTAATCACCTTCCGGGTCCACGATGCAGAAGCCGTAACCCTTCGCGCCGAGTCGCTCGACGAGGCCCGTCGCCATCGTGGATTTCCCGCCGCCGGAAGTTCCGACGACGAGCGCGCTGATTCCGAACGGCGGCAGGGTTATTGCCTCGCCGCGTTGACTCCGGCCCAGCAGGATCTCGTGGCGCTGCAGGCGTGCTGCCCGGTTCGCAAGATCGTCGGCGAGCATTTCCGCAATCAACTCGCGCACGCCAGCGCCGTGATCGCGGTCGAGCACGATGTCCACCTTTTCCTTGACGGCCGGCAGCGCGTTGGCCACTGCCGCCGAGCATTCGCAGATATTCAGAAAGGCGTGATCGTTCTCGGCATCACCAACCCCCACGCTGTTGTGCGCCGAGACGTTCATCTCGTCCAATGCGCACTGCAGCCCGGTGGCCTTGTTGATGCCGCTGGGCAGTACCATGACCGCGCCCTTGTTGAAGATGACCTGGAGCTCGAGTCCCAGGTCACGAATGACTTCCAGCACTTCACGTTCGTGCGGATGCCAGGTCGCAACGATGCAGCGCCCTACCGATATGTTGTCGACGCCGCGCCGTTGCAGCTCGCCGATGAAACTGGCCGGCGGTTCTTCACCCAGTACACGCTCTTCCCGCGTCTTGGGTCGGTAGAGGAGCGCGCCATTCTCGGCCACGATCCTGTCGAACAGGTCCACGCGGTCGAATACCCGCAGCAGGTCCTCGATCTCGCGGCCCGTGACCAGCACCAGCCGGCGGCCCGAGGCGCGCAATTCTTCGAGCGCCGCTACGGTTTCGGCATCGACCCGGCCGTCATGTGCGATGGTGCCGTCGTAGTCTGTGCACAGGGTGAGATAACGCATGCGCTGCAATGTAGTGCGGCCGCATGACACCAGGCAGCGCGATGGCAAGAGAAACTTCGTAGGCGCTTCGCGTCACGATCAGCGGTTCGCGGATGACGGAATGGCGGAAGCTCGTCGCCGGGTGGACGAACCGGCGATCCTGTCGCGCTCGCGACTTGCCAGCGTTATCAGCTGCCAGTGATCACGAACCTGACGCGGTCGCCCTCATTGCGGCTCACGTCGAATTCCTACCGACGCTCGCGCCGACATGGCGCCCCCGGCCGGAGTTGAACCGACGACCTACCGCTTAGGAGGCGGTCGCTCTATCCACTGAGCTACGGGGGCGCGCGGGCGGGGATTTTACAGGCCCGGCGGCGACTTCTCACGATTTCGCTGGGATGCGAGACGCCGCGCCGCCCGACGCGACAATGGGCGCGCAATTGCGGAGGCAGACCATGAGCAAAGTCGTCCGGATCCATGAACAAGGCGGTCCCGAGGTCCTGCGCATCGAGGATCTTGATGTGGGCGCGCCCGCTGCCGGCGAACTTCGCCTGCGTATCGAGGCCATCGGGCTGAACCGCTCGGAGGCGGCATTCCGCGCGGGCCAGTACCCGGTCAAACCGAAGATGCCCACGCTCATGGGATATGAAGCCTGCGGCACCGTGGAGGCGCTCGGTGAAGGCGTGAAGGACTTCAAGGTCGGCGACCGTGTTTGCGTGCTGCCCTCGTATCGCCTCGGCGAATACGGTGTCTACGGCGAGCAAGCCATCGTGCCCGCGCGCAGCGTGCTCGCCGCGCCGCCAGGTCTGTCATCCATTCACGCCGCATCGATCTGGATGCAGTACCTGACCGCGATGGCCATCCTCGAGGTAGCGCACGCGACGGTGGGCGATTACGTGATCATCCGCGCGGCTTCGAGCAGCGTGGGGCTCGCGGCGATTCAGCTCGCGAACTGGGCCGGCGCCACTCCGATCGCGGCCACGCGGCGCAGTGACAAACGCCAGGCCCTGCTCGCTCACGGCGCGAAACATGTGATCGCCACGGAAGAATCCGATCTCGTCGCCGAGGTCATGAAGATCACCGACGGAAAAGGCGCGCGCATCGTGTTCGATCCGGTGGGCGGCCCGTATGTACAGACGCTGGCCGAGGCCATGGCAGTCGACGGCACACTCTTCATCTATGGCGGTCTTTCCGGCCAGCCGACCCTGCATCCTCATTGGCCGGCGGCATTCAAGAACCTGAGCATTCGCGGCTGGGTGGCTTCGACCATCTGGAATTATCCCGATCGCTTCGCGCGCGCGAAGGCGCTGATCCTACGCGGACTGGCGGATGGGCGGTTGAAGCCGGTGATCGCTCGTACTTTCCCGCTGGACCAGATCGTCGAGGCGCACCGGTTTCTCGAGGCCAACCAGCAAATCGGGAAGATCGTGGTGGTGGCGTAGCTTCGCCGGAGTCTGGCGCGGCATGACGTCTAACGGAGCATGTCTTCAGGGAGGTGCTTCGTGAAGAACAAGAATGGATTTGGAGCATTCGTCGCGTGCATTGCATCAACTGGCGGCATTGCGATTGCCGACGAGCGCGAAAAGGCGCTCAGCGCCGGCGGGCTGATCAGTATTTCAGTGGCGAATGGCGAACCGGCCAATGACATTCCCGGCTTCGGCGTGCAGTTGCGTTACGAACTGAATGAGCGGTGGACCATCGGTGGCACGTTGTTGCTTTCAGAATACGACTTCGAGACGCCGGCGCAGATTGCTGGCATCACGCAATCGCCCGGGGTCGAGCCCGTCGATGCACTCGCCGAGAGCACGATGCTGCAGGCCTGGGGCGAACGTACGTTTAATCCCTCGAGCCGCGCGACCGCTTGGTTCGTGGGAGCCGGGCTCGGCGCCTCCGCCGTAGATGTCCCGGACGTTTCCGGCCCGACTGCCGACGGCGGTCAATTCGATGTACACACACAGGTTGACACTGAAATTGTCCTCAGCGCCTTTGCCGGCGTGCGGCGCAATTTCGGCGAGCGCTGGTACGGCGAATTCCGCGTGCATGGCAACCAGCATTTTGCGGATTGGCAGGTTGAGGATCGGGTAACGGGCAACACCGGCTCGATCGGTGACTATGCCTCTTACGGTGGCCACCTGGCCGTTGGGCTACGGTGGTGACACGAAAATTTGGTGGAGCGGAAGGGGATCGAACCCTCGACCTTCGCATTGCGAACGCGACGCTCTCCCAGCTGAGCTACCGCCCCACACGTTGGAAACCCCGGCCCTGGGCCGGAAGGCGCGGGATTCTATCAGGCAGGCTGGCCCCGGCAAGCGATTCACTCTTAATATCCCGCCCATGCTGGAAACCGAGCAGAAGGCGCCCGAGTTCACGCTGCCGGACCAGGACGGTCACGACATTTCGCTGTCCGACCTGAGCAGAGACGGGCCCGTCATCCTCTATTTCTACCCGGCCGATTTCACCCCCGGGTGCACCCGCGAGGCCTGCTCGATCCGGGATCTGCACCGGGAGATCAGCGGCGCGGGCCTGACTGTGGCGGGCATCAGCCCGCAGAGCCCGGAAAGTCATCGGCGCTTTCGCGAGAAGTACAACCTGCCCTTCACCCTCCTCGCGGATGAAACGAAAGAAGTCATCAAGATGTTCGGCGTGAACGGACTGTTCGGCGTCTGGGTGCAGCGCGTCACTTACCTGATCGACCAGAACCGGATCGTCAAGGGACGCGTGAAGGCGCACTTCTCGATTGCCGAACACGAAGCCTTCATCAAGAAGGCCATCGAGTTGCGCGGCGACATCCCGATCATCTGAGGGATTCAGTACTTCATGCGCAGGACGGAAGCGCGGCCGATGGTCGGCACGGTGACGACGTACATCGTGTCGAATTCCTCGTCGCCCATCGCCGGCACATTGTCGACTCCGGCCATTTCCGCGACGAGCTGCGGAACGGTGTTGCTGTGCCCGACGACGATCGCCAGTCCACCCTTGTTATCGCGCAGCACCTGGCGCGCGAGCTCCGCGTTCGAGATCTTCGCTTCGACGATCGTCGGCTTGAGATTGAGTCGCTGCGCCAGGTTCGCGGCGGTCTGTTGAGAGCGACGCGTGTTGGTGACGTAGATCCGCTGCACCCGGCCCAGCTTTTCCGCGTCTCCCAACATCACCGCCAGGCGCGCGGCGCGAAGTTCACCCTGGGGTGTGAGCGGCGCATCGTCGATGGCGCCGAGCTGTTTCTCGGCATGCCGAACCAGCACGATGGTCGTGGTGGTGGCGGAATTCCAGTAGAAGAACGCCGCCGCGAGCACCGCGATACCGCCCAAGGCTAACAACCAGAGCGGCGCGAGAAAGGTCCGTGCGCCGCCGCGTCAGCGACGGGGATACCGGGGTCGACTCGAGCGCATCGTTCATGGCGGCGTCGATGATAAGCCGTTTCGGCGTGTGCCGGGCGATTCGGTCCGCGTGCCACAAAAAGAAAGGGGACGCCTGAGCGTCCCCTTCGTTACAGCGAGTTGCAGTGTGTTCCGCTCAGCTCGCCGGCGCCGGAGTCGGACCGGTGGTGGCCGGCGCCGCGGCCGCCGCGTCATCACCGGAGTACGGGTCGATGGTCTGGATGGTGCCGTCTTCGTTGTACGTGATCTCGATCGGCTGCTTCACGTTGCGCAGATGGTTGATGCCATTCGAGCGCTGAGTGTCGTGATAGAAGATGTACCACTTGCCTTCCACTTCCGTGATCGAGTGGTGGTTCGTCCAGCCCAGCACGGGCTTCAGGATCACGCCCTTGTAGGTGAACGGACCGTACGGCGACTTGCCCATCGCATACGAGATGGTGTGCGTATCGCCGGTCGAGTACGAGAAGTAGTAGTTGTCCTTGTACTTGTGCATCCACGAGGCTTCGAAGAAGCGACGCACATGGTCACCGGACAGGATGGTCTTGCCGTTCTCGTCGACGATCTTCAGATCCTTCGGCTTTTCGGCGAACTCGACCATGTTGTCGGCCATGCGCGCGACTTTCGGATACAGCGCGGGCTTGTCATCCGGCTGGCTGCGAGTCGTCCTGCGGCGTGTGCTTGCCAGTCTTCCAGTGCTGCAGCTGGCCACCCCAGAGACCGCCGAAGTACATGTAGTACTTGCCGTCGGTGTCCTTGAACACGGCCGGGTCCATGCTGAAGCTGTTCTTGATCGCCTCGGGCTGAGCCTTGAACGGACCTTCCGGCGTGTCGCCGACGGCCGCGCCGATGCGGAACACGCCTTCCTTGTCCTTCACGGGGAAGTACAGGTAGTACTTGCCGTCCTTCTCGGCGGCATCCGGCGCCCACATCTTTTCGCTGGCCCACGGCACGTCCTTGATGTCGAGACCGACGGGATGAACGGTGACCGGCCCGCCGATGCTGTCCATCGACAGCACCTGGTAATCCTTCATGGCGTACTGGTTGCCGAGATCATCGCTCGGAATGCCCGAGTCGAAGTCGTGCGAGGGATAGATGTAGATCTTGCCGTTGAACACGTGCGCCGACGGATCAGCGCTGTAGATGTCGATGGCCAGCGGCTGAGTCAGGAACTGCTTCGGATCGGCGCCGGCGGGCTCCGCGGGCTTGGCCTCTTCGGCCACCGGCGGTGGCGGTGGAGCTTCTTCTTTTTTCCCGCAGGCGGTCAGAAACGTGGCAGACGCGGCAATACTCGTGATCGCCACGATGAGATTTCGTTGCATGGTCGCGCTCTCTATAAACGGAAGGGTCCGCGGGGTCGGAAAATATCAGAAAAGAATGGGGGCAGCCCCCGTTTGCTGGCAAAAGGGGTCAGCCCTCGAGGACTGACCCCTTTTGCTGGGAAATGGGGGCTGCCCCCGTTCTTAGCCGGGCATGACGGCGAGCAGGACCCTGCCTGGCCAGGGGGCGACCCGGTATTCGCCGCTTCCCTCGGGCTGCCGGATCCAGATATATCCGGCCTCCTTCGTCTCTATGTCGAATCGCAGGCTGCGGCCCTCGTAGACGATCTCGCCGCGGATACGCGCCGGACGGTCCACGTAGACGAGCATCAGCTTGTCGCCGGTGTCGATGTCTAACCACTCGCACATTCCCACCGGGGCGATGCCATCCACCGGCATGACGAACGGTGACAGGCGCGCCACGCGCGCGCTGGTCGGTTCGATGGTCATCCACTTCTGCGAGAACTCGGTCGGGACCAGTGCCTTCGCGAGCTTTTCGTGATTCTTGTTGAGATCGAGCGCGAAACTCAGGTCCGGCTTGAGCGCGACGGGTGCGAATTCACCCTCGTTGGGGCCGCCGTAGAGATCACCCACCACGTAAGGCACCCACAGGCGCAGGTCTTCCCGGGGGGCCAGGCGCGGGGTCTTGGCGTCGTTCTCGAAGAATGCCACGCGCGATTCGAGCACCCAGTCGGCACGCGCCATGACGGGTGGCTCCTCCTGCTTGCCGCAGGCTGCCAGCACGGCCAGGGATGTTAGGACCAGCAAGCCCTTCTTGTTCATATGGCCCCGGATTGTAAGGGGACCGCCCCGGCCGGCGGCATTGCTATATATATTTGCGACACAGTTAATGTCCCTGACCACCAACGGAGCCCGCATATGGTCCTTCTCGTGCTTCTCGTGCTTGCCCTCTTCGTCCTGCAGACCCTGCTGCCGGGCCGATTCCGGGAGCCCGTGCCGCCCGGCGCCCCGGGCAAACTAGCCGAAAACCTGGGAAATCGTGATCACATGCGGCCGCTGACCATGACCGGGCAGCGGGCCGCGCGCGCGCTCGCCAACATGCAGGAGGCGCTTGCCGGTATTCCTGGCATTGGCGCTCATGAACATGATCGTGGCGCCGGAAGCGTCGCAGGCGAATACCGGCGCGCTCGTTTTCCTCGTGGCGCGCGTGTTGTACGTCGCTGTCTATATCGCGGGCGTGCCGGTGGTGCGCACCCTGCTGTGGGCCGTGAGCTGGGCGGGCCTGGTGATGATGCTGCTGCCGCTGCTGTCTCGAATCTGAAAAACAAAAGCCCCCGGCCCGTTCCCGGGCCGGGGGCTCTGTAGTGTTCGGGCCCGGGCTCAGGTTGTCTCGTCTTCCTTGAGCTGCTCCTTCATCAGCTTGCGGTCGGCCTTCATCTGCTTGGTGTCGATCGGGCGGATCTCCTCGATGAAACACTTGTCGCGACCCACGATCACCTTTTCGAATTTGTCGACGGTGCCGGCGGTGTTGGTCACGCCGATGGCTTGCGCGAACTGCAGGTCCGGGCAGTAGCCGGTCACCTTGATGAGGTAGGCCTCGTTGATGCCCGACCAGACCACCAGCTGATCCTTGGACACCGGGCTCCAGCCGCCGTCGGGGTTCTTCATGTAGAAGGACTTGACCGGCTCGCCGGCGTATTCGGTGTAGCTCAGCTTCGGTTCGCTGAGTTTCTTGAGGGTGGCGGCGCAGCCCGTGAGCAGCGCCACAGATAAGAGGATGGCAACCAGTGACGTCTTCATAAACACCTCTTGCGAAATTCGACTCACATCTCTGTGAGTGGAGTTCCCGCAGTCGCCGCGGTTCCTCAATCGCCCCTGCGATTCGTGATTCACCGGCCGTTCAGGTTTGGGTGATCCGGCTTCGGGACTTCGAACTTGTCGCCGACCATGCGCCGGATCGTGACATAGAAAACTGGCGCCAGCATCACACCGAGGATGGCCGCTGACAACATGCCGCCGGCCACGCCCGTACCGATGGCGCGCCGCGCATTGGCACCGGCGCCACTGGAGAACACCAGGGGCAACACGCCGAGGATGAAGGCGAATGAAGTCATGAGGATGGGCCGCAGACGCAGGCGCGCGGCCTCCATGACGGCGTCGTACAGCGCGACGCCCCGCTGCTGGGCCAGCAGCGCGAACTCCACGATCAGGATGGCGTTTTTCGCCGCCAGGCCAATGATGGTGATCAGGCCGATCTTGAAGAACACGTCGTTTGAAAGGCCGGTGCTGGATGCCGCAACTATCGCGCCGATGATGCCCACCGGCACGATCAGCAACACCGCGATGGGCGTGGCCCAGCTCTCGTACAGCGCGGCCAGGCACAGGAACACCACCAGGATCGAAAGCCCGAACAGCAGCGGCGCCTCGGCGCCGGCACGGATTTCCTGCAGCGACTGGCCAGCCCAGTCGACACCGAAGCCGGGCGGCAGATCCTGCGCGACCATTCTCTGCATTTCTCCCATGGCCTGGCCGGAGCTGTGCCCCTGCGGCGTTCTGGCCGACGATCTGCATGGCGGCAAAACCATTGAAGCGCTGCAGCGTCGGCGGCGCGACCACCCACTTCGAACTGACTACCGAGGCCAGCGGCACCATGCCGTCGCTGGTGGTCTCGCCACTCTGCACAAAGGCATTGCCCGCGGCGGCGTTGGTCGGCAGATAGTAGCGACGCAACGCGTCCTCGTTCATGCGGAACTGCGCGTCGGCCTGCATCTGCACGCGCAGCACACGGCCCTGGTAGTAGAAGTCGTTCACGTAGACGGGCGCGAGCATGATCTGGATCGCGTTGTAGACATCGTCGATCGCAAGACCCATCGACTGCGCCTGCGAGCGATCGAGCTTGAGTTCGAGGCGCGGTGACGGGGCAAGGCCGTTGTATCGCACGCCCTGCACGACCTGGCTCTGCGAAGCCTTTTGCACCAGCGTGTTCTGGGCGGCGATGAGCGCATCGGTGCCCTGGTTGCCGCGGTCCTCGAGCCACAGATCGAAGCCGCCGAAATCGGACAGGCCGTTGATCACCGGCAGGTTGACGAAGAACACGAAGCCGTCGCGCTCCGTGCCCGAGATGTTCCCGAAGGCCCAGCCGATGAATTCCATCGCCGTTTCCTTGCGGTCTTCGATTTCCTTCAGGCGAATGAAAAAGATGCCCTGGCTCTCGTCACTGCCGCTGAAGCTGAATCCCGCAACTTCGAATACCGAGTCCACCGACGGCGACTTCCGGATCTTCTCGCCCACGCGTCGCATGACCTCGCGCGTGCGTTGCATGGTCGCTCCCGGCGGCATCTGCACGATACCGATGGCGTAGCCCTGGTCTTCTTCGGGCACGAAACTTCCCGGCACACGCCAGAAAAGGATGCCGCCGATCACCACCAGCACGCCGTACCCGACCAGCCACCAGAACTTGTGGCGCAGGCTGAAGCGCACGGTAGTCAGGTAGTGCGACTGGGACCAGTCATAGCCGCGATTGAACCACCGGAAAATCCGGTTCTCCTTGAGATGTTCGGGTCGCAGCAGCGTCGCGCACAGCGCCGGCGTGAGCGACAGCGCGAGGAATGCGGAGAACAGCATCGAAATCGCGATGGTCAGGGCGAACTGCTGATAGATCACGCCCACCGAGCCGGATTGCATCGCGGAAGGAATGAACACCGCCGCGAGCACCAGCGAAATGGCGATGATCGGGCTGGTGATCTGGTCCATGGCCTTGCGCGTCGCATCGCGCGGCGAGAGATGTTCCTCGCGCATGAGGCGCTCGACGGATTCGATGACCACGATGGCGTCGTCGACCACGATGCCGATGGCCAGCACCATGCCGAACAACGTGAGCTGGTTGATGGAGAAGCCGAAGATCTCCATGCCGATGAAGGCACCCATGAGGGCTACCGGCACCACCAGCGTCGGGATCAGCGTGGCGCGGAAGCTCTGCAGGAAAACCAGCATCACGATGAAGACCAGCACCACCGCCGCGCACAGCGTGAAGATGACTTCATCGATGGCGTGCGTGATGAACGTGGTGGCATCGAGCGCCACGAACCATTTGACGCCCGGCGGAAAGCCTTCCGACAATTCCTGCATGCGCGCCTTGACGGCGTCCGCCACGTCGAGCGCGTTGGCGCCTGGCAGCAGCGTGACGCCGAAACCGCTCACCGGCTGATCGTCGAGGCGCACGTCGAAACCATAGTCCTGGAGGCCAAGCTCCACGCGCGCCACGTCCTTGAGCCTGACGCTGGTGCCGTTCGGCTCCGTGCGCAGGATGACGTTTTCGAATTCCTCCACCGAGCCGAACCGACCTTCGGCGCTCACCGGCGCGGTGATCTGTTGCTCCGCGACCGAGGGTGCGCCGCCGATGGAGCCGGTAGCGAACTGCACGTTCTGGCCACGCACCGTGTTCAGCACTTCCGACGCGCTCATGCGGAAGCTGCGCAACTTGTCGGGGTTCAGCCAGATCCGCATCGAGTAGGCGGAGCCGAACTGGTTAGCCGCGCTCACGCCCGGGATGCGCTGGATGGGATCGAGCACCTGCGAGGAAATGACGTTGTTGAGCGTGGCGGAAGACACGCCACCATTGGGCGCACGCACGCCGAGCGCGATGATGAATCCCTGGTTGACCTTGGAAACCGACAGTCCCTGCACCACCACTTCGCTGGGCAGGCGAGCTTCGGCGAGCTTGACGCGGTTCTGGGTCTGCAGCACCGCGACATCCGCGTCGGTGCCGTTCTCGAATACCAGCGTGATGCCGGCGGTGCCGTTGGAGTTCGACGAGGACGTGAAGTACATCAGCCGATCGAGGCCGGTGAGCTGCTGCTCGATGATCTGCGTGACCGTGCGTTCGAGCGTGTCGGCGTTCGCACCGGGATAGAACGCGCTGATCGACACCTGCGGAGGCGCGATATCCGGATAGGCCGCGGTCGGCAAGCGGGTGATCGCGAGACCGCCGCCAATCATGATGAGAATGGCGATGACCCAGGCCAGCACCGGCCGGTCGATGAAATAGTGCGGCAACACGGCTACGAGCCTGTCTGGCCGTTCTGCGCGGCCGTCGCCGGCGTCTCCGCTGCTTCCGGCGCGGCGTCCACGGGCTTGGCCACCACCTTCATGCCGGGAGCGGCGCGTTGCATCCCGGAAACGATCACCTGGTCACCATCGGCGAGCCCGCTGGTGACCGCCCAGTTGGCGCCGACCGCGCCGACAATTTCCACGCGTCGCGCCTCGACGGTGCCGTCCTTGGCCACTGCCAGCACGAACGAACCCTGGGCGTCGCGCTGCACGGCAAGCTGCGGCACTTCAAAACCCTTGTTGAGCACGCCCGCCTTCAACCGCACCATGACGTACATGCCGGGCAGCAGTGAGCGATCCGGGTTGGGAACGATGCCGCGAAAGGCCACCGATCCGGTGGACGCGTTCACGCTGAAATCGGAAAAGTCGAGTGTTCCCGCGTGCGGATACTCGGTGCCATCCGCGCGAATGACGCTGACCTCGGCCAGGTTGCCCTGCGAGATGGTGACCTGCCCCGCGGACTGGGCGCGTTGCAGGCGCTCGAAGTCCGTGGCCGGCTGATCGAAAAACACGTAGATGGGGTCGAGCTGCTCCACGGTAGTTAGCAGCGTGGCCTCGCCCTGCCCGACCAGTGCGCCTTCGAGCACGCGCATCTGTCCGGCGCGTCCCGAAATCGGGGCCGTGACGTTGGCGTATCCCAGGTTGATGCGTGCCGATTCGACCTGCGCCTTTGCGGCGGAGACCTGCGCGGCGGTGGAGCGTTCCAGCGCCTCGGAGTCGTCGAGCTGCATGCGCGATACGAGCTGCTGCTTGGTCAGCTCGCGGTTGCGCGCGGCCGTCACGCTGGCGTTCTTGGCCGCGGCTTCGGCCTGTTCGAGGTTGGCCGTGGCGGCCGCGAGCTGCGCGCGGTACGGCGCGGGATCGATCCGCACCAGCGGCTGGCCCTCACGGACCATGCTGCCCTCCTTATATAGGCGCTTCTGCACCACCCCGGGGATACGGGCGCGGACGTCCGAGGCGCGCGTGGGCGCAAGCCGTCCGGACGCCTCGCGAACCAGGGGCACGGCGGCCGAACGCATGATGACGACGCCAACTTCCGGCGGTGGTGGGGCCTGCGGAGCCTCGTTCTTGCCGCATGCGGCGACAAACAAGGCGGCCACAGCCGCTGATATCAGCTGCAAACGTGAATGCATGTTTTTCTTTGAGGCCGGCGAAGCTGGAGTGTGCCCCGGCTGAGTGGCGCGATTCTATCCCACCAAAGGGGTAGTCATGCAGCACCGCGGCAAGGCCTGTAGAATCGGCGAGGTCGGCAAGCCGACGGATGCGCGACCGTGGCGAAACACCCGCACCAGCGGAGGAATGATGGCCATTCGAACGCTCGCTGTTGCTTCTGGTCGCTGTTGTGCAGCGGCGCAGGGGGCGCAGGTCATCACAGACGTGACCGAAGATGGACTGGTGCGCGTGCCTTCGAGCCGCAAGGCTGGCGTCTACCGATTGCCGGATGCCACGTTCGCGCAATACCGGCGCGTCATGCTGGCGCCGGCGTCGGTTGCGTTTCGCAAGAACTGGGATCGCAAGAAACTGGATCGCCTGGACACGGGACTCAAGCCCTCCGAACGGCAGCGCATCGTGGATGACATGGCGCTCGCGTTTCACGAGGAGTTGGTGGCCGAACTGGTGGAGCGTGGCGGTTTCACGCTGGCCGAAGCGCCGGCACCGGACGTGTTGCTCATCGTACCCTCGATCACCGAACTGGATCTCACTGCGCCTGATGCCGGCAGCACGCCGGGCTCGCGCAGCTTCGTGCGCACCGCCGGCTCGATGACTCTCATCGTCGAGCTGCGCGACGCCGCGAGCGGCGTGACCGTCGGGCGCATCATCGACCACGAGCAGGCGCGCGAGACACGCGATCTGCAGATGGTGAACCACTATCACCGAAGCGCGCATCGCCTTCGCCAATGCCGCGCGCTATACGCGCTCGGCGGTGAACATTGCCAAGACCGAGCGCGATGAGACTACTTCGGCGCCTCGATGAGATAACCCTTCGCGCGCAGCCGCTCGAGGTACCCGCCCGGGCGCATGAGCTTCGCCAGCGGCACGATGGCCAAAGTAGTTTGATTGGCTTCCAGCGATTTTCCGACCGACTCGATCCACAGCGCGTGGAGCTGCTCACGGATGTCGGCGGGGATCACTTCCTTCGCGAAATCGGTGGCCAGCAGCGCCATCGCACAGGGAACGTAGGGATTCGGTAATGGTGGCAGGCTTCGCCAGTGTCGCCAGATCGGCAGTCGCCCATGCGCGTGCGCGGCTCTCCTCGGTGGCGGTGTCCGATAGCGCCTCGGTGAGATCCAGCGTGGTGGCAAAGCACTCGGTGTCGGCCAGCGGCTGGCGGGAAAATTCCCGGATCTTTGCCTTCAGCCCGTCGGCCTGAAACGTGAACTGCAGGCTCGGCGTGGTGGTTTTTATCTTCTGCTTTTTCGCCAGCTTGCCCACCACCTCCCAGACCATGCCGCCTTCTCGCAGCCCGAGATCGTCGAGGGCCTCGCGGCGCAGCTTTTCCGCGGCGAAGATGGGTCGCCACTTCTCGACGCCGTTGTCGGAGCCGAGGAAACGCTTCTTCTGCACCAGCCAGCGCTCGTAGACATCCGGGGGCAACTGCGATCGCAGCGTGGCCTCCTCCGGATTCCGGCGCGCCTTGAGCGCCACGGGCAGCAAGGAAAGTCCCTTGAACACGCCTATCTTCTCGTCGGGTTCCATGCGCACCGACGCGTCGAGCAGGATTTCCTGCGCGCTCAGTGGCAACCGCTTCCACCTGACGCGATTTCCATTTCATGCGCTTCGGCAAGGGCGGTGGTTCGCCGACGATCCACAACACGTGCCCGGCCGGATCGTCGGCCCGGGTCACCTTCCACATGCCCGGGCCGGGAAACTCGCCGGTGACCACGACCTCTTCGAGCGGTTCGGTTTCCGCAGGCGTTTGCGCCAACGCGACTGTCAAGGGCACTGGCCAGGAGCACGGCTGGCAGATATCGAATACGCGGCATATGCAGCGTTTCGATCAAACCAGGTACAAAGGGTTCACCGGTTTTGCACCGAGCTGCACGCGTCCCGTGTCCTCGACCCACATGGGTTGCGCTATCACATGAGCCGCCATGGCGTGCATGTCGCGATGGATGCGCTCCAGCGGTGAGCTGGTATAGAGCGCGCTGGTGCCCGCCAGTGCATACATTGCAGTGACCGCGGAGCGCCCCTGCGCCATCGCGTGGTGCGCAGCGTTGAATACCTCGGCGACGGACTCCGGCGTGGCGGGGCCAGTCTCCGCGGCGTCCCAGAGTTTTTGCACGCAGTCGTGCAGGTGATTGCGCGCGGCGGCGAGTCGCACGCTGTGTTCAGCGATCGCCGCGAACAACGCGGGCCGCTCTCCGAGCGCCGGACCCGGGTCGACCGCCGGCTTCTTTTTCGACAGCGCCACCAGCAGGTTCACGGATCGCCTGCCCCAGGCCCAGCAACTGTGCGCCATAACCCGCCGCCATGTTGCAGACGATGGGAACCCGTCCGAGCGGTCCGGCGAGCGTGCTGCCATCGATGGGAGACAGTGTGTGGCTGCGCGGCACGAGTACATTCTTGACGACGACATCGTGACTGCCGGTGCCACGCAGCCCGCCCGTATACCAGGTGTCGAGTATTTCCAGCTCGGCGCGCCTGAACCACACCATGCGTACCTCGGGCACATTCGGCGCCAACATGCGTGGCTGGCCGTTCTCCTCGATCACGCAACGCAATGCCACCCAGTCGGCGAGTTCGCAACCGGACACCAGCGACCAGCGTCCGTTGACGCGATAGGAATTGCCTTCCACCGCCGCGCGCCCGCTGGGGCGCGTGGAGCCGGCATACAGGGAGCGCGGATCGCCAAAGACTTCGCGAGCGCACCTCGGGCGAAAAGAATCGGCCAAAAAAACAAGGCAGCGTGCTGTTCCAGACGATCCAGGCAACGGAAGCTTCTGCGCCCGCGAGCTGCTCGTAGATGGACAGTGCCTCCGGGGGCGGCAGTTCCAGTCCGCCGAGTTCCGCCGGTACTGCGATGCGACACAGCCGCGATGTACGCAACACTTCGACGACGCGCGCTGCGATACGTCGCTGCGATTCGGTTTCATCGCGCAAGCTGCTGATCAGCGGCAGCAGTTCCTGAACGGCCGACTGTTGCGCCATCTGTCATGGCGGCGATCTTATGATCGCGCGGCCCTCCGCGTCACGCGCGGAACTACGAGTGCGTATCGCCCAGCGCGTCGACCTGCGCCTGCAGGCTCATGCGATCCAGCGACTTGACCGGTAGATTGGCGAACACGCGCAGGCGCCGTTCGAGCTCGGTGCGCGCCCGGACCAGGGCCATGCGCCGCTCGGTGGCATCCTCGTACTGTTCAGGATCGGCACAGCGCCAGTGGGCCGTGATCGGATGGCCGGGCCACATGGGTGGCGCTTCGCCGGCAGCCGTGTCGCTCAGCGTGAAGACGAAATCCAGCGGCGGAGAATCCGGAGCGCTGAATTCACGCACGTGTTGCGGAGGATGGTCGGGCACGGACAAGCCGGCGTGTTCCAGCAGCTCGGCGGCGATGGGATCGACCCGCGCTGCGGGTCGCACGCCGGCGCTGAACGCTTCGATCTGCCCTCCGCCGATGGAGTTCGCAATGGCCTCGGCCATCATGCTGCGCGCAGAATTTCTCTGCGACAGAAACAACACACGGAATGGCTGGCCTTGCACGGTCCCTCCTTGGTCCGGTACTGGGAATCTGCACTCGGGAATTCTCGGCTGCCAGCTGCGTCCCGGATATCCACTCGCGCATGACGCATGTGTAAGTATTGTCAGCCGCTCTGTGTCAGCGTCCGAAACCGCGTTGTCGCGGTAGGTTCTAGGTCCCATTTTCGCAACGGGGCCAGCGTTGCTAGTGATGGCGCATGAAATACGAGACTCTGCCCCGTCGCCATGCTGTGCGCGTTGGCGCTGGCCGCCTGCGATTCAGGCACCAAAACAGAGCCAGTGGGGGCCAAACCTGTTACCGAAGCCCCTGAAGCGGCCGCACCACCCAAGGTCGTCGCGCCCGCGGGCGTGCCGATCTGGACCGGCGACTATCCCAGCCCTGGCGGAACGCCGCGCGGTGCGCATGCTGGTGGTGTACAGCAAGACGTTCTACTTCATCGACAAGGGACAGCAGCGCGGCATCACCTACGACATGGGCATGGAGCTCGAGAAGCATCTCAACGCCAAAAACAAGGACAAGACGCGGCCGATTCGCGTGCGTGTTCATTCCGGTGGCACGCGACAAGCTGCTGCCGTCGCTGGCCGCAGGCATCGGCGACATCGCCACCGGCGGTCTCACGATCACTCCCGAGAGCAGCAAGCTGGTCGATTTCACGGCTGCCGCCGCCGACGAACATCAGCGAGATCCTGGTCACTGCGCCCGATGTGGCGCCGCCGGCCTCGCGTCGATGAATTGTCCGGGCGCAGCGTGTACGTGCGACCTTCGAGCGCCTACCACGAAAGTCTGGTGGCACTGAATGCGCGGCTCACCGCCGCTGGCAAGAAGCCGGTGGAAATCGTCGCCGCGGAGGAAAACCTCGAGGATGAAGACATCCTGGAGATGGTGAACGCCGGCCTGGTCGATGCCACCGTGGTGAATAGCTATGTCGCCGAGTTCTGGAAGGAGATCTTCCCGAAAATCCAGCCCCAGCCCGCGATCGCTTTGCGCACCAATGCGCAAATCGCCTGGGCCATTCGCAAGGACAGTCCCGGAATTCAAGAAGGTGCTCGATGCCTTTGTCGCGAAGAATCGCATGGGCACCATGACGGGCAACATGCTCTTCAAGCGCTATCTGCAGAACACCCGCTGGGCGCGCGGCGCCACCAACAAGGAGGACATGCGCCGCTTCAACGAACTCACCGGCTATTTCAAGAAGTACGCCACGCAGTACGACTTCGACTGGTTGCTGCTCGCGGCGCAGGGCTACCAGGAATCGGGGCTCGACCAGAGCACGCGCAGCCCGGTGGGAGCCATCGGTGTGCATGCAGGTGATGCCGACTACCGCGGGCGACAAGAACGTCGCCATCAAGGACATCCACCTGGTGGAGCCCAACATCCATGCGGGCATCAAGTACATGCGCTTCCTGGTCAACCAGTACTTCGATGAACCGGGCATCGACCGCGTCAATCGGCACCTGTTCGCGTTCGCGGCCTACAACGCGGGCCCAACCGCATCTCGCGACTGCGCAAAGAGGCCGCGGCCAAGGGCCTGGACCCGAACAAGTGGTTCAACAACGTCGAGGTCGTGGTGGCCGAGGACGTCGGTCGCGAAACCGTGCAGTACGTGAGCAACATCTACAAGTACTACATCGCGTACAAGCTCACGCTCGACCGCGCGCAGCAGCGCGAGAGCGCCAAGCCAAAGGCCGCGGCGAGCTGATCGCTACTTGACGGTGTAGCCTCGTCCTTCGAGGCAGACCGACATGGCCTTCTTGAAGTTCGCCTGTCCCTGGGCGCGCGCCGCATTCGCCTGGTCGGCGGCCGCCTGGGCCTGCTGATTTGCCGCACCGGCCTGCGCCTCGTACTCGCGCTTTGCCTGTCGATTGCGGGAACCCGCGGCTACCACACCGGCCGCAGCGCCAACCTTCGCACCCTCGTCCGCATCATTGTTGGCAACTTCTCCCACCACGGCACCGGCGGCAGCGCCACGCGCCGCGCCGCGTGCGCGCGAGCCGGAGGGCGGCGGCGGCGGCGGCGGAGCCGCGGCCGCAGCCGTGGCGGTGGGCGGCGGCGACATCGGATCGTATCCGGACTGCTGCTTCGCCCAGGTGAAGCACTCGGAGTCATCCTTGGCTTGCGTGCTCGCGTCCTGCCCTTTTGCCGGGTACGCGGCGATACCCGCCGAAGCTGCCATCGACGACGAAG
Source organism: uncultured Pseudomonadota bacterium (assembly GCA_963832505.1). Classification (GTDB taxonomy): domain Bacteria; phylum Pseudomonadota; class Gammaproteobacteria; order Steroidobacterales; family Steroidobacteraceae; genus CADEED01. Next base: position 236,757 of record CAWHUD010000011.1, on the reverse strand, counting down.
GCGCCGGGGTAGTTTGTCCAAAGGATTGCACGGCCAGTGCCGCGCAGATGGCGCTGGCGAGCGTGATGTTGAGTTTCATGGCGACCTCCGTAAAGACCGGATTTTCGAGGCAAGGCGTCCCGCGCCGACATCAGACCTAAGACCGACCCGACTGACGATTCGACCTTGCGGGCCGTCAGGACGGCGCCTGGTTCGCGAGCGTTCGCAGCGTGAAGCGGAACACCGCGCCGCCGCCAGGCGCGTTCTCGGCCCAGATCTGTCCCCCGTGTGCGGCAACAATACGTGCGCGCGATCGGCAACCCGAGGCCCATGCCTTCGGACTTGGTGGTGAACATGGAATCGAACAGCTGCGGCATGTTCGCAGCGGTGATGCCGTGGCCGAAGTCACGCACGGCGATCTCCACCGCCGCCTGTCGACGCTGCACGCCGTGATCAGGAGCTGACGCGAGCCCTCCGGCGTCTCCTTCATCGCGTCCATCGCGTTGACGATGAGAATCACGAGCACCTGCTCGAGATGCGAGCGATCGCCGACGACCGAGCGGCAACCCGGATGTGAACTCGCGCCGCATGGTCACGCGGCGGTGCAGCGCATCACCCGCGGTGATGCTGAGCACATGGTCTATGGTCTCGGCGACATCCACCGGCCCCGACTGGAATTCGCGCCGATGCACCAGCGATCGAATGCTGCGAATGGCGGCGTCGGCGCGCAGGTCGTCCTGGCGGATGTCGGCGAGGATGCTCCGCAGCTCGTCGAGCGGCGGATTTTCCGGAGCGCAGCAGGATCTCGGCGGCTTCGGCATTGCTGAGAATCGCGCACAACGGCTGGTTGACCTCGTGCGCCACCATCGCGGTCAACTCGCCCACCACCGCGAAGCGCGCCGCGTGGGCCAATTGCCGGCCCGCCTCCTCGGCGCGCTTGCGATCGGTGATGTCGTAACCGATGGCCTGAATTTCGCGCGCTTCATCGGGCGCGGCGTTCGATGGCATGGCACACCCAGCTCTGCCAGCCGCGCACACCGTCGGCTTGCGAGATTTCGCATTCCCACGCGGCGCGTCCCGCGCTCGACGAGGCCTGCGCCACCGCCTCGAGCGCCGCCGCGCGCGCCCCGGGTGGCAGCAACTCGAGAAAATTTCCTCCTAACAACTCGCCGCGCGGACGCCCGAGGAACCGGCAGTAGGCCGAGTTCACGAAGGTCAGCGTGGCATCGGGAAGGAAGCGACAGACGAAAGCAACCTGGCTGTCGACCACGTCGCGATACAGCGCCTCGCTGCGCTGGAGCGCGGCTTCGTGCTGGCGGCGATCGGTGATATCGGTTGCCGAGCCGATGAAACCGGTGAATTCGCCGCTGGCGCCGAAGCGCGGCATTCCATGCACTTGAACCCATCGATACTCGCCATCGTGACGCCGCGCGCGGTACTCCATCTCCACGGGTATGCGCGCGTGGAAATGCGGCAGGTAGTAATCGTAGGTCTTCTGTATATCGTCGGGATGCAGGGACTTTGCCCAGCCCGCGCCCAGGTTCTCTTCGAGCGTCGTGCCGGTGAAGTCCAGCCAGCGCCGGTTGGCGAATTCGCAGCCCGCCTTCGCATCCGAGGTCCACATCATCATCGGGGCCTGGTCCGCAATGATGCGAAACCGCTCTTCGCTCTCGCGTAACGAATCATTGACGCGGCTCCACTGCTCGATGAGCACCGCCGCCAGGTACAGCGGTGCGGCGCGCAGCAACAGGAAGTGCTGCAGCCGGCTCGAAGTTTCCAGAATCGAGAGGTCCGCGAATGACCCGGTGCGTTCGATCGCGGTATCGACGGCGAAGATCGACAGCAGCGCAACCGCCGCGGTTGCGCCGTGCATGCGAAAACGGATCGCCGCCCACACCATGAATGGCACTGGCGCGTAGTAACGTGTTTCGCCGAACTCGTGGGGCCGCATTTCTCCTTCAAACGCCAATGAGAGCGTGACTATCAGTCCGATCCCGAGCGCACCCGCTTCGATGACACGAGCCGCGCTGAACGTTGACGGATCCGGGGGCCGAAGCATCCAGTAGAACAGGATGGGCGTGACGATCAGGCTGGCCATGGCATTGCCGAGAAACCATTGTTCGCCACTGGCCCAGAACGGATGCCCAAGCGCGCTGCGGGCGGCCGCACCGCCGAAGGCACTGAGCAACGGCACGAGCGCCGCAGCGAACAGGCAGTAGAAGCCGAGATCGCGCATGGAAGTCAGCCGGATCGGGTCCGACAGAAAGCGGTTGAGCAACAGCGCCACGAGCACCGCCTTGGCGCAATCGTTGAGGTACACCACGCCCACGAACCACCCCGGCAGGCCGGGAGGCACATCGATCAGCAGGCGGATAGGCAACACCGCCAGCAACAACAGCCACCACCAGCGAGTCCGTGTACACAGCAGCGCACACAGCAGCACCGAATCGGGAAACCAGAATGGCGCGGATACCGCCGGGTCGAACGACATCCCGAAGTGATAGGCGATGCCGTATGCCAGCACGAAGGCGCTGAAGCCGAGCACATTGCGCAATGCGGCGGGTTTGATTCCCGTCCATGGGGACCAGCGCGCAACCACGGCCCCTCCCTCGCCTGTTCCTTCCATGGCGGGATCTTGCGCCCGCCATGTGGCGCGCCACAACCGGGCGCGCTTGTTAGCGCTCAAGATCTGGAGACTTGTGCGGCCCGTCTCAGCCGCCAGCGGACGGGGCCGCCGGCCCCGCCGCCCTGGCGAACACGACTAACGAAGCTCGACCACCGCCACCGACTTCGGCGGCAGCCGCAGCACCAGCTTGCCACCCGAGCGCTTCGCGCTGATGGGCGCCGGCTTCACGGACTGCGGTGCATCAAAGGTGTTGTGTGCATCCATGGCCCTGGCAGTGAGTATGCGGCCCGTTGCCGTCTTCATCTCTGCACCGGTGGTGTTCAGCGTAACGGTCGCCTCGCGCTTCGGATCGAGATTGACGAGGCCGACGTGCAGTTTGCCGGCCGTGTCGCGCGCCGCGGTGACACTCACCGAGGGCACGCTCAGCTGCCCGAGTGCGTAACTCGGCGCCTGGATCTCCGTCGGCAGGTAGGTGGCTCCCTGGAACGGGATGTACATCTCGAAGGCGTGATACGTGGGCGTCAGCGTCATGCGCGGACCATCGGTGAGGATCATGGCCTGCAGCACATTGACCATCTGCGCGATGTTGGCCATCTGCACTCGCCTGGCGTGCGCGTGGAAGACGTGGAAGTTGAGCGCCGCCACCAGCGCATCGCGCAGGCTGTTCTGCTGGTAGAGGAATCCCGGCTCGCGACCCGGTTCGGTCGAATACCAGGTGCCCCACTCGTCGACATAGAAGGCCACCTTGCCCTGTGGATCGTTCTTGTCGAGCACCTTCTCGTTGCTGGTGATGTATTCGTCGATCTTCAGCGTGTTGGCGAGCGTCGAGATCCACTCGCCCTCGGGAAAGCCGAGCGAGTTGCCCTTCTTTTCCCAGACGCCGGAGGGAATCGTGTAGTAGTGGTGCGAGATGGCGTCCATGTCGCGCTGGACCATGGTGGTGAGCACCTCGGCCCATTTCGTGCCCGCGTCATGTCCGCCGCTCGCTACGATCTTCGGGCGTTTGCCGCGCGGCGCCTTCACATACGTGGCGTACTGGCGGAACAGGTCGGCGTAGTACTCGGGCCGCATGTTGCCGCCGCAACCCCAGGTCTCGTTGCCGATGCCGAAGAAGTGCACATCCCAGGGCTTGTCGCGACCGTTCTTGCGCCGCTCATTGGCCAGCGTGGAGACCGTGTCCGAGGTCAGGTACTCCATCCAGTCGGCCATCTCCTGCGGGCTACCCGAGCCCACGTTGCCGCTGATGTAGACCTTGGTGCCGATCATTTCGGCAAAGGTCATGAACTCATGTGTGCCGAACTCGTTGGTCTCGGGCACGCCGCCCCAGTGCGTGTTCACTTTCACCGGGCGTTTTTCGCGGGGCCCGATGCCGTCGCGCCAGTGGTACTCGTCCGCGAAGCAGCCGCCCGGCCAGCGCACCACCGGCACCTTCAGTGCCTTGAGTGCCGCGATGACGTCGTTGCGATAACCATGGGTGTTGGGAATGCTGGATTTCTCGCCGACCCAGACACCCTCGTAGATGCCGGCGCCGAGGTGTTCGGCGAACTGGCCATAGATGTTCGGATTGATGACCGGCCCGGGCTGGTCGGCGCGAACCGTCACCGCGACGTCGACGCTTTCCTGCGCCAGCGCGCCGGTACTCAGTGCAGCAAACGAGCCGCACACCATCCATGAGATCAACCGATGAACCCGACGCGTCATTAGTCCCCCAAAAATCGACATTTGTCGACAAGGCCTGTTCTTAAACTCAGACAATTAACATGCTAGACGCGCGGCTGCCGGGCGGCAAGCCACGCGGCTCCGCGCGCCTGTCAGTAGTTTGCGGCTCGCGCGCTGCGCGCCGCCGCCGGCTTCGGCTTCGGCCGCTGGCGGATCGGCGTGTCCATGATGGCGAGCCGGATGAGCTCGATCATGGCGGCGCGCGCGCCTTCGGCATCCTTCGCCGCGATGGCGTCGTAGACGCGCCAGTGGTCCGGCACCGGATCGCGCTTGAGCGGCGCGATGCGCTGCTTGAACTCGGTGAGCCCGTTGACGGCGCCCGTGACGCCATTGGTCAGCGAAACGATGAACGGATTGCCGGTCGCCGACAGCAACGCGGCGTGAAATTCCTGGTCGGCAATCCTGCCGGCTTCGATGTGCAGCGTGTGCTGAGTCATGGCATCCAGCGAGCGGCGCATGTTGTCGAGGTGCTGCTGGCTGCGACGGGTGGCGGCCAATGCCGCCGCGGCAGGCTCGACAATGCTGCGCAGTTCGAACAGCGCATGCAGGACGTCGGGTTCGGGTTCACCCACGAAAACCCATGAAAGTACGTCCGGATCGAGCAGATGCCATTGTTCCAGCGGACTGACCCGGGTTCCGACACGCGGCCGGCTGTGCACCAGGCCCTTGGCCGAGAGGATGCGGACCGCCTCGCGATAGGCGGTGCGCGACACCTTGCGCTGTTCGCTGGCCTCGACCTCGCCGTCCAGTATGTGCCCGGGCCGATACCGCCCCGACACGATCAGGACGCCGATGTCGCGGGCGATGGTTCCATGCAGCCGCAATGCCTTGCGGGCCGGACCAGCGCCATTGACTCCCACCGCGCGCTTCCGGGTCTTGTCTTTCTTATGCATGCGCCGGATTGTCCGCGCGCCGCCACGGCTTCACAAGATTGTTTGCCATGACCGGGATTCGACAAATGCAATCAGACTGCTGGCGTTTGTCGAAAAGAACTTCATTAATCAAGCAGCTCCGTATAAGTACGAGTTATGGCAGAGACGGAAAAGTCCCTGTCAGCGATATCCTTCTGATCATGGAGACATGACACCGTTAGCATTGCTTCCGCCATTGCCCTGCCCTTAGCATTTGTCCGAGTTATAAACACAGACGGACAATCCCGCAGGCCGGGGTCGTGCGTCGACGGGGGGTACTAACGTGGCGGTCAACAAACGGTTACTTCGGCGTCCGCACTGGCGGCGCTCTCCATCTCAGTCGGTGCGGTAGCCCAGCAGGGTACGGCCGAGGAGACAGATACCATCGTCGTCACCGGCGTTCGCGAGTCTCTCCGGAAAGGACTGGAGAACAAGAAAGAGTCCACGCAGGTCCTGGAATCGATCGTCGCCGAAGACATCGGCAAGCTGCCGGACAACAACGTGGTCGAGGCGTTGCAACGCGTCACGGGCGTGCAGGTCTCGAACCGCGGCGGCGGCGAGGCCGACGTCATCACGATCCGCGGGCTCCCCGACATCGAAACCACCTGGAATGGCCGCAGTGTGTTCACCTCCAACGGCCGCCAGCTGCAGTTGCGGGACATCCCCGCCAACCTCGTGGGCCAGATCGACGTCTTCAAGACCCGCGCGGCGGATCAGATCGAAACCGGCCTCGCCGGCCAGATCGATGTGCACACCCGCCGGCCCTTCGATTTCGACGGCTTCGCACTCTCGGTCAGCGCGCGCGGCAACTACCAGGAGCAACGCGAATCCTTCGACCCGAACGCCAGCGTGCTCATCAGTAACCAGTGGGACTCGGGTGACAGCCGCTTCGGTGCGATGTTGAACGTGAATTATGCGAGCACCCGCTGGCGCGACCAGAGCGTCACGGCCGGCGCCATGGTGCCGTTCGCCACGTCGACCAACCCGCCCCTCGGGTATGGCGCCGCGGCGGACAACTGCACGAATACTCCCCCCAACAATCCGAACTGGATTCCCATCGAACGCTTCTTCCCCGACGACTGCCGCGGAACACCGCTCGGCGGCCCGCTCCAGTTGATCTGGCAACCCGGTCTCGACCGCGGTCTGTCGCAGGAGCCCGGCGCGACGCTGAACATCGCCGGCGTCGACTACGAATATCTGCTGGCGCGCGACGCGATGTTCGCCGTGGATGCCAAGGGCAACCGCGAGCGTCCGGCCGCGACCCTCGCCTGCAATTCGCACCCAATGACACCTCGGAATACACCTTCGAGGCCTTCTACCAGGGTTACCGGGAAGACGTCTTCAACAACCTGCACTTCACCTTTGCCGATTGGTGGGGTGGCCTCGGCCCGGATCCCGGTTCGACCATCACGATGTTCCCGGATACCAACATCATCAAGACGCGCACCGTGGGCTTCCCGTTCGGCTTCAACAGCGGCGACTCCCTCGAGCAGAGCACCGACAGCTATGTCTATGCGCTGAATGGCAAGTGGGCGATCAGTGACAGCTTCACGCTGGTCGCTGACGTGTCGTTCCAGGACAGCACTTTCGACACCAACTTCATTGCCATGCGCACCACGCGCGTGCCGGCGCAGCTCGTGGTCGATTTCAACGCCGGCGATGGCATTCCGTCCTGGCATTTCAATGATGACGCCGAGATGCTCAATCCGGCGCTGTGGACCGCGGCCGAGCTCTACCAGAACCGTGGCAGGAGCGAGGGCGACGCGGTCACGGCGCAGCTCGATGGCGACTATAGTTTTGGTGACACGGGCATCTTCAAGCGACTGAAAGTCGGCGTGCGCTACGACGATCGCGGCGCTTCGCAATCTTCGCCGCAGCCGGTACCACCCGATTTCCTCGGCGGCCCGTTCAGCGCGTTGCCGGAAGGCTACCAGTACATCAACGAAGGCTTCATGGATGGAGAAGCGGACGTTCCCACCAGCTGGATGGTCGCGAACGGCTGGTATATCCAGGATCATCGCGATGATCTGCGCGCCCTGTACGGCCAGCCCGCGGGTGACCCGGCGCTGCTCAAGGCTTTCGACGTCACGGAGAAAACCATGACCGCCTATGCGATGGCGGATATGGATTTCGGCGACAAGTTCCATGTCAATGCGGGTGTGCGCTTCGTGAAGGTGGACACCGACATGACGTTCATCGACGTCATCAATCCCGCCGAGCCCCCCGTGAGCGACGACTCCAGTGTCGACGACCTGCTGCCGTCGGTGACGCTGCGCTACGACGTGACCGACGAATTCCGGCTGCGTGCCAACTACGGCGAATCCCTGCGCCGCCCGGATTTCGCCGACCTCAATCCCAACTTCAATCTCACGGATGACCTGAGCGGTGTCGGTTACGGCACGGGCACCGGTGGCAATCCGGATCTCGAAGCCGCCAAGGGCAGGAACTACGACCTCACCGCCGAGTGGTATTTCGCGGAAGACAGCGCCATCTATGGCACGCTGTTCAAGCGCGACATCGAAGGCCTGGTGGTACCGCTGACCCGGCGCATCACCCTCGCGAACTCCCCTTTCCCAGGCACGGATGACTTCGTGATTACGCAGCCCGTGAACGCCTCCGACGGCGAACTCGAGGGCTTCGAGCTCGGCTTCCAGTACTTCCCGTCAAACCTGCCGGATTCTCGATGGTCTTGGCTTCGTCGGCAGCTATACCTCGCTCGATTCCTCGCAGAACATTCCGCAGACCGACCCGGCGGGCAATATCATCGGCCAGGAGACCACCGAGTTTTTCCAGGTTTCCGACTCCTCATACAACCTGACGCTCGCCTACGAGCACTCCGGCGTCGGCATGCGGCTCTCGTACGTGTGGCGCGAGAAGTTCCTCAACAACAACGAGAATCGTGCCTTCGCGAATCCCATCGGGATCTGGCGCCGCCGGAGAGCAGTCTCGACTTCCAGTTCAACTGGGATATCACCGACAATTCTCGGTGTCATTCGACGCCGTGAACATCACGCAGGACATGCAGCAGTCGTACTACCACTTTGCCGACGTGGGCACGCCCACGCTGACCAACTTCGGCACGACCCTGATCAGTCGACAGTTCGCGATCGGCGCGCGCTGGAGCCTGTGATGTTCTGAGGCGGGACGGACCCGCCAATCCGCAGCCGCGGCGCGTGCCATCGGGACGCGTCGCGGCTTTTTCTTGCGCGCCTCGCCAGGCCAGGCATGCTTGCGGCGGCCACTCGTTCCAGCGCTCCGGCCGCTCGATGACCAGGGGCTGGGACTGCGCCACGATGCGCGGTTCGAACTGCGTCGACTTGCGCGCCACGATGTCGATGTGCACCCCGATGACGATCATGGTCGCCAGGTGATCGCCATCGTCACCGCGAAACATCTCGTGCACGAAACGCACCGACTTCGGCCTGACTTCCAGTATCGCTGAACGCACCACGATGATGTCGCCCACCAGCGCTTCGCGCCGGTATGAAATGCGCTGCTCGACTGCCGCCATGCCGCGCTTCGCGTCCTTCAGGTATTGCGACGTCATGCCCATCTGGGCGCCGAGATTCCAGGTGGCCTCGTCGAACTTGCCGACGTACCACATGACATTCATGTGCCCCATGTGATCGCAGTGCCACTGGTGGACCACGCCGCGGTAAGTGATGCCGATGTCCTTCATGGCTAGTCGACCTTGTAGAAGCGCACGATGGCCGCATCAGGCAGTCGTTCGACGCTGCCCACGAACAGCGTGTGATTCATCCACTCGTACTTGCTGCCGCGCGGCGCTTCGAAGGTGGCAACCGTGCGGCAGTAGATCTGGTCGGCGTCCACCTTTCTCCCCTTTCGCCAGGCGCTCCATCACCTCGGGCTTGCCGTAACGCACGCCGCGGTTCTCGACCATGATGAGCACGCCATCCTCGGTTTGTACCGTGTACCTGGCCTGCAGCTCCCATGCTCCATCAGGTCGCACGTATTGCCAGTCCGCGCCGCCCGCGATCACCTTGCCCTTGAGCGCCGGGCCCTGCACCGGACCGCCGAGGATCGGAACGATGCGTCGCAAGCCATGCGAGCTTTCGCCGATGAGGATTGGCCTATCCACCTTGACCCGCGCCTCGAACGCAAATTCGGTGCGCAGCGTCGGCGGTGGCTGATCGGCCCAGGCCACGGCTGCCTGCATGGCGACCAGAGGTACCAGAGAATTCACCCAAGTCACTGAGTCTCATCGTGCCTCCCGCCAGTCGCCGAGTCTCGCTGGCACGATGCTACGCTTTTCAGGCCACGTGGCAGGCGGTGCAGCGCGATAGCTCGCGAATTTGCCTAGCTACTCGGAATCAATCCGGCAGCATCCCCGGACGACGAGGCCGCCGCACCCCCGGTACACGCCGGAGTCGCGCGGGAGCGGGCCGCGAACCCGGGCACGAAAATTCATCCATAAGCCGGGCGAATACACGCTATTCCCCCGCCAATTCGCATTGCGAAAAGCCGGATTCTTGATCAGACCATAGTGGTTTCGCTCACGGGCGAGACGTAAACCCGCGGTTTATCGACCATTCGCGTCAGTAAAAGCAGGGGACTATTCATGGCTCAGAATCTCGAAGGCGTGCTCAAGGCCGCCGGCAATACCGTCAAAATGCTGCGGAATTCGCAGCTCGGCGCATACGTATACCCGGTGGTTCCCGAGCGAATTCACCAACTGGCGCGACGAGCAGCGCGCCTGGCGCGACTCGGCGGTGTTGTTCGACCAGTCGCACCACATGGCCGAGCTCACGATCAAGGGGCCGGATGCACTCAAACTGTGCTCGTATACCACCCTCAACAGCTTCGCCAATTTCCCGGTCAACCGCGCCAAGCAGATGGTGCCCACGAGCTATGACGGCTACGTCATCGGCGACGGCATCCTGTTCCACCTCGACAAGGACGAACTGCTGTTCGTGGGCCGCGCGCCGACCGTGAACTGGCTGCAGTTTCACTGCGAGACCGGCGGCTTCAAGGTCGACTTCATCCGTGACGACCGCTCGCCCTCGCATCCGCGCGGCAAGGCCGTCACGCGCCGCCACTACCGCTTCCAGGTCCAGGGACCGAACGCCAAGCAGATCCTCGACAAGATCAACGGTGGCCCGATCCCCGACGTGAAGTTCTTCACGATGGACACCATCAACATCAAGGGCCGCAAGGTGCGCTGCCTGCGCCATGGCATGGCGGGCGCTCCGGGCCTCGAGATCTGGGGTCCCTACGCCGAAGGCGACGAGATCCGCGATTACATTCTCGAAGCCGGACGTGAGTTCGGCATCGTGCCCGTGGGCTCGCGTGCCTACGCCAGCAATACGCTCGAGTCCGGCTGGATCCCCTCGCCGCTTCCGGGTGTGTACACCGGCGACAGCATGAAGAAATACCGCGAGTGGCTGCCCGCCAGCGGCTACGAGGCCACGGGCTCGATCGCCGGAAGCTTCGTCAGCGACAACATCGAGGATTACTACGTCACTCCGTACGAGCTGGGTTATGGCCCGTTCGTGAAGTTCGACCATGACTTCATCGGCTCCGACGCGCTCAAGAAGATTGCCGACAAGCCGCATCGCAAGAAGGTCACGTTTGCCTGGCATCCGGACGACATGGCGAAGATCTACGCCTCGTTGTTCCAGCCGGGCCAGGATCACTACAAGTTCTTCGACCTGCCGAACGCCAACTACGCTTCGTCGTCGTTCGACAAGATCGTGAAGAACGGCAAGACCGTCGGATTCTCGATGTTCGGCGGCTACAGCTACAACGAACGCACTGCGTTGTCGCTGGGTATCGTCGATCCGAACATCGAGATCGGCGAACAGCTCACGCTGGTCTGGGGCGAAGAGAATGGCGGCACCAAGAAGACCACCGTCGAGAAGCACAAGCAGCTCGACGTGCGGGTGACGATTTCGCCGGTGCCCTACTCCAGCGTGGTACGCGATACCTACGCCGAGGGCTGGAGAAGCGCGAAACACGCCTGAAGCGGGCGGGCACGTCCCGCAGTCATCGACCAGGACGCTAACTACCCGGCCCAGTGCCGGGTAGTTAGTTTTGGAAGCCGAACTTTTTTTCGTCGAAAGGGCTTTGACCCCTTCCCATCCGCTTGCAACTGAGTATACACTGTATACACAGTATGTACAGCGGCATAAACATCTCCCAGACCGACGCCCGCCCGATGTACCTCCAGATCATGGAGCAGATCCGGGCCCGCATCGCCGCGGGCGACTGGCCGGCTGGCAAAGAACTCCCGTCAATCCGGGCACTTGCAGCTGCCCTCAACGTCAGCGTCATCACCATCAAGCGCGCCTACCTCGACCTCGAAAACGAAGGGGTCATCGTCACCCGGCATGGCAAGGGGTCGTTCGTGGCGGACGTCAACGGCCTGGCCGGCGAGCTGCAGGAAGAGACGGCTCGAAGAACACCTGACACGCGCTGCCGAGATCGGCCAATCGCTCGGCCTCACCGAAGACGACCTCGCGGCGCGCCTGCGCCGCGCGCAACGCAACCTGGAAAAGAAGTAATGGACCACAAACACATCGAAATGCGCGGCGTCCGCAAGGCATACCGTTTCTTCACGCTCGATGACCTGTCGCTGTCGCTGGAACCCGGCGAGGTCATGGGCTTCGTCGGCCCGAACGGCGCCGGCAAGAGCACCACGCTCGCGCCTCGCCATGGGATTGATCGCGCCGGATGCCGGCGAGATCCGCGTGCTCGGACATCGCGATGCCCGAAGCGCAGGCCGCCGCCAAGCGCGACATCGGATACGTGTCGGCCGAGATGCGCCTGCTGCCGCACGCGACGCTGGGCTGGCACATGGATTTCGTCAAGTCCATCTACCCGGCATGGGATGGTGGCTATGCCGCGACGCTGGTGAAGCGTTTCAACCTGCGCCCGGAGCAGAACGCGCGTTCGCTGTCCGTTGGGCGAACACGTCAAGGCCACGTTGCTGCTGGCCCTGGCGCGCCGCCCTCGCTTGTTGATCCTCGACGAGCCGACCACGGGCCTCGACCCGGTGGCGCGCCACGAAGTCATCAGCGAGTTCATGGACGTGCTGCGCGATGACAGCCGCTCGATCCTCTTCTCCTCGCACAACACCGTCGACGTGGAACGCATCTCCGATCGCATCACCTTCATCGACCGCGGCCGTATCGTCGACAGCAGCAACAAGGAAGACTTCCTCGACCGCTGGCGGCGCATCCACGTGCAGCTGCCGGCCGGCGTCTCGCTTGCCCGAGTTGCCCAACATCGTCGGCACGCGTGACCGACGGCCAGTTCGTCACGCTGACCACCAACCAGTACTCCGAGGGCCTGCGTGCGCTGATCGGCCCGCACGTGCGCGATGTGCAGCGCATGAATCTCGAGGAGATCTTCGTCGCAAATGTCATGTATCACCGCGAGGCGCGCGGCTCATGAACATCGTGACCCGGAAACTCATCGCCAAGGAGCTGTACGTCAATCGCTGGCTGATCGCCGGCGGCGCGTTCGCCGGCGTCGCCTCGATTCTGATCGCGTCGCTTGGCAAGGCCGGCTTCAACATTGGCGCGCTCACCTGGCTCACCACCATCATCGCAACCGGGGTGATGCTGGCGCTCTACGGCATCATGAACGAGCGCAAGGAACAGTCCCTGCAGTTCGTGCTCAGCCTGCCGCTGTCGATCTCCGAATACGTGCGCGCCAAGATGCTCGGCCTGTTCGCCGGCTTCCTGATCATGTGGTCGATCAGCTGCGCCGCCGCGCTGGTGCTGGTGTTCTTCAAGGCGAGCGTGCCGGACGGCCTCGCGCCCTACGTCACCCTGCTGTGCGTCTTCATGCTGGCGAATTTCGCCGTGGTGCTGTGCGGCGCGCTGCACGCGCAGTCCGAAGCCATGACCTCGGCGGTGATCGTCGTCACCAACATGGGCGTGAGCATCTTCATGTTCACGGTCGGGCCGCTGCCCGGCATCGCAGAAGCACATGTGGGCGCCCGCCCCCGTGTGGAACGACACGTTCTGGACGGTGCTCGGCTGCGAACTCGCGGTCCTCGTCATCGCATTCACCCTGCCCTTCATGTTCGCCGCGCGTCGCCGCGACTTTCTCTAGACCAGTTATTCGGGAGATGACAATGAATAACTCTGATTCACGCCTGCACGCCCTCGACGCGGTACGCGGCTTCGCACTGTTGTTAGGTGTGGCCTTCCATGCCTCGCTGTCCTTCATGCCGGGATGGCCGCCGGGCATCTGGTCCATGATCGACAACTCGCCCAGCCAGTTCCTGAGCGACGCGGGCTTCGTCAGCCACATATTCCGCATGTCGCTGTTCTTCTTCATCGCGGGATTTTTCGGCCGGCTGCTCTATCACAAGCTCGGCGCGCGCGGCTTCTGGTCGAATCGCGCCAAGCGCATCGTGGTGCCGATGATCGTCGGCTGGGTGATCCTGCTCCCGACCATCTTCTTCGTGTGGAACCTGGGCATGACCAAGATGTTCGGCGGCACGCCGCCGGCGCCGCCCCAGCCGCCGCCCGGCTGGTTCCCGCTCACGCACCTGTGGTTCCTGTACGAGTTGCTGCTGTTGTACGTCGCGGTCATTGCGCTGCGCGCCCTGGTGGTGCGATTCGACGGCGCGCAGAAACTGCGCAACCTGATCGACGCGCTGGTCGTGAACTCGATCCGCATGCGGATTGCGGTGTTCACGCTCGGCATCCCCGTGGCCGGCGCGCTGATGACGTTGCCATTCTGGTTTTACTGGCAGGGCATCCCGACGCCGGACAGCTCGCTGATTCCGCAGGTTCCCGCCACCGTGGGTTTTGGCACGGCGTTCATCTTCGGCTGGCTGGTGAATCGCTCCGCCACGGCGCTCGACGCGATCACGCGCGGCTGGTTCGTGCACCTGGTGCTCGGCATCGTCGCCACGGGCTGGCTGCTGCACACCATGCATGCCACGCCGATGGCGCAGCCCGGCCTCACGAAGACCCTGTTCGCGCTGGTGTTCGGTGTCGCGGTGTGGGGCTGGGTACTGGGGCTCACCGGTGCCGCGCTGCGCTTCCTGTCCAACTACAGCGCCGCGCGCCGCTACATCGCCGACGCCTCGTACTGGATCTACCTCGCGCACCTGCCGGTGGTCGCGGCGTTCGCCGTCTGGGTGGGCCACTGGCCGCTGCACTGGGGGATCAAGTATCCGTTCATCCTGGTGACGAGTTTCGCCGTGTTGTTCCTGAGCTATCACTTCCTGGTGCGCCCGACGTTCATCGGCAAGCTGCTCAACGGCCGCAAGTATCCGCGCCGACAGCCGCCACAGGGACCCGCCACTCCATCCGCACCAACGACACCGGTCGCGCCGGATCGGCGAGCGGCCCGGTGGCACAGCTGCGTTCCATCACCAAGAAGTTCGGCACCACGACTGCGCTGGCCGGTGTCGACATCGAACTTCGTCCGCGGCGAACTGCTCGCGCTGCTCGGTCCCAACGGTGCGGGCAAGACCACGGCGATCAAGCTGTGGCTCGGACTCATCGAGGCGGACGCCGGAGAGGTCACGCTGCTCGGCGGCTCGCCGCTGGACATCGAACGTCGCCGTGGGCTTGGCGTGATGATGCAGGACGTGGAGATGTACAAGGAGCTGCGCGTACGCGAACTGATCACGCTCTCTTCCAGCTACTACACGCAGCCGCTCGCAGTCGACGAGACGCTGCGTCGTGCGGGCATCACCGCGCTGGCCGATCGGCCATACGGCAAGCTTTCAGGCGGACAGAAGCGCCAGGCGCAATTCGCGGTCGCCATCTGTGGCCGCCCGCGCGTGCTGTTCCTCGATGAGCCTACGGTGGGTCTCGATATCCAGGCGCGCGAAGCTCTCTGGACAAACGTGCGCCAGCTGCTCGCCGAAGGCTGCTCGATCGTGCTGACAACTCACTACCTGGAGGAAGCCGAAGCGCTGGCCACGCGCGTGGCCGTGCTGGCCAAGGGACGCGTCATCGCCTCCGGTAGCGTCCAGGAGATGCGTGCACTGGTGGCGCGCCGCCAGATCAATTGCGAGACCACGCTCAGCGCCGAACAGGTGCGCGGCTGGCCGGGCGTGACCGATGCGACCCGCGATCGCACGCGCCTCAACATCATCGCCGCGGATGCGGAGGCGGTGGTCCGGCGGCTGCTGACCGAAGACCCCGCCCTGCGCCGGCTCGAAGTACGCGAAGCCGGACTCGCCGAAGCATTCGCCGAACTCACCAAGGAGGCTGCATGAACGCCCTGGCTCTGAATACTCTCGAAGCCGATGCCCGCCTGCTGACACCGCGCCGCGCGCTGGCCGCGTATCTCACCGAGATCCGCTTCGAATTCATGCGGCTGTTGCGCAATCCGGCGCTCGCGGCCCCGGTGATGCTGGTGCCTCTGGCGCTGTACCTGCTGTTCGCGGTGGTGATCTGGGGCGACGCCGTCGCCAAGGATCCCGGCACCGCCATCTTCTTTTTCTCGGCTTTCTCGGTAATGGCCGTCACCATGCCGGCACTGTTCAGCATCAGCGCGTCGCTCGCCATGGAGCGGGAAATGGGCCTGATGCGGCTCAAGCGCGCCCAGCCCGCGCCACCGGGGAGCTGGCTGGTCGCCAAGATAGTCTGCGGCGTGGTGTTCTGCTTGCTGTCCTACCTGCCGATGCTCGCCGCGGCGATCTGGGCCGGCACGCTGCCGCTCGACGCCGGGCAGATTGTTTCCATGAGCCTTGCATTGATGGTCGGATGCATCCCGTTCTGCGCGCTCGGACTCATGATGGGCGCGCTGGTGAAAGGCTCGGCCGCGCCGGGATACGCGAATCTCATCTATCTACCGGGCTGCTATCTGTCCGGCATGTTCTTCCCGCTGAAGGAGTCGATGTACTGGCAGGCGCCCCTCTGGCCCCAGTTCTACGTCAACCAGCTGGCGATGCAGGCAGCCGGCATCACCAAGCCCTACTTCATCCCCTTGCAGATGGCCATCGGCGCGCTGCTGGGTTTCACCGTGCTGTTCAGCGCCGTCGCCATCTGGCGGCTGGCGCGAAAGGGTTAAGGGCAATGAAATTCGGGGACAGGTTTATTTTGTTCGCCGCTCTCCAATAAATAGACCTGTCCCCTTCTGGTATGTTTCGGCCTCCATAGACGGGGGTGACGAAATGGCTGGACCGAACCGGCGCGACTTTCTGCAGACCGCGGGACTCGCGGGAATGTTTTCGGGTGTGTCGGCGACGGCGCTGGCGCAGGGTGTCTCGGGTGCCGGCACGGTCGACGCCGCCAATACATCGCAGGCCGAAATAGCGCCGACGCACCACATCAAGTTTTCCGCTATCGGACTCGACCACGCGCACATCTACGGCATGACCCGCGCCATACAGCGTGGCGGTGGCGAGCTGGTGTCGTTCTTCGCGCAGGATCCGGCGCAGATCGCCCAGTACCGCAAGGAATTCGGCGATGTAAAGCTGGCGCGCAGCGAGGACGAGATCCTCGGCGACAAGTCCGTCCAGCTCGTCCTCGGCGCTCCGATCCCCGACCTGCGCGCGCCGCTCGGCGTTCGCGTCATGAAGGCCGGCAAGGATTACCTGGGTGACAAGCCTGCGATTACCTCGCTCGAACAACTCGCCGAGGTCCGCAAGGCGATCAAGGACAGCAAACGCAAGTTCGCCATCATGTACTCGGAGCGCCTGGAAGTGCGTTCGGCGGTATACGCCGGTGAACTCGTTCAGCAAGGCGCGATCGGCAAGGTGATCCAGACCGTCAACCTGGCGCCGCACCGCATGAACATTCCGAGCCGTCCGCAGTGGTTCTTCGACAAGTCGCGATACGGCGGCATCCTCACCGACATCGGCTCGCACCAGGCCGACCAGTTCCTCTACTACACGAACAGCACGAAGGCGCATGTGGTCGCGGCGCAGACCGGCAACCTGGCCTTTCCGCAGTACCCGAAGTTCGAAGACTTCGGCGACATGATCATGACCGGCAACGGCGGCACGGGTTATGTGCGCGTCGACTGGTTCACGCCGGATGGACTCGACACCTGGGGCGATGGACGCCTGTTCATCCTGGGCACCGAGGGTTACATCGAGCTGCGCAAGTACACCAACGTCGCCACCGCCAAGGGCGGCAATCACCTGTACATCGTCGACAAGAAACAGGCGCGCTACGTCGACTGCAACAAGGTGCCTCTGCCCTTTGGGCCGCAGTTCGTGCGGGACGTCGTCGAACGCTCCGACATCGCGCAGAACCAGGAACAGGCGCTGCTCGCCACCGAACTGGTGCTCGAGGCGCAAAAAATCGCGACGCGTCCCATCGGCGCCTGACAGACGAGGTCCTATGAAACTGTTTCGTGTGGCGCTGGCCGCGGCGCTGTTTGCAGTTACGACGGCGCGTGCCGACGAATCGGCGGGACCGGCCTACGTTCCCTATCGCGTCCTCGGGCATCTACGCACTCGGCGAAACCGCAGGCTGGAATGTCACGCTGCCGTGGGGCGCGCCCGCGGCCAGTTACGTCATCCGCAAGAACAACCTCACGGAGATCGGACGCGGCGTCATCAAGCCGGGCGTGCCGTCGAAGATCGAGGTCAAGCTCGACGAACCCGGCATGGTGTACGTCGAGGTCACCGAGAACACGGCCGGACGCGAAGCCGAAGGCATTGGGCGCGGCGGTGGCGCCGGAAAAGATTGCACCCGCCATCCCGGAGCCGGCCGACTTCGGCAAGTTCTGGAACACGAAGATCGCAGCGTTGCGCAAGGTTCCACCGAAGCCCGAACTCACGCCCAAGCCCAGTGAACGCGACGGCGTGGACTTCGCCATCATTCGCATGGATCACCTCGATGGGCGCCATGTCTGGGGCCAGATCGCCAGGCCCACGGATCCCACCCGCAAGAAGAAATTCCCGGCGCTGCTCATCCTGCAGTGGGCCGGCGGCCCCTATCCATTGCAAAAGGCGTGGGTGACCGACCGCGCCGCCGAAGGCTGGCTGGCGCTCAACATCGAGGCACACGACGTGATGCCCGATCAGCCCAAGGAGTATTACGACGCGCTGCCGGAAGAACTCAAGAAGTACCACATCATCGAAAACCGCAACCGCGACAAGAATTACTTCCTCTATATGTATCTCGCAGACATCCGCGCGGCGGACTACCTCGCGAGCCGGCCGGACTGGGATGGCAAGACGCTGGTGGTCATGGGCACGAGCATGGGCGGCCAGCAAAGCCTGTGCACGGCGGGCCTGCATCCCAAGGTCACCGCCATGTTAGTGAACGTGCCCGCGGGTGCCGATGCCAACGGCACGGCGCATGGGCGCAAGACCGGATACCCGGGCTGGAACTACGGCAGCCCCAAGGTGATGGAGACCGCGCAGTACTTCGACACGGTGAACTGCGCCGCGCGCATCAAGGTGCCCTCGCTGGTGGCGATGGGCTTCATCGACACGGTGACGCCGCCGGTGGGTATCTGGGCCGCGTACAACCAGATCCAGGGACCGAAGCAGGTCGCCCCCATGCCCGAATCGCCGCACAACCACCTCGCGACACCTGAGCAATCGCAGCCGTGGACGCGCAGTTCGGCCGAGTGGCTGAAGGCCCTGCTCGCCGGCCGGCCGCCCATCGAGCGCGCGGATGTCGCCATGCCGCGCACCGACGAGAACTCGCGCATCGCCCACGAGCATCTGCTCGCCAAGCGCAAGGCCGGACAGATCGATGTCTACTTCGTGGGTGATTCGATCACGCGGCGCTGGGGCACGAGCGACGAGCAATGGAAGGAACTGCTCGAGAACTGGAACGCCAACTTCAAGGGCTGGAACGCCGCGAACTTCGGCTGGGGCGCGGACAAGACGCAGAACATGCTGTGGCGCCTGCAGAACGGTGAGCTCGACGGCGTCAAGCCCAAGGTGGTCGTCGTCATGGCAGGGACCAACAACATCGGCAATGCGACGCCCATCGGCGACGCCGAAGCACGTGCCGCCGACGTCGCCCGAGGCGTGGCCGCCCTGGTGAAGGAAATCCGCAAACGGGCACCCGCGGCCACCCTGGTGCTCACCGGCATCACGCCGCGCAACGACAACATGGCCGTGATGCCCATCGTGAACTCCGCCAATCGCCAGATCGCAGCGCTCGCCGACGGAAAATCCATACGTTACATAAACATCAACGAACAGCTGGCATCGACGGATGACCAGTTGCGCGATGGCATGACCTTTGATGGCCTGCATCTCACGCCCAAGGCGTACCAACATTGGGCCAACGCCCTGAAACCCATCCTCACGGAAGTCCTGGGGCCACCGGCCGCCAACGATCGTGCGCCGCCACCCACCGGCGATCCCAGCGCGGCGCGACGTCAGTGAATTCCCTGTTGTGAATCGGGCTAAAAACAGGTCGACCGAGTTTCAGGTTCGGAGCAAGATAAGGACGACGGGAGAAGAAGAACGGAGGTCCCGGGTGTCATCACCCGCGTTTACCACCGCACCTGCAGGCGCAGCGCTCGCGATTCGGCGGGCGGCGGGAGCGTTTTGGACTTCGCTTACCACCCGCAATCGCGATATCACCGCGTCCCTTGGCATTTCTGCCGCAGTGCACCTCGCGCTGCTGCTGGGCATCGGCACGGCGCTGTACACCGCCGGCAGCGACGAGGCGGATATTCCCGAGCTGTCAGTGCAGCTCGTGACGCGCGAAGGTCCGAGCAGCGAAGAGATTCACCGAGGCCGCATTGCCGGAACCGGCGCCGGATCCGGTTGAAGACGTGCTCGATGATCCGGGCACGACCGCGCAAACGTTCGACGCAGAATCCCTCGCGGACAACGAGCCCAAGCTCGAGCAGACACCGGACGTCGAGGAGTACGCCACCCTGTCGGCCTACGCTGAAAACTCGCTGGCATCCGGTCCGGTTCTCACCACCACCGGCACATCGGAACTGCTGGCCAGCATTGCCGAGCCGCAGATTCAGCCGGAAGCGCCGGTACCGGAGACCGAGCAGGTCATGCTCACGAAGAGCGTGCAGCAGATGGCGCAGAAGCTGCTCGACACCAACATGATGAACACCGAGCTCACCTGGCAGCAGGACGGCCAGCAGTACTCGGCACGCGTCATGCGCCAGCCCGCGGCCGACAGCACCGGACTCGAGCAGGTGATCGCCGAAATCATGACCAACAAGGACGGCAAGCGGCTCAAGACCCGTCTCAGTCTCAAGCGCCTCGCGTTCTCGCATTTCACCCAGCTGGTGAATCACTGGGATCCGAACATCATGCTCCACGATGACGTCATCGATGGACGCTTTCACAGCAATACCGAAATCGGCCTCGCCTTCTCCGGCGGCATCGAACCGCGTTTCTTCGGCAAGGTGACCACCTCCGCGTCGAGCATGACCTATGACAACTTCGGTCTTCGCAAGCGGAGCAAGAACATCTTCCAGGGCGGCCTCGAGACACGCACCGAGCGCGTGGCACTGCCGCGCGACATGCCCGATGTGGTCAATGGCGGCGAAGATCACGATCGGCGCGTATTCACCGAGGACACGCGCATCATCTTCAATTCCGACGGCAGCTTCGTGTGGCGACTTGCCAATGGCAATGGTCCGCTGCAGCGCGCCGAGACTTCGGACAAACCGCGATACCTGATCGGCGAGAAAGGCGCGAAGCTGTTCGTGCGCGGCACGGTATGCGGAATCTTCACGGTGTACTCACCGACCGACATCGAGATCGAAGGCGATATCACCTACTCCCAGGACCCGCGCGACACGCTGATCTCACGCGACTTCCTGGCACTGATTTCCGGGCGTGACATCCGCGTCGCCGGCACGGAGATCACCGGCACCGGTGACCTGCACATCCACGCCGCGCTGTTTGCGCGGCGCATTTTCCGGATCGAGTCGGTGGATCGCGGCAAGGTAGGTCGGCTCATGATCCTCGGCAGTCTGACCGCCGGCACCATCATGGAGACCGAACCGCGTTACGCGACCAAGCTCGACTACGACAAACGTTTCGAATACCTGCGACCGGCGAGTTTCCCGATGACCCGCCGCTATGAAGTGGATTCGTGGGACCAGGACTGGCAGGAAGTCGAAAATCCCGACGACCTCAACTCCGACCCCAGCCTCGCCAGCTCCGAGTAAATGGGGACATTCCTGATTAGCTGCAAATGGGGACGGGGCTGGATGTGGGAAGGGACACGCGAGTCTTGAAGCTGGCGCAAGCGGTGAACGAGAGACTCTTGGGTCTTTGCCAAGCAGGGACAAGCCAAGTTTCCTTCGAGCGGGGATGGAACTGCAGACCGTGGCGCCCCGGCGCTCGGCACACGTGCATGAATGAGTGAGCGGGCCGGGACTACCTGATCTCGTTAGGCACGAAGCCGGCCCCTGCACGAGTCATGGCAAGTGCTATCGGCCCAGCCAGCCGCGAGCGAATCATGGCCCAAAGAGCGGCGGCCCTCCCATCCAGACTTCACCCATCGAAGGGCCCGGCGAAAAGCGAACTCATTCATGCACGGGTGACGGGCGCCGGGGCAACGCCTCTTCAGCTGCGTCCCCTTTTGCTAGCAAATCAGGAATGTCCCCATTTCCTAGTACGGCGGGCGCAGGGCCTCGGGCTCGGTGCCATTTCCCTCGTCGGTTTTCGGCAGGCGCTGCTCGTCGAAGTACAGCCGCATGTTGTCGAACATGTCGTCGTGCACCTTGGGCTTGCCGATCGAGCAGGCGAAGAACAGCGAGTTCACGATCACGCAGCCTTCACTGATGTGAAAGATCTGGTTGCCATTCGCGTCGTATTCGAGGCCGTCGATTCCTGGCTTGAAGCGAAACTTGTTGAGCTTGGACTTCTGCCGCTTGGTGAGCGACGCCCACGTGCCGCCTGGACCGGCGAACATCCTGGCAACTCGCTCCGCCTCGGCCTCGCGCGCCAGCACGCGCGCGGCGGACTTTCTTGCCTTCGACTGGCCAGTCGACCTTTGATGTATCGGTGATCGCTTTTGATTCCCCGGCCGGTGGCGGCGCCTCGGCCGCGGTGCTCGGCGGTGTTTTCGGCGGTGTCGGGGCCGGCTGCGGAACAGCGGGAGCCGGCTGTTCCTCTTCCAGGGTCAGCGGCGGCAGGTACAGCGTGATGGGCGCCGTCTCGAACTCTTCGTCGGTATCGCGGCGCTGATCGGCGCCCTGGGGGCGGGTGAGCAGAAAAATGAGTAACGCGTGCACCAGCAGCACGCAGAGCAATGCCGCTGAACGCCGCCCCATCATTGAGAAATTCTGACAGGTTTGCCGTCGGTGTAGTTCCTCTCCTACAGTCGACTCACAAACACCGTCCGGCGCGATGGGATTTGACGTCGGACGCAGCCTATGCAGATTGCGGCAGAAAGGAGCCCGCCCGCGGCGCCCCCTCGGGCAGCGCCCGGCGATACGGCAGCCTAGCCTCGCGGCCTATCTACCCGACTTGCGGAGCCGGACAATGCCTGCCATCGCGCGCCAGGTCGCAAACATCGTAGCCATAGTCTTCGGTCTCACGGCGGCGATAGCCGCAAGCCTGTTGTTTGCCCTGGATCGCTGACGGCGGATTCAGAGTTCGAGCAATCGATCCACGTCCGCCGGATCGACCGGCTTGACCAGGTGCTGATCGAAACCCGCGCTGCGCGCGCGCACTTTGTCGTCTTCCTGGCCCCATCCTGTCACCGCGATGAGTTTCATCTCGCGGCCCCATGGCTCGGCGCGCACTGCCTCGGCGACTTCGTAGCCGCTGAGCCTGGGCATGCCGATATCCAGGAACGCCACGTCGGGACGAAAGTCGCGCATGGTGATCGAGCGCCTGCTCACCGTCGGTGCGCGATGCGCACTTCATATCCGGAGAACGACAACAACATCGCGAAACTCTGCGCTGAATCTTCGTTGTCATCTGCGACGACGATGCGTCGCGGCGAGTTCTGCTGCATGGCTGCCTCCGTGCGAGCGTTGGAGCGCGATTGTAGCCGAGCCGCGTGACAATTCGGCACGCCGGAGCCTGTCAGACCTTCCCTACTTCTTCGCGCACCGATTGCGCAGTGCGCTAACGGCGCCGATGCCATGTTTCGCGCGTGTCGAATCGCCCACATTCATGCGATGGATGACAGACCGCACTGATTCGAAACTCACGCGCGCAGTGTGGCTGGTCGCCATCCTGGCCGCCGGCGCGGTGCTGTATTTCGCGCAGGACGTACTCATCCCGGTGGCCATGGCGCTGTTCCTGGCGATGCTGCTCACGCCGGCGGTCGATCGGCTGAATCGCTGGGGCATGCGACGCGGCCTGGCGGCGACGCTGGTGATGATCGTGGTCTGCGCGTCGACCGCCGCAGCCGTCAATGCTGCCTGGCGACCGGCCACCGAGTGGCTGGCCCGCGCGCCGCAGACCATTGCGCGAGATCGATCCGCGGCTGCAGCCCGTCCGCGAGATGTTCGCGCGCGTGGACGCCGTCGCCGAACGCGCCGGTCGTCTCACCCAGGGTCAGTCCGCCGTGAGTGGCAGGCCCGCCATCGTCACGCCGGTCGACGGCCAGAGCACCGCCATCTCGATGACCAAATCCTTTCTCGAAGCGCTCACGGTCATTCCGTTGACGTTGTTCTTCCTGCTCGGCGGTCCGCCGCTGCTGGCGCGCATGGGTGCATCGCTTTCCGGCAATGAGGCCAGCGTGCGCACTTTGCGACTCACCGAGGCGATACGCTTCGAAGTCGGGCGCTACTTCGGCACCGTGGCACTGATCAACATCGGCCTCGGCGCCTGCACGGCGCTTGCCATGTATGCGCTCGGCATGCCCAACGCCATTCTCTGGGGCGTGCTTGTCGCGGTGTTCAATTTCGTGCCCTACCTCGGACCCATCGCGGCTTTCTTCATCCTGTCGATTGCAGCGCTGGTGACCTTCGAGAGCCTGGGACGCGCCCTCGCGGTGCCCGGCATATTCCTGTTCCTGCACCTCATCGAAGGCCAGATCGTGCAGCCGCTCACCGTGGGACGGCGCTTCGAGGTCAATGCCCTGGTGGTGCTGCTCGCGGTCTGGTTCGGCTACGGATTCTGGGGCATTCCCGGGGATGTTGCTGGCCATGCCGGTGGTGGTGGCGCTCAAGGTCGCCGCGCAGTACCAGCCGAATTGGCGCACGGTGCGGGATTTCCTCTCGCCCAATGGTCACTGGCACCCGCGGTCACTGAAGCGCGTACGCGTGGCGAAGGACTCCGACTCCTCGCCACCTGCAGCCCCGCGCGCATCGGCAGCCTCGCGCAACGGCTAACATCCATGGCCCATGCGCTTGCGGACTACGTCGGCCGCAATGGATCATCCCTAACGTGTCCGTCCTCGCCATCGTCCTCATAACACTGCTGTGTCACCGCGCTGGTTCTCTGCGATCGGCGCCAATCTCGCGACCACTGAAAAGCGCCTGCTCTATCGTCCGCGGCGGCTGTACACCAGCGGCGACGCCGATTTCCGCCGCGCGCTCGGGCATCCTGCTCGGGCCCCCACTGTTGCCCGGCAACCGCATCACCTCGCTGGTGAACGGCGAGCAGATCTACGCCGCGATGCTCAATGCCATTCGCACGGCGCAAACCAACATCACCTTCGAGACCTTCGTGTTCCGCGACGGCGTGGGCGCGACGTTCGTCGAGGAACTCTCCGCGGCGGCGCGGCGCGGCGTGCAAGTGCACATGCTGCTCGACTGGCTGGGTTCGCGCACCATGAACCAGAACCTGCTGCAGGCGGCGCGCGCCTCGGGCTGCGAACTGCACGTCTATCATCCGCCGTCCTGGTTCCACCTGGGCCGCATCAACAATCGCACGCACCGCAAGCTGCTGGTCGATCGACGGCAAGCTGGGTTTTACCGGCGGTGTCGGCATGGGCGTCGAATGGAAGGACGGTCTCAAGGGGCTGCCGCCCTGGCGCGAAACCCATTTCAAGGCCGAGGGGCCGGTGGTCGCGCAGATGCAGGCGGTGTTCGTCGACAACTGGATCAAGGCCACGGGCCGCGTGCTGCACGGCGCCGAGTACTTTCCCAGGCTCGCTCCCTGCGGCGACATGGAGGCGCAGATGTTCGGCAGCTCGCCGGTGGGCGGGTCGGAAAGCATGCATCTCATGGTGTTGCTGGCACTCACGGCGGCCAGGACTTCCATCGACATCGAGAACGCGTACTTCGTGCCGGACAAGCTCACGGTCGAGGCGCTCTGTTCGGCCGCGCGGCGCGGCGTGCGCGTGCGCATCGTGGTGCCGGGCCGTTACACGGATGCGCGCCTCGGTCGCTGGGCAGCGCAGGGACTGTATGGTTCGCTGCTCGAGTCCGGCATCCAGATCTACGAATATCAGCCGACGATGATGCACTGTAAAGTGCTGGTCATCGACGGCGTCTGGAGTTCGGTGGGCTCGGCCAATTTCGACGACCGTTCGTTCCGTCTCAACGACGAGGCCAACCTCAACGTGTTCAGCGAAGAACTGGCGCGCGAACAGATACGGCTCATCGATGCGGACATTGCAAAGTCACGCCGCATGGTGCTCAAGAAATGGCGCAGCCGCAGATTCGGGCGACGTGTCAACGAACGACTCGCGCTGCTGCTGCGTTCGCAGCTCTGAGGTCACTGGCCGGAGGCTGCAGCCAGCAGTTCGATGAGTGATTCGGGCTCGATGGGCTTGGTGAGGTGGTGATCGAATCCCGCAGCGCGCGAGCTCGCCTTGTCGGAATCCTGCGCCCAGCCGGTGATCGCGATCAGCAGTACATCCTTGCCGTCCGGCACCGCGCGGATCTGCCGCGCGACCTCGTAGCCGTTGGTCTCGGGCATGCCGATGTCGAGCAATGCAACGTGCGGCCGCGTGGCTTCGAAGGCGCGCAACGCCGCAGCGCCGTCATGGGCCAGTTCCACCTCGTGCCCTTCGAGCCGCAGGATGATGGCCAGGCTCTCGGCAGCATCGCGGTTGTCATCGGCCAGCAGGATGCGCTTGCTGGTCACCGCATTTCCGTTGAGCGTCATGCGCTGCGACGGCGCGGCGGAGGGAGCCTGCGCGCCGCCCGGAAGATGCACGGTGAAGCGGCTGCCCTGCCCCAGACCTGCGCTCGACGCTTCGATGCGACCGCCGTGCAATTCAACTATTCCCTTGGCGAGCGCCAGCCCGATCCCCAGTCCGCCGGCTGCATGATCCTGGGCTGATCGAACCTGCGCAAACATGCCGAAGACTTTCGCCAGGTCTTCGTTGGCGATGCCGATGCCGTTGTCCGATACCGTGATGAGCAGTGTTCCCCGCTCCTGGCTCGCCACGATCGCGATCGACCCGCGGGGATTGGTGTACTTGGCCGCGTTGGTCAACAGGTTCGAGAGCACCTGCGCCAGCCGCAGTGGATCGCCATACACCCGCAGATCGTCGGGCACATCGACATTGAGCTGATGGTGGCGTTCGTCGATGCAACGGGCGCGCGGTCTCCACCGCAGCGCTGACCACCGATTGCAGATCGGTCTGCTGCTTGCGCAGTTGCAGCGTGCCGTGAGTGATGCGCGAAACATCGAGCAGGTCGTCGAGCAGCAACGACATGTGTTGCACCTGTCGCTCGATGACATTGTGCGACCAGCGGCGCTGCGCGTCGGAGGCCTGTTCGTTGCGCGCGATCGCAGCTGCCTGTCGAATCGGCGCCAGCGGGTTGCGCAGTTCATGCGCCAGCGTGGCGAGGAACTCGTCCTTGCGCCGGTCGGCTTCCAGCAAGTCGCGCTCCTGGGTCTTGCGCTGAGTGATGTCCGCGAACCACACCGCGAGGTCGCCTTCCAGCGGCGACGCGACGATGTGATACCAGGCGTGATTGCCATCCGCTTCCGACTGGCGTTCGGACTGGCGCACTTCGTTGCGCTCCAGCGCTTCGATATATATCTCGAGCCGGCCGCGATCGTCCCAGGCGCGTGGCATGACCTCGAGAATGCGGCGGCCGATATAGTCGGCGGGCCTGATGCGCATGACCGTCGCGGCGGCGGTATTGATGTACTGAAAGCGAAAGTCGACGATCCGGCCGGTCTCGTCGCGCACGGGTGACAAGATCAGAAAGGGCACCGCCGACGCGTCGAGCACCGACTGGAACCGCCGGTCACGCTGACGCACCAGGTCCTCGGCGCGTGCACGTTCGATGAATACCGAGGCCTTGCGCGCGCAGATGTCCGCGATGCGCAACTCGCGATCGTTGGGCTTGCGGGGCGCTGTCGAGGTGCACCGAAAGCGCCCCGAGGACGGAACCATCGCGGCCGATCAGCGGCGTGGAATGCACCGCGCGAAAGCCTTCGCGCCGGGCCAGACCGGCGAAAGCGGCGTACCGCGGGTCGCGTTCCGTGTCCTCGATGATGACGCGCGATTTCTCCATGCAGGCCAGCCCGCAGGCGCGGTCGCCGAGCTTCGCCTCGCGCAACTCCTGCAGGGAAACCGGCGAGAAACCAATATGCGCCGCCACCTCCAGTGTGCCGCGCGCGTTGTCGAAGACGGAGATCAAGCCTCTCCGGGCGCCGTGGATGCGCGCAAACGTGGACAGGATGAGCTTGAGCTGCGCCGGCAAGTCGGGGATCGAAGCCAGCGTCGCTGACAGTTCATGCAGGTCGTGCAGGTCGGACAGCTCGCGACGCGCCAGCGAGCGGTATGTGTCCCCGACCAGGATCACCAGGACCGAAACCACGGCCGACGAGATGAGCGCCACCTGCTCCGCCGAATTCGGAATCAGGATGGCGCCTGGCACCTTCATGATCGCGGAGTTCACCAGTCCCATGACGGCGACCAGCACACCGGGCCATCGCCCGGCAATGATGGTAGTGAGCATCATCGCCGGTATGAAGAAGATGAAGGTGACGCGCGAATGGGTGATCGGAAAAATCGCCCAATGCATCGCGGCGGCACACAGAGCCAACGATGGCCGCAAAGGCAAATCGTCGCGGCGTGGTCTTTTCGATCCACGGCCACAACCTGGAGATGTGGAGTTCGGATTTCAGGCGCGATGGCAGACGGAGTCCCCCCTGCAAGACCGGGTCAGAGGTTACTCCCAGTGCCGGCCGAACGCAGGTTCTCAGGCCACCGGCGGTGGCTGGCCGGCGTGCTGCGGCAGAGTCTCATCGATCCAGGCCCATTCCGGGGCCTGGGTGGTCCAGATCGTGGCGCCTGGTTTCAGCAATTCGGTGTCATCGAGCGCGCCATTGCGCACGATGATGAGGTGTGGGCGCTGTTCGGCCTCGCTGAACAGGTGAGTGCCACACTTCGGGCAGAAGCGCCGATGCATCACATTGCCGCTGTCGGCCACGCTGCGATAGTCGGTGGGTGTACCGTCGATGGTGATGGCATTGCTCGGGAACACGACGTTCACGGTGGCGTTGCCCGAAGCGAGGTACTGGCACAGCCGGCACCAGCACAGCCGCATCGCCATTGGCTCCGCGGTGATCCGGAAGCGAATGTTCCTGCACAGGCAACCGCCGGTGATGGTTTTCACTTTTCAACCCCGGGTTGCAATTGTTTCACCGAGGCCTGCACCGCGGGCCAGTCGATTCCCAGCGGCCGGCAACCGCACCTGAGAGTGCCGGCCAGTTGCTCGAGTTCCGCGATGCGTTCTTCGGTCGCCGGATGCGACAGCAACAGCGCAATCCCTTCGCCGCCGCGCCGGCGCTGTTGATCCTCGAGCCGCTTGAACAGCGACACCAGCCCACCGAGTGGAATGTCAGCGCGCGCCAGTGCCTTCATGCCTTCGACGTCGGCCTGGGCTTCCAGCTTGCGGCTGTTGCGCAGGTTGCCGAGCTGATGCAGCACGATGGTGGTCACAGCGCTCACATCACCCAGCACCACGGCCAGCACCGCCGCCCAGCCAGCGGTATGGATCATCTGCTGCAGCGTGTGCCGGTACTCGACGTGCTGGACCTCGTGCGCCAGGACGCCCGCCAGTTCCTCGGCGCTGCTCACGGCTTCGATCATTCCGGCGTTCACGACCACGATGCCACCCGGCAACGCGAAGGCATTCACCTCGTGATCGTCGCTGATGTACCAGCGATACTGGTAGCGCGAACCCGCGGTGAGCCGCGCGCCGATGTCCGCGACGGTGGCGGCGGCAAGTCCTTCCTGCGTGAGCTGATGCTTGGTCTCGAGCTGCGCCAGCGCGCCGTCGCCGATGCTGATTTCGGTTTCCAGCGGCACGTGATTGGCGATCCACATCGTGATCGCCTCGCTCTGCCACCACGCAACCAGGGCGAGCAGCGCGAGACTTGCCAGCACGCCGATGACGACCTTCCACTTGCGACGATGCCAGTGCACCGTGGAATGCCCGCGCGCGAGTTGTTTCGCGATGCTGGCCGGCGCGTGATCGAGCAACACGCGTTGCGCGCCGCTGTCGGCAATGGTCACGGCATGCGTGTGGCCATGCGTTCCCCACGCGAGCTGCAAGGTGTCGTCGTTGAACCCGGTGACGGTGACTTCGAGCGACTCCGCCAGCACGTCTTCGAATGCGCCGCCCTCCAGCGTCACGCGCAAGTGTTCGCCGTGAAACGCCAGCCGCGCGGGTACGCCCGCGACGGGAAAATTGGGCCCGTGCAACAGGCCCGCAACTTCACTCACGGCCGCTTGCCCATGAGCGTGGCAATGACGATGAAGATCACCACGCCGAGATACAGCAGGCGCGGCGCCAGCGCGCGCGACTGGCTCATGCCGGTGATCGCGGCACGCAGCCGCTGCAGCGGCAGGCTCTGCAGCCAGACGGTGCCCGGTCCCTTGACCGACGCCAGGAACAGCCCCTCGCCGCCCACCATCGAGGTCTTCAGGCTGCCGACGTACTTCACGTCGTAGTTGACGGTGGTCTGCAACGCGGCGAGGCAACCGGTATCGACCTTGAGTTGCTCGCCGGCGCGCAACTCGATCGCCGCCAGCGTGCCGCTGGCGTGAATGAACACCGTGCCGCTGCCCGACAGTCGCTGCATGATGAACCCTTCGCCGCCGAACATGCCCGCGCGCAGGCGCTTCTTGAATGCCAGTCCGACGCGTACACCGCGTGTGCCACCGAGAAACGCGCCCTTCTGGCAGATCAGCGCACCGCCGACGCTGTCGAGGTCCACGGCAATGATCTTGCCGGGCGACGGAGCTGCGAACGACACGCGCAGGGGCTGTTGCGTGCTGTTGGTAAACACCGAGGTGAAGAAGTTCTCGCCGGTCAGCGAACGCTTGAATCCGGCGGACAGCCGGCTGCCGAGACCGGAATCATCGCCGTCACCCATGTGTGTCGCGATCGACACACCTTCGTCGGCATACATCATGGCTCCGGGCTCGCCGATGGCCGAATCACCCGGCGCCAGGGTCAGCTCGACGTATTGCAGGTCGGAGCCTTCGATGCGGTATTGCCACGACATTGGAACTGCCCTCCCAGGCGTTTTCACCGCCCGCAAACTACCGGACTTCCCTGCCGTGGTCATCTGAAAGTTGAGTACTATTGGCGCGATGAAATTCTATTCATGGAACGTCAACGGCATTCGCGCCGTGGTCAGGAAAGGCACATTTCAGAAGTTCGTCGCCGAACACAAGCCCGACATACTCTGCCTGCAGGAAACCAAGGCGGAGAAAGGACAGGCCGAGATCGACCTGCCCGACTATCGCGAGTTCTGGAACTCGGCCGAGAAGAAAGGATACTCGGGCACCGCCATCTTCTCGCGCGAGGAACCGATCAAGGTCATCAACGGGTTCCCCGACAGCTTCGCGAAGAAATTCAGCCTTCGCCGACGAGCTCAAGCGCGACTCGTGGAACGAGGGCCGGGTCATCACCGCGGAGTTTCCGAAGTTCTACGCCGTCACCGTCTACACGCCCAATGCCAAGGACGATCTGTCGCGCCTGAAGCTGCGCCATGAGCACTGGGACCCGGCGTTCCTTGCCTACGTCAAACAACTCGACAAGAAGAAGCCGGTGATCTTCTGCGGCGATCTCAACGTCGCGCACACCGAGCTCGACCTCGCCAATCCCAAGCCGAACCGCGGCAAGAAGGGATTCACCGACGAAGAGCGCGAAGGCTTCCAGAATTTCGTCGACGCCGGCTTCGTGGATACCTTCCGGATCTTCACCCAGGGCAATGGGCACTACTCGTGGTGGACGCACTTCGCCAATGCCCGCGCACGCAACGTGGGATGGAGAATCGACTACGTGCTGGTGTCGACCAAGCTCAAGAAACACGTCAAGGCCGCGAAGATTCACGCCGATGTCATGGGCTCGGATCACTGCCCGGTGAGCATCACGCTCGATCTGTAGCCCTACCTCCTTTGGGGAACTTGACGCCGGACTCGCCACGCTCCTATATTCACCCATATGGGTGAATATCAATCGAACCAGCTGGACGGAGTATTCAACGCGCTGTGTGATCCCACGCGACGCGCCATCCTGGCCCGACTCACGGACACCGACGCGCGCGTGACCGACATCGCCGCCGACTTTCCGATTTCGCTGAATTCGATCTCCAAGCACATTCGCATGCTCGAACGTGCCGGACTCGTCACCCGCTCCGTGCAGGGACGCGACCACGTGCTGTCACTGAATGCCGGGCCACTTGCCGACGCCACCGAATGGCTCGAGCACTACCGCCGCTTCTGGGAAGACCGTCTCGCCGCCCTGGAAAAATTCGTGACTTCAAGGAAAAGGAAACGCCAATGAACGCCGCGATCATCAACACCCCCGCCGCCGTCATCGTCCGCCGCACCATTGCCGCATCTGCCGAAGACCTGTTCGACGCCTGGCTGGATCCTGCAGGCCCTCGCCATCTGGATGCGCCCCGGCAGCGGCATTCACAACACCGAGGCCAAGGTCGAACCGCGCGTCGGCGGGCGATTCGAAATCAACATGCATGCCGACTCCGGCGTCATTCCGCACAGCGGTGAATATCGCGTCATCGACCGTCCACGGCGCCTGGTGTTCACCTGGGTTTCACCGCACACCGGGGAACGCGAGAGCCTCGTGACCGTCGATTTCCTGCCGCACGACAGCCGCACGGAAGTCGTGGTGACACACGAGCAGTTGCCGGAGGCCAAGCGCGAAGCACACAACGGTGGCTGGACGCGCGCCCTCGAGAAGCTCGACGCATTTCGCGCACCGGCCAAAGTAACATAAGGGAGTCAGCTGCCATGGCACACATTCGTCTCACCACCTTCCGATGGGTACCGGACTTCGTCCAGGGCCTGGTGAAAGACCTGCGCGTCCGCTGGGCTCTCGAGGAAGCCGGCCTCGCCTACCAGGAAAAGCTCCTGAACGTGGGTGAACACAATTCGCCCGCACACCGTGCACTGCAGCCTTTCGGCCAGGTGCCGGTGTACGAAGAGGAGGGTCTGGCATTGTTCGAGACGGGTGCCATCGTCATGCACATCGGCCAGCGGTGCCCCACCCTGTTGCCCACCGATCCGGCGAAACGCGCGCGGGCCATCACCTGGATGTTCGCGGCGTTGAACTCCGTCGAACCGGCCGTTCAGGACCTCGCGAGCATCGACCTCTTCTTTGCCAATGAAGAATGGGCAAAGTTGCGACGCGCCGGCGCCGAAAAGTACGCGCAATTGCGCCTCGACGGCCTCGCGGCTTCACTTGCCGGGCGCGACTACCTGGAAGGCGAATTCACCGCCGGCGACTTGTTGATGGCCACGGTATTGCGCATCCCGCGCCACACCGAGCTGGTGAAGAAGCATGCCGGTGCTGGCGGCCTACCAGGCGCGCTGCGAAGCGCGGCCCGCGTTTCAGCGCGCACTGGCGGCACAGCTCGCGCCCTTCGAGAGATACGCGCCGGCCGCGTAACAGGTCAGAACGGCGCGCCGATGACGAAACGCCAGGCAGACAGGGTGCCGGCAAGGCGATATCCAAAGCCCAGTCTCGGCGCGTCGAATCTCCAGATCTTGTAGCGCGGCCGGGTGGCAAGCGTGAAGCCGAACTCCGCCTGGATGGGATGCTTCTTGCGGTCGTCACCCGGAATCGTCGGCGGATCGACGATGAAATCGAACACGGCATAGATCCCGAGTTCCATCGCACGGTCGCCGATCTTCCAGTCGAGCCCGCGCGTGAAATCGAATCCCTGCCGCAACCGCACGAACTGGTCGCTGGCAACGTCGTCGCGATAGTTCACACCGGCGAGCGCGAGTTCGGCGCGCGTGAATTTGTCCCAGCCATGAAAGTCGCTCAAGCGCTCCACCTTGAGGCCTGCGCCGTACAGCCACCCATCGACGCTGCTGGACGCCACGCTGAATCCGGCGCGCACGTAGGGAATCAGGTGCCATTCTTCCTTTACCAGGTAGTCGAATTCGAAGCCTGGCACCACGGCGAAACTGTCCACGCGCGTGGGCAATCCGCTCGACAGCACATCGGTGGGTCTGAAATCGAAGAAGCCGAAGGTGACCGGCACTTCGAATTTCACGCCGAACTCCTCCGGGCCCACTTCGCGCAGGATCTTTTCGTAGGTCAGCTGGTAGATCTGCAGCGTACGGCCGTCGAGGTCGTAGACGCCGCTGCCGAGATCCGTGGCGAAGACGTAGTTGATGGAAGCGCCCACGGCGTCGTTCTCGGCGCGTTCCGCCGACGACTGCGCCCATGCGTTCGAGGCGGCGAA
Organism: uncultured Pseudomonadota bacterium; assembly: GCA_963832505.1. Lineage (GTDB taxonomy): Bacteria > Pseudomonadota > Gammaproteobacteria > Steroidobacterales > Steroidobacteraceae > CADEED01. The sequence continues at coordinate 203,027 of CAWHUD010000011.1, read as the reverse complement.
CAGGCCCAGGATGGCAAGGACGGTGAATGCAGGACTTCTGACCATGGACGGCATCGGCGAAATCTTCGCCGAAGCGGCGAGCCGCGGATAGTAATTTGGCGGAGGGGGTGAGATTCGAACTCACGGTTCCCGTTAGGGAACGCCGGTTTTCAAGACCGGTGCATTCAACCGCTCTGCCACCCCTCCGGGCGCTGCGGATTGCGCGCGCAAGCTACTGCAATCCCGGCGTCCGGTCCAGCGCGTATTATCGGCCGCGCCAACCTTCGATTTACCCGCGGGAGGCGGCATGGATTTCTGGCATGGCTTTGCGGTAATTACCGTCGTACACCTGCTCGCGGCAGCCTCGCCGGGACCCGACTTCGCCTATGTGACACGCCAGTCACTGGTGCAGGGTCGCCGCGCCGGCCTGCTCGCCAGCGCCGGCATCGCGCTCGGACTCTCCATTCATATCGTCTACTCGGCGGCGGGTCTCGCCGCCGTCATCGCGCACTCGGCACACTGGATGACCGCCATCAAGCTGCTCGGCGGCGCCTACCTGCTGTATCTCGGTTTCATGGGGCTGCGCAGCCGCAGGAACGGCCAGGCCGGATCAGCGCCGGCGAATGTCGCGCCGGCATCGCCGCTGCGACAGGTGATGGGTGGATTCCTGTGCAACGCGCTCAATCCGAAGGCGCCTATCTACTTCCTCGCGCTGTTCACGGTGGTGCTGTCGCCGTGCGCTGCCCATCCCCACGCTCATCATCTATGGCATCTGGATCATGCTGCTGCAGTGGTTGTGGTTCTCGCTGGTGGCGCTGGTGTTCGCACATCGCGCCATCCGCGAGCGCCTGTTCGCCGCGCGCCACTGGATCGACCGGGTCTTCGGAGTTGCGATGGTGGCGCTGGGACTGCGCGTGCTCGCCACCGCGCGCGAATGAGCGCTCAGGCGCCGGCCGGGTGTCGGCGCTGACCTGCAAACGAACGGGCAGATGTTCCACGAGACAATCCGCGACTGACAACCTTGTCTCTTATGTCTCGACGCGATGCACACGCGACAGCGCGCAGGGCACACGACGCGCGCCGCCGGCCGCAACGTATTTTCCGCAATAGACGGCGTCGGCCCGCAGCATAAGCTCCCCCGCTGGTTGTTAGACAACCGAGGGGGACGACATGGAACGCCGAAGGTCTTGGCACACGCGCGTGTTCGCGGCGTGCCTGGCGCTGCTTGCGCCGCAGCTCTTTTCACAGTCATTCAACTACGGCGAAGCCCTGCAGAAATCGCTGTATTTCTACGAGGCGCAACGCTCCGGCGACCTGCCGGCCAGCAACCGCATCAACTGGCGCGGGGACTCCGGCCTCACGGATGGCGCGGATGTCGGGCGCGATCTGACCGGCGGCTGGTACGACGCCGGCGATCACGTCAAGTTCGGCCTGCCCATGGCGGCGAGTGCCACGATGCTCGCCTGGGGCATCGTCGACTATCGCAGCGCCTACGTATCGACCGGTCAGCTCAACACCGCGCTGGATCAATTGAAGTGGGTCACGGACTACTTCATCAAGGCGCATCCCACCGCCAATGAGCTCTACGGCCAGATCGGCACTGGCGGTGCCGACCATGGCTGGTGGGGCCCGGCCGAAGTCATGCAGATGGCGCGGCCCGCCTTCCGCGTGACCACCGGCTGCCCGGGCTCGGATCTTGCCGGAGAAACCGCCGCCGCCATGGCCGCGGCCTCGATCGCGTTCCGGCCGACCGATCCCACGTACGCGAACACCCTGCTCTCGCATGCGCGGCAGCTCTACAGCTTTGCGGACACCTATCGAGGCAAGTACTCCGACTGCATCACCGATGCGTCCGGGTACTACAACTCCTGGAGTGGCTTCAACGATGAGCTGGTCTGGGGAGCCATCTGGCTGTACCGGGCCACGAACGAACAGGCCTTCCTCGACAAGGCGCAGACCTACTACGCCAATCTCTCGAACCAGCAGCAAACCACCATCAAGTCATACAAGTGGACGCATGCCTGGGACGACAAGTCCTACGGCAGCTATGTGCTGCTCGCCAAGCTCACCAACGCCACCCAGTACCACCAGGACTCGCAGCGCTGGCTCAACTGGTGGACTGTGGGCGGTACGGCGCTGGGCGCCGATGGCACGCGCGTGAACTACAGCCCGGGCGGACAGGCGCACCTCGATCAATGGGGCTCGCTGCGATATGCGGCCAACACCGCGTTCGCCGCGCTGGTGTACTCGGATGCGATCACCGATACCGTGCTCAAGGCGCGCTACAAGGACTTCGCCAAGCGGCAGATCGACTATGCGCTCGGCCTGAATCCCCAAAACCGCAGCTACGTCGTCGGCTTCGGCGCCAATCCGCCGCGCAATCCGCACCACCGCACGGCGCATGGCTCGTGGACCGACCAGCTCACATTCCCGACCATCAGCCGGCACACCCTGTACGGCGCGCTGGTCGGCGGACCGTCCTCGCCGAACGACGGCGCCTCTTACAGCGACGATCGGGGCAACTTCGTGAACAACGAAGTGGCGACTGACTACAACGCGGGATTCACGGGCGCACTTGCTCGCCTCGCGCAGGAATTCGGCGGCACGCCGCTGGCCAATTTCCCGCAACCGGAAGCCGTCGTCGGCAACGAGATCTTTCCGGAAGCCTCGGTGAACGCCTCCGGCACCAACTTCACCGAAATCAAGGTGCTGTTGAACAACCAGTCCGGCTGGCCGGCGCGCATGGGCGATCGGCTGTCGTTCCGCTATTACTTCACGCTGGAGTCGGGAGTCACGCCCAGCCAGATCACGCTGAACGCGAATTTCAACCAGTGCCTGGCGCCCACCGGCCCGACATTGCACTCCGGCAGCACTTACTTCGTCACGATCAATTGCACGGGCACGAAGATCTATCCCGGCGGCCAGCAGCACTACCGCAAGGAAGTGCAGTTCCGCATTGCGAGTTCCGGCGCCTGGGACACGTCCAACGACTGGTCATTCACGGGCGTTTCCACCACGCCCGGATCCACTCCCGTGCTCGTGCAGCGCATCCCGGTATACGACAACGGCGTGCGCATCTTCGGCAACGAGCCGGGCGGCGGCGTAGTCGACCAGACTCCGCCAACCACGCCAGCCAACCTGCGCGTCACGGGTACCACGACCACGACGGCGTCGCTGGCCTGGGATGCCTCCACCGATGACGTCGGCGTCACCGGCTACCAGGTGTCGCGCGGCACCACCATCGTCGGCAACGTCGCAGGCCTCACCTTCACCGACACCGGACTCACGGCCAACACGACGTACTCGTACACCGTGCGGGCGCTGGACGCGTCGGGCAAACAATCGGCGGCGACCGCCGCGGTGAGCGCCACCACGGCGCAGGTGACGCAGGACTACACCGTCGGTGCTTCGCCGGGCTCGCTGTCGCTGGCACGCGGCGGAACCGCGAGCACCACCATCGCCATCACCCGCACCAACTTCACCGGCGCGGTCGGGCTTCACCGCCACGGGACTGCCGGCAGGCGTCACGGTGGCGTTCAGTCCTGTCGACCGCAACCACCGGCAACTCGGTGACCGCGACGTTCACCGCATCGAGTACCGCGACGCTGGGCGCGGCCACGGTGACCATCACCGGCACCTCCGGCACTGTGACGCGCAGTACCTCGGTATCGCTCACGGTAACGGCGGGCAGCGACTTCACGATCGCTGCCCCGGGCCCGGCCTCGGTGGCGCGTGGCGCGACCGCCAGCTCGATCATCGCCATCAATCGCACCAGCTTCACGGGCGCGGTGAGCTTCAGCTGCGAGCGGATTGCCGACTGGCGTGACGGTGGCCTTCAATCCGTCGACCGCGACCACGGGCAATTCCGTGACGGCGACCTTCACGGCGTCGAGCACGGCAACGCTGGGCACGGCGAACGTGACCATCACGGGCACGTCCGGCACGACATCGCGTACCACGACCGTCGCGCTGACGGTCACCAGTGGTGGCGGTGGCGGCGCACTCACGGCCACCTCCGCGGTGACCAGCAACAGCCCGTGGTTCGTCGAAGAACAGGTGCGCATCGCCAACACCGGCACACTGACGGCGCTGACGATCACCGTCACGGTCCAGCGTACGACCGGGATCAATCATTCCGGCCAGTACAACACCGTGGGTGGCCAGGTCGCGCAGAGCGTCACCACCACGGCGAGCACGATCACGTACACCTTCACGCTGGCAGCGGGACAGACGCTGGGCCCGTCGACCAGCCGCACGTTCGCGGTGCAGCTGAGCGGCAATGGCACGGCGCATCCCACCGCGGGTGACACGTACACCGTGAGTTACAACGCCGGGAGCGGCACGCAGACGACGTCCGGAACTTTCTGAAATAGGTTCGGGAAATAAGGATATTCCCCCGTTCCTAGCAAACGGGGACACACCAGGACGGTGTGTCCCCTTTTCAGCTCAGATGCTTTCGTGCGCCGCCCATGTACGGACGCGCAGCATCGCCCATGTAGGGCAATCGGCCCACCGACTGCCGTCGGCGTTCTGGTAGTTCTCGAGCACGGCGACCAGCGCGCGGCCGACCGCCACGCCCGAGCCATTGAGGGTGTGCAGCGGCTCGGGCTTGCCGGTCTCCGGATTGCGCCAGCGCGCCTGCATGCGACGCGCCTGGAAGGCCTCGCAGTTGCTGCAGGATGAGATCTCGCGGTAGCGATCCTGCCCGGGCAGCCAGACTTCGAGATCGTAGGTTTTCGCGCTGGTGAAGCCGATATCGCCGGCGCACAGCGCCACCACGCGATAAGGCAGCTCCAGCTTCTGCAGCACCTTCTCGGCACTGGCGGTGAGATCTTCCAGCGACGCATAGGACTCGGTGGGCTTCACGATGTGCACCAGTTCGACCTTCTCGAACTGGTGCTGGCGAATGAGTCCGCGCGTGTCCTTGCCTGCCGCGCCGGCTTCGGAGCGGAAACACGGCGTGTGCGTGACCATCTTCATCGGCAGCTGCTCGGGATCGACGATGCTGTCGCGCACGAGGTTCGTGGCGGGCACTTCGCCGGTCGGGATCAGGTAGAACCCCTGCTCGCTCGACACGCGGAACATGTCTGCCTCGGCCTTGGGCAACTGGCCGGTGCCCTGCAGGCTCGCCGCGGTCACGAGGAACGGTACGTACACTTCGGTGTAGCCGTGCTCGCGCGTGTGCAGGTCGAGCATGAACTGCGCCAGCGCCCGATGCAGCCGCGCGACGCCGCCCTTCATCACCGAAAATCTCGCGCCGGAAATCTTCGCCGCAGTTTCGAAGTCGAGCCCGCCGAGCTTCTCGCCCAGTGCGACGTGATCCAGCGGCTTGAAATCGAACTTCCGCGGTGTACCCCAGCGACGGAGTTCCTTGTTGGCCGTCTCGTCGTGCCCATCCGGCACGGACTCGTGCAGCATGTTCGGCAGACCGAGTTGCCAGGCATCGAGCTCGGTCTGAACGGCGGCAATGGCCGCGTCGCTGGCGGCGAGCTGGCTGGTCAGTTCTTCGGCCCGCCTGAGCAGCGCACTGGCGTCCTCGCCCTTGCCCTTGGCCATGCCCACCGCCTTGGCATTCGCATTGCGCTCGGCGCGCATCGTGTCCGACTCGATCTGCGCGGCCTTGCGACGCTCTTCCAGCGCGGTGAATGCCGCAACGTCGAGGTTGAACCCGCGACGCTGGAGGTTCGCGGCGACCGCCGCCGGATCGGAACGCAGTAGTTTGGAATCGAGCACCTGGGAGACCTGCTTCAGTTCAGACGTAATCAACAGCGCCGCGAGCTTCATGCCCAGCAGCGCGGCCGCGAGGCAACCCACCACGGTCGCCAGCACGTACGCCACGCCGGTCAACGAAAACCCGAGCAGCGCGGTTTCGAGCGCGAATGCGGAATACGTCGTGAATCCGCCGAGCACACCCGTCATCCAGAAAAGTCGCGCATTGTCGGCGCTGGCCCCGCGCGCCGCAACATACATATATATGAGTCCGATGGCGAAAGAGCCCAGCAGGTTGACGGTAAACGTGGGCACGGGAAAACCACCGGGGCCCGACGGCCACAGGCGGTATGCGCCGTAACGCGCCACGCTGCCGAGGGCGCCTCCCACGGCCACCAGCAACCAGCTCAAGGTTTCTCCTTCTGTATTCCGCGCGCAGGCGCGCGAGGGCTTCCGCGATCTTGATCTCGAGTCCGCGCGACACCGGTCGATAGTAACGGCGGTCCGGCATCTCGTCGGGAAAATAGCGCTCACCCTTCACGTATGCATCGGGCTCGTCGTGCGCGTAGCGATAACCCTCGCCGTATCCGAGTTCCTTCATGAGCTTCGTCGGCGCATTGCGGAACCGGAGCGGCACGTCGAGGGTACCGAACTGCTCGACATCGGCGCGCGCTTCGCCGTAGGCGACGTATGCCGCGTTGCTCTTCGGCGCCACGGCGAGATACACCAGCGCGTTGGCGATGGCGAGCTCCCCTTCGGGACTGCCGAGCCGTTCGTAGGTCTGCCAGGCGTCGAGCGCGATCTGCTGGCCGCGGGGATCGGCAAGACCAATGTCCTCGATGGCCATGCGCAGGATGCGTCGCGCCAGGTAGTGAGGATCGCAGCCGCCGTCGATCATGCGCACGTACCAGTACAACGCGGCATCCGGATCGGTGCCGCGCACTGCCTTGTGTAACGCCGAGATCTGGTCGTAGAACTGTTCGCCGCCCTTGTCGAAGCGGCGGCGGCCCCCTGTGGCCACCTCGCGCACCTGTTCGAGCGTGATGGTATTTCGGCCATCGCGCGGTTCGGCCAGGTCAGCCGCGACCTCGAGCATTCCCAGCGCGCGCCGCGCATCACCATCACCGGCATGCGCCAGCGCCACCAGCGCTTCGTCTTCGATGACCAGCTCGCGTGTACCCAGGCCGCGCTCGCGATCCTCGAGCGCGCGGCGCAGCAGCTTCACGATGTCCGTGACGCCCAGCGATCGGAGCACGTACACGCGGGCACGCGACAGCAGTGCGCTGATGACTTCGAATGAAGGATTCTCGGTGGTGGCGCCAATGAAGGTCAGAGTGCCGTCCTCGACGTACGGCAGGAAGGTGTCCTGCTGCGACTTGTTGAAGCGATGTACCTCGTCGAGGAACAACAAACTGCGCTTGCCGCGCGTGGACCGCACTTCGCGGGCACGTTCGACCGCGTCGCGGATGTCCTTGACGCCCGCCATGACGGCCGACAGCTGCATGAATTCGGCGTCGGCGCGCCGCGCGATGAGCCGCGCCAGCGTGGTCTTGCCGGTGCCCGGCGGCCCCCAGAGGATCAGCGAATGCAGTTGCCCCTTCTCGAGCGACTGCCGCAGCGGTTTGCCCGGTCCCAGCACCTGCTCCTGGCCGACGAATTCATCGAGATTACGCGGCCGCATGCGATCTGCGAGTGGCCGCAGTGCATCGTCGGCCGGCGCGTCGCGCAGCAGGTCCGGCTGCGTGGGGCGCGGGCCGCGGCTCATTGAGTGGCCCGCCCTCTGAACAACAGCCAGTTGGCGAGTTCCGGCCAGCGTGCCAGCCCGAGCCGCGCCAGCAGCAGCCCGATCGCCGCACCCAGGCAGTTCGCGATCACATCGCGGGGATCACCCTCGCGACCCACCTGCATGGCGTACTGCGCGACTTCGATGGCGGCTCCGAGCAGCAGCAGGAACACGAAGATCTTCCACCAGCGCTGCCGCGGAACCAGGCCGGCAAAGTAGATAGCCAGCGCGCCGTGGCTGACCAGGTGGCTCAGCTTGTCGTTCAGATTCGAACGCGCCGGGGATTTCGCTGTTCGGCACGATGCACACGACGATCAGCGAACAGCACCAGCACGATGCCGAGACCCCACCAGACTCGCATGAGCTTCATGCCCGGGAATTCATGGAATGGGCGTGCCGATGACATCTGCGCCCGCGGGCGGCGTGAACTGCACCTCGGATTCCGCGACCGGGACGTTGCGCGCGCTGGAATTGAAATCCAGGCAGCACCGTCTGGCCTAGCTTGTCCTTGAGCACCATGCGCGTGAGTTCCGCACCGGCATTGCGGAATGCGAGCTGTGCTTCGCGGAAATCCGCGTCGTTGCGCGTGGGTATCACCTTGACCCAGTCGAACCCGTCACGTTTGCCATCCGCACTCACGGTGAAGTATTCGCCGAGCTTGCCGTCTCCCGACAGCAGGCTGGCGGGCGTGGCCGTGAGCGCCGTGGCTGCGGGCTTTACCGACACCTGTTCGAGATCGCGGTCGTAGAACCAGAGATTCTTGCCGTCGGCGATCATGAGCTGCGGAGACTGCGCGGCACCGACACTGGCATCGGGCGTGAGCTCCCAGCGGAATTTTCCCGGACGCTGGATCACGAACTTGCCCGTGGCGCGTTGCACTTCGCTGCCGCGACCGTCGGTCACGACCTGCGAGAACTCGGCGCGCAAGGTCTTGAGGTTGGCGAGGTAGGTGTCGAGTACGGTGGCCGGCGCCGCGGCCTCGGCCAGACCACAGGCCAGCAGCGCGAACAGACAGAATCGTGCAGGCGATACGGGTCATACCAGTTTCGACCCGCGCAAGGTCCGCCAGTTGCATCAGTCGTCACCGGCCGGAGCCGGCGCAAGGATCTCGCGTGACCCATTCGGCTGCAGCGGACCGACCACGCCCGCCATTTCCATGCTCTCGAGCAGGCGCGCCGCGCGGTTGTATCCGATCTTGAGTCGCCGCTGCACGTAGGAAATCGAGGGCTTGCGTTCGCTGGTGACGATCTTCACCGCTTCGTCGTACAGGGCATCCTGCTCGCCGCCCGGGACACCGCCTTCGCCTGCCATCGGCTCTTCGCCGGAGATTCCGGCCAGCGGCCCGCGCGGTCCTTCGAGCACTTCCTCGATGTACACCGGCGGCGCGGACTTCTTGAGCGCTTCGACCACGCGATGCACTTCGGCATCGCTGACGAAGGCACCATGCACGCGAATCGGTACCGACGTTCCGGCCTGTAGATAGAGCATGTCGCCGTGGCCGAGCAGTGACTCCGCTCCCATCTGGTCGAGGATGGTGCGCGAATCCACGCGCGCCGATACCTGGAAGGCGATGCGGCAGGGAATGTTGGCCTTGATGAGGCCGGTGATGACGTCCACCGAGGGACGCTGCGTCGCCAGCACGAGGTGGATGCCGCTCGCGCGGGCTTTTTGCGCCAGCCTGGCAATCAGCTCTTCGACCTTCTTGCCGACGATCATCATCATGTCGGCGAGTTCGTCGATGATGACCACGATGTACGGCAGCGGCGTCAGATCGGGAATCAGCCTCTGATCGATGGTCGGATCGTTCGCCGCGGCCGCGGTCATGACCGGATCGCGGATCGGCTTGCCGGCGTCGATGGCTTCCTTCACGCGGCGATTGAAGCCCGCGATGTTGCGTACGCCGAGCGCGGACATGAGCTGGTAACGACGCTCCATCTCGGCCACGCACCAGCGCAACGCGTTGGCGGCGTGTTTCATGTCCGTGACCACCGGCGCGAGCAGGTGCGGAATACCCTCGTACACCGAGAGTTCCAGCATCTTCGGATCGATCATGATCATCCGCACGTGTTCCGCCGTGCTCTTGTAGAGCAGCGACAGCACCATGGCATTGATCGCCACCGATTTGCCGGAACCGGTGGTACCGGCGATCAGCAGGTGCGGCATCTTGGCGAGATCCGCGCACAGGGGCGCGCCGCCGATGTCCTTGCCCAGCGCCAACGCCAGCGGCGAGACAACCTCGTCGTAGGCCCTGGACTTGATGATTTCGCCCAGCGTCACGATCTCGCGCTTCTCGTTGGGGATCTCCAGACCCATGACCGACTTGCCCGGAATCACTTCCACGACGCGCACACTGACGGCCGACAACGAACGCGCCAGATCCTTGGCGAGGCTGGAGATCTGGCTCACCTTGACGCCCGGCGCGGGACGCATTTCGAAGCGCGTCACCACCGGACCCGGCAGCACCGCGACCACTTCGACCTCGACGCCGAAATCCTTGAGCTTGAGCTCGACGAGGCGCGACATGGCCTCGAGAGCCTCCTGCGAATAAACCGCCTCGCGGGCCGGCGGGTCGTCGAGCATTTGCAGCGGCGGCAGCGCTCCCGCCTTGGGCGCATCGAACAGCGGCACCTGGCGCTCTTTCTCCACGCGCTCGCTCTTCTCCACCACGGGCGCCGGGGCTTCGATGCGCGGTTTGACGCGCGCCGCGGACTTCTTCTCTTCGACCTTCGCGGCCTCGACACGCGCCTTCCGGGCCTCGAGTCCCACGGCCACGTCGCGCGCCACGCTGCGACGCGCGCGAATCCAGCCGATGGCATCCCAGATCACCGGCGCCGATCCGGTCGACGATGGTGAGCCAGGAGACGCCGAACGACAGCGAAACGCCGGCCATCCAGGCCGCGAGCATGAACAGAGTGGCGCCGAGGAAATTCATGCTGCCGGCCAGGCCATCGCCGATGAACTGCCCGACCACGCCGCCCGCGGTCTCGCGCAATGTGCCGGCGCTCCAGTGCAGCGTCGCGAGCCCGCAGCTCGCGAACAGCATGAGCGTGAATCCGCCGATGCGCACCGCGCTGTTGGCGCGCGTGCGTCCCTCTTCATCCTCGCGATGCCTGAACAGGATGAAACACGCCACGCCCAGCATCAGCGGAAACAGATAGGCCGGCCGGCCGAACAGGAAGAACAGGATGTCCGACAACCAGGCGCCAAACGGACCGATGCGATTCTGGATGCCGCTACCTTCCACCGTATAGGCATCGCCACCGGTGGATGAAAATGCCGGGTCGTCGCGGTGGTATGACGCCAGTGCCACGAGCATGATCAGCGCGATCACGCCGATAGAGAGGACAGCGCTCTCGCGCAGGCCTCGGGAGACCGACGCGGTGAAGCGCTTCTGCGGCTTGGTGCGATCGTAGGTGGTTTCTGCCATTTTCCCGCTATGTGCCTGTCGTGGCTGGCGATACTAACCCAACGCCTTTACGACATCAGCGCGGGATGCGTGACCTTTCCGGCTTCCACGTTGATGCCTTTGACCAATCCCGGATCGTCGCGCCACTTCAGCCGTCTGCGAGCCGCGCCGCGTACGGCGCAATCGCGGCAGACAACGCCTGCGAGGACGTGCGCGGCACCGCGCCCGGCATGTTCGTCACACAGAAATGCGTAACGCCTTCCCACTGGTAGGTCGGCGCCTCGTAGGTGGTCGGTCGCGTGGTTTCGACGCAACCGCCCTGGTCGACGCTGATGTCGACGATGACGCTGCCCGGTTCCATGCTGCGCACCATGTCGGCCGACACCACGTGTGGCGCGCGTGCACCGGTGACCAGTACCGCGCCGACGACGATGTCCGCGCCACGCACGGCCTCGGCAACATCCGAGAACGTGCGGATACAGCGCCGTGACGTTCGCGCCCATGGCGCGCGCCGCCACCATCTTGTCGCGGTCCTTGTCGAATACGATGACTTCGGCGCCGAGTCCGGCCGCCACCAGCGCGGAATTGCCGCCCGCGACGCCGGCGCCCAGCACCACGACGCGCCCGCGTTTCGCCGCCGGCACGCCGCCTAACAAGATGCCCTTGCCGCCCTGCGGCTGGTGCAGCAGCGAAGTCGAGTACTGCATTGCGAGGCGCCCGGCGATGTCGCTCATGGGCGCCAACAACGGCAACCGGCCCTGGCGGTCTTCGACGGTTTCGAACGCTACCGCCGTGAGACCGATGCTGCACAGCCGGCGGGTGAGTTCGGGCAGCGCCGCCAGGTGCAGGTAACAGAACAGCAGGTGATCCTTGCGCAGCCGCGCGAGGTCGGGCTCGATGGGCTCCTTCACCTTCACGATCATCTGGGATTTGGCGAACAGCTCATCGGCGATGGGCAACACGTTGACGCCCACATCGCGAAAATGCTGATCGGAGTAGCCGCTTTTCTCACCGGCGGAGTGTTCTACGAACACTTCGTGACCGGCACGCACCAGTTCGACGCAGGCAGACGGGATTAGTCCCACCCGGCCCTCGCGCGGTTTCAATTCACGGGGAATGCCAATACGCATGTATGTACCGATCGCTCACGCACTTGGCCGCGACGAGCGCCTTTCATAACATGTGCCACCCTCGACACCGGGCAGCGCGCCTGCCGGTTGCCGGAAATCGAATAAGCACATGAAAAACTTTGGACTTGAAAGCGGCGCCCGGCGCGCAAACTAATTGGCTTCGACGCCACACGAATGGCAAAAATTATACATGACGACACCTCGGCATAATTCACTCGTAATCCTTGGATCCGGCCCCGCCGGCTATACCGCTGCGGTTTATGCTGCACGCGCGAATCGCAAGCCGCTGCTGATCACCGGCATCGAACAGGGTGGCCAGCTCATGACCACCACCGAGGTTGACAACTGGCCCGGCGACGCGCATGGCCTCCTTGGCCCGGCGCTCATGGAGCGCATGAAGGCGCATGCCGAAAGGTTCAACACCGAAATCGTCAACGACCACATCCACACCGTGGACTTCTCGAAGCGGCCGTTCACGCTCACCGGCGACTACGGCAGCTACACCTGCGACGCATTGATCATCGCCACCGGCGCCTCGGCCAAGTACCTCGGCATTCCTTCGGAAGAAAAATTCCGCGGTCGTGGCGTTTCTGCCTGCGCCACCTGCGATGGTTTCTTCTTCAAGGGTCACCGCGTGGCGGTGGTGGGTGGTGGCAATACCGCGGTCGAAGAAGCGCTGTACCTCGCCAATCTCGCGAGCCACGTGACCGTGGTCCATCGGCGCGACAAGTTTCGCGCGGAGAAAATCCTGCAGGACCGGCTGTTCGCACTCGAGAAGACCGGCAAGGTGCGCATCGCGTGGAATCACACCGTCGATGAAATCGTCGGCGACGACTCCGGAGTGAACGGTGTGCGCATCAAGCCCACGAATCACGGCGGCACCATCGAAAACCTCGATGTGACCGGCGCATTCATCGCCATCGGTCATACGCCGAACACCGGCATCTTTGCCGGACAGCTCGAGATGCGCGAGGGCTACATCGTGATCAAGACTGGCAGCGAAGGCGGCGCCACCTCCACCAGCGTGCCCGGGGTATTTGCCGCTGGCGATGTCGCCGATCACGTGTATCGTCAGGCCATCACATCCGCTGGAAGCGGATGCATGGCTGCTCTCGATGCGGACAAGTACCTCGACCAGTATCTCGGACATTGATCGCGCCGCCTGGGACGCTCTCGACACCGGCGGCGTTCCCTTCCTGCGCCATGAGTTCCTGGCCGGCCTCGAAGCGACGGGCTGCGTCGGCGGCAGGACCGGATGGATTCCGGCGCCCATCACGCTGCACGATGAACACGGACTCGCCGCAGCCGCGCCGGCCTATATAAAGACCCATTCCTTCGGCGAATTCGTCTTCGATTTCTCCTGGGCGCAGGCCTACGCGCAGCACGATCTCGCCTACTACCCCAAGCTGGTACTTGGCGTGCCCTTCACCCCCGCCACCGCGCCACGGCTGCTGCTGCGCCCGGGTGTCGATCCTGCGGCAACCCGCATCGCACTGGTCCGCGCCATCGAAGACTTTGCGCACACGCGCGCGTTGTCGTCGGTGCACGGATTGTTCGTGGCGAACGACGAGCGGGAGGCTTTCGGCAAGTCGGGCTGGTTGCCGCGATTCGACGTCCAGTTTCACTGGGCCAATCGCAACTACCGCGACTACGACCATTTCCTCGAGGAGTTCACCGCGCGATTTCGCAAGAACGCGCGGCGCGAGCGCCGCCGCATTCTCGAGGCGGGCCTGACCTGCGAAACCTTGTTAGGCCCCGATCTCGACAGGGCCGCGGTCGACGAGATCTACGATCTGCACCGCGACACCTTCCTGCGCCATGGCAACGAGCCCTATCTCACGCGGGATTTCTTCCGCCTGCTGCCGCAGGCGCTCGGCGAGCAATTCATGATCAAGCGCGCGCGCCTCGCGGGCGAAACCGTTGCGGCCTCGGTGTTCTACTGGAATGCCGACGCGCTTTACGGCCGCTACTGGGGAACCCGCGAACAGTTTCACAGCCTGCATTTCGAGCTCTGTTACCACCAGGGCATCGACTTCTGCATCGAGCGCGGCATACGTCGCTTCGAGCCGGGCACACAGGGTGAACACAAGGTGAGCCGCGGTTTCGTTCCGCAACGTACCTGGTCCATGCACTGGATCGTGGACGCGCGTTTCCGACACGCTATTGCTGACTACCTCAGGCGCGAGGCCGCATACGTCGAAAGTTATGCGCACGATATCGGGCGCCACGTGCCGTATCGTGAAGACCGCCGCGAGGCCCGTTCAAAGTGAACCAGCCCACGTGAACAAGACGATCACATGGCTTGCGCCGGGTGGCGACCGGGAATGGTTTCCACCTATTGACCAGGCGCTCGACGAACCCGAGGGCCTGCTGGCCGCGGGCGGCGATCTGTCCGTGGCGCGGCTGCTGGCCGCCTATCGGCGCGGCATCTTTCCCTGGTACTCCGCCGGACAACCGGTGTTGTGGTGGTCGCCCAATCCACGCGAGAGTCCTGGTCCCCGGCGAGTTCAAGTGTTCGCGCAGCCTCGCGAAAACTTTGCGAAATCGGGGCTTTGAAGTGACTTTCGACCGCGACTTCGCCGGCGTGGTGCGCGCCTGCGCGGCGCGGCGTGAAAATTCGCCGGGCACCTGGATCACGCCGGAGATGCTCGGCGCATATTGCGAACTGCATCGGCAAGGCCATGCCCACAGCGTGGAAGTACGTCTGGCAGGGGAACTGGTAGGCGGGTTGTACGGGGTTTTGCTGGGCCGCGTGTTCTTCGGCGAGTCCATGTTCAGCCACGAGCGCGACGCGTCCAAAACCGCCCTGGCGAGGCTGGTGGAGCGTGGAGTGGCGGCCGGCCTCGAACTCATCGACTGCCAGCTCCCGACACCGCATTTGCGCTCGCTGGGCAGTAAACCGGTGAACCGCCGCGAATTCAGCGCGCTGGTTGCGACGCTGGCCTCGACGCCGGATGTGTCGCTGTTCCCAACCACCTGAAATTTGCTCGCGCCGCAGCCTTTTCTGGCAGAATTCGCGGCCTTCTGGTGCGGGCACAGGCTGCAATGTCGAAAGAAGATGCGATTCAAATGGAAGGCGAAGTCGTCGAGACTCTGCCTAACACTACGTTCCGGGTGAAGCTGAAAACCGGGCACGTGGTGACTGCGCACATCTCGGGAAAGATGCGCAAGAACTACATTCGCATTCTCACCGGCGACCAGGTGACCGTCGAGATGACTCCCTACGATCTCACCAAGGGCCGCATCGTCTACCGCGGCAGATGAGTTTCGCGCCGCACAGCGGCTGACATGCCCACCGCCCGCCGCAGTCAATCCGAATACGACCGGCGCATGCACGCGGTGATCGAGCACATCGATCGCCACCTCGACGACAAGCTGGACCTCGCCACGCTGGCGTCGGTTGCACATTTCTCGCCGTTTCATTTCCACCGCCTGTTCCACGCCCTGGTGGGCGAGCCGCTCGGCGATTACATCCGCCGGCGGCGGCTCGAACTGGCCGCGATACGCCTGCGCTCGCAGCCCGACGCCACGGTGATGCAGATCGCACTCGGCGTGGGCTTCGGTTCGGCCGAAAGTTTTTCGCGTGCCTTTCGCGCGCGCTTCGGGCTGCGCCCACTCAATGGCGAAATAGCAAGCGCGGTCAGGTTGTCCGCAAGGGCGGCAAGAGCAAGGGCAAGCGCGGTCAAGCCGCGGCAGCCGCACATCGCGACCATGGTGGCCCCAGAAAGAAGGACACCGCCATGAATGTGACTCTCATTGATCGTGAACCCGTGCACGTCGCCTACCTGCGCCACGTGGGTCCTTACGGCCCCTCGATCAACCGCTTCTGGATGGAGACGGTTGCTCCCTGGATGGTGACCAACAACCTGTTTGGACGCGACCGCTTCGGCATCGGTCTCGACGACCCCATCGTCACCCAGCCGGCGAAGTGTCGATACGATGCCTGCGTGGTCAGCAAGCCGGGCGAAGTGCTGACGGGCAATCCGCACTTCAAGGAAATCCCGGGCGGCCGTTACGCCGCGCCTGCGTACGAGGGAACCGGCGCGGAGATCGGCATCGCCTGGAATTCATTGTTGCGCGAGTGGCTGCCGAAGAGCGGTTTGCAGCTCGACTCCCGGCCGTTCTTCGAGCACTACCCCGTCGACGGTATCTACGACCCCAAGACCGGGCGCTTCAGCTGCAATATCTGTGTACCAGTGGCGCCGCTCTGATCGGCAGTGATTAAATCGCCGTGCCGCGAAGCGGCTAAGTAGTCAGTCTCTGGGAGGGGGCGCGATGCTTGCACTGGCAGTGCTGCTGCTGATCAGCGGTCTCATCTTCACCTTTACGCTCGGCATTGCCGGGTACTTCGTCGGTCCACTGACTATCGCCGGCGGCGGATTGCTCCTCTTGCAGGAGTTGCGCCGTCGGCGGGAATTCCGCGCGGTCCAGAACTTCGTACCTCGCCGCAGCAGCTGGCAGCGTTTCCTCATCGGGCTCTGCGGCGGTTTTCGTCGGCTTCGGCGGACTGTTCGCGCTGGTGTGGCAACTCACCGCGGTTCTCGCCGACACCGCGAACGGCTTCTTCCTGGCGCTCAGGGACGGGGACCAGGCAAAGGCGCGCACCTATCTCGCCCAGGACTTTCGCGCTTCGACCAGCGATGAGGAACTGCAGCGCTTCGTGGAGAGATCCGCGCTCGCCGACTATGAATCGGCCACGTGGACCAGCCGCAGCATCGAGAACTCGACCGGCAAACTCGAGGGCACGATCGAGACCCGCAGCGGCGGCTCGATTCCGATGTCGATCTCCTTCGTGCGGGAAAACGGCGAATGGAAAATCCTCGCCGTGCGTAAACCCGATGCGGGCATCCTCACCGATGACCCCCGCGACCGCAGCCCAATCGCGCCGATCAGGCGCGGCTCGCGAATGAAACCACGCACAGATTCGCCGACGCCGTGGCGAGCCAGGATTTCACGCAATTCCATGAGTCGGCCGCAGCGACTGTGGCAGCACCAAGGTCACCGTCGAAAAGCTGAACGAAGCATTCAAATCGTTCAACCAAGCCGGCATCGACCTGCACCAGCTGTCCGGTGATCCGAATATCACGATCGCCTCATTCGACGAGGATGGCGCTTTTGCCATTGCAGGCACGTACCCGTACGACCAGCAACAGATTCGAGTTCCGCTATCGCTACATCTACGAGGCGGTCGACTGGAAGCTCGTCGGCGTCAGCGCGTACCTGCGCTGACGATGCCGGCCGTTACTGGAGCGTGGCTGGCAGCGCCGGTGTCTCCGGCGCCAGGACCTCGAGCTTCAGGGTCTGGCCGTCCACGCTGACCGCCGATCTTCACCGTTCCGCCGGCAACCAGCTTGCCGAACAACAGTTCCTCGGCCAGCGGCCGCTTGATCTGTTCCTGCATGAGCCGCGCCATCGGGCGGGCACCCATCTTGGGGTCGTAGCCCTTTTCCGCCAGCCAGCTGCCGCGCGGCGTCGTCGAGCAGGATCGACACGCCCTTCTTCTCGAGCTGGGCTTCGATCTCCATCAGCAGCTTGTCGACCACGCGTTCGATGACCGGCATGTCGAGCGGCGCGAACTGGATGATGGCGTCGATGCGGTTGCGGAACTCGGGCGAGAACAGCCGCTTGATGGCCTCGGCGCCATCGGAGGCGTTGTCCTGCTGCACGAAGCCAATGGACGCGCGGTTCATCTCGAAGGCACCGGCATTGGTGGTCATGACGATGACCACGTGGCGGAAATCCGCCTTGCGCCCGTTGTTGTCGGTGAGCGTGCCGTGGTCCATGACCTGCAGCAGAAGGTTGAACACATCCGGATGCGCCTTCTCGACTTCGTCGAGCAGCAGCACACAGTGCGGATGCTTGGCGATGGCCTCGGTGAGCAGGCCGCCCTGGTCAAAGCCGACGTAGCCCGGGGGCGCGCCGATCAGGCGCGACACGGTGTGCCGCTCCATGTATTCGGACATGTCGAAGCGGATGAACTCGATGCCCATGGCGATGGCGAGCTGGCGGGTGACCTCGGTCTTGCCGACGCCCGTGGGGCCGGCAAACAGGAAACTGCCCACCGGCTTGCGCTGATCGCCCAGGCCCGATCGCGCCATCTTGATGGCGGCGGCCAGTGATTCGATGGCCCGGTCCTGGCCGAAGATCACGAGCTTGAGGTTGCGCTCGAGATTGCGCAGCACTTCCTTGTCCGACTGCGACACGCTCTTGGCGGGGATACGCGCCATGCGCGCCACCACCTCTTCGATGTGTCTCACCTCGACCGAGGGTTCACGTTCGTTCACGGGCTTCAGGCGCAGGCGCGCGCCGGCCTCATCCACCACGTCGATGGCCTTGTCGGGCATGTGCCGCTCGTTGATATGGCGCGCGGCCAGTTCGGCCGCGGCACGGATGGCGTCGTTGCTGTACACGATGCCGTGGTGCTGTTCGAAACGGGGCTTGAGGCCCATGAGGATGTCGATGGTCTCGCTGATGGTCGGCTCGACGACGTCGATCTTCTGGAAACGCCGCGCCAGCGCGTGGTCCTTTTCGAAGATGCCGCGGTATTCCTGGTAGGTGGTCGAACCGATGCAGCGCAGTTCGCCGTTGGTGAGCACGGGCTTGATGAGATTCGAGGCATCCATGACGCCGCCCGAGGCCGCGCCCGCACCGATCACCGTATGAATTTCGTCGATGAAGAGGATCGCGCCCGGCTGCTTCTTGAGTTCGGCGATCACGCTCTTCAGGCGTTTCTCGAAATCGCCGCGATACTTGGTGCCGGCGATCAGCGAGCCCATGTCGAGCGAGTAGATCGTGCAGTCGGAGAGCACGTCCGGAACCTTGCCCTCGACGATCATGCGCGCCAGGCCCTCGGCAATGGCCGTCTTGCCCACGCCGGCCTCACCCACGTACAGCGGGTTGTTCTTGCGGCGGCGGCACAGGATCTCGATGGTGCGCTCCACTTCCAGGGTGCGCCCGATCAGGGGATCGATCTTGCCGTCCTGCGCGAGCTGGTTGAGGTTCGAGGTGTACTTGTCGAGCGCGCTGCCACCTTCGCCCTCGCGCTCGCTCTCGCTTCCGGTTTCTTCCTTGGCGGTCTTTTCCTCGGCGATCTTCGACAGGCCGTGGGAGACGAAATTGACCACGTCGAGGCGCGTGACCTCGGCGCGATTCAGCAGGTGAACGGCATGACTCTGCTTCTCGCTGAAGATGGCGATGAGCACATTGGCGACGCCGACCTCTTTCTTGCCGGAGGACTGCACGTGAAACACCGCGCGCTGCAATACCCGCTGGAAGCCCAGCGTGGGCTGGACCTCGCGGTCTTCGTCATTGGGCAGCCGCGGCGTGGTGCGATCGAGGTGGTCGTTCAGCGAGTCCTTGAGCTTGTTGATGTCCGCCCCGCAGGCCCGCAGGATCTCGCGCACCTTCGGGGTATCGAGAATGGACAGCAGCAGGTGTTCGACGGTCAGGAACTCGTGACGTGCGTCACGGGCCTTGGCAAAGGCGTCGTTCAGGCAGAATTCGAGCTCTTGGGATAACACCTTTCCAACCTCTGAATCGTTAGATCCTTCGTTACGCCTCTTCGAGCGTACACATCAATGGATGATGGTGGTCACGGGCATAAGAGGTCACCAGGGCGACTTTGGTTTCCGCTATTTCGTATGTGAACACACCGCAGATTCCTTTGCCCTGCGTATGTACCTCCAGCATGACGCGCGTCGCGGTCGTGCGGTCCATGCGGAAGAACTTCTCGAGCACGTCGACGACGAACTCCATTGGGGTGTAATCGTCGTTGAGCAGAACGACCTGATATAAGGGCGGCTGCTTGGTTTTGGGCTCGGCTTCTTCGACTGCGAGGCCCGCGCCCCCGTGGTCGGGGCGTTCGATTTCAGGACTGGGCATTGGCGACCTTTATAGGGGTCGTCGAATGGCAACACAAGTGCGCGTCCCGCACTGTCTGTTTGCCAAGACAAAACAAGCGCTTGAGGCTGCTGCGGAGCGAAACGTATCATCATGGAAATGACTGCCAAACTCTGGAGTATCGAGCGCTGTCACGCGGGGGCGATTGGCGCTCTTTCGCGCTGTCGCGTGCGCCCCAGATCGTGACGTTCCTCCTGGCGCTGGCCCTTGCCGCCCAGCTGGCATTCATCGTGGTCGGCATGGCCGGCCGCAGCCGTCAGACGGCACCTGCAACAGTGGCGTCGGGGCCTTCCGCCCCGCCCCTGGACATCGGCGGGCTCGTCAACGCCCACCTGTTCGGCAATGCCGTCGTTCAGAACACGAATGGCGATGGTGCCAATGCACCGCCCTCCAGCATGCCCCTGGTGCTGGCCGGCGTCCTGGCCACCGACGACCCCAAGGAAGGCATGGCAATCATTGGAGAAAGTGCCGTGGCAGCCAAGGTGGTCGCCGTCGGCCAGCAGGTGCCCGGCGGCGCGCTGTTGCACTCGGTTTACAACGATCGGGCCATCATCGATCGCAATGGCGCCCTGGAGGCCGTGATGCTGCCTCGCCGGAGCGCGGGAACCATGTCGGGCCAGCCGCCGCCCCCACCACCGGTGGCAGCCAAGGGCAATGACGCCATGCTGGAGCGCATGCGCAAGCTGGTGAACGACGATCCCGGCGTCATCGGCCAGGTACTGCGACCGCAGCCGGTGTTCGCTGGCGGCAAGATGCGCGGCTTTCGGGTTTATCCAGGGGCCAATCGCCAGGCTTTCGCCCGGATCGGCCTGCGCGCCGGTGACCTCGTGACCGCGATCAATGGAACCCCGCTGGATGACAAGGATCGCGCCCAGGAAATCTTCTCCACGCTCAATTCTTCGACCGATGCGCGAGTCAGCGTCACGCGAAATGGGCGCCAACAGGAACTGGTGCTCAACCTGGCGCAGATCGCGAGTGAAGCCGAACAACTCGGCAACGGCGGGGATGGCATGATCCCCATGGACCAGGCGCCGCCGCCCGAGCCCAGAGCCCGGGAACGAATAACAAAAACGAGCATATGAACAGAAAGACAATGAGTCCGCGTCTCAGCGCCGGGGTATTGAACGTAATGCCGGGATCCGTACTGCGGACCGCGCTGCTCGTGCTGATGGCTGGCGATCACCGCCACCGGCATCGTGAGCGCCCAGGGCAAGGGCCAGCGCATCACCCCTAACTTCCGTGACGTGGAAATCGGCCAGGTCATCGAAGCCGTGGCCCAGGTGACCGGCAAGACCATCATTCCCGATCCGCGGGTACGCGCCAACGTCACGATGCTGTCGCAGACCCCGATGTCGCCCGAGGCCTTCTACGAGGCCTTCCTGGCGCTGCTGCAGGTGCATTCGTTCGTGGCCGTGGAATCGGGCGGCATCATCCGCGTGGTCCCCGATGCCAGCGCGCGCCAGATGCCCAACATCGATCTCCCTGACCGCGTGCAATCCAGCTCCGAGGAGCTCATCACGCAGGTGATCGCGGTGGAGAACGTGAACGCGGCGCAGCTGGTGCCGGTGCTTCGCCCGCTGATGCCGCAGGCGGCCCACATGGCGGCCTACCCGGCCGGCAACATCCTCATCCTCTCCGACCGCGCCAGCAACGTCGCTCGCGTGATGCGCATCATCAAGCGCATCGACCAGCAGGGTGACAACGAAGTCGACATCATCAACCTGCAACATGCGTCGGCGGCTGAAGTGGTCCGCGTGGTGAACACCTTCTTCGCGCAACAGGCTGCCGCCGAAGGCGGCGGCGCGTCTCCCACGCGCGTGATCGCCGACGACCGCTCGAACAGCGTACTCATCGGTGGCGACAAGACCGCGCGCCTGCGCATCAAGGCGCTGGTCGCGCACCTCGACACACCGCTCGAGAGTGGCGGCGACACGCAGGTGCGTTACCTGCAGTACGCCGATGCGGAAAAGATCGCGGGCAAACTCAAGGAACAGATCAGCGCCACGGTGGCCATCACCGGGGGTGGCGCGCCCGGCGCACCCGGCGGCGCGCCCGGCGCCGGTGGCGGTGGGGTGGCGTTGCCGCCAGCGCCGACCGCTCGACCACCATCTGGGCCGAACCCGAAACCAACGCGCTGGTGATCACCGCGCCCGCCAAGGTCATGCGCTCGCTCATGGCGGTGGTCGACAAGCTGGACATCCGCCGCGGGCAGGTGCTGGTCGAAGCCATCATCGTCGACGTGCAGGTGCAGAAGAACGCCGAGCTGGGCGTGAACTGGGCCGTGTGGTCGGAAGACAGCAGCAACATTCCGCTCGGCACGTTCCAGTCGGCAGTGGGCGGCGTGAATCTCGCGCAGCTCGCCCAGGCCGTCGACGATCCCTCCACTGCACCGGCCGGACTCGGTACTGGCACGACTTTCGGCATCGGCCGGATCGCGGCCACCGGTGTGAATTTCGCCGCGATGCTGCGCGCGCTGCAGGGCGACGCGCACACGAACCTGATCTCCACGCCGTCGGCCGTGACCATGGACAACCAGGAAGCGCAGCTCAAGGTCGCGCAGGAAGTCCCGTTCATCACCGGTCAATACACCAATACCGGCAGCGGCCAGGGTGACGTGAATCCATTCACCACCGTGCAGCGCCAGGAAGTGGGCACCATCCTCAAGATCACGCCGCAGATCAATGAAGGCCAGGCGCTGGTGCAGCTCAAGATCGAGATCGAGAGCTCCGCGCTTTCCGGCGACACCGGCGACGCGGGCAGCGCCATCACCAACAAGCGCACCATCAACACCAACGTGCTCATCGAAGACGGCGGCATCATCGTGCTGGGCGGTCTCATCCAGGATGGCGAGCGCCGCGGCGAGCAGCGCGTTCCCTACCTGGGCCGCATCCCGGTGATCGGCGCGCTGTTCAAGACTCGCAGCCGCAACACCGAGAAGAGAAATCTGATGGTGTTCATTCGCCCCAAGATCCTGCGCGACGGACTGGCGGCTGCGGTGGCCACCGACGACAAGTACAACTACATCCGCGAAGAGCAGATCAAGTCGCATCGGCCCCAGACCGAGGTACTGCCGCTCATCCCGTTCACGCCGGAACCGACGTTGCCGCCCATTCCTCCGCCGCTGGCCCCGGGCGAGACGGCGCCGGGACCGGTCGGGCCCGATGGCACGCCGGCGACACCTCCGCCACCTTCTGAAAGCTCCGAGCCCGTGCCAGCGCCGCCGCCGGCACAGCCGCCGCCTCAATGAATGATGCCGTCGTAACCGAGTCACCCACTCCCAGGCGCGTCGGTTTCGCCTTCGCGAAGCGCCACGGAGTACTGGTGCGACGCGTGCACGAAGGCGTTGCCGAGTGCGTGTATCGTCCCGGCGCGGCACCGTTGGCCGTGGCCGAAGTGCGCCGCTTTCTCGGTGTGCCGCTCGCGCTCGAAAGGGTCGAAGAGGCTTACTTCGATTCGCTGCTGCGGCAGGCCTACGAGGCCGGCAACGACGCCATGGAAGCCGCCGAAGGCGTCGAAGAGTCCACCGACCTGGCGCACCTCGCGCAGGACCTGCCCGAACAGGCCGACCTGCTCGAGAGCGAAGACGACGCACCCATCATTCGACTGATCAACGCCGTGCTCACGCAGGCGGTGAAGGAAAACGCCTCGGACATTCACGTCGAGCCCTTCGAGAACCGGCTGGTGGTGCGCTTCCGCGTCGACGGCGTGCTCAGGGAAGTCCTGCAGAGCAAACGCGCAGTCGCGCCGCTGGTGGTGTCGCGCATCAAGGTCATGTCCAGGCTCGACATCGCCGAGAAGCGCCTGCCGCAGGACGGCCGCATCAGCCTCAGGATCGCCGGACGTTCGGTGGACGTGCGTGTCTCGACGATTCCATCCGGACATGGCGAACGCGTGGTGCTGCGTATCCTCGACAAGCAGGCCGGCCGCCTGCACCTGTCAGCGCTCGGAATGGATCCCAAGACCGAGCAGATGATCGCGGATCTGTTCACCAAGCCGCACGGCATCATCCTGGTCACGGGACCCACCGGCTCGGGCAAGACCACCACCCTGTATGCCGGTCTCGAGCACCTGAACGACAACACGCAGAACATCATGACGGTCGAGGATCCGATCGAGTACTACATCGACGGCATCGGCCAGACCCAGGTCAACACCAAGGTGGAGATGACCTTTGCGCGCGGACTGCGCGCCATCCTGCGCCAGGATCCGGACGTGGTGATGGTCGGCGAAATCCGCGACCTCGAGACCGCGCAGATTGCGGTGCAGGCCTCGCTCACCGGCCACCTCGTGCTGTCGACGCTGCACACCAACACCGCCGTCGGCGCGGTCACGCGCCTGCGCGACATGGGTATCGAACCCTTCCTGCTGTCGTCCTCGCTGATCGGCGTCATCGCTCAGCGCCTGGTGCGCACGCTGAATCCGGAGACGAGGCAGGGATTCGAGGCCGGCGAATACGAGCGCCGCCTGCTGGGTCTCGGTCCCAACGACCCCTCGCCGACGTTGTACCGGCCCAGCGACACCGGCATAGGCTTTCGCGGCCGCACCGGCATCTACGAGCTGGTCGTGGTCGACGACCAGATGCGCACCATGATTCACGACGGCGCCGCCGAACACGAGCTGGAGCGATACGCGCGCACGCATGACGCCGTCGATCCGCGATGACGGCCTCGAGAAGGTGCTGCGCGGCGAGACGACGGTCGAAGAAGTCCTGCGCGTCACGCGCGAGGACTGACGCGCGACCCGGACATCGATGGGTGCCTTCGAATACACCGCTCTCGACACCGCGGGCCGCGAACAGAATGGCGTGGTCGAAGGCGACACCGTCAAACACGTGCGGCAGATCCTGCGCGACCGGCAGCTGCTGCCGGTCACGGTCGCCGAGGTCAAACACGGCGAGGCCAGGCGCGACCGGAGCTTTTCCCTGCGCCGTGGCATTTCGGCCTCCGACCTGTCGCTGCTGACCCGCCAGCTCGCGACGCTGTCCAAGGCCGGGCTGCCCCTCGAAGAGGCGCTGCTCGCGGTCTCCCAGCAATCGGAAAAGCCTCGCGTCCAGAGCATCATGCTCGGCGTGCGCGCCAAGGTCATGGAAGGCCACACGCTGGCCGACGGCCTCTCGGAATTTCCCCGGGTGTTTCCCGAAATCTATCGCTCGACGGTGGCGGCGGGTGAAAGTTCGGGCCGGCTGGATGGCGTGCTCGAACGACTCGCCGACTACACCGAGAATCGCGAGGTGACGCGCCAGAAGGTGCTCGGGCGCGATGCTCTACCCGATCGTCCTGTCCATCGTTTGTTTCGGCATCGTGACCGGCATGATGGTCTACGTGGTTCCGAAGGTCATCGAGGTATTCGAAGCCAGCAAGGGCAAGCTGCCGCTCGCCACCCAGATCCTGATCCTGGTCAGCGATTTCCTGCGCAACTTCGGCATTTACCTGCTGATCGCCATCATTGCCGCCATTGTCGGCTTCGTGTACTGGCTCAAGAATCCGGACAACCGGCGGCGCTTCCATCGCTTCCAGCTGCGCCTGCCGCTGTTCGGGCGGCTGGTGCGCGGCTTCAACACGGCGCGTTTCACGCGTACCTTCAGCATCCTCACGGCGAGCGCCGTGCCGGTGCTCGAGGCCATGCGCATCGCGGGCGAGGTGGTGACCAATCTACCCATGCGGGACGCGGTGGCGGCCGCCGCAGCGCGCGTGCGCGAAGGTGCCCCAATCGGGCGCTCCCTGGCCGCCAGCAAGCTGTTTCCGCCCATGACGGTGCACCTGATCTCCTCGGGTGAGTCGAGCGGCGAGCTGGATACGATGCTCGAACGCGCGGCCACCAACCAGGAACGTGAACTGGATTCGATGATGGGCGCGCTGGTTGGACTTCTCGGACCACTTCTCATAGTTGTGATGGGCCTCTTCGTCATGGGCATCGTTTTTGCAATGCTCATGCCCATCTTTGAAATGAATAATTACATTCGGTGACTTTTGGTGGTGTTGGGGCATTGCATGATGCCGCCTCTCGTTTTATAACGCGCCCATCTGGGGTCGCGGCGTTATGAACGAGAAACCGGAATCTGAAGAGTTCGACGAGGACGAAGAAGAAGTTGCCTTCGAGGCGACCAGCGAAGTCGATTTCGATCGACTCGCGAAAGACCTCGATGCCGCCAAGAAGCGCGGCCAGAAGCTGGGCGATCCCGCCTGGCGGCGTCTCGAGCGCCGACTCGAAGACAAACACACCGCAGAGCTCACCAGCGATTTCGACGACTACGACATCGACGACGATTCCACGGCTGTTCGCCGGTTGAACCATTCCAAGAACACGCAGTAACAGGGTCAGCGAAAATCGCGGGACTGGGTCACGACCGTGCCCAGCATGGGCGTGCGATCGACCAGGCGGCCCACCACCACGTGTGTCACCAGCCCTTCCTTCTGCAACTGTCCCTGCACTTCCAGCAGCCGCGAGTTGTTGGCGATGCGGCGCGCGCGTGACCACACGCGTCTCCCAGAGGATGAGATTGACGTAGCCGGTCTCGTCCTCGAGCGTGACGAACATGACGCCGCCGGCGCTCTGCGGCCGCTGGCGCGCGGTCACGATGCCCGCGACACGCACCACGCGACCATGCGGCAGCTCGGCCAGTTGCGCCGCAGTCACGATGTGCGCGGCGGCGAGTTCCTCGCGCATGAGCGCCAGCGGATGACGGCCGAGGGTGAGGCCGTGGGAACGGTAATCGGCCGCGATGTTCTGTCCCTCGGTGGGTGGTGCGAGCAATGGCGTGCCTTCGGGTGCCCGCGGCACCGGCGCGAGCGGCAGTTCCTGCTCGGTGCCGGCCACCTGCCAGAAGGTGAGATGCCGGTTGCCGGACAGGCCACGCAACGCGCCGGCATCCGCCAGCGCTTCGAGCTCGCGGCGCTCGAGCGCGGCACGCAGCGTCAGGTCCTGCACGCTCGCGAACGGCGCCGCGACACGCGCCGCCTCGATGCGCATGGCGGCTTCCTTGCCCAGGCCCTTCACCATGCGCAGGCCCAGGCGCAACGCCGGCTCATCGTCGGGGACGCGACGCTCGAGCGTGCTATCCCAACCACCCACGCAGACATTGACGGGCCGGACTTCAACTCCGTGACCGCGCGCGTCACGCACCAGCTGCGCGGGCGCGTAGAAGCCCATGGGCTGGCTGTTGAGCAGCGCGCAGGTGAACGCCGCGGGTTCGTAACACTTGAGCCAGGCGGAGCTGTACACCAGCAACGCAAAACTCGCGGCATGGGATTCCGGAAAGCCGTATTCGCCGAAACCCTGGATCTGGCTGAAGATCTGGTGCGCGAAGCTGTCGTCGTAGCCGCGCGCACGCATGCCTTCGATGAGCCGGCGCTCGAAGTGCCCGAGCCCGCCGCGGCGTTTCCACGCCGCCATGCTGCGGCGAAGCTGGTCGGCCTCACCCGGGGTGAATCCCGCCGCCACGATGGCGAGCTGCATGACCTGTTCCTGGAAGATGGGCACCCCCAGCGTACGTTCCAGCACACCCCTGACCGCGTCGCTCGGGATAGGTGACCGGCTCCAGGCCCTGGCGACGACGTAGATAGGGATGCACCATGCCGCCCTGGATGGGACCCGGCCGCACGATGGCCACTTCGATCACCAGGTCGTAGAACTGGCGCGGCGCGAGCCTGCGGCAGCATGGACATCTGCGCGCGTGATTCCACCTGGAACACGCCGATGGTGTCGGCGCGCGAAATCATCTCGTAGACGCGCGGGTCTTCACGAGGGATGTCGGCGAGCCCGAAAGGTTTGCGCCGGAAGCCGGCCACCAGCTCGAGGCCGCGGCGCAGCGCCGACAACATGCCGAGGCCCAGCACGTCCACCTTGAGCAGCCCCAGGTCGTCGAGATCGTCCTTGTCCCATTCGATGACGGTGCGGTCTTCCATGGCCGCGTTTTCGATGGGCACGAGTTCCTCGAGCAGCCCCTGCGAGATCACGAAACCGCCCACGTGCTGCGACAGGTGCCGCGGAAATCCCAGCAGCTGCGGAGACCAGCAGCAGCAGTAGTTTGAGCTGGGGACTGGCCGGATCGAAGCCGGCCTCGCGGATGCGATCCGCATCCACCGCGGTATCCCACCACTGCATCGCGCCCGAGAGCCGCTCCGCCTGCACGGTGTCGAGCCCATGGCCCTGGCCATGTCGCGCAGCGCGCTGCGCGGCCGGTAACAGATGACCGTGGCGGTGAGCGCGGTGCGATCGCGGCCATACTTGCGGTAGATGTACTGGATGACCTCCTCGCGCCGCTCGTGCTCGAAATCGACGTCGATGTCGGGCGGCTCGTTGCGCTCGCGCGAGATGAAGCGCTCCATGAGCAGCTCGCCGCGCGAAGGGTCGACCTCGGTGACACCGAGGCAGTAACACACCACCGAGTTCGCCGCCGAGCCGCGTCCCTGGCAGAGAATGCTGAGGCGCCGCGCCTCGCTCACGATGTCGTGCACCGTGAGGAAATAGGATTCGTACCGGAGATCGGAGATGAGCGCGAGCTCGTAGTCGATCCGTGTCGCGCATGTTTGCGGGAACGCCCGCGGGCCAGCGCTTTTGCGCGCCGGCTGCGGTCAGCTTGCGCAGGTGCGAGGCCGGTGTCTCGTCCGCCGGCACCAGCTCGCGTGGATATTCGTAGCGCAGCTCGTCGAGCGAGAAATCCGCGAGCGCGGCGATCTTCACGGTTTCCGCCAGCAACCCGGGCGGATAGAGCCTGGCGAGCCGCTCGCGCGGACGCAGGTGCCGTTCGCCATTGGGGAACAGGCGTTCGCCGGCCTCGGCCACGGTCACCCGGTGACGTACGGCCGTGAGCGCATCCTGCAGCCGGCGGCGTTCGCGCAGGTGCATGTGCACGTCGCCGGCGGCACATAGCGGCAGCCCGTGTTGCTCACCCAGCGCGCGCGCTGCAGCCAGGCGCTCGCGGTCGCGGCCGTCGCGCACCAGCTCCACCGCGATCCACGCGCGCCGCGCGAAGTTGCGCGCGATCCATGCGCCCTGCTCCGCCGTATCCGTGTCCAGGGGCGGCAGCCACAAGGCCAGCGTGCCGGCGGCAACATCCTCACCTTCGCGCGGCGTCGCGCCAGCGGCGAGAAATTCCTCGACGTCGGCACGGTCGAGCCGGTAGCTGCCCTTCTGCGCCTTGCGGCGGCCGCGCGTGATGAGCCGCGACAGGCGGCCATAACCGGCGCGGTTGCGCGCGATGATCACCAGGCGCAGCCCGCAGTCGAGCCTGAGTTCCGCGCCGATGAGTAGTTTGATGCCGCCGACCTTCTTTGCGGCGGTATGGGCGCGCACCACCCCGGCCAGGGAACATTCATCGGTGATGGCGAGCGCGGTGTAACCGAGTTCCCTGGCCTGCGCGACCAGCTCTTCGGCATGCGACGCGCCGCGCAGGAAGCTGAAGTTGCTGAGGCAGTGCAACTCCGCATATTCGGGCAATGAGGACGGTCCCCGATTCACCCTGAGATCCCGTGCAGGAACCATTGCTTCGTGCCGCGCATTCACGGTAGATCCACAGGCGCGCGCCGTACCGGTCGCTGGCGACGTAGTAATCGCGCTGGACATCGGCGCCATCCCACCAGCCGCTTTCGATGCGTTCGGGGCCGGCGAGCAATTCGAGAGGCCCGTCATGCCGCGGCCGCCCGCGTTGCGCTTCGAGCGGCTGAGGAGCGCCGAGCAGCCACAGCGGGCGGAAAATGGGGACAGAAATGGGACAGATTTATTTAATGATGAAACGCGGTGCAGGGCCCGCTCGCAAGTCCGCCATTAAATAAACCTGTCCCCATTTCTGTCCCCATTTTCGGTTCGGCCACGCACCAGGCGTGCTCGGGGCGGTGTTCCGGGACGCGGCCGATGCCGTATACCGCAGCGGCGCCCAGTCGCGCGCGCAGGTGTTCCACCAGCGCCGGCATTTCTCCCGCGCTCGCATGTCCCCGTTCGCCGGGCGACCACAGTGGCCTGCTGGTTGCGGTGCGATGCGTGAGCGCGCCGCCGCGCAACTCGCAGCGCCGCACCGGTTCTGGCAGGGCAAGCGTGGCGAGACGTTCGCGCAGCAGGTTCGTGAATCTTTCCGCGCTGGCCTCGGGTGCGGCCAGCCGCAGCGTGCAACACGTCGGCGCCGCACGGTAATGGTGGAACCGGCATTGCAGCGCCGTGATGCCGCGCTGGCGCACGCGCAGGAAATGTTCGAGCTCGTCCAGCAAGGGCGCGAGCGCCTGCAGGATGCGTTCGTGATCTTCGATTTCGTGGTCGAAATCGCGCACGCCCCGATAACGCTCGCGTCGCACGAGGCGCGCGCGCGGATCGGCGCGGCGTCCCAGCAGCCGGTCCAGGTCGGCGAGCATCCCCGGACCGAAACGCCGTGCGAATCCGGCGCGCGGCAGGCGCATGAGTTCTCCCAGCGTGCGCACGCCCATGGCAGTGAGGCGCGCGTTCTGTTCCTCGGGCCAGCGCAACGCGGCCAGTGGCAGGGGTTTGAGTCGCGCGGGCAGCACCGTGGCATCGGTGATGAAACAGCGTGCCCCGGCACGCGCCGCCACCAGGGCGGCCAGCGCGGTGGGTGCGAGCGTGAAATGCGGCGCGGCGCGGATCTGGCTGAGCACCGGATCGGCACGGCAGGCATCGCGCAGGCGGCGGCACAATTCGCGCAGGCCGCCGAAGAGATTGATGCTGGGCCTGATCTCCAGCAGCAACCCATCGGGCGGCTCGATGGACACCTGCGGCGTGAACGTGGCCGCGATGCCCGCCAGCCGCTGCATGAGCTGCTGCTCACGCACCGGATCGCGCGGACGCGCATCGATGCCGGGCGCGGCCGCGAACGCAGCGCCCAGTGTCATGCCGATGCGCACACCCGCCGCCCGGGCTTCCTGGTCCGCATCGATGACACGCTGGTTGTGCTCGGGATCCACGACTACCAGAGGTTTGGCCAGAGGCCCGGCCAGATGACGCGGACGCGTGGTCCGCCGTACGTAATGCCAGCAATGGCAGCTGCGGCACATGCGCGGCAACCCACAACTCGCGCGGCTCGAGCCCGAGCGCGGCCTGCTGTCCTGGCCCTTTTGGCGGCCCCTTGGGCGGAGGCGACGCCGGCCGCACCCGTAAAACGGACGGCGTCGCGCTCGACCCAGGAAAACTATTGTCTGATTCGGAAGGGGCCGGTTCCGGAAAGATCAGTCGATAAGAACGCGGATGCATGAGCGACACCCTACCTCTGTTCATGCCGCAGCCGCGGTCCAGGTGATGTCGATGGGCTCACGGCTGCCGCCGCGGCTCTTGAGCAGCCGCAGGCGCGCGCCGTGCCTGCCGTCTTCGCTCAGCGGTTCGAGCAGCACGCGCAGCATTGCCGGGGATGCCAGGTGCGCGAACCGCTGGCTGCGATACAACACGCCGAGCGCGCGTCCCTGCTCGGCCGCGAGCTGCAGCCGGCGGATGGCGCGCGGACTGGCGCGCGGCAGCCAGGCCAGCGCCATTTCGCAGGCGCCCGAACGCAGCGCCTGTTCCAGCGCCCATAACCCCATATGTACGCCGTCGCTTCGACGGCGTTTTCCGTCGTGGGGCGTGAGCCCCTGGGAATAGCGCACGATGAGCATGCGATCGAGCGCCACGCCATGCGCCTGCAGCGCGGGCGCAAAAGGCTCGTGCGGCGGCGAAACCCAGGTGCACCAGCGCGCCGGCGTGGAGCGCGACAACGCCGCGAGTACCGGGAGCAGTAGATAGAGCTCGCCGACGCCGGGGCGCGGCGTGAGAATTTCTACGAGGCCATGACGCGGCCAGCCGCCGCCGGGCAACCCGGCATCGAGCGCGGCGAATCCGGTGGGAAGGGTTTCCACGGCGGCGCGGCTGCGCCCGCGCCATACCGACGGGTGGGCGAGCAACTCCTGCAGTTGCTTGTCGTTGGCTGCTGACATGAAAGATGCGTCGCGTTCACCAATATCCCTGGGATCGGTCCTTTTAAGCAGTCGCCTTCAACCGCCCCGGCTCGGGGATGCTCACTTTGGAAATTGAATAGATGAAGTCATAGAAATGCTGGCCGTCGATGATGTTGATGCTCAGCGTGCCGCTGAGACCCGCGAGTTCGCCCGTGCCGGAATCCGGCACCACCATGATGGACAGCGTGGGCACTCCGCGATTCATGGCGCCCGAGTGCTGCAGCAGGAAACTGCCCTTGCGCCCGTCGAGCTCCGCCGTCACGTGATCGATGGCCACGTAGCCGGCCGAACCCTTGATGGGGGTCATGGCGGACAACATCTGCCCGCGCGCCGAACCGGAAAGGTCGCCGCTGAATTTCTTGGTGAGCAGCATGCGGCCCAACATGGCGTCCGCCGACACTTCCGTATTCGACAACGGCTGCAGGCTGACTTCGAAACTGCCGGTAGCCCTTTTCATTTTTGAAACCTCATTTGGGCATCGCTATTTCGTTTCACTATTTCGTTTCACTATTTCGTTTCACTGGGCCTGAAATTCGGGTTTTCGATGATGCCGAACACATTGCCGAAGGGATCGAGCACGTCGGCAACGCGAATGCCCTCGCCTACGTCCTGGACATCGGTGCGCGGCTGCGGCGCCGATTTCCAGCAGCCGTGCGTGCGCGCTGGCGATGTTCGTGACGCCCCAATAGGCACCGGCTGTGGCCAGCGGCGCGTCGGGCATCAGCCCCAGCTCATAACCGCCAACGTTGAAGCCGACATAGAACGGCTGATCGAAATACGGCGCCAGCCCCAGGACCTTGGTGTACCAGCGCTTGCCCGCGGCGATGTCCGGGGTGCGATAGATGACGGTGCGCAGTCCTAACAACATGGTGAGTTCCCAGCGACGGCGGCGTACATCAATTACGCGGCCATGGCCTTGCCACGTCGCAACACACCCACCACCACCCCTTCGATGATGAGCGGGTCTTCCTTGATGTTGACGCGGATGGGTTCGAAGTCGGCGTTCTCGGGCAGCAGCCACACGACCGAACCATCCTGCTTGTAGCGCTTGACGGTGACTTCGTTATCCAGGCGCGCCACGATGATCTGCCGATTGCGCACTTCCGGCGTGCGATGCACGGCCACGAGATCACCATCGAGGATGCCGGCGTCTTTCATCGACATGCCGACAACCTTGAGCAGGTAGTGCGGCCTGGGCTGAAAGATGGAAGGGTCGATGTCGAGCCGCGATTCGATATTCTCTTCGGCGAGAATGGGGCGGCCGGCGGCGACGCGGCCGATGAGCGGCAGACCGAGCTGCTCGCGCATGGTGTCCATGAGCTTGATGCCGCGCGAAGCGCCCGGCACGAGCGCAATGACGCCTTTGCGCGCGAGCGCGCGCAGGTGTTCTTCGGCGGCGTTGGGCGATTTGAAGCCAAGCTCGTTGGCGATTTCCGCCCGCGTGGGGGGCATGCCGGTTTCGTTAATGGCGCGCTGGATGAGGCGCAGGATTTCGGTCTGGCGCGGGGTTAGGTCGGACATGGCGGATTCCTATAAAGAAGAATCAGGGCTGAGGATTTGTACACTGTGGATTCATACAGGTCAAGCGTCAAAAACCGCTTCGATGTGGCCATCGTGGGAGGCGGCCACAACGGCCTCACCTGCGCCTGTTACTTGGCCAAATCAGGACTCCGTGGGGGTATTCGAACGCCGTGGAGTGCCTCGGTCGAATTGTTGCGTCGCCAGTTGTTCGAGACGCCGCCCACCCCGATCCACACCGGCTGGCGACATGTGGAGCACCTTCAAGGTCGACGCGGCAGTGCAGCGCGACATCCACGAACTGTTCACGCGCAGCGCCGGCGACTTGTTAGATCACTGTCACCGGTTCGAAACGACGCCGTGGCCGGCAATTACGCGAGCCCTTACACGTCCGGCAGCGGCTATGTGCTGTTGCACCATGTGATCGGCGAAGTGAACGACAAGCCCGGCGTGTGAGGACATGCGGTCGGCGGCATGGGCGCCATCACGCAGCAACGACGGTGACTCGACGCCAGGCACAACTCCCGCGCCTAAGGGAGCTCACGTTGCCTCTCTTTACTGTCAGCATTTTGCCTACAAACTTCCGGGCGGCCACGACTGGCATCAGGAACGCGCGCGTGCAGTAGACCTGATCTTCTCGACAGTCGAGTCGTACGCGCCCAACTTTCGCGCGAGTGTCCTGGGTCAATCGGCCCTGAGTCCCGTCGACCTCGAAGAAAAACTCGGCCTAGCAGGTGGTGATGTCTTCCACGGCGCGTCAGGCGTGGACCAGCTGTGGGCGGCGCGCCCGATGTTAGGCTGCGGCGATTGTCGTACGCCGGTGAAAGGCCTGTATTTATGCGGTGCAGACGCACATCCGGGCGGCGGCGTCAGCGGCATCCCGGGACACGATGCAGCACGCGAGATGGTGCGCGACGGCGTGAGTCCTGTTAGAGGTCCTAATATCTGACAACGAGCCAAATGTCGCCACAGGCCGACAAAGACCAAATACCAGTTGCAAACAACGCGCGGATTTGTTGCAGTTGCGGCCGCCTAATAGAGTCTACCTTCTGCTCACATCGCGTTTGCTTGCGGTTGATCAGCGAAGCGGACTTGCTCAACCACCAATAAGGGGATTGATCGTTATGAAGAGTGCGATTATCAAGGTTGCTGCCGTTGCAGCGTTCACCATGTTAGCCGGCTGCCAGGACTTGAAGCCTCTGCAAGCCGATATCGACAACCTCAAGCAGCAAGTGAGCCGTCTCAACGCGGATCTCGCTGCCGCCAAGAGCTCGGCTGATGCGGCAAATGCGGCTGCGCAGTCGGCTTCGTCGACCGCGAGCGGAGCGCAGAGTGCTGCTAACCAGGCCCTGGCTGCGGCCCAGGCCTCGCAGTCCTGCTGTGATGCTACGAACGAGAAGATCGACCGGATGTTCCGTCGCTCAATCTCGAAGTAAGAGCCCTTTCTTTCATAGTAGATGGCTCTGTGAAAAACGCCGCGCATTTGCGCGGCGTTTTTCTTTGATGCTTCGGAAAATGCCTCCCATTCTTACGCTGCATGTTCGGTGCCGCTTCGGCGCCGATTTCCTTCGTGGCGCGTGAGCGCCTTTTAACGTACGCCGCGCAGGTAACGCGAAGGCTTCGGAGATTCTGCAGGCGCGGCAGCCGCCACGGGTGACGGCGCCACGACGCGCGACGCGACCACCGCCGGCACCGCCTGCCCCGTGTCGCGCAACCAGTCCTGGGCCAGCGCAACCAGTTTGGCGTCGCCGCTCACCAGCGAGCTGTCGAGAACCTGTTTCTCGAGCGCGGGATCCTTGAGGAACTGTGCGAGCTCGAAACGCAGGCCGGTGGCCGCGAGATAGGTGTGCCACAGCTGTGTGGCACGACGCAGTCGCTCTCCGGTGCTGTTCATGAGACTCATGGATGATTACTCCACGCTTTCGCCATGCGTGCTGACATCGAGTCCCGCGGCCTCGGCTTCTTCGCTGACGCGCAGGCCGATGGTCACGGAGATCAGCATCAGCAGGATCAGGCTCACCACCAGCGCGTACGCGGCGCAGGCGCCGATGCCGATGAGCTGCGACGTGATGTTGCCTTCGACGCCGCCGATGGCCACGGAGGCGAATACGCCCGTGAGTACCGCGCCCACCGCGCCGCCAACGGCGTGAATGCCGAAGGCGTCGAGCGAATCGTCATATCCGAACCAGGACTTGAGGCCCACCACCGCGCCGAAACACGCGAGGCTCGCGGCCACGCCGATCACCAGCGCCGCGCCGATGCCGACGTAACCCGAGGCAGGCGTGATGGCCACCAGGCCGGCCACCGCACCCGACGCAATACCGAGCACGCTGGCCTTGCCGCGCGCCGCCCATTCGATCGCCATCCAGGTGAGCGCCGCCGTGGCCGCGGCGCAATGCGTAGTCGCGAACGCCAGGCCCGCGCGCCCGTCGGCCGACAGGGCGGATCCCGCGTTGAATCCGAACCAGCCCACCCACAGCAGGGCCGCACCCGTGATGGTCAACGCGAGGTTGTGAGGAAAGATGGGATCGGTGCCGTAGCCCTTGCGCTCGCCGAGCATGATCACGCAGGCGAGACCGGTGACGCCGGCATTGACGTGCACCACGGTGCCGCCGGCGAAATCGAGCACGCCGAGCGAGGCGAGCCAGCCGTCCGGCGACCACACCCAGTGGGCCATCGGCACGTACACACACAGCGACCACAGCGCCATGAATACCAGCATCGAGGAAAACTTGATGCGCTCGGCGAACGCGCCGGTGATCAGTGCCGGCGTGATGATGGCGAACATGAGCTGGAACATCATGAACACCGACTCGGGAATCGTTGGCGCCAGGTGGCTCACCGATACCTGCCCGCCCTTGGCGTAGAACAGGCCTTCGAGCGCGAAGCGCGAAGTACCGCCGAGCCACGGCGAATCCTCGGTGAATGCCAGGCTGTAGCCGATGACCACCCACAACACGGTCACGAGGCAGGCGATGGCGAAGCTCTGCGCCATGGTCGACAGCAGGTTCTTCTTGCGGACCATGCCGCCGTAGAAAAGTGCGAGACCCGGAAGAGTCATCAACAGCACCAGCGCCGTGGACGTCATCATCCAGGCGGTATCGCCGGTGGAAATCTGGTCCGCATCGACGAGGTAAGGCGCCGTCTGCGCGACCTGATCGGCCGCCTGCGCGTACGCCGGCAACAGGAACGCCGCGAGCGCGGTACCGAGACCTGTGATTTTTCCTCTCATGGCGCCGATTCTGGCAAATGGCAATCCCTAGGACTTTGCGCTTGCCACCACGAATTCGGCCGCGGAATGTGCGCCAATTCAAACAAACCGGATCCGGCCGCGGGCTGCACCGCAGTAGCGCGCACCGGGGCCGCGGTATCGCCGCCGCCGCGTGCGCCCGTTCACACTTTATTCCGCCGGTGGCAGCCAGAAGCGCACGATGGTTCCCTCGCCGGGCTGCGAGTCGGCTTCGATCTCGCCGCCGTGCCGATTCACGATGCGATGAGCGGTCGCGAGTCCCATGCCATGGCCCGGAAATTCGTCCTGGCGATGCAGGCGAGTGAACGGTTTGAACAGCCGCGCGGCCTGCGTCATGTCGAAGCCGGCGCCGTCGTCGGTCACGCAGATCCAGCTGCGACCATCGCGCTCTTCGACGTGGCAGCGAATGGTGGCGG
This sequence comes from uncultured Pseudomonadota bacterium, assembly GCA_963832505.1. GTDB lineage: Bacteria > Pseudomonadota > Gammaproteobacteria > Steroidobacterales > Steroidobacteraceae > CADEED01. The sequence continues at coordinate 166,010 of CAWHUD010000011.1, read as the reverse complement.
CCAGGTTACGCGCGGAAAATTTCCACGCATTGCCGAACACGTTGCGCAGCACCGTCATCATGAGGCGCACATCGCCCCAGGCATTGATGCCGGGATCGACGTGGCACTCGACGACGCGATCGGGCTGCGCATGGCGCAGTTCGAAGTAGACCAGTTCCACCAGCGTGGTGAGGTCGAGGTTCTCGCGCGACATTTCCGCGCGGCTGGCGCGCGAAAACGACAGCAGGCCATCGATCAGGCCTTCCATGCGATCGCCGGCCTTGAGAATCTCCTTGAGGAAATTGCGCCCCTCTTCGTTGAGCACTTCGCCACATTCGTCGGCGAGCGCTTCGGTGAAGCCCTTGAGGATACGCAACGGTCCGCGCAGATCGTGGCCAGCGGCGGACGTCAGCGATTCGAATTCGCGATTGGCGGCGTCGATCTCCGCCTGGAACTCCGACAGGTCTTCGACGCACGCGAGCAGCGGCGTCGCAGGGCCAGGACCGACCGCGACGATCGTGACACGCGCGATTGAAAGTACCGCCATCCGCGCGGCGCACCTCGGTGCGCCGCACGCACAGCGGCAGCGGCATGCCGGTGAACGATGTCGCAATCGAAGGAAAGAAATCCGCCAGCGCCGCACCCACCACCGGCACCTCGACGGTGCGCAACATCTGCCGCGCGGCAGCATTTGCCTGCGCGATCACGCCGGCGCGCGTGAACAGCAGCGAAGGTGCCGGATGCCGCTCGAACACGGGATCGGCGGCGCCAGCATCGGGCGCGAACTCGGTGATGATTCTTGCCAATGGATTAGTCATATGAAGTCGGTCGCACTACCCAATCGGCCGCCGGCAGGCAGTCTGGATGGAAACCCCGCGAAAACTTTGTGAGCCGACGCCCAATTTCACCCCCGTAGGGATTAAGCGTAGGTCCCCCAGGCCGATATGTGATGCGCTTCGCCCGGACCGGCAATTCGTCGCCGGACCCTAAGGAATTGCCGTCGGACGCCGATAAGCCAGCTGTGGCGAATGGCCGGAACGGCTGCGCCACTGGTTTACACCCCGTAACACGAGTAAGCGCGCCGATGAGCACCAACGAATTCGAGATCAAGAGCATCCGGTTGTTGTTAGTCGAGGACAACCCCGCCGACGCACGCGTGGTGGAAAGGCATCTGAAGGATGCCGGTCTCAACGAGGTCAACGTCGACGTCGTCCAGACCGCCACTGAAGCCGCCGAACGGCTGCAGACCGTGGAGTACGACCTGGTGCTGCTCGATCTCGGGCTGCCCGACGCCACCGGACTGCAGGCCCTGCGCGCGGTGCGCGCGGTCGCCGACCTCACGCCCATCATCGTTCTCACCGGTTCAGACGACTACAAGCAGGGACTGGTCGCCGTGCGCGAAGGCGCGCAGGACTATCTCGAGAAGCGCCGCGTCAACGCCGGCATGTTGTCGCGCGTCGTGTCGTACTCGGTGGAACGCAATACCTTTCACCGCGACCTGGTACGCGCCACGCGCCGTTACCAGGACCTGTTCAACAACGTGCCCGTCGCGCTGTTCACCGCCAACCACGACGGCGTCCTCAAGACCGCCAACGCAGCCTGCGTGAAACTGCTGGGCTGCCACGGGATCCCGCTCGGCAAGGTGAACTTCCTCGACCTGCTGTTCGAGCCGGGCCGACGCGCGCACTTCCTCGACCTGATGTCGCGCCAGCGCATGGTCGAGAGCTGGGAAACCGTCATCCACGACTGCAAGGGCAAGCAGCTCCACGTCATCGTCAATACCGCGCCGCTGTATGACGCCTCGCAGGCCTTCGCCGGCTGGGAAGGCTGCATCACCGACATCTCGATGCTCAAGCAGACGCTCGAGGAGCGCGACCGTCTCGAGGACAACCTGCGCCAGGCGCAGAAGCTCGAGGCCATCGGTCAGCTCGCGGCCGGTATCGCGCACGAGATCAACACGCCGACGCAGTACGTCGGCGACAACCTGCGCTTCCTCAAGGAATCCTTCGGCGAGCTCGACTCGCTGCTCACGCAGCTGGTCAAGGTCGGCGGCGCGCCGGCGGGCAAACTGCTCGGCGATGCGGACTTCGACTACCTCAAGGAAGAGATTCCGCGCGCGCTCAACCAGTCGCTGGAAGGCGTGGACCGCGTGGCCAAGATCGTGCGTGCGATGAAGGAGTTCTCGCACCCGGCGCGTGAAAAGACCGCCACCGATCTGAACCGCGCCATCCAGAGCACGATTACCGTGGCCAGCAACGAGTGGAAATACGTGGCCGAGATCGAGATGGATCTCGACACGAACCTGCCCGCGGTGCATTGCTCGCCGGCCGAGTTCAACCAGGTGGTGCTCAACATCGTGGTCAACGCGGCGCACGCCATCACCGACGTGGTCGGCGACGGCGGCAAGGGCAAGGGCAAGATCCGCGTCAAGACACGCGCCGACGGCGAATGGGCGGTGGTCGAGATCAGCGACACGGGCGCCGGCATGCCGCCGCACGTGCAGCAGCGCATCTTCGAGCCGTTCTTCACCACCAAGGAAGTCGGCAAGGGCACGGGCCAGGGCCTGGCCATCGCCCACAACGTGATCGTCGACAAGCACGGCGGCACCATCAAGGTATCGAGCGCGCCCGCCAAGGGCACGACGTTCATCATCCGCCTGCCCATCGGCGGCATGAAATCAGACTCTGAATCCGCGGCCGGAGCCGCTGCTTGAGTGCGATTCGCGTCATCTTCGTCGACGATGAGCCGCGAGTACTCGAAGGGCTGAAGCGCATGCTGCGTCCCAAGCGCAACGAGTGGCAGATGACCTTTGTCGGCAGCGCGCAGGCGGCGCTCGATGCGCTCAGGAGCCGAACCCTGCGAGGTCGTGGTCACCGACATGCGCATGCCCGGCATGAGCGGCGCCGAGCTCCTGGAAGTCGTTCAAAGGGAATACCCCGACACGATCCGCCTGATTCTCTCCGGCCAGGCCGAGACCGAGTCCGTGATGAAGGCGCTCGGCGTTTCGCACCAGTTCCTCTCCAAGCCCTGCGACGCCGATATCCTCCAGGGCACCATCGCGCGCGCCTTCACGCTGCGCGATCTCGCGGGCAACCCGGCCGTCAAGACGCTGGTGGCCCGCATCAACAAACTACCCACGCTGCCGGCGACCTACCAGAAGCTGGTCGAGTGCCTGAAGAGCCCGGACGCCGACATGAACGATGTGGCGCAGATCATTTCGCGCGATCCGTCGATGTCGGCGCGTCTGCTCAAGGTGGTCAACTCGGCCTACTTCGGCCTCGCCAAGCCGGTCGCCGACGTGGCGCGTGCCGGCGCCCTGCTCGGTCTCGACCGCATCATGTCGCTGGTGCTGGGACAGGGCCTGTTCGCGGGCGGTGACGCGCCGCAGGTGCGCGGCTTCAGCCTCGAAGCGCTGTGGACGCACAGCCTGGCCACGGCGACCGCGGCGCATCGCATCGCCATCTACGAAGAACTCGACAAGGAACAGGTGGCCGCCGCCTTCCTCGCCGGCATGCTGCACGACATCGGCAAGCTGGTGCTCGCCATGGGTGTCCCCGATGAATACGCGCGCGTGCTGGAAATGGCGCGCGGCAGACCCGGCAGCGAGCGCGAGCTCGAGACGCTGGAGCTGCAGGCCGCACACACCGACGTCGGCGCCTACCTGGTCGGCCTCTGGGGCCTGCCAAACAACATCGCCGAAGCGATTGCGTTTCACGAGGATCCGGAACAGTGCCTGGGTCCGTTCGGTCTGCCGGGCATCGTGCACGTCGCCGATCGCATCGCGCATCACCCCGGGATCGCGGATCCGCGCGCGCCGGAACTGCACCTGAACTATGCGTACCTCGAGAAGAACGACAGAGGCGAACGCTGGAATGAATGGCGCGAGATGTGCGCCGGCCGCCAGAAATCGGCCCAGGGAAGTCCATCGTGAAAGACCGCGTGTTGTTCGTCGACGATGAACCGAACGTGCTCGACGGCATCCGCCGCCAGCTGCGCAATCGCGTCGAACTCGAAACCGCGACCAGCGCCGCCGCGGGCCTCGACATCATCAAGTCGCAGGGCCCATTCGCCGTGGTGGTCTCCGACATGCGCATGCCGGAGATGGACGGCGCGCGCTTCCTCGCCAAGGTGAACGAGATCGCACCGCAGACCGTGCGCATGGTGCTCTCCGGCCAGGCCGATCTCGAATCGACCATCGCCGCCGTCAACGAAGGCCGCGTGTTCCGCTTCCTGCTCAAGCCGTGCAATTCCGAGACCCTGTTCGGCGTCATCAAGAACGGCATCGAACAGTACCGCCTGGTGCACGCGGAAAAACACCTGCTGGAAAACACGCTGAACGCGACGGTCAAGGTGCTGTTCAACGTGCTGGGCCTCATCAATCCCGTGGCCCAGCGGCGCGCCGCGCAGATCCAGCGCTACGCGGAAAGCGCCGCCGGGGCGCTCAAGCTTCTGCCCGGCATGTGGCAGTACCACCTCGCGGCGATGATTTCGCAGCTCGGCTGCATCACGCTGCCGCAGGAAACGCTGGCGCGCGCCTTCAGCGGCCAGCCGCTGAGTGACGACGAGCGCCGCCTGTATGAATCGCATCCGGAAATCGCCGGCAAACTGCTCGGCACGATTCCGCGCCTCGAAGCCGTGGCCGCCATGGTTGCAGGCCAGATGCAGGTGCCCGCGCGCGATCTCGCCAGCGGCAATCCCGCCACCTGGGTGCCGGAGAAAATCGGCGCCGCCATCCTCTGGGCGGCGGTGCAATTCGATCGGCACATTTCGCTCGGCCGCATGCCCGAGCAGGCGGCGCAGCTCGTGAACCAGGCGGCGCCCGGTCTGCCGCCGGCGATCGCGCAGGCCATGGTCAATGCCATTGCCGACGACTCCGGCCTCGTGATGAGCCGCGAGGTGAAGCTGCGCGAGCTGGCGGTCGGAATGATGATCGACGCCGATGTCATGAGCGCACGCGGCATCCGCCTCGTGCCACGCGGCACGGAAGTGACCTCGACCGTGCTGGACCGGCTGAACGCCGTCGCCAGCGGCGTCGGCGTCACCGAACCCATTCGTGTTTCAGTCAAGGTCCTGGATTAGTTGAAGGTGTCAGTCATGGAAAAGAGCAAACTACTTCTCGTCGACGACGAGCCGAACCTGACTTCGGCGCTGGTGCGCAGTCTGGATCGCACCCAGTTCCAGATCTTCACGGCCGACTCGGCGCAGCAGGGTCTCATGATCCTCGCGGGCAACGACATCGACGTGGTGGTCTCCGACGAGCGCATGCCGGGCATGACAGGCAGCCAGTTCCTGTCGGAGGTGCGCAAGCAGTGGCCCAACACCATCCGCATGATCCTCTCCGGGCAGGCTGACCTCGAGGCAGCGGTGCGCGCCATCAACGAGGGCGAGGTGTATCGCTTCCTGCTCAAGCCCTGCCATCCGAAGGAACTGCAGATGACCATCCTGCAGGGCCTGCAGCACAAGAAGCTGGTGATGCAGAGCCGCCGCCTGCTGATGGAACATCAGAAGCAGCAGAACCTGCTCGATGAACTCGAGAAGGCCAACCCCGGCATCACGAAAATCGAAATGGACGAAGACGGCGTCATCGACATGGAAGCCTACGACGCCGGCAACGGCGAAGACGTCGAGTCCCTGCTCGACGACCTCGAGCGGGAGATGTCGAAGGTTGCTCGAAGGTAGCGGAGTACGCCAGCTCGAGCGGTAGCCCCTAGTAGCGGACCAGCGCTGAGCCCCAGGTAAAGCCACCGCCAAACGCCTCCAGCAGCAGCAGGTCGCCGCGTTTCACGCGGCCATCGCGCACGCCCACGTCCAGCGCCAGCGGCACCGAAGCCGTCGACGTGTTGCCGTGATCCTGCACGGTGACGATGACGCGCTCCATCGGAAGCTCCAGGCGCTTGGCCATCGCGCCGATGATGCGAATGTTTGCCTGGTGCGGAATCAACCAGTTCACAGCGGACTTTTCCAGGCCGTTGGCGGCCAGCGCCTCGTCGACCGCGCTGCCGAGCTTGGTGACCGCCACCTTGAAGACTTCGCTGCCCGCCATCTTGATTGAAACGTCCACGCAACCACGCACGGCGTCGTACTTGAAGCCTTTCGAGACGCCGCCTTCGACGTACAGCAAATCCTTGTAGGTGCCGTCGGAGTGCAGGTGGGTGCTCATGAGGCCGGGCTCGGCCGAGGGCTTGAGCACCACCGCACCGGCACCGTCGCCAAACAACACCGCGGTATTTCGATCGGACCAGTCCGTAATACGCGAAAGCGTCTCCGCACCGATCACCAGCGCGCACTTGGCCTCGCCGGCTTTCACGAATTTGTCGGCGATCGACAGCGCGTAGATGAAACCGCTGCACGCAGTCTCCACCGAAAACGCCGGGCAGCCGCGCGCGCCGAGGCGTGCCTGCAGCAAGGTGCCGCAATTGGGGAACACGAGGTCCGGCGTGGTGGTGCCGAACACGATGAAATCGACTTCCGCCGGTGTGACACCCGCCGCCTCGATGGCACGGCGTGCCGCGTGTTCCGCGATATCGACCGTGGTCTGACCGTCCGCGGCAATGTGACGCCGCTCGATTCCCGTGCGAGTCCGGATCCACTCATCGGTGGTATCCATCTTCTTCTCGAGGTCGAAGTTCGTGACGATGTTTTCCGGCAGGTACGAGCCCGTGCCGGCAATGCGTGAGTACATGTTGGCCCTTTACGTGTTCACAACCGCGGCCTTGTCGGCGGGCACTGCATTCGCGAGCGCGTTTGCAATGGCTGCCGGCAATCCGCGGCGCATCGCGGCAGCGGCCGTCGCAATTGCCTGGGCAAATGCGACCCGGTCCGCGCTGCCGTGACTTTTTACCACGACTCCAGTCAGGCCGACCATGCACGCACCGTTGTAGCGGCGCGGATCGAGCCCCTCGCCCACGCGACGCAGCACGGGACGGGCTAGCAATCCGGAGAGCTTGCTCATGGTGTCGCGCGAGAATTCCGTGCGCATCTGTTCGACGATGAGCTTGGCGAGACCTTCCATCGCCTTGAGCGCCACGTTGCCGGTGAAGCCATCGGTGACCACCACGTCGATGCTGCCATCGAAGATGTTGTTGCCTTCGACGAATCCCTGGTAGTTCACGCCGCTGGCCCGGATCAGTTCATGAGCATCCTGCACGAGCTCGTGACCCTTGGTTTCTTCTTCGCCGATGTTGAGCAGGCCGATGCGCGGGTTGGCGATGCCGAACACATCGCGCGCGACGATGGATCCCATGGTCGCGAACTGCGCGAGCTGCAGCGCGGTCGCCTTGGAATTCGCGCCGAGGTCGAGCATGTGCGTGTGCGCGCCGTTGCGCGCCGGCACCATCGACATGATGGGCGCGCGTTCCACCGGGCCCACGGTCTTCAGCACGAAGTGCGCCATGGCGGTGAGCGCGCCGGTATTGCCGGCGCTCACCATGCCTGCGGCGCGCCCTTCCTTGACGAGGTCGATGGCGAGCCGCATGGAGGAGTCCTTGCGGCGGCGAATCGCCTCGCGCGGATGCTCGGACATGCCGACCACGCTCGGCGCGGCATGGACGCTCAGGCGCGCGCGGACCTCGGCAGCGGCGCCTGCCAGCGCCGGCTCGATGATCTCGGGTTTGCCGACCAGTATGAGTTCGAGCGTGGGATCGGCGACGAGGGCGCGCAATGCGCCAGGTACGCATTCCGGCGCACCGCTGTCACCACTCATCACGTCGACGGCGATGGACGCCATGCGTCAGCGCGAGTCCCGAAAGGACCCGCAGGCGAGATTAATCTTCGGTCTCGACTTCGGCCGGTTTTTCAATGACGCGCTTACCGCGATAGAAACCGTCCGGGGTGATGCGATGACGCAGGTGGGTCTCGCCGGACTGCGGGTCAACCGACAACGCGGGTTTGCTCAACCCGTCGTGCGAACGATGCATGCCGCGCTTCGACGGCGTTTTACGACTTTTCTGAACGGCCATTGGACCAAACCTCTTCGGGCGATCACTACTTGCGTTTCAACAGTTCGCCCAACTGTGCAAACGGTTTCTGAACCTGTGTGTCTGCCGGTTCATCCGGCTCGACGTCATGCCCGGGCAGTTGCATCCTGCGGCCCGCACACTCACTACCTTCTTCATGCCGCGGCACATTCGGCAGCGCCAGCATGATCTCTTCATCGACCAGGTCGCGGACGCTCACGCTGTCGGCCTCGACCAGAAAAACTTCCAGGCCTTCGGGCACCCGGTCCGCCGCGTTGTAGTCACTCACCAGCGCGATGCGCGACTTCACCTTCACCGGCCATCGCATCGGCTGCATGCAGCGCTGACAAACCACTTCCGGTTGCGCAGCTCACCTCGAGCTCGGCGACTGCACTGACCCAGCTGCCGTGAAAACCGAACCCGGCCCCGGGCTTCACCATCGAGAGCCGTCAGCTCATGCGACACCCGAGGCAACTCAGCGAGCGGGATCGAAAAATCGACCGCCGTTTCAGTGCCTACCAAGGTGTCGACAGGAGCGCGACGAGACCAGCCCAGTGACATGGGGCGCGTATGATAGGTGCGACCCTCGGCCAAGTCAAAACAACATTAACTCTAAGCCTTTGTTTTTATGAGCTCCAACGCCGTGCTACGACCCCTGATCCTGGCATCGACCTCACGTTATCGCGCCGCCCTCCTGAATCGGTTAGGCCTGCCCTTCGAAGCCCGTAATCCCACCGTCGACGAGAGCGAGATCCCCGGGGAACCGCCACGGGCCCGGGCAACGCGCCTGGCCGGGGCCAAGGCCGATGCCTTCGCCCGGCAATTCCCCGATGCCGTGGTCATCGGCGGCGACCAGGTCGCGGCCGCTCACGGCACCCTCCTCAACAAGCCCGGCAATGCGGCCAACTGCCGCGAGCAGCTCAAGCTGCTCTCGCAGTCGAACGCGGACTTCTACACCGCCGTGGCGGTTCGCTGTGCCGCCACGAACCTGAAGGTCGCGCACGTGGACACCACGATCGTCCGCATGCGCACGCTCAGCGACGCCGAAATCGACCGCTACATCGAACGCGAGCAACCCTTCGATTGCGCCGGCGGATTCAAGGCGGAGGCCCTGGGTATCACGCTGTTCGAACGCATGGATTCCGAGGACCCGACCGCCATCGTGGGAATGCCGCTGATCTGGCTGTCCGGCGCCTTGCGCGCAGCGGGCTACAGCGTCCCCTGAATGGGGACAGGTTTATTTTTCGAGTACGGCTGGTTAGCGTTTGCGCTCTGCGGTCAACGCGTCGATGACCGCAGACAGGTCCGCCGGTAACGGCGTGCTGGCGGAAAACTCCACGCCCGTATCGGGCCACACGAAGCTCAGCTGGTGCGCGTGCAGGAACATGCGCGTGAGCCCCGCGGCTTTCATGTTTTCGTTGAACTCGGCGTCGCCGTATTTTTCGTCACCGGCCAGCGGATATCCGGCGTGCGCGGCATGCACTCGAATCTGGTGCGTGCGACCGGTCTCGAGCGCGACTTCGACGAGCGATGCGCGCTTGCCGAAAAATTGCACGGGCTTGAAGTGGCTCACCGCCTCCTTGCCGGATTCATGTGCTTTCACCGTGCGCTCGCCGCTGACGCGAATATCGGTGCGCAGCGGCACGTCGATGCGTTTCTTGCCGAGCTCCCACTTGCCCTTCACCAGCGCGAGATAGCGCTTTTCCACCAGGCCGTCGCGCATCAGCGCGTGCAGCGTGCGCAGCGCCGCGGGCTTGCGCGCAATCATCAGCAGGCCGCTGGTGTCGCGATCGATGCGGTGCACGAGTTCGAGATCCTCGTGGGGTCGCGCGGCGCGCAGCAACTCGATGACGCCGAAACTCACGCCGCTGCCGCCATGCACCGCCACGCCCGCGGGCTTGTTGATCACCAGCAGCTGCGCATCCTCGTGCACGATGGCGCCGGTGACGCCCGACACCAGTGCATCCGGTGCGCGCCGCGGTGGTGCGCTGGCGCCGGTTTTCACCGGCGGCACACGCACCGTGTCGTTTGCCTGCAACCGCGTCTCGGGTTTGGCACGTTTGCCGTTGACCCGCACCTCACCCTTGCGGATTACGCGGAATATGAGACTGCGCGGGACATCGCCGAGGATTCGCCCCAGAAAGTTGTCGAGCCGCTGGCCGACTCCACGCTCGTCGACTGGCAATCTGGCGGACTTGGGGACTCGGGCCGGGCGGAATATTCGGCGTTTGTGGCGCGCGCGCCTCAGGTAATTCGTAACGTCTTGTTTTCACTAAGGGTCTCGCGCTATGATGCCGCCCGCGCGTCCCCGGCTACCGTGAGTGACGCGCGATGCCGCGGCGCAATCGAGCGCAACCATAAGACGAATCGAACGCGCCGCATATTAGTTGGTCCTCGGCAACGAGGCCATCGCTCGAAGGCCCACTCGAAACGCAGCGCATGGATAGCGATCCAAAAGACGCATCCGGCGCGACGTCGGTGAAGTAGCCCAAAGGGTTTTGGCGCTCCGCCCTACAAAGTGGCGGGCTTTATAACGTGACCATTCACGCGCCCCACAACAGTCTTTGGCCTCACGGCAGGCACCTCCGCGTCGCGCGGTTGTTCGCGCTGCCGTCCATGAGGACATCCGCCGTAAGAATCGAGTTGGCCCGACAGACATTAGGGTCCAATTCAAATGAAGAGAATGCTCATCAATGCAACTCAGCAAGAGGAGTTGCGCGTCGCTCTGGTTGATGGCCAGAAGCTGTACGACCTTTCCATCGAAATCCCTTCCAAGGAACAGAAAAAAGCGAACATCTACAAAGGACGGATCTCGCGCATCGAGCCCTCGCTCGAGGCCTGCTTCGTCGATTACGGCTCGGAGCGCCATGGCTTCCTGCCGCTGAAGGAAATCTCCAAGGACTACTTCCGCAAGAACCCGGACGGCGGGCGCAACAACATGCGCGACCTGCTTTCCGAAGGTCAGGAAGTCATCGTCCAGGTCGAAAAGGAAGAACGTGGCAACAAGGGCGCCGCCCTCACCACCTTCATTTCCCTCGCCGGCCGCTTCCTGGTGCTGATGCCGAACAACCCGCGTGCCGGTGGCGTGTCGCGCCGCATCGAGGGTGAAGACCGCGACCAGATGCGCCAGGTCATGGACGAGCTGAAGATCCCCGACGGCATGGGCGCCATCGTGCGCACCGCCGGCGTCGGCCGTGCCGCCGAAGAGCTGCAATGGGACCTGGACAACCTCCGGGGCCAGTGGGACCAGATCGACGTGGCCACCAAGGATCGCCCTGCCCCGTATCTCGTCTATCGCGAGAGTGACGCCGTCACCCGCAGCCTGCGTGACTACCTCGGCGAAGACATCGGCGAGGTGCTGGTCGACGACGATGCGACCTTCGCCACGGCGCAGGAGTACATGACGCGGTTCATGCCCCCCGAATCGCAGAAGAAGCTCAAGCGCTACACCGACGACATCCCGCTGTTCACGCGCTTCCAGATCGAAAGCCAGATCGAATCGGCGTATGCGCAGAAGGTGGAATTGCCCTCGGGCGGCTCGCTCGTCGTCAATTACACCGAAGCGCTGGTGTCCATCGACATCAACTCCGCGCGCGCCACGCGCGGTTCGGATATCGAAACCACGGCGACCAACACCAACCTCGAAGCCGCGGATGAAATCGCGCGCCAGCTGCGTATCCGCGACATCGGCGGCCTCATCGTCATCGACTTCATCGACATGGAGTCGCCGAAGAACCAGCGCGATGTCGAAGATCGCCTGCGCGACGCCGTGAAGATGGATCGCGCCCGCATCCAGATCGGGCGCCTGTCGCGCTTCGGCCTGCTCGAAATGTCGCGCCAGCGCCTGCGTCCTTCGCTGGGCGAATCCAGCCACCTGGTGTGCCCGCGTTGCACCGGTATCGGCAGCATCCGCTCGGTCGAGTCCATGACGCTGGCCATTCTTCGCCTCATCGGCGAGGAAGCCCGCAAGGAAAAGACCGGGCAGATCATCGCCCAGGTCCCGGTCGAAGTGGCCACGTATCTCATCAATGAGAAACGCGAATGGCTGCGCACGCTCGAGGACAAGAGCGAAGTCGAACTGCTGGTCGTGCCGAACCCGCACATTCAGACGCCCGAGTACTCGATCAAGCGCGTGCGTACCGACGAAATCGAGCTGCCCGAGAACAAGCAGCTCAGCTACAAGATGCCCGAGCGTCCCGCGGTTGCGGATCCTTCAGGCACCAAGCCGGAGAAGCCGCAGTTGGAACCCGCGGCCGTCGTACCGACCGCCCCCGCCACCGTAGCGCCGGTCGTGGTGCACGTCCCGGCCCCGGCGGCGGCTGCTGCTGCGGCCGTAGTCGCGCCCCCTGCCGGACTCGGCTTCTGGGCGAGACTCGCTTACCTGATCACCGGCAAGACGCCCGCGGGCGCCGTCGCCGCTCCGCCCGCGCGCGATGAGTCGCGCCGCCCGCATCGCGACGGCCATCGCCCTCGCGATCGTGACGGTCGTCCGCATCGTCATCGCGACGGCGAGCGTGATCGCGGACGCGAGCGGAGCGCCCATGGTGGTCGCCATCGCGACAAGGACGGACACCGTGATCGTGACCGCGACCCCAATCGCGAACGCAACCGCGATGGCGGACGTGATCGTCATCGCGACGCCGGTCGCGACGCGAGTCGCGATGCTGGCCGCGATGCCGGCCGCGAGGCGCCGCGGGATCAGAACCGGGATGCCAATCGAGATCAGAACCGCGATCAGAACCGGGAACCGAATCGCGAACGCGACCCGCAGCGCGAAGCCGAGCGCCAGGCGCAACGCGAGCGCAACCGCGAACGTCAGCGCGAACAGCAGGCTGCCGCCAGTGCCAGTGCCAGTGCCGCACCGGTGGTCAGCGCCGCTGCCCCACCGGCGAGTGAATCCGAACCCGCTCCTGAATCCGTGAACGGCAATGGCCCGACGCAGGACGGCGGTCCTCGTGGTGAAGGCCGTGGTCGTCGCCGGCGCCGTGGGCGTCGCGGTGGCGGACGCAACCGGGAAGCAGCCGGACAGGGCCCGCCGGGCGGTGAAACGCGCGATGCCGAATACAGCGGCGCGCGCGAAGCCTCGCCCGAGGAACGGGCGTTTCACGATCAACAGTTTTTCGGTCAGGACAACGGGAGCCGACCCGAGGAACACGCGTCGCCGTCCGGAGAAGCTCAAGCCCCGCGCGAGTCGTCGCCGCCGCCTGAGCGTGCCGAGCCGCCGCGCACGGAACGTGCGGAACCGCCGCGCACAGAACGCCCTGAACGCAACGAGAACTCGCAGGCGCCGCTGGATTTGCCGCCGCCGCCCGAGCACAAGCCCTTCGTGGTCTGGTCGTCATCGCCGGGCCCTGCCGGCCCGCGCCGCGACGAATAGGCGAAACTGATATGCGGGGTCCGTGTGCCGCGAGGCGCACGGACCCGTGTCTCAGGCGCGCACGCTGAGCCGGCGCAACAGGGCGCGCGCTCCGGATTCGCAGAGATCGAGCACGCGCTCGAAGTCTTCCGTTCCACCGTAATAGGGGTCCGGCACCTCGTCCGACTCCAGCCCCGGCGCGAATTCCAGGAACAGGCCCATATGCGCCCGCACTTCCGGCGGGGCGAATCGGCCCAGTTCATCCAGGTTGGCGCGATCCATGGCCAGCACGTAGTCAAAGCCCGAAAAGTCGGACAGCGCGATCTGGCGTGCACGCAGTGCCGCCAGCTCATAACCGCGCCGCCGCGCCGCCGCAATGGTGCGCCGGTCGGGCGGCTCGCCGACGTGGTAGTTAGCCGTCCCGGCAGAATCGAGGTACAGGGGAAGTCCGGGGAACTCGCGTGCCGCTATGCCACGCACCACGCCTTCGGCGGTGGGGGAACGGCAGATGTTGCCGAGACAGACGAAAAGTATCCGGTTTGTCATGACGATGCGGCTATTCTGGCGGCTCGGACCGGATCGCGCATGTGGCCCCGCAATACCCTCACTGGATAGGCGCGCAATGTCGGCATCGTCCTCCCGTGACTACGCGCACAGTTCCCGCCAAACATGGGCATTTGGCGTACCGCGGAAGTGCATTTCGTCTCCCGCGGCCTGTCGCCCCGACGGTATAAGACGTCATGCGCAAACGTACGCTTGCAGTTGCCCTGTGGGTGTCCACCGCACTCCTCGTCACGGCCTGCAGCAGTGGCGGCGGCGGCAGTTCGACCCCGCCTCCTCCCGCCAACACCATCCCCGTGGCCAGCTCCGGGCCTGACCAGACTGTCGACGCCGGTGTCACTGGTCACGCTCGATGGCAGCGGCAGCAGCGACGCTGACGGCACCGTTGCCGGCTACACCTGGACCCAGACCGCAGGAACTCCCACGGTCACGCTTGTCGAGCCGCACGGTGGCGCAGCCCACCTTCCAGGCTCCCACGGTCACCGGCGCAACCACGCTCACCTTTTCGCTGATCGTGCGCGATGACCGCGGCGCCAACAGTATCACTTCGACCGTCGACATCACCGTGAATCCGCCCGCCGCAGGCACGGTGAGCGGACGCGTGCGATTCACACGTATTCCGACCACCGCGAGCAATGGCCTGAACTACGGCAACCCGCAGCTGCAGCCGGCACGCGGCGTGCTGGTACGCGCGGTGGCGGCCGGAAACCCCGCCGACGTGCTCGCCACCGCGACGACGGACGGCAGCGGCGACTACACCATGAGCGTGACCGGCAACACGAACATCAACGTCATCGTGGTGTCGCAGATGTTGCGCGATGCCGGCCAGCCGTTGCCGCGGTGGAACTTCAGCGTGCGGGACGCCGAGACCGGCGATGCCATTGACCCCGAGACCTACACTTACACCGACGGCCAGGCATTCAACTCCAATGCCGGGACGGGCCACGACATCGATATTCCGTCGGGCTTCAACAGCGCCGGGGCCGTGACCGGCACGCGCGCGTCGGCACCGTTCGCGATCCTCGATACCGTGTACCAGGCCGTGCAGCTGGTGCTCAGCGCTGCCCCGACCACGTGAACTTTCCCGAGCTGGTGCTCGACTGGGCCAATGACAATCCCGGTGGACAAACCTATTTCGCCATGGGCGAGACTCCGCAGCTCATCGTGTTGTCGGCCGAACCCACCGAAGATACCGACGAATTCGATCAACACGTAATCGCGCACGAGTTCGGCCATTACATCGAAGCCAACTTCTCGCGCGCCGACAACATCGGCGGCTCGCACGGTCTCGGCGACAGGCTCGACATCCGCGTGGCGTTCGGCGAAGGCTTCGGCTACGCCTTCGGCGCCATGGTGCTCGACGATCCGGTGTCCATCGACACCTTCGTGGACAATGGCACGCGCGTCTCGAGCACCTTCGATGTCGACGACAATCCGCCGACACCCAACGACACGACGACGCGGCTGCTGGTGCAGCGAATCCTCGGTGTGGGCGGTGCTGTGGGACCTGGTCGACGACGGTACCGAGACCAACGACACAGTGGCCCTGGGTTTCCAGCCGCTGTGGAACGTGCTCATCAACGATCAGCGCACCACGCCGGCCTTCACCAGCCTTTTCAGTTTCATCTCGGCACTCAAGGACCGCCAATTCGGGCAGTGCCGCCGCCATCGACACGCTGGTCGCCGCGCAGAACACCAGCAACATCGCTGACATCTGGGGCACCGGTGAAATCCATGCTCCCGTCAGAAGTCGCCAGCATAGCCGCGCTGCCGCTGTACACCGACATCACCATCGGCGGACCGCCGGTCATCGTGCGCAACGTCAACGACGCCGGCACTCACAACACGCTTGGAAATCATCGTTACCTGCGCTTCACGGTGAACAGCACGCGTAACGTGACGGTGACTGCTTCGTCTTCGAATCCGAATGCAGATCCGGACACGGACTTCCTGGTGTGGCGCGCGCGGCACATTCGTTCGGGCTGGCGACGATCCACCGACCGAGAATCCCGAGACGGAAACTTTCTCCGCCACACCCGGCACGTACCTCATCGACGTCTATGATTGCGCCAATGGGTGCTCGACGGCCCAGGGCGTCTCAGGCGACTACAACATCACCGTGACGGTCAACTGAGGATGTTTCGCATGACCACTAACAACATCCGTCTCGCGATCCGCGCGTCCCTGCTCACACTGCTACTCGCGGCCTGCGACAAGGCGCCACCGCCGGCGGAACCCGCCGCGCCTCCGCCGCCTCCCGCAGACACTGCGCCCTCGCAGGAAACCGTGCCTCCTCCGGCTGGCGAAACGCCACCTCCGGATGCAGCAGAACCTGCACCATCACCGGCGCCAACACCTCCGCCGCCCACCGAGCCCTCTGCGGCTCCGAAGCCGACCGCCGCGGAGCCGGCGCTCGATGCCATGCATGCGGCGATCCCGAGCGCCAAGATCAGTGTTCCTGTGGATCTTCGCTACCGGCTCGACGGTGAAGCCTTGCCCGGCCAGCCGGTCACATTGCACCTGGCAGCCATTCCGCGAGTGGCGGGCGTGAACCTGCACGTCACGCTGAAGGCTGTTGAAGGTCTGACTGTCGCCGCGGCCCCACTCGAAATACATAAAGCGAGCGCGGCCACGCCGTATCGCCAGCAGCTGACGTTGACCCGTTCTGGCGCAGGCCCGGACCGCCTGCGAGTGCTGGTGACGATGGATATGCCCGAAGGCACGGCATTTGGCTATTTCACCGTGCCACTTGCTAGCGGTATCACTGCACAGAAACTGGAATCGGTAAAACAACGCTGACCGACTGCAGGTGCGGACGCGTAAACTACGCGCCGTGATTCGAACATAACAGCGGGACAATCCGGCACTGTTTTGCCAGCCTGATCGGGCTGGTGGCATTTTCGTCCGTGACTCACGCGGCCTGCGTAGGCATGCAGACCGGCGATCTCGCCGCCCTGGACGAGCTCGCATTCCGCGACCCGGCAACGGCGCTGCCGCAGCTCGCCGCGGCGATCACGTCCTCCGAGGACATGCCCACCACGCGCCGGGCGGCGCTGCATGCGATCGCCGCCGATGCCTCGCGGCAGCTCGGCTTCAGTCGGCAGACCATTACTCACGCGGACGCGGGCCTCGCGCTGCTCCCGGCCGGCGACATTTCGGACCTCTCCATTCGCATGCGCACCGTTCGTGCGCTGGTGAGCACCAACGTCGGCGGCATCGATGCCGCATCGGTTGAACTCACTCGCCTCATCGACGCCATCGGCGACCGGCCGCTGGCGCTCGGTTGCGTGCTGCGCGATCGCGGCTGGCTGAACTTCCGCGATGGCAATCCCGACCAGGCACTCGACGACCTGCTGCGTGCCTATGCGCTGTTGCGCCGGCATGCGAGCCGCGAAGAAGCCATGGTGGCCGCGGGCCGCCTGTCGATGGCGCAGTTCTCGGTGCGCGACTACCCGCAGGCGCTGGCGCTGGTGGATGAAACCATCGCTTTCTTCCGCGAGCAGAACGCGCAGATCCGTCTCGCGACGGCGCTCGATCGCCGTACCGCGATCCTCATGGCGGCGGGCCGGCTCGATGAAGCGTCCATGGCCGCGGAAGAAGCGCTGCGTATTCACCAGGGCATGGGCGATCGCGTCGGCACCGGCCTCTCGCAGATGCGCATGTGCGGCGTCCTGATCCAGCGCAATTCACTCAAGGAAGCCGGCACCTGGTGCGACCGCGCCGAGTTGACGCTGAGCCAGACCAGCGGCATGGACGACAACGACTACCGCACGCTGGCCGCGCTGCGCGGCCGCCTGTTCCTCTCGCTCGGCCGCTCCAAGGATGCGGTGGCGCAATTCGATCGCGCGATCGCGCCCGGCGGCGCGCAGCCGGCGGACGACATCGCCGAGTTGTACGAGTTGCGCTCGCGTGCGCATGCCGCGGTGGGCAACTACCCGGCGGCCTTCAACGACCAGGGCGAATTCCTGCGGCGCATGCGCGAACAGGGAACGCTCGATCGCATTCGCGAAGTCGCGCAGTTGCGCGTGCAGTTCGAGAACGACCAGGAGAAGCAGAAGATCGCGCTGCTCGAGAAGGACAAGAAGATCTCCGAGGAGCGGCTCAACAGCCAGACGCGAACCACGCAGCTCGTGGCGATCGCCGGGCTCACCGGCCTCGTGACTGCGTTCTTCCTCGGCTACGCCCTGCTCTCCAATCGCCGTCACCGCGCCGAACTGATCCGGCTCGCCGAACGGGACGAACTCACCGGGCTGTTCAACCGGCGCGCCATCGTGCGCAAGGCCGTGGAGTTCCTGTCACGTGCCCGTGAGTCGCAGGGGCACACTGGTCATCGGGCTCATCGACCTCGATCATTTCAAGTCGATCAATGACCGCTTTGGCCACGCGGTGGGCGATCAGCTGTTGCAGCGTCTCGCCGCGTCATTGCGCTCGGCGCTGCACACCCGGGAAGTGTTCGGCCGCTACGGCGGCGAGGAATTCCTGGTGCTGTTCCCCGATACCACCATGGACCAGGCACGGCAGTCGGCCGAGCGCCTGCGCGCCGCGCTGCGCGACCAGCACATGCGCGTTGACGAGCAGGATGTCACCGTCACGCTGAGCCTCGGCCTGGCGAGTTATGAGAGCGGCGATGTACTGTTCGACCAGGTCGCGCGACGCGCCGACATCGCGCTGTACGTCGCCAAGACCCAGGGGCGCGATCGCGTCGAGGTGTACAACTCCGCACGCCACGGCAGCCTCACCGCCAGCGCCTCCTCCCAACGCCAGAGATAAATGGGGACACTCCCCGTTTGCTAGCAAATGGGGACGGGGCTGAAGAGGGGTTGTCCCGGCGCCCGTCACCCGCGCATGAATGAGTTCGCTTTTCGCCGGGCCCTTCGATCATATTGGTTCGCAAGAGTTTGGACCGCCGCTCTTTGGGCCATGATTCGGGCGCGGCTGGGTTGATCGTTGGCACTTGCCATGATCCGTGCAGGGGCCGGCTTCGTGCCTAGCGTGATTAGGTAGTCCCGGCCCGCTCACTCATTCATGCACGTGTGCCGGGCGCCGGCACATCACCAACCTGCGGCTCCATCCACGTTCGGAAGGAAACGTGGCCTGTCCCTGCTTGGCTAAGAATCAAGAGTCTCTTGGTTCACCGCTTGCGCACGCTTCTCGACCCGCGGCTCTTCTTCTTAGCCACCCCATGGGCGGCATGCCGCATTTGCTCTCACAGGGGGTCGGGGCTTGCGGGGTGGGTGGTCGGCGGCCGATACATGCGCATGGCGTGAGTGAGCGGGCCGGGACTACCTAATCACGCTAGGCACGAAGCCGGCCCCTGCACGGATCATGGCAAGTGCTAACGATCACATCCAACCGCGCCCGAATCATGGCCCAAAGAGCGGCGGCCCCCCTCTTGCGAATCCAACTAACGAAGGGCCCGGCGAAAAGCGAGCTCATGCCATGCGCGTGTGTCGGCCGCCTGCGCACACTCTCAGCCCCGTCCCCTTTTGCTAGCAAATCAGGAATGTCCCCATTTATTTCCAGGTGACGTCGAACGCCTCGCCCACCTGCAGGCGCGCGCCCGTGCCTTTCACGATGATGGCGTTCTGGCCGAACTTCACGCCGTGCATCGCAGTGTCATTGCGATAGCTCTTGAGCGTGGCCAGTGGCTCGACGCCGTCGACGGCGCCGAGCTGCTGATCGGTGGTCGTGATGGAACAGCGCGTGCACGGCTTTCACCAGGCGCAGCGTGACCGACGGAGTGCTCAATTCGTGAATCCGGTCTTCGTCGAATGCGGCAACGCCGTCGATGACGACGTTGGGACGGAAGCGCTCCATGGGAAGCGCTTTGGGCAGGCGCGAATTGAGCTCCGCCAGCGAGGCCCGTGAGATCACCAGCACCGGAAACCCATCGGAAAATTCGGTAATGGCGCGCGTGCCTGCGGTCCAGGTGGCGTCGCATTCACGCGGCTGTTGCTCGTCGAATCGCACCAGCCGCAGCGGCGTCTGCGAGAAACTCCGAGCACCAGCGCGCCGCGTCTTCGCCGCAGTCGATGCCGCTGCCCGAAAACTTCCACACTGTCACCGCCAGGGCATCTCCACCATTGCCGCGCGCGATCGGCAGCGGCGGCATGCCCGGCGCCGTCAGGATCAACGAGCCCGCATCCACCGCCGTGGCGATCAGCGCCAATCGCGGCAGCTCCCGCTGCGTCACGAAGCGTCCATTCGGACGCACCAGCATCCAGTGCCGATCGTCGGCCAGACCCGTATGGCTCAACGCCGCGCTCTGCAGCGCAATCCCGCGACAGGATTTGACCGGATAGATGTGGAGGTCCGTGATGGTCGCGTCATGGCACGCTCAGGGTCGTACGCTCAGGGCGCGTTCGGCGCGCTCCAGGTCCGCGGAGGTGTTCACGTCGGCGAGTGGCCGTTCACAGGCGAGTGCGACGCGGATCTCCATGCCGTTCTCCAGCGCGCGGAGCTGTTCGAGTTTCTCTATCTGCTCGAGACGCGACGCCGGCAGTGACGCGAGGCGGCGTAACGCCACCACCCGGTAAGCATAGATGCCGATGTGACGCAGGCTGGCCGGCGTGACGGTGTTCACCGCATCACGATTCCAGGGAATCGGCGCGCGCGAGAAATACAGGGCGCGACCGCCCGCGTCGCAGGCGACTTTCACGTTGTTGGGATCGCTCATGTCGGCCGGCTGGTCGATGCGCGCCGCGAGTGTCGCGATATCCGCGCGGGTGTGCGTGTGGAGCAGCGCGGCCACCTGGTCGATCACCGCGGGCGGTATCAGCGGTTCGTCACCCTGCACATTGACGACGACGTCCGCATCCTGCCAGCCACGCGTCGCGGCGACTTCGGCGATGCGGTCGGTGCCGGACACATGGGTTCGTGCGGTCATGGCCACCTCCGCGCCAAAACCACGCGCAGCGGCGGCGATGCGCTCATCGTCCGTGGCGATGATGACTTCCGCGGCCTTCGAGCTGCGGGCGCGCTCGTACACCCACTGCAACATGGTCTTGCCCGCGAGCGGCAGCAGCACCTTGCCCGGCAGGCGCGAGGAGTCGTAACGGGCCGGGATAACGACGCGGAAATTCATCAGCGCTCCAGCAATGGATCGTCGTGCGCGAGTTGCCGCGCATCTTCCTCGAGCATCATGGGGACCCCGTCGCGAATCGGAAACGCCAGCCGCTCGGCGCGGCATACCAGCACCCCCGCCTCACGCTGAAGTTTGAGCGGTCCCTTGCAGACGGGACAGGCGAGGATATCGAGCAGTCGGTCATCCATTGCGGCGGGCCTCTTTGACACGCGCGAGGATCAGGTCGATGAGCTCGCGCCCCTCGCTTTCCGCGAACTCCGCCGTGACCGGCACGTACCAGCAGCGCTGGTCGGCGAACGCGGCGCATTTTACGGCATCTTTTTCGGTCATGAGCACGGGCAGGCTGTCACCGAAATCGAGATCGCCGGACTTGAAGGCGTGATGATCGGGCATGGGATGTTCATAGATAGTCAGCCCCGCCTCACGCAGCATGTCGAAGAATCGCTGTGGATTGCCGATGGCCGCGACAGCATGTACTCCGTTGCCCCGAAAGCTCGACAGTGAACGCATGGAGCCAGCGCCCGCAACCGGCCGGGCATCTCCCGGCCGCATGTGCATGGTGAAGGCCGTGCGCGACAGAAACCCCGGCAGCTGAAAATCCGGCGCGGTCAGTGCGCCATTCACCACCACGGCATTCACGCGGCGCAGCCGCCGCGGACTTTCGCGCAGCGGGCCACGTGGCAGCTGGCAGCCGTTGCCGAAACCGCGCTGTCCATCGATGACCACGATTTCGCAGTTGCGGGACAAAGCGAGATGCTGCAGACCGTCATCGCAGAGGACGATGTCGGCTCCATCGGCCACCGCGGCCCTGGCCGCCGCCACGCGATCGCGCCCGATGAACACCGTCGCCTGCGCGCGCCGCGCCAGCAGCAAGGGTTCATCACCGACTTCCGACGGGCGGCTGTGCACCGTGACGCGAGTGACACCGCGTGCGCGTCCGCCGTAACCGCGCGACACGACGGCGACGCGCATCCCCACGTCCGACAGGTGGGTCGACAGCCACGCCACCAGCGGTGTCTTGCCCGTTCCGCCCACGGTCAGGTTGCCGACCACCACCACGGGCACGCCCACCTTGATGCGATGCCTGAGTCCGAGCCGATACAACACGCTGCGCAGCGCCATGAGAAAGCCGTACAACGACGACAGGGGCGCCAGCCACACTGGCCCCTTGCGGCTGTACCACATCTTCTCTATGCGGCGACGCATGCCCTGCTGGTGCTCAGGCCCGGAACTCGGCGCGCCTGAGACTGGCATACGCGCCATCGCGTGCCGCGAGCTCGCCATGTGTGCCGCGTTCGACGATGCGCCCGTCCTCCATGACGAGGATCTCGTCGGCGTGTTCGATGGTGGAGAGGCGATGCGCGATCACCAGCGTGGTGCGGCCCTTCTTGAGCTCGACCAGCGCCTCCTGGATGCGGCGTTCGGATTCGTTGTCGAGCGCTGAGGTCGCCTCGTCGAGAACCAGTATCGGCGCATCCTTGAGCAGCGCGCGCGCAATGGCGATGCGCTGGCGCTGGCCGCCCGACAGCAGCGTGCCGCGATCTCCCACGGGGGTGTCGAGACCCTGCGGCAGCTCGGCGGCGAACTCGTCCACGTAGGCGATACGCGCGGCGCGTTCCACGGCACTGGGATCGGGATTGTCGACGCCGAAGGCGATGTTGTTGCGGATGCTGTCGTTGAACAGCACCACGTCCTGGCTGACCAGCGCGACGTTTTCGCGCAGGTCGCGCAGATTGCATTCGCGCACGTCGATGCCGTCCACCAGGACCTGTCCCGCGGTGGCGTCGTAGATGCGCGGCACCAGCGCGACCAGCGTGGACTTGCCGCTGCCGGAACGCCCGACAATGGCGACATTCCGGCCGGCGGGAATGGCGAGGTTCACCGAGTGCAACACACCACCCTTCTCACTGGTGTACTCGAAGCTCACGTCGCGGAATTCGATGGCGCCCCTGAGGCGTTCGAGCTTGCGCCCGCTGGTGAAGTCCTCGGTGGGCTCGTCGAGCACTTCGAACACGCTGGCGCCGGCGGCCAGTCCCTGCTGCAGCGGTCCGAGCGCGGTGACCAGCGTGCGCATCGGCGCCGTGGTCAGCAGCAGCGCCGTGAGGAATCCCCAGAATTGCCCGACGGTCATGTCGTGATTGTTCACCTGCACCAGCGCCATCCACAACACGCCGCCGAGACCGATCGACGCGATGAACTGCACCACGGGATTGCTGGTGGCCTTGGCGGCGATGAGCTTCATGTTGCTGCGCCGGTTGTTCTCGTTGACGGTCTCGAAGTCGCGGCTCTCCTGCTCCTGCGCGTTGAACACCTTGATGACACGTTGTCCGTCGAGCGATTCCTTGGTGACGCGCGTGACGTCTCCCATCGAAGCCTGGATGCGCGCGCTGTAGCGGCGGAAGGACTTGGTGACCTGGCGGATGATGAACGACAGCGGCGGCGCGAGGATCACGACGAACAGCGCCAGCTTCCAGTTGAGCACGAACAGGTAACCGATCTGCAGCACGATGGTGAGTGAATCGCGGATCAGTGCGCCGGTGGAGTTGGTGGTGGCCTCGGCCACCTGCTCGATATTGAAAGTGAGCCGCGAGAGCATCGTGCCCGTCGACTGCTGGTCGTAGTACCTGGCGGGGAAGTTCAGGTACTGCCGGAACAGGTCGCGGCGCATGGCCTTGATGATCTGGCGCGAGACGTACCCGGGAAAATAGACGCCGACGTAGTCGCCGAGACCGCGCAGCAGGAACAGCAGTGGCGCGCCCAGCGGCACCAGCCAGAGCACGGCTGGGATCCTTCTTGACGAAGCCCAGGTCGACGAAGTTCTGCACCAGCCAGGCGAAACCCGGGCCGGTGGCGGCGAACAGCGCCATGCCGACCACGCCGATGAGGAACATCCCGAGATGTGGCCGCGCATAGGCGAGCAGCCGCCGATACACGCGTCCCGCGTCGATGGGCGCCGCACCGGAGGGCGTGTTCATTGCGCGGCTTTGGAGTCTTCGACCGTCGCGATGTTGATGCGCACGAAGCCGAGCTTGCCGAGCACGTCCATGGCGGTCACCACCGACTGGTGAGTGGCGCGTGCGTCAGCCCTCACCGTGACCGGCTTGCTTCGATCGGCGCCGGCCACTTCGAGGATGGCGGCGCGCAGCGTGTCGGGCGAAGCGTTGATCAACTCGCGCTCGTTGACGCGATAACTGCCGGCCTGGGTGACCGCGACCACCAGCGGATCCGTCTTCTGCTTGCCGGTGGGCGCGAGACTGGCCTGCGGCAGCTCGATCTTGAGCCGGCCTTCCTGCATGAAGGTCGAGGACAACATGAAGAAAATGACGAGCAGCAGCGACACGTCGATCAGCGGGATCAGGTTGATCTCGGGATCTTCCTTCGGCTTGCGCGATTGCAGTCTCATGCGGTGCGAGCAATATCGCCGTCGCTCACCGCGGCCTGCGGTTCGACGCCGAGCGTATCGGCAAAGGTCACGGCGATCTTTTCCATTTCGACCACGATGCGCTCCACCTTGCCGCGCAGATAGCGATGCGCGACGTAGGCAGGAATCGCCACTGTCAGGCCCGCCGCGGTACAGACCAGCGCCTCGGAGATGCCTCCGGCGAGCATGCGCGGATCACCCATGCCGCCCAGCATCACCGCATTGAAGGCGCGGATGATTCCGGTGACGGTGCCCAGCAGACCTAACAAGGGCGAAATGCTGGCGATGGTTCCGACCGAGTTCACGAAGCGCTCGAGCTCGTGCACCACGTGGCGGCCGACGTCTTCCACGCGTTCCATCATGATTGTCGCGGCCGCGATGACGATGGGCCAGGGCCGTGGCGAGTACGCGTCCCAGCGGCGAATTCTTTTCGAGCGCCTCGATGACCTTGGCATTGACCTGGTTGCGCTCGGCGAGGTCGGAAACCTTCTTGATGAGGTCCTGGGGCAAGACTCGCTTTCGTTGCAGGGTCCAGAGGCGTTCCAGAACAATACCGACCAGCGCGATCGAGCAGATGATGATCGGCCACATGAATGGGCCGCCGGCCCGCACGATTTCCCACATGGCGCCAGATCATACCGGAGCGAGGCCGAAAGCGTCAGTCGACACGCCGCCAGGCGAACGGATAACGCGCAGATGCGGCGGTGGCAAGCGTGGTGACACCTTGCGTCCCGAAGCTGATCTCGATGGCGCCATCGCGCTGCGTATCGAAAACCTGCGCGCCCGCGCGGCGCCAGCGTTCCAGCGCATCGGCCCGCGAGTCGCTGCCCGCGATCCCGCCGGCAGCAATCACCAATCCCGCAGCGCACTTTTCTATCCACTCGGGGCTGGAGCCCTGGGCGCTCGCCTGCCGACCCAGGATGACCACGTCGCAGGAGAGCGCACTGGCGGGCAGTCGTGCGAGCAGTTCGCGCTCGGATGCCTGGTCGAGATCGCCGCCCAGCAATCAGCGACGCGGCCCTTTGCGGTCACGCGCAGCACGCAGTGACGGCCAGCATCGCCGGCGGTGAAGAGCTCGAAGCCGACGCCGTCCCATTCGAATTGCGCGTCCTCGCAACGACTCACGGGCAACGAGGTGGCCGGCCATCCGCCACCGACGAGAATGCGCCCCACTTCCCGTTCCACGGCCAGCCACGCGGCACCCTCCGCCCGATCCGCGCTGAGTCCGGGCAGGACCAGCAGATCGACGCGCCTGCGTCCCAGCGCATCGAGCGCCGGGATCACCACCTGCGCCATGCGTGCACCGTGGGTATTCCAGCCATCTCCGGTATCGAAGAGCAACACGCGCGAGTGCGTGGCGATGAGCACTGCAACGCCCCGCCCCGCGTCGAGCACACTCACATGCGCAGTGGAATGCGCCGGCATCCTCGAGGGCGCACACACCAGCGCGAGCGCGAGGCCGGCGGCGGTGGCGCGCAGCCGCCACGGCCAGCGCAGCAGCAGCAACCCCGCGGCGGGGATGGCCAGGACGAACCACCAACCCGGTGGATCGGCGCGCCATTGCGCCAGCTCGAAATCCGCAGCCCACACCAGCGCCGGCCACAGCCACTGGTACAGCGCCGCGGCCAGCGAGAACAGCGCGGCGCAGAACAGCGGCGCCACCAGCGCCGCGAGCGCTCCGGCCAGCACCAGCGGCACGAACACGAATGAAACGATGGGAATCGCGACGCACATTCACTGCGAGTCCTGCGAGTGACACGCCGCCGAACACGGCCAGCGTGAGCGGCGCCAGCGCCAGCATGACGGCGGCCTGCAGGCGGACGGCTCGTTGCAGCCGCGAACCCGGCATGAGCGCTGTGGATTCGATCGCAAGGATGACACCCACCGCGATGAACGACAGCCAGAAGCCCGCGGCCAGCGGCGCGAACGCGTCCAGCAACAACACCGCGATCAGCGACAGTGACCAGATCCGGCCCGCGCCGACTCGCCGCGCACTCAGCCTGCGCCAGCGCGAATACGGCGAGCATCAGCCAGGTACGCTGGGTGGGCACGGAAAATCCGGCGAGCAGCGAATAGGCGCCGGCGGCAGCCAGGGCTAACAACAAGGCGAATGGCTCGCGATCCAACCGAGACCGGGAAACGGCGGACAACGCCACAACGCGCGCGCCGCGATCAGCGCCAGCATGGCGAACAGCGTGACGTGCAGTCCGGAGATGGCCACCAGGTGCGTGGTACCCGTGGCATTGAAGACACGCCATTGATCGGCACTCATGCCTGGCGTGAGCCCGACGGCAAGCGCGGTGAGCAGCGCTGCCGCATCGGGGTCCGCGACATGCTCCGCGATGCGCGCCGCAACGCGGGCGCGCAGCGTATCGATGGATGAATTCGCCAGCGTCAATCGCGCATTCAACGCCGCGGGCAGCACGCGTCCCGCCAGCTGCACCCGATCGCGAAATGCTGCGCGCTCGTTGTCGATCCCGGTGAAGTTGCGCCTGCCGTAGACCGGCGCGAGCCGCACCAGCCAGCGCCAGCGCTCGCCGACGCGAGGCGCGACGGGCGCATTGCGCCAGGCGAGGCGCGCGCGGCGCAGCCGCGGGTCCGTCGATGCCGGATCCACGATTGCGAACGTCGGCATCGAAATACAGCTCGGCGCCGTCGCGCGCCGGCACGCTCACCACCGTGCCTTCGAGCAACAAACGCGTGTCTGGCGTCGTGTTCATGACACGCAATGCCTGCCAGTGCTGAGTCGCGCTGAGCGCGAGCCACAGCCCGGCCACGAACACGGCAAGAACGCGCGGCCACGCCCTATGACGCAGTGGTGACAACAACACGAGCAGCGCAGCGGCCAGCGCGACCCAGCGCCAGCCGGCGGCCGGCATGGCGGCGGCCGCGAGCCCGGCGAGCACCCCGGCAAGCAGCGCGAAACCGCCGGTCACGCGGGTTGCGCCCCGATGCTAAAGTGCCCGGCGATGCCACGCGGACTATTCCGGAAGATCACGCCCCGCAGCGAAACACTGCATAGCCACTGGGCGCTCAGCCCTTCAAACGCTTTCTCGGTGACCCGCGGCTGTGGTCGCTGCAGCGGCGTACCGTGACACCGGCATTTGGCGCCGGACTCGCGATCTGTTTCGTGCCGCTGCCCATTCACATCCCGCTCGCGGCGCTGGTGGCGATTTTCTGTCGCATCCACATTCCCACCATCATGCTGGCGCTGATCGCGGTGAATCCGCTCACCATCGTTCCGGTCTACTACCTCGCCTACAAGGTGGGCGTGCTGGTCACCGGCGCGCCCGAGCGTCGCTTTCGCATTCCAGATGAGCTGGGACTGGGTGCAGAACGGACTCGGCCCCATGTGGAAACCCTTCCTCATCGGCTGCGGACTCACGGGAGCGTTGTTTGGCCTGCTCGGCTACGCGCTGCTCGACATCATCTGGCGTTACAGCGTTCGCAAGAGATACCGCGAACGCGCCGGCTCGACCACCAGGCAATCAGGTCTTTTCGACTAGATTTCCGCGCTCGATCTCGAGAATGCGGTCCATGCGCGATGCCAGGCGGCGATCGTGCGTCACCACGATGAGACTGGTGCCGAGTTCGCGGTTGAGCTCGAGCATCAGTGCGAACACCGACTCGGCGTTGTTGCCATCGAGGTTCCCGGTCGGTTCGTCCGCCAGCACGATGCGCGGCCTCGTCACCAGGGCCCGCGCCACGGCCGCGCGTTGCCGCTCACCGCCTGACAACTCCTGCGGCCGATGGATCAGCCGCTCACCGAGACCCACGCGTTCGAGGATGGCGCGTGCCTGCTGTTCCGCAGACCGCTTCGGCTCGCGCCGCACCAGCAGCGGCATCGCGACATTTTCCAGCGCCGAGAATTCCGGCAGCAGGTGATGGAACTGGTAGATGAATCCCAGCGTGCGATTGCGCAGCTCGCCGCGTGGCTTTTCCGCGAGCGCGTGAATGTCGCTGCCGGCGATGCGCACGATGCCGGCGGTGGGCTGGTCGAGCCCGCCCAGGATCTGCAGCAGGGTGGTCTTGCCGGAACCGGAGGCTCCAATGATCGCAATGCGCTCGCCCTCGCGTACCGCGAGATTGACTCCCTGCAGCACCTCGAGGTCGATCGGACCCTGCCGGAACGTGCGCCGCACGCCCGAGGCCTCCAGCACCAGTCGATTCGCCGTTTCAGTCATTTTCGGTGATGCCTTTTCATTCATGCCGGCTCAATCATGCCTGAGGGCTTCGGCAGGCAAGGTGCGCGAGGCGCGCCACGCCGGGTAGATAGTTGCAACTGCCGTCAGCCCCAGCGTGACCAGCGACAACCTTGAGCACGTCGCCGGCCTGCACCTCGGTGGGCAGGTCACTCATGGAATACACGGCGGCATCGAGGAACCGGATCTTCAATAACCCCTCGATGCCCTGCAGGATGGGTTCGAAATTGACGGCGATCAGCCAGCCGAGCAGCGCGCCCGCGACGGTGCCGACCAGGCCGATGATCGCGCCCTGCACGAGGAAAATGCGCAGCACGTTTGACGGCGCCGCGCCAATGGTGCGGAGAATGGCGATATCGGTCTGTTTCTCCTTCACGATCATCACCAGGGTCGCCACCAGGTTGATCGCGGCCACCACCACCAGGATCAGCAGGATGAAGAACATCATCGACTTGGTGAGCTCGATGGCGCGAAACAGCGTGGCGTGATCGCGGGTCCAGTCGCTCACGTAGAAACCGTTGCCTTCCACGTCGATGGCCAGCGCGACGCTGCGCACCAGCCTGGGTGCCGCGAACGGATCGTCGAGCGCCAGCCGGATGCCGGTGACGCGATCGCCGAGCCGGTACATCTTCGCCGCGTCACTCATGTGGGTGAGCGCAAGGCCCCGGTCGTATTCGTACATGCCGGATTCAAAGATGCCCACCACCGTGAAGCGGCGCTGCCGCGGCACGAAGCCGGCGGGCGTGGCGCTGCCCTCGGGCGTCATGAGGATCACGGTCTGTCCCACCGTCACATTGAGTTCGGTGGCCAGTGCAGAACCCAGCAGCACGCGGAATTTGCCCGGTTCGAGGTCCGCGAGCGATCCGGACTTGAGTCGGGCTCCGAGCCCCACCGCCTTGCCCTCTTCTTCCGGCAACACGCCGCGCACCATGGCGCCCGGCCACGCGCTGGCCGTTCGCCAGCAGGCCGCGCGATTCGATGAAGGGAATCGCCGCCTTCACGCCGGGCTCGCGCGCAGCCGTCGCCAGCCTGGGGCGCCAGTCCGGGATCTCGCCCTCCATGCCGGAGATGGTGGCATGCGAAGTCACGGACAACATGCGGCTGCGCAGCTCGCGTTCATAACCGTTCAGCACCGACAACACCACGATGAGCACCGCGACGCCGAGCGCCAGGCCGAGCACCGACATCGAGGCGACGAAGGACACGAAGCCGCTGCGATGTCGTGATCGCAGGTAGCGGGTACCTATCTTCCATTCATAGGGCCACTCGTACGCCATGGTCACTCGTACCGCAACGCATCGGCCGGCGGGATGCGCGCGGCCCGCAGGGATGGGTAGATAGTCGCGAGCAGCGTGATGAACATCGCGATGCCCGCGATCCAGGCGACCTGCTCCAGTCGCACCTCCGACGGCAGCCGCGTGACGATGTACACGCTGGAGTCGAAGAACTCGAAGCGGAACAGGCGCTCGAGGAAATGCGCCACGTCGCCGGCGTTGTAGCCGACCACAGTCCCCAGCAGCACTCCCAGCGCCACGCCAAACCAGGCAATGACGCCGCCCTGGATGAGGAATATGGCCATGACGCGCCGGGGCGAAGTGCCGAGCGTGCGAAGGATCGCAATATCGGTGCGCTTGTCGGTGACCACCATCGCAAGCATGGCAACGAGGTAGAACGCCGCCACCGCCACGATGAGCATCAGGATGATGGCCACCATGGTCTTTTCGATGCGGATGGCGCGGAAGTAACTCGCGTGATCGAAGGTCCAGTCACGCACTTCGAGTCCCGCGGGCAGGAGTCGCAGCAGCTCCGCCGCATACTGCGGCGCGCCCAGCGGCTCTCTGAAATTGACGTGCAATGACATGCGCGTATCGGGTTGCGGCAGCAGCGCGCGTACATCGTCGAGCGCTGCGATGAGCAAGGCGCTGTCGTAGTCCTGCACCGCCGCGTCGAACAGGCCACTGACCAGGAACTCGCGCAGGCGCGGCTCGGGCGCACCATTGATATCGGTGGTGGGCACGAGGACGGTGATGGCATCGCCGGGCCGCAGCCCGAGGGTCTGCGCCATGGCGGCGCCGATGATGACCCGGTCCGAACCTGGCGTCAGATCGGCAAGTTTTCCTTCGATGATGGAGCGCGTGATGCGCGCCACCTCGGCTTCATGGGTGGGGTCGATGCCGCGCAACCGCACCGGCAACATGTCGGGCTTGCGCACGGCCAGCGCTTCGATTTCGAGATAGGGAGAAACAGCCGCGACATTGGGAGCGGCGCGCACCCGCGCGGCCAATCCCTGCCAGTCGGGCGCAGTCGCACCGGGGGTCACGTAGATGCGCGCATGTGCGGACAGCGACAACAGCCGGTCGCGCAGGTCGCCCTCCAGGCCATTCATGACCGACAGGATGACGATGAGCGCGGTCACGCCCAGGCACACGCACAGCAGCGACACCCAGGTGATGAAGGACACGAAGAACTTGTGGGAACGGGCCCGCACATAGCGCAGACCGATGAACCAGGACAGCGAATTCGTCATCGCGCGCGATTGTGGCGCAAAAACCTGACGGACATCACAAAAGTGCAGTTAGGCAGAGTCGGTGACCGGCGACAAAGGCTCTATTTGCCATAGCGGGGCGTATATTCCGGCCACGATCGACGGAGTCGATAGGAGAAATCCATGCTTGCTCGCCCCTTGAAAATGTCCGCACTCAGGATGTCGGTTGTCGCCGTTGCGCTCGCCCTGTCGGCGCCTGCCTTCAGCGAGACCCTGGCCATCGACGGCCAGGTCGCCCTCAAGCCATCGGGCGTGGAAACACCGCAGCGCGGCTCGACCATGGAGGCCGTGGAAGCCCGCTTTGGCGCCCCGGCAAACAAGAGCAGCCCGGTCGGAAATCCGCCCATCACCAAGTGGTTCTACCCCACCTTCGTGGTGGTGTTCGAACACGACAAGGTTCTGCACGCGGTGGTCGTCGCCGGCTGATGTCCCGCAGGGCGCGCCGCGGCTGAGAGGCCGGCGGACAGCGCCAGCCTCTGGCGGACAAATTACGGGGCGATTTGCAGGCGCCGTGGCGAAGGGTAAGCTGCCGCGCCTTCGCCAATGCCATCCCTGCTCCAACCGCCCCTTCCAGCCCCTCACGCGCGCCAGCGCTGGCACCAGCTCTACGGCTCGGCGCGCAGCCTTGCGCTCGCCGAAGCCGTTGAAACGGACAGCCGGCCTTACCTGGTCATCGCGCGTGACGCTCGAGAACTGGACCTGCTGCGCGCCGAGCTCGGGTTCTTCCTCGGCGACCCGGCGCGCATCCACGCGCTGCCGGACTGGGAAGTCCTGCCCTACGACGTGTTCTCGCCGCACCCGGACATCATCTCCGAGCGACTGGCGGCTCTCGCCGAACTACCGCGGCTGAAGTCCGCAGTACTGCTCGCCGCGGCGGACACGCTGGGTCAGCGTCTCGCACCACGCGGCTACGTCGAAGGTCGCACCTTCAACCTGGCAGTCGGCGACCGGCTGCCGCTCGAGCCGCTGCGCGCACGTCTGGTGGAATCCGGCTACGCGTCGGTGTCGCAGGTGACCGCGCCCGGCGAGTTCGCACTGCGCGGCTCCCTGTTCGATGTCTTTCCGATGGGTGCGCACACGCCGTTGCGTATCGACCTGTTCGACGACGAAATCGAGGCCATCCGCGAGTTCGACCCCGACACCCAGCGCTCGGGTGCGTTGCTCAAACAGGTACGCATGCTGCCGGGCCGCGAACTGCCGCTGGATGCCGACTCGGTCAAGGCCTTCCGGCTGCGCTACCGCAAGCGCTTCGAGGGTGATCCCACACGCAGCGTGATCTACCGCGGCGTGAGCGATGGGCTGGCGCCGCCGGGCATCGAGTTCTACCTGCCGCTGTTCTTCGACGCCACGGACACGCTGCTCGACTATCTACCGCCCGACACCGTGGTGTGCGCCGCCAGCGACATCGCCGGCGCCGTGGAGCGCGCCGCCGGCGTGGTCGCCGAGCGTTACGAGGAGCGCCGTCACGACATCGAACGCCCGGTGCTGGCGCCCGAGGAGCTGTACCTCTCTCCCGCGGAGCTGGAGCAGCGGCTCGCGGCCTTCACGCGTATCGATTACGAGAGTTTCAAGGTCGAAGACCCGTCCCGCGGCTTCAATTTCCCGACGGCCGCGCCGCACGAATGGCGCATCGATCTGCGCACCGAGAAACCGCTGACACCGCTGGCGGATTTTCTCGGGCAT
This sequence comes from uncultured Pseudomonadota bacterium, assembly GCA_963832505.1. GTDB lineage: Bacteria > Pseudomonadota > Gammaproteobacteria > Steroidobacterales > Steroidobacteraceae > CADEED01. Next base: position 133,224 of record CAWHUD010000011.1, on the reverse strand, counting down.
TACCCGGGGCGCGTGCTGCTGGCTGCGGATTCGGCCGGACGTCGCGAGGTGTTGCTGGAGATGTTGCGGGCCGCCGCGCTGTCCCCGGTCGCGGTGGCAGGCTGGCATGAATTCGTCGATGGCAACGCACGGTTTGCGATCACCGTGGCGCCGGAAATGGCCGGGCTGCACGTGGCGCAGCCGCCGATCACGGTGCTCGGCGAGGCCCAGCTCTTCGGCCAACGCGCCCGCCAGGAACGCCGGCGGCGTCGCGCGGCGTCCGATCCACAGGCCATCCTGCGCGATCTCACGACGCTCGGACCGGGGTCACCGGTGGTTCACGAGGAGTACGGCGTGGGCCGCTACGTTGGCCTGCAGATGATGCAGGTGGCCGGCCAGGACGGCGAGTTCGTGGTCCTCGAGTACGCCGGTGGCGACAAGCTCTACGTGCCCGTGCAGCAGCTCCACCTGGTTGCGCGATATTCGGGCGCGGCGCCCGACAGCGCGCCGCTGCACAAACTCGGCACCGACCAGTGGGCCAGGGCGCGCAAGCGCGCGGCCGACCAGATCCGCGATGTCGCGGCCGAATTGCTCGACCTGTATGCCCAGCGGCAGGCGAAACGCGGACCCGCCCTGCCCACGAAGGAGCTCGAGTACCAGGTGTTCGCCAGCAGTTTCCCGTTCGAGGAAACCGCCGACCAGGCGGAAGCCATCCGCCAGGTCATGCAGGACCTCGACAGCGAAAAGCCCATGGATCGCGTGGTCTGCGGCGACGTGGGCTTCGGCAAGACCGAGGTCGCGATGCGCGCCGCCTTCGTCGCGGCGCAGGCCGGCAAGCAGGTGGCGCTGCTGGTCCCCACGACACTACTCGCCGAACAGCACACCGCCAACTTCCGCGACCGCTTCGCCGACTGGCCGGTGCGCATCGAGTCACTGTCACGTTTCAGGACCTCCAAGGAATCCAATGCCGTGATCGAGGGCATCGAGAAGGGCACGGTCGACATCGTCATCGCCACGCATCGGCTGCTGCATGCCAACGTACGCTTCAAGGAACTCGGCCTCATCATCGTGGACGAGGAACACCGCTTCGGCGTGCGCGACAAGGAAAAGCTGAAGACGCTGCGCGCGGAAGTGCACGTTCTCACCCTGACCGCGACACCCATTCCGCGCACCCTCAACATGGCGCTGGGCGGCCTGCGTGACCTGTCGCTGATCACCACGCCCCCGGCCGAGCGCCTCGCGATCAAGACTTTCGTCACCGAGTGGCACGCGCCGACGCTGCGCGAGGCGGCGCATGCGCGAATTCAGGCGCGGCGGCCAGGTGTACTTCGTGCACAACGTGGTCGAGACCATCGATAAGACCGCGCAGGAAATCGCGAAGCTCATTCCCGAGGCGGATGTGCGCGTGGGGCATGGCCAGATGCGCGAGCGGGACCTCGAGCGTCTCATGGTCGATTTCTACCATCGGCGCTTCAACATGCTGGTGTGCACGACCATCATCGAAAGCGGCATCGACGTCCCCACGGCCAACACCATCATGATCGATCGCGCCGACCGGCTCGGACTCGCGCAGCTGCACCAGCTGCGTGGCCGCGTCGGACGTTCGCATCACCGCGCCTATGCCTACCTGCTGACGCCGCCGCGCAAGGCGCTCACTGCCGATGCTGCCAAGCGCCTGGAGGCCATCGAGTCGCTCGAGGAGCTGGGCGCCGGGTTCGTGCTCGCCACGCACGACCTGGAGATCCGCGGGGCCGGCGAGTTGTTAGGCGAGTCGCAGAGCGGCGAGCTCACCGAGATTGGTCTGACCATGTACCTCGACCTGCTCGAACAGGCCGTCAAGGCGCTCAAGGAAGGCCGCGAACCGGTGCTCGACCGGCCACTGGCCGCCACCGCCGAAGTCGAGCTGCGCCTGCCGGCGCTGCTGCCGGAGAGTTACGTGGCCGACGTGCCCGCGCGCCTCACGCTGTACAAGCGCCTGGCCGCCGCGCCCGACAATCTGGCCATCGACGGGCTCACCGAAGAAATCGTCGACCGCTTCGGGCCGCTGCCGCCGCCGGCCACAAACCTGCTGCGGGTCACCAGGCTCAAACTGGCCGCGCGCGCCATCGGAATCCGCCGCCTCGACCTGGGGGCGCAGGGCGGGTATGCGCTGTTCGAAGAGACGAACCAGGTGGATCCCAAGATCGGTCATACGCCTGGTGCAGCACCCCGATCGTGATACAATGACTACCGCCTCGAAGGACCGCTCAAGCTGCGAATCTCGTACGAGACTGACGAGTCCGAGCGCTTCGAGTTTGCCGAGAAATTCCTGGGCGAGCTGCGTGGGCCGCCGGCCGGCCGGGCACCTGCGTCTCAACCCGCGGCGCCCTCCGCCGCCCGAAGACCCTCTTGAACTACCCGCTATACTTTCGCCCCATGAAGATGCTCGCCGTTGCGATGCTCGCGGTAGTCGGGGTCCTGGCCTCGCAGCCCACGGCGCTGGCCCAGACCACGCCGGCGACCACCGTCTACACCATCGAGGTCATCGTATTCCGCAATCTCAGCGGCGCGGGCGGACCCGAGGACTGGGCTGCAAGACCCACCGCGCGCGGCCCGGAAACGCCGGACTCGCCCGTCACCGGGCGTTTCGTGCAGACCGTGCCGTCCTCGCAGTTCCAGCTCAACGACATCGAGGCGCGGCTGCGTAACACCTCGAACTACCCGCCCATCGCGCATTTCGCCTGGCAGCAGACCGCGAGTTCCTGGGGTTCCCGGGCCGGCTTCACGCTGCAGAAGCTCGCCGGCAGCATTCCCGGCCTGTCGGGCAACATCTACTTCGAGAGCGGCAACTATCTGCACCTCGGCATGTCGCTCAATTACCAGCCGGCGAATCCGCCCGAGGGCCTTGGCGCGACTCCCGGCACCGTGTTCACGTTGAATGAATCGCGTCGCGTGAAGCGCTTCGAGCGCAACTACTACGACCATCCTGCATTCGGTGTGATCGCGCTGGTGACGCCGGCGACCAAGGCGACCGGCGGAAGATAAGACCTTATTCGCGCCCGGCGGCGCGCGGACGCGGGTCACCGAAAATCGGCTTCTTCCGCAACGATTATCCGGTTCCTGCCCTGCTCCTTGGCGCGTGCCACTGCCGATTCCACGGCGTGCAGGAATTTTTCGGCGCTGTCTTCCGGCCGCGCCGTGTGGATCGCCACACCGCCGCTCACGGTTACGTACTTCTGCGTCGAGCGCGGATGATGGATCTGCTGTTCGCGCACGCGGTGCGCGACCGTGGTGGCGTGCTGGATCACATGATCGGGTTGCGTGCCGTGCATGAGCACGATGACGCTGGCGCCTTCCCAGCGGCCGACCACGTCACTGCCACGCCGGAAGGATGCGGCAATCGCGCGCGCCACGCGCTTGACCACGGCGTCGCCGCCGGCGCGATCGAAGATCTCGTTGTAGGGGCCAAGCTGGTCGATGTCGAACAGCAGCAGCGCAATGTCGCTCTTGTCGCGTTGTGCCAGCGCGAAATCGCGCTTGAGCACGTCTTCGAAGTAATAACGCGAGGCCAGCCCGGTGAGGCGGTCTTCGCGCACCCAGTTCGGGAGGCCGCGGATGCCCGATTCACCGGTCTTGGTGCGGCTGCCGCCCTCCCGGTGATATCCAATGAAGTGCGTGACCTGGCCGTTCGTGTCCTTGAGCGGGTAGATCTGCATGTCGTTGACGAACACCGTGCCGTCCTTGCGTACATTGCGCAGCAGCGCGCGCACCGGTTCGGCATGACGCAGGGCTTCGCGCAGTGCGACCAGTTCCGGTTGATCGCGGTCGTCTCCCTGCAGCGTGCGCAGGTTCTTGCCGACGAGTTCGTTCACGTCATAGCCGGTGAGCCGGCAGAACGCGGGATTCACGTACGTCACAAGCCGATCGCCGTTGGCCTCGCAGATCGCGACACCTTCCGGTGACACGTCGAGAGCGCCGCGCAGGAAATCGCCCTGGAAGCCGTTCATGCGTTGCCTGCCGTCAGGTTGAGCCTGGGCGCGGCGGCCGATTGGGCCAGCAGCTCCTGGCTGGCGCGCCAGGTGTCCCCGGCGTACAGCGCATCCCGTTCCGGCGCCGCGCGTCCACGCATGCGCACCAGGCGCAGGTGCGAACTCGGCTGGATCTCGTGTGCGAGCCCATCGAGCAGTTTTGCGACTGAGGCGCGGTCGTTGCACACCGGCAGCACGTCGCAGCCGGCGGCCAGTGCGGCACTGGCGCGCGCCACGATGTCGCCGTATTCGGCAGCGCCGCCCATCGACAGGTCGTCGGTGAATACCGCGCCTTCGAAGCGCAGTTCCTCGCGCAAGCCGTTCTGCACCCAGCGGCGCGACAGGCTCGCCGGCTCCGGCGCCACCGCCGGAAACAACACGTGGGCCACCATGACGCCGGGCAGCGCGTTGTCGATGAGTCGCCGGTATGGCATGAGGTCGCTGGCCAGGCCGTTCCAGTCGCGCCTATCTACCGGCAGTGACTTGTGCGAGTCCGCGATCACGGCGCCATGACCCGGAAAATGCTTGGCGGTAGCCGCCATGCCGGCATCTTTCATGCCCTGCATGTAGGCCAGCGCGAGTTGCGCGACCGCCTCGGGTTTCGAATGAAACGCGCGGTCGCCGATGACTTCGCTCACGCCGTAGTCGAGATCGACGCACGGCGCGAAGGAAAGATCCACGCCGTGTGCCCGCAGTTCGGCGGCCATGAGCCAGCCCATGGAACGCGCCAGCGTGAGGCCATGTTTTGCGTCGAGATCGTATTCGTGGCCGATGCGTCGCAGCGGCGGCAGTGCCGAGAAGCCCTGGCGGAAGCGTTGCACGCGGCCGCCTTCGTGGTCGACTCCGACGATGAGCGCCGGAGTGCGCACCGCGTGGATGTCGGCCACCAGCCGGGTGAGCTGCTCGGCGGAGGCGTGGTTGCGCGTGAACAGGATGACGCTGCCAACGAGTGGATGGCGCAGTACTTCCCTGTCCTCGGGCGTGAGCTCGAGGCCGGCGACATCGACCATCAGTGGGCCCAGGGTCACGGCTTATTATCCTGTCTACTGGTCCTGTCTCTGGGAGCCCCGGCTAGGGCACCCTTTCGAGCACCGCCATGGACTCCACGTGTGTGGTGTGCGGAAACATATCAAGGACACCGGCGGCGCGTAAGCGGAAGCCCAGGTCGTGGGTCAGGACCCCCAGATCACGCGCAAACGAACCCGTGTGGCAGGAGATATACACCACCCTGTGCGGCGCAAGATGTGCCACGGCGCTCAAAACCTCGCGCGCCCCCACCCGGGGAGGGTCTAACAGGACCTTGTCATACCCCCCGCGCATCCAGGGAATCCCCCGGTCCGGCTCAACCGACAGGTCGGCCACGTGGAAAGTCGCGTTCTCGATGCCGTTGGTCCGGGCATTGGCCCTGGCCCGTTCGATGAGGCCGGCCTCGCCTTCCACCCCAACTACCGATGCGGCGCGTCGCGCCAGTGGCAGCGTGAAGTTTCCCAGGCCGCAATACAGGTCCAGCACCCGGTCGGAGGGCGTGACCTCCAGTAGTTCGAGGGCCTGGGCCACCATGGCGTTGTTGATGGCGCCATTCACCTGGACAAAGTCGGTGGGACCGAAATCCAGGCGCAGGTCGAATTCTTCGAGGCGGTAATGCAGGTCGACGGGCCCGGCGGTGAGCGGCTCGACCGAATTCAGCCCGCCGGGCTGCAGCAGGATGCGCAGGCCGTGGGTGCGTTCGAATTCGCGCAGCGCCGCGACATCGTCCGGTGGAAGGGCATCGAGCACCCGCAGCACCAGCACGCGCTCGCCATCCGACAGCGAGACCTCGATCTGCGGGATGCTCTCGCGCCGCTGCATGCCCGTGAGCAGCTGCCCGAGTGCGCCGACCAGTGAGGCCACGGGCTCGGCCAGCACTTCGCAGCGCGACACGTCTGCGACGTACTTGCCCTGCTTCTCGCGAAAGCCCACCAGGCTGCGCGCCTTCTTCGCCACGTAGCGCGATGACAGGCGTGCACGGCGGCGGTAGTTCCACACCGGTCCCAACAGGGGCGGCAACCATTCGTCCGGCGTAACGTTGCCGATGCGTTCGAGATTGTCGGCCATCTCCTTCTGCTTGGCCTGGATCTGCATGGCGGGATCCAGGTGTTGGAGTGCGCAGCCGCCGCAGATTCCGAAGTGTGCGCAGCGCGGCGTCACCCGGTGTGTGGAAGGCTCGAGCACTTCGACGAGTGTCGCCTCGTCGTGGCTGCGGTGAAAACTCACGCGGCGGAAACTCACGCGTTCGCCGGGCAAGGCGCCCGCCACGAATACCACCTTGCCGCCGATGGCGCTGTCGCGCACCACGCCTTCGCCTTCATGCGTGAGGTCGGCGACCACGCCGGTCTCGACGGCCGCATGCGCCATGCGCGCCTGGCGACTCATGCGCCGGCACTCCAGGCCGCGAGAAATTCTTCGAAATGGGGTTGTTTGGCCTCGCTGAGCCAGGTGCGGGTACGTGCCAGCTCCTCGTCCAGTCCGGTGTCCGCCAGGCGCCCCCGCATGTGCTGAAAACGCAGGTAGATGAGCCAGGTATTGATGACGTCGGTCTCGCAGTACCGGCGGATGCGCGTGAGTTCACCGCGCTGGAAGGCATCCCAGACCTGCGAGCCGTCGAACCCCAGTTTGCCGGGGAAGCCGAGCAGCACCGCGGTATCAGACAAGGAGGCGCGTGCCCGCGCCTGGAATCCCGACAACACATCCATGATGTCGAGGTGGCGCCAGTGGAAACGGCTCAGGTAGTTGTTGTAGCGAAAAGCCTGGTCTTCCTCACCGGTTTCCCAGTAACGCGGCGCCGGCACCTTGTGGCGCAGCGCACGGTAGTGCAGCACGGGCAGATCGAAGCCGCCGCCGTTCCAGCTCACCAGCTCGGGCGAATACTTTTCGATGCCATCGAAGAAGCGCAGTACCAGTTCGCGCTCGGTTGAGTTCTCGTCTCCCAGGCTCCAGACCCGGAAGCCATCGCGGGAACGGAAAGCGCAGGAGATGGCGACGATGCGCTGCTGCTCGTGCGGCAGGAAATCGCTGCCCGAATCCTGGCGCGCGCGTGCCTGCATGGCCTTGCCCACTTCGTCGTCCGCGAGGCCTTCGAGTCCGAACAGCCGCCGCCCGAACTCCACGTCCGGCACGGTTTCGATGTCGAATACCAGCGTGTTCATCGCCGCCTCGGGCGCGCTGCGGATCGGGTTTTCGCCTTCTTTTTCGGCCGCGCGGTTTTTTTCGGTGCGGTCTCGAGAACCGCAACCGCGACGATCAGTCCGGCTTCATCGGTGAGCGTGACATGTCCGCCGCCGATGCCGAGCTTGCGCCGCATCTTTTCGCCGCGCGGCGAATACACCACTTCGGGCCGTCCCCAGGCGTTCTGCACCACGCCCACGTCGCGAATCCACATGCCATGCGCGAAGCCGGTGCCCATGGCCTTCACGATGGCTTCCTTGGCGGCAAAACGCATGGCGAGAAAGCGCTCGGTTCGCCGGGTTTTGGCCAATTGCGCACGCTCGGCCGGCAGCAACAGGCGATCGATGAAATGGTCGCCGAACCGGTCGTACACCTTCTTGACCCGCGCGGCTTCGAGCACGTCGACGCCGATGCCGAAAATCATCGACGCACTCCCAGCATCAACGCCTTCATGTCACGCACCGCGGCCTCGAGGCCGGTGAAAATCGCACGCGCGATGATGCAGTGGCCGATGTTGAGCTCGACGATTTCCCGGATCGCGGCCACCGGGGCCACGTTGTTGTAGGTGAGTCCATGCCCGGCATGCACTTCGAGTCCGAGATTCGCGGCGCGTTTTGCGGCGGTGGACAGGCGCTCCAGTTCGCGCGCCTGCGCGGATCCGGTTGCCTCGGCGTAGGTACCGGTGTGCAGCTCGATCACCGGCGCACCGGAACGCCTGGCCGCTTCGATCTGCACCAGGTCCGGCGCGATGAACAGCGCCACGCGAATGCCCGCGGCGCTGAGCTTGCGCACGCCGGAGGCCACGCGCTCCACGTCCGCGGCCACGTCGAGGCCACCTTCGGTGGTGATCTCGGCGCGGTTCTCGGGCACCAGGCAGCAGTCGTGCGGGCGCACGCCGACCGCGATGTCCAGCATCTCGTTCGTGAGCCCCATCTCCAGGTTCATGCGGGTCTGCAGCAGCGGCCGCAGCGCGTGCACGTCGCGATCCTGGATATGGCGGCGGTCTTCGCGCAGGTGCAGCGTGATGTTGTCGGCGCCCGCCTGCTCAGCCAGCAGCGCGGCGTGCACCGGGTCCGGATACGACGCGCGGCGCGCCTGGCGTACTGTGGCCACGTGATCGATGTTGATGCCCAGTTCAATCTTCTCGGAACTCATGGATTTCCTCGCCGCGACATCGAACGCGCGACCGTGCGCGTGCGCAGCTCGCGACCTTCCAGACATTGATCCAGCGCCTGGCGCAGCACGCGCCGCGCCACGTCGAGTGACTCGGCGTCGCGCAGGTCTTCTTCCTGAAGCGCCAGCAGGCAGCGGCCGGAGTATGCACCGGGCGCATCCTCGCGCACCTCGGCGAGGCCCTGCCCGATCCGAAACTGGTAGTGCATGCGTGCGTCCACCGAGAATTCCAGGCCGTATCCGAGACCGGCCAGGAGTCGCTTCTCGAACACTCGCAATGCCCGCTCTGGCGCCGTATCCGCCGCGAGTCGCCGCAGCGCCTCGGCATAGTCCTCGAACAGCTGGGGCTGCGGATCATGGCGCGTGGTCAGCGTGAGGATGAGCTCGTTGAGATAGAAGCCGGACAGCACCTGGCGCGCCGGCAGCGGCGCCAGCTCGCCCTGCGGCTCCGCGCCGGTGAGCTGGGCGGCGTCACCGCGCCCGCTCCACGACACCAGCAGCGGGCGAAATGGCATGAGCAGCGAGGCGAGCTTCGACTTGGGACCGCGTGCGCCGCGCGCAAACAGGGTCAGCCGGCCGTGATTCGCGCGTGAACACGTCGAGGATACGGCTGGTGTCGCGATACTCGCGACTGTGCAGGACAAACGCGGGCTGCAGGTTGATGCGTTCGCGCGGCTGCATTCAGGAAGCTCGCGTGTCGCTACTCGAGTCCGAGCTGCGCCAGCGCACGGGCGTCGTCGGCCCAGTCTTCGCGCACCTTGACCCAGAGATTCAGATGCAGGCGGCGCCCGAGACGCGTATTGAGTTCCTCGCGCGCCTTCTGCCCGATGCGCTTGAGGCGCGAACCCTTGGCGCCGATGACGATGGGTTTCTGCCCCGCGCGATCGACATAGATGACGGCGTGGACCACGAGCTGTTCGTCCACCTCCTCGAGCTTCTCGACTTCGACGGCGATGCCGTAGGGAAGCTCCTCGACGAGCTCCATGGTGAGCTTTTCGCGGATGGTCTCGGCGATCTGGAATTCGATACCGCGGTCGGTGCGCTGGTCGGGCGGGAACAGTTCCGGGGATTCGGGCAGGCGCCGTCCGATCACCTCGATGAGCCGCTCGATATTGCTGCCCTTCTCCGCCGACACCGGAACGATATCGAGAAACGAATGGCGCGCCGCGAGCTCGGCCGTGAACGGCAGTAGTTTGTCCTTCTGCGGGACCTTGTCGACCTTGTTGATGACGGCGATGGAGTCGCGACCTGAGTCCTTGATACGCCTGAGCACGGCCTCGTCTTCTTCGCCGAAGCGCAACGCTTCGACCACGAACACCACGAGGTCCGCATCGGCGAGCGCCGCGGCGGCGGTGCGATTCATGGCGCGGTTGAGCGCGCGACGCTCTCCGAGGTGCAGCCCCGGTGTATCGACGAACGCGAGCTGCACGCCCGGGCGATTGAGTACCCCGAGTACGCGATGGCGCGTGGTCTGCGGGCGCGAAGTGACGATGGATACTTTCTCACCCACCAGCGCATTGAGCAGCGTGGACTTGCCGACATTGGGGCGGCCGACCAGCGCGGCGAAGCCGGCGCGAAATCCCGGTGAGGCGCGCGCCAGTAGTCGTCTCGTCAGACATGGAGACTCAGCGCCTGCAGTGCTGCCTGGGCCGCCACCTGTTCGGCGCGCCGGCGGCTCGGTCCCTCGCCCTCGGTTTCCAGCCCGGCGTGTGGCAGGACGCAGGAGACCAGGAAGGTCTGCGCGTGCGGTTCGCCGGTGGTGCGCTTGACGGTGTACACCGGCAATGGGTGACCGCTGGCCTGCAGGTGTTCCTGCAGCCGCGTCTTGGGATCCTTGAGCGTCGAGGGTTCCGGCAATGCGGCGATACGCGGTTCGAACATCGTTCCGAGCCGGCTGCGCACCGCATCGAGCCCACCGTCCAGGTACAGGGCACCGCACAGTGCTTCGAAGGCATCGGCGAGAATCGACTGCCGGCGAAAGCCGCCAGTCTTGAGCTCGCCGGAACCTAACAACAACAGCTCACCGAGTTTCATTTCCTGCGCAATTTCCGCCAGCGGCTCCTCGCTCACCAGGCGCGCACGCAGCCGCGACAGGTCGCCCTCGCTGGCGGTGGGAAATTCCCGGTACAGCCGCTCCGACAGCAGCAGGTTGAGCACGGAATCGCCGAGGAACTCGAGGCGCTCGTTGTTGGGACCTTCGGCACTGCGATGCGTGAGCGCGACGACGAACAGCGCCAGGTCGCGCGGCTGGTAGCCGAGCTTCGTGGCGAGCAATTGCGCCTGGGCCGGCGTCGTGCTCATGTGGACCGCGGCATTCAGTTGATGACCACCGTCTTGTTGAACTGCATCTGCAGGAACAGATTTCCGAACAACGGGATGGTCGAATCGTACTCGGCCGTCATTTCCCAGCCGGTGTCTCCCTTGGTGATCTCGATTTCGTCGGAAGAGATGTGATTGACATAGCCGGTGTCGAAGCGCCTCTCGAGCGCAGCACGGATGTTCTGCGGCGACAGGGTGTCATCGCTCTTGAGCTTGGTCGCGGTCTCTTTCAGCGCCTGCACGACCTTGTAGTAGTCCATGTATTCCGGCCCTACCCGGATGCCGGCGTAAACCACCAATGCCACGGGGATCAGAAGGAAGATCCAACCGATCGCCGTCACTCCACGTTGTCTGCGCGTCATGTGTCCTCCCAACGAGCAATTATTCGATCTTCGTGCCGATACGTTCCAGATTGACCAGGCTCTTGCGCCCCGGATCGAAATTCAACCAGATTCGCGTCGCTTTGCCGACCAGGTTCGCCTCCGGGACCATACCCCACGAGCGGCTATCCAGGCTGTTGTCCCGGTTGTCGCCGATCATGATGTAGTGACCCGCCGGAACAACGCCATCCGGCAAGTAGTCTTTGAAATCGGAGTTGTTGTTGTCGGTATCCGCAGTCCCGACTCCTTGCAGATCTAGCCGCCGCTCCCGACTGAGCACGTTCTTGCGGTCGCAGGACGGCAGCGGTCCGACTCCGAGAAACCGAAATTGTTCGCATCCCAGAAGTCCCATCTCGGAGCGGCATGACATCACTTTGTGCGTGTGCTCGCCGAGCGTCTCGACCGAGAGCCTCAGACCGACGTAACAACCATCGGTGTAGTCCCCCACTTCGGTTTGCGCAATGAGCTCGCCGTTGATGATGAGATGATCGCCGCGAACTTCGATGCGGTCGCCCGGCAAGCCCACGAGGCGCTTGATGAAGTTGACCTCGGGCTGCGGCGGATGGCGGAACACCACCACGTCGCCGCGCTGTGGGCTCCCCGTGTCCACGAATCTTCTGGTTCACGATGGGCAGCCGCAGGCCGTAGGAGTACTTGTTGACCACGATGAAGTCGCCATCGAGCAGCGTGGGCATCATCGAATCGGAGGGAATGCGGAACGGCTCGAAGATGAAGGCACGCACCAGCAGCACGATGACCGCCACCGGAAAGAAACTGCGCGCGTAGTCGACCGTGCCCGGCTCAGGCAGCGTCAATTCTCCGTCGGTACCCTTTCGACTTCTGGCCACGGCCTTGGCGCGCTGCTTGCGAAACACCATGGAATCGATCAGCCAGATCAGCCCGGTGACGATCGACAACACCAGCAGCACCAGGCTGAAGTCGAGCGTCTCGGCCGTGATCATGCGCACGATGACCGCCACCACCAGCACCGGCAGCACCATGTATGCGGCACGCACCAGCGGCGGATCCTTGACCGCCACGGCGCCGGCGGCCATCTGGCGGCGCGGCGCGAAGAACCAGCTGTCGATGGCGCACCACAGGCCGACTGGCGCGGCCGCCCAGCTCAGCGGCACCGCAATTTGCTTCACCCAGTCGAACACCACGTCCACGCCGATGTTCAACACCACCGCCGCGATGACGAAGGGCAGCAGCATGAAGGCGATACGGATGTAGAGCGGCGGCCGGGGCTTGAATCCCTCCGCCGTGGTGGCCCGCGGTGGTGCGAGCACGAACTTCTCGTACAGGCACAGCAGCACCACGGGGATGGCGAGGAAACTCAGCGGAACGACCAGCTTCTGGAACCACGCGTAAAGCACCCGCACGTCGAGCTGGATCGCCGCGCCGATGAGCACGAAGGGCAACAGGTTGCTGGCGAGGCGCGCCCAGCGCCCGCCCGGAGCCACCTCGCCGTCGGCAATCAAGGGCCGTTTCGGCGCGAGCACCAGGCGGTCATGGATGTGGATCGCCAGCACCGGTATCGCGAGCACCGCCAGGACCAGGATCACCGCGTCAATAATGAATTTGAGCATGGCTGACTACTTCTTTCCGACCTTGAGCACGGCCAGAAACGCCTCCTGCGGGATCTCCACCTGTCCCACCTGCTTCATGCGTTTCTTGCCTTCTTTTTGTTTCTCGAGCAGCTTTTTCTTGCGCGAGATGTCGCCGCCGTAACACTTGGCGAGCACGTTCTTGCGCAGCGCCTTGACCGTGGCGCGCGCGATGATATGGCTGCCGATGGCCGCCTGCACGGCCACCTCGAACATCTGGCGCGGGATCAGCTCCTGCATCTTGTCGACCAGCTGGCGACCGCGTTCATAGGCGCTGTCCTTGTGGACGATGAGCGCCAGCGCATCGACCTTGTCACCGTTGATCAGCACGTCGAGTTTGGAGAGCGGCGCCGCCTCGAAGTGGCTGAAATCGTAATCGAAGGACGCATAGCCGCGGCTCGTGGACTTCAGGCGGTCGAAGAAGTCGAGCACCACTTCGGCCAGCGGCATTTCGTACTGCAGCGAAACCTGGTTGCCCAGGTACAGCATCTTCTTCTGCCGCCCGCGCTTGTCGTTGCACAGCTGCAGGACGCCACCCACGTGATCGGGCGGCACCAGGATATTGGCGATGATGATGGGCTCGCGCAGCTCATCGATCTTGTCCACCGGCGGTAGTTTGGTCGGGTTGTCGACGAAGCGGATTTCGCCGTCGGTGGTCTTCACCTCGTAGATCACCGTCGGCGCGGAGGTGATGAGGTCGATCTGGTACTCGCGTTCGAGCCGCTCCTGCACGATGTCCATGTGCAGCAGCCCGAGGAATCCCACGCGGAACCCGAAGCCGAGCGCACCGGAGACTTCCGGTTCGTAGTGCAGCGCGGAGTCGTTGAGGCGCAGCTTCGACAACGCATCGCGAAACTTGTCGTAATCGTCGGCGACGATGGGGAACATGCCGGCGAACACGCGCGGCTGCACCTGCTTGAAGCCGGGCAACGGCTCCTTCGCCTGCTTGTGCTCGTGGTAATCGTGTCGCCCACCGGCGCGCCGTCGATTTCCTTGATGCCGGCGATCATGAATCCCACGTCGCCTGGCCCGAGTTCGCGCGCCGGTACGGATTTCGGCGTGAATCGGCCCACCTTGTCGACCAGGTGCGCCCGACCGGTCGACATGACCCGGATCTTGTCGCCGGACTTGATGCTGCCGTTGACGATGCGAACGAGGGTGACGACGCCGACGTAGTTGTCGAACCAGGAGTCGACGATCAGCGCCTGCAGCGGCGCCTCGGGATCGCCCTTCGGCGCGGGGATGCGTTCGATGAGGCGCTCGATCAGCTCCTCGACGCCCTCGCCCGTCTTGCCGGAGACCTTGAGTGCGTCCTCGGCCGGAATGCCGATGATTTCCTCGATTTCCTTGATGACGCGCGGCGGATCCGACGACGGCAGGTCGATCTTGTTGATGACCGGCACGACTTCGAGACCGAGCTCGGTGGCCGTGTAGCAGTTCGCCACGCTCTGGGCTTCGACACCCTGCGTGGCATCGACCACGAGCAGCGCACCGTCGCAGGCAGCCAGCGAACGCGACACTTCGTAGGAGAAGTCCACGTGCCCGGGCGTATCGATGAGGTTCAGCTGGTAGCGCTCGCCGTCACGCTTCGACGTGTAATAAAGAGTGACCGACTGGGCCTTGATCGTGATGCCGCGCTCGCGTTCGAGCTCCAGGGAATCGAGCACCTGGTCCTGCATCTCGCGGGCTTCCAGTCCTCCGCAGATCTGGATGAAGCGGTCAGCCAGCGTGGACTTGCCGTGATCGACGTGCGCGATGATCGAGAAATTGCGTATCCGCTGCATTAGGACCTGAGGTGGGCCTGCCGGGGCAACCGGCAAAAAATTAGCGCGGAAGTATAGCTGGAGGTCGGCCCACCAACCTTAAAAGTTCGTTGGAATTCAGGGTGTAATGGCAAATAGCACTGCCATCGAGCAGCAGGACGGGCACTTTGACCCCAAAGCGGCGATTGAGCTCCGGGTCGGAGTCGACGTCGACCACCGTCACGGTGGGTATGGCCTGCGTCCGCTCGAGTTCGGCCAGCGCATGCAACATGTCTTCGCACAGGCCGCAGCCCTCGCGGCTCAGGACCACGAGGCCGGCGGGTAGTTGGATCACTTGTTACGGCGCGGGGGCGCGATGCCCATGCTCTGGTTGGCAGGAGCCTTGGAGGTCGCCTTCACCTGGGTGGCGATGAACTGCACGGTGTTCGGCGGAACTTCGCCGATGGCCGTGACCTGGTGATCATCCACCACGGTCGAGAACGCCGACGAAGAGCCGACGCGCGTCGGACCTTCGGTCGGCTTGGTGTCCGGCTTGCGCGGCTCGACGAAAACCGATACCGAGGCAACGCCATCCGTGAACACCAGGTGAGCCACCGGCTCCTTCGATCCCGGCATCGCCTGGGAAGAACGCGTGGTCATGCGGAATCCCGGCGGCAGGCGCATGGCTTCCCACAGCGCCGGCGAAGCGTTGTTGCTCGCGACCTGCCGTTCGGCGCGCAGCCAGCGATAGCCGGAGGCATCCACCAGCGGCTTGAACATGGAATCGGGAATCCGCTCCGGCAGGTCGATGCTCGAGAACAGGATCTGCTCGATCACCGCGCCCGACTTGTCGCACAGCTGGGTCTTGAGCGGCATGGAGGTTTCTTCGTCGATCCACAGCCGGTAGCCGTAGCGGAATTCGTCGCGCGGATGCAGCGCGACCACGCGGGTAGTACGGCCGAGCAGGCGCTGGCGATCGCCGCCGCGGATCTCGTAGACCAGCGAGTTGCCATCATCGATCGCCGGCAAGGCGCCGAGCAGCGGACCGTCGGGCGCGCGTCGCTCGACGAGCACGGTTCGCTTGTCGGGGAAATAACAGGTGAGCTCATCGCCCTCGCGAATGAATTCGCGACCCGATCCGTCGAGCGACAGCAGCCGCTCGGACACGTCGCGACCGCGCACGCGGTGGATGATGCGCAGTGTTTCGGCGCGCGTACCGCGCACATGGGTAAACACACCGACGTAGTTGCGCGTGGTCAGCGCCTTGTTCATGCGCTCGAGCCATTCCTTGGGCTCGGCACCGAGAGCAATGCCCGCACCCAGCAGCAGCGACAGCGCCGCAAAACGCGCGACGTTCGAGTGCCTGGATTGCGTACGCATCGCGCGGGATGAATCAGGGCGCATTATCAACGGCTCCTTGACCGTACTTCGCGGGAACTGCTTCGGGGGCAACGGCTTCCGGGGCTGCGGCGGCGGCGTCGGCCTCTGCCGATTCATCCGCCTGCGCCTCGGTTCCGACGATGCCGAGCAACGCCATGCGCCGCGCCAGCGGGCCGGAGTATTCACTGTGCGCAACGACGTAGTTTGCGAAGCGCGCCGGCGGCGCAATGCTGGTCTGCGAACTCGGCGCCGGCGTGCTGTAACGCTCCGGCTCACCGTTCGAGACGGGTGCGGGTTCGGGCTGCGGGGCCGTCTGCGCGATCAAGGTATCCGTGGGGGTGTCAGCAGGCTCCGCCTGCAGGACGATGGATTCCGTAACCGGGGTGCTCGCCAGGAGTTCCGACTCCGGTCCCTGCGTCCTCAGCCACAGGATGGACATCGCAGCGACACCCGCGGCAACGCTGGCGCCGACGACCGGACGCGCGAAGCGCATCCAGCGGTCACCCAGGCTAGCGCCGGCGGCGGAATTGGAACGAGTCGAAGCAGCGGCCACGTCGGCCGTGGAGGCATCGCCGTAGGTGGGTTCCTGGGAAAGCGCGGCCTGGACGCGACGTGCAACCTTGTCGTGCAGCTTCACGCCGCGCTCGCCGCGCAGCGCCGCACCGATCAGTGCGTAACGCGACCACTGTCCACGCAGTGCCTCATCGCGAACCAGCCGGCGGGCCAGCAGCTCGCACTCGGCGGAAGCCAGTTCCCCATCGAACATGGCGGAGAGCTGGCTGTCTCTTTCGACCTGCCGACTCTCTTGCCGATCTTCGGGGCGCTCGTCGTTCATACCATTTCCTCGGTGCGGCCCAGGCCGCCTTCAAATACTTCGCGCAGGCGTTTGTCGATGGCCTCGCGCGCTCGAAAAATTCGTGATCGCACCGTACCGACGGGGCATTCCATCGCCGCGGCGATCTCTTCGTAGCTCAAGCCGTCGAGTTCGCGCAGCACGATCGCCGTCTTGAGTTCTTCAGGCAATGCTTCGATCGCGGAGTTCACGATTCCGCGAATTTCTTCGGTGAGAGCCATGCCCTCCGGCGTATCGGGGTCCTGAAGCTTGGTTTGCACGCTGTGCGATTCCTCAGGGTCGGTCAGATCCAGGTCGTAAGCGATCGGACTGCGATCGCGCGACGCGAGCTGGTTCTTGGCGGTGTTGATAGCGATGCGATACATCCACGTGTAGAAGGCGCTGTCGCCACGAAACTGAGGCAGGGCCCGATACGCTTTGATGAAGGCTTCCTGTGCAATGTCTTCCGCTTCAGCCGGGTTACGCACGTAACGCAAAACCAGCTTCACCACCTTGTGCTGGTACTTGCGCACCAGCAGATCGAACGCCGTCTTGTCACCACGCTGCACGCGTTTGACGAGAACCAGGTCACTCTCTTCCGTCGTCACCGGAGCTCCCCGGCTACCGACTGGCTGAATAGACCCTGAACGCCGCGCGAAAGTTTCGTCCCGGAGCGGTTCTAATTGAATGATTTTTAACGGCGCGTGATGCACTTCAAACCTTGGGCCGGATGGTATCAGCTTGGCCGCGTGGACTCGTCCGGGAACCTCAGGAGCGGCCTGTTCAGCAGTCGGCACAGGCCCCGGAAAGCCCTGGGCTCCTGCTCCCTGGCATCGATGAACACCGCGAGGCTGCCGCGGCCAGTTTCCAGCCAGAGCAGCAGCCCGTGGCGGCCCAGCCGGAACGATCCCGGACGAACAGTGACGGGATACTCGTTCTTTCTCCCGCCCAGCACTGCGTTGATTTGACCTTTGTCGTTCCATCGCAGCGCCCGAACCGCATGCGAGCCGCGCAGCAGGAACACGGATTGGATGGTGGCGAGTCCCGCCGTGGCGGCACAGATACAGATTGCGATGCGGGCGGGCAACGGCAAATCCACCGCCGCGAGGATCATCCAGCTCAGAGCTGCCAGCCACGCCGATTCCCAGGATCGCGGCGCGCGTGGACGGCTTCAGATCAATTCGACTGCAGGACGGCGCGGCACAGCGCTGCGTGGCGGGGATCGGTCGGGACATCTCCGGCAATGAGATAACGCGCGATGTCCGGATCGGGCAATTCCAGAAACTCCACGAAGGCGGCGCGTTCATTGCTACTCGCCCCGGCATGCCGTCCGCGCAGATAACGCAGCAGCAGGAGGTCGAGTTCCTTCATGCCGCGCCGGCAGCGCCACTCCAGCCGGCGGAAGTTCTGGATCGGAGTGTTGATCGGGACTCACTGCTAGTGCTGGCGCTCCAGCATCATCTTCTTGATCTCCGCAATGGCCTTGGCGGGATTCAGGTCCTTCGGACAGGCTTCCGTGCAATTCATGATGGTGTGGCAGCGGTACAGCCGGAATGGATCTTCCAGTTCGTCCAGCCGTTCACCCGGTGCCTCGTCGCGGCTGTCGATGATCCAGCGATAGGCCGCCAGCAGCGCCGCGGGACCGAGATATCGATCGCTGTTCCACCAGTAGCTCGGGCAGGATGTCGAACAGCAGGCGCACAGGATGCAGGCGGAAGGCCGGTCGATCTTTTCCTGGTCTTCTTTCGATTGCGGTCGCTCGCGATCCGGCGGCGCGGGCGTACGCGCCTGCAGCCAGGGCTTCACCGCCGCGTATTGCGCATAGAAATTGGTGAGATCGGGGACCAGGTCCTTCACTACCGGCATATGCGGCAGCGGATAGATCTTCACGTCGCCGCGCACATCGTCGCAGGCCTTGGTGCAGGCCAGAGTGTTGAGACCACCGATATTCATGGCGCAACTGCCGCAGATTCCCTCGCGGCAGGAGCGACGGAAGGTCAGCGTGGAATCGACTTCATTCTTGATCTTGATCAGCGCGTCCAGAACCATCGGCCCACAGGCGTCCATGTCCACTTCATAAGTGTCCATGCGCGGATTGGCGCCCGAATCCGGATCGAAGCGATAGATGACGAACTTGCGCACGTTCTTCGCGCCAGCCGGCGCCGTGTATGTCCTGCCGGCGGCCTTGTCGATCTTCGAATTTGCGGGAAGAGTGAATTCGGCCATCAGTATAGTTCTCGCCTTCGGCGGAATGGGCTCGACGTCCTTCGTGAGCGTGTTCATGTGCACGGGCCGGTAGTCGATGCGCGTCTTGCCGCCCTCCTCCACCCAGCACAACGTGTGCTTCTGCCACGTGGCATCGTCACGTTCGGTGAAGTCCTCGCGCGCGTGCGCGCCGCGGCTCTCCTTGCGGTTTTCGGCGGAGACAATGGTGGCCATCGCCTGCCCCAGCAGATTGTCGAGCTCGATGGTCTCGACGAGATCGGTGTTCCAGATGAGGCTGCGGTCGCCGACACGCACGTCGGCGAACGACGTGAAGGTCTTCGACAAGCGCCTCGACGCCTTCCTTCAGCGTCTGCCCCGTGCGGAACACCGCGGCGTCGCGCTGCATGGTCTTCTGCATCTCGAGACGAATCTCGGCGGTGCTGCGCGAGCCGCTGGCATTGCGCAGCCGGTCGAGTCGCGCCACGGCGAAATCACCTGCGTCCTTCGGCAACGGCGCGTGCGACTGGCCCGGCTTCACCACCGTGGCGGCATGACGGCTCGCTTCGCGGCCGAACACCACGAGGTCCAGCAGCGAATTGCTGCCGAGGCGATTGGCGCCATGCACGGAGACGCAGGCCGCTTCACCGACGGCCATCAGGCCGGGCACGACGGAATCCGGATTGCCGCCTTTCGACGTGACCACCTCGCCATGCACGTTGCAGGGAATTCCGCCCATGTTGTAGTGCACGGTGGGCAACACCGGGATGGGATCCTTGTTCACATCCACGCCGGCGAAGATCCGCGCGGTTTCGGCAATGCCCGGCAGTCGCTGGTGAATGACCTCGGGCCCCAGGTGCTCGAGGTGCAGATAGATGTGGTCCTTGTCCCTGCCGACGCCGCGTCCTTCGCGAATCTCGATGGTCATCGAACGCGACACCACGTCGCGCGAGGCGAGATCCTTGGCGTTGGGGGCGTAGCGCTCCATGAAGCGCTCGCCGTCGGAATTGGTGAGATAACCGCCCTCGCCACGCGATCCTTCGGTGATGAGGCACCCCGAGCCATAGATGCCCGTGGGATGGAACTGCACGAATTCCATGTCCTGCAGCGGCAGCCCGGCGCGCAGCGCCATGCCGCCACCGTCACCCGTGCAGGTGTGTGCCGAGGTGCAGGAGAAATACGCGCGGCCATAACCGCCCGTGGCCAGGATCACGGTGTGTGCGCGGTAGCGATGCAGGCGGCCAGTGGCCATGTCGAGCGCCACCACGCCACGGCAGGCGCCGTCCTGCATGATGAGATCGAGCGCGAAGTATTCGATGAAGAATTCGGCGTGGTGCTTGATCGACTGCTGGTACAGCGTGTGCAGCATCGCGTGACCGGTGCGATCTGCCGCCGCACAGGTGCGATGCGCCGTGCCCTTGCCGAAATGGGTGGTCATGCCGCCGAAGGGACGCTGGTAGATGCGCCCGTCGTTGGTGCGCGAGAACGGCACGCCGTAGTGCTCGAGTTCGATGACCGCCGCCGGCGCCTCCTTGCACATGAACTCGATGGCGTCCTGGTCACCAAGCCAGTCCGAGCCCTTGATGGTGTCGTAGAAATGGAAGCGCCAGTCGTCTTCGCCCATGTTGCCGAGCGCGGCGGAAATGCCGCCCTGCGCGGCCACGGTGTGGCTGCGCGTCGGGAACACCTTGGTGATGCAGGCCGTCGTGAGGCCCGCCTCGGCCAGTCCCAGCGTGGCGCGCAATCCGGCACCGCCGGCGCCGACCACGACGACGTCGTAGGTGTGATCGATGAATTCGTAGTCTTTGATTGGTCACGATACGGCCAGGATCATTGACGGCGAACACCGCGGCGACCGCGCCCGCGAAGTGCACGAACGTGGAAAGCAGCAGCAGGAAGGTCTTGGCGCCCTTGCCGTGCACGTAGTCCTCGACGACCACCTGCACTCCGAGCCAGGAATGCCAGGCGAGCGTGATCGCCAGCAGGATGGTGAACACCGCCACCCAGGGCTGGCCTAACCATCCGCTCACCGCTTCGTAGGAGTGCAGTGGCTTGCCGAGGATCGAGATGGCGAACCACAGCGTCAGCGGGATCAACGCAATCGCGGTGACGCGCTGCACCCACCAGTGACTGGTGCCCTCGCCGGCCGATCCGCGCCCCAGCACCTTGCCCAATGGCGTGCGCAGGCTCATGGCGTAACCCGGACCGTCAATGCCGCGCAGCCCAGCCACACCACCAGTGCGGTGAGCAGCACGGCCGCCACGATGACCGCCAGGCCACTGCGGCGCGCCTGCGCGCGTTCCAGCCCGCGGCCGGTATCCCAGACCAGGTGGCGGATGCCGTTGCAGAAGTGGTAGACGAAGGAGAACGTGAAACCGACCAGCAGTAGTTTGGCCAGCGGCGAGGAGAGGCAGTGCATCGCGGTCGCATAGGCTTCGGGCCCGGATGCCAGCGCCATGAGCCACCAGGCGAAGGCCACGAATGCGATCGATGTGGCGACGCCGGTAATCCGATGCAGGATCGACAACGACATCGTGTACGTGAACTTGTACACGCCGAGATGCGGAGATAGCGGTCGTTGATCCATGGCGCTCAGAAATCGATACAGCGACCGTTGCGTTCCCAGTCGCCGAAACGCGTCGGCTCAGGCCCGGCGGGGCCGCCACGCTCGACTCCATCCTGCGCCGTGGCACCCGGGCTTGGAGACCGGCGGCGGCGGGATCAGGCGTGGTAACGGCAGCGGAAAGGACGGGATCTACGTCGGATGGGGCATTCGGCACGGGCGCGAATTCTGCCAGAATCGCCCCACTTAGACCACTTGAAACATCAGTAAAAACAAAGATGAGCGACCTCGTTGGTATCGACCTTTCGCAGGGTGCTGGCGCATTCGGCGTGCTGGCATTCCGCGGCGTCGATGCGGCGCGATTCCTCCAGGGACAACTCTCGGCCGACATCGAAAAGCTCGCGGTGGGTGCCAGCACCTTCGCGGGCTTTCACAACCCGCAGGGCCGCGTCATCGCCTTGCTCGCCGTGACGCGCACGACGCCGGAAGAATTGTTCGCCGTGTTGCCACTCGAACTGGCCGCGAGCGTTGCGCAGCGCCTGTCGCGGTTTGTCCTGCGCGCCAGGGTGCGCGTGACCGACGAATCCGCCGCCTGGCGCGTGCTCGGGGCTTCGATCCAGCACGACGCCGTCCGCGGGTATCGCCATGCCCTGGGGACTCCGTCGGGTAGTGCTGCTGCCGAAGGATGCACCCTTCGTCGCCGGCGAGCCTGCAGCGCGCGTGGCCTGGGAATGCGCCGATATTGCCGCGGGCCTGCCGCAGGTCTACGCGGCCACCAGCGAGACCTTCGTTGCGCAGATGTTGAATCTCGACTTGTTAGGCGCCATCGCCTTCGACAAGGGTTGTTATACCGGCCAGGAAGTCATCGCGCGCGCTCACTACCGCGGCCGCGTGAAACGGCGCATGCAACGCTGGCACAACCTGTCGGGCGCCCGTCTCGAACCCGGCCAGGTCGCGCAGGCCACCGACGGCCGCTCCCTGATCGTGGTTCGCGCGGTGACCGACGGCCCGGGCAGCCAGGAATTGCTCGCGGTGGGAACCTACTCGAGCGAGCCGTTGCTTGCCGGCGCAACAAGGGCCGACGCAACCGACGAGTCCGGCACGGACGGCAAGTCCGCGGGCGAAGTCAGCGTCCCGCGCGTGAGCGGACCGCTCTCGCTGCCCTATACGCTGCCCGCGTGATTCACGGTCAGCGGCGCGCGAACGACACCACGACCTGCGCATATTCGGCGGCGCGTGCCGGCGTCAGGATCGGATGATTGCCGGCAAACTTGTGGCCGCGTGAATTCCGCGCACGTTCCAGCGCGCGGTTGTAAGCCGACGCCAGATTGTCGGTATCCGAGGTCATGATGAGCACGCGTTGCGAGACCTCGCCGAGCCGTGCCAGCACGTCGTGCGTACCCTTGCCGCCGCGCGCATCCGTTTCGACTCCGGTCGAGATGGCCTCGTAACCGAGTTCCAGGTAGTCACGCATGTATTCGTAGACCAGGGGCAAGGTTTCCTGGGTGAGCTCGAAGCCCGGATCCCAGTCCTTGAGCATGCGCACCGTCACGTCGAACGCGAAGTGGCGATGCGCACCGTCACTTGCGAGCTTGGGCGCCAGACCTGAAGTTGGCAGCGTCATCTTGCGCAGCTCTTCCGGCGCCAGGCCGAGCACGCCATCGAGCACCGCGCCCGTGACCTGTGCCGGTGACGCCAGCAGCATCTCCACCGCCACGGATGCGCCGAAGCGCCCACCGATCACGGTATACGGCACGGTGTGCAGCGAGCCGCAGGCTTCGAGCACATCGTTGGCGTATTGCTGCGCCGTCCAGTTGCGACATTTCTTGTGCGAACGGCCGGTGCCCGCCAGGTCGAAGGTGATGGCACGAAAACCGGCACGCGCCAGGTGCGGCAGGAACGCGTCATACATGCGGCCGCTGGCCGGTGCCCAGGGCAGCAGAACGATATCGGGTCCTGCGCCGCAGGCGCGAAAGTGAAGCTGGCCTGAGAGCGTGTCCGCGAATCCCACGCGGAGCGGCATCACCGCACGATCATGTGCCACACCGGATCGTTCTCTCATCAACGCCATCCTTTAGTTGTTCCTGTAGCCGCTACCGCCCTGCGGGCGCCAAGTGTAACCGCCTTATTCAAAGTGACTACAGGTCGATTGCATCCACCGACCGTACCGCGATGGATGACCCGAGAAAGCGTGCACCCACCCGGGCGAACCGCTCCGGGCTGTCGGTCGCCATCAGGCGCAAAATCCCCGCACGGTTTTGGCCCGAAGCTAGGCCTCGATCGGCGAGCAACGCCGCCGTGGCGCGCGCCGTGGTAGCCGCCGAATCGACCACGCGCCGCGTGGGCCCGAGCTGGCGGCTGATCGACGCGCTCAACAGTGGAAAGTGCGTGCAGCCGAGCACAACGGTGTCCACGCGTGCATCGAGGTGAGCGAGATACCGTTCGGTGACGGCGTCCACGGCTTCGCCTTCGCTCCAACCCTCTTCCGCCAGTGCCACGAATATCTGGCAGGCGATCTGCGTGACATTGGCATCCGGACGCAGGTCTTGAATGGCGCGCTGGTAGGAGCCCCCGGCAACGGTTCCTTCAGTGGCCAATACCGCAATGCGACCGCTGAAACTGGCGTCGCAGGCCGCGCGCGCCCCCGGCTCGATCACGCCGATCACGGGAAGTCCCGGAAATCTCTCGCGCAATGCCGGCAGTGCGGTCGACGAGGCGGTGTTGCACGCCACCACCAGCGCCTTGATGCCGCGCTCCGCGAGGCATTCGGCCGCACGCACGGAATAACGCGCCACCGTCCCGGGACTCTTGGTGCCATACGGCAACCGGGCGGTGTCACCTAGATAGACGAAGTCTTCCTGCGGCAGTTGCGCGATCAGCGCCCGCAATACCGTGAGACCACCGACACCGGAATCGAAAACGCCCACGGGCAGATCGCTGGGCGGCTCGCTTCGCGTCGACTTAACCCGACTCCGGCCGCATGTGCGGGAACAGCAGGACGTCACGGATTGACGGCGCATCGGTGAAGAACATGACCAGTCGGTCGATGCCTACACCCAGGCCCGCGGTCGGCGGCATGCCGTATTCGAGCGCGCGCACGTAGTCGGCGTCGTAATACATGGCTTCGTCGTCGCCGGCCTCCTTGCGTTCGACCTGCGCGCGGAACCGCGCCGCCTGGTCCTCGGCGTCGTTGAGCTCGGAGAACCCATTGGCGATCTCGCGGCCGGCCACGAAGAATTCGAAGCGATCCGTGAGGAAGGGATCCTGATCGTTGGCGCGTGACAGCGGACTCACTTCGGTCGGATATGCGTAGACGAAGGTCGGGTCCAGGAAGCCATCTTCCGCGAATTTCTCGAACAGCTCGATCTGCAGCTTGCCGGCGCCGTCGCCTGGCTTGAACCCGATGCCCGCCTTCTCGCACAACCCGCGCAGATAGCTCACGTCGCGCGCGCGTGCCATGTCGAATCCCGACACGTTCTCGGCAACCGCCTCGATGACGGTAATGCGCCTGAAGGGTTTGTCGAGATCGTATTCGCGCCCCTGGTAGGTGAACTGGCGCTTGCCGATGATCACGTCGGCCAGTCCCTGCATCGCACGCTCCACCATCACGATGAGGTCGTTGTAGTCGGCATAGGCCACGTACAACTCGAGCATGGTGAATTCGGGGTTGTGGCGCGTCGACACGCCCTCGTTGCGGAAATTGCGGTTGATCTCGTAGACGCGCTCCAGTCCGCCGACCACCAGTCGCTTCAGGAACAGTTCCGGCGCGATGCGCAGGTACATGTCCATGTCGAGCGCGTTGTGATGCGTACGGAACGGCCGCGCAGCCGCGCCGCCCGGAATGGTCTGCAGCATCGGCGTTTCGACTTCGAGGATATCCATCGAGTCGAGGAAGTCGCGCAGGTACTTGAGGATGCGGTTGCGCACGATGAAGACGTTGCGACTCTGCTCGTTGACGATGAGATCAACGTAACGCTGCCGATAACGCGTATCGACATCGGCCATGCCATGCCACTTGTCGGGCAACGGCCGCAGCGACTTCACCAGCAGCCGCAGTTCACTCGACGCGCACCGACAATTCGCCGGTCTTCGTCTTGAACAGCGTGCCCGTGGCCGCGAGGATGTCGCCCACGTCGTACTTCTTGAACGCTTCGTAGGCGTCGCCGAGCGAGTCGCGCTGCAGGAAAATCTGGATCTGACCGGTGCGATCCTGGAGCTTGGCGAAGCTCGCCTTGCCCATGATGCGCTGGAACATCATGCGTCCCGCGACATGCACACGCACCGGGTTGGCATCGAACCACTCGGGCGGTTTCTCCGCGTACTCGGCCTGCAGCAGCGTCGCGAGCACGTCGCGACGGTAGTCATTGGGAAAGGCCGGCGCATTCGCCGCCCTGGCCTGCTCGCGATGAGCGGCCAGCTTGCTGCGCCGCTCGGCGATGAGTTTGTTCTCTTCTTCGCTCACAGGCCCGCCTTCAACGATGCTTCCATGAATGGATCGAGATGACCGTCGAGCACCTTGCCAGTGTCGCCGATCTCCACGTCAGTGCGCAGATCCTTGATGCGCGACTGGTCGAGCACGTAGGAGCGGATCTGGTTGCCCCAGGATACGTCGCTCTTGGAATCTTCCAGCACCTTGGCCGCCGCATTGCGCTTGTTGAATTCCAGCTCGTACATCTTGGCCTTCAGCATTTTCATCGCGGTGGCGCGATTCTTGTGCTGGCTGCGTTCGTTCTGGCAGGCAACGACGATACCGCGTGGGACCGTGCGTCAGGCGCACGGCCGATTCGGTCTTGTTGACGTGCTGTCCGCCGGCGCCGCTGGAACGGTACACGTCCATCTTGATGTCGGCCGGATTCAGGTCGACCTTGATGTCGTCATCCACCTCGGGCGATACGAACACCGACGCAAACGAGGTGTGCCGGCGATTGCCCGAGTCGAACGGCGACTTGCGCACCAGGCGATGCACGCCGGTCTCGGTGCGCAGCCAGCCATAGGCGTATTCACCCTTGATCTCGATGGTCGCGCTCTTGATGCCCGCGACTTCACCCGCCTGTGAATCGAACACTTCGGCTTCGAAGCCGCGCGATGCGGCCCACTTGAGATACATGCGCAGCAGCATCTGGGCCCAGTCCTGGGCCTCGGTGCCGCCGGCGCCCGCCTGGATATCGAGGAATGCATTGTGCGAGTCCATCTCGCCGCGGAACATGCGCTTGAACTCGAGCTTGCGCACGTCGGTTTCGAGCTTGCCGGCATCGCGCTCGATTTCGCGCGCCATGCCCTCGTCGTTCTCGCTCTCCGCGAGCTCGAGTAGTTCGGAGGCGCTGCTGACGGCGCCGGTGGCCTTGTCCATGTCGACAAGGTCAGTCGTGAGCCGGGCGCGTTCCTTGCCCAGCTCCTGGGCCTTTTCGGGCTTCTGCCAGATGGCGGGGTCTTCGAGTTCGCGGCTGACTTCTTCTAAACGCTCTTTCTTCTGGTCGTACTCAAAGAAACCCCCTCAAGGAGCTCATGCGCTCCTCGAGTTCAGCGAGTTTCCGCTTCAATTGACCGAGTTCTAATGGCATACGGGCACCAGGCAAGGGCGCGCATCCTACCTGAGCGGACGCTCCATGAAAATCGACAGGGGATCCGGCCTGTAGGGCGGAAACGGCGGAATCTCCTTGAATCCCGCGCGCCGGTACAGCTTGAGCGCTCCGACGCTCACATTGCCGGTTTCCAGACGCGCCAGCGGCAGTTTCTGGGCGCGCGCCCAGTCCAGCAATTGCACCAGCATGGCCAGTGCGATGCCACCGCCGCGCGACTTCGGTTTGAGATACATGCGCTTGAGTTCGGCCCAGCCACCGCAATTCTTCGCCGCGCCGCAACCCACCAGTTCGCCGCGTTGCTCGACCACGAGGAAAACGCATCCCGGCCCGGCGAGCGCCTCCGGGGGATCGAAATGATTGCTCTCGGCGGGATACAGCGCCGAGTTGAAGGCGTCGAGTTCAGCGATCAGCGCGCGTACCCCGGCCGAGCACGGGTCGCCGACGCGGATGATGTAGTTTGGCTTCGCGGACGCGTTCATTTGAGTACGTGATCGACGAGCAGCTGCAGGCGCCGCTCTCCCTTGTATTCATTTATGTCGAGCCGGTACACCAGGCGCACGTTTCCGTCCGGCAGCGCCGCGGCTTCTTCGACGCCCTTGAAGTTGAACGCGATGGCATCGAAGTTGCGCGAACGATCGGCAGTGGTCACCCACATCTTGAGATGTTTGTCGCCCACGACGCGTGCGCTCTTCACGGCAAACATGCCGTCGAAACACGGCTCGGGAAAGGCCTGGCCCCAGGGTCCGCCATCGCGCAGTGCCTGGGCGGTCTCCAGCGCGATCTCGTCGATGGCGAGTTCGCCATCGGTTTCGACACGATTGGAAGGAATCGCGGGATCGCGCAGCGTGGCGACTTCGGAGTCGAATGCGGCCGCGAAGGCATCGAGGTGTTTTTCCTCGAGCGACAGGCCTGCCGCCATGGCGTGTCCGCCGAAGCGACTGATCAGCTCGGGATTACCGCGCGGCGATGCGATCGAGCACGTCGCGGATGTGAATCCCGGGGACCGAACGCGCCGAGCCGCGTAATTGCCCGTCGCCGGCGCGTGCGAAGGCGATCACCGGGCGGCGCACACGATCCTTGATGCGGCTCGCGACCAGTCCGACCACACCCTGGTGCCAGTCCGGATCGAACAGGCAGACCGCATGACGCACCGGGCCGTCGGGTTCGCGCAACCGGCTCACCGCGGCCAGCGCCGCGTCCTGCATCTTCGCTTCGATCTCGCGGCGCTCGGCGTTGAGCTGATCGAGCCGCGTGGCCAGCGCCAGCGCCTCGGTTTCCGAGTCGCTGAGCAGGCAACGAATGCCGATCGACATGTCATCGAGCCGGCCCGCGGCGTTGAGGCGCGGGCCGATCGAAAAGCCGAGGTCGGCGGCGGTGAGAGTCGCGGGACTGCGCCCGGCGATCGACAACAATGCGCGGATTCCCGCCACGGCGCGCCCCGCCCGGATGCGACGGATGCCCTGCGACACCAGCACGCGATTGTTGGCATCGAGTGGCACGAGGTCGGCCACGGTGCCGAGCGCGACGAGGTCGAGAAAATCCGTGATGGCGGGGTTCACGCTCGCGCCGCGCGCTTCGAGTTCGCGACGCAGGGCTGCCATCACGTAGAACGCGACGCCCACGCCCGCCAGCGCTCGCGACGCGAAACGGCTGCCCGGCACATTTGGATTGACGATCACGTCGGCGGCGGGCAATGACGGCGCCCGGCAGATGATGATCCGTGATCAGCACCTGGATGCCGCGTTCGCGCGCCGCGGCGACGCCGCTGATGCTCGAGATGCCGTTGTCGACGGTGATGATGAGCGCCGGCGCGCGTTGCGCGGCCAGCCCCACGATCTCGGGCGTCAGGCCATAACCGAACTCGAAGCGATTGGGCACCAGGAAGTCCACCGACGGGAAGCCCCAGCTGCGCAGGCAGCGCACGATGAGCGCGGTGCTGGTGGCGCCGTCGGCATCGAAGTCGCCGATCACCACGATGCGGCGTTCGCGATTCTCGAGGATCAACTGGACGGCGCTCTCGATGCTTTCGAGCGTACTCACCGGCACCAGTCGGTCGAGGGTCAGCGCGAGTTCGCTGTCGTCACGCACACCGCGCGCGGCATAGGCGCGCCGCAGCACCGGATGCAGGCGCGCGTCGAGCATCTGGCAGTCCGAGTTTGCGCGACGTTCGATGACCACATCCATCGCGCGATTATGCCTTCGTGGGCTGCGCACCGCGTGCGAGGTTTTCGAGCCAGCCTCGGCGACGACGCCAGAAACTCCAGCCCGCGCGTCCCGCGATGCGGAAGCAGCAATCGTTGGCAATGACATCGAGCGAAGAGAGGACACCGGCGGCCAGCGCGGTGCGCGCCGGCAGGAACCAGTTCTCCTCGAGTTTGGCGAGTGACTCCTGCGGCTCACCACTCATGGGCGCGAATTCGACGATGTGATGAGTCGCGTCACCATCGATCGCGGCAAGGCTGGCCGGTGCCGTTGCATGCGTGGCATGACTCGCCGCAGCAGCCACTCCGGCGAGGAACGGATCTTCACCGTACAAGGCCACCGTCTCACGTCCGGCGGAGGTCGTTGCCGCGGGAACCGACGACTTGCCCCCACCCCGCAGCCCCCCGCCCCATAACCAAAGTGCCGAGATGCGTGGCAAACGCGCGCGTTCACGCGCCTCGTTGAGGGCCGCGGTGTGCAACCACATCTCGATCTCCGCGCCGAGCCGGCGCAATGCCAGCGAATCCTTTGCCCTGGGGAAGTGCAGGCGCGACGTCGGCATCCAGCAGGCGTGCGGGGTCGGTGGTCGCAGCGTGCAGCGAGATACCGCTGAGCAGGAAGCCACGCGAGTTTCCGGGGTGGAGCTGACAATCGTTCCCGAAGTGTCGCGCGAAGTCCGCGCACCAGGCGGCCTGATCGTCGGGAACGACACGCAACAGACCGCGGTCGACCAGGCGCACGTGATCGAGTCGCGCCGAGAGTTGCACCGGTGTTGCGAACCATGCGCTCGCCGCGACTTCGGGCTTGAGTCGGGCCCGCGCCGCGATCTGCGCGGGCGGCAGCGCCGTCCAGAGCATCGAGTCCCATTTCATCGGTCAACCAGTGTCGCCAGTCGGCCAGCGGTATCGGCTGTCGGGCGAACTGCAGCAGCCAGGCGAGTCCCGGCAGCGACAGTGGCGCGGATACCGCATCCGCCGGGACCGCCTCCTCCGGCAGGTACAGGTCGGAGAGGATCAGCGTGAGGCGTCGCATGACGGTATCGTATCGGACCGATGAAATTCACTCAGCAACGTCCGGATGGCGCAAACCTGATCCGGCGCTACGGCGCCGACTTCATCATTGTTGGCAACGAAGAGATCCGTTCGAGTTGCATCGTCACCCCGCATGCGCTTGCTCCCTGGCCGCCGCGCAGTGTCGACGAACTGACGTCTGAATCGCTCGCACCATTGTTCGCGCTGGCACCCGAAGTCGTGGTGCTTGCCACCGGCGCCATACAACGCTTTCCACGTGCCAGCCTGCGGGCGGAATTCGCCACGCGACGCATTGGCCTTGAAGTCATGGAAATTGGCGCCGCCTGCCGCACGTTCAACGTGCTGGTCAGCGAAGAGCGCAAGGTTTTGGCGGCGGTGTTGTTGCCTGGCTAGACGCCTTACTCGAAGCGGTCCGAGTGAAGGCACAGGGGGAGAAAGTTATCTAGCGAGGCCAATGGTTCGAAGCTGACAGACTCGAAAAACTGGCGAATTTTTTTTTCTTCTATTCGGCTTGTTCTACTTTTTTCCGTGACTTCCCCGATCTCCCCTGTGCCTTCACTCGGACTCGCCTCACAACTTGGCGCATTCCGATGTCGGCGAGCGGCGACATGTAATCATGTTAAATCCCGACTGACAAGCCTTAGCCTTAAGAGGCTGACAAACTGCCGCAAAAAACGGGGGAAAGCGCCTTTATAAATCAGGCTTTTAGGTGAATAAGCGCATGCCAGAACTCGCTCGAAATGCCGAACACAGCGCAGTCAGGCGGTGCCGCCGAGCATGGGAACGAAGGCTACGGCGCCCGAGAATCTCGCGTTCGAGGCGATCTTCATGTCGAGTGAAGCGGACGAGCTGCTGCGAACCTTCCGGCCCTACGGGCACGATGAGGCGGCCTCGATTGGCAAGTTGCGCGAACAACGCCTCGGGGACGGCGAGCGGCGCGGCGGCGACCAGGATGCCATCGAAGGGTTTCTGCGATTTCCAGCCGACGGTGCCATCGCCGTGCTTGAGCATCACGTTCTTGATGCCGAGCTCCTTGAGAGTGGCCTTGGCGCGTTTCGCGAGTGGCTCGATGCGTTCGATGGAGTAGATCTTCTTCACCAGCGGCGCGAGCACCGCGGTCTGGTAGCCACAGCCGGTTCCGACTTCGAGGACCTTGTTGAGCTTGCGCCCGCCCTCGATGAGCGCTTCGGTCATGCGCGCCACGATGTAGGGCTGCGAAATCGTCTGGCTGAAGCCAATCGGCAGAGCCGTGTCCTCGTAGGCACGGCTGGCGAGCGCTTCGTCGACGAAGATGTGGCGCGGAACATTGCGGATGCGATCGAGCACCGAGAAGTTGGTGATGCCCTGCTCCTGCAGGCGCTGCACCAGCCGGTCGCGCGTGCGCGCGGAGGTCATGCCGATACCGGCGAGCCGGTTTTCGCTCACGTACCCACCCAGCTGCGCAACGAATCGAGCGCGGCATGGTTGGTGAGATCGACGGTCAGCGGAGTGACGGACACGTAGCCTTCGGCGATGGCGTGGAAATCCGTGCCGGGCCCGGCATCCTGGCCGGCACCCGCGGGCCCCACCCAGTAGACAGGACGGCCACGCGGATCCTCGGCGCGGATCACCGCCTCGGAGCGATGGCGATTTCCCGAGGCGCGTGACCTTGATGCCCTTCACTTCCGCCACCGGGATATTCGGCACGTTGACGTTGAGGATGGTGGCGCGCCCCATGGTTGTTGTCAGGGGTGTCGCCTGCAATCGCTCGACCATGTGGCGCGCGTAATGCGCACCGGTTTCGAAGTAGCGCGTGGCATCGCCACGCAGGCCGTCGGTGTGCAGCGAAATGGCGACCGCCGGCTTGCCGAGGAATCGGCCCTCGGTGGCGGCCGCGACCGTGCCGGAATAGAGCACATCGTCGCCGAGGTTCGATCCATCGTTGATTCCGGATACCACCATGTCGGGCTCGAAGGGAAACAGGCCGGAGATGGCGAGATGCACGCAGTCGGTGGGCGTGCCCTGCACGAAGTACACGTCGGGCTCAGCCTGCGCGACGCGCAGTGGAACTTCGAGTGTCAGGGAATTGCTGGCGCCGCTGCGGTTGCGGTCGGGCGCCACCACGGTGAGATCGCCCAGGCCCTTGAGTGCCTCGCGCAGCGCGATGATGCCGCGTGCGCGGTAGCCGTCGTCGTTGGATATGAGGATTCGCACCGGCGCGCAATATACTCAATGCATCAACGCGGAGGTAGCTTGAGCGGCAAACGCAGTGATCCCGACAGCGAGCTGTTTCGCGACGCGGTGCGCGACGTCAAGCCGATTGCGCAGCGTACGCGCGCGCCGGTCACAGGCAGAAAGCCGCCTCCCCGGGCGAAATTCACCGCCGCCGATCGCGCGCTGGTGCTGGTCGAGAGTCTCGAGGTTGCAGACCAGATCGCCGACACCGGCGACGAGATCTCGTTCCGCCGCGATGGCGTGCAGGACGGCGTCATGCGCAAGCTCAAGCGAGGCGAGTATCGCGTCGAAGCCGTCTGCGATCTGCACGGGTTGCGCGTCGACGAGGCCAAGGCGGCATTACGCGGGTTCCTGGCAGAATCGCTCGCATACCGGCTGCGGTGTGTGCGCATCATCCACGGCAAGGGCAAGGGTTCCGGCCCGAAAGGCCCGGTGATCAAGACTGCGGTGAACATGATCCTGCGCAAGACGGGACCGGTGCTGGCGTTCACTTCCGCACGACGTGTCGATGGTGGCACCGGCGCGATCAACGTGTTGTTGGATGGGACAGTTTATTTTTTCCGGCGGCAGCGGCCGCGGGCCTATCCCGTCCCAGAAAAAATAAACCTGTCCCCGTCAACCCGTCAACGCTTCGTGAACATGCCGCGCAGTCGTTCCTGCGTGGCCGGTGCGAACCAGAGTTCGGTGCCCATGGTGGCGAACTCACGCTCCTTCAGCGCGGCATGCCCCGGATCTCCGAAGAGCTCCAGCAGGTCCTGTCGCGCCAGCGCCCGGGTCCGCAACATCGGCTCGCGCGGCAGGGCACAGAATTCGCGCGCCACTTCGAGCGCTCGCGTCGTGACCTGCGATGCCTCGCAAAGCTCGTCGACCAGCCCGACGCGCAGTGCCGTCGACGGGTCAATGAGCGCACCACGCGTGAGCAGTTGTGCGGCATGGCCGCCAACCAGTCGTCGAAACGCGCCGTCGATTGGCGGCCCCGGCACCAACCCCACCTGCACTTCGTTGAGTCCGAGCCGGAAGTCCCCGAGAGCCATCACGCGATAGTCACCAAGAATTGCCAGCACTGTGCCGCCGGCCGGGCAATGTCCGGTGATCCCGAAGATGATGGGTATGGGAGAAAAGGCGATGGCGCGCTGCGTACGCCACAGATCGATGAACAGTGCGCCCACGGCGTCGCGGTCCAGTTCCAGCATGCCGCGCACGTCGAGGCCCGCGGAAAAAATTCCCGGTTGCCCGGTGACAACCAGTGCCGACTCCTTTGCGCCGGCGGCCATTGCACTCGGCCAACTCGCGCACCAGCTCCAGGTTCAGGGCGTTGACTGGCGGGCGCGCCAGGCGCAGTTCGCGAATGCCACCGGACTCGAGCGCGGCGCCAGCCTTGAGCGGATGATCGATGATCTCCAGCATGGTCATTCCCCGATGTCGTTGATGATCAACTCGCGAAGCACCGTGGTCGCGAAACTGCCGGCCGACAGGGCGAATCGTAAGCGCAGATCGTCTCCTTCGATCTCATATTCGAGATCGCGGACGCGAAGTCGGGCCGGGCGACGCTCGGCGTTCATGCGTTCGGCACCGATGACGGCCAATGCTTCGGGAAACAGGGCCGCCGTGGCTTCCTCGAGGGCGCGAACCTCGCCCCGCGCCAGCGATTCACCAGCGCCCGGCAACGGCGCGGTGGGATGAATCTCGAGCGCTGCGCAGCGCGCCTGCAGATCCGCATCCGGTGTTTCGACCGCAAACACGCTGCCGCGTCCATCCAGGTTCGCGACATCGCCCGGCAACAGGCGATTCCAGGTCCCCTGCTCCACTCGTGCCCCGACAATGGCGTTGAAGACCACGCTGCGCGCGGCCGAAAGCATGAAGCCCTGGTCCGGCCGCCTTCCTCCGCCCTGGCGGCCCTGCGCCAGGCGCTGCGCGGTATTCATCACCTGCTCGAGGTTGCCGGCATCCCGCCCGAAGCGCTGCGGACCGAAATAGTTAGGCACTCCGCCTGATCCGATCTCCCTGAGACGCTCCGTCAGCGCCTGCCGCTCACCGGCAAGATTGCGCACCGTGATCTCGAAGCGGTTTCCCTCGAGTGCGCCGCGCGGCAACTTGCGCTGGTGCGCGGCGGCGGCCACGACTTCATACCCTTCGCCCGCCGAGCCCGACGAACTCGGCTGCCGCCCGCTTGCCCCGCTGGACGGTGAAGGACTGCGTGGTCACGGCGTTGCGGTCCTTGAGGCCCGCGAAACCGACTTCGAAAGGCTTGCAGCCTGCGGCACGCGCCAGTTCGCGCGCCACCCACTCGGTGTTGGCGCCACGCTTGCGCACCAGCAGCAGCGCATGCGGTCCGTCGCCGCTGGCTTCGAATCCCAGGATCTCCTCGACCTTGAAGTCTTCCGGTGTCGAACGTAGTACGCCGGTAGCGAGCGGCCCGCGGCCAGCGCGGGATGGCGCCAATGCCGCGAGGCGCCAGTGATCGGGGATCATCCGGATTTTTCTGGTCCGGATTTTTCGGTCGCCGGCTCCAGCAATACCACCGCCTGTGCCGCGAGCCCTTCGCTGCGCCCGATGAAACCCAGGTGTTCGGTGGTAGTCGCCTTGATGTTCACCTGGTTTTCGGTGACGCCCAGCATCTGCGCCAGCGAGCGGCGGATTTCCAGGCGGTAGGGAGAGACCTTGGGCGACTGCGCCAGCAGCGTGATATCCGCGTTGCCCACCCTCAGCTTGCGCACGCTGAGCATCTGCAGCACTGCCTCGACGAATCGCCGGCTTTCCGCACCTTTCCAGACCGGATCGGTATCCGGGAAGTGCATGCCGATATCGCCAAGTCCCGCAGCTCCCAGCATGGCATCACACAGCGCGTGCAACACCACGTCGCCGTCGCTGTGCGCAATCACGCCGCGCGTGTGAGGAATACGCACACCGCCAAGGATCACCGAGTCACCTGGTCCGAAAGCATGGACGTCGAATCCGGAACCGATGCGCATCAGGAACTCTCCCGGGGCTGGCGCGTTGCAAGAATGGCCGCGGCGAGAATCAGATCGTCCGCGGTCGTCACCTTGATGTTATCCGGTCGGCCCGCGACGAGTTGCGGGCGTTGACCCGTCCACTCGATGGCCTGTGCTTCGTCGGTGGGGATTCGTTGTGCGGCAAGCGCCCCATCGAGCGCACGCAACAGGACGCCGAGGCGGAACACCTGCGGAGTCGCGGCTCGCCACAAACCATTGCGGTCCAGGGTTTCATCGACATGCGTGGCGCGTATCCCGGGCTCGAGCGCACGCTTCAGCTGTATCCGCCAGCGGCACGGCCAGCAGTCCACCCACCGGATGCGCGGCCAGATCCCGCTTGAGCAGTTGCAGGTCCGAGTCCGTGAAGCAGGGACGCGCCGCGTCGTGCACCATGATCCAGTCGTCGTCACGCGCGCGGCCGGTGAGAACCATGAGCGCATTGCGCACCGAATGCGCCCGCTGCTCACCGCCCGGCGCGGACTCGATGAGGCGACTGCGGCGCGCCGCGATCGACGGCCACCACGAATCATCCGCCGAAACCGACACGACGATGCCGGCGCAATCGGCATCGGCCTCGAAGGGCGCGAGCGCATGCTCGATGACGGTTGAACCACCGAGTGGCGCGTATTGCTTGGGAACGGCGGCGGCGAATCGCCGGCCACTGCCCGCAGCGGGAATGACTACGAAGTAACGCAAACCGGACTCTCCACGGCAAGGCTGCGGAGTTTACGCGGTTGAACAAGTTCAGCGCTGCGCGGTCTGCGTGCGCTCGGGTGGACGCGACGGCGTGGTCATGGACTTCGGACGCGCGGGCACGACCTGGTAGAAGGTTTCGTTGCGGCCGATCATGCCCAGCTCGCTGCGCGCGCGTTCTTCGATGGCCGCCATCCCGGCCTTGAGATCGGATACTTCCGCGATCATTTGCTGATTGCGTTCCTGCAGTTCGCCGTTCTCCTCCTTCTGGCGATCCACGGCATCCGTCAGGCGAGCGAGTTCGCGCACCCCGTCATTGGACAGCCACAGACGGTACTGCAGCCCCAGCACGACAACGAACAAGACTCCGGCCAGCCATTTCATGGGCGGCGGAGCCTACCAAAAAAAGATTTCCCCATGGGCAGTAGACTAAACTAAACTAAGTCCACTGTGAAGCCCGGCAAGATCAACATTCACGAGGCCAAGACGCACCTGTCCCGGCTCATCGAGGACGTGGCCAACGGCAATGAAATTCTGATTGCCAAGGGCGGGAGGCCGATGGCGCGGCTGATACCCCTCGGACGCGACGACGCGCCGCGCCGGGCGGGACTTGCTCAAGGGCAAGCTCAAGATCGCCGAAGATTTCGACCGCTCGCTCGAGGCGACCGGGCCGCTCTAGACCGGCGCCCTGCCCTGCCCCACCCATGCGCCTGCTCCTCGACACCTCGATCTATCTCTGGTGGCTCGCCGACTCGCGCAAGCTGAGCAAGGCCGCACGCGACCGCATCGAGGCAGCCGACGAGGTCTACGTGAGCGCGGCGACCATCGTGGAATGCGAAGCGAAGATCGCCGTGGGATTACTCGAAGCGGATACCGAGGAACTCGTGCGTGCGATACGCGCCAGTGGTTTCCGGGAGTTGCCGGTGCGCGCCAGTCCCGCCGCGCTGGCCGCATCGTTCGAACGCGTCACGGGTGCGGATTTCTTCGACCGATTGCTCGTCGCGCAGGCTGTGAGTGAGCCGCTGCGATTCCTCACGACGAATGCTGCCCTCACCAGGTACTCGGAGCTGGTCGCAATCGCCTGACCCCGCCGATCGGGAAACTCAGCGAACCACCGGCTTCCCATCGGTATCGAGCACCGTCACCTCGCCGAAATTGAGCGCGCGCACCGGCTTCTCGATCTTCGACAGATCGCCGACGATGACCCAGGTGAGCGACTCCGGGTGAACCAGCCGGCCCGACGACTCATTCAACATGGCTGGCGTGAGCACATTGAGGTCGCCGACGAAGTCGTTCCAGTAGCTGTCCTTGAGCCCGAATGTGACGATCTCGCCATAAGATCCTGCGATCTCGCTCGAGGTCTCGTTGCTGCCCGGCAAGGCAATCGCGATGCTGTCCCTGGCGAATTTGAGCTCGGCATCGTCGGGTTTGCGCGTGCCGATCACGTCGCGCAACTCCTTGCGGATCTCGACCATGGACTCGGCGGTCTTGTCGGTCTGCACGCCGCCTCCGGCGCGGAACGTGCCCTGCCCCACGGCATCGGTGATGCGCGTGCGAGCTCCGTACGACCAGTGTTTGTCCTCGCGCAGATTCATGTTGAGGCGCGAGGTGAAGTTGCCGCCGAGCAAGGCATCGAGCACTTCGAAGCGGATGTGATCCGGGTCGGAACGCGGCGGCGCAACGGTGACAGCGAGAATCTGCGACTGCTCGGCGCCCGGCCGGTCGATGAGGAACACGCGCGGCTTCTGCGCCAGCGGCACGTTTGCGATGTTCTTCGTCGGCATCGGCTCGGCGGGTGCGCGCCAGCCACCGAAACGTTGCTCGAGCATGGGCTGGATCGCGGCGAGAGTCGTATCGCCGACCACCAGCAGTTTCGAATTGTCCGGCCGCACCCAGCGCTGGTAGAAGGCGGCAAGTTCGCTGCTCTTGAGATTCGACACTGCCTCCTCGGTGCCGGTGCCGGAAGAAGGATTGGCGTAAGCGTGTCCTTCACCGAACAACAGTTTCGGTGTCACACGATTGATGATGCCCTGGGGTTGCGCCTTCTCCTGCTGGATGGTGGCCAGCGTCTGGCCGCGCAGTCGTTCCAGCTCTTTCTCCGGAAACGTCGGGTTGAGCAGAATGTCGGCATACAGCTCCAGCGACTCACCGAGCCGGCCGGACAGCGCGTTGATGCTCAGGTAGGAACGATCCAGCGACGAGCCCACACCCAGCGATGCGCCCAGCGATTCGGCCCGTTCCGCGATGTCGAGTGAGCTGCGCGTCCTCGTGCCCTCCTGCAGCATCAGCATCGCGAGTCGCGCGGTACCGGGTTTGGTCTGTGAATCGGCCGCGTAGCCTGCGTCCGCGATCATCGTGAAGTCGACGATGGGCGCGTTGTGACGCTCCACCACGATGACCTCGAGGCCATTCGACAGTTTCGCGCGTTGCGGTCCGGGCAGCTTCAACGATGGTGGCGCCCCGGTTGCCGGCGCCCTGGCGCGATCCACGGTCGAGGCGACGGTGGTAAAGGTCTTCACCGGCTCGACGTTGAGCACGAACACACCATCGGACATCCAGCGCCGGGTCGCGGCGAGCACATCTGCCGGCGTGGCGTTCGTCACCCAGTCGAGCCGCGTCTTGTAGAAGTCCGGCGAGCCGCCGTACACCTGGCTCTCGGCGAGGATGTAGGACTTGCCGCCAAAGCCATCGATGCGCTCGATGCCTCGCGCGAACCCGGCGTAATTGCTCGTGCGGATGCGGTCGAGCTCCGCGCGCGTCGGACCGGTCGCGAGGTAGTTCGCGAGTTCCTCGTCCAGCACCTTTTCAACCTTGGCCGGATCTTCCCCGGGCTTCACGGTCACGAACACCTGCAGCTGCGAGCCGATCTCGAACGGGCCGACGGAGGCAGACACCGCGGTCGCGGTTCGATCGGTGTACACCAGTCGCTTGTAGAGCCGGCTGTTCTTGCCGCCGGCCAGCACGTCGCTGGTGATGTCGAGCAGCGTGAAGTCACGCTGCCGATAGCCCGGGATGTTCCACACCTTGTAGATGCGCGCCTGCGGCACGCGATCCTGCATGGCAGCGCGCCGTGTCCCCGACATCTTCGCGATCCATTCCTGCTGGCGGCGCAGCACGGGTCCCGCGGGGATGTCGCCGAAATACTTCTCGACCTTCTGTCTGGCGTCCGCCGCGGTAACGTCGCCGGCGATCACCAGCACCGCGTTCGCTGCGCCGTACCAGGTGCGGAACCATTCCTTCACATCCTCGAGCGAGGCCGCGTTGAGGTCTTCCATCGAGCCGATGGTTTCCCACGAATAGGGATGACCGGCCGGATAAGTGCTGGTGGTGATGAGTTCGGAGGCCTTGCCGTAGGGAAGGTTCTCTCGCTGGCGCTTTTCGTTCTGCACCACGCCGCGCTGCTCGTCGAGCACCTTCTGGTCGATGGCTCCGAGCAGGTGCCCCATGCGGTCCGACTCCATCCACAGCGTCATGTCGAGCGCCGAAGTCGGGACGTTCTGGAAGTAGTTGGTGCGATCGAGCCAGGTCGTGCCGTTGAGCTTGGTGGCGCCGGCCGCTTCCATCGGTTTGAACCACTCGTCGCGATGATTCTCCGAGCCGTTGAACATGAGGTGTTCGAACAGGTGCGCGAAACCCGTGCGGCCGGGACGTTCGTCCTTGCTGCCCACGTGGTACCAGATGTTCACGGCGACCACCGGCGCCTTGTGATCCTCGTGCACGATGAGCGTGAGCCCGTTGTCGAGCACGAACTTCTGATACGGAATATCGACCGCGGGCAATGCCGCCGGCTTGGGCGCGGCGGCCGGGACCGGGGCCACCACGACGGCCAGCAACAGCACAGAAACGAAAACTCGAATCGTCATGATGATTTTCCTCGTCGGCGGCACCGGGACCGCGGGTGATGCCGCGAATGCTAATCCGCAGCCAGTGAGACGTGTGGAGCGCGCGCCGAGTTGCATTCGCGGCGCGCCAGGCCGAGCGCGAACGGCTATTGCCCCTCGGCGGACGTGAAGCCGCGGCATACCACCGCGAGCTTGTTGCCGTCGGGATCGCGCACATAGGCCGCGTAGAAGTCCGGGTTGTACAGCAGGCGCAGACCCGGCGCGCCCTCCGAGGTACCGCCGTTGGCGAGCGCCGCGGCATGAAATGCCTCGACAGCCGCCCAGTTGCGCGCCCACAGGGCGACCATGCTGCCATTGCCGACACTGGCCGGCTGCGCCGTTGTATGGCCTGCACACCCACAGCGCGTCCTGCACGGCGCCAGCCTTTTCGTAGAGGCCCCAGCCTATCCACCCGCTCCAGCTGGATTCGCTTTCCGCCGATGTATCGCAGCGCCGGTAGCCCAGCGTGCCGAGCGTGGCATCGTAGAAAGTTGCGGAACGCTCGAGGTTGTCGGACCCCAGGCACACGTAGGCGAACATCGACCTCATGAACCGCCCTCCGAGAGAATCACATCGCCGATCCAGTTGCGGCGCCGGCGGTCGAGCCGCGCCTGCACCTCTTCGCCCTCGAACGTCGCCGGCTGGGGACGAATGCGACTGCGATCGAAGCCGTCGAAGGTATTCACGTTGACCACGGCATAGGTGGCGCCATCGATCAGCGAAGTCACCAGGGGCGCGACGCCGCAGCGGGCGCAGACGAGGAAACTCGCGGTTTCAGTGCCGAAAACGTAGCGCGCAACCATGCCCGCCTCGGTCACGCGTGCGCGCAGGGTCGCTTGCGGATGCGAAGTCCAGACGCCACCGTGCTTGACGCAGAAGCTGCATCCGCAGGCGCGCGCGGGGATGTCGCCGGATTCGTCCGGCCATTCCAGGGAGTAGGAAA
Organism: uncultured Pseudomonadota bacterium; assembly: GCA_963832505.1. GTDB lineage: Bacteria > Pseudomonadota > Gammaproteobacteria > Steroidobacterales > Steroidobacteraceae > CADEED01. The sequence goes on along the minus strand of CAWHUD010000011.1, from coordinate 92,297 downwards.
TGTTGCCGCAGTGGCAGCTACCAGTGATGTTCATTGGGGCTATCCCTGGTGGAGCGACGCCGCGTCGACATACAGCCAGGCTTCGAGCCCGGACGACAATCGCGCCGCGATCCGAGTGTATGCATCGGCACGCTCGTACTCATCAGCCGCCGCGAGCTCGGCGTCGGATATTTCGAACACCATGCCGGGAACGGTGTCGTGTGCGTTGCCGCTGCGGATCACGTTGGCGAATTGCCGCTCGCCGTGCTGCACCATCCGCAGCTCGAAGCCGGGCAACACATCCTCGCGGCCACCCAGCAGCCTGCCGAAGGTCGACAACTGGACGGCCGGTTGCTGCAGCGAGCCATATGAAAACAGCCAATGCACGGCTCACCTTCGCGGTGATCGGGACCTCAGCGCCACAGCCCGAGAATGAGCCCGTAGATGAGGAACTGCACCGTGTGGTAACCACCATCGATCAGCCACAACGTCGCGCCACGATTCGCGAACTGGTAGTTGATTCCGAAGCTGGCTGCGACCACGCCCGCACCCACCGCAAGTCCCTGGATGGCCGCATGGCGATGCGTTCGCTGCGGGCGGCATCAGCACGTGCGTAGGCAAATGCCGCCGCCAGCGCGAACAGGTAGCTCAGTCCGAACACCTTGGCGGGATGCGCTTCTCCGGGCTTGCGCGCATCACCAGCCGCACGTTGCCAGGCCGGACCAAACAGCAGCTTCGAGTACCAGAGGCCGCCGAGCAGGAAACTGGAAAGCGCCGCGACCACCACGGCGATGACATTGACCTGCTGCATGTGGTCTCCAGTTCGTCAGATCTTCACGGGGAAGGCTTCCTTGCCGGCGTAACGCACCTTGCCGCCGAGTTCACCTTCGATGCGCAACAGCTGGTTGTACTTGGCGATGCGATCGCTGCGCGACATCGAGCCCGTCTTGATCTGCGAGGCGCTGGTCGCCACGGCAATGTCCGCGATGGTCGAGTCCTCGGTTTCACCGGAACGGTGCGAAACCACCGACGAATAACCCGCCTTGGCTGCCATTTCGATGGCGGCCAGTGTCTCGGTGAGCGTGCCGATCTGGTTCACCTTGATGAGGATGGAATTCGCGATGCCCTTGTCGATGCCTTCCTTGAGGATCTTCGTGTTGGTCACGAACAGATCATCGCCCACGAGTTGCACCTTCTTGCCGAGCACGTTCGTGAGATTCTTCCAGCCATCCCAGTCCTGCTCGGCCATGCCGTCCTCGATGCTGACGATCGGATACTTGGCGGCGAGCTTCGCGAGGTACTTCACGTATTCCGGCGACGTGAACTTGCGTCCCTCGCCATGCATGTCGTACTTGCCCTTCTTGTAGAACTCGGAGCTGGCGACGTCCATGCCGAGGTAGATCTGCTTGCCGAGCTTGTAGCCGGCCTTTTCGACTGCCTGGATGATGACCTTGATGCCGGCTTCGTTCGACGAAAGATTGGGCGCGAAGCCGCCTTCGTCACCGACCGCGGTTGTGAGCTTCCGTCCCTTGAGGATGCCCTTGAGCGTGTGGAAGATCTCCGCGCCGTAGCGCAGCGCTTCGCTGAACGAAGGCGCGCCCACCGGGATGATCATGAACTCCTGCACGTCGAGCGAATTGTCCGCGTGCGCACCGCCGTTGATGACGTTCATCATCGGCACCGGCATCACCGGCTCGCGGCCTTTCGCGATGTACTTCCACAGCGACTGCTTGCTGTCGATGGCCGCCGCCTTGGCATTCGCCAGCGAGATCGCCAGCAGCGCATTGGCGCCGAGATTGCCCTTGTTGTCGGTGCCGTCGAGCCTGATCATGACGTCGTCGAGCGCTTCCTGTTCTGCCGGCATCCTTGCCGAGCAATGCAGCCTTGAGCACGCGTGTTGACGTTGTTGACGGCCTTCTTCACGCCCTTGCCGAGATAGCGCTTCTTGTCACCGTCACGCAATTCCACCGCTTCGCGCGTGCCCGTGGAGGCGCCCGAAGGCACCGCGGCGCGGCCCATGACGCCGGAATCGAGGATGACATCCGCCTCGACGGTAGGGTTACCACGCGAATCGATGACTTCGCGTCCGACGATCTCGACAATCCGACTCATAAGAGACTTTCCTCGAAGGGTTGTTGTTTGACGTTGTCGTCGATCGCCTTGAGCGTCGACAGAAGAATTTCCATGCGGGCCAGCGGCCAGGCGTTCGGTCCGTCGGACAGTGCCTTGGCCGGATCCGGATGCGTTTCCATGAACAGGCCCGCGACACCCGCGGCCACCGCGGCACGGGCCAGCACCGGAATGTGTTCGCGCTGGCCGCCGGAGCTCGAACCCTGCCCGCCCGGCAGTTGGACCGAATGCGTGGCATCGAACACCACCGGAGCGCCGGTGGCACGCATGATCGCCAGCGAACGCATGTCGGAAACGAGATTGTTGTAGCCGAACGAGAAGCCGCGCTCGCAGACCATGATCTGCTCGTTGCCCGTGGAGCGGGCCTTGTCGACCACGTTCTTCATTTCCCACGGCGAGAGAAACTGGCCCTTCTTGATGTTGACCGGTTTGCCCTGGGAGCAGACGTTCACGATGAAGTTGGTCTGGCGCACCAGGAAGGCCGGCGTCTGCATGACGTCCACCACGCTCGCCACTTCGGCGAATGGCGTGTCCTCGTGCACGTCGGTCAGCACGGGAACGCCGATTTTTTCCTTCACGCCCTGCAGGACCTTGAGGCCTGCATCGATACCCGGTCCGCGGAAGCTGTCCTTGGACGAGCGATTCGCCTTGTCGTAGGAAGCCTTGAAGATGTAGTTCACCTTCAGGCGGGTGGTGATTTCCTTGAGGCGGCCGGCAATCTCCTGCGTCAGGGTTTCACCCTCGATCACGCAAGGTCCTGCAATGAGGAACATGGGCCGGTCGATACCGACCTGAAAATTGGGCGAGTTTCACGGATTGAGGGCCTCAAAAGGAGTGGCGAAGGATACAGGGATCAGGCGGTGACGGCACCCGCGCTTGCCGTCTCGTCCTGCTGCATCTGCACCTGCGCGATGGCCGGCAGATGTATGCGCAAGGTGAGACCGCGATCCTCGTTCCGGGTTGCCCAGATGCGCCCGCCGTGTGCCTCGATGATGCTGCGGCTGATGGCCAGCCCCATTCCCAGGCCTTCCGCCTTGCTGCTCACGAAGTGTTCGAAAATCCGCTCCAGTTCCTCCTCGGCCACACCGGCGCCGGAGTCGCGGATTTCAATGCCGACGCGCGCTTCGTCGGACTCATTGGTGACGATGCGAATCTCGCGCGGACCCGGACCGGCCTGCGCGATGGCGTCCTCGGCATTGCGCAGCAGGTTGATGATGACCTGGCGCAACTGGATGCCATCGCCCATAACCTTGGGCAGCGAATTGCTGCGTATGAAATGCACGCGCATCTGCCGATTGCGCAGATCGCTGGCCAGCAGGTGCAACACGTCCTCGATGACCGCGTTCAGGTCGAGCGCGGCCTGTGCCGCGGGTTTCTTGCGAAACAATGCCTGCAGCCGGCGAATGATTTCTGCGGCGCGGATCGAATCGGACACCAGGTCTTCAAGTGCCTCATCGACGTCGGGATTTTCCGGATCCAGCTCCAGCAGCTTCTGCGCAGCCTGCGCGTTCGCGGCGATGGCAGTGAGCGGCTGATTGAGCTCATGCGAGATCGAGGCCGTGAGTTCACCCAGCGTCGTCAGGCGCAGGGCGTGGGCGAGCTGATCGCGCTGGCGCTGAACATCCTCCTCCGCGCGCCGGCGTCGTTCCTCGCTTTCAAGTCGTGCCTGCTCCGCGCGGCGCCGCTGAGCGCGATTGACCAGCAGGCCGATCACCAGCGCGGTCTGCAGGATCATGAGCGTGACGCCGCCCAGGATGTACCACATGTAGGTCTGCCACACGGTCAGGGTGCGGAACTGCACCGTGCTGTCGGGCGGCAGACGAGTGGCATCCAGGTGCCAGCGCCGCAGCTGGCGCCAGTCGAACATCGGTACGTATGCAGACAACGCCACTGGCGGAATGGCCGACGGCGACTCGCCCCGCAGGATGCGCGCGCCCAGTCGTGCTGCCTCCTGGCCCAGCGAGTGGACGCTGAAGACGCTGCCGCCCACCGCGCCTGTGCCCAGGTACTGATCCACCGAGACATACACGGGCACATTGGCGACCTGGTTGATTTGCCTCAATGCGTCGTGGGTGACGAAGGGCCGGCCGGCGCCATCGGTGAACAGCGTGAGGTAGAAAATGACGCTGTGCCGCGGCAGCTTCGATACCTGGCCTAACAACTCGTCCATCGGCAGCGAGGTCAGCCAGGTGACGGAAGTGCGCTGCCCCAGCGATTGAAGGTCACGGCGCGCGATGGCCTGCATTTTCTGATCGAACCTGGAGCTGCCCCCGATGACGTACACGTGGCGCGTGTCGGGCTGCAGATCCAGCGCAATCTCCATCGTCGGCGCGAAGGTGCGCTTCATGGTCACGCCCGTCACGCCCGCCGGCAACGTCCGGCCCTCGAGATCCGTTGAATCGACGCCGCAGAACAGGATGGGCACGCCAGAAAAGAGAGTATCGCGGTGCTGCAGCAGGAAATTCAGCGAGGGCTCCATTACGGCGACCACGAGATCGATGGTCCTGCCCTGGTATTTCCGTTGCAGGTAGTCCGGCAGGACACCGTGGTAGTCACCTTCCCTGAATTGCGAAAGCTGCAGCGACTCGTTGTAGAACACCAGGTCGTCCTTGAACTCGGCGCGCAATCCCTCGCGCAGACCGCGATTGATGGCCGCGAGGCCGGGAAGATCCTTGTCCTCGTCAAAGACCAGCAGGACGTTCTGTGTGGCCGGACTGACGGACGGGATCAAGCCGAGCACGGCCAGCGCCAGGAATGCGGCCGCGACGAATCGCAGTGGTCGACGGGGCCGTGCCGCTGCGGTGGGCGCAGTCTGCGCCTCTACATCCATCTCACATCCTTCTCGCGCAGTTCCTTGACCCGGAATGCGGCGATCCTGCGTAACAGCGCCTTCGGAAGTGGCTTGTCGTAGGGCAATTGAATTGACACCCTGCCGGTCTTGAGGTGCGCCAGCTCCTTGACGAAGGGCTTCATTGCGGATGGCGTGGGCATGAAGTTGAGATGAGTCGTGAACGCGCTGAATGCGAAGAGGATGCGCTTCTCCTCGAAGACGGGATTGCCCCACTTGATGGCCTCGGTCGCGCGCGGCGCGACCTTGCGGAGAATGGAGCGCAGCTCGCGCAGATGCTTGCGCGACTCGGGTGGAGCGGCGGCGATGTATTCGCCGATGGACGATGCCCTGGCCCGGGTTCTTCGGTAGCTAGGCCGCGGTGTCGCGCTCATAACGATGCTCTCCCTGCGGCGTGACCCCCGCGAAGCGCCAACCGGCGGACTCGTAGAACTTCTGGGCCCGGGTCCCCGGCTCGGTGGTGAGCCAGAGACGCCCGACGCCCCGCGATCGCAGCCAATCGGTCATCGTGTCGTGCAACATTCGCCCATACCCGCGTCGTTCGTGATCCGGATCGACGAACAGTGCCCAGATGTTGCCGTTCGTGGCATTGCCGATTGCAAAGGCGACGATTTCACCATCGGCCTCCACAACCCAACCGCGCCCGGTGCGTTCAATCGCTTCGAAGACATCTTCATCGCTGATCACGGTGGAAACAAGACGGTTCTCGCGAACCAGGCGTCGTACCCGCTGGATATCGGCGATATCGGTGGCAACCGCCTGGCGCAACAGGTCAGACATCGCTCAGTGCTCGACCTTCCGGATTTTCATGATCAGCAGGAAGATCATGGGACTGTCTCCTTTCGCCGGCGCCCGGTAACAGCCCAGCGCACCGAGATGTCTGGCGGCCATGGCCGTGAGTTCCCACGCCATGCTCTCGTCGTCGATTTCAAATGCCAGCGGATTGCCAAACAGCTCGATGCCGGTGATGTCCTCCAGTTCCTTGAGCCTTTCGGCCTTTTTTCGCAGCGGGGGCAGTACCGACTCGTTGGCCCAGGCCCATTTCCATGAATTCGATTTTGGTGAATAAGCTTCCCGCGTCGATGACGTCGGCTTCGACCACCATGCGCCTCTGGTCGTCGAAGAACTGCAGCTTTTCGCTGGCCTGGTCGAACCCCCAGGTAGCCGCGTCTGCCAGGCCGTAGTCGTTACTCAGTGTTTCCTGCTTCTGCCGGAGTTCTGCTGTCGCCGCATCCAGGAATTCCTGGAATTCCGCGTCGGTCATGGGTGTGGCCGCCTGGACGCCGCCGGCCGCGGCCAGGAGCAGCACCGCAGCCACCTTCACGAACCTCAGTGGAACTCCCTCACGGATGGATTCAGGAGCTGGCGCCGGGCAGGGAGATCTTTTCCTGCCGCAGCTGTGAGAAGTCCTGCAACGAAAAGACGACGCTTCCGTAGCCCGCGGCCCCTTCATAAAGAACCAGGACCTCCTCGCCGGTCCGCTGCTCGGAAATGATGGTGTGAACACCTTCGAGCACGGTGGTGCGCCCGGTGCCGTCGGGACGCGTGAACACCAGCACGGCATCGTCGTTGCCCGTCAGGCGTCCGTTGTTGTCCGAATCCTTTTCGACGACGAGAAATGAAATGAGCGCCGTCGGCTCGTCATCGTTGTCGTAGTTGGTTCCCGGAATCTGGTTGGCATCGAGAATCAGGAATCGATTGTGGTCATACAACCAGCGCGTCGGCTCCGCTGGCGCGACGAAGGCGTAGTTGCGCGCCGCCACTGCCGATTTCGAAAAGGACCCTTGCTCGTAGCTCTGATCCGAACGTCAGGCGCACCAGCAGCCAGGGCTGGCCGATGATTCGCGTGGCGCCGCCCAGGACCAGCTTCTCTTTAACATTGCCGCTCACGTCCGTATTCACCACGGCGTCGACGTGACGCTCGCGAAACATCCACCTGAGTTGGGTCACCGCGAGGATTCCCACGAGGACCAACGCGCACAAACCGCCAGCCAGGATGATCACGGCGTTGGCGCGCCAGATGAATCGGAATACCTGCGCCTTTCTCATGGAGCCTCCTGGTGAACTGCCCGTGCGCCGCACTCTTCACAGAAATTCGCGCCGGGAGTCAGCTGGTGCCCGCGCTCACATTTCCACTCGATGCCGAGACTCGCACGGCCCGCGGCTGCGAGCGCCAGGGCCCAGGCCGCACCGTAGAAGGCCATTGCATGACTCGAACCCACGCGCCAGAAGCCACTTCCCTTCATCTCGAACGCGCCCAGGACGCCGGCCGCGAAGTTGACGATGGCGTAGCCAAATGCTCCGTAGAAAACATACTTCGCAAATGGAGGCGCGCCGATGAGCGCAATCTTCCAGCCGTCCTTCTTCTGGAGTGCCGGACCGAATTTCCTCATCGACAAGACCGTCGGGAGCCATACGACGAAGATCCCGACGAACAGGATCGGCCAGCCCTTGCCGTAGAAGTCGTATCCGAATATCAGCCCAACGTGCCCGATGAAGGTGAGGAGGAGCCCGAAGCCGGCAACCGCCGCCAGGAGTGACTGCAAGTTTTTCTCTCCGAGGGCCGAAAGTGGCGCCAACTACTAACTGACCGCAGGTTCAGGCGCAAGACCCCTCACCATCCATCCGGCCAGCCGCCCGGGCGGCGGATCGAGCTTCGATTTTACGAACTCGAGGTACTTGGGATCCTCGTCGGCGAATATGCCCTTCCCTTCCTGTAGATAGGCACGCGCCAGTTCATCCGCGGCGCGCTCCAGGTTGCCGAGTTCGAACTGCGCCTGCCCGAGGCGCATGTGGATGAAGGGATTGCCGATGGCGCCGGGACAATGCATGGCGTCCGACAATGCCTTCCGGGCGTATTCATGCTTCCCCCAGAGGAAGTTCGCATCACCGATGGCCGTGAGAAGCCAGGTGCAGGCCTCCCAGTCCGTCATGGGCTCGGGCAGCAGTTCCAGTGCCTGGACATACTTCTCGATCGCCTTGCGATACTCCTGGAGCTCCGCGAGGTCGTCCCCTTCCTGCGAGAGCGCCTCTATCTTCTCGTGCACGTCATCGGGAAGTTCTGCGGAATCAGCCATGGTCGCACCACCTGTAATAAGAAGTGTCGACACGGCGATTGCGGCAAACCGTTGCACGCTTTCTACTTGCCTGCCATGTCCATGAATGGCGTCGTGGCCATCGCTCCCACGAGCATGAGAATCCCCAGCGTATCGAAAACCTGCGAGATCCAATAGGTCTGAAGGAAGACTGCAGGCAGGCCGGTTTGCTTCATCGACGCCCGCGTCGTGACCTGGCAATAGACAGTGGCCGCAGCGGAGAGTGCGAGCATCGCAAGAAACCAAGTGATTTCGTGTTGCGGCATCGAAAACCGCAGCACCAGGAAGACAACAAGAATCACACTGCTCACGATTACGAACCGAATCCGGATAGGCCGCACTCCCAGCGACACCGTGCCGGCTTGTACCGTATCAAGATGGCGATACGAGCACGCGCGCATCACATACCCGGTCAACACGCACACGAGAAAGCCCGGCAGGCCGATCAAGAACGGATTCATCCGGGTTCCTTGAGTTTCTGCAATACCTCTTGCAGCGCAGGACTCGCCCCGTACGGCGGCTTGCGCGAACTGTCGCCGCCGGTGTCCCACAGCACGGGCACCATCTTGCGGGACAGCGCCGCCTCGGCAACGGCCGTCATCCAGCGAACCCGCGAGGCCTTCTCCTTCCTGTCGGTGACGCCGAATTCGCCGATGAAGGCCGGAAGGTCGTTCCGCGTGCAGAACTCCTGCATCGCGTCGAACAATCGATTCAGTTCCGCGACGTCCGCGGGACTGCCCCAGGTCGGCTGCATTTTTCCCCAGCTCGCATCCTCGGTCATGCCGGCGAATTGCCAGGGCGTGTAGTAGTGCACCGAAACGAGGAGCTTGTGCGGCACGGTGTCGCCGGGCAGCACGTATTCCCTGTCAGTCGTCTTGGTGATATCGGTGGCATAGCCGGTGACGATGAGCAACCGCGACGCATTGTTGCCGCCGGTTTTGCGTACCGTGTCGATGAACAGCTGGTTGACTCGCGTCAGCGTGGCGTAGGCCTTGCGGATGGAGCCCGCGCCCTCGAAGTTCGTTTCCTCGTTGAGCGCCTCGAAGATCAGCCGCTCGTTCCTGCCGGCGAAGTAACTGGCGATCTGATTCCAGTACGACTGGTATTTGCGCTCGGCCTCGACACTGAAGGTCGCGAATGTGTCGGGAAATTTTTCCTTCTGGCTGGAGTCGATCCAGCCGCCATCCCAGTGGATGTTCACCACGCAGAACATGCCCGCGGCGGTGATCCAGTCGACCACCTCGGCGACACGCGCGAGTTTGTCCGCCGGGATGCGGCCGTCGCGAGCGTAGGTATCCCACGCCACGGGAACCCGCACGGTCTTGAACCCCAGTGTGGCGAGATTCTGGACGTAGCTCCCGCGTGATGCGCGGATTTCCCCAACCCGTCTCCCATTGCGTGGTGTTCTCGAGCGTGTTGCCGATGTTCACCCCGGCGCCCATCAGCTTCGCCGCTGTCCACGCGTCGAGATCCGCCATGGGCTCGGCGGCGCGAGCCAGCGAAACTCCGGCGAACAGTATCGCGGTCGCCAGAATCCAAGCGAGTTGTCGGCGGCCCAAACCTTGCGCTCTATCAGGCCTCGTCCCCGCGCGTTTCTCGATGAGCCAGCCACCCTGTCGATCACCTGGCCTTGTGGGCCATGCATTCGACTTCAACCTGCGCGCCGATTGCGAGGCCGCTGACACCCATCGCCGAACGCGCCGGGAAATGGCCGCTGAAGTAGGTCTTGTACACCTCGTTGAATTCGCCCCATTTCGCCATGTCGGCAAGCATCACGGTGCACTTGACGACATCACTCATCGAATAGCCGTGAGCTTCGAGCGAGGTCTTGATGTTGCTCATCGTCTGGCGCGCTTCTTCCTTGATTCCGCCGGGCACGAGCTTGAGCGTGCCGGGCTGAATGCCGATCTGCCCGGACAGGTACAACGTGTCGCCGACACGCACGGCTTCCGAGAGTGGTACTCCGGCCGGATACACCTTGCCGGAATTCAGGAACTCCACCTTGGCGGGCTCCGCAGCGGACGCAGCGCACGCGGCGAGGCAACCCAGCAACCCAATGAACCATTTGTTCTTCATGTTCTTCTTTCCCTTCAGCTCGATGAAGTCCGTCTTGCTTCATGACGAGGTGGAGCGAGAACGCCCCAGTTTCAGGCATTCACCGATGGCGCTCACGTCGGCAGATTTGACTGTCAGGCGCTCGCGACTTCGGGCAACTGCGCGTTGCGATGCTGGCGCGCGGCGCGCACGAACCCGGCGAACAACGGATGGCCGTCACGCGGCGTCGAGGTGAACTCGGGGTGGAACTGGGTAGCGACGAACCAGGGATGGCCGGGCAGCTCGATGATCTCGACCAGGTCGTCCTTCGACAGGCCCGAGAAACGGAAGCCCGCGTTCGTATATCGATCCCGGTAGCCGTTGTTGAATTCGTAGCGGTGACGATGCCGTTCGGACACGGTCTCGTTGCCGTAGATGGACCGCGCCAGCGTGTTCGGAATGACCTTCACTTCCTGGGCGCCGAGTCGCATGGTGCCACCCTTGCCGGTGGCGTCATCGCGCTTCTGCTCGCCCTTGGCGGCGTCCTGCCATTCGGTGATCAGCGCGATCACGGGATGTGGACTGGCGCGGTTGAACTCGGTGCTGTTGGCGCTTTCGAAGCCGAGTACGTGGCGGCCGAACTCGATGCAGGCGAGCTGCATGCCGAGACAGATGCCGAGATAGGGAATCTTGTTCTCGCGCGCCCAGCGCACTGCCGCGATCTTGCCCTCGATGCCGCGTTCGCCGAAGCCACCGGGCACGAGGATCGCGTCCATGCCGGACAGCGAGTGCGTACCGTGTTTTTCGATGTCCGTGGACTCGATGTAGTGCACGTTGACGCGCGTACGCGTCTTGACGCCGGCATGGGTCAGCGCCTCGTTCAGCGAGATGTAGCTGTCCTTGACCTGGACGTACTTGCCCACCATGGCGATGTCGACCTGGCCGTCAGGATTGGCCTTGGCGGCGACCACCTGCTTCCACTCGGTGAGATCGGCCGGCGGAACATTGAGACGCAGCTTGTCGACCACGATCTCGTCGAGACCCTGCTCGTGCAGCAACATCGGGATCTTGTAGATGTCGTCGGCATCGATACCGGAGATGACGGCGCGTTCCTCAACGTTGGTGAACAGCGCGATCTTGCGGCGCTGCTCGTCGGGCAGCGGATTCTTGCAGCGGCACAGCAGCACGTCGGGCTGGATACCGATGCCGCGCAACTCCTTCACCGAATGCTGCGTGGGCTTGGTCTTGATCTCGCCCGAGCCGCCGACAATTGGCACCAGGGTCAGATGCAGGAACACGCAATTGTTGCGGCCAAGCTCGACACCGAGCTGGCGAATGGCTTCGAGGAAGGGCAATGATTCGATGTCACCGACCGTGCCGCCGATTTCCACCATGCAGACATCGGCATTGCCGGCGCCGAGCTGAATCGAGCGCTTGATCTCGTCGGTGATGTGCGGGATGACCTGCACGGTGGCGCCGAGATAGTCGCCACGCCGCTCCTTGGCGATCACACGTTCGTAGATGCGACCGGTGGTGAAGTTGCTGTGACGGCCAGTGGTGGTGCGCACGAAGCGCTCGTAGTGACCGAGATCGAGATCGCTCTCCGTGCCGTCGTTGGTGACGAAGACTTCACCGTGCTGGAACGGGCTCATGGTGCCCGGGTCCACGTTGATGTACGGGTCGAGCTTCACCATCGCGATCTTGAGACCGCGGGCTTCGAGAATGGCACCTAGCGAGGCGGCGGCGATGCCCTTCCCCAATGAGGAAACGACGCCACCGGTGACGAATACAAATCTGGTCATGAGGGAGCCCGCCGAAAAGAGAAAAATTCGGATCGACGGGCCGGCAGGTTAACAGGGGACATCCCTCATTTCCAGAAAATGGGGACGTGCCTCTCACGATTGCCCGGGAAGCGCGCGCCTGTGTCGAGGCGCGTCCCCGTTAACGAGCGCGCCTCCAGATGAGGCGCGCACGCCGCCGGGATTTGACATTCGCGGCGATGGAAGCGTCGATCCAGCGGTCGCCCGCGGCGATTAGTCGATCCCCTGAGAACAACAGCGGCAGGCGCGCGCGCTCCTCGACCGACAGCTTCGCGGCCTGGATCAGCTTCTTCAGTGCCTGCGTGCGTGCGCGCGGGCCGGGGCGCAGTTGCTCACCACCGGCACGTGCACGCACCTCGAGCGTGCGCGGCAACCGCTCGAGATCGATCGTGCCCACCGCATCGTCGACGATTTCCAGCGCACTTCCGTCCTCGAGAATCAACCGGCGTTCGTCGTGGCAGTTCCATGATTTGGCTGCAATTTCTGGGAGCCGATTCACGTGAAGTCTCGAGTTCCAGCCGACCGGCTGCGGCGCCGGATGCGCGCGTTCGCCCAGCGCACCTCGGGCTGGGCGTCGTCGCGTGCCTCGAGCAACGGACCCGACATCTCACGCAGCCGTGAGGCTTCCGGAAGTTCGAATCCCGCGCGCGCAATGAAGGCGCGCAGGACGTTACGACGCCGGGCCGGCGTCAACGCACGCAACGAGCTGACCGCGAGTCCAGCGCCGTCGGCACTCGACTGCCAGGTCCTGGTGGCCGCGCTCCTCGAGCAGCGTCTGGGCTTCGGCCAGGTTGCGCGCGGTGCGCGCCAGCGCGCGATCGACACCGGGCCAGTGTTCGCGGATCGATGGCATCAACCGGTGTCGCAGGAAGTTGCGCGAGAAACGCACGTCGCGATTGCTAGGGTCATCGACCCAGCGCAGCTTCGCGGCAAGCGCGGCGGCTTCGATCTCGCGGCGTGACACGTCCAGCATGGGACGCGCGATGTGCCCGGGCCCGAATGGCGCAATACGCGGCATGGCGGCGAGGCCGGCGACACCTGCCCCACGAAACAATTGCAGCAGCAGAGTCTCGACCTGGTCGTCGCGGTGTTGTGCCGTCACGAGCACCTCGCCCGGCTTCATGGCCTGCGCGAGCAAGGCATAACGTGCGGCGCGCGCGGCGGCCTCGGGTGATTCGCCGCGCTTGCGTTCGATGTTCGCGCGCAGGACTACCAATGGCAGGCGCAGGCTGCGCGCAACACGGGCGCAATGTCTGGCCCACTCGGCGCTGGCGGCCTGCAGGCGATGATCGACGTGCACCAGTCGCAGGCCCGCGAGCTTGCGGCGCTGGCGAGCCAATGCGTACGCCAGCCAGGTGGAATCGACGCCACCGCTGAAAGCCACGACCACGCGCGGCCGCGGCCCGGCGAGTTCGTCCAGGTGGGTGACGACCTGCGCGACGATCTGCGCGGGTCTGTTGGATGGTTTCATGATGAGTGAGACGCCGGATTACTCGACGTTCAGAACCCGGGTCAGGCTTTCGATGCCGAGTGCGCTCGCGAGCAGCGTCACCACGGTCGCCAGCGCGATCAATGCGACCATTGCCAGCAGCAATTGATTTTCGATGGTCCGGCGCCGTACCAGCCAGCCGAACAGGACCGCCTGCGGTACGAGTTGCAACGCGGTCAGGCCATACGCCAGCCACGCGTTGTCCTTGAACAAGATGAGGAAGGGATAGGCCAGCATGAACCGCGGCCGGGCGAAGTAGACCATGAGCATGCCGACCCACGGAAAGATCCACAGCGACACCCACATGAACAGGGTGACCACGAACGGCGCGAGCACGAAGACGACCAGCACCGTCGTGAAAGACCACCACACATCCTGGGGCAGGCCGAATCGGCCGCGCAGCGAACGTTTTCTCGTCGACGCGACCCTATCCGCCGCCGGGTTCATGGCGTCGGCTAGTTAGCCGCTTCGCTGTAGACGCCGAAGCTGTTGATGCGTTGATTGCGCTGCGCACGCAGCTTGTCGGTGGGCAGCTTCTCGAGATCGTCGAGATGCCGGATCAATGCGGCCTTGATGCTTGCGGCGGCCATCTCGGGGTTGCGATGTGCACCGCCGACGGGCTCGGACACGATTTCATCGACGAGGTCGAGTTTTTTCAGCCTGTCGGCGGTCATGCCCATGGCCTCGGCGGCCACCTCTTTCTTGTCCTGGCTCTTCCAGAGAATGGATGCGCAGCCTTCGGGCGTGATCACCGAGTACGTCGCGAACTGCAGCATCAGCAATCGATCGCACACGCCAATCGCGAGCGCACCGCCCGAACCGCCCTCGCCGATCACGCAGGCGATGATGGGCACACTGAGACACGCCATCTCGAAGAGGTTGCGCGCGATGGCCTCACTCTGGTTGCGCTCCTCGGATCCCACGCCCGGGTAGGCACCGGCCGTGTCGATGAGCGTGATGATGGGCAGGCGGAAGCGTTCGGCCTGGCGCATCAGGCGCAGCGCCTTGCGGTAACCCTCGGGCTTGGGCATGCCGTAGTTGCGCCGTACGCGTTCCTTGGTATCGCGGCCCTTCTGGTGACCAATCAGCATGATGGCGCGACCGTCGAGCCGCGCGAGCCCGCCGACGATGGCGAGATCGTCGCCGTACATGCGATCGCCGTGCAGCTCGTTGAAATCCGTGAAGACGAGGCTGGCGTAATCGAGCGTGTAGGGGCGCTGCGGATGGCGCGCCAGCTGGGTCATCTGCCAGGGAGTGAGATTGGCGAAAATGTTCTGCGTGAGCTGCTCGCTCTTCGCCTGCAGGCGCGTGATCTCTTCCTGGATGTTGACCGCGGAGCCCGAAGGAACGTGTTTCAGTTCTTCGATCTTCGCTTCCAGTTCAGCGATCGGCTGCTCGAAATCGAGGAAATTCACTGCCATAGGGGCGCGAGGATATCAGGAACGGGGCAGGTTTATTTTTCGACGCCCGCCCGCCGGGACATGGGGGCTCGAAAAATAAACCTGTCCCCGTTCCTATCCCCCGATCGAGGTGACGCCGGCGCTTACGGGAGGCGGGCTGTAGAGCACCGCGATGCGGCCGCGACCCAGCAGCCGTTCCAGTTCTTCGATCAGTGCCGGCGTGGGCCGCACATTCCAGTCCGCCCCGAATGAATAGGTGCCGCGGGCCGACGCGCTGTGGAACTGCACGGCCACGTGGCAGTCGCCGCCGCGATACTGCGCCAGCACGCCCTGCAGCTTGTCGAGCGACACGCGGTCGCCGGCCTTGAGCTTGAGCACGATGCGGCGCGCTTCCTTCTCGCGCAGCCGCTCGAGTTCGCTCACCTTGCTGGCACGCAGCACCCAGGTGTTGGCGAATTCATCGAAGCGCACCTTGCCTTCGATGAGCAGCAACGCATCTTTTACCAGGAGCTCGCGGAACTGCTGGTATTGCTCGTCGAAGAAGCTCACCGCAATGCGCCCGGAATCATCGTCCAGCAGGATCTCGGTGCGCGGGCCGCGCTTGCGCAACTCTTCGACCACACCGGCAATCGCCACCGGCTTGCCGCCAAAATACGACCGCCCGCCCTCCGCGCTGGCCGTGGGTTTCTCGGCTTCGAGGTAGTCGGCGATTCGCCCGGTGATGAATCGCGGCAGATCGTTGACGAAGCGATCGATGGGATGGCCCGTGATGGCACGACCCAGGGTCTCGCGTTCCGCGCGCAGGCGGACGGTGTCGGTCCACTCGGGCTGATCGGGCGCCTTGACGCGCACGGCCTCGGGCACCTGCGCGGCACTCAGGCCAAAAATATCGTGCTGGCCGGTTTCATTGGCCTTGCTGTTCTGCTCGCCCAACGCGAGCGCCGCGTCGAGTCGATGCATCAACGTGGCGCGGTTGGCGGCCAGGCCGTCGAGCGCGCCGGACTTGATCAATGCTTCCAGCACGCGCCGATTGATCTTCGACAGGTCCAGCCGGCGGCGTGAGGTCTTCGAGGCTGGCGTAGTCGCCGTTGGCGCGCCGCTCGTTGACGAGGGCCTGCACCGCGCCCTCACCCACACCCTTGATGGCGCCGAGTCCGTAACGCAGCGTCTTGTCGTCCACCACCGCGAATTCGTACGACGAAAGATTCACGTGCGGCGGAAGGATGGCCAGCCCGACTTCCTTGCGGCAGTCGTAAAGCAGGCTCACTACCTTGTCGGTGTGGTCCATATCGGCCGACAACACGGCCGCCATGAACGATGCAGGCTCATGGGCCTTCAGCCAGCCGGTCTGGTACGAGAGCAACGCGTACGCGGCCGAATGCGACTTGTTGAAGCCGTAGCCCGCGAACTTCTCCATGAGGTCGAAGATGTACGCGGCCTGCGATTCGGGCACGTTGTTCTTCACGGCGCCCGTCACGAAGATCGAACGCTGCTTGGCCATTTCCTCGGGCTTCTTCTTGCCCATGGCGCTGCGCAAAAGGTCGGCGCCGCCGAGCGTGTAACCGGCGAGCACCTGCGCGATCTGCATCACCTGTTCCTGGTACAGGATGACGCCGTACGTGGGTGCCATCACCGGCTGCAACAGGGGATGCAGATAGTCGATGGGCGGCGCGTGTGGATCGTTGCGACTGTGCTTGCGGTCGATGAAGTCGCCGACCATGCCCGACTCCAGCGGACCCGGGCGGAACAGCGCCACCAGCGCCACGATGTCCTCGAACCGGTCGGGCTGGAGCCGGCGAATGAGATCCTTCATGCCACGGGATTCCAGCTGGAACACCGCCGTGGTCCTGCGCTTCCGACATGAGCGCGTAAGTTGCCTTGTCGTCCATGGGCAAGGCGGAAATGTCGAGCGGCGCCTCGCCCTTTTCGGCGCGCAGCGCATTGATGATTTTCACGGCCCGTGAAATGACCGTTAAGGTGCGCAGTCCGAGGAAGTCGAACTTCACCAGGCCGGCGGCCTCGACGTCGTCCTTGTCGAACTGCGTGACCACGCTGCCGCCCTTGTCATCGGCGTACAGCGGCGCGAATTCCGTCAGCTTCGACGGCGCGATCACCACGCCGCCGGCGTGCATGCCGGCGTTGCGCGTGAGCCCTTCGAGCGACTTCGCCAGGTCGATGAGGTTCTTGATCTCCTCGTCTTCCTTGTAGAGCCGCTTGAGCTCGGGCTCCTTCTCCAGCGCGTCATCCAGCGTGATGCCGAGTTCGAAGGGAATCAGCTTGGCGATCTTGTCGACGTAGCCATAACCCATGCCGAGCACGCGGCCCACGTCGCGCACCACCGCCTTCGCAGCCATGGTGCCGTAGGTGATGATCTGCGACACGCGTTCGCGGCCATATTTCTGCGAGACGTATTCGATGACGCGATCGCGCCCGTCCATGCAGAAGTCGATGTCGAAGTCGGGCATCGACACGCGTTCCGGGTTGAGGAATCTCTCGAACAGCAGGTCGTACTTGAGCGGGTCGATGTCGGTGATGCCGAGGCTGTACGCCACCAGCGATCCGGCGCCGGAGCCGCGGCCTGGTCCCACCGGTACGCCGTTGGCGCGCGCCCAGCGGATGAAATCCGCGACGATGAGGAAGTAGCCTGCGAAGCCCATCTTGCTGATGACCACGAGCTCGGAATCGAGACGCTGGCGGTATTCGTCGATGCGCGCACGTTGCGCCTCGTCGAAGGCCGCCGCGCGTGTCGCGAAGCCGCGTTCAGATTCCTCGCGGATATAGGTCTCGACCGAGACGCCTTCCGGCAAGGGGAAGACAGGCAGCCGCGATTCGCCGAGTTTCAGCGGCAACGAACAGCGCCGTGCGATTTCGACCGAGTTGCGCAGCGCTTCCGGGATGTCGGCAAACAGGCGCGCCATTTCCTCCGGCGAGCGCAGGTATTGCGCGTCGGTGTAACGGCGCGGACGGGCCGGATCGGCGAGCTGCGCGCCTTCGGCAATACAGACGCGCGCCTCGTGGGATTCGAAGTCCGCGGCCGTGAGAAATCGCACGTCGTTGGTCGCGACCACCGCGATCCCGGTTTTCTGACTCAGCGCCACGCAGCGCGTGACGAGGGCTTCATCTTCGGCGCGGCCCAGGCGCTGCAGCTCGAGGTAGTAGCGGTCGCCGAACAACGCCTGCCACTCGCGCGCCATGCCCATCGCCTCCGGCTCACGGCCGGCGATGAGCGCGCGACCCACGTCGCCATCGGCGGCGCCGGACAAGGCGATCAGGCCTGACGTGGTGGTGGCATCGAGCCAGGCTCGATCGATGAGCGGAATTCCCTTGTCCTGGCCCTCGAGCCAGGCGCGCGTGATCAGGTTGGTGACGTTCTGGTAACCACCCGGATCCTTGCACAGCAGCGTGAGTCGCGATGGCACCGCGCGTTCACCACGTGCGCGCAACAACACGTCCACCCCGATGATGGGTTTGACGCCCTGCTTCAGCGCCTCACGATAGAACTTCACCATCGCGAACAGATTGTTCTGATCGGTCACCGCAACGGCCGGCATGCCCAGCTGCGCGGCACGCTCCACCAGCTCCGGGATGCGCACCACGCTGTCCTGGAGCGAGAACTCGGTATGCAGGCGGAGGTGAACGAAGGGCTGCGGGGACATCGCGCGCGAGTTTATCAACGAACGCGCGGCTTATTGCGCTCGCGAAAAAGATTCAGTGACTTGCGATGCGACGTTCGAGCTGCTGCAACGCTTGCGCGCTGACGCCGGCGGCGGCTGCGTTCCGACACCTGGCGTGCGCCAACGCGGCGCACGGATTTGTCGTCGACGGTGCGCATCCGCAACGACGCCAGCAATTCGATCGCGACGGGGCTTCCCCGGGTCCGGCAGCGCCCCGGCCTGCAGCGCGGCTCGCCGATTCCGGGACAAGGCCTTTCCACCGGGAAGTGAGAGCGCCGTCACAGTCGCTTCGGTGCCCACCGGCCGCAGCAAGATTCCCCTTCAGGGCAGCCGGTATCAAGAACAAAGGAATTGCACCGAGATGTGAGTCGTTTCAACGGGCTGCGGGGCCCGAGGGCGGATAATTTCGCGCATCTGAGAACCTATTTCGGGGACATATTCATGGATCGACGAACCCCCATCGTTGCGACGCTCCTGTCCGCCCTCTGCTGCCTCGCCTCGGCCTCCGAGCCGGCTTCGTTGTATGCCCGGCTCGGCGGAACGCCGAAGATAACGGCTATCGTGGATGCGACAGTGAATGAGCTGGCCGCCAGCAATCACGACAACACTTCGAGCCAGCACCAGGACCTGCAGAGCCTGAAGAATGACCTCGTGGCGCGAATCTGCTGGATGACCGGCGGCGGTTGCCGCAATCCGGGCTCGCTGCGTGCGGGCTTCGCCGGCACGACGGATGCCGCGCAGCCGCAATTGATGGAAGCGCTGCGGGTGGCCATGCGTGAACACGATGTGCCGCTCGCCGCGCGTAATGAGCTGCTCGAAGTCATCGCGCCGGTGCGCCGCGAGGTGGCCAGTCGTTGAGACTGGCCGGGTACTCGGGACAGGCACGCATGCATCGATGCCCCTCGAGCCCAACTGATATGAAGTCGTAATGCGCATCCAGCGACTCCAGACCCGCATCATCGTCTTCTTCGTCGCGCTGCTGGCGCTCGTCCAGGTGGCGGCCTTCTGGTTCGTCAACGCCGCGAACTCCAGCAACGCGCACGCCAAGGTCGAAGAAGAACTCAACGTGGGTCAGCGCGTGTTCGCGCGACTGCTGGAGCAGAACGCGGACAAGCTGAAACTCTCCGCACGCGTGCTTGCCGCCGACTTCGCGTTCCGCGAAGCCATCGCCACGCACGACAACCGCACCATCAGCTCGGTACTGGCCAATCACGGCGCACGTATCGGCGCCGACGCCATGGTGTTCGTCGATCTCGATGGCAACGTCGTTTCGGATACCTTGCGGCCTCAGGCACAGTCGCATCCATTCGAATTTCCGGCGCTGACTCGCGCCAACGAAAGCGGCGCCAATGCCGCCATGGCCAATGCCGCGATGGCCAATGCCGCGATGGAAGTTCTCGACGATCGCGCCTTCCAGCTAGTGGCAGTACCGGTGCTCGCGCCCGTGCCCATCGGCTGGGTCGTCATGGGCTTCGCGGTCGACGATGCCATGGCGCGGGATCTGCGCCAGCTCACCGAGCTGGAGGTGTCGTTCGCGCTGCAGGGCTCGGGTGACTGGCATGTGTTCGCCTCGACACTGGCTATTCCGGATCAGCAGGCGCTGGTCGCCGCCATTCCACAGAATTCCAACGAGATCCCGCGGCGGGTGCTGAACATCGGCGGCGTGGATCATCAGGCGCTGGTGATCCCGCTCGATGATTCGGACCGCACGCGCATCGTCGCGGTCCTGCATCGCTCACTTGCGAGCGCATTGTCGGCGTTCGAGCGGCTGCGCAATACCCTTATCGTGCTCGCGGTGTTGAGCCTGGCGCTGTCCATCGTCGGCAGCGTCGCCGTGGCGCGCAACATCACGCGGCCGCTGGAAGCGCTGGCCGGCGCCGCCGCGCGCATCGAACAGGGTGACTACGTCGAGCCGGTCAACGTGGAGCGCGCGGATGAAATCGGCGTGCTGGCGTCCAGCCTCAACCACATGCGCGGCGGTATCGCGGAGCGCGAGGGCCGGATCCTGAAGCTGGCTTACGAGGACCCGCTCACCGATCTCGCCAACCGTTCACGCTTCAACCTGGAACTGGCGCGCGTCATCGACGAGGCATCGCAGGGCACGCTCAGGCTTGCCATTCTCATGATGGACCTCGACCGCTTCAAGTACGTCAACGACACGCTGGGACACGGCGTGGGCGATCACGTGCTTCGCCAGGTCAGCGCGCGCCTCGAAGGCACGGTGACCGGCGCCGAATGCATTGCGCGACTCGGCGGTGACGAATTCGCGATCCTGCTCAAACATTCCGGCGACACCGACTGCGCCGCGATCGCCCGGCAGATCATCGCCGCGCTCGAAGCGCCCTTCATGTACGAGGAACAGCAGCTCGACATCGGGACCAGCATCGGCATCGCGCACTACCCGGAACATGGCCGCGATGCCCAGACCCTGGTGCGCAATGCCGACATCGCCATGTATGCGGCCAAGCGCGACAAGACCGGCTATGCCATCTACGACCCGCACTACGACACCAGCCAGCAGGAACACCTGTCATTGCTGGGCGAGCTGCGGCGTGCCGTGGAACGCGACGAACTGCGCCTGTACTACCAGCCCAAGGTGTCACTGCACTCGGCGAACATCAGCGCGGTCGAGGCGCTGCTCCGCTGGGAACATCCGGTGCGCGGACTGGTGCCGCCCGGCATGTTCATCCCGTTCGCCGAGCACACGGGCTATATCAAACTGCTGACGCGCTGGGTGCTGCGCGAGGCCATGCGCCAGTGCGGCGAATGGCTGCGCCAGGGCCTGCGCCTGCAGGTGTCGGTGAACATCTCGGCGCGCGATCTCATGAACCGCGATCTGCCCACGGAGGTCGCAGCGCTGCTGGCTGAGCACGACGTCCCGCCGGGGCTGTTGTGCCTGGAAATCACCGAGAGCGGTTTCATGGAGGATCCGGCGCATGCCCAACGGGTACTCGACCGCCTCGACGCGCTTGGCGTGCGGCTATCGATCGACGACTACGGAACCGGTTACTCGTCGCTGTCGTACATCATGCGGCTGCCGGTGCAGGAGCTGAAAATCGACCGCTCCTTCATCTCGCGCATGGCGAGCGACGCGGAAATCTCGACCATCGTGCGCTCGACCATCGAACTCGGCCACAACCTGGGACTCAGGGTGGTCGCCGAGGGCGTCGAGGACCTGCCGGTATGGAACATGCTGCGTTCGCTGGGCTGCGACGATGCGCAGGGCTATTTCATGAGCCGGCCGCTCGAGCCGCGCCTGCTTGCGGCCTGGATCCGCGCCAACGACGGGATGTTCGACTGTCCCGACGAGGCAGCCCGTATCGCGGGCGCACGCGCCGGCTGAGATGCTAGTCGTCGAACTCGCTGACGCGTACCGGCGAAAAACTGCGGCGGTGCAGCGGCGATGGTCCCAGCGCCTGCAACGCCGCGACATGCGAGGGAGTCGGATAACCCTTGTGTCCGGAGAGTGAGAATCCCGGGTAACGCGTGTCGAGAGCGCGCATCAGCGCATCGCGCGTGGTCTTGGCGAGGATCGACGCGGCGCTGATCGAAGGAACCGTGGCATCGCCCTTCACCACCGCCTCGAACAGGCACTCGAATCCGAGGCCGTCGCCACAGGGGCAGCGGTTGCCGTCGATGAACACCTGTTGTGGCGGAACCGGCAGGCCGAGCAGCGCGCGGCGCATGGCCAGCATGGTCGCCTGCAGGATATTGATGCTGTCGATTTCTTCGGCATCGGCCCAGGCCACGGCGTAGCACAACGCACGCTCGCGTATCAGCAGCGCGAGGCGCTCCCGTTCATCGGGTTCAAGCACCTTGGAATCGGCGAGTCCGCGGATGGGCCGCGCGGGATTCAGGATCACGGCGGCGGCAACCACCGGCCCCGCCAATGGCCCACGACCGGCTTCGTCGACACCTGCCACGCGCAGTCGCACGCGAAGCTTCATCGCTCCTCCGATTCGGCATGAGCGGTCCACGCCGTGAGCAACGCCGCGATTTCGCTGGCGGCGAGGTCCGCACCTCCGCGCCGCAACGTCTCGTGGATCGCGCCGAACTCGCCCTGCAGGCGCGCCACCTGCTCGGGTCGATCGAACCAGTTGCCGAGCGCATCGGCCAGGGTGCCGGCGTTGGCCTGTTCCTGGAAGAACTCCGGCACCAGTTCCTTGTCGGCGAGCAGGTTGGGCTGAGAGAAATGGCGCACCTTCACGAGCCCGAGCTGTTGCAGCAGGAACGCAGTGATGGCGCCGAGACGATACGCCACCACCATGGGCCGCTTGCAAAGCGCGGTCTCGAGCGTCGCGGTGCCCGAGGCCACGAGCACCACGTCGGCCGCGACCAGCGCCAGCCGCGCCTTGCCGTCCAGCATGCGCACGGCGGCGCGCGGCGCGAGGGTGGCGCAATGGCCGGCAAACAGCTCGCGCAGCGCCGGCGTCACCATGGGCGCGATGCAGACCAGGCCGGGATAACGTGCCGCGAGCAATTCGGCAGCTCCGGCGAAGGGCACGGCGAGGCGTTCGACTTCGGCGCGCCGGCTGCCCGGCAGCAATGCGAGCACGCGCGCGTCGGCGCTGATACCCAGCTCGGCCCGGGCCGCGGAACGATCGACCTGCATCGGAATCTGGTCAGCCAGCGGATGGCCGACGAAGGTCGCGCGCACGCCGTATTCGCGATAGAAATCCGGCTCGAAGGGAAACAGGCAAAGGATGAGGTCGACTGCTTCGCCGATGGTGCGTGCCCGATCCCGTCGCCACGCCCAGACCTGGGGACTCACATACTGGACGGTGCGCAGACCCTGTTTCTTGAGACGCCGCGCGAGCCCCAGGTTGAATTCCTTGAAATCGACGCCGATGAAGACGTCCGGCCGCCATCCGAGAATGCGTCGTTGCAGGGCGCCGCGCAGCCGCAACAGGCGCGGCAGGTGACGCAGAACCTCGGTGAGACCCATGACTCCGAGCTCTTCGCTGTGAAACCAGGCATTGCAGCCGGCGGCAATCATGCGCGGTCCGGCAACGCCGGCGAACTGCGCGCCCGGGAAACGTTTGCCGCAATGCGTCGATCAGCGCGGCACCGAGCGCATCACCTGACGCCTCCCCTGCCACCAGCGCGATGCGCATTCGGCTCAGCGCACGAGGCTGCGAGTCGACTCGCCGATGAAGTCGACGAAGATCTTCAGCTCGGGTTGCGACGCGGCGCGCGTCTTGAGTTCCTCGACCGCGTCGGCGAGCTTGAGATCCGACCGGTACAGCACGCGATACGCGTTCTTGAGATTGCGGATCTGCTCCGGCGTAAAGCCCCGGCGCTTCAGACCTTCGGAGTTGATCGAATGCGGAACGGCCGGCGAGCCGACCGCCATGATGTATGGCGGCACGTCGCGAGTGACCGCGGCGTTGTTGCCGAGGAATGCGTGTGCGCCCACCTTGGTGAACTGGTGGATGCCCGAGTAGCCGCCCATGATGACCCAGTCGCCGAGCATCACGTGACCGCCCAGAGTGGCGTAGTTAGCCAGTACGCAGCGACTGCCGACGTGACAGTCGTGCGCCACGTGCGTATAGGACATGAACAGGTTGTCGCTGCCGATGGTCGTGACGCCCCCACCCTGCGCAGTGCCACGGTTCATGGTGGTGCATTCGCGGAATACGTTGCGGTCGCCGATCTCGAGCCGCGTCGGCTCACCCTTGTACTTGAGATCCTGCGGGGCATCACCGATCGAAGCGAACTGGAAAATCCTGTTGCCCGCTCCAATGCTGGTCGGGCCGTTGATCACCGCGTGCGGTCCGATCCAGGTTCCGGCGCCGATGCGCACATCGTCGCCGATGACGGAATAGGCGCCCACCGTGACATCCGCGGCCAGCTCGGCCTTCGGGGAAACGATGGCCCGTGGATCGATATTGCTCACGCGGTGACCACCCTGGGAGCGGTCTTGTTGGTTTCTGGCGCCACCATCATTTCCGCCGAAGTTACCTCATCGTCACCCACGTAGGCGACTGTGCTGAACTTCCAGATGCCGCGCATCTGCCGCTCGAGCTTGGCGGTGAGGATCAGCTGGTCACCGGGCTCCACCGGCTTGCGGAAGCGCGCCTTGTCGATGCCGACGAAGTAGAACCTGGTGGTCTCGTCGGGAATCACATCAGCGGTGACGAAGGCCAGCACGCCCGCGGCCTGCGCCAGCGCCTCGATGATCATGACTCCGGGCATCACGGGACGATGCGGAAAATGACCGGGAAAGAATGGCTCGTTCATCGTGACGTTCTTGATCGCCCGGATGCTGTCACCCTTGTTGCACTCCAGCACGCGGTCGACCAGCAGGAACGGATAACGATGCGGCAGCAGGCGCATGACGCCCATGATGTCGAGAGAGACCGGTTGGCTCATGTAGTTATTCCTCGGAAGAGTCCTGCTCCAACGCTGAAAATCCGACGTGTTTTTCGACCGCTCGCAGTCGCCTGGCCATTGCGTCGAGGCGTTTGAAGCGCGCCACGAGGCGCCGCCACGCGCCGGCTTCTTCGCTCGGCAGCGCGGAAGAATACGCGCCTGGCTTGCTGATGGAATGGGAAATGAAGGAGGTGCCGAGCACCACCACGTCGTCACACAGGGTGATGTGGCCGGTAAGGCCGGCCCTGCCACCCAGGATGCAGCGCTTGCCGAGCACGCTGCTGCCGGCGATGGCCGATTGCCCTGCAAGGGCCGAGTGCGCGCCGATGCGCACGTTGTGCGCGATCATGATGAGGTTGTCGAGTTTGACGCCCTCCTCGATCACGGTGTCGTCGATCGCGCCGCGGTCGATGGTGGTGTTCGCGCCGATCTCCACGTCATCGCCGATGCTGACTGATCCGATCTGCGGCACCTTGACCCAGGCGCCCTTCTCGGGTGCGAAGCCGAATCCGTCACCGCCAATGACTGCGCCGGCCTGAACGGTGCAACGCGCGCCCATCGAGACCCGATGGCCGATGAACACTCGCGCGACCAGGCGCGTGTCATCGCCGATCACCGCATCCGGTTCGATGACGCAGCCTGGCCCGATGTAACACCGTGCGCCGAGGGTCGCGCGGGCACCGACGACGGCCTGCGCAGCGACCTCCGTGCCGGGACCCACGCTGGCGGTGGCATCGACACTGGCCTCGCGATGCACGCCCGGATTGAGCGGTGGCTCGGGGTACAGCAGGGTCGCGACGCGCGCGAACGTGGCGTGAGGATTGGCGGCCACCAATGCGGCAACCGGAGACTTGGCGGCCGACTTCGCATCGAGGATCACTGCGCCTGCGCGCGTTGCCTGCAGCTGCGCTACGAACTTCGGATTGGCGAGAAACGTGACCGAACGCGGACCCGCCTGGGACAGCGAACTCACCGAATCCACGGTCGCCGACGGCTCACCGCGCAGTTCACAGCCGAAGCGCACCGCCAGTTCGCCGAGCGTGACTGTCATGGCGGCGGGCGCGCGAGCGCCTTTGGCTCAGGGCTTCGCGGGCGGCTTGGGCTGCGGTGCCGCGCCGGCCGGCGCGGCGGCCGGCTTGGGAGAACGCGTCTGCAACACACTCAACACGGCATCGGTGATGTTCACCGCGGGCGTCGCGTAGATGACTCCGTCCATCAGCACGATGTCGAAGTTCTGTGCCTTTGCGTATTCACGTACCTCGTTGCCCAGCATGCGCTGCAGCTTGACGATTTCTTCGTTGCGCTTGGCCTCGGAGTCGTCCTTCAGCTCCTTGCCCTTGCGCTCGAGTTCGCGCGCGCTGTCACGGATTTCCTTCTCGGCCTTGGAGCGCTGATCCGCCGACATGGTGGCGAGGTCTTTCTGCAACTTTTCGGCCTTGGCCTTGAGCGCGCGATCCTGTGTCACGAGCTGCTGGTAGCGGGGGTTGAATTCCGCGTCCAATGTCTCCGTCAGCGCCTTGGCCTGCGGCGACTCATTGAGCAGGCGGCCGTAGTCGATGACGCCCACCTTGATTTCCGCGAACGACGGGACAGCCAGTGTCACCGCAGCGATAGAACCCAGAACAATCTTGCGAAAAGAAACCTGCACTGACCCACCTCTCAAGAAAATGGCTATTTAGAAAGCCTGGCCTACGGAGAACTGGAAGCGTTCGTCTTCATCTGCGTAGAGGAAGCGATCGCCCTTATAGGCGTTCAACGGCATGGCGTAGCTGAACCGGAATACACCCAATGGCGCAAGCCATTGCACCGCCACGCCCGTCGAGTGCTTCAATTTATCATACTCGAACTTGTATTCGACCGGCTGACCGGTCGGCCCATAGAACGAGTAACGGTTGCCCGTCGAGAAGACGTTGCCGATGTCATAGAACCACGACAGGCGCGCCGAAGACTGGAACTTCTGGGGCAACGGAATCAGCACTTCCGCCCTGCCGGCGACCTTGAGGTTGCCACCGAAGGGATTCCCGAAGTCGTCCTTGGGTCCCAGGCGGCTCTCTTTATATCCGCGCACGGTATCGGGGCCGCCGGCATAGAACTGGCGGTACGGCGGCAGGGCTGTCGTGTCCCCGATGTCCATGCCGTAGGCCAGATCCGCGCCCAGTTGCAGCGTGAAACGGCCGAACAGCGGGATGTATTGAAGGTATTCGTAACTGGCGACGTAGTACTCCACCTCGCTGGCGCCGGGCAGAGCGTAGGCCAGTCCAAACGAATGACGCATGCCGCGATCCGCAAACAGCGAGCGGTTGCGGCTGTCGAAATTCCACGACGTGGTGAATTCGACCGTCCGGTAGTCAGTGCTGTAAACGCGCAGATAGGCGGGTCCGGCGCAATCCACTGGCTGGCCCGCGACTCCAAGGCACTCCTGCGAAGGATTGCCGTTATTGCTCACCCATTCGACGGACTGGCGCGCGCTGCCGCCGCTGGTGACCAGCAGGCTCGACTTCTGGAATGACAATCCGAAGCGGATGCCCTGGTTCTCGGAAATCGGATAGCCCACGTCGAACGAAGCCGCGAGGGTCTCGGAGGAGAAGTCGGAAGCCGACGAAACGAACTGCGTCTGATCGCGATAACTCAGGGCGCTCGTGAAGCCCACGTTGTCGGCGGTGAAATATGGTTCGGTGACCGCCAGGCCGTACACCTTGGCGTACTGGCCGGAGTTCAGATCGATGGACACGCGGCGCCCGGTGCCGAGGAAGTTGGCGTCGGCGTAGTTGCCGCTGATCATGAATGACTGCGACTCGGAGTAACCGATGCCACCACCGAGCTGCGCCGACGGACCTTCCTCGATCTCGTATTCGACGTCGACCAGGTCGGCGGATCCGGCCACGGGCTTGGTTTCCGACTCGACCTTCTTGACGTAGGGCAGTCGCTCGATGCGTTGCTTGGAGCGGTCCAGCGCCACGTTCGACAACCAGCCGCCTTCGAGCTGGCGCATTTCACGACGCAGCACTTCGTCGTTGATCTTGGTGACGCCGTTGAAGTTGATGTGGCGCACGTAGACACGATTGCCCGGGTCGACGAAAAACGTCAGCGACAGTTCCTTGTTCGCCGGATCTCCGAGGGTGGTCGGGACCGGGTCGACCTTGGCGAACGCGAAACCGTCCTCGCCCAGGCGGTTCTGCAGCAACTCCTGGGTCGCGGTGATCATCTTGCGGGAGAACTGGTCACCCGGCTGCACGATGAGATAACGCTTGAGCAGCGCTTCGGGAATCACGAAGGTGCCGGCCAGTTTGACTTCCTTGACGCGGAAGATTTCGCCTTCGTTGATGTTCACCGTGATGAAGATGTCGTCCTTCTCCGGCGCGATGGCCACCTGCGTGGACTCGACCTCGAAGTTGGCGTAACCGCGATCCATGTAGAAGGAGCGCAGTTTTTCCAGGTCACCCTGCAGCGACTCACGCGAGTAGCGATCGTCCTGCTTGTAGAACGACAGCAGGTTCGGCGTCTTGAGCTCGAAGGCCTCGAGAATGTCCTTTTCCTCGAAGGTGTGATTGCCGACGATATTGATCTGGCGAATCTTGGCCCGCTTGCCCTCGACAATATCGATGTTGATCTTGACGCGGTTGCCGGCGACTTCTTCCACCTTGGTGTCGATCTTGGCGGCGTACTTGCCGCGTGCGCCGTATTGGTCCTGCAGGAAGGACTTCACGTCCTCGAGCACCGAACGGTCGAAGGTCTTGCCCTGGGCGAGTCCCACGTTGCGCAGCGACTTGCTCAGGTCCTCGGTCTTGATTTCCTTGTTGCCCTTGATTTCGAAGCTCTCGATGGTGGGCCGCTCGTTGACCACCACGATGAGCACGCTGCCATCGCGGCGCATTTCCACGTCGCGGAAGAAGCCGGTGTCGTAGAGCGTACGCACCGCTTCGCGGATACGCTGCGCCGAAAGCGTGTCGCCGATGTTGATCGGCAGATAGTTGTAGACCGTGCCTTCGGTGACGCGCTGCAGACCCTCGACGCGGATGTCGCCGACGGTGAACGTGGAGCCTTCCTGGGCGAATGACGCAGCAGCCATCAACATGCTGCCGACGGCACAAAGACTCGCAAACCTGTTGGTCAAGTGAAACCCCTGAAAGAAATCTTCGTCATGAACGCGCGCCGAATATTCTCGCCCAATCGATGCTGTTCAGATCGTTGAACAGGGCCAGGCCCATGAGCAGTGCCAGCAACACCAGGCCCGCCTGTTGTCCCACCAGGTAGGTACGCTCCGAGAGCGGCCCGCCCTTCACCCATTCGATGAGCTGAAACACGATCTGGCCACCGTCGAGGAGCGGAATCGGCAGGAGATTGAGGAACCCGAGCGACAGCGACAACAGCACCAGCAACATGAGGAAGGCGGTGAACCCGACACGCGCCGCATCACCCGCGTAGCCAGCGATCGAGAGAAAACCCGCCACGCTGTCCGTCGAGAACTGGCGCTTGATCATGCGCACGAAGAACTTGGCCTGGGCAACCGTCATCTGCCAGGCCTTGCTGACCGAATAGGTGAACGCGGCGACCCCGCCCACTTCGGTGTGAGTCCGCATGTCGGGTGGATAGGGATTCTCGACGACCGGCTGCTGGATCATCAGGCGCCCGATGATGCGCCCGTCTACCTTGTCGCTTACTGTAGTTAGCCGGCGCGTGAAGTTTTCAGCACCACGGCGCACGCCCACCACGACTTCCTTGTCGGGACGCGCGTTGATGTAGTCGGCCATCTCGTTGAAGTTGCGTACCGGAATACCATCCAGCGAGCGGATTTCATCCCCCGCCCTGAGACCCGCCTTGTCGGCCGGGCCGCCCTCGGTCACACCGCCCAGCACGGCGGGCAGCCGCGGCTGCCAGAACTCGAATCCCAGGCCTTCGTTGAGGCGGTCCTTGCCGGTGAGTGCGAAGCGCACTTCGGGGTCGGAAACCTCGAGCGTCACGGTCCGATCGGCGCCATGGCTGTCGCGCACCACGATGCTGGCCCGGCCGTCGTCGCTCACCACGTCTAACAACAGGAGCCTGGCATCGAACTGGTCGAGGATCGGTTCGCCATTGATGCTGCGCAGCTCATCACCCTGCTTCAGCCCGGCCTTGTCGGCGATCGAGCCCACGACCACGTTGTCGACCGAAGCCTTTACATGCGTGATGCCGCTGACCCAGAACAGGCCCCAGAGCACGAGCACCGCGAACAGGATGTTCGCCGCGGGACCGGCCAGCAACACCAGGATACGTTGCCACGGCGGCCGGCTGCCGAACGCGCGCGGCACATCGGACGGATCGACCTTGCCGTCGCGTTCATCGAGCATGCGCACGTAGCCGCCAAGCGGAATGGCGGCGATCACGTATTCGATGTGATCCGGGGCCGCGCCGATCTTCTTGTACAGCGGTTTGCCGAAACCGACCGAGAAGCGCAGCACCTTGAAGCCAAGCTTGCGGGCCACCCAGAAGTGGCCGAACTCGTGAATGGTCACCAGCAGGCTGACGCCGATGATGAACCAGAAGGCATTCCAGGGAATCTGCATCGCGCCTCCCCTTAAGCGTGAGCCGCGCGCGGCCGGATGAGGAAAGAAGCCCGCGCGCGTGCTTCGGCATCGGCCGCCAGCACGTCGTCGAGATCGCGGATTTCGCCACCCGATGTGGTTGCCATCACCGATTCAATGACCGATGGAATTTGTGCAAAGTTCAATCCACCCTCGAGAAACGCTGCTACAGCCACCTCATTTGCGGCATTAAGTGATGCGGGCCTCAATCCCCCTGCCCGCGCGGCCTCCTGGGCCAGGCCCAGTGCCGGGAATCGTCGCAGGTCCGGCGCTTCGAACCGCAGGGTCCCGACCTTGATGAGATCGAGGGATTGTACACCCGAGGTGACTCGCTCCGGCCACGCAAGGGCGTGCGCAATGGGCGTGCGCATGTCCGGCGCACCTAACTGCGCGAGCACCGAACCATCCACGTATTCGACCAGCGAATGCACGATGCTTTCGCGGTGAATGAGGACTTCGACACGATCCGGGGTCACGCCGAACAGCAGGCAGGCTTCGATGAATTCCAGGCCCTTGTTCATCAGCGTGGCCGAATCCACCGAGATCTTGCGACCCATCACCCAGTTCGGGTGCGCGCAGGCTTCGTCAGGTGTGACTCTTGAGAGACGCGCGCGATCGGAATCGAGGAACGGGCCGCCCGAAGCGGTCAGCAGGATGCGCTTGACTCCGGGCGGCGCAACGCCGGGTACCGCGTCGCGCGGCAGACACTGGAACACTGCGTTGTGCTCGCTGTCGATGGGCAGCAGCATGCCCCCGGCCGTGCGCACCGTCTGCATGAGCAACGGTCCCGCCATGACCAGCGATTCCTTGTTGGCCAGCAGGAGACGTTTGCCGGCGCGCGCTGCGGCCAGCGTCGAGCGCAGCCCCGCGGCGCCGACGATGGCCGCCATGACGCTGTCGACTTCAGGCAACGCCGCGATCTCGTCGAGTGCATCTGCCCCGGCCAGTACCCGCGTGCGCGCACCGCGCGCGCGCAGCAACTCTTCGAGCCTGCGGGCGGCGGTCGCATCGGCGAGCGCCGCATAGGGAACGTCGAACCGCATTGCCTGCGCGGCGAGTTTTTCCGCGTTGCGATGCGCACCGAGCGCCACCACGCGGAACCGGTCGGGATGACGCGCGATCACGTCGAGCGTGGCTTCGCCAACCGATCCGGTCGAACCGAGGATGGCGACGCCGATCATGGAATGACCTGCATCGCGATGAGCGCGAACACCAGCGCGGGCGCCGCGGCTGTGACGCTGTCGATGCGATCGAGCATGCCGCCATGGCCGGGGAACACGCTGCCGCTGTCCTTGAGGCCGACAGCACGCTTGAGCATGCTCTCGGTGAGATCTCCCACGATGGAGACGGCGGCGACCGCGGTACAGAGCAGCACGAACTGCCAGACATTCACACTGAACAGGAAAGTCGCCGCGAGCCAGGCCACCAGCGCACTCGCGAGTACGCCGCCCACCACACCTTCCCAGGTCTTCTTCGGCGACACACGCGGCGCCAGCAGCACGCGGCCTAACCAGCGGCCGGCGAAGAAGGCGCCGGTGTCCGCCGCCCAGACCAGAGCCAGCGTGAACAGCACCCAGTAAGTGCTCTGCGTGGCGACCGTTACGTAGACCAGTGCCAGCCAGCACGGCACCAGTGCCAGCAGTCCGGCGAGCCCCGCCGAGACCGGATTCACGCGCGTTGGCGCGAGGCAGATCCACAGGAACGCCACCATCCACCACACCATGGCGACAGTCATCATCACGCTCACGAACTGCGGCGACAGGGAATAGAAATACAGGCTCGCGATCAGCGCTGCGGCGACCAATGCGGTGTACGCCGCGCGTGCCGCGGGGGTGCCCTTGCCAATGAATGCGGCCCATTCCCACGCACCGATGAGCACCAGCACGGTAATCAAAGCGACAGTGGCCATCGGCGGCAGCCCGAGCATCACGCCCAGCAGGATGACCACCAGCACGACTGCTGTCAGGACGCGCTGTTTAAGCACTGTGGACGGCCTCGACCGCCTTGTCGCGCTGTTGATCAGCGGTCCGGCCGAAGCGCCGCTCCCGACTCGCGAACGAATCCAGCGCCGCTTCGAGATGAGTCACGGCGAAATCCGGCCACAGCACCTCGCTCACGTGGATTTCCGTATAGGCGAGATTCCAAAGGAGGAAATTGCTGATGCGATGATCGCCACCGGTGCGGATGAAAAGATCCGGGTCGGGCACATCACCAAGCGCCAGGGCGGCTGCGAAGCGTGCTTCGTCGATGTCTTCGACGCGCAGTGCGCCACTTGCGGCTTCAGCGGCCAGCTTGCGCGCCGCCTGCAGAATGTCCCAGCGCCCGCCGTAACTCACCGCCACCTGCAGCTTCAGTCCCGGGTTACTGGCCGTGAGCTGCTCGCTCGCCGCCATGCGCGCCTGCAGCCGGACGCTGAGGCTGTGGCGATCGCCGATGAAACGCAGCCGGACACCATTTCGATTCAACTCCTCGACCTCGGCATCGATGGAATCGAGGAACAACTGCATGATGCTGCCGACCTCGGCGGCCGGGCGCTGCCAGTTCTCACTCGAGAACGCGAATATCGTGAGCGCACCGATCCTGCGGCGCGAACATTCCTCGACACACATGCGCACGGGCTTGACGCCTTCCTTGTGACCGGCGTGACGCGGCAGGCCGCGCGCTTTCGCCCAGCGCCCGTTGCCGTCCATGATGATCGCGATGTGATTCGGAATACTCACCGTGCAGCCCCGAGACCAGGTACGGGTGTGCTCACACCTGCATGATCTCTTTTTCCTTGGCGGCGAGTTGCGCATCGATGTCACCGACGTACTTGTCGGTGAGCTTCTGGATGTCGACCTCGGCTTTCTTCTCTTCGTCCTGCGAAATGAGTTTTTCCTTGAGTGCTTCCTTGACGTCGGCGATGACGTCGCGACGCACGTTGCGCACCGCGATGCGAGCGTTCTCCGCATCCGCGCGCACCACCTTGGTGATGTCGCGGCGGCGCTCTTCGGTCAGCGGCGGCAGCGGCAGGCGAATCACCGTGCCCGGCGCTGATGGGGTTCAGGCCCAGCTCCGACTTGTGGATGGCCTTCTCGATGGCCTGGACGATGCTTTTCTCCCACGGCGAGACCACCAGGGTGCGCGCATCCTCGACGCTGATATTGGCCACCTGCTTGAGCGGAGTGTCGGTGCCGTAGTAATCGACCTTGAGATTCTCGATGAGCGAGGGATGCGCGCGACCGGTGCGCAGCTTCTTGAGGTCGCCCTGGAAATTCTCGACGCACTTGCCCATGCGGCTGGCGGCGTCTTTCTTGATGTCGTCGATCATTACCCTCTCCTCGTCTTCAATCGTTCGTCACGACGGTGCCGATGTCGTCGCCGCGCACCACGCGCGGCAGGTCGCCCGCGTTGTTGAGGTTGAACACCGTGAGCGGCATGCGGTTGTCGCGGCACATCACGATGGCCGTGGCGTCCATGACGTTCAGTCGGTCGGCGAGCACCTTGTCGTAGGTCAACGTCGCGTAACGTTTTGCATCCGGATTCTTGACCGGGTCCGAGTCGTAGATGCCGTTGACCTTGGTGGCCTTGAGCAGCACGTCGGCCTCGATCTCGATGGCGCGCAGCGCCGCTGCGCTGTCGGTGGTGAAATACGGATTACCCGTGCCGGCCGCGAAGATGACGATGCGGCCCTTTTCCAGGTGGCGCATTGCACGGCGGCGGATGTAGTCCTCGCAGACCTGGTTGATGCGGATCGCGCTCTGCACGCGCGCACTGCCCGCCCAGGCTCTCGATGGCATCCTGCATGGCGAGCGCGTTCATGACTGTCGCGAGCATGCCCATGTGGTCACCCGTGGCACGGTCGATGCCTGCCTTCGCCAGGCCCGCCCCGCGGAAGATGTTGCCACCGCCGATCACGCAGGCGACCTGCACGCCACTTGCCTGGATCTCGAGCAATTCACCCGCGATGCGCTTGAGGACCAGCGGATCGATGCCGAAGTCCGTCGAGCCGAGCAGCGCTTCGCCCGACAGCTTCACCAGGATGCGTTTGTAGCGGTTGCCCATCAGTTCGAGTCCCCTTGCCCCGTCCGAGGCGATACGCACTTTGCCATAAAGAAAACCCCGCCTTGGCGGGGTTTTCAGAACGGCATCCTTCAGTGTTTGGTCGCCGGCGGGTCAGTCTTTGACTGAGCCTTGACCTGCGCCATGACCTCACCCACGAAATCGTCCTGCTTCTTTTCGATGCCGGCACCGACTTCGTAACGCTCGAAAGCCAGCACCTTCGCCTTGCTCTTCGCGAGCAGCTTCTCGATGGTCAGATCGCCATCCTTCACGAACACCTGTCCGGTGAGCGCGAATTCGTTGATCGACTTGCGCAGGCGACCCTCGACGATCTTGGCGAGGATCTCGGCGGGCTTGCTCGCGTTGGCCGGCTCGGTCTTCGCCTTCTCGGTTTCGATCTCGCGCTCCTTGGCCACGAGGTCGGCCGGCGCGTCGGCCGGCGTGACGTAGCGCGGGCTGGCTGCGACCACCTGCATGGCGAGATCGCGCGCCAGTTCCGTGTCACCGCCTTCGACCGCCACGAGGGCGGCCTTCTTGCTGTCGGTGTGCACGTACGAACCGACCACGGTCGGCGCCTTGACCAGCGTCACGCGACGCACGGTCAGGTTCTCGCCGATCTTCGCGATCAGCGCACGGCGCTTCTCGTCGACGGTCTCGCCACTGGCGAGCCTGAGGCGCATTCACGGCATCGACGGTGCCGGCGCTGGCGACCAGGGCCGCCTTCGCGACATCGTTCGCGAAGCCGCGGAACTCTTCGCCGCGCGCCACGAAGTCCGTCTCGCTGTTCACTTCGACCAGCACGCCGGTCTTGCCGTCGGCGGACTTCTCCACCACGACCACGCCTTCGGCGGCGATGCGCGAGGCCTTCTTGTCGGCCTTGGCGAGACCCGACTTGCGCATGTTCTCCGCGGCGGCATCCAGGTCGCCGTTGGTCTCCACCAGCGCCTTCTTGCATTCCATCATGCCGGCGCCGGTGCGTTCGCGAAGCTGCTTGACCGCTTCTGCAGTAATTGTCATTACGTATCCTTGAGTTGTTAGGGCCCGGTGCGCGATCAGCCGCGACGCGGACCGCCGCCACCACCGCCACCGCGACGCCCGGTCGGGGCATTGCCGCGTGCCGGTGCGCGAACGGCCGGCGCTGGCCGTGGCGCTGCGCGGCGCCGCTTCGCCCGTGTCGGTGAACACGGCCGGATCGACACCGTCTTCCGGATCGGCCGCGACGCTCGCGACCACCGGACGACGGCGCACCGCGTTGTTTGCCGGACGGCGCGCAGCGCACCGGAGCCGGCGGCTTGGCGGCGCTGGCGGCGCGGGCACCTTTCTTCTTCGGGTTGCCGGCTTCGTCCAGTTCGACGAATTCGTCTTCGCCGACCGACCACGGCCGGAACCTGCGACTTGCCTTCGATCACCGCGTCGGCGATTCCCGCGGCGTACAGCACGATGGCGCGCATGGCGTCATCGTTGCCCGGGATCACGTAGTCGACGTTGTCCGGCGTGCAATTGGTATCGACCACCGCCACCACGGGAATGCCGAGTTTCCTGGCTTCGAGGATCGCGATTTCCTCGTGGCCGACGTCGATCGACGAAAATCACGTCGGGCGGAGATTCCATCTGCTTGATGCCGCCGAGGCTCTTCTCGAGCTTGTCCTTCTCACGGCGCATCATCGTGGCTTCCTTCTTGCCACGTTTGCCGAGCGTGCCGTTCTCCGACATCTCGGTGAGATCCGCGAGCCGCTTGATCGACTGGCGAATGGTCTTGAAATTGGTGAGCATGCCGCCCAGCCAGCGCTGGTTCACGTAGGGCATCTCGCAACGGCTTGGCTTCCTTCTCGACCGCCTCGCGCGCCGAACGCTTGGTGCCGACGAACAGCACCTTGCCGCCGTCCGCGACCACGCTGCGCACGAACCATGCCGCTTCCGCGTACATGGGCTGCGTCTTCTCGAGGTTGATGATGTGGATCTTGTTCCGTTCGCCGAAAATGAACGGAGCCATCTTGGGGTTCCAGAAGCGGGTCTGGTGTCCAAAATGGACGCCCGCTTCCAGCATTTGTCGCATTGACACGCTGGACATCAAAGTCTCCTTGTGGGGTTGTGCCTCCGCGCCGCCCGAGTGGTGATCCGTCGATCGCTGTATCGATCGTTGGTCGGACACCCATCCACCCGTTATGCCGACTTGCCTGGAGGGGCAGAGCCGGTAGGTTGCGCGTGTGGTTTAAGTGAGTTTCATTGCCAAAAAAGGCCGCGCTTTATACCATCCCTTCCCCGTCAAAACAATGCCTTACGCAGGTGCACGCAATGGACTCCCTCGTGAGTCGCCATATCACCATTAAGTCCCCGGCCGAGCAGGAAAAAATGCGCGTGGCGGGACGTCTGGCGGCTGAAGTTCTGGACATGATCGGCGAGCACGTCAAGCCCGGCGTGACCACCGAAGAGCTGGATCGCATCTGCAATCGCCACATTATTGAGGTGCAGCAGTCGATTCCGGCCAATGTGAACTATCGGGGTTTCCCCAAGACCATCTGCGCCTCGGTGAATCACGTGGTCTGCCACGGCATCCCGAACGACAAGGTCCTCAAGACAGGCGACATCGTGAACATCGATGTCACCGTCATCCGCGAAGGCTTTCATGGCGACACCAGCCGCATGTACTACGTCGGCAAGCCCTCGCTGCCAGCGCAAAGACTCACCGAAACCTGCTGGGAAGCCATGTGGCGCGGTATCGAGCAGGTGCGCCCGGGCGCCCACCTCGGCGACATCGGTCACGCCATCCAGACCTTCGTTGAAGAACGCAATTTCTCGGTGGTGCGCGAATACTGCGGGCATGGCATCGGCCGCGTGTATCACGAAGATCCGCAGGTGCTGCACTACGGCGAAGCCGGCACGGGTGATGAACTCAAGGCCGGCATGACTTTCACCATTGAGCCGATGGTCAATGCCGGCAAGCGCCATGTGCGGCTGCTGGGGGACGGCTGGACGGTGGTCACCAAGGATCATTCGCTCTCGGCGCAATGGGAGCACACCGTGCTGGTCACTCCGACCGGTGTGGAAGTGCTGACCCTCGGCGAGGGCAGCAAGCGCCCCGCCTCGTACAACTAGATGGCATCACTCGACGAGGACATCGAGGCGGCCGACACGTCGGTCACGCGCGGCGCTCCGTGGCTGCGGCTCGCACAACTGCCCGAACGGCTCGCGGCAGCCAGCCATGCACCGGATGCCTTCCGCACCGAACTCAGGGACGCGCACGCCGAGCTCGCCGAGCGCTTTCGCGCCGACGAATCGGTGGAGACGCTGGTGCACGCGCGCGCCGAGCTCATCGACGCCATCCTGCGCGAGGTCTGGCGCTCCCAACTACCCGCCGGCTACGAAAGCTGGGCGCTGGCGGCGGTCGGTGGTTATGGGCGCGGTGAGCTGCATCCGCATTCCGACGTCGACATCCTGATCCTCGTGCCCGAACCGCCGGATGACGCCGGCCGGGGCATCGTCGAACGCGTGGTCACGTTTCTCTGGGACATCAATCTCGAAGTCGGCCACAGCGTTCGCACGGAGAGCGAGTGCGCCGAGGAAAGCGCGGCCGATGTCGGCGTGATGACCACGCTGATCGAAGCGCGGTTGCTCGCCGGCAATGCGCAGCTGCTGGCAACGATGCGCGAGGCCGTATCGGCCGAACGCGTCTGGCCGGTGAAAGCGTATTTCGAAGCCAAGGTGGCCGAGCAACAGGACCGGCACCGCAAGGCCAACGACACCGCTTACAACCTGGAGCCCAACGTCAAGACGGGTCCCGGCGGTCTGCGCGATATCCAGACCATTGCCTGGGTGGCCAAGCGCCACTTCGGCGCGAGCTCGCTCGACGAGCTGCGCACGCATGGATTCCTGTCGCTGTCGGAATTGCGCAAGCTCAAGCAGGCGCAGTCCTTCCTCTGGAAGGTGCGCTTCGGCCTGCACGTGCTCACGGGCCGGCGCGAAGACCGGCTGCTATTCGATCACCAGATCAAGCTCGCGCAGAGTTTCGGCTACGAAGACGCCTCGTACACGCTCGCGGTCGAGCAGTTCATGCAGCGCTACTACCGCACGGTCATGGACGTGTCGCTGCTCAACGAACTGCTGCTGCAGCTGTTCCGCGAAGCCATCCTGAACGAGACCACCCCGCCGCGTCCCCTCAACCCGCGATTCCAGGTTCGCAACGAGTACCTCGAAGCGGTGAACGAGGAACTGTTCGCGCGCACGCCATCGGCGCTGCTCGAGATCTTCGTACTGCTGCAGCAGAACCCGGAAGTGAGGGGTGTGCGTGCCTCGACGATCCGCGCGATCAACAAGAACCTGTGGCTCATCGACGAAGAGTTCCGCCAGAACCCGCGCAATCACCGGCTGTTCCTGGAGATCCTGCGCGCGCCTGCCGGCGTGACCCATGAGTTGCGCCGCATGAACACGTACGGCGTCCTCGGCCGTTACATTCCCGCGTTTGGTCGCATCGTCGGCCGCATGCAGTACGACCTGTTCCATGCGTACACCGTCGACGCGCACACCCTGTTCGTGCTCTCGAACCTGCGCCGGCTCGCGCTTTCGAAGTACGACAGCGAGCTGCCGAATCTCTCGGCCATCATGCAGACCCTGCCCAAGCCGGAGATCGCCTACCTCGCCGCGTTGTTCCACGACATCGCCAAGGGTCGTGGCGGCGACCATTCGCAGCTCGGTGCCGTGGATGCCGAGGCTTTCTGTCTCGAACAGGGACTGTCGCGTTACGACGCGCGCCTGGTGTCGTGGCTGGTGCTCAATCACCTCGAGCTCTCGGTCACCGCGCAGAAGCAGGACATCTCCGATCCCGAAGTCATCAACGCCTTCGCTCGCAAGGTCGGCGACGAGACGCACCTCGACTACCTGTACACGCTGACCAGTGCCGACGTGCGCGGCACGAACCCGAAATTGTGGAATTCCTGGAAGGCCTCGCTGTTCCAGGAGTTCTACGAGCGCGTGAAACGCGCACTGCGCCGCGGGCTGGAAAGCCCCATCGATCCGGACGAGCTCATGCGTGAGACGCAGGAAGGCGCGCGCAAGCTGGTCGCGGCCTCGGGTCGCATCACCGCGCCGGAAATCACGCGCGCCTGGGAGCGGCTCACGCCGGCGTATTTCCTGCGGCACACGCCCGAGGAAGTGGCATGGCACACCCAGCTGCTGGCCGATCGCGAGCCCGGCAGCGAAGACCCGCTGGTAGCCGTGCAGACCTCGAGTGAACGCGGCACCACCGCCATCCTGGCGTTCGCGCCGCATCGCTACAACAGCTTCGCCATCACCACCGCGGTACTCGACCAGCTCGGTCTCAATATCGTCGACGCAAGGATCACGCCCACCGGCGATGGCTTCAGCCTCGACCTCTATCACGTGCTCGAAGAGGACGGCGCACCCATCGCCGACAGCGAGCGTATCGGCGAGATCGAGCGCGCCCTGTGGCGCGCATTGCAGCATCCCGGACGAGGCGCCGGTGACCGTGACGCGCCGCGTGCCGCGCCAGGCGCGCATGTTCCGCACGGCCACGCAGATCGCAGTCACGGTGGACGAGCGCAACCGCCGTTCGGTACTCGAGCTGATCGCCGGCGACCGGCCCGGCCTGCTTTGCGACGTCGGCAAGGTGCTCATGGAAGAACGCGTCGACCTGCTCGCCGCCAAGATCATGACCGTGGGCGAACGCGCCGAGGACGTTTTCTATCTCGCTTCCCTGTCGGGCGCGCCGCTCGACGAGGCGGCGGCGACACGCCTGCAGCAAAAGCTCTCCGGCACGCTCGATCGACGCGCCGCCGCGTGAACCAGCGCCTCGACCTGCTCACCGCCTATCCCTTCGAACGACTCGCTCGTCTGAAGGCGGGCGTCACTCCGCCGGCCGCGCTGCCGCACATCGCCATGTCCATCGGCGAGCCGAAACATGCGCCACCCGGCTTCGTGATCGAGGCGCTGCGTCAAAATCTTTCCAGGCTCGACAGTTACCCGGCCACCGCCGGCCTGCCGGAAACGCGCGCGGCCTGCGCCGCCTGGCTCGGGCGCCGCTTCGGCCTCGGGTCGCGCGTCGATGCGGAATCCATGGTGCTGCCGGTGAATGGCACGCGCGAGGCGCTGTTTTCCTTCGTGCAGGCGGTAGTTAGTACCGCCGGCGCTCCGTTCGAAGACAGCCGGCCGTCGCGATGCCCAATCCGTTCTACCAGATCTACGAAGGCGCGGCCCTGCTCGCCGGCGCGGAGCCCGTGTTCCTCAACACCACGGCCGACGCGCGCTTCCAGCCCGATCTCGATGCGATACCGGCCGCCACCTGGAAACGCTGCCAGGTGCTGTTCCTGTGCAGCCCGGGAAATCCCACCGGCGCCGTTCTGTCGCTCGATTTCCTGTGCCAGGCGCTCGAGCTCGCCGAACGCCATGACTTCGTGATCGCCAGCGACGAGTGTTATGCCGAGCTGTATCGCGACGAGCATGCGCCGCCGCCGTCCCTGTTGCAGGCCGCCCTGAAGTCCGGGCCGCGACCGGTTCGAGCGCTGCGTGGTGTTTCATTCCCTGTCCAAGCGCTCCAGCGTGCCCGGCCTGCGTTCCGGCTTCGTGGCCGGCGATCCCGCGATCATCAGCCGCTACCTGCTCTACCGCACCTATCATGGCTGCGCCATGCCGATCCCGACGCAGCTCGCGAGCATCGCTGCCTGGAACGACGACGTCCCACGCCGCTGCGAATCGCGCGCTGTACCGCGAGAAATTCGCGCGCGTGGTGCCCATCCTGGCGCCGCTGCTCGACGTGGCCGAGCCCGACGGCGCCTTCTATCTCTGGCCGGACGTGCAGCGCGACGACGCAGACTTCACGCGCGAACTGTTCGCCACGCAGAACCTGACCATACTGCCGGGCAGTTACCTGGCGCGAGACACGGCCACCGGCAATCCCGGCGCGCGGCGCGTGCGCATCTCGCTGGTCGCTTCCGTCGATGAATGTGTGACCGCGGCGCAGCGCATCCGCAATTTCCTGGAGAATCATCAGTGACTGATTTCATGACCCTGGCCGCCACCATCGACGAGCAATTCGAGCGTCGTGCCGACCTCAATGCGAAGAACGCGCCACCGTCCCTGCGGCATGCCATCGAAGAGAGCATCGAACTGCTGGACAGCGGCCGCGCGCGCGTGGCCGAGAAGAAGAACGGCCAGTGGACCGTGAACCAGTGGCTCAAGAAGGCGGTGCTGCTGTACTTCCGCACGCACGACAACGCGGTCATCGATGCCGGCTACACGCGTTTCTTCGACAAGGTGCCGCTCAAGTACGCGCCACGTTCCCAGGCCGATGACGGCGCAAGCCTGCGCGACGGCGGCACGCGCGTGGTGCCGCACGCCATTGTTCGCCGCGGTTCCTACATCGCGCCCAACGTGGTGCTCATGCCCAGCTACGTGAACATCGGCGCCTATGTCGACAGCGGCACCATGGTCGATACCTGGGCCACCGTCGGTTCCTGCGCGCAGATCGGCAAGAACGTGCACCTCTCCGGCGGCGTCGGCATCGGCGGCGTGCTCGAGCCGCTGCAGGCCGCGCCCACCATCATCGAGGACAACTGCTTCATCGGCGCGCGCTCCGAAGTCGTGGAAGGTGTGATCGTCGAAGAAGGTTCGGTGATCTCCATGGGCGTGTTCATCGGCCAGAGCACCAAGATCTACGACCGCGCGACGGGACAGGTACTGCAAGGCCGCGTGCCCGCGGGCTCGGTGGTGGTATCGGGTTCGATGCCCTCTGCCGATGGCAAGTACTCGCTGTACTGCGCGGTCATCGTCAAG
Source organism: uncultured Pseudomonadota bacterium (assembly GCA_963832505.1). Classification (GTDB taxonomy): domain Bacteria; phylum Pseudomonadota; class Gammaproteobacteria; order Steroidobacterales; family Steroidobacteraceae; genus CADEED01. The sequence goes on along the minus strand of CAWHUD010000011.1, from coordinate 50,069 downwards.
CGCGTCGACGCGCAGACACGGCAAAAGACCTCGATCAACGAGCTGTTGCGCGCCGACTGAAGGCTCAGAAGAATTTTTCGCGCGGCTTGCGACGCAGCCGCGTGAAATCCGAGAACTCCCACGGCCGCAGGCCCATGAACAGCGACACGCCGTAGCGTTCGCGGATGGGCAGGTGCAGGTCCTGCTTCACCAGGTCGTCGAGCTCGCGCGCCAGCCCGGCCATGAGTTCCTGCATCTTGTGCACCGAGGCGCGCGACAACATGCCGCCGACGAAATTCATCTGCTCGCCGGGCGCCTCGAAGCGGGTCGCGAGGAATTCCGGCAGCACGCGCGCCGCAAAGAATTTCTGGATGGGCCCGTCCTTGCGCCAGGTGAAATTGCGCGCCGCCAGGATCTTGATGCGGCCCGTCGGCTTGAGCTCGATGAGTCCGAGGCGCTCGAGCCGACGCAGGCGCTGCACGAGGTCGGGCTTGCGGAAATTGAAGATGTCGAGGATCTCCGCCTCCGACCAGCGATTCAGGGTCAGAAATGCCGTGAGCAGCAGCGACATGTCGCTCAGCAACTCTTCCTCCTGGCTGGGATCGATCTCGGTTACCAGCGGCGCTTCCGAAGAACTCTGCTGAACCACGTCCGCGACTTCGACGTCCAGCCAGTCGCACAGCAGCTCGAGACGTTCGAGCGACAGCTCCGAGCGTGACAACAGGCGTTTGACGCTGGCCTCGCTGAGTTTCAGCACACGTGCTGCCTGCGCGTAGTTGCGGCCGCTGGAACGCATGATGCGTTTGAGCGCGGCATGAATGGCTTCGGTCTGTTTCATGCCCTCTCCTGCGAAGTATCACCAGGCGCTACCTATAAGCGCCCGTACCAAGACAATCACGAAACGAGTTGCATTATATGCGACTGCGCACTTACCGTGGCCGCCGATTCGCTGGGAGGCAGTCATGCAATCGGTACTGATCGTGGTCGCGGCCGCTCTCGTGCTCATGGCGCTCGAGCGGCTTCGCGCCCGGCACGCCGTTGCCGACGGTGCGCGGCTGGTGGGTCCGGACCCTCGCCATCAACCTGGTCCAGGCGCTGGTGGTGTACGTCGGCACGCTTACCTGGGATCGCTGGCTGCCCGGACTCGCGTCGTGGCACGCGGAACAGTTAGGCACGGTTCCAGCCGCCGCGCTCGGTTACCTGGCGATCACCTTCGTCTTCTACTGGTGGCATCGCGCACGTCATGAAGTGCCGTTGCTGTGGCGCTGGTTGCACCAGGTACATCACAGCGCAGCGCGGATCGAGGTTGCGACCAGCTTCTACAAGCATCCGCTCGAGATCCTGCTCAACAGCCTGCTGTCGAGCTTCATCCTCCACGTCTTTCTCGGACTGAGTCCGATCTGCGCCTCGCTGGTGGTCACGATCACCGGACTCGCCGAGCTCGTCTATCACAGCAACCTGAGTACGCCCTGGTGGCTGGGCTTCGTGTTCCAGCGCCCGGAAAGCCATCGACGGCATCACGAGATCGGCCATCACCGCGACAACTATTCCGACCTGCCGCTGTGGGACATCGTGTTCGGAACCTTCGACAACCCGCGCCAGAGTCCGCGCGAATGCGGATTCGGCCGCGAGCGCGAACGACAACTGCTGCGCATGCTGCTCGGGAGACACCCGCAATGAGAATGCGTGACCGGCTGGCCTGGGCATTCCTGGTGACGCTCGGCTCGCTGCAGATTGCCGCGGATGCGCTGGGCATGACGCGACTGAAGGCGGTCGCCTCGGCACTGCAGGTATCCCCCGCCATGAGAGTGTTCACCGCACACGCGGGTTACGAAACCCACGCGGCGCGCTTTTCGTTGAGCTGGCAGGACGCATCGGGAACGGCGTACGTGCTCGCGCTCGATCCCGCCACGTATGCGCGCGTCGAAGGCCCCTACAACCGCCGCAACGTGTATGGCGCCGCGTTTGCGTACGGCCCGCTGCTGCGGTCACAACCCGAGCTGCTCGGCATGCAGGAGAGCGTCATGCGTTATGCATTGTGTGATCCTGGCAGCCTGCGCGCCGAACTTGGCATTCCGGATGACGCCTTGTATCTCGCGGCACATGTCGAACCGCTCGGCCACGTGCAACGTACCGACCTGGAATTCACCTGGCTGGTGAATTGCCATGAATGAACCGTGGACCGGCGGCCAATACAGCATCTATCGCGCCTTGCTGGGCGCCTATCTCGTCACACACTTCACGATGCTCATGCCCTATGGCGCCGAACTGTTCGGCGCCGGTGGCGTACTGGCCTCGGCATCGCTGAGCCCGTTCATCGGCGCCTTGCCGAATCCACTGGCCAGCTTCGACTCACCGGCCGCGGTTGCCAGCCTGTTGATCGCGGGCGCGCTGTCGGGAATCGCGCTCGCCATTGGCTGGTTCGATCGCGTGGCCGCGGTGCTCGCAGCACTCATTCTCGGCTGGCTGTATCAGCGTAATCCGCTCATCGCCAATCCGAGTCTGCCGCTGTTCGGTTTTCTCCTGGTACTGCATGCATTCGTCCCACCGCGACCCTATGGCTCACTGGCCGCCCTGCGCGCCGGTGGCGCGGAACGCATCTGGCGTCTGCCCGCACACTTGCACAATGCCGCCTGGGTGGTACTGGCGCTTTCGTACAGTCATTCCGGCATCACCAAACTGCTCAGCGCTTCCTGGGTCGAGGGCCAGACCATCCGGCTGGTGCTCGAGAATCCCCTGGCACGCGATCACGCCTTGCGTGACCTGGTGCTGGCACTTCCGCCGCTGTTTCTCGAACTGCTCACCTGGGGCGTGCTGCTGGTCGAAGTGATGTTTGCGCCGCTGGTGCTCATCCCGAGGCTGCGCCCATTCATGTGGGCGGCGATGTTGTGCGCGCAGCTCGGCTTCCTGGTCTTCCTCAATTTCGCGGACCTGACTTTCCCGATGCTGCTGGCGCACCTGCTCACCTTCGATCCGCGCTGGCTGGAGCGTTGGGCGCCGAGGGGGCCGGCCGTCCTGCTGTTCGATGGCGAGTGCGCGTTCTGCCATGCGACCGTACGCCTCGCTCACATGGAAGAAACGCGGGATCAGCTGCGGTTCGCGCCCCTGGAAGCAAGGCCGGCGAACGACTGCGCGCCTGCATCACACGCGACTGGCACGGCGACAGCATCGTGTACCTCGACGCCAGCGGTCATGCGGTGAAATCCCGCGCAGTGGCTGCCGTGCTGGAACGCCTCGGCGGACTCTGGTGGCTGCTGGGCAAACTACTGAGACTCGTCCCGCGGCCGATCGCCGATGCCGGCTACGATCTCGTCGGGCGCCTGCGTTACCGGCTCGCGGGTGAACTGCGAACCTGCCCGATTCTGCCGCCGTCACGCATGCTGGTTGAATCGCCGACCTGCCGATCCTCAGGTCTTGATGGCGATCGATGCAGGCAATACGCCCGTCGTTGCGGGGTCGAAGTCGCCGCCGATGAAACTCACGTGGCGCGCGATACTGCGAGCGTGATCGCCGATGCGCTCGAGGGAACGCATGATGAACGCGGCCTCGATGGCCGCCTGGACCTGGCGGGCATCTTCCATGGCACGCGAGATCATGCGGCGCAGGGCCGCGGCGTACTCGGAGTCCATTTCCGGGTCCTTTTCCACGGCAATTGCAGCGACGGGATCGAGGCGATCGAACGCCTCGAGAGCAGCCCGGATCATCTGCATGGCAACGCGGCCGAGCTGGCGCGCCTCGCGCGCGGTGGCCGCGCCGGGACGAAATCCCGCGAATTCGGTATCGGAGAGCACGGCCAGCGCCAGCCGCTTGGCCTCATCGGCGGCGCGCTCGAGCTCGGTCACGACCTTGTCGATGGCGAACACGGCGCGCAGGTCCTGCGCCACGGGCTGGCGCCGGGCGATGACCTGCAATGCGGCTTCTTCGATCTCGGCGTCGTAGAGATTGATCTTGCGTTCGCGCTCCAGGACCAGCGTGGCGGCCGATCGATCCCAGCCCGAATAGGCGTTGACCGCGAGCTGCACCTGCTCGATGACCAGCGCGCCCATTGCCACGGCCTGCACGTGCAACGACGACAAGTCGCCGTCGAATGCGCGCGCAGTGTGGCCTTCGAGACTCAGTGCCATGACACTCACTCAACCAAATCGGCCCGTGATGTAGTCCTCGGTGAGCTTGTGGCGCGGATTCGTGAAGATGCGGTCCGTCTCGCCCACCTCGATGAGGTCGCCGAGATGGAAATAGGCCGTGCGCTGCGAAACACGCGCTGCCTGCTGCATCGAGTGGGTCACGATGACGATGGCATAACTCTGCCGCAGCTCTTCCATGAGATCTTCGATGCGCGCGGTGGCGATCGGATCGAGCGCCGAACATGGCTCGTCCATGAGGATGACTTCCGGGTTGACTGCGATCGTGCGCGCGATGCACAGGCGCTGCTGCTGGCCGCCGCTCAGTGAGGTGCCGGGATGCGCGAGCCGGTCCTTCACTTCTTCCCACAGGCCGGCGCGACGCAGCGAGCTGTGCACGATTTCATCGAGCTCGACGCGGTCACCGGCAAGGCCATGAATGCGCGGCCCATAGGCAACGTTTTCGTAGATCGACTTGGGGAACGGATTGGGCTTCTGGAACACCATGCCCACGCGGGCGCGCAACTGGACCACGTCCTGCTTGCGGTCATGGATATCCTTGCCGTCCAGCAGGATGGACCCGGTGACGCGCGCGCCGGGGATGGTGTCGTTCATGCGATTGAGGCAGCGCAGGAAGGTCGACTTGCCACATCCCGACGGTCCGATCATCGCCAGCACCTGGTTCCTGGCGATGTCGATGCCCACCTTCTTGATGGCGTGTTTCTCGCCATAGAACACGTCGACGTCGCGGCAGGAGAACACCGGGTTTTCGACCGAGATGTTCCCTACCGTCTTGCCCACTTCCGACGGAAATTCGACCGGCGTGTCGTCCGACACCCGGCCGCTGGGCTTCAGATTGATTCCGGCTCGTTCCACTTGCGCCGCTTCCATGAGTTCACCACCGTCGTTCGAATCGTTTGCGAAGAATGACTGCCGTCGTATTCATGACCACGAGGAAGGCCAGGAGAACGATGATGGCGCCCGAAGTTTTTTCGACGAAGCCGCGCTCGGGGCTGTCGGACCAGAGGAATACCTGAACCGGCAGCGCGGTCGCCGGATCCGTGATGCCCGTGGGGACATCGACGATGAAGGCCACCATGCCGATCATGAGCAACGGCGCCGACTCACCCAGCGCGCGCGCCATGCCGATGATCGTGCCGGTCAGCATGCCCGGCATCGCCAGCGGCAGCACGTGGTGCGCGACCATCTGGATCTTCGAGGCGCCCATGCCGAGCGCCGCTTCGCGGATCGACGGGGGCACGGCCTTCAGCGCGGCGCGCGAGGCGATGATGATGGTCGGCAGTGTCAGCAGCGTCAGCACCATGGCGCCGACCAGCGGCGCGGAGCGTGGCAGTCCGAAGAATCCTATGAATACCGCCAGCCCCAACAAGCCGAACACGATGGAGGGCACCGCGGCGAGATTGTTGATGTTGACTTCGATCAGGTCGGTCCAGCGATTGCGGTGCGCGAATTCTTCCAGGTAGATGGCGGTCGCGACACCGATGGGGAATGACAGCAGCAGCGTGAGCAGCAGCGTAAAGAACGATCCGGCAACCGCGCCCCAGATGCCGGCACGCTCGGGTTCACGTGAGTCACCGCCGGTGATGAAGGTCTTGTTGAACTTCAGTCCGAGTGCGCCATCGGCGGCCAGCTTGTCCAGCCACGCGAGCTGGCGATCGTTGAGCGGCCGCTCGGCCTCCGCCAACACGCGATCGATGTGTCCCTTCTGCAGCAGGTCCACGGCGTCGCTGGCGAGCAGCCATTGCGGCTCGGTGGTCCCGATCAGGTTGTGATTCTCCATCACGCGGCGTTGCAGATCGAAGGCGGCGCTGCCACTCACCAGGCGCGTGAGCTCGCGAGTCGCCGCGCGTCCCTCGACCTCGGGAAAGCGCTGCTTCAGCGCGGCGCGAATCAGTCCCTGGTAGTCCGCTGCCTGCAGATCCTCGCCCTTGCGCGTGCCGAGGGGATCGACGATGGCGGGGTCGTAATAGATGTCGAGGCGCAGCTCCGTCTGGCGGAAGGCTCCGAGTCCGTTCGAGAAAATCACGAAGAACAGGTAGACCAGGAAAGCCATGCCCGCGAACACGGCCGCAAACCCATAGGCGCGGAAGCGTCGCTCGGCCCAGTAACGGCGGCGCAGGCTGCGCGCCACGATGGCCTGGGTTTCCTGGGCGCTGCGCGGCGCCCTATTCGTATTGCTCACGATATTTCCTGACGATGTGCAGCGCTATCACGTTGAGCGCCAACGTCACGAGGAACAGCACCAGTCCCAGCGCAAATGCCGCGAGAGTCTTCGGGCTGTCGAACTCCTGGTCGCCCACCAGCAGTGTCACGATCTGCACGGTAACGGTGGTGACGGCCTCGAGTGGGTTGGCGGTGAGGTTCGCGGCGAGACCCGCGGCCATCACGACGATCATGGTTTCGCCGATGGCGCGCGATACCGCCAGCAACACTCCACCCACGATGCCGGGCAACGCGGCGCGCAATCACCACCTGCTTGATGGTTTCGGAACGCGTTGCACCGAGCGCGTAGGCGCCGTCGCGCAGCGACTGCGGCACGGCACTGATCATGTCGTCGGCCAGCGAGGACACGAAGGGAATGATCATGATGCCCATCACGAGACCGGCCGCGAGGGCGCTCTCCGAGGCGACGTCGAGGCCCAGCCCCGCACCCCAGCCGCGCAGCGCCGGCCCGACGGTGAGCGCGGCGAAAAATCCGTACACGACGGTCGGTACACCCGCGAGTACTTCCAGCAGGGGTTTGGCCCAGGTTCGGAAATTCGGATGCGCGTATTCGGCCAGGTAGATAGCCGAGTACAGCCCGATGGGCACCGAGATCATCATGGCGATGAAGGAAATGAGTGCCGTGCCCGCGAACAGCGGGACTGCGCCGAAGGAGCCCGACGATCCGACCTGGTCGGCGCGGATGGCCATCTGCGGGCTCCAGCTGGTGCCGAACAGGAAATCGATGGGTGATACATGCGAGAAAAACCGGAAGGCCTCGAAGGCCACCGAGGCCACGATGCCGATGGTGGTGAAGACCGCGATGGTCGAGCAGGCGATCAGCATCCACTCCACTACCCGTTCGACATTGTTTCGCGCACGCAATTCGGGGGTGATGCGGTTGCGCACCAATACCACCGCGCCCACCGCCATGGCCATGACGAGCACGGTCAGTGCCATGCGGCTGATGCCACGCAGATGCAGGTATTCGGCAGCGGCAGCCCGCACCGGATCGCTGGCCGCGTCCGCGGCGATGTTGCCGGCGATGAGATTGCGAACGTCGTTGAGTACCAGCGACAGCTCGTTCGCGGGCAGTTCACGCACTCCCGGCGGCAGGTGCCCGGTGATGAGTCGCAGGATGATGGCGTCCTGGAAGACGAGCCACAGCCCGATGACTGCCAGCGCGGGCAAGGCGCACCACATGGCTGTCATCACACCGTAATGACTGGGCAGCGAATGGAGATTGCGAACGCCGCGACTGCCGCCGACCAGCGCCAGCGAGCGCGATTTGCCGATCCAGAACGCGCCCACTGATAGAAGCATGAGCGCTAGGAGTAATGCGGCCGGTGTCATGTGGTTTTCTTGGGTCCCGGGGCCTGGCGGCGCCAGGCGGCCACTCTGCGCAACGTTTGTTACAGCTTTGTGAAATGGACGGGCGGCATCCTTGCCGCCCGCCCCGACGAACTTAGAAACGGAAATTCAAATCAAGCTGTAAGCGCATGTAATCACGATTAAAAATCGTCGGGATCGTGACGGTGTCATACAGGTCCGGCGTAGCGTCGTTGAAGACCACCACGTTGGTCTGGGGGACGTCGTTTGCCAGCTCGTTCATGAACAACGTGGCGTTGAGCGTCCAGTTGCGCGCGACGGTGTAACCACCCCGAATCACGAATCCCTTGGTGTCGGTGTTGCCGTCGCCAAAGTCCGAGTCGAGGAGCTGTCCGAACAACGCGTCCTTTTGAATCTCCTGGTACAGGAGACCCAATTCCCAGGTTCCCTTCGCAGCCGACGCGGCGCCGTATGTGATGCCGGTCGCATACGCGGTGTCCAGTTCGTCCTGGGCCACCGGGTTCACCAGGGCTTCCATGTTCTGGGCGACGTCGATGAAGAAGCGCAGCGGCCGGTTACCAAGCGAGGTGGTGAGATCAGCCGAGGCTTCCACGATGTTGAAGTCGGAGGCCAGGCAGGCAATGTTGACGGGAGGCGTGCCACTGGTGAGGGTCCGGCTGCAGCCGTTCGCCACACCGCTCACCGTCGTGTTCCCGAAGGAGCTGCCGCCGAAGAACGGGTTGTAGCCCTGCACACCATCGAAATCCATGTAGGTGCCAGCCAGGGTCAGGCGCGTCGAGTCCGAGATCGGGATTCGAAAGCCCAGCTGGCCACCGAACATGATCGAGTCGGTGTTGGTGCCGGCCGTGGGATTGCTGAACGACAACGCACGTTCGCCCAGCCAGTCGTAGAACACGCCCGCAAAGAAATTGCCGGTGGCGTAGTTCGCCGAGATGCCTTCGAGGTTCACGTCGTTGTCGTAGAACAGGCTGCCCGTGCGCGTGTACGAATACGGCTGCTTGCCCGCCGTGAGCTTCCAGCTCGCGTTCGGCGCCCAGGTGATGTACGCCCGGTCGAGATCGAAGTCCTTGCGGGAATTCTGGTCGGTGAACGTCTGGTTGCCGGAACGCGGATCGGGGCCGCCAGTGGAGATGCCCACTGCGCCCGTGATGGTGTCGTTCACGCGGAAGTTGGCATTGAAACGCGCGCGGATGCGATCACGATTGCGATTGCTATCCACGTGTTCGACGTCGAAGGTCTCGTTGCGGTACCGCAGGTCACCCGCGAACGACAGCGCCGCCTTGTTCTGCGCCACCACGTCCGCGGTGCGATCGGCGGTCGCCTGGGCCTCGTCGACGGTCTTCTTGGTCTGCGTCTGCGATTTCTCGAGCGTTTCGATCTTCGCCGCGAGCTCGGCGAGTTGCGCCTTGAGCGCCTCGATTTCCGCGTTCTGCGCGAATGCCGGCGCGGGAGCGAGACCCGCGGCTGCCGCGAGTACGCCGGAGACGGCCAGGGAAACTAGTTTGCGTGTCATGGGTGTTCTCAAATTTTTGGGTATGACATTTGTGCGGCGCAGGTTCCGGCAGGCGGCGAAGCGGGGGGAGCTTCGCGCGCCCGCCGGTCTGCTTCAGAGCTTGAGTGGCTTGAGCGCCTTCGCGTCGGCGCGGATCTTGCTGATTTCAGACTTGGTGGGCGGAATGAGCCCCTTGTCCGCGAGATAGCCTTCATCGCCAAGCGCTTTCTCGCTGGTGTACTCGGCGATGAACTCCTCGATACCCGGGATCACCTTCACGTGCTGCTTCTTCACGTAGATGAACAGCGGACGCGAGGCCGGGTACTTGCCCGAGGCCACGGTCTCGAAGGTCGGCGATACTCCATCGACCACGGCGCCCTTGAGCTTGTCGAGGTTTTCCTCGAGGAAGCTGTAACCGAAGACACCGACCGCATCCGGATTTGCGGTGAGCTTCTGCACGATGAGGTTGTCGTTCTCGCCAGCTTCGATGTACGCGCCGTCTTCGCGCACCGTGTCACAGGCGCGCTTGAAACGCGGCTCGTCCTGGGAGCGCAGCGCGTCGAGCCAGGCGAAGGTGCGGCAACCCGCTTCCATGTAGAGCTCGACGAACGAATCACGCGTACCCGAAGTCGGCGGCGGACCGAGTACTTCGATCCTGGTGGCCGGCAACGACTTGTTGACGTCCTTCCATGTCTTGTACGGATTCGGGATCAGCGCGGTCGTATTCGCCGGATCCGGAACGTTCTTCGCCAGTGCGAGGTAGACGTCCTTGCGAGTCAGGTTCAGTGATGCGCCGGTCTTGTTCTCGGCGATGACGATGCCGTCATAACCGACCTTGACCTCGACCACGTCCTTGACGCCGTTCTGCGCGCAGCTCTGCAGTTCCGCCGGGCGGATGCGCCGCGAAGCATTTGCGATGTCCGGGAACTGCGGGCCGACGCCATTGCAGAAGAGCTTGATGCCGCCGCCGGTGCCGGTGCTTTCGACCTTCGGGGTCTTGAACTTGCCCTGGCGGCCGAACTGTTCGGCCACCGTGGTGGTGAACGGATAAACGGTCGAGGAACCGACGATGGTGATGGAATCTCGGGCGGATTGTGCATACGCCGCAACGCTCATGGCACCGACGACGCCAGCCAGGAGCGAAGAAATCAGGATTTTGCGAGTCACGGTAATGGCCTCCAGAAGTGACGCGCGGCAATTTATGACGCAAAGATTGCGGCAATATTTCAGTGGAAAGTGAAATCAGGAGATTCCTGATTTTTATGCACGCAGCCGATGGTCGTGCTGCTGGCTCGACTCCGATTCATTTTCCCGTCACAAACTCCTTGCTGGGTGCGGGCCGGTTCCGTATAACGCGCAGCGATGTCAGCCACCGTCGATCTCACCCTCGATCTCATCTCCCGCAATTCCGTGACTCCAGCCGACCAGGGCTGCCAGGAAGTCATGACCCGACGGCTTGGCGCGCTCGGATTCGAGGTCGAAAACCTCCGCTACGGGAACGTCGACAACTTCTGGGCGACTCGCGGCAAGGGCGGGCCGGTGCTGTGTTTCGCCGGACATACCGACGTCGTGCCCACGGGGCCTCTCGAGGAATGGCAGAGCGATCCATTCAAGCCGACGGTGCGCGATGGCCTGCTCTACGGTCGCGGCGCGGCCGACATGAAGAGCGCGCTTGCGGCCATGGTGACGGCCACCGAGGATTTCGTCCGCGAGCATCCCTCGCACAAAGGCACGATCGCCTACCTCATCACCAGCGACGAAGAAGGCCCTTCAGTCGACGGCACCAAGAAAGTGGTCGAAACGCTGCGCGAGCGCGGCCAGAAGATCGACTGGTGCATCGTCGGCGAACCGTCGAGTGAAAAGGAACTGGGCGACACCATCAAGATCGGCCGTCGCGGCTCGCTGTCCGGACGTCTCACCGTGCACGGCGTGCAGGGCCACATCGCCTATCCGCAATTCGCCGAAAACCCGGTGCACACCTTTGCGCCGGCGCTGGCCGAACTCACCGCGCGCGTCTGGGACAAGGGCAACCAGCACTTCCAGCCCACGAGTTTCCAGATTTCGAATTTCAACGCCGGCACCGGCGCGCCGAACGTGATCCCCGGCGAGCTCAAGGCGCGATTCAACCTGCGCTACTCCCCGGTGCAGACCATCGACGGACTCAAGGCCATCGTCGAAGGCATCCTGAAGAAACACGGCGTGCGCTACACGCTGGAGTGGTATGTCTCGGGCGAACCTTTCTATACGGAGCCGGGCGACCTGTCGGAAGGCGTGACCCGCGCCATCAAGTCGGAGACCGGGCTTACCCCCAAGTTCTCCACCGGTGGCGGCACCTCCGACGGCAGGTTCATTGCGCCCATGGGAGCACAGGTGGTCGAGCTCGGCGTCCTCAACTCCACCATCCACAAGGTCAACGAAAGCGTGAACGTGGCCGACATCGACCGGCTGCATCGCATCTACTTGAATGCCTTGAAGGAAATGCTCACCTGAGCCCTTGCGCGGCCGGTTGTGACGTTACTATGACAGCGCCGCCTCGCCCCATTACACTCCGCGTCCAAAATCAGGTCGACGGAAAACAATGAACTTCATCTCCAGGCTCATGCCTCGTGAGGGGCGATTTTTCAGTCTTTTCGACAACCACGCGAAACTGATCGTGGATGGCGCCCTCGCCCTGGCCGATGTGCTCAAGAACTACGACATCCGCAAGGATCGTGAAGTCGGGATCAAGACCATCGAAGACGCCGAACACGCGGCGGATCGCATCACGCACGAGACCGTGCAGTTGCTGCACACCACGTTCGTCACCCCTTTCGATCGCGACGACATCCATCGCCTGATCTCGCGCATGGATGACGTGCTCGACCTGATCCAGGACACCGGCGAATCGCTGGTGCTGTACGACATCCAGAAGGTCACGCCCGAAGCCACGCAGCTCGCCGAGTTGGTGCTGCGCTGCGCGGAGCGCGTGCAGTCGGCAGTGGGCCTGATGGCCTCGATGGCGGATGCACCAGCCATCCTCAAGATCTGCCAGGAAATCGACCGGCTCGAATCCGATGCCGACAAGGTGATGCGCTCCGCCATTTCGGAGCTGTTCCGCCACGAGACCAATGCGATCCAGGTCATCAAGCTGAAGGCGGTCTACGAGTCGCTGGAGTCCGCCACGGACAAATGCCAGGACGTGGCCAACGTCATCGAAAGCGTCGTGCTCGAAAACTCCTGACGGGAGTTTTGCGCTGTCCGTATGGAACTGAGTCAGTTCTCCTTGACGTTGATCCTGCTGGTGCTGCTGGCACTGGCATTCGACTTCATGAACGGCTTCCACGACGCTGCGAATTCCATCGCGACCGTGGTTTCCACCGGCGTGCTCAAGCCCTGGCAGGCGGTGATATGGGCGGCGTTCTTCAACGTGCTCGCCTGGGCCGTGTTTCACCTGTCGGTGGCGGCCACCGTCGGCAAGGGCATCATCGATCCGGCTTTCGTCGACAACCGCTTGATCTTTGGCGCGCTGATCGGCGCCATCTCCTGGAACCTCATCACCTGGTATTACGGCATCCCGTCGAGCTCTTCCCATGCGCTCATCGGCGGCATGATTGGCGCGGCCCTGATCAAGGCCGGCGTGCAACCTCTGCTGTGGCCCGGCATCCTCAAGACCGCTTCGTTCATCTTCATCGCGCCATTGCTCGGCATGGCCTTCGGCGCCTCGCTCATGCTGATCGTTTCGTGGGTGTGTTTCCGCCAGACGCCGCGACGCGTGGACAAGTGGTTCCGGCGTCTGCAGCTGGTTTCATCGGCGGCCTACAGCATGGGCCACGGCGGCAACGACGCACAAAAGACCATGGGCATCATCTGGCTGCTGCTCATCGCCAACGGCGCAACGACCAAGGATCATTTGCCCACCTGGGTAGTGATGAGCTGCTTCCTGGCGATCGGCATAGGCACCATGTTTGGCGGCTGGCGCATCGTGAAAACCATGGGCCAGCGCATCACCAAGCTCAAACCCGTGGGTGGATTCGCCGCCGAGTGCGCCGGCTCCGTCACCCTGTTCATGGCCACGCATTTCGGCATACCGGTGTCGACCACGCACACCATTACTGGCGCCATCATCGGCGTCGGCACCACCCGGGGAACTTCGGCCGTGCGCTGGGGTGTGGCCGGCAGCATCGTCATCGCCTGGATCATCACCATCCCCGCCTCCGCCGGCATTGCGGCACTGGGGTGGTGGGTTGGCGGGCTGTTCTTCTGATCGTCAGGCGGCAGAACGCGCCGGAATCGTGAGGCCGCGGCCCACCGCGGGCCGCGCAACGAATGCCTCGAGCGCCCGCTGCACGTGCGGGAACTCGCTGAACACCACGAGTTCGCCCGCGCCGTAGAAACCCACCAGGTTTCGCACCATCGGGAAGATCGCGATGTCGGCGATGCTGTACTCGTTGCCCATCATCCATTCACGCGTCGCCAGGTGCTGGTCCACCACCTTGAGCAGGCGGCGCGATTCCGCCGCGTAGCGATCCCGCGGACGTTTGTCTTCCCATTCGCGACCGGCGAATTTGTGGAAGAAGCCGAGCTGCCCGAACATCGGACCGATGCCACCCACCTGGAAAAACACCCACTGCAGGCACTGGTAGCGCGCGGCGGGCGCGCGCGGCAGCAGCATTGCGGATTTCTCCGCGAGGTACAGCAGGATGGCGCCCGACTCGAACAGTGGCAGCGGCGCACGTTCGGGTCCGTTCGGATCGATGATGGCCGGGATCTTGTTGTTAGGGTTGAGCGACAGGAATTCGGGCGAAGTCTGGTCGTTGGTATTGAAGTCGACCAGGTGCGGCTCGTACGGCAGTCCGGTCTCCTCCAGCATGATCGACACCTTCACGCCATTCGGCGTGGGCAACGAATAGAGCTGGATGCGATCGGGATGTTTCGCCGGCCAGCGGCGCGTGATGGCGAATCCGCTGAGGTCGGACCACGTTCAGGCCCGGCGCGTCGGGTAGATGATGTTGTTGACGACGCCGACCAGTCCCAGCGCAACCGCCATGATGAGTACCCAGCCCGGCATCGAGATGCCGAGGAAGGTCCAGTCGACCACGCCGCATTCACCGCCACCGGTCATGACGCGCCGCACGACCTCGAGCAGCGGAAACATTTCCAGCAGGTTGTCGAGGGGCGCGCCGCAGGACGGCACGCGAGCCGTGCGGCTGGCTCTGGATCCACACGTGGCGGCCCGCCACCCAGGTGGTGGCGCCTGCCACGAGAAAGATGAGCACGCCGTAAACGATGGAGCCGATGCGCCGCGCCGGATGCAGTGCGGCGACCAGGAAGACGATACACAAGCGCGCCGATGCACACGCGCTGGAACATGCACAGCGGACAGGGCTCGAGGCCGAGCACACCTTCGGCATAGAAAATGGCGTACGCCACCATGCCGAAGCACAGCAGCGCGGCCGCGAGATTGATCTTCTGGCGTCGGTCAAACATGGGGGTTGTCAGGCGCTCACGCGCCACAACGGAAAACGCCGCCGGGGCGGCGGCGTCCGTACTTTATCTGAAGACAATCTCATATTCGCGCGGTCGTGACGCCGATCGCGCCCCAGGTGGTGCGCCAGCGATGCTTGATGCTTGTCAGGCCGATCAGCGCCACGACGGCCAGCGACGCGAACAGCAGCAGACCGGCCTGGTAACTGCCGGTCTGCTGCTTGGAAAGTCCCAGGCTCGAGGCGAGATAGAAACCCACCGATGCCACCCGTCATGCCGACGAGGCCGGTCATCACGCCGATCTCGTGACGGAAACGCTGTGGCACGAGCTGGAAGACCGAACCGTTGCCCATGCCGAAGGCCAGCATGGCGACGACCATGAGCGCGAGCGCTGCGCCGGCGCTTTCGGGCCGGAAGCTGACGCATGATGAGCACCACGGCCACGATGCCGTACATGATGGACAAGGCGCGAATGCCGCCGATGCGATCCGCCAGTGCGCCGCCGATCGGACGCACCAGCGAACCCGCGAACACGCAGCCCGCGGTGAAGTAGCCCGCGTGCACGGCGTTGAGGCCGTACTCGGTGTTGAAATAGATGCTCAGCGACGATGCGAGGCCGACGAAGCCGCCGAAGGTCACGGCATAGAAGAACATGAACCACCAGGCGTCGCTCACCTTGAGCACGTCCAGGTATTCCTTCCAGGTCTTGGGCGGTGGTGCGCTGGGACTGTCCCTGGCGGCGAGTAGATAGACCACGAAGGCGACCACGAGCGGAATCGCGGCCAGGCCAATGACATTCTGCCAGCCGATCCAGGCCGCGAGGCCCGGCGCCAGCAGTGCCGCGAATACCGTGCCCGAGTTGCCGGCACCCGCGATGCCCAGCGCCGTGCCCTGGAACTGCGGCGGATACCAGCGCGACGCCAGCGGCAATGCCACGGCGAATGAAGCACCGGCGACACCCAGGATGACTCCCAGCCACAAGGTGCCGGTGTAAGTGGTGATTCCCGCCAGCCAGGCCGCAACCAGGCCCACGATGACGACCACCTGGCCGATGAGTCCGGCTCGCCGCGGCTTGAGGTGATCGACCAGGATGCCGTTCACCACCCGCAACAAGGCGCCGGCCAGCACGGGCAGCGCCACCATGAACCCCTTCTGGGCCGCGTTGAGATTGAGATCCTGGGAGATTTGCACCGCGAGCGGGCCGAGCATCACCCAAACCATGAAGCTCATGTCAAAGTAGAAGAAGGCCGACAACAGCGTGGGCAGGTGCCCCGCCTTGAGAAACTCGCGATTGATCACTCAGAAACCCCTCGACAAGCCAGCGTCGAGGGAGACCCATTGCAAATTGCAGACCAGCCCCGGGTCGCCAACTCACGGAGCAAGTCGTGGCCGCTGATCCGGCGCCCGCTCCGCCGGGATTGCTCGTCGAAGTGGGCCAGGCCAGCCAGCGCGGTGGCCGGGCACACAACGAGGACTTCGCGCGCGTGTTATGTCGGCACCGCGGCCGAACGGCTATCTACCGGCGTAATCGCAGCCCTTTCCGATGGCATGGGAGGCGCGAAAGGCGGTCGTACCGCCGCGGAAGTCACCGTGCGCGGCTTCATCGACGCCTGCCTGGGACAGGCGGCAACCCTCGGAATCGCGCGAATCGGCGCCCGGGCGGTCGACTCGGTCAACCGCTGGGTGCACACCCTCGGGCGCACAGATGGTGCACTCAATGGGATGGCCTGCACTCTAAGTGCGCTGGTACTCACCGGCCGTCGCGCCCATGTGGTGCACGTGGGGGATTCCCGCGCCTACCGACTGCGCGACGACAAACTCACCCAGTTGACCCGCGACCACACGCTGGGCGCGCCCGGTACCAGCCATGCGCTGACGCGCGCCGTCGGTGCGCAGGACATCCTGCGCGCCGATCACGTCGCCGACGCCGCGCGCGTCCATGACCGCTACCTGCTGTGCAGTGACGGCGTACATGGGGCGCTTTCGCAGCAGCGGATCTACGCCGCGCTGTGCAAACGCGCCGCGCCGCAGGAAACCGCGCGCCAGCTGGTCGATGAAGCCGCGGTTGCACCGGACGCGGACAATTGCACGGCCATCGTCATCGATGTGCTGGCGCTCCCGGCCACGCAATACGCCGACCTGGAGCACGCGCTCGGCGATCGGCCACTGCGCTCACCACCCGGCGAGCGGCGCAGTGATCGACGATTACCTGCTCGGCGAGCAGCTGGGCGACGGACCGTACACACGGGTGTTTCGCGCCACTGACCAGCTCGATGGCCGCAGCGTCATCCTGAAATTCCCGAAACCGCGTCCCGGTCTCGAAGAGATCCAGCGTACCGCGCTGCTGCGCGAGGCCTGGATCGCCAGCCAGGTGCGCAGCCCCTTCGTCACCGAAGCCATCGAGCCGCCGGCCGAACGGCGCAGCTGCGTGTATGGCGTATTGCCCTGCTACGAGGGCGAGACGCTCGAAGCGCGGCTGCTGCGTCGTCCGGCGCTCAGCGTGCCGACCGGGCTCGACCTCGCCATCAAGCTCGCCAAGGGCGTGGCGGCGTTGCATCGCGCCGGCATCGTCCACCGCGACATCAAGCCGGAAAACGTGATCCTGCAGCCCGACGGTGGCCTCAAGCTCATCGATCTCGGCGTCGCGCGCCTGCCGCAGATCGAGGACACGGAGTTGTCGAGTTCGCCCGGCACGCCGAGCTACATGGCGCCGGAACTGTTCGCCGGCGCACAGGCCGATGAGGCTTCCGACCTGTTCGCGCTGGGCGTGACTATCTACCGCGTGTTCTCGGGCGGCGCGTATCCCTACGGCGAAATCGAGGCCTTTTCGCAACCGCGGCTCGGCCGGCCCACGCCGCTCAGCAAGCACCGCCCGGAGCTGCCCGCCTGGCTGGACCACACGCTGGCGCGCGCCATCGCCACCGACCGCAATGCCCGCTACGCCGACACCATCGAGCTGGCATTCGAGCTCGAGCACGGCTCGGTGCGCGCCATTCCACGATCGGTGATGCGTCTGTCGCTGTACGAGCGCAATCCGACGCGCTTCTGGCAGATCGTGTCGACGCTGTTGCTGATTGCGCTGCTGATCTCGCTGGCGCGCTGAATTTCGGAGGCATAGACATCCATGGATTCGCTTCGCCTGAGACGCACCAATATCTTCTATCCGACCAGCCGCGATATCCCCGACCTGCGCTCGCTCTTGCGCCAGCTCGCGAACGAAAACATCCCGGTGAGCGAGGCCATCGTCGATGACATTCTCGAGATCGAGGAATCGCGATTCGCATCCGGTCTGGCGGCGACCACCGGTGACGAGATCGAATCACTCATCGATGTCGCCAAGCGCACCAGGGCGCTGCCACCGGAGAAGCAGCGCCGCTGCTACTTTCACATGCTGCGACGCTACGGATTGCCAAAGAAACTCGTCAAGGCGGAGCTCCCCCTGTTGCTGGATGCCTATGAGGATGTAATTGCCGAGGCGCACCGGGGTTATCCCGCGATCACGCTTTCCCGCCTGCACGGTTTGCTGCACTTCGGTTATGCGCCCGGTTTTGATCTCGATCGTGCCTCTCCACCAGACCTGGAAGAGCTGCGGCGCCGGCGGGTGTTGTGGCAGAGCTTCGGCTTCCAGCACTTGCCGGGAATGCTCTCCAAGCTGGCGAAGTTCGAGCCTTACTCCCGGGATGCCGCCGTCGTCGCACGACTGCAAGCATTGCTTGGCCTCATTCGCTTCCGGACCAGCGACTACACCGGCAAGGCGTACCCGCTTTACGATTTTTCGCTTTGGGGAATGGTGACAATCGTGCTGATGGATGCGTCGCGGCGCGGCGCACTGCTCGAGACCTTGGCGTGCGAGCGCGAGTCGTTGCCGCTGTTCAATGAACATGTCGACATTCTCGGACGCATTGTAACCGCGCTTGGCGACCCAGCGGTCAGCCAGGACCTCGCGAGAATTCTGGGAAACTGAAGCGGGCAGCGCGAAAACGCCTGGCCCGCACCCCACCAGTGGCGCTATCCGTTGGTGCGATCTCGCAATGTGCGCTCGACATCCTCGAGCCGCGTGTGGCGGATGTCCTTGCCGTGCACCATGTAGACCACGTATTCGCAGATGTTCTTGGCGTGGTCGCCGATACGCTCGAGCGCGCGCACGATCCACATGACATCGAGCGCACGGCGGATGCTGCGCGGATCTTCCATCATGAACGTGATGCACTGGCGCTGGATGGATTCGTATTCCTCGTCGACCACGCGGTCCTGGCGCGCCACGCGCAGTGCGGCTTCCGGGTCCATGCGAGCGAAGGCATCGAGCGACTGGTGCACCATCTCCGAGACGATGCGGCCGAGATGCTTGATCTCGCGATACTTGTCGGCGGGCCGTTCCATGGTGGCCAGGCGCGAGGCGATGTAGCCGATCTTCTCGCCCTCGTCGCCGATGCGCTCCAGGTCGGTGATGGTCTTGATGATGGCGACGATCACGCGCAGGTCGCCCGCCGCCGGCGAGCGCGTCGCGAGGATGCGCGAGCATTCCTCGTCGATGGACACTTCCATGCCATTGACCTTGAAATCGTCGCGCCCCACCGAGACGCCGAGGCTGCTGTCGCCCTCGATCAGCGCCGTGACGGCATTGGCGAGCTGCTGTTCGACCATGCCTCCCATGGTCAGCACCTTGTTGCGCACGCGCTCGAGATCCTCGTTGAAGCGGCGCGAGATGTGGTGCGAAAGATCGGCGGTTTCCATGGCAGCCTCAGGCAATGCGGCGCATGGCGCCGAAGTGCAGTTTGTTAGTGACCAATGACGTACACATGACAGGCCGGGGCAGCGCCCCTAGGCGCTCGCCGCCACGCGCCGCTCGAGGATGCGATCCGGCGGGAAATGACAGGTGAAGGTGCTGCCGCGGCCCGCGATGCTCTCGATGGCCAGGCTGCCGCCATGCCGGTAAATGCGTGTTTGACGATGGCCAGGCCGAGCCCCGACCCACCGGTCTCGCGCGAGCGGCCCGGGTCGACGCGGTAGAAACGTTCGGTGAGCCGTGGAATGTGCTCGGCGGGAATGCCCGGCCCGGTGTCGCGCACCGAGAAGTGGGCGCCCTCTTCGTCCGTCCACCAGCGGATCAGCATGCTGCCTTCGGGCGGCGTGTACTTCGCGGCATTGTCCACCAGGTTCGAGAACGCGGACTGCACCATGGCCTCGTCGCCGACCAGGCAGGCATTCGAGTCGATCGACATCTCCACGATGCGCGGATGGGTGGGCCGCGCCAGCACATCCTTGCGCAGCAGCGCCGCCATGGCGGCGACGTCGATGGGCTGCCCCCTGATGGGCGCTTCGCTGGCTTCGAAGCGCGACAGCGCCAGCAGATCCTCGACGATGCGTGTCATGCGATCGGTCTGGCGGCGCATCTCCGCGATCGGATCGGCGAGTTCGCCGAGGTTCGGATCGCCGCCGAAGGTCTCGAGGTAGCCAGCGACCACCGTCAGCGGCGAGCGCAACTCGTGCGAGGCATTGGCGACGAAATCCTTGCGCATCTGCTCGAGGCGCACTTCGCGCGTGACATCGCGCAACATCAGCAGCCGCTGATCTTCACCATAGGAAATGAGCTGGAAGGCCAGGTGTCGTTCGTTCGGCGCGTCGATGCGCACGATGTGGGGCAACGAATACTGGCCGCTGCGCAGGTAGCGCACGAAATCCGGATGGCGCACCAGGTTGTCGATGCGCAGCCCGAGATCGGCGCGCCGCGACAGTTCGAGCAGTTCGCCGGCCTTGCGATTGAACCAGACGATTTCACCCTGCGGGTCGAGCATGATCGACGCCGTCCGGCATCGCGGCAGTGGAACGGCGCAGCTCGCGGAACAGGCGCGTGAGGCGTTCCTTGTGGAAGCGCTTGCGCCGATGCAGGCGCACCACCTGCGCGACCACGTCGCCCCACAGTCCCATGGTATGCGGCGGATCCGCGACGCTGCGATTCTGCAGCCAGATCGCCAGGGCGCGCAGTTGCCAGAGGTTCCACCCGAGATACAGCGCCAGCGCGCCACTGATTCCAGCCCACACCGAGCCGACGAACCAGCCTGCCGCCGCGCCCAGCGCCATCGTCACGAGGACGCGCAGCGCAACGTAGACGACGGCGGTGGAGTCTGAGTTCATCTCAGAGGCGATTCATGTCAGAGGGGACGAGATGAGAAGCGGTATCCCGACCCGCGCACCGTCTGGATCAGCCGGTCGTAGTCGAATTCTTCGAGCGCCTTGCGCAGCCGGCGGATATGGACGTCGATGGTACGTTCCTCGACGTACACGTTGCCGCCCCAGACCCGATCCAGCAGTTGCTCGCGCGTGTACACGCGTTCCGGATGCGTCATGAAGAACGCCAGCATGCGGTACTCGGTGGGTCCGAGTGCCACGGTGCGTTCCCCGGCGCTCACGCGCTGGCTGCTCTGATCGAGCACCAGCCCTTCGATCTCGACCCGTTCGGTGCCTTCGGCCGGCATGACACGCCGGAGCACGGCGTTGATACGGGCCAGCAGCTCGCGCGGCGAAAACGGCTTGGTGATGTAGTCGTCGGCACCGCCTTCGAGGCCGGCGACCTTGTCGCCCTCTTCGGCGCGAGCCGTCAGCATGATCACGGGCAGTTCCCGGGTTTCACGGTCGCGCTTCAGACCGCGGGTGAATTCCAGGCCGCTGGTGTCCGGAAGCATCCAGTCGACCAGCAGCAGGTCGGGCCGCTTGTTGGCGACCTCGGCACGGCCGGAGCGGGCATCGGCGGCTTCGCGTACTTCGAATCCCGCGCGACGCAGCCCGAAGGCAATCATTTCGCGAATCGGGCGCTCATCCTCGACGACCAGAATCTGTTTTGCGGACATGTTTCCTTACACGACAGCACAAGTGACGGTTTTGTGGCGTGCGGATTACAGCGGGAGTCTATTGCAGTTTGATTACAAAGCGGCGGTAACTACGTGATCCCGGACATAAACTGGCACCGCCTGTTCAGGGGGCAGGATTTTTCCGGCGCCACCAGCGGCCGCGCGAGCGTGAGGATTTCGTCGGCCCTGGGCAGGAGGTCCGCATACAGGGAAGCCCCCGCCTGCCGGCAGCGTTCGGCCAGTGCGGGCGCGACGCCCAGTCCGCGACCGGCCGCCGCCCACGGCTCCACCTGTCCGGATCGGGCAGCTGAACGTCAGCCGCCGGACCGACATGTTCCTCGCTGGCGGGTTGCAGCGTGCCGTCCGCCGCAAACCGGGCCCAATAAACTTCCCGCATGCGCGCGTCGTTCACCACCAGGATCCGGCGTACGCCGGGATGCAAACCCACCACCCGCTGGGCCACCGCGGCGAGATCCGAGATGGGCACGACTCCGACGTTGGCGCCAAATGCCAGGCCCTGCGCCACGCTGGCCGCGAGACGCACGCCGGTGAAACCTCCCGGTCCGCGGCCGAACGCGATGGCATCGAGCGCGCCGAGCGAGATGCCGCCTTCGGCGAGCAATTCGTCCACCATGGGCAACAGTTTTTCGGCATGACCGCGCTCGAACTCGAGGTATCGGCCAATGGCCCGGTCACCCATGCCGAGAACCACCGAACAGGCTTCGGTGGCGGTGTCGAGCGCCAGGATTTTCATGCGGGCTCCTGGTCGAACGGCACTCGCGTCAGCGGCGGGGCCACGGCTGTCGCCACGCCGGCGATACGGCGCAAGAAGCTTTCGGCATCCTGGGCAACACGTGTCACCGGCATCGGCGGCAGGCTGGAACGAAAAACCCGGCCGTAGGGTTTGTCGACGATGCGCGGATCGCAGATGACGATCACGCCGCGATCCGTTTCGCTGCGAATCAACCGGCCGACACCCTGCTTGAGCGCCAGTGCCGCTTCGGGCAGCTGGTACTCGCGGAAGGGATTGCCGCCCGCCGCCTTCAGGTGTTCGATGCGCGCGCGCGTCAGCGCGTCATCCGGCGAGGCGAACGGCAGCTTCTCGATGATCACGAGCCGCAGCGCATCGCCCTTGACGTCCACGCCTTCCCAGAAGCTGGCGGTGCCCAGCAGCACCGCGTTGCCCGATTCGCGGAACATGCGCAGCAGCTGTTCGCGCGGCGCCTCGCCCTGCACCAGCATGGGGAAGTCGCTGAGCGTGGCCCAGCGCGCCCGCAGCAGTGCGGCCGCGCGCTGCAGCGCGCGGTGGCTGGTGAACAACACGAAGCAACCGCCCGCGGACGCCTCGATGAGCGGCACCGCGGTGTCGATGACCGCCGGGGTGTGCTCCTGCGAGGACGGATCTGGCATGCGCGGCGGTAGATAGAGCAGCGCCTGCGATTCGAAATCGAACGGACTCGCGATCGCCAGCGTCTCGGCCTCCTTCAGCCCGAGCCGCGAGGTGAAATGGGCGAAGTCCTCGCCCACCGAGAGCGTGGCCGAAGTGAATACCCACGAGGCGCGTGTGCCCGTGGTGAGCGTGGAGAATCGTTCCGCCACGTCGAATGGCAGCAGGCTGAGTGAAAAGCCGCGCTGCGTGAGCTCGACGCTGCGCGCGCCTTCGTGCTCCTCGGCCTGCGTGATTTCCTCCAGGCGCGCCGCCAGCTCGGTGGCGCGTGCCGCCGACTGCGTTATGCCGGGCTCCCGCCCCTGCTCGGTGAGCGCCGCCGCCAGTGCGCGCAGTGACTGCACGACATCCTGCGCGGCATCGGCAAGCGGCGTGTCCGCGGTCAGCCAGTCGGGGCGCTGCGTGCCTCGCAGGATCTCGGCGAGCGCCGCGAGGCCTTTCTCGATGGCGCCGAATTCTTCGGCCAGTACGCTGGGTGCGGCGCGCGCCTGCACGAGTTCCTGCCGTGCGTCGCGCAGCAACAGCTCGGCCTGGCGGCTGCCAAAACGCGCGCCGAAGAACTGCGTCGCGAGATCCGGGATCTGGTGGGCCTCGTCGATGATCACCGCGTCAGCGGCACCGAGCAGGTCGCCGAAGCCTTCTTCCTTGAGCGCCAGGTCCGCCAGCAGCAGGTGATGGTTGACGATGACGATGTCCGCCCCGATGGCCTTGCGACGCGCCTCGACCACGTGACAGCGGCCGATGTCGGCGCATTTGGCGCCGAGACAGTTGTCGCGCGTGGAAGTGATCTGCGGCCACAGCGGATGCGCGTCGCCGAGATCGGCAACCTCGGCGAGATCGCCGCTGCGCGTGCTGCCGGCCCAGCGCTGCACGCGCGCCAGCATGCGGTCGCGCGTTCCCGGAAGACTGCGCTGCCCGCCGAGCTGGTTCAGGCGGTAGGTGCAAAGGTAGTTAGAGCGCCCCTTGAGCAGCGCGACGCTCGCCGGACGGCCGATGGCGCCGGCCACCAGCGGCAGGTCCTTGTTGAAGAGCTGGTCCTGCAGGGTGCGGGTTCCGGTGGAGACCAGCACGCGTTTCCCCGACAGCAGCGCTGGTACCAGGTAGGCGAAGGTCTTGCCGGTTCCGGTGCCGGCTTCCACCACCAGCGGCGCACGGTTCTCGAGCGCACGCGCCACCCGCAAGGCCATGGCGAGCTGCGAACGCCGTGGCGTGAACCCCGGCAGCGAGCGCTTGAGCGGACCGTGCGGCCCGAAAACTTCGTCCAGATCGTGCACGAAGGCACGCTATCGCGACGGGCGCAGGCTGTCGAGGTTCAAATCCTTGAAAGTATCCTGGTCAGCCTTGATGCGGATCTGCAGGTACGGGCCCTCCGCCGTGTGGCGGCTGGCCGAGAAGTCTGCGTCGCGGAAGCCGGCGAAGTTGTAACCCACCGACACCCAGATGTTCTTCGCGAACGTCACGCCCACGTCCAGGCCCGCGGAGTAGTCGATGACGTCGGATTCCCAGGAATGCAGCGCCGCCAGGTGCACGCCGAAGTCGTAGCGCTTGTTCATCTGCCGGCGCAGATCCAGGCCCGCGATGTCGGAGACACCGGCGTAGTCGTCACCTTCGTAGGTGCTCGAGACGAAGCGCGCTCCGTACTGCAGGCCGAGCTGCAGCGAGGGATCGAGCTGCCAGTTGGCATGCAGGTTGTTGACGATGCGCGATGACTCGAAGGCATTCGCGACACCGGCATGATCGTCGTACTTGAGCTCGAGGCGATCGAACACGATCCAGCGGCTCGAATCCGGACGGAACGCCCAGGCGAAACGGCCCACGGCTTCGGTCGATTCACCGAGGGTTCCCTCGGTGTCGAAGGCCTGCAGCGACACCGACATGGCGTGGCCCTCGACCGGCTCACGATACCAGCCGGTGGTCGAGCTCCAGCGCTCCTCGGTGTCGGAGTTGCGATGTTCGAGGCGGCTGGTCATCTGCCACAACTTCGCGGCGATACGAGGCGCCCACGAAGGCGGCGAAGAAGTCTTCCGTGAGGCTGCCCGAGGCCAGCGGCGCATTCGGGTTCAGCGGCTCGAGATCCGGACCGCGGATGGTGTTGCTCTGGTCGACGCCCACGTCGACCGCCCAGCGCTCCTTGAACACGAAGCCCTGTGTGAGACCGAAGTTCGCAAAGGTGCGCGGACCGTATTCCGTGGCCTGCGTGTTGATGCTCGAATTGACCTGCGTGCGCTCCCACGGCCGCGCACGCATGCCAAAGCGCGTGGTGTCGGCCTGCAACTGATCGCCACTGGCGTGTTCGTACTCGGCGTACAGCGTGGTCGCGTCGGAAAGGTGGTAGTCGACACCGAGGATGCCGCGCGCCGGGTAGTCGACGCTCGCGTCCTTGCCGCCCATCGTCATGTCGGCCTCGCCACGCAGCGTCACGAGACCATCCCACACATCGACGCTGCCGGTGACAAACGCCTGGTCGGAAACACGCTCGTCGCCGCTGGTGTCCTCGTCGGCCACGTGGCGCGCGCCTACGCCCGCGCTCCAGGTGTCGCGCAGCAGGCGCACATCGGTGCTGGCCAGCAGGCGCGTGGCGTCGCTGGCGAGCACCTGCTGGTGCTGCACCTCGCCGCTCACCACCAACTGCTCATTGAGCTTGTAGCGCGCGTCGATGCCGGCGCTGCGCGTGCCGGTGTCGGCGGTGAGCTGCTGGCCCACGCCGAAGCCGTTCTCCGTCTCCCGCGCCCAGGCGCGCGCTTCGAGGTGCTCGGAAACGTGCTTGCCTTCCACCAGCCATGCGGTCGAAGAATCCGGACGCAACGGATCGTCGGACTGCGACTGCGCGACTTCGGCGCGGATACGCGTGCCCTCGGTGGCGCGCCAGGTCAGGTCGGCGCCCGCGATGCTGGTGTCGCCCGCCTGCGCGCCTTCGAATACGCCGCTGGCGCCGATCTCGAGCCGGTCGTCGGCGAACTTGGCCGCGACGCGCAGGCCCGCGGTGGTCTGATCTTCGCCACCGGTGCGCACTTCGTAGTCGGCGACGATGTAGATCGGGTTGAGTTCCTGGTCGCGGTTCTGCACCGGTTCCTTGAAGAACACCGTGCCGCGCTCGTAGTCGAGGTCGTAGTCGATGAAGCGTGCGAGCTCGCGGCTCTCGACCACGCGCGTGATCTCGAAGCGATCGCGCACTTCGATGCGCATCTTGTCGCTGCCGATCACGATGGGCGCGCGCGACAGGTGGTAGAGACCCGCGGTGCCATCGCCGCGCAGTTCGTCCTGCACCAGGCCGGTGTCGGTACGTGCCGCGAAAGCCGACACCGAGACACGTTCGCCGGCGTAGTCGCTGCGCAGACCGGAGAGGCTGCGGTTGTAGGCGGTGAGCTCGGTGACCGTGAAGCCGGTGTCGAAGTCGCCGAACAGCGCCACGAACTGGCGGCGCTCGATCTTGAGATACAGCTTGCTCTGCGAAGCGGCCTCGAAGCGCTGCTCGGTGCCATCGCCGTACAGCAGGTAGTAACGATCCGGCTCGATGGTGCCGTGCAGGCTGTCGCGCGAATCCTTCTTCTCGCGTGCCGAGTCGTAGGCCATGCTGAGCAGGAAGTCGCCCTTGATGCGGCCCTTGGCGAAGAACGCGATGCGGCCGTCCTGCTGGAAACCTTCTTCGCGATCGGCGGCGGTGGCGGTTTCCATGTTGCCGGAAATGCTGTTGTACGCGGCCGTGCCCTCGGCGATGCCGACCAGGATCCAGTCGCGCGCCGACGGCTCCAGCCACACCTTGAATTCATCGCTCTGCCGATCGTTGAAGCGCACGCGGATCATGGCGTTGCCAGCCTCCGTGGTCGGCTCGAGTTCGATCAGCGCAAGCCCGCCCTGCTGGACTTCAACCTGCGGCTCGCGCGGCCCGTTCGAAAGGATCTGGTTCTCGTCGAGATGTTCGATTTCCCACCATGAGCGGTACGGCGAATCCACGCTGAAGGCCGCGATGGTGCCGGCACGCGCCGGCTTGCCGTACTTGTCGAACATGCGCAGCGCGATCACCGGACGCGAACGACCGTCGGCCACCAGCTTCGACGCCGTCTTGTCGACCTCGGCGCGCACCGGGCCGCCTCCGAAGTGCACCGATCGCTCACCGCGCCAGGCTTCGCTGCCGTCCTTCTCGAGCACGCGCGCCTGCAGCCGGTTCTCGCCATCGACGAGTTCGACGGCGCGCCAGCGGCTCATCGCCACCGTGTTCGCCGAATTCACACTTACGCCATCGAACGCCAGCGGATCCACGGGCTGGCCGTTGACCGTGAGCTCCACCGTCTGGCCAGGGCGATGTTCGATGGCAACCTTGGTCACGGAAATCGCGGGCGTGGCATCGGCGAGCGGCGCCAGCCAGCCGATGCCGGGCTTGAGCGTGTCGACGTCGAGCACCACGCCCATGCCGAGCTTGTCGTCGGTGGCGATCTTGCGCGGCGCACGATTCATGCCCGCTGAAGGCCCGCGCAGGATGACACCCTGCGTGCCAACGTCTTCCGACTTGCCACCGGCCGCGGTCAGCTCGAGCGGCGCGTTGGCTTCGAAGCGCGAACCTTCGATGACGATGTCCACGCGGCGGTTGGCCGCGTAACTGGCCGCATCCTTGCCGGCAGCCAGCGGCTCGTCCGAACCGCGGCCAATGACCTGCACGCGCGCTTCGGGAACGGCCAGCGAAATGGCGAGGTAGTCGGCTACCGCCTGCGCGCGGGCGCGCGACAGCGCGTAGTTGTCCGGGAAACACTTCGCGATTGCGGCGGGCTATCGGCTGCGAGTCCGTGTGACCCACGGCGCGAATGGTGATGTCGCGCGCGCCGCGCCAGCTGCGGATCAGGTCGTGCAGCGCGTTC
Source organism: uncultured Pseudomonadota bacterium (assembly GCA_963832505.1). Taxonomy (GTDB): domain Bacteria; phylum Pseudomonadota; class Gammaproteobacteria; order Steroidobacterales; family Steroidobacteraceae; genus CADEED01. The sequence continues at coordinate 22,293 of CAWHUD010000011.1, read as the reverse complement.
TTCGTCGGCGGGCGACAGTTCGGTCTTGAGCACATCGAAGCGCGGCGTGAAGGTGAATTGCGAACGGCCGAAGCGCGCCGCGCCCCGTGAAAGCTGTGACTCGATCTGCTGCGTGCGCACGCCCGACTTGGCCGGCGTGTCGAAGATGGCGAAGGCGCGCACCGGCAGTGTGCCACCCGCGGACGCAGGGGCATGCGTGGCGAAGCGCACCGTGCGCACGGTACCCGGGGCGAGTTCGCCGAGGCGCACCGTGATCACGCCATCATTGACGCTCAGTACCTGCTCGCCCGCGCCGATCAACTGCTCCGCCTTGTCCGTGGCGCGTGCGCCGTCGACCGTCACGCTCCCGGCAACGTATTCGAAGCGATCGGGCAGCATGACGACCACGCGCGTCTTGCCGGTGGGCACGCCGTTCACCTGCAGCACGGCCTCGTGCGTCACGATGTCGTCACCGCCAGCATCCGGCGCGCAGCGCCGAATGGAATTCGAATTTCACGTCGCCGTTGGGCGCCGCTTTCTGCCGCAAGGCGAAGTCGCTGCGCCACAACGTGCCGGGGCGCAGATCGGCGAACTGCGAGAAGTCGCGGCCGGCGTGGCCCATGCGATCCGCGCAGGGCGCGAGTTCCAGGTAGTCGGGTAGCGTGAACCGGTCGAGCTGCACGGTGTGCGTACCCGGTTCGAGACCTTCGAAGTGGAAGTGGCCGTTCTCGTCGGTGATGCCGTAGCGGCCGTCTTCCAGGTAGACGCGCACGTTGGCGACGCCGTAGTTTTCGCGGCCATCGGTTTCGCAGCTGCCCTCGAACACGCGTCCGACGATGAAGCCCTTCTGCGAGAACAGTTCTTCGTTCATGCGCACCAGCGCGCGCGCCTCGTTCGAACGCACGTTGCCGGGCGCAACTGCCTGCGCGGTGTTGATCGCATCCTTCATGCCGCGCATGGCGATGGTGAACTCGACCACGTAGCGCAGGGTGATGGACTCCCCGGCGGCCAGCAGCGGATGCTGGTAGGTGAACGAGCTGCCGTCGGCCGACAGCGTCGGGTCGGCGATGCGCGTGCCATTGAGGCGCAGCGAACCGGCGCGGAACCGGGCCCCGGCCGGCAAGCGGTCGATCACGTCCACCAGCGTGACCGGATCGTCTTCGCTGGTGTTCTCGAGGGTCAGCGTGTACTGCACGAAGTCGCCGGTGGTCGCGATCTGCTGGCCCGCGGTCTTGCGCAGCACCAGCAGGCTGTTGCTGGCGTCGAGCGGCACGTCCACGGCCACCGCCGGTGCGACCGTGACCACGAAGTTCTGCCCGAATGATCCGGGCTGCAGGCGGAACGGCGCGTTCGGCAGCGCCTGCAGCTCCGCGATCGTGCGCTGCGTGGGGAAGGTGTAGTTAGCCGGGGGCACCACTTCGAGGCGATAGTTGCCGGGTGCCACCAGCGGGAAGCGGAACACGCCCGCCGGCAGTGTGTATTGGGTGCCGCCCTGGTCGGTGACCGTCTGGCCGACGACCATTTCACTGGGAAAACGGCTCACGCCGTCATCGCCGAACACGGTGGCGGCAAGCCCCGTGGCGGCGTCTATCAGGCGCACTCGCGCGCCATTGACCGGAAGTCCGGTCTGCGAATCGAATATCAGGCCGAAAGGATCGACCAGCGCGTTGGCCTGAACCGCATCGCTGCCGTCTGCCGGATCGACGTAGGTCGCGTCGAGCCGGGAATTGCGCTCCACCTGCAGAGCGCAGTCATTGCCCGCGGCGCCGGTGGCCGTGGCGAGATAGCCCACGAACTCGCCGGTGTTCGGACCGGTTTCGGAAAGTCGCACGACTTCGCTGTCGGCCGTGCCGGCCGCCGTCACGCGCACGTCGACGGTGTCGATGACACCGCCGTCGAGGTTGCGATCGGGATCCGTCACGCGCACGAACACCGGGTCGCCGGCATGCGCGACCGAAGTATCCTGCATCGAAATCGGAGCCAGCGGATCGAGCGGACCGACGCCCTGCGGCGCCGGCGGCGGCAACAACACCAGGCCGCTGCTCGCGAGACACTGCGTGGGGCCCGCCGTGAAGCTGCTCGCGCTTGCCGCGTCGTACCGCGCCAGCCGGATGGCAGCGCGTGACGGCAGCGGCTCGACCGCGAGCGTGACTTCGTTCGAGCGGGCGGTGCGCGAGGCGCCGGGGGCCGCCTCGTACGCCACGCTTGCCGACATTCCTGACCACCGTGCCGGGCGCCGTGATCTGCGCCACGGATTGCTGCGACACAGTGAGACACGCAGCAAATAACAGCGAAACCCTCAACCACGCTTTCGCGCGGCTCGTAAATGCGCCGAAGGCGGAGTAGCTAGTCGCTACTCCGCCCTCTGCGTGAGAGTACCCGTTGTTGCGGGTGTCGGGTCTGGGTCGACCCATCGGGCTTGAGGCCCGATTACCCGCTGCGTTCCACGTCATGGACTAGGCAGTGTTTCGTGTCCGCCTGATCAGTTGATGGTGACGCGGAACTTCACCACGACCGTGGAGCCCGCGGCGACCGACGTAATGGCGGGCGCACCCACCGTCAGCGTCGTGCCGGTGAGCACGCAGCCGTCGGCGTCGGCGTCCGACGTGCAGTACGCCACCGGATTCGCGTCCACCTGGATGCTGACGTCCATCGCGCCCGGATAGTCATCCGCGCGGAACGCGGTCGCAGCCGGCATCGCATCGCTGAGCGTCTGCAGCGTCGCAGGCTGCGAACCGGTGTTGGCGATGGTGATGGTGTATTCCACCGTCGCACCCGGGATGGCCTTCGGATTCGCGCTCGGCGGCACCAGGTTGTCGGTGATCACCGCGCTCGACTTGGTCACGCCCAGGGTCGCCGTCAGGATGTTGAAGGTGTCATCGCCGAACGCGTCGTCGTTCGCGACCACGATCTGCACCGCAGCCGGGTTGTCGGCGCTGCCGTCGTTGACCCACGCCACGGTCGTCCCCGGATCGATGGCGGTGGCCGTGAGGCGTACCGGTGCGTCCTGGTTGTTGGTGGCAGCGCCGGGCACGTCACCCGTCACGAACACCGTGCGTGACAGACCACTCCCCAGGCCCGTGATCGACGTCGCAGTGTCATCCACGGCGTTGTACACGTTGTCGCCGTTATCGACGTGAACAACGAGGTTGCCCATGTCGAAGTCGGTGGCGCCCGCGTCTTCGTCCGTCACGACGAGCGTGAAGTCCGAGGTGATGTTGCTGGTGTTGGTCACCGTGTACGTGGCCACCTGGGCGAGCGCGCCCGGCGTCACGTCGTAGGTGAATCCACCCGTAACGTTGAGGTTGATCACGGTGTCGACCAGGAACGACGTGCTTGCAGAGACCGCCGTCTGGTTCACCGAATTGACCGAATAATTAACCGTTGCGGTGTTGCTGATCGAAGTGCCCGACGGAGTGTTCTGTGCGAACACCGTGCCGGAAACCGCGATCGAGCCCAACGCAACGACGGCGAGACCGACTCGCCGCATTTGCTTGAAGACCGTAAACATGGGTACTCCTCTTTACTCTCTCAGTGAAAAAAACTAGTTCAGCACTGCGCGGAAGCGCGCGAATGCGCTCGCACCGGGCGCGAGGGCGTTCTTGAACTCCCAGCGGATGTGCTTGTATTCGTCGGCGCGCGCGGGACGCGTCACGCCGTTCTCCTGGACCGTCAGCTGGCCGGCGGGCGCGAAGGTCTTGCCGTCGAGCGAATAGCTGATCTGGCTGCCTGCGCCGATGGCCGAGTTCGCGACCAGGGTCATGTGCTCCGGCACAGGATTGTTGATCGTGACCTTGTCCGACGACTGCTTGCAGACGTTGTTGGCCGTCACGGTCCACACCACTTCGGTGCCCGGGACCACCTTGCCCGCCGGAACGAGAACCTTCGACTTCTCGCCCTTGTCGTTGATGACTTCCTTTTCCACCTCGGCGGTGGTCTTGAGCTCGATGCAGGCCTTGCCTTGCGCGAACGCCTGCGAGGCGAATCCGCAGGCGATGAGCGTGACGATTGCGTAAAACTTGTGTGTCCTGATGTTCATGTGTGTCTCCTTCACGTCTTCCCCGGTCAATTGATGGTCACGGCGAACTGGATCGTCTGGGATCCACTCGCCTGGGTGAGCGCGCCGAGCTGCACACTCACGTGTGCATTCGGCGTCGTCGAAAAATCGCCCGCGTCGGCGTCCACGGCATCGGAGAGCGCGACGCTGTTGAGGCGCAACGTGCCGGCCACGTAGGTTGTGTTTGCGGGAATGTCGTCGGTGAACACCGCAGCCAGCGCGCTGCCGGATCCGGTGGCGCCCACGACGATGGTGTAGTTGATGCGCGCGCCCGGAACCGGCCGCGTGCCGCCGAACTGGTCGGCGACCGCCTGCGACTTGACGGCGTTGACCGCGATGCCGGCGACGAGGTACTCGCCCGTGACTTCGCCGTCGGCGCCGGTGGTGCCGACCACCGCGTCGGTACCGTTGGCGCCCTGCCCGGCATAGGCGGTGCCCGGCGCGCCGACGCCGGTGCGCGCGTCCGCGAGCAGGCGCGAGAAGCCGCGGTTGCCGTCGGCCACGCCTGCGGGAATGTCGTTGACCACGAGGATGGTGACGAAGGCATCGGCGTTGAGCACCGGATCGTTGCTGCCGACCACGTAAGGCGTATCGCCAGGCGACAGGTCGCCGCTGGCATCGGTGTCGAAGTAGATAGACGGCGCTGCGGCCACGGGATCGAATTCGTCGCCGGAGAGGACGCTGGTCATCTGCAGGCGGAAGGCCTCCGGACCGTTGCCGGTGTTGGTCACGCGGTAGAGCAGTTCCTGCTGGGTAGCACCCGCAATGACCGGCACGCTCGGCGTCTGCAGCGTGACGACGACGTCCAGAATCTCCGCGACAGTCACCGTGCTGGTGTTCGAGGTCGCGGTGGCACTCACCGATCCAACGGTGTAAGTGACCTGTGCGATGTTGTTGATATTGGTTCCCGCGGGCACGCCGACGGCGCGGGCCTCATGGACCCACATTCCGAACAGCGACACGATGCCCACGGCGACCAGATGCCGGGCTGACTGCAAGACGAAAACTCCTCTCTCTTCCTAGTGGTCCCCGCACCTCTTTCCCGCGACCGATTGCGGGAAAGGCGTCAAACCCCTGACGTTCAGGGGCTTAGGGGCCTCCCTACGATGCATAATAGGAATCGAGAGGCTTAATCCACGTGATTAGGGTCACGCCGACCCTGTCGCCTCTGGGAAACAGATCACATATAACGAGAGCAGGCCCGTGGAGTGCCGCCGATGCCAGCAAAAAGACCCCGTTCGGCCCGAGAAAATGTGACGCCAATCAAGGCTGTCCGCATCGAGGCAGCCAACGAATCCCGTCCCAAAGATGGCGCTCAAGATGGCTTCGCGCCGGCCGATAACTCGGGACAGCCGGAACTCGAACATGCCGCGGCCGCGGATGCCGCTGAACAGATTCTCGGTGCGAATCCCCTGCTCGGCATCGACCGCGAAGAGTTGTTAGCCGCGGGCAATCGCCTGCTGCGGCTCATGACCCTCAACCCTCAAATATTGATCGAAGAGAATCTTGCCTTCGTGCGCGAGCTCGTCGACGTCGCCATGGGCCGCTCGAAAGTCGCACCCGATGCGCGCGACCGCCGTTTCGCCCACGCCGTCTGGCAGAAAAGCGGTTACTACAAGCGGCTCATGCAGGGATTCATCGCCTGGCGCGACATGCTCAACCGCGTGCTCGACCGCGCGGACACCACGCAGGAGGATCGCGAACGCGCGCGTTTCGTGCTGCAGCTCTTCACGGAAACATTTGCACCCACGAATTCGCTGCTCGGCAATCCGGGAGCGTTGCAACGGATTACCGAAACCCGCGGCAAGAGCCTGATCTACGGACTGCAGAATTTCATCGACGATCTCACCAACAATTTCGGCATGCCGCGCCAGGTCGACGAGCGCAAATTCCAGGTGGGCAGGAACCTGGCCATGACGCCAGGCGCGGTGGTGTACCGCGGCGATGTGTTCGAACTGATCCAGTACACGCCGCAGACGGAAGTCGTGCAACGGCGCCCGCTGGTGATCGTGCCGCCGCAGATCAACAAGTTCTATGCGACCGACCTTTCACCGGGTCGCAGCTTCGCCGAGTTCGCGGTGCGCAGTGGCGTGCAGACTTTCTGCATCAGCTGGCGCAATCCCACCGCGGCGCAACGCGACTGGAACGTCGAGACCTATCTCACGGCCTGCAAGGAGGCCATCGCGGCGGCGCGCGAAATTTCCGGCGCCGATCGAGTGAACACCATGGCCGCCTGCGCCGGCGGCTTCACGCTGGCCACGTTGCTCGGGCACCTCGCGGCCAAGGGAGACGAAAGCGTGGCGAGCGCCACGTTACTCGTGACCGTGCTCGACACCGAGGCGCCCACCATGCTCGGCCAGTTCGCGTCGAAAACCGGTGTCGCGGCGACCATCGAAAAGTCGCGGCGCAGCGGTGTGCTCGAAGGCAGCGAGATGGCGCGCGTATTTGCGTGGCTGCGACCCAACGACCTCGTGTGGCTGTTCGTCGCCAACAACTGGGTCATGGGCAATCGCCCGCCGGCATTCGACATCCTCTACTGGAATTCCGACACCACGCGTCTGCCGGCGGAATTCCACGCCGACCTGCTGCGCATGTTCATGGACAATCCCCTGAAGATTCCCGGAAGCATCACTGCACTGGGAACAGCAATCGACATGAGCAAGGTGCAGGTGCCTGCCTATGTGGTCGCGGGAATCACCGATCACATCACACCCTGGCAGGCCTGTTATCAGTCGAAGAACATATTGCGTGGCAAGATCGACTTCGTGCTTTCCTCGAGCGGTCACATTCAGAGCATCGTGAATCCACCCACCAACCCGAAGGCGAAGTATTTCCTGAATCCTGCGCAGCCCGATGCCGCGGAAGACTGGCTGGCCGGCGCCAGCGAACACGCAGGCAGCTGGTGGGATCACTGGGCCGGGTGGTATCGCCAGCATGGCGGCGGTGAAGTTCCGGCGCCACGTTCGCTCGGCAGCACGCAGAATCCCGCAGGTGATCCGGCTCCCGGCCGCTACGTCCATCAGCGATGACCAAACCGCACGTCGAGTACATCGAAGTCGACGGCATCAACCTGCGCGTCGCCACGCAGCGCGGCAAGCCAGGCATACCGCTGCTACTGTTCAACGGCATCGGCGCCAATCTCGAGTTGTGCTTCCCGTTCATGGAGGCCATGCCCGAAAAGGAGATCGTGATTTTCGACGTGCCCGGTGTGGGCCGGTCGGAGATGAGCTGGCGGCCGCGGCGATTCTCGGGGCTCGCGAGCCTGGCTAACAAACTTCTCGATCGACTCGGTTACCGCGAAGTGGACGTCATCGGCGTGTCGTGGGGCGGAGCACTGGCGCAACAGTTCGCACGCCAGTACCCGCAGCGCTGCCGCCGGCTGATTCTCGCGGCCACCTCGCCCGGCGCCATCATGGTTCCCGCCAGGCCATCGGTGCTTTCGAAAATGGTGACTCCACGCCGTTACCTTTCGCCCAGCTACATGCAGAACGCCGCCGCGGAAATTTACGGCGGTGAGGCGCGGAGAAATCCGAAAGTGATGTCAGCGCATACCTCGCGGATGATTGCGCCGCAGTTCATGGGGTATCTCTATCAACTCATGGCGGGTATTGGCTGGACCAGCATCCACTGGTTGCATCGCATCCGTCAGCCGACACTGGTCATGGCCGGATCCGAAGACCCACTGGTGCCGCCCGTGAATGCGCGGATCATCGCGTTGCTGATTCCGAACAATCGCCTCTTTATCGTCCCCGGGGGCGGCCACCTCTTCATGCTGTACTCAATAGATAAGGTGGTGCCGGTGGTGCGGGGATTTCTCGAATCCGAACTGCCGCTCGCGGCCTGACCGTTTAGCGCCAAGTTCCGGCTTTCCCTGCTTGACAGGCTGCCTCAGGTCCGTATGATGCGGCGCATCATTGCTGCGTCGCAGCACAGGAGAGTCCATGAATTTTCAGGAAAAACTGTTCGAATCGTCTGCCGAGCTGCGGGACCGCGCCCAGACCTTCGCCAACCACGCCATTGAAACCGCGCGCACCCGCGCCGATGCCGCTGCCAAGCGTGTCGAGAAGCTCAAGGGTTCGATGACCGTCCTCAACACGGCCGGTCGCGAGTTCAACAAGGTGGCGCGCCGTCACGCGATCGTCTTCGTGAAGCAGAACTCCACGCTGGCCACGAAAGTTCGTGACGACGTCGCTGCCCTGGCGCGTTCGACCTTCGCGACGCTGACCAAGTCCGCTGCCGCCACCAAGGCTCGCAAGCCCGCCGCCGCGCGCAAGCGCGCGCGAAAGGCCGCCCCCAAGAACTAATCGTTCAGTCTCCGACCGCACACCAGTGCGCCCCGTTCGCGGGGCGCGCTGCTCTGATTCACAATTCTGTTAGCGCTATCAACCACGGTCGCCGAGCAGCGGTTCGCCGCTATACTCCGTTGTCTCGCCAGGACAGCAGACATTCTCAGGAGACCTGATGGCCACTGCGCCCCAATCGTTCACCGCCCTTCCCAGCCTTTCGCCGGCGGTCGCCGAATGGGTTGAACAAGTACGGCAGCTGACGACGCCCGATCGCGTCCAGTGGTGTGACGGATCGACGGCCGAGCTCGCCCGGCTCAAGCAGGGCCTCGAGAAATCCGGTGAGCTCAAGCAGCTCAACCAGACTACCTTCCCCGGCTGCCACATCGCCTATTCACACCCGTCGGACGTGGCTCGCGTCGAGCACCTGACTTTCATCTGTACCAGGAACAAGGAAGACGCGGGCCCTAACAACAACTGGATGAGCCCGGTCGAAGCGCGCGCCAAGATGCGCGAGCTGTTCAAGGGTTGCATGAAGGGTCGCACGTTGTACGTCGTGCCCTATTGCATGGGCCCGATCGACTCGCCCTATTCCCGCTGCGGGGTGGAGATTACTGACAGCGCGTACGTGGTCATCAACATGTCCATCATGACGCGCATGGGGCGCGCTGCCCTCGAGCGCATCGCCCGCGAGGGTGGCAAGTTCGTCAAGGGCCTGCATTCGACTGGCGAACTCGATCCGAATCGCCGCTTCATCATGCACTTCCCCGAGGAGCTCTCCATCGAGAGTTATGGCTCGGGATATGGCGGTAACGCGCTGCTCGGCAAGAAGTGCCATGCGCTGCGCATTGCGAGCTGGCAGGCGCGCGACGAAGGCTGGCTGGCCGAGCACATGCTCATCGTCGGCCTCGAGAACCCCCAGGGCGAGACGCATTACATCGCCGCGGCGTTTCCTTCTGCGTGCGGCAAGACCAACCTCGCCATGCTGATTCCGCCCGATTCGATGCCCGGCTGGAAGGTGTGGACCGTGGGCGACGACATCGCCTGGCTGCATCCCGGACCCGACGGCCGACTGTATGCCATCAATCCCGAGGCGGGTTACTTCGGCGTGGTGCCCGGAACCAATCGCGCCACCAACCGCAACGCTTTCGACATGATCCACCGCGACACGTTGTTCACCAACGTGGCGCTGACCGCGGACAACGAACCGTGGTGGGAAGGCCGCAAGCTCAACACGCCGGTGCTCGACTGGCAGGGCAAACCGTTCGATGCGAATGGTGGCGGCGTCTCCGCGCATCCGAATTCGCGCTTCACGGTATCGGCGAAGAACAATCCTATCTACTCACCGCGCAGCGAAGACTCGGCCGGTGTGCCGATCTCCGCGCTGGTGTTCGGCGGACGACGGCGCGAAGTCGCACCGCTGGTGTACGAGGCCCGCGACTGGCAGCACGGCGTACTGGTGGGCGCCTCGGTGGCATCCGAAACCACCGCGGCAGCCACGGGCGCCGTGGGTGTCGTGCGCCGTGATCCGATGGCCATGAAACCCTTTGCCGGATACAACTTCGGGGACTACTGGCAGCACTGGCTCGAAGTCGGCAAGCGACTGAGGAATCCGCCGAAGCTGTTCCACGTGAACTGGTTCCGGCGTGATGCGGCCGGCAAATTCCTGTGGCCAGGTTACGGCGACAACCTGCGCGTCATGGAGTGGATCATCAAGCGTTGCGCCGGTGCCGTCGGGGCCAACGAATCCGCGATCGGCTACCTGCCGCGTCCCGGCGACCTGAATCTCACGGGCGTGGACGTGAACGAGAGCACCATGCAGGAATTGCTTGCCGTGCAGCCCGCCGCGTGGCGCAAGGAAGCCGCGGAAATGCGCGAGTACCTGAAGGAATTCGGGGCGCGCGCACCGGCGGAGATGTCCGCGGAACTCGACGAGATCGAGAAGCGCCTGGGTTGAAAAATGGGGACATTCCTATTTTTGAAATGGGGACATTCCTGATTTCCTAGCAAAAGGGGAAATCAGGAATGTCCCCATTTCAAAAATAGGAATGTCCCCATTTTTCAGGCTTCTTCGCAGTAGAAGCGGATCGTCAGCGGTGAATCGCGCTCGGGCACACGCCCGAGTCCGATGAGCCCTTCGCCCTTGATCTGCACGCTGTCGCGGCGCACGAAAAGTTCTTCGCCACCTTCCGCCTGCACGAACGTGCCGTTGGTGCTCTGATCGATCAGCACGAACTTGTTGCGGTTGATTTCGATGCGCGCATGCAGGCGCGAGATGAGATTGCCGCGGATCACGAGGTCGTTGTCGTCCGCGCGCCCGATGGCCACGTTGGGCCGTTGCTCAGTCAGCATGACTTCGCCGCCATCGAACGTGAGCCGCAGGCGCATGGCACGCCGGCCCTCGTGTGCCGAGATGGACACCGACGGCAACATGCTGGTGATGTCTTCGGTCTGCCAGAGCACTTCGAACAGGGTGACTTCGGCGCCCTGACCCTTGAGGGTGGCCACGTCGATCTGCCGTACCGCCGACTGCCAGTCGGGCGACAACTGCGCCACCATGGCCTCGGTGGTGATGATCTGGCCCGCCTTGGCCTGGCTGGTCATGCGATTCGCGGTGTGGACGGTCGAGCCGAACACGTCCCGATTCTCGACCACCACCGGTCCGCAATGGCAGCCGATGCGGATCGCGACGTGATGACCTTCGGCGGTGAGTTCCGGGTTGCCGGTGATGGACTTCTGCATCTTTGCGGCGGCGTTCAGCGCGTCATTGGCGACCGCGAAAGTGGACATCACCTCGTCACCCATGGTCTTGATGACCGTGCCGTGATGTTCTTCGGTGGCCTGCCGCATGATTTCGATGCAGATGGCCACCACTTCCCGTGCGCGCTGATCCCCAAGCTCTTCATAGAGCCGCGTTGAGCCGACCACATCGGCAAAAACGATGGCGAGTTCGATGTCTTTGGCCATACAGATCAGTTCGTTGGACCGGCCGGATTATACGCATATGACCTAGAATGGCGGCGAAATCCCCTAGGTACAGAATCGCGGCCACATGCGTACATCGAAGACCCTGACCCTCCTCGGTACCCTGTTCACCTTCCTAGCCTGCGCATCCGCGGCCGAAAAATCCCCCTCGTACAGCAAGGCCGACCTCAACGCGGCCAGCAAGCTGCGCGAACGCGCCCTCGTCGATGAGAGCGCCTATCAGCTGATCTCATCGCTCACCACCGAGGTCGGTACTCGCCCCGCCGGATCGGCGGGCGACAAGGCCGCGGTGACCTGGGCGCCTGCGGGAAATGCAGCGACTGGGATTTGCAAACGTGCGCAGCATGCAAGTCACCGTTCCCCACTGGGTGCGCGGCGAAGCGGAGTTCGCCGTCGTTTCGCCGTGGCCGCAGTCCATGCCGACGCTGGCATTGGGGGGCAGCGTGGGTACGCCCGCCGAAGGCATCGAGGCCGAGGCCATCATGGTCAAGGATCTCGAGGCTCTGAAAGCGCTGCCCGCAGGTACTGTCAAAGATCGCATCGTTTTCTTCAGCAATCGCATGGAGCGCACGCGTGACGGCTCGGGTTACGGCCGCGCGGTCACGATCAGGGTTGCAGGCCCGTCGGCCGCGGCAGCGCTCGGCGCACTGGCGTGTGGTGATTCGCTCCATCGGCACGAGCGACGAGCGCATTGCGCACACCGGCGCCCTGCGTTACAGCGCGGACGCTCCACGCATTCCGGCGTTGGCGACTATCGAATCCCGACGCCGACGTCCTGGTACGCCAGTTCGAAAGCGGCAAACCCGTGCGAGTGCGCATCCGCAGCAGCTCGCGCGACCTGGCGCCGGCGACTTCTGCCAACGTCATCGGCGAAATTCCGGGTACCGACCGCGGCAGTGAGATCGTCATCCTCGGCGCCCACCTGGACTCCTGGGATCCGGGCGTGGGTGCCATCGATGACGGCGCGGGCGTCGCGATCATGATGACCGTGGCAAAGCTCATCAACGAGCTCGGCCAGAAGCCGCGCCGCACGATTCGCGTGGTGCTGTTCGCCAACGAAGAATTCGGCACCTCCGGCTCAACAGCCTACGTCGACCTGCTGCGAGGCGAGGCGGACCGCCATGTGCTGGGATTCGAAGCGGACTTTGGCGCCGGACCGGTGTGGCGCCTATCTAGTCGCGTGAACCCGGCGCAACTCCCGGCGGTGGACCAGATCTTCCGCGCCCTGGGACCGCTGAAGCTGGTGCGCGGTGACAACGAAGCGCGCGGCGGTGCCGACCTGGACGGACTTGGCAAGCTCGGCATGCCGATACTCGAGCCAGGTCTGGACGGAACGCGCTATTTCGACGTGCACCACACCGTCAACGACACGCTGGCGAAAGTCGATCCGGCGTCACTGCGGCAGGCGGTGGCCGCATTCACGACGGCGGTATGGCTCGGTGCGCAGTACCCCGGAAACTGGGAACGCGTCGAGGTGCCGAACCCGCCACGGCGTTGAGTCGTCTCAAACCACCGCTGGCACTAACACCGGCGCCGGCGACAGGCGTCGCCTCTGCTCGGCTTGCACCTGCTCGAGAGTCAGGTGTGTGGCAGCGGCCACCGAATTCAGCACCGGATGTACCGCGCTGCGCGGCAGGCTGAGGCCATGGGTTCGCTCCCAGGCGCGAATCCTGGCGTCGGGCGTATTCGTGGTTGCAGTCAGCTCCGACAACTCGTCCCGACGGCGATCGTCAGCTTGCAACTGCGCCATCGCAAGGCGGGCGCGATAGTCAGAATTCAATTCGCCGGGGATCATCGCCAGTGTGTCTTTCAATGCACGCGCTCCAAGTAAGTTGCGCCGCAGTTTGGGCTCTTTCGACGCAGATTGACACCGTCTCGGCGCCAGGCAGCGCAAACCCTCAGGCAGCCGCCTCGTTGAGGCGTTCGCAGGCCTCGCCGGCCCTGATCAGCAGATCCGGCGATGCGTCCGGCGAGCGTGCGCCTTCGGAAAGTTGCCGCCGGAATTCCTTCGCGCCCGGCTGACCCGCATACAGCCCCAGCATGTGCCGCGTAATCGAACTCAGACGTTCGCCGCGCGCAATTTCGCGGCGTGCATACCCTGCCATTCGCTCGAGCAATTGCGGACGCGATGCGCGCGGTGCGCTGCTGGATGACAGTTCCGTGAGCAGCATGGGGCGGTGATACGCCTCGCGTCCGAGCATCACGCCATCCGCCCATTCCAGGTGACCGACCACCTGTTCGACGGTGCGCAGACCACCGTTGAGCACCACCGGCACGGACTGAATGCGTTCCTTGAGATCGTAGACGACGTCATAACGGAGCGGCGGAATCTCCCGGTTATCGCGCGGCGACCAGGCTCCCAGCACCGCCTTGCGCGCGTGCACGATGACCGCCGAGCACCCCGCCGAGACGATGCCGTCGACGAAGTCGTCGAGGGCCGCGGACTCGGCAGCACCGAAACGAGCTGCGGCAGCGCGTGCCGACTCCCGCCGCGACATGCCTTCTTCACCGAGTTCGTTCGCGTCCACCACGCCGATGCGCAATTTCACGGTGACCGGTATTGTCACCGCGGCTCGCATCGCGGCGACACCCTCCGCAACCAGGCGCGGTCGCTGCATGAGGCAGGCGCCGAACGCACCGGAATGCACCCGGTCGCTCGGGCATCCGCAATTCAGATTGATTTCGTCGTATCCCAACGACTCGCCTATCCGCGCCGATTCCGCCAGCGCGGCCGGATCACTGCCGCCGAGTTGCAAGGCAATCGGATGCTCCTCCGGGTCGAATCGCAGCAGCTTGTCGCGGTCACCGCGCAGGACAGCCCCGGTGGTGATCATCTCCGTATATAGAAGAGTGTCCGGGCGCGAAGCCGCGCAGGAAGAACCGGCAATGGCGGGTAGTCCAATCCATCATGGGCGCGACCGAGATCCTGCGGCCGAGGGCTCTGGCGTTTTTCTCGACGGAAATGCCTTTTGTTGTAGTGTTTTCCACGTGTGCCGTTGCTTGTGGTTTCCCTGCGGATTCCGGGGAGTCTACTGGTTGCTGAAGGGCATAAAGGCGACAAGAATGGTTTAGCCTTCGTGTTTCGCATGACACGCCCTCCCGCATCTCCAGAAAACCCGGCCCCAGAAAATATGGAATGGCCACGCCTCTCCAAGCGCATGGGCGAACTCGGCCTGTGCTCGCGGCGCGAGGCGGATCGCTGGATCACCAGCGGCTGGGTGAAAGTGGATGGCCAAGTCGTCGACACACTCGGCGTACGGGTATCACCCGACGCGCGAATCGAGATCGATCGGGCTGCACGGGAACACCAGAGCGGACAGGTCACCATCCTGCTGCACAAGCCGGTGGGCTATGTCTCCGGCCAGGCCGAAGACGGCTACGAACCCGCCATCGTGCTGATCCGTCCGGAGAATCGCTGGGCGGCGGATCCCTCGCCCATTCAGTTCCAGCAGGGACACCTGCGTGGGCTCGCCCCCGCCGGCCGACTGGACATCGACTCCACCGGGCTGCTGGTGCTCACCCAGGATGGACGCGTCGCGAAGCAGCTGATTGGCGAGGACTCCTCGGTCGAGAAGGAATACCTAGTGCGGGTCGAAGGCAACCTCTCTCCCGCGGGGCTGAAGCGCCTGCAGTACGGCCTGACGCTCGATGGCGTGAAGCTGAAGCCCGCACAGGTGTCATGGCAGAACGAACACCAGCTGCGCTTCGTACTGCGCCAGGGCCGCAAGCGGCAGATCCGACGCATGTGCGAGCTCGAGGGTCTTTTCGTGACCGGATTGAAACGCGTCCGCAGCGGCAATGTACCGTTGGCAGGATTGCCGGTCGGCAAATGGCGCTACCTGCGGCCCGACGAGAAGTTCTGAAGGGTAGCTGCTTGCGGTCAGGGTGCGAGCCGCCAAAGAGACGTGATCTCAGCCGCGCGCGCCTTATGAAGTGGATCCGTCTTGTCAGCGACGCGTGGGTGTCGGGGCGGCACATCGTTTCGGCCGAGGACGCGCAATCCCGCAGCTACGAACTCCTCGAGCAACTGCGCGCGCGTCCTCAAGCCCAGATGCTCCGCCAGGTCGGAAAGGATCAACCACCCCTCACCGCCCGGCACCAGGTGCTCCGGCAACGCCCTGAGAAATCCACGCAGCATCCGGCTTTCGGGATCGTAGATTCCGTTTTCCATGGGTGAGCTTGGCCGCGCGGGAATCCAAGGCGGGTTGCAGATCACGAGCGCCGCGCGACCTTCGGGAAAAAGATCCGCCTGCACCACATCGATGCGTTCCGAAAGCCCGAGCAGTCGAACGTTCTCTCGCGCACACGCCAGCGCGCGCGGATCGAGATCGGTCGCGACCACGTGTTCGATGCCGCGCCGCGCCAGTACCGCGGCGAGCACCCCGGTGCCCGTGCCAATATCGAAAGCAACGCTTGTTAAAGTGCTCACGCCTGGCAGAGGCGTCGTAGCGATGAGGTCCACGTACTCACGGCGGATCGGCGCGAAGACGCCGAAGTGCGGATGAATACGGCCGCCTGCTTCCGGAAGCTCGATGCCTTTCGTGCGCCACTCATGCGCACCGATCACACCGAGCAATGCACGCAGCGATGTGACTGATGCAGTCTCCGCGGGACCGAACGCTTCCGCGCAGGCTTGCCGAACATCTGGCGCTCTTCGCAACGGGATCGAGTAGTCGTCGTTGAGCGGGATCAAGAGCGCGTTCAACGTGCGGGCCCGTTGCGAACGGGCTTGCCGGTAGAGATGGAATGCTTCTGCCGAAGCGGCTGAAGTTCGCGTACGGTTTTTACGATCCGCGCGTTTCCCCAATGCCGTCAACATCTGGCGCGCCTCTTGAAAGTCACCGCGCCAGAGAAGCGCGGTCCCCTGGCACGCGAGACCATAGGCCTCGTCTGCTGTCATCTTTCCGTCAGCGACAACGACGCGCGTGGCAGGGGGCGTGCCGCTATGGGAGCGCCACCGTGCCTCGAATGCCTTGCCGTCTTCGAGCCAATGAATGATCGGGATAGCCAAGCATTGATCACTTCAGTAGCGGGTGATCTTCCGGCAGCTGCTTCGAATACCAGATAGCCAGCTTGTGCCGCATGGTGGTCTCTGCGACCTGGTCTTCGGGCAGCGGCTGCATCAGCTTGTCGTGCACCAGGAGCCGGTAGACATAGAGCAATTTCTGGCTCGCGGAATCCGTCGCCTCGAATTCAACGGCGCCGCGCTCCTCCGCGTATTTCATCGCGGCGAGCAGCCCGGCCTTGAACAGTTCACTCTCGTGTTTCAGTTTCTTCATCACGCGAGGAAATATAGGCGCCGCCGGATTCTCTGCCACCGCGACATGGTCAGCCGGCAGGCGCTGGGGCGCTCGGCGCGACGATGCGCCAGCGAACCCGCGATGTAGGTGGATTCGATCGCCCGGTCATCACCCAGCGTCATCTGGACGAACAGCGCCTCTTCGAGTGAATTGCAGGCGCGCATGCGGAAGTCGATGACGGGCGTGGACTTGAGATCGAGCACGACCAGGTCGGCCTCCATGCCAGGCGCAATGCTGCCAATCCGATCCTCGAGATACAGGGCGCGCGCCGCACCACGCGTCGCCAGGTAGAACGCCAGTGGCGCGGACAGCTTTTCGCCCTTGAGCTGCGCCACCTTGTAAGCCTCGTTCATGGTCTGGAGCATCGAGAACGACGTTCCCGCTCCAAGGTCGGTGGCGAGACCAACACGTACCGGACGTTCCCGCTTCACGGCGTTCGCCACGCTGAACAGCCCGCTGCCGAGAAACAGGTTGGACGTCGGGCAATGCGCAATGGCAGTTCCGGTGTCATGGCAGCGATGCAGTTCATGCTTCGGTGAGCCAGATGCCGTGTCCGTAGATGGCGCGCGGTCCGAGATGCCCGAAGTGATCGTAGACATCGAGGTAACTCCGCCTCTCGGGGTAGAGCTTGCGGATCCACGCCACTTCATCGCGGTTCTCGGATACGTGTGATTGCAGGTAGGTGCCCGGATGTTCGGCCCAGAGCTTTCCCGCCATGTCCATCTGTTCAGGCGTGCTCGATGCCGCAAAGCGCGGCGTCACCGCATACAGTGCGCGGCCGCGACCATGCCATTTCGCGATCAGGGCGCGCGATTCGTCGTAGCCCCGTTGAGCGGTGTCGGTGAGCGCGGCGGGTGCATGCCGGTCCATGAGTGCCTTGCCGGCGATCATGCGCAGGTTGCGCGCTTCCGCCGCTTCGAAGAAGGCATCGACGGATTGCGGATGCACCGTGCAATACACGGCTGCCGTCGTCGTGCCGGCGCGCAGGCATTCGTCGAGGAAAACGGCCGCGACTTCGCGCGCGTGCTCCGGCGACGCAAAGGCCTGCTCCGCGACGAAGGTGTACTTGTCGAGCCAGTCCATGAGCTGCTCGCCATACGACCCGATGATCTGCGTCTGCGGGTAGTGCACGTGGCAGTCGATGAAACCCGCGCTGATGAGCTTGTCAGCTCCGGTAAGGCGTATCGGCATGCCCGCAGGCAGCCTTGGCAGTACGTCCACTCGCCGCGCCGAAGTGGGTGATGCGTGCCCGCCTCCATCGCCACGATGGCATCGGATTCGTAATCGCATGGCGGCATCCACGCCGACCTCGAACGGGTCGGCGACGAATGTCAGCGCGGCTCCGCGCAATGCGAGTCGGGTTTCGGAATGCGGTCCTGGCACCAGCCAAAGCTTAACCGGGACCAAGGTCCAATGGCCGAAACAGGCCGCCGGCATGGAAAAAGCGGCGCATGAAACCCGAGCAGAAGATCGTCGCGATTGGTGCCGCCAGCGGCGTCATCGGCATGGTGCTGGCCGTCTGGCTGTTGAGTACCTTGCTGCCGGCGCCCGTCGGCATCGACACGACTGCCGACCGTCTCGCCTATGCGTTGCGCATCAACCTCGATCGCGGTGCTGCCGTTGTTCGGCATGATCATTATCGATCGCCAATTCGCGCTTTCTCAGCGACGCCATCGATCCGACGCGCAAGGCGGAAAATCAGCGGCAGATCGTCGACGGCCGCGTGGCGGACAACACCCTGCAGCAGAATTTCGTATTCGTGATTGTGTCGCTGACGCTGGCAACCCTGGTTCCCGCGAGCCAACTGCAAGTGTTTGCGCCTGCGCCATCGTGTTCGTGATCGCGCGCCTGGTGTTCTGGATCGGCTATCGCATACATCCGCTGTATCGCGCGCCGGGCATGTCTGGCACCGCGTATCTGAACCTCGGGATGATTCTCTACGTGCTGTACTCGATGGTGACGGGAGCGTGACAGCGTGGCATCGGCGCGACGCGCGCAGCGCTGCAATGCACATCGGCCATGCTAACTAGCAAGGTCGGACCTAGGTCTTATGGCCGGGAACTTCGATTGGCTTCTTACTGCCCACACGTAAGGCCGCGTTTATGCGACGAATTTTCGGAATTGCGAGGCCGCACCGGCCTCCGTCGTAGAAGCGCAGCCCGGGCCACGTGGGGACGCCACTTCAGCGAACCCGCAGGCGCGCGAGTCTCAGGGCCCACGAGGGCATCTGCGCAACAACGGGAAATGGCCCCACGCCGGGACCGCCCGGCTCGCGACCGAACAATGTTTGTTTGACCCGCGGAGCTGAGATGGCAATCGAGAACCACGGACCCACGCGGCTTTCGGCGCGCAAGTTGTATGTGACAACCGGCGCCGAGGACGACATCGCGTTCTCCGGCAACGCCGTGCTCGCCCGGCTGCGTCATTGCGATACGCCGCTTTCTGAACTCGCTTGCGCAATCGGTGCGCGCCCATCTCGATCGGATCCTGCGCAGCGATCATTTCGATGGCTCGACCCGTTCGCGCGAATTCCTGCGCTACGTGGTGGAGGAAGTCCTGGCCGGCCGTGCGGCCTATCTCAAGCAGGCCGCCATTGCAGTCGAAGTTTTCGGTCGCAAGCCGGACTTCGACGCCGTCATCGATCCCATCGTCCGCGTCCAGGCCGGCAGGTTGCGCCGCTCGCTGGAGCGCTACTACCTGCTCTCGGGTGACATCGATTCGATTCGCATCGAACTTCCCAAGGGCAGTTATGCGCCGGCGTTCGTGGACACCGTCGAATCGCGTTCGTCGCCCGTCGCCATGCCCGAACCGGCGCGCGACTGGCCGACCATCGAGATTTTTCCATTTGCCGTCCACTCGGCGCGCGACGCGGTGGCTGCGACGCAGGTGGTCGATGAGCTGACCGCCGAATTGTGCCGCCATGGCATGGTGCGCGTGCTGCGTTCTGCCGACGCCGCCGGTCAGCCGCCGAGCAATGCGGCGCGTTTCGAACTGCAAGGCATCGCGCGCGACGTCGCGGGCGAATCCATGTTCACCGCGCGTCTCATGGACAGGAATTCCGGACAGCAGATCTGGGCCGACGAGTTTCATACCCTGGATCGCCCGGAACGCTGGTCGGCAAACACCAATGACATCGGGCGCGTCATCGCGGCCCGCATCGGCGCCGAACACGGAGTCATTGCCCGCCTGCTCGCCGGTGAGCACGCGGCACGCGGCTTTCAACCCGGCGAGAGTTTCAGCGCGATCGCGCGCTGCCAGCATTTCCTGTTCTCGAGGCAGATCGCGGCGCTGCTGCCGGCGGTCGAGTCACTGCAGCAACTCACCAGCCGCGCGCCGGAAGTCGAGCTGGCATGGACCTCGCTGGCGCGGCTCTACCTCATGAACCATACCTTCGAGCTCTCGAGCATGTTCACGCCGGTGGAAATGGCCGTCGGCTGCGCGAACCAGAGCGTGTTGCTCGAGCCGGCCAGCGCCCGCACGCGCTGCCTCATGGCCACCACCCTGCTCGTCAAGGGCGAGCTCGGCGCCGCACGTCGGGAACTCGACCTGGCGATGCGCTTCAACAGCGACTCACTTGCCTACCGTGAAGTGATCGGCTGGCTCATGGCGCTCACCGGCGACTGGGACCAGGGCGTAGCGCTGATGCGCTCGGCGCGCGATCGCAATCCCTTCTGCCAGCCCTGCGTGAGTCATGGTCTCTGGGCCGATGCCATGCGCCGCAGTGATTTCGAGGCGGCGTATGCGTCGGCTCTCGACTATCGCGACCCGAACTTCTTCTGGCGCGAACTCATGCTGACGAGTTCACTCGGTCAACTCGGCCGCACCGAAGATGCTCACGCCAGCGCTGCCGAGCTGTTGCGAGCCAAACCGCAGTTCGCACATCGCGGCCGCCGCCTCATCGGGCACTACATCAAGACTGATGAGCTGCGCGCGACCATCATCGATGGCCTGAACAAGGCGGGCGTCGCAATCGTCTAGGACCCGTGTCCGCGTTCGGCCGGGGCGCGCTCGGTCACCTGGCGAACGGCCTCGAGCGGCGACGGCGCCACGTCGAAGGGCGTGCGCAGCACGAACGACGGCAACAGCGTGTTGAGTCCGGCGTACAGCAACAGCCCGCCGAACACCTCATCCGAAATCGCGCCTCGCGTGCGCAGCATGGTGGCGAGCACCAGCGTGAAGATCAGCGTCGGAGTGAGCGCCGCCGCGACGCGCAGGCTGCTGCGGGTGTCGCGCACCCCCAGGTAACGCTGCTTGGCCCACACCGCGAATCCCCGCAACGGCACCAACAACACCGTCAGAGCGACACCGATGCCCAGCGCTTGCCAGCTCAAGGCATCGGGCGGCACGTTGGCGCCGCGGGAAAAGAAATAGAACGGCAGAAAAAAGGAAGAAAACAGTTTCACCGCGCGCAGGTTGTCGTGCGAGGCCAGTTGCGGCACGCGTGATTCCAGTAACCGCGCCACCAGGCCAGCGAGGAATGCACCCAGCAGGTATTCCACCCCCAGCGCGTCGGTCACGAAGGCTGCGGCAAACCCGACCATGATGAGCAGGGAAAATGCCGAGCCTTGCGCAAACGGAATGATCCAGCGTCCCAGTGCCAGCAAGATCAATGGCAACGCCACCAGCGTGAGCGCCAGGTACAGCGTGCCGGTGGCCAGTTCGCGCGATGTCCGTGGACTTGAGCACCACGAACATGACCGCGAGCGCCAGCAGCTCGGCCGCGATCGCGTTGTTCGTCACCCAGAAGCGCTCCTCTGAAGTCAGTCCGAAGCGATCCAGCGAGTCGATGATGAAACCCGTCGAGGAGGTCAGCAGCGCCAGGGCCAGCAAGGTCGCATCCTGCCAGCGCAGGTCGAGGTAACGGCTGGCCAGCCAGGCCACGGCAACGATGGACAGCACACGCATCAATAGATAGACCGACAGCGGCCCGAGCGCCCGCCGCAGCGTGGCAAGTTCGACTTCCAGCCCGGCATACAGGAACAGGGTCGAAATACCCAGGGCAGCCAGCAGGTGCACCGCGGAGTCACCGTGATGCAGACCCGGCACCGCGAGGATCAGTGCCACTCCGAGCCCGAAACAGGTCAGCGGGGGCGGCACGCGCAGCCGTTGCAACAGTCCCGGGACGATCATGAGCCCGCAGATCAGCAGCACGTAGGCGAGCTCACGACTCATGACGACCAATCCCTCTGGCTCCATGCCTTCCCTTCGACCGCCCGAGCCTGCCACGCCGCCGGGTACGGCGCGTATGACACCGTAACTTACCCATCGCCACTTCCCCGCGCCCGCGGGTCTCAAGAATCATCGGCCTGAATCAGCGTCGCGTTGCCACGCGTTCCGCAAGGAGCGGCGTCGGCAAACAGCAGGAGGCGCGGCGCCTTTTGTTTCTAAACAGGAGTGTTTTCATGAAAAGTCGTTACATCGTCACGCTGGCCGCAGTGTGCAGTTGCTGGTCGCTGGCAGCATATGCGGACCGCGACACCGGCTGGGAATTCGGCGGCGAGCTGATTTACCAGGATTCCCAGGACATTTCGGGCGATAACGGATCAACCGCGGCAATCGACAGCGACGTCGGTCTTGCCCTCACATTCGCGTACCGCGTCAGTGAGCGCCTGGAAGTGAATTTCGGCCTCGACTGGAACACGGTCGATTACACGGCAAGCCTGCTCTCCGCGGATCTGCCGAACGTCAG
>CAWHUD010000010.1:0-170957 GCA_963832505.1 uncultured Pseudomonadota bacterium | reverse complement strand
AGCCACCGAACTTCCGCGAGATCGTTCAGCCCTATATCGACCGGGGACTGATGGCGGGCGCCATCGGCGTCGTGGTCAACAAGAGCGAAATGCTCAATTTCCCCACCGCGGGGTATGCCGACCTCGAGGCGAAGAAGCCGATGCAGCGCGATACGCTGTTCTGGATCGCCTCGACATCCAAGACCTTCCAGGCCACCGCGCTCATGATGCTGGTGGACGATGGCAAGGTGAAGCTCGATGACCCGGTGTCGAAGTACCTGCCGGATTTCAAGCCGCGCATCGCGGTGAAAGGCGCCGATGGCAAGGAAACGCTGCGCGAGCCCGCGCGTGCCATCACGGTTCGCATGCTGCTGAATCACACCAGCGGCCTGCACTACGCCGATCCCGCCATCGCGACGCGAACCGATTGCTGCTCGCTGAGGGACGAGGTTGCTAGATTCGTGTCCCTGCCGCTCATGCATGAACCGGGCGCGAGGTTCGCGTACCAGAATGCCGGACCTGACACTTCCAGCCGCATCGTCGAAGTCGTCAGCGGCAAGGACTTCGAAACTTTTCTCAATGAACGGCTGCTGCAGCCTCTCGGCATGAAAGACACCACGTATTTCCCCAGCGAAGAGCAGCTCTCCCGGCTCGCCGTGGTCTATTGGTTCTCGCCCACCGAGAAGAAACTGGTGCGCGCTCCGCAGGAAGTGTTCCTGACCTTGCCCTACAGCGATCGCAAGATCCGGCATGCTCCGGGCGGTGGGCTGTTTTCAACCGGTGGCGATCTCGCCCGCTTCGCGCAGATGTTTCTCGGCAAGGGCATGTTCGAAGGCCGGCGCTATCTATCCGAGTCCGCCGTCGACCAGATGACTCGCAGCCAGCTTTCGCCGGAAGTTCTTGCCACCGTGCCGCAGCCTCCCGGCGGAGGACCCGATGTCCCGGTTTCGTACGGGCTGGGCTGGGGAGTGGGTGCGACCGGCGCCTATTTCCATCCCGGCGCTGCGTCGACCAACATTCGCGTCGATCCGGCGCGCGGCTATGCGGCGATCTCCCTGCCGCAACAGGCGCCTGACGCGACCATGCTCGAGGTCTCCCTGCGGCTTGATCGAAGCGGCCCGGCAGCATTGGGACCTGCACGCGAAGTGAATCCTCACGGTCGACTATCATCGTCATGTGGCATCGATACTTCTCGTTGGACCCGGCGCCATCGGCGCCACGCTCGCTGCCTGGCTGGCGCAGGATGACCGTCACGATGCTGACGGTGGCCGCGCGCACGCCTATCGACTCCATCGAGACCTCGACTCCCAGCGGTGTCATCCGGGCCACGCCGCGTGTCATCACCGATCCGCGGCAGGCACAACCTGTCGACTGGATCCTGGTCACCACCAAGGCCTATGACAGCGACGCCGCCGCACAGTGGTTTGCCAATGCGACCGGTCCAAAGACTCGCCTGGCGGTCATCCAGAATGGGGTCGAGCACGTGCAGCGATTCGCAAAGCACTTCGACGCTGCCCGTATCGTCCCCGTGATGATCGACCTGCCGGCGGATCGAATCGCACCCGGCCGTACCGTACAACGCGGCCCCGCGCACCTGGTCGTCCCGGCCGGTGACAACGGCGCCGCCTTCCTCGCACTGTTCGAGCACGCCAACTTCGACGCCAAACAGACCGATGACTTCATCACCGCGGTCTGGCGCAAGCTCTGTCTCAACTGCGCCGGCGCTGTGTCGGCCGTGCTGCTCGAAGCCCGCGGGCATCGCGCATCACGACGGCGTCGCGGAGATCATGCGCACCCTGGTGCGGGAATGCGTTGCGGTGGGTCGCGCCGAAGGCGCCACGCTGCCTGATTCGATCCCCGACGACATCGTGGCCGGCGCACGCCGGGCGCCGCGCGATGCCGGCAACTCCATGCTCGCCGACCGCCGCGCGGGCCGGCCGATGGAGATCGATGCGCGCAATGGGGTGATCGTCAGGCTGGGGAGCAAACACGGCATTTCCGCTCCCATGAATGCGTTGATGGTCACGCTGCTCGAGGCAGCCGAACAGAACTGACGCGCCGGGCGCTGGCGTCTCAGGTGCGGTGGATGAATCTTGCGGGGTACAAGGCCGAGTCAACTTTGAGGTCGAGGCCGGCGCACACCGCCAGACGCGTCACCACGGTGCCTATCACATCGAAGGTCATGGCCTGGCCGATGCGGCCCGCGCCATACCAGTTGATCCCCCCACTGCGAGCGCCCGAACCGCGTTTTGGATAGGCCTCTTCGAGGTGCATGCGCTGTGCCTCGAAAGCCGCCACGTCGCCACGAATCGCTTCGCGCAACAGGATGTCGTAGCCCTCGATGACGTCCTTGGGCCGCACCGGGTGATCCTGCTCGGCCAGCTCTCGTGGCGGCTTGCCCCGGGCAAGGAGCAGCATGGCGTAAACGAACCAGGCCCAGGTCCGTTGGTATTTCGACGTTATTGCCTGTGGCAGTTCGAAAATCTGTTCCAGTTCGGGCCCGGCGAGACGAGCCAATCGCGCACGATCATCGGCAAGCACCAGGCACAGTGTGGGCTCGAGCAGGTCGCGCAAGGGCAGCCTCGGAGCCAGTCCCGCGAGTTCGCCGCGGTGCGCTGCCTCCAGGACGTCGTCGTAGAACACGAACCAGTCACCGCATTCCGCGAACTGCCGGGTGGCGGCGGCGAAGTCACCGTGCACCACGTCGAGCGCGAGCCCGCAGATCAGCTCCTGTGAGGCGTGCGAGGTGAAGTTCGAGAACGTGAGGTGGAAGTCGCCCCGTTGCCGGTTACGGGCACGAAGTTCATCCCGCCCCGCCCTCGACTGCGCCATCGATTCGCGCGCATTGGCGAACTGACGTTCGATCTCGGCGCGCAGGGCGGCATCGGCTTTCGGTGAGGTTCCGGCCATCGCGGCAAGATAGCCGCATCATCGAGTCGATTCCACCGCGCGGAGGGCGGGTGCATCGCTGCACCATCCGTGCTAGCTTCCCATCCCATGAATTGCAACGAACAGCCGGGCCTCATGCCCCTCCGCGACGCCCCGGCGTCCGCGCTGCTTCGTTCGCTCCTGCTTCTTGCGGCCTAGCCGCACACACACCCGCGCCACCAGTCGGCGCAAACAAGACTGGAACCCCTGACGACTTTTCTGCGGAGAAGTCGCGTGTACCGTCCAGCAGAGAAGCAGCCATGTTGAAGGACCCGTCGAAAAAGTATCGCCCGTACCCGCCCGTGGACCTGCCGAACCGGCAGTGGCCATCGCGCGCGCTAACTACCGTACCGGTGTGGTGCAGCACGGATCTGCGTGACGGCAACCAGGCGCTGTTCGAGCCCATGAGCCGCGAGACCAAGAAGCGGCTGTTCAAGACGCTTTGTTCGGTGGGCCTCAAGGAAATCGAAATCGGATTCCCGTCGGCCTCGGAGACGGATTTCCTGACCGCGCGCGATCTCATCGAGCAGAAGCTGATTCCCGATGACGTCACCATCATGGTGCTCACGCAGGCGCGTGAGGAACTCATCCGCCGCACGGTCGAGTCGGTGACGGGCGCGAACCGCGCCATCGTGCACGTCTACAACGCCACGGCACCCGTCTGGCGCCGCGTGGTGTTCGGCCTGAGCGTGCCCGAGGTGATGCAACTGGTCGCGAAGCAGGTCGGCCTGGTCAAGCAGCTGACCGATGCATTGCCCGGGACGAAATGGGGTCTCGAGTACTCACCCGAGGCCTTCAGCATGACCGAGCTGCCGGTGGCGCTCGAAGCCTGCAACACGGCCATTCGCGCCTGGGACGCGGGTCCCGGCCGGCCCATCATCATCAACCTGCCCACCACGGTCGAAAACGCGACGCCCAATATGTACGCCGACCAGATCGAGTGGATGTCCACGCATCTCGAGCGGCGCGAACACGTGGTGCTGTCGCTGCACACCCACAATGATCGCGGCACCGGCGTCGCCGCTGCCGAGCTCGGGCTGCTGGCCGGCGCGGACCGCGTCGAAGGTTGTTTGTTCGGTAACGGCGAACGTTCGGGCAATGTGGACCTGGTCAACCTGGCGCTCAACTTCTATTCGCAGGGCATTCACCCCGGCCTCGATTTCTCCAACATCAACGCCATCGCGCGCGAAGTGGAGCAGGCCACGCGCCTGCCCATTCACCCGCGGCATCCCTATGTCGGTGACCTGGTGTTCACCTCGTTCTCGGGATCGCACCAGGACGCCATCCGCAAGGGCATGGCCGCGCAGAAGCCGGACGGCCTCTGGGAAGTGCCGTACATCCCGGTCGATCCTGCCGACCTCGGACGCACGTATGACAGCATCGTGCGTGTCAACAGCCAGTCCGGCAAGGGTGGCATCGCCTATCTACTCGAGCGTGACTACGGCGTGGTCATGCCGCGGCGCATGCAGGTGGAGTTCAGCGCGCTGGTGCAGCGCCACATGGACACCGCCGAGGGCGAGATGACCGCGCAGCAGCTCTGGGCGTTGTTCGAAGCGACCTACCTGACCATCGATCTCGACATGGCCTACCACGCGCATCACCTGTTCGAGGAAGGCGACAAGCAGGGCATCGAACTCGAGATGACGGTGGCCGGTGAACGCCGCAAGCTGCGCGGCGTCGGCTCTGGCCCGATCGCCGCGACGGTGAATGCACTGGCATTGCCGATCCGCATCGACAACTACGAGGAGCGCGCGCTGCGTGCGGGCGCCGATGCCTCGGCGCTGGCCATCGTGGAAGCCGCGCGTGACGGCGTGGCCGGAATTCGTTACGGCGCCGGGCGGCATTCGAACATCGCCACCGCCTCGGTGCTCGCCGTGCTGTCTGCCGCGCGCCGGCTGGGCGTCAGCGCCCGCGACCTGCGCGGTAGCAGCTGATAGGCAACTTTCAGGCCGCGTGGCGCGGAATCGGATCCAGGTCCGGCTCCACGAAGGCCGCACGCGCGTGCTGGGAGAACAGCCGGTCGGCGCTGTAGTGCGTCAGCATGATGCGGCTGTCGAGCAGGATGGTGGTACGGTCGATGAAGTCGTCCGCGGACAACGCTTCCCGGGTGCGATGCATGAAATGAAACACCGCGAGGATCCACGCGTGCGTGAGCGTCTCGTGGTACTTGGTCGGCGTGATGCCGTGGTGTTTCAGGAAATTGAGGATGGCAGCGCGCATCAGCGCGGTGGCGCGTTCCACGTCATTCGTGGCGAGGTAGACATAGGCCAGGCGCACGTGGGCGCGATGGGAAAAGTCCGCGGGCGCATACGCGCCCGCTTCGAACGCTGCCAGGAAATCGAGATCGCTCTTCGATACTTCGTGTTTCATGACGGCTGCCTCGCTAGTGTGAACGAACGTTACGACAGCTCAGCCGAGCAGGCGTTCCGCAATCTGAACTGCATTTAATGCGGCGCCCTTGCGCAACTGGTCGCCCGCGACGAACAACGAAAGAGAACATCCCGTGGGATCGCTAACATCCTTGCGGATGCGACCCACCAGCACTTCGTCCTTGCCGCTCGCATCGACGGGCATTGGAAAGTAATTCTTCTCGATGTCATCTACCACACGCACGCCCGGCGCGTCTGCCAGTATTGACCGCGCTTCGGCGGGCGACAGGGGCGACTCGAGTTCGATGTTCAACGCGATGCAATGCGCCCGCAATACCGGGACGCGCACGCAGGTAGCGGTCACACGCAGGTCGGGAACGCCGAAAATCTTGCGGCACTCCTGCATCACCTTGGTCTCTTCCTCGTTGTACCCGGTCTCCGGATCCACCTTCGTGTTGTGGCTGAACACATTGAAGGCGTAAGGGTGCGGCAGCACCTTGGGCTGGAACGCGCGGCCCTCGAGATACGCCCGGGTCGATTCGCTGAGCTCTTCCATGGCCGCGGCGCCGGCGCCCGAAGCGGCCTGGTAGGTAGACATCACGATGCGCTTGATGCGGCGCTTCTGGTGGATGGGCCACAGTGGGGTCACGGCGACGATGGCCACGCAGTTCGGGTTCGCAATGATGCCGTTGTGCTTCGCCATCGCGCCGGCATTGATCTCCGGCACCACCAGCGGCGTGTCCGGGTCCATGCGGAAGGCCGAGGAATTGTCGACCACGATCGCGCCGGCCTTCACCGCCGCCGGCGCAAATCGCTTCGACTGCGCGCCACCCGCCGAAAACAGGGCGATGTCCACGCCTTCGAGACTCTTGTCCGTGAGCTCCTGAACCGCGATATCGCCGCCGCGGAATTTCATCGTCTTGCCGGCCGAGCGGGCCGAGGCCAGCAGGCGCAGCTCCGAGAGCGGGAATTTGCGCTGTTCCAGGCACTGCCATGAGCTCGACGCCGACCGCGCCGGTGGCACCGGCGATGGCGACGACGGGAATCTTCCTGTTACGAACAGTCTCGGCGATCGATGACATTTTTCATTGCTCCAAATGAAAAGGCCCCGCGGGTTTTCCTCGCGGGGCCTTCGGGTATTCCTGTCGCTCGTTAACGCTTGTTGCCTAACTCGCGCACGACCCCAAGGCCCCTGAGGGCTTGGTCTTCGTGATCAGTTTGAGTCCGGTGCGAATCATGGGGGGCGAAACATAGCCGAGCAGGGGCCCGGCGTAAAGCCAAATGCGGCAAATATCAGCGGTTTTTCGCTATTTCGAGCCGATCGGCGCGATCAGGCCGGCCGACCAGGCCAGCATCAACAGAACGAAGAGCGCCAGCGACAGCCCGATACGCACCGTCAGCGCCCGGACCATCTGTCGCGAGTGCTCTTCCATCGCCTTGGCATCCATCTCCGGGGACTCGCCCGGCCGTGTGCCGCGCGACAGGTGAAACAGCGCGCTTCCCAGACTTCCGACGATCGCAAACAGCACCACGATGACCAGGATTTTGATGGGCTCCATGCGCGTGACTTTATACTCCCCGCCCCCATGCCGATCCGGTTTTCAGCATTTGGCAGGGTATTCGCGCCCAGCTGGCCGATGACCCTGCTCACTCTCGTCCTGCTCACAGCCTTTGTGAGCCTGGGACGCTGGCAGTGGCATCGAGGCGCAGCGAAGCAGGCCGTCTGGGCCGAGTTCGAGCACACACCTCCCGACGCTCCGCTGCAGAACGCCAACGTCGATGCCGTCGAACGTTTCGCGCGCATCGCGCTCGAGGGGCACTTCGAACCCGAACACCAGTTCCTGCTCGACAACCGGATTCATGCCGGGCAGCCAGGCTACGAAGTGCTCACGCCTTTCCGACTCGCAAGCGGCCAGCGCGTGCTGGTGAATCGCGGATGGATTCCCTTCACGGGTTACCGCGATCGCCTGCCTGACGTGTCGCTCGCCGACACCGGCTCACTGCGCATCAGCGGCCGTATCGAGGAACCGCCGGCGGCGGGTCTCGCCAGCGGACGCGCGCCCCCCGTGCGGGATGCAAGCTGGCCCAAGCTCACGAGTTTCCCCAGCCACGAGGAACTCCAGTCCGCGCTGGGCGAAAAGATTTCACGACGCATCCTGTTGCTGGACCCCGGTCTTCCCCACGGTTACGTGCGCGAGTGGTCGCCTCCCGGCCTCGAACCCGGCGCGGCATTTTTCGTATGCCATTCAATGGTGGGGTTTTGCCCTCGTGCTGCTCGTGCTCTACTTCGGCCTCAATTTTCGCAAGGTGTCCTGATGGAAGAGTCGCGTCGCCGCGGCCGGCAGGTGTTGTTGATCATCGCGGCCATTTTCCTGTTGCCGGTGATCGTGGCGTTTGCCCTGTACTACGGAAATATTGTGGCGGCCGGCAGGTTCGGCCAGCCTGGGAGCGCTCATCGAGCCCGCGCGCCCGCTCGTGGTGTCCGGCCTCAAACATGCGGACGGCAGTCCCGCGGGCGCCGACGTGTTCACCGGAAAATGGACTCTCATCTATATAGGTGATGGCGCCTGCGACGCCGACTGTCGCACCGCCCTGGTATTCGGGCGCCAGACACGCCTCGCGCTGAACAACGAGATGACACGCGTGCAGCGCGTATTCCTTGCCACCGGCAATTGCTGCGCGACCGGATATTTCTCGCAGGAGCAGCCGGGGCTCGTGGCGCTCGACGCGTCCGCGCCCGAGGCGCAGGCATTGATCGCGCAGTTTCCCGGGGATCGCCGCGACTCCCTCTACATCGTCGATCCGCTCGGCAATCTCATGATGCGGCACGACGCCGCGCACACCAGCAAGGACCTGCTGACCGATCTCAAGAAACTGCTCAAGCTGTCGCACATCGGCTGACTAACTACATGCGTGAAGTGATCTGGATCCGGCGCCTGGCCCTCATCGGCGCCATTCTCTGTTTCGGCGTGGTCGTGCTCGGCGGCTACACGCGCCTGTCCAATTCCGGCCTGGGTTGCCCGGACTGGCCGGGATGTTTCGGACACGTCGCGCCGACAGGATCGGCGGAGCACTACGCCACGGCCTCGGACGTGCGCAAGGCCTGGGTGGAGATGATCCATCGATACGCGGCGGGCACCGTCGGGTTGATCGTCCTCTGCATCGCGGCGCTGTCCATTCGTGCACGACGCGAACCAGGCGTGAGCGTGCGGTTCGCCATCGTGCTGCTCGCGCTCATTGTCTTCCAGGCCTTGCTCGGCATGTGGACGGTGA
Source organism: uncultured Pseudomonadota bacterium (assembly GCA_963832505.1). Taxonomy (GTDB): domain Bacteria; phylum Pseudomonadota; class Gammaproteobacteria; order Steroidobacterales; family Steroidobacteraceae; genus CADEED01. The sequence goes on along the minus strand of CAWHUD010000010.1, from coordinate 162,408 downwards.
CACTGTTGCTGAAGCCACTCATCGTCACGGGTCACCTGCTCGGTGGCCTTGCAAGCTTCGCGCTGCTGCTGTGGCTGTGGCTCTCGATGCGCGCGCACGACCAGCCCGTGAACGGCGTGAGCGTGCTCGCCGGCAATCGCGTGGTGGAAGGCGGCGCGCGCGCGCGCATGTTGGCGGGACTGGCGCTCGCGGCGCTGGCGTTGCAGGTGTTCCTCGGCGGCTGGACCAGCAGCAACTACGCCGCCATGGCCTGCCCGGACTTTCCGCGCTGCCAGAACGAGTGGGTGCCGGATGCGGACTACGACGATGCCTTCGTGTTGTGGCGCGGCCTCGGGATCAACTACGCGGGTGGCGTGCTCGATCATCCGGCGCGCGTGGCCATTCACTTCACACACCGCCTCGGCGCCGTGCTCGCCACGCTCCTGCTGTTGCTTGCGGCGCACGCTGCATTCCGCGGGCTCGGCACCCGTCCTCGCTGGGCCGGCGTGGCGGTACTCGTGGCCCTCGCGCTGCAACTCACGATAGGGGTTTACATGGTGCAGCAGGCCTTCCCGCTGCCGATCGCGGCGGCACATAACGCCGGCGCGGCCCTGCTCGTGGCGGCCACGGTCTGGCTCAACCGCAGCCTCCGCCCGGTGGCGGATTTCCGGTGAATAATCCTCGCTGAATAATTGGGCTAAACTCCGCGCCCCGAAGGAAGCGCGTCTTGGCCACCCCCGAACCCATCGTTGCAGCCACCACCTCGACACGGTGGCGCAGTTTCTATGAACTGACGAAGCCGCGCGTCGTCATGCTCATCGTGTTCACGTCCATCGTGGGCACGCTGCTGGCGGTGCCGGGAATACCGCCGTGGGATGCATTCTTCTTCGGCAACCTGGGCATCGGCCTGGCTGCCGCCAGCGCCGCGGTCGTCAACCACGTGCTCGACGAACGCATCGACGCGCAGATGTCGCGCACCAAGCGCCGTCCGCTGCCCACCGGAAAACTTTCCGCGCGCGCCGCGCTGCTGTTCGCCGCGTTGCTGTGCGTGTTGTCGATGACCATCCTGTGCGTGGCTGGTCAATCCGCTCACCGCGATTGCTCACCTTCGCCTCGCTCATCGGCTACGCGGTCATCTATACCGTGTGGCTGAAGCGCGCGACCTCGCAGAACATCGTGATCGGCGGCGCCGCCGGCGCCGCACCGCCGGTGCTCGGCTGGGCCGCGGTGACCAATTCCGTGGACCCGAATGCACTGCTGCTGTTCCTCATCGTCTTCGTGTGGACGCCGCCGCATTTCTGGGCGCTGGCGATCGCGCGCAAGGATGAATACGCCAAGGTGGGCATCCCCATGTTGCCCGTCACACATGGCGTCGCATTCACGCGGCTGCAGGTGCTGCTCTACACCATGCTGCTCACGGCGGTGACGCTCATGCCCTTCGTGACCGGCATGAGCGGACTCCTCTATCTCGGCGCCGCGCTGGTGCTCAACGGCATGTTCGTCTGGTACGCGTGGAAAATGCGCACCGAACGTGCCCACCTTCCCATGAAGGTGTTCCGCTTCTCGATCACCTATCTCATGTGGCTGTTCGCGGCACTGCTGGTCGACCACTATCTACCGACCACCCAGGGCATGCAGCACACGATTTCGCTCACGCCGGTCTGAGCGTCGCGGCCTGGCCGCTAATGTTTTTCCTTCTTCGATTTGCGTTTTATGTCCTGGCCGTGCGCGCGCTTGTAGGTCTGGATGTCCTTGAACTGACCCTTTGAATTGCGGACGGCGTACAGCTTGGTCCCGGTCGAGCTGCGGTGCGTCGTGCGAGTGGTCATGGTGAGCCTCCTGGCGTTTTCCTGGAGAGTTTCGTACTCCCGGTCCGTGCGTGCGTCTATGAGACTTTCCCACGCCGCTGCGTCGATGCGTGCCACGCGCCACCGACACGCGTTGGTGCTAGCGTTGACCCCCGAATGAACGGTCCTCTGCAATTGCCGGCGCGTTTCAACGGCGAGTTCGGCCTGGTGCTGTACCACCAGCACCATGGCGTGCTGCTGCTGCGTTCCGGCGATCGCGACGACGGCGGGCCACGGCGCATCGAACTGCTGTTCAAGGGAGTGGTGTGGATGTCGCTGCCCGCCTGGTTCGACGACTTCACCATCGAGCAGTGTCTCATCGATGAAGTGCTGGCCAGCGTTCCGCCCAGCCACCGCGGCAAGGCCCAGTCCCGCAAGGTGTACCGATTTGACATCGATCGCACGCCTCACTACATCATCGCCGGCAGTGTGTTTGAATCGCGCGACGACTGCGCCTACTTCGATCCGTCACCGCTGCTGCCGGAAATCGAGGTTCTCCTGAGGTTCGATTCCGACTGAGCGCAAGCGTAATTTTCCGGAGGTGTCATGGATACGGTTGCTCTCTTCGTCCAGCTCATCAGCGGAGCCATTGGCGGCAATATTGCCGGCAGCCTCCTCAAGAAACTCAGTCTTGGAACCATCGGCAATTCGATTGTCGGGATTCTCGGGGGCGGGCTCGGCGCCGTGATACTCAACGCACTTGGCCTCAATTCCGGTACCGGCGACATGGACGTCGGCTCGGTCATCGGCAGCATCGCCGGAGGCGGTGCTGGCGGTGGCGTGTTGCTGGCCATCGTCGGCGCAATTCGCAACGCCATGAACAAGTCGGCCTGAGATGCTGGCGCCGCGCCGGGCTCAGGTAATCGCCGGAATGATCTCCGCCCGCAGGAACTCGAGACGCGATTCCAGCTCCTGCGCGTTCTGCTCGTTCGGCTCGGCTTCCACTGGATAGACTTCTTCGAGATCTCCGCCATCGAGCACGGCGGTGATCCACTCTTCCATCATGTTGCAGTAACACTCGAGCGCATCGCGCGGCGTGGTTGCATTCTCCGTGACGAAGTAAGCCGACGGCAGGTCGCCCACCACCAGCCACAGGGTGTCGTCTGGCGAACCGGCGATCTTCTGCGAGAACTCGACCAGAAACAGTGCGACCACGCCGCCGACGCCACAGGCCAGCCAGAGATTTTTTTCCGGCGGGCACCAGGCATGACCGGCGATGAAGCGCCGCGCTTCCTGCGCCATTTCGCGCAGCAGGGCGGTGTCTTCCTCATCGTCGCCGGCGATGTCGGGAAAGCGCTGGAAATTGCCGCGGTCGATCATGCGATCGCGAGTGTACTTCAGCGGAAAAGCGACGGCGGCGAGGGTGCGCGAACGATCGGCGAGGCGCACCCGTCCGTGCGGTGCGCCCCATGTGATCGCGCGAAGCGAAAAAATCGCATCGCCTCTTCACCTGACCACGCGCATCCTGCGCAAGCCTCCGCCACGTCCCTGTGGATGGCTGCCCGGTCAATCCGTTTGCTGCGTCGGAAATTGAGTTGCCCGAAGCGCATGCCCGGTTTCAGTTCACGGAAAAAAGAAAAAGGCCCGCGAGGGCCTTCTTCCGGGAACCCTGCGCCCGCCTCGGGTTACGGCGGTGAAGTGCGAAGGATGCGGTTCGAGGTGACGGCAGGTTTCGAAACGGCCAGGCCACGACCCTCCAGGTCGAAGGACGCCTTCGCGACCCGTGGTTCGGAGAATCCGCTGGGCGCCGGACAGGACTGGTTGTTGCTCGCCCGGAACGCCAGTGCCGCGGCGATGCGGCCTTCATCGGCATCGCCGAGCTCATGCGAGAAGTCGTCGGCCACCGAGCAACCCGGCACCGAGATACCCACCGCGCCGGACTGGTTCGCGGGCGAGAATCCGTCGGAATATTCGCCGAAATTCATCGCGTTCTCGCCGCGGAACTGGATCGAGAAGTAGGTAGTCCCGCAGTTGTCCATGGGATAGAAACCATACGGCTTGCCGCAGGTCGTCGAGCCGATGATGTACACCTGGACGTTCACGCCGCGCAGACCGTTGATGATGGACTCGCTGGCCGAACAGGTGCCCGGGCCCGCGATGATGTAGATGCGGTCGAGATTGAGCGTCGGAAGCGGCGGCCCGCCGCGCCCGAGAATCCCTGCGACGTGCTGTGGAACGGCGTCGGCGTAAGCAGCTCGCCGGTCACCGGATCGCGCGTCGGATTCTTGTCGTTGAACACCAGCTTCTCGAAGGTACGACCGGACGTCAGCGTGGTATTCGCGACCATGTAGGAGAGCTCGCTCGCCATGTCGAGGTAACCGCCGCCGTTGTAGCGCAGGTCGAGGATCAGGTCCGTGACGTTCTCGTCCTTGAGCGAGTCGATGGCCGCTTCGAGGTCATCCTCGGCGGTGGCGATATGGTCGTTGAACTGGATGTAACCGACGTCGCCGGATGCTGTCGCCAGCGTGGTGACGACGGGGACTGGCACTCGCGTGATGGTCTGCGAAGTCAGGCTCGACGTTGCGCTCGACGCCCGCCGTGTTGCGCACCCGGAAAGTGTGGTTCTCGCCGTTGTCGTCGGGGAACAGTCCCGCATTCAGGACATCGACAATCGCCTGGGTATTGCCATTGACCGCATCCGCGCCGTCCACTTGCAGGATCTCGTCGCCGCGCGCGAGCAGCGTGCCACCCGGCGATCCGGCCTCCGTGAATGCCACCACGATGCGGCGCGGAGGCACGGGCGCGAGGATAGCGAATTCGGCTCCGTAGCCCGAGGACGTGCCGCCCTGTGACAACGCTTCCCATGCTGCCGTGTCGTAGGTGAAATGGAAATTGTCTTTATGCCCGCCCGGTCGATGTGACAGCGTTGGTCTTGAGCAGGTCGAAATACTGATCGGTCTCGTAGAGCGACGGATCGCGATCCGTGACTTCGCCGTACCAGAGATAGAGTTCGTTGGTCCAGGAGCGCAGCCAGTTGTTCTCATCGGTGCGCGTTCCGCTGCGATCGGCGGTGCCTGCCCGCGGGTTCACGCACATGGCGTCGTAGTTCGCGGAAGGCTGGAACACGCCCGCCCGCCATGGGTTGCCGCCGACCGGCGGACCAGATCCACCACCGCCACCACCGCCGCCGCAGGCGGCGAGTGAGCCAAATAGTGGAAGCAGGAAAACCCTGAATACGGTTCTCATTCCTCCCCCCCGGACGCGATTTCCATCATAGTTAAGCGCAATATGCACCGGAACGAGCAAACAACAAATCGTCGCCGGTGGGCAACGGTCCAGGTCTCAGTCTCGTTCTTATAAGTAAAGGCAGTCATGAATCGTCATCTTCGACCGTTCGGACTGAAGTTAGGTCCCCTGCAGGCGGGGGCCGTGTACTTCCCGTTACATTTCGCGGCTGTAGCCGTCGGCCTGACCCTGATGAACGCCCCCGATGGCGTCGGAGTGTTCTGGCCGGCCACCGGAACGCTGTTCGCCTTCCTCCTGCTGTATCCCGCACGCTACTGGATGGCCCTGCTGGCCTTCGGCTTCCTGGCCGAGATCCTGGCCAACGAGGCCTTCGCGCCCCCGCTCGATCCCCTACACCTTATCCGGTCTGCTGTATTTCGTGAAATTCGGCGCGGGCCTGGCCGGCGTCTGGCTCATGCACGTGACCATCCGCCACGGCCCGATTTCCTTCGCACGCCTGCACCACGTGCTGGGCTTCGCGGCGTCGGCCGCGGTTTCCACCCTGGCCTGCGCCCTGGTCGCGGTGAGCGTGCGCGACGCCGTGATCACGGCCGATCTCGCGTTCTGGCTGAATGTACAGGGCTGGTGGATAGGCGACTTCCTCGGCGCCGTGATCGTCACACCGCTGCTCCTCACCATCGGATTCCATGGGCTCTCGGTGACGACGCCCATGCGTGGCGGCCGGGCGGCTACCTACTCGGCGTTCGCGGTGCTGTTGCTGCTGCTCGGCGCCGTGTTCCTGCGGCCGCACTCGGCCACCGCCTCGCTGCTGGATGTGCCCTACATCGTCTACCCGGTGCTGGTGTGGATCGCCATGCTCGGCGGTCCGCGCCGCACGGCGGTGGCCGCGGGCATCACCGTGGCGATTGCGGCACTGGCCACCACGCGCGGTCTCGGTCCTTTCGTGGACACCTACCAGTTGCAGACCTTCCTCGCGCTGTGCGTGCTGCCGGTGCTGCTGCTGCAGGCCGTAATGGCCGAGCGCGACGATGCCATCGCGAACGCCCGCAGCAGCGACGAGCGTTACCGCGCCTTCGTCGCCAACAGCTCGGAGGCGATTTTCCGCACCGAACTCGCCGAACCCATGCCCACCAAGCTGTCGCTGGATGACCAGATCGCCTGGGTGCGCCGGCACGCCTACGTCGCCGAATGCAATGCCGCGTTCATGGTGGCGCTCGGCGTCAAGGATGCCGGCAGCCACATGGTGGGAACACGGCTCGCCGATCATCCAACCTGGTCGCGCGTCTACATCGAGCGCATCCGCGAGGCCATTCGCAACAACTACCAGTCGCGCAACATCGAGCACGTGGTGCACGGGCCGTATGGACTGGATCGGGTGCTGCTCATCTCGATGGTCGGCATCATCGAAAACGGCCACGTGTTGCGCTTCTGGGGCACCGGCCGCGATGTCACCGCCATGCGCGAGGCGGAAAACGCACTGGCGCGCCACGATGCGCAGCTGCGCGCGCTCGCCACCGAGATCACGCTGGCCGAGGAACGCGCGCGTCGCAAGCTCGCCAGCGAGTTGCACGACGGCCCGGCGCAGAATCTCACCGGCATGAGCCTCGCGCTCGCCGCGATGAAACGCAATCTCACCGATCGCGAACAGGTCGAGCGCATCATCGAGCTCGAACAGGTGCTGGCGGACACCACGCTGCAGACGCGCACCCTGATGCTCGAACTGGCGCCGCCCGGCCTGCACGAGAACGGGCTGGTCGACGCGCTGCGCTGGCTGGCCGATCGCGTGCGCCAGCAGCAGCGCCTGCTGGTCTCGGTCGAGGATGACGGTTCACCCAAGCCGCTCGAAGACCCGGTGAATATTCTATTGTTCCAGACGGTGCGCGAGCTGCTGCAGAACGTGGTCAAACATGCGCGTTCAAAACGCGCCACGGTGCGCTCGCCACCAACGGCGAGCACCTGATGCTCGACGTGCTGGATCCCGGCGTCGGCTTCGAAGTGCAGTCGCTCAACCGGCTGCCCACCCGGGCCGGCGGATTCGGCCTGTTCAGTATCCGCGAGCGTCTCAAGCTCATGGGTGGCAACATCGACATTCACTCGGTGGTCGGCGAAGGCACGACAGTGCGCATTCGCGTACCGCTGAAATCGCAACATGGACTGTTCGACGAGGCCCTCAGGGCCTGAGGCAGCCACGTCACCGACGCGAAGGAACCGCATGCTGGTCGAAAGAATCTGGGCCGCAAACGAGCTGCGAAATTTTCACTATCTCGTCGCCTGCTCGCAGACCGGCGAGGCACTGATCGTGGATCCCCTCGATGCGCACCAATGCCTCGAGACGGCGCGTAAACACGGGTTCACGATCACGCAGGTCCTCAATACCCACGAGCACCTGGATCACACCGCCGGCAATGCCGAGGTGGTCGCGGCCACGCGCGCCCGGGTACTCGCACATGCCGGCGCGGCGAACCGCATCGGTGGCGTCGATCGTGGCCTCGCGCGAGGCGACGTCATCAAGGTGGGACGCACCGTGGAGCTCGAGGCGCTCGACACACCCGGGCACACGCGCTCGCATGTGTGCCTGCTGGCACACGGCGATGCGCCGGCGCTGTTCTGCGGCGACACGCTGTTCAATGCCGGCGCGGGCAATTGCCACAACGGCGGCGATGCGGGCCTGCTCTACGAGACCTTCGTGAACCAGCTCGCGCGGTTGCCGGACAACACGCGCGTATATCCCGGACACGAATACATGGCGCGCAACCTCGCCTTCACGCTGGATCGCGAGCCCGGCAACGCCGACGCAGCACACGCGCTGGCATCGGCGCGCGCGCACGAGCCGGCCAACGCGCGCGTCACCACGCTGGCCGAAGAGAAACGCGTGAATGCCTTCCTGCGACTGCAGAATCCGGAAATCATCGCGCGGCTGCGCGAGAAGTTTCCCGAGATCGGCGAGAAGCCCGATGCGCGCACGGTGTTCGTGAAACTGCGGGAACTGCGTAACCGCTGGTAGCTAGCGCGCTTCGCCGCGCGCCCGTTCGATGATGGCGGCGAGTTCCGGGTCGATGGGCATTGGCTGGATCGCGCTCACGTTGCTGCCGCCGGTGTTGCCGGTGGGCACCATTCCGATGAAAGTCATGCTGGCGGCCCCGGTGAGCCGGAACAGCTGGCCGAAGAATTCCCGTGCATCGCGCTGCCGCAGCGCCCAGGTCAGCATGCGCCAGTGCACGCGCACGTGTTCGCGCGTCGATGCCTGGCCGAGGATGTGGGCGCGCTCCAGGTGGGAAAAACCGTGCTGCGGGTCGCGCGCCGCGGCTTCGAGCTCGGCGTTCACGTAGGGTCGAATGTTTTCGGCAAATTTTCCCATCGGCACTCAGGCGGTGAACTCGCCGCGTCCGGCCGGATAGTGCTGCTCCCAGTTTCGACCGTCAACGTGGCTGATCTTCATGCCGGTGATGGTGGGCGAATCGATGCAGCGCGCATTGACGCTGAAGCCGTCCGGGTGCGAGCGCGGCACGTAGAACGACTTCACGCCACAGGTCGCGCAGAAGTGATGTTTCGCGGTGCCGGTATTGAAGGTATAGGTGGTCAGTGCGTCGCGGCCCTTGAGCAGGCGGAAGCGATTGGCCGGCACGATGAGATGCAGGTACCCGAAGCGGCTGCACATCGAGCAGTTGCACTCGTCGACCAGTAGTTCGGCAGGCGCGTCCACTTCGAAGCGCACGCGTCCGCAATGACAACCGCCCTGGTGGGTGATCATGCCCGGTTTTGTGATCAAGAATGGCTCCCGGAATCGATGCCGCGCAATCGCGCTGTCAACCACGGCGCGCAGAACAGGACGGCGAGTCCCGCCAGCATGAACCCGCCGCGCGCCGGATTGAAGTCCGAGATGATGCGTTCCCAGCTGGCGCCGATGGCACGGCCGACAAGGATTTCGAACGTCAGCGTCAATGTGACCCACAACGCGCCGATCGCGAACTGCAGGCGCCGCGTTCGCGCATCCAGCCAGCGCGCCGTGAGCCAGGCCACGCCGAGCACGATGACGCTGCCGATCAGCACGCCGACCTGGCGGGCGCGCAGGTCGCCGATGGCCGGGGCGATGAACAGCTCGCGCGCCATCCCGTGCGCGGTCTCGGCGAGGATGATGAGCATCCACACCAGCAGCGCACGCCGCCAGGGTGCCGTGTCTACTTGACGGCCGGGCGATCCAGCGACCATTGCAGTGCATCGGCGGCGGCTGCGTCGGTAGGCCGCCCGCGCTTGCGCAACTCGCCGATGACGCCCTCGAGCTGCTCGCGCTTGCGATTCTGGCCGAGCTTCCACTTGACCTTGCGGGTGCGCACGTTGAGCGTGAGCGCGCGGATTTCTCTGAAGGCGCCGCGATACATGGCGTGTGCGGTACTCACCGCGGTGTGTCCGCCGTCGGCTTGATAGGCCTGCATGAGGCGCTGCTGCTGTGCCGCGAGCACTTCGGGATCTTCCGACACCACGGCGTCGCACTCGAATATCACCACCCGGTGGTAGGCGGTGGCGAACATCGCATTGGTCGGATGGACCCAGTGCGAGGGGATCGTGCCCAGCACTTCGTCCACCTCGAAGGTGCAGCGCGAGTTGCCGGCCAGGTCCGCGAGCTGCTCATCGTTGCGATGCAGGTGCATCTCGATGGCATCGCCAAGGAACAGGAAGGGATAGAGGCCGATGTGCGGCTGCCCATCACCATTCACCGTCAACAGCCGGCCCAGCTCCTGCGCCGTCACGAATGCGCGCAACGTGTCTTCGGGCACGTCGGCGTAGTAGTCGTAGAACATCATGCGGCGAGTTTATAGCGCGCTCCCCACGCCAGACAGAGCCACCCGCCCAGAAACGCCAGGCCACCGGCGGGCGTGACCGCACCTAACCAGCGTTCGCCCGTCAGCGCCAGAAGATAGAGGCTGCCGCTGAACAGCACGATGCCTGCGACAAACAGCCAGCCTGCGATGCCAAACCACCGGCCTTGCCAGCGAACCTGGCCCCAGGCAGCCGCGAGCAACGCGAACACGTGATACATCTGGTAGCGCACGCCGGTTTCGAAGGCGGCCAGCAGATCCGGCTCGAGTCGCGACTTCAGTCCGTGCGCCGCGAATGCCCCCAGGGCCACGCCGACGAATCCGGCAGCAGCGGCAACGATGAAGAAGATGCGATCCACGCGAACTTCAGAACGCCTTGCCGTTCACCTGCTGCACCGGAACCTTGTCGGCCTCGAAATTCTCCAGGCAGCGGATGTTGATCGCCGCCATCTCGTTGCCGCGCGGGTCCTTGCCCAGCGCAAACGACTGGATTCCGCAGTGCTTGCAGAAGCGATGCTGGATGACGTTCTTGTTGAACGTGTAGGTAGTCAGGTCCGATTCGCCCTGCAACAGCCGGAATTTTTCGCGTGGGGCGAACCACAGCAATCCACCGCGGCGCGCACACAGCGAGCAGTTGCAGGAGTAGGCCTCACTGATTTCGCCCTCGACTTCGTATGCCACCTTGCCGCAATGGCAACTGCCGCGATATTGCATGGAACCTCCGGATCAGGTGCTGACGGCTACCAGCAGGTTGGCATCGCGCGCCAGCTGCCAGCGGCCGTTGGACTTGCGCAGCACCGACAGCGTATGGCCGGCGCGTTTCAGCGGCGCGTCCGCCGCCGGGCGGCGTGACTTCGACCGTGAGCTTTGTCCACATGAACGCCAGGTCGCCGGCCACGTGGATCTCCTGGATGTCGCTGCGTCCGTCGATCCTGGGCATGGCGACGCCGGCAGGCGCCCGCAAGGCCTCGGCGAATTTCTGCTTGCCGAAGGGTGGCTGTCCCGCCACCAGGAACACGACGTCGTCGGTCATCAGCGAGAGCACGGTGTCGATGTCGCCTGACCGGGTCGCCGACATCCAGGTGGCAACCAGGTCGCGGATCTGCTGCTCGTCGGAGCCGGTCATGACGATCAGTTCTTTTTCTTTGGCGGTTCGCTGGGCGCGGGAACCGCGACAGCGAATGGCGCGCTCACCGCATTCACCGGGCCCGATGCGCTGAATTGCACTACGTCGGACGAGACTACCGCGTAGCCGGCCGTGGGCCCCGCCATCCCGAATCCATCACGCGTCTGGTTCTGCCACTGCTGGATTTCGTTGTAGACCGTGAGCTGTTCGGAATTGAGGATGTGGTTGGCACGTTCGCCCACGCGGTTATTGAAGTCGTCCTGCCATTCGCGCATCGACTTCATGAATTGCAGGGTGTCTTCGCCTGGCCCGAGGTTGGGCATGGGGACGCGTGCGCGCTCCTCGATGAAGACGTCCTGCAGCTTTTTGCGCTGATCCGGGTTCAAAGGCACGTCATTGCCGTCGAGCTGCTGCGCGAGCATCTCGACTTCGGCACGCGCCGGCAGCGAGGCCCGGTATTCCTTCAGGGCCTGCGCCTTCTCCGTGCCGATCAGGTCGGCAATTTCCGCGTCGTGTTCGCGCTGAACCTGTTCCATCTGGCGCCGCATCTCTCCCGGATCGCCGGTCGCAAGATCGAAACCCGTCATGTCCTGTTCGGCGAGCAGCGCGATCAGCTGGTCCGACAATCTCTTTGCCGAGTCCGATTTCTTCGAGGAAAGCGGCGTACTGCTGCCGGTTGTTGGCGCGTACCTGCGACCGCATCGTTTTTTCCACGGCCGCCGGGAGTTTCGGAGGATCGAACCTCCAGTGGTTCATCTCGGCGGCGTCCGGTTGCGGCGAGGTGGCCGGTATCACTTCCGGGACAACACCTTGTCCGAACTGACCGGAAACGACGCCGCCGGCATTTGCCGCGCGATGTCCGACGACCTGGGGGCGCGCCTTTTCCAGCTCGGCGATGCGCAGGTTGAGCTGGCGGGTGGTCTCCTCGACCCGGGCGACGCGGTCACGCTCCGCGCGCAGCTGGCTCCACAGGTAAAGCGAGCTGGACGCGAAAGCCGCCGCGGCAATGGTCAGGGCCAGAATGGGCGCTTTCATGTTTTTCTCCCCTGCGGTGCCGGAATGCCGGCACGGCACCTTCTATCCCTGCGCCAGCATCAGGTCCAGGTAGGCGCCTTCGATGAGCTGCTCGGGCTGAATTCCGAGCTGATCCATGAGCTGACTTGCTTCGTGAATCCCCTGTTCCGGGGATTCATCGTCCACCAGCATGACTTCGAGTTCGAGAAAATGGCCGAGACCTTCGACGCGGTCCAGGTGAACGCGGGTACGTCCAACCAGGTAGAGAGAGCGGTATTTGCGGATGCGTCCGATTTGTCCGTAGGCCAGCGAAAGCGATTCACGAAGTGTCTCGGGTGATGAGGTGGGTGATCGTATATAGAACGACTCTTTGGGCCCTGCCTGGTTCACTCTTCGATAAAAAATCAGTTCGCCGGCGTCGTTGGAGAAGGCGCGCAATTTGAGCCGGCCGGTAACACAGTTGAAAAAGGTGTCGTCCTGGGCCAGTTCCAGCGGACCCTCGGTAGCCAGCTCCGCCACTTTCGGGGCCAGCAAGGCGACGTTTTCGATGCGTGCCTTGATCTCGACGTTGCGCGCCACGAGTTTGCCCCGGGTGGCTGCTACTTGAGACGCACGCTACCGGCACTGCGCGGCACTTCATTGGCGCGTATTGCCTCGTCGACCGAGAAACGCCCGGCACCATGGGTCGCCAGGTAGAGGCCGATCACCAGCAGGCAACCGGAAGGAAATATGCCGCGCACGCCACCCTGGTAGTCGACCATGACAATGGCGACGGCGAAGTGAATGGCGCACAGCCACCCGGCCCAGCGCGTGAACAGGCCGAAAATGAACCCCAGGCCGATGGCCAGTTGCAGGTAAACCGAGACGGGCGCCAGGATGTTTGGCGCGCCGAAGCCGTGGGTGCGCAGGAATTGAGCGAATTCCCCCATGCGCTCGCCGCTCGTAAGGTTGTCCCAGACGCCCCAGATGAGGAACAGTCCGATGAAAACGCGCTGCAACAGCAGCGCGAGGTCGGCGAACCGTTGCGCGGAGGCGAGGTGCACGAGTTTGCGCATGACACGCAAGACTAACTGCGGGCGCTGGCGCCCGACAATCGAATCCAGCGACTGATGACGTCGGTGAATGGAGACGGGGATCGTCTCCCGATCGCTTCATGGCCCGGAGTACGTGCGTTCCACCAGCGCAATGCGCACATCGAAGTGCTCGTACCACTTCCGGCGGCCGGTGACCTGCGCCACGCGGTGCTCAGAGTCCGCACGCCATGTGGCGATGTCCTCGAGGGAGGCCCAGTACGACACGGTGATCCCGAGACCATCGGCCCCGCGCGCGGTCTCGATACCCAGGAAACCCTTCTGCCGGGCGGCGAGCTCCACCATGCGCTCGGCCATGGCGCCATAACCTTCGTCGACCTGCGTCCGCCGCGACGTGAAGATCACCGCGTAATAGGGCGGCGCGGGTGTGCGGGCGAAACCCTCGCTCACCGCGGCCGTGCCAGCAGCGGCACGTATCCCGGCTGCGCCGCCACGCGTCCTATCCACTCGCGCACGTTGGGGAAGGCCTCGAGATCGTGACCGCCGTCTTCTGCGACATGCGAATACGCGTAGAGCGCGATGTCCGCGATGCTGTAGCGCTCGTTGACGAAGAATTGCCGCGTCGACAGGTGCTGCTCCATCACTGCGAAGGCGGCACGCCCCCTGGCGAGACGGTCCGGCAATTCGGCCCGGCGTGGATGGTCGGCGGGGAAGTGCCGGCAGATATACCGCGGGGTTGCGACGTAGGGCTCGTGGCTGTACTGCTCGAAGAACATCCATTGCAGGACCTGTGCGCGACCGAGCGGAGTGGCCGGCACGAAGCGCGAGCCTTCCGCCAGGTACCAGAGGATGGCGTTCGACTCGGGAAGGAAAGTGCCATCGTCGAGTTGCAGGGTCGGGATGCGTCCGTTGGGATTGCGCCTGAGGAATTCCGCCGTGCGCGTCTCGCCCTTGTCGATATCGACTTCGGTCCACTCGTAGGTCTGTCCCAGCTGCGCCAGCAGCAGGCGAACCTTGTAGCCGTTGCCGGAGTCGAGATAGTCGAAGAGGTGCATCGCGTGTCCCCGGGAAATTGTCCGGCACGAAGTATCCGGCCGTGAGCTGCGCCACGCGAGGCGCAAGGTTTTTCCCTGAGGCTAAGTTATTCTTGCCCTCGCCATGGCGCGACGACTTCCACCCCTGAATGCCCTGCGCGCCTTCGAAGCATCGGCGCGCCTGGGCAGCTTCGTCGCGGCGGCGCGCGAGCTGCGGGTTTCGGCCGCAGCCGTCAGCCAGCAGGTGCGCAGGCTCGAGCAATATCTCGACACCACGCTGTTCCAGCGCATGGCGCGCGGCCTGGTGTTGACGGAGGCCGGCCGTGACTATCTACCGGAGCTGTCCGCGGGATTCGACCTGCTGGGCGAATCCACCTCGCGGCTGCGCGCCAGGCGCGCCGACGGCGTGTTGACGCTGACCACGCTCGCCGGCTTCGCCAATGGCTGGCTGTTGCCGCGCCTGCATCGCTTCCGCGAACGCGCGCCGCGTATCGACGTGGTGGTGCGGACTTCGCGCGAGCTCATGGATTTCCGGCGCGACGCCATCGACCTCGCGATACGTTTCGGGCCCGCGCCCGGCCGCGGACTGCATGGCGAGCTGCTGTGCCGCGAAGAGCTGTTTCCCGCCGCCAGCCCGCAGCTGTTTCGCGGCGGTCGCATGCCGGACATGCTGGCTACGCTCGCCGAATACCCGCTGTTGCACGACACCGATGCCGGGCCGGAGCAGCCCTGGCTGGGCTGGCGCGGCTGGTTCGAGCGCGCCGGATTGCCCACGGCGCCCGTGGGGCGCGGCCTGCAGTTCAGCGATTCCGTGGTGCTGGTCGGCGCCGCGATCGCCGGCCTCGGCATCGCCATCGGACGCGCGCCGCATGTCGGACCGTTGCTGGCCCGCGGCCAGCTGGTCCGCGTAACGCAGGAGAACTGGATTTCTCCGTGGAGCTATTTCCTCATGGCGCCGCCGGCGCACTTCAAGCGCCCGGTGGTGCGTACCTTCGTGGACTGGATTCTCGAGGAAGCCCGTTCAGGCGCTGCGTGAACCCAGGCGCGAGCGCGCGGCGCGAAGCAGCGCCTGCGCATAGAACTTGTGAAATGGCAGCAGCGCGCGAAAGAAGAAGCTCAGCTGCTGCCGCCCGGTTTCCCTGTCGATGACGGGGACGATGGCGGTTCCGAAATAGAGGCGGGTCACGGCAGCGCCACTTTCGATGGTGGCCTGGCTCATCAGCCAGGAACGCGTTTTCCCTGGTAGTCGCACACCAGCAGCTGATCCGGCTCACGGGCTTCCACCGACCAGGCGGCGAAACGTTCCCGCTCACCGCGCGCCAGCTCCCCCGCCTGTACATCGGTCGATGGTTTCGCCACCAGGCACAGGAGCACCAGTCGTTCGAGTCTGAACAGCCACGAAGTGTAGAAGGCCGTCACGAAGTCGGCATGTGAAATGCCTGGCGCCGCGTCGGCGACGAAGCAATCGGCGTATGCACCGTTGTCCGAATAGCGCGTGAGCAGCGCGTGCGCCGGCAGAGGCTGTGGCCGAACCGGGGTCACGCGTCAGAGCGACAGCGGCAATTGCAGATGCCTCGCGTACATCATGTCGCGATGTTCGAGCAGCAGCGGATCCAGCGCCTGGGCGGTTGCCGGATCCAGCCATTCAAACGCTGCGCGCAGTCCTGGGTGCATGTCGCATTGCTCCGGAGGCAGGGGCCTGAACAATGCCATGAATGCCGCGCTGTAGACATCCACCGCGCCAGGCTCCTCGCCCAGGTAGTAAGTCTTGCCGGCGGCCCGCCGGGCTCGCAGCATGCCGGCGAGTTCGCCTAACAACTCGATGACGCGTGGCGTGTACTGTTCCGCGGCGGCAGCATCGTAGCCGTACTTGCCACCCAGGTAACCCGCCACGCGATCGACGAAGCCGCCGGCCTTCGTGAGTCCCGCGTGCACCAGCTGCAATCGGCGATTCCAACCGAGTCCGCCCTGGCCGCAGATCTTTTCCGACAGCAATACCGCGCGGCCGCGTGCTTCGGGCTCCAGCGACAACAACGCCGGCTGTGGCGCGAGTCGTTCTGCCAGCATCAGGATCTCCGCCCATCCCGAGCGCGGTGGTTCGTCATCGTAGATCGCTACCGGCGCGCTCATTTGTCCCGCCCAGGAGGCGAGCGCCGGATTGTCGTAGACCAGGCGCACGGCGGCGAAGTCGATGTGCTTGATGTGGAAAATGCCCTTGGCGGCTTCGCCCCACGGACTCGGCACCTTGCCCAGCACCACCATGCGCAACCCGCGTCGCGCAATCGCCTCTTCAACAGCTGACGTATTCAAATGACATGGGTATCCCGGGACGTGAGTACGGAGAGTCTTGCCACCGGCGTCCGCTCATCAAGCGGACCCGGCCGAATTCAGATGCTGGTTTTTTTATACAGAGCGGAGCTCTCACTTCCTTGTTGCGCGCCATTGTTCCTTGCCGGCGCGCACCAGGGCGGCATTCGTGGGCGACCCTTTTTCATCCAGTGTGAACGTCAGTACGCCGGCCGCGGGATTGCGACTTGCCTCCTGCGTGGGCGACGCAAGGAAGATCTGCGTGCGGGCGCCGCTCGGAAGCGTGGCGAGGAGTGCGCCATCGGTCCATTCGAGCACGAGTTGACGCCCGTCGCCGAGCACATAGACACCGGCGTAGCGTGAATGCAGCACGAGATCGAGCGGAGGTCCGTCGTACATGACCACGCCCTGGCCCATGATCAGCTGCCACTTGCCGGCACGGTTTCGCACCAGCGTGTGCGTCTGGCGCATCCAGCTTTCGCGCGTGCCGGCCGGATCCAGCAGGCGTACGCGTGCCACGCGAACCGCGGTATGCACGGGATCGCCATAGAAGGCGAGTGTCGTGCCGTGTTCCGAGCGTGCGCTGCGCTGACCCGCGAGGGCCATTCCGCGCGCCGCGTTTGCCAGCCAGTCTTCGCGCTGGTCGACTCTTCCATCCGAGCCGTGCACCCAGGTGAATGGCTCCGCGATCAGCGGATCGAGCAGCTTGCGATCGCGGGCAGCAAGCCCGGCTTCGAGCTGTGTTTCGAGCGTGGCAATTTCCTCTTCAGGAGTCGCCGCGTTCGCTACCGGCGCCAACAGGCTGATAGCGAGCAGGATCCGTGCAGTTCTCATGGATGGCCCGAATTCAGCAATTTCTCGTGGTGCCGCATGTCACCCGGGGCGAAATAACCAAACACTCCGGTACTGATGCTGGAAACGATGGTCGCGATCGCGTGCTGCGTCCAACTCCAGCGAGCGGCGATAGCAACTCGCGAGCAGCTCCGGTTCGCCGGACTCATCTCAGCAACTCCGGACCCGCGGCGCGATGGATTGCACCATCGACGCCCCCGCCTCCCAGCAGGGAGGTATTGGCGGCGTTCACGATGGCGTCGACCGTCAACGTGGTGATATCCGCCTGGATGGCACGCAGTGTTGCGGTCACGAGACGCGGAGGTTAGCGATGCTTTCGCCAGCATAAGAACTCCTTGGTCATTCGCCGCCACGGACATCCGCCTCGTTCTCTACAATTACTCCATGACACGGCGCGGCTGGATCCTGTTCATCGTCCTCGGGCTTCTCTGGGGCATGCCCTATCTGCTGATTCGCATCGCCGTCGGCACGATCGACCCGCTCGTGGTTGCCGGATCGCGCACGCTGATCGGTGCGCTGCTGCTCCTGCCGGTGGCGCTGCATCGTAACGCGCTGGCGGCCGCGTTTCGCAACTGGAAGTGGCTGCTGGCATTTACGCTCATCGAGATCAGCGTTCCCTGGGTGCTGCTCGGACACGCGGAAACACGCCTGACTAGTTCGACCGCGGGCCTGCTGATCGCCATCGTGCCGCTGTTCGCGGCCATCATCGTCTCCAGGCTCGGCCATGAGCGGCTCGAGCCGCGCCGCATGCTCGGCCTCGGCGTGGGATTTGCCGGCGTCGCATTGCTCGTCGGCCTCGACATTCACTTCTCCGACCTGCTCGCCGTGCTGGCCACCATTGTGGTTTCGCTGTGTTACGCCATCGGGCCCATCATCATCGACCGCAAGCTCAACAACGTACCCGCCATCGGCGTGATCACTGCCTCGTTGATTCTCGCGACGCTGATTTACCTGCCGTTCGCGCCGTTCCTGTGGCCCACGGAGTTCAACGCCTCCGCGGTGTGGTCGGTGGCCGGGCTTGGCGTGTTGTGCACCGCCGGCCGCCTTCATGATTTTCTTTGCGCTGATCGCGGAAGTCGGCCCGGCGCGCGCCACCGTGATCACCTACGTGAATCCCGCCGTCGCCATCGTGCTCGGTGCGCTGGTGCTCAACGAGCCGCTGACTACCGGGATGATGATCGGCTTCCCGCTGGTGATCCTGGGCTCATACCTGGGAACCACGCGTTCGACCAGAGCCGCTTCGCGGCAGGTCAGCGAGGCGCGTAGTTAGGCTTCAGTACACGTCGAGGTCCCTTCCAACGACCACGTGGCCGTTGTAACGCTGCGTCATTTCCGCGAGCAGCACCTCGGGACGTGATCGCTGGCTGTCCACGACCGGCCGCCACGATATCGAAGCGTGGTAGAGCACCAGCAGTTTCGGCCTGGCCTTGGTCGCAAGCTCCGCGAGCTGCGGCGTGGTGGTGTGATAACGCCGCGCGTACTCGGTGAAATCCGGGCGGCGTGAGAGCCAATCGAGTGTCAGCACTTCGTGAACCAGCACGTCGCACCCGTTGCATGCATCGATGGTTCCCTGCGCCGGGTTGGTGTCACCCGAGAACACGATGCTGCGATCCGCGGTGTCGAAGCGATACGAATAACTCTCGATCGTGTGTTTGGTCGCAAACGCCGTGACCTTGACGTTTGCATCCTGGTAGACGACGCCCGGCTTGATTTCATGGGCATTGACGGCGTGACCTTCGGGAAATGTCCCCACTGTGTACAACCCTTCCTCGTACTGCTTGTTGCGCGATTCGAAATCGACGCGATACGCCTCGAGGATGTGCGTCGTCATGTCCTTGATGCCTGCCGGGCCATAAACCTCCAGCGGCACGCGCCGGCCCATCACCCAGGGCGTGAGAATCAGGTCCGGGTAACCCACGGTGTGGTCGGAATGCATGTGCGTGAGAAACACCACGCGAAGCTTCACCGGATCCAGTGCATCGATTCCGCGTTCGGCCACGGCAGCCTTCGCTCGCCGTACCACGCCGGCGCCGAAGTCGACGAGGTAGGCCGTGCCATTGACCACCACCGCACTTGCAGGGCCGGAACGATCGGGATCCGGCGGAGGGCTACCGGTTCCGAGCAGAACGAGTTTTGTGCCGACGACCTGAGAGGTGGGAGCGGGTTGTTGCGCGAGGCTTGCCGTACTCGCAAGGAACATCGTGGCCACGGCAACGCGCAATGCGGGAAGTGACAGTACCGACATGTCCGTCTCCTTGTGGACCGACCGGCACGAATGATGCTCCCATTGGTTGCGCCGAGGCCATGACAGGACGTCCGCCCTTTTTTGCAGCGCAAATCGGGGACCATTTCACTCGACGTTGCCTGGCAAGTGGCGCGCCATTAACGGATCGGAGATCCCGGCTCGACCAGTTTCCATCCGCCCGGAGAAGCGCCTCTCGAAGCCAGGTGAAGTAACCACGAAGTCATACCAGCAACCGCTCTGTTCAATGCTCAAATGGACTGCGCAGATTGCGCCCGGTAGTAAATTCATCTCCCAGGGACCGTATGCCCGGTACGCGTTGGCTCTCACGGTGGCGATTCCGGGCGCCTGCCCCGCGTTGCGCACCTTGAGGTGAATTCGCCCGGCATCAGGCTCATAACAAACCTGCACTTCCGGTCTGAAGTCCTGCAATCCGCGTGCGCCGGCGTCGCCTCGAAAGCAGCGCAGGAAACCATTCGCGCTGCAAACCCAGAGATCGTATCTGCCTTGCGAGTCAGCAACCCATGAGTCGTTGAGCTCCCGGCCACCTTCGACTGTATAGCGGCGTGGAATGCGATCCAGGTTCAGCCTGTCATAGACGTGAAAAACAGCTCCCTGGGCGCCGGAGTTTCGGAACAGCAACGCGATCGTCCCATCGGATTCCACGCGTGCGCTGGTGTGCAACTCGTAGGGCAATGCTCGAGAAAATCGGATTCCCGTCTCCTGGAACAATGGATCCGGTTCGGCCGGTGCAGCCGGAGCAGGCAGTTGGCGCTGGTGCGCCTCGATATCCGCGTAGTTGCTCATGTCCGGCAGCACCGGGTACTGGCTCCTGGACGCAGAGAAATCGAAAGCTGAAGTCAGATCGCCGCAAACCGCCCGATGCCACGGACTGATATTTTCGACCACGATGCCGAAGCGCTTTTCCAGAAACATGCCCAACGATGTGTGATCGAAGACCTGCGAGTTGACCCAACCGCCTTTCGTCCATGGCGAAACTACGTACATGGGGACCCGCGGACCCATGCCCCACGGGCGGATATTCCCGGTGATCGTGTCGCTGGCGGCAAGATGAGCCCGTGCGGGATCAAGGAAGTACTCGCCCTCGAGGGACAGTGTGGATTTCCCGGCAACTGTTCCGTCTGAATTGTAGGAAGGGACAGCCGGCGGTGGAAGGTGGTCGAAAAAGCCGTCGTTCTCGTCGAAGGTCAGGAACAGCACGGTGCTGCTCCAGCTCGCATCATTTGCTGTAATGGCATCGAGAACCTGCGAAATGAAGTGTCCGGCCTTTGCAGGACTCGATTTGGCGCCTGGATGCTCGGATTGCCACTGCGCAGGCAGGATCCACGAGACCTCGGGAAGCGTTCCGTTGAGCACGTCGTTGCGCAAGTCGTCCAGCGACCAATGCTTCATCCCGTTTTCATAGAGCGGCGAACCCGATGTGGCGGTCGCAGTCCTGAAACTTTCGAATGCCAGACCGCCATGCATCGCACCGGTCCAGTTATCGTTTGGATCCTGGTAGATCCTCCACGAGATACCGGCAGCCTGCAGAAGCTCCGGAAGCGTCGGCCATTTGAAGCTGGTGCCTGCGTATACATACCCGGGTTGCGGCATCGTGCCCTGGATCCAGCAACGTAGATTGTCGGGTTCCGAATCCTTGTCGGTGCAGTTGATTCCAAGCTTGCCAAGCGCTGGACTGAAATTGGATCCGGACCAGAAGACGATACGATTTGGATCGGTGCCGCTGGTTATCGAGCAATGATAGGCATCGCATATGGTGAATGCCTCTGCCAGCGCAAACTGGAACGGAATGTCCTCCCGACGGTAGTAGCCCATCGAGATCTGCGTCTTGTGCATGGCCCAGTGACCGAATTTCCCCTGGTTCCACGCGGCCTGCGAATCGGAAAAACTGTGCGGCGTTCCGGGAACCAGCAACGCACTGCTGGTTTCACTGTTCAAATGGAACGGTGGTAATTCCCTGGTTCCGTCCGACTGAAACCACACTGGATTCCCACTCTCGAGAGGAATGGGAATGCGATCGCCAAAGCCGCGCACACCACGCATCGTTCCGAAATAGTGATCGAAGGAACGATTTTCCTGCATGAGAATCACGATGTGCTTTACATCCTGAATCGTGCCGCTATCTACCGCGGGGTCAGCCGCCAATGCCCTTCGAATGGATGCGGGAAGGGTCGCCAGCATTGCCGCTGCACCGAGCGTCTTCGCGGACTGCCGCAGAAACTCCCTTCTGCCTACTTTACTCATGGATCCGTCGCGGCTTCGTCACGGAGCGCAATGCAGTTTTTGCCCGTCCGTCCCGTCAGGAGCATCGCAGGTCACATTGGCCGGAGCAGGTTCAACCGTCTCTGGCTGGCCAGTACCGCTGCTGCACCCGGCCAACAGGAACAGGCAAACGAAGAACCATGCGATTTTCATGATTTGGGACAAAGTCGAGCCGATTCTTGTTACGCGGCGACGCGAGTCCTGGCGCCGTGTCGGAGCAGGTTGACTACGCGGTCGATGCTCGAAACGATGTTATCGGCAGGCCGCACAGGAGGCTGTCAGACGGACTCCGAACCTATAGACCCCGCTCGGCGAACACATATATAAGTAGCTCGGCGCCGGGTTTCAGGGGCAGCAAGGGTGGAGTTCTACACAAAAGCCTTCTTCGTCGGCGTCGCCATCCTGATTGGCTACATGCTGGTCCTGGTGCTGCAGCCGTTCGCGGGCTCGATGGCCTGGGCGGTTTTCCTCGCCTTCATATTGAGTCCGCTGCACCTCTGGCTGTCGCGCAAGCTGGGCAATCGCCCGGGTTACTCGGCCGGCATCATCACCAGCCTGACGCCCTTTGTGCTGCTCATTCCGCTCACCGGCCTGGGAGTGTCATTCGCCAACCAGGCACGCGGGCTCATCACCTACCTGCAGGATCGCAACCTGCACCTGGACGGCTCGATTCTTTTGCGGCTCGAGCAATACCCGGTCATCGGCCCGGTGGCGCGGTTGGCGCGCGAGGAGCTTTCCGTCAGCGCCGCGGACATCCAGGAATGGATCACCCGCGCCGCTGAAGCCCTGCTCCGGAACGTAGCCTCGGTCGGCGGCGGCGTGGTGTTGTCGGCGCTCGGCACGCTGGTCGGATTCTTCTTCATGTTGTTCCTGCTGTTCTTCTTCCTGCGTGATGGCGTCAAGATGTTCGACCAGCTGCAGCGGCTGATCCCGGTGCCGGAAGATCATCGCGAGCAGCTCTTCGATCACCTCGCCAGTGTCACGCGCGGAGTGTTCTACGGCATCGGACTCACGGCGCTGGTGCAAGGCCTCATGGTCGGCATCGGATTCGCCGTTGCTGGCCTGCCGTCGCCGGTGGTATTCGGCGTGCTCGCGGCCATTCTCGCGTTGCTGCCGGCGGGCGGCGCCGCCATCGTGTGGATTCCCGCAGTGCTGTACCTGGGCGCCACCGGTCACTGGACGATGGCGATGTTCATGCTGGGCTGGGGCGTGGTCATCTCGACCTCGGACAATTTCCTGCGCCCCATTCTCGTGTCGCGCTACGCGCCGGTGTCGGCGTTCACGGTGTTCGTCGGCGTGGTCGGTGGCATCGGCGCTTTCGGCACCATCGGAATCGTCGTCGGACCCGTATTCCTCGCGCTGGTCGCCGCCATCCTGCAGTACTTCGACGAGAAGGTGATCGCGCCGAACAAGCGCAAGCTCGACGCGCAGGCCAACAGGTAGTCGGCGAAACCGGGACACCACTTGCTGGGCGTACTGCCTGTGGCCTCATCAGCCCTGACCACGCAGATCACGCTGAATCTCCGTTGGCCGCGATCTCCGACGCGTCTCAGGAATCCGTAGAACTCCGATGTGTTGCTGCCCACGCCTTTGAACGTGAAGAACGAGTTGTATGTCTCTTCTTCCTGCCACATTTCCGTCTTGTTGAGCGCTATGTGGCCCCCAAGTGGATATCGAGACTTGAATTCGCTGCTTTCCTGGAGGTACTGCTCGGCAGCCCGATCGTCTGCTGCCCGATCTCGTTTTTGCGTCATGAATCCCTGCCAACCAAAATAGACTTGGGCGGCGCCAAGCACCGTGCTCACGATGAATGCCACTGCGGCGTTTCTGAATTTGCGATCGTCATCCTTGGTCAGCTTTCTTACCAGGTAAGTGACGCCCACGATCCAAAGTGTGAGTCCGCATAGCGGGATAGCGAACATCAGCAACCAAGGGACCGCATTCCCGAATGCGCTGGATCCGCTCAGGATGCCCAGTAACACGACCAGCCAGATCGGCAACAATCCGAATCCTGCGATGAACAGCACGTGGCCAGCGGCCGCACCCCGTTGTTTTCGCATTGACAATCTCCCTTGCCGCAGCGTCGGATGATGCCGCCTGACTATCCCACACGCGCAACCACCAAAGCCATAAATGGGTCGGGTAAAATCCGCCGCCCCGATGGATACCTCGCCGATTCTCGATTCCCTGAATGACGCGCAACGCGCGGCGGTCACCGCTCCGGTAGGCCCGGTCCTGGTACTCGCCGGCGCAGGTTCCGGAAAAACGCGCGTGCTCACGCACCGCGTGGCGTGGGTCATCGCCACCGAAGGCGCGTCACCGCATTCCATCCTCGCGGTCACCTTCACCAACAAGGCCGCGCACGAAATGCGCGGGCGCATCGAAAAGTTGTTAGGCGTGCCGGGCGGCGCAATGTGGGTGGGCACCTTCCATGGCATCGCGCACCGGCTGCTGCGCCTGCACTGGCGCGATGCCAACCTGCCGCAGGGTTTCCAGATCCTCGATGGCGAGGATCAGCTGCGGCTCATCAAGAAGATCGTCAAGGCCATGGAACTCGACGAGACCCGCTGGGTTCCGCGCGAGATCCAGTGGTTCATCAATCACAACAAGGATGAAGGCCATCGTCCTGCGACGCTGAAGGATGCTGGCGATCCGACGCGCCGGCAGATGATCCGTGTCTACACGGAGTACGAGGCACAGTGCCAGCGCACCGGCGTGGTGGACTTTGCCGAGCTGCTGTTACGTGCGTACGAGCTGTGGCTCAAGAATCCTGCAATACTGAAGCACTACCAGCACCGCTTCCGGCACGTGCTGATCGACGAGTTCCAGGACACCAACGCCATCCAATACGCCTGGGCGCTGCAGATTGCCGGACAGGATGGCGCGCCCTTCGTGGTGGGTGACGATGACCAGTCCATCTACCGCTGGCGCGGCGCGCGCGTCGAGAATCTCACGCGTTTCACGCGCGATTTCCCGGCCGCGAAGCTGTTCCGCCTGGAGCAGAACTACCGTTCCACCGGCAACATCCTGAAAGCCGCGAACACACTGATCGCCCACAACACCGGGCGCCTCGGCAAGAATCTCTGGACCACGGGCAGCGACGGCGATCGCATCAGGCTGTACGCCGCGTTCAACGAACGCGACGAGGCCGAGTTCGTCATGAACCGCATCCGTGACTGGATGAATCACGGCGGCGCACGCCGCGACGTGGCAATTCTTTACCGCTCGAACGCGCAGTCGCGGGTGTTCGAAGAAATCTTCATGTCGGCCCGGATTCCTTACAAGGTTTATGGCGGCCTGCGCTTCTTCGAGCGCGCGGAAATCAAGGACGCACTCGCCTACCTGCGCCTCATTTCCAGCCGCGCCGACGATGCGTCCTTCGAGCGCGTGGTGAACCTGCCGACACGCGGCATCGGCGCGAAGTCGCTCGACGTCATCCGGGATCAGGCGAAGGCCGCCACGACCTCATTGTGGGCGGCTGCCGCGCATTGCGTGGCCACGGGCGCGCTGGGTCCCAAGGCCGAAGCTGCCGTGAATGGTTTCCTGAAACTCATCGACAGTCTCGCGGGCGACATTGCCGGCCTCGAGCTGCACGAGCAGGTCGATCACGTCATCAACAATTCCGGGCTGGTGGAACACCACAAGAAGGAAAAGGCCGACCGCGGCGAGGCGCGCGTCGAGAACCTGAACGAACTGGTGTCCGCGGCGCGCGGCTTCGAGCCGGATGGTCAGCACAGCGACGAAGAACCGCTTCCGCCGCTCGAGTCCTTCCTCGCCCACGCCGTGCTCGAGTCCGGCGAAGGCCAGGCCGCCGAGTGGGAAGACTGCGTCCAGATGATGACGCTGCACACCGCCAAGGGTCTCGAATTCCCGGTGGTGTTCCTGTGCGGCATGGAAGACGGGCTATTCCCGCATCAGCGCTCGCTCAACGACCCGGAAGGTCTCGAAGAAGAACGCAGGCTCTGCTACGTGGGCGCCACGCGCGCCATGAAACAGTTGTATCTCACCTACGCCGAACAGCGCCGGCTGCATGGCATGGACAGCTTCGGAACGTCATCGCGCTTCATCTCGGAATTTCCCGAAGATCTCATCGAAGAAGTGAGGCCGCGCATCCAGATCTCGCGCCCGGTCGCCGCGGGCCGCTTCCGGATCCCCACCGAAGAGCTGGCGCCGGGCGTCAAACTCGGCGCGCGCGTGCGGCACAAGAAGTTCGGCGAGGGCGTGATCCTGAAAGTCGAAGGCCAGGGGCCGCAGGCCAACATCGAGGTGAATTTCGAATCGCTGGGCCGCAAGATCATGATGCTCGAATATCTCGAGGTGGTCAGGTGAAGACCTCGCAACCCTTCAAAGACAAGCTGGCCGCAGCCTGGAAAGCGACCAATTCGCTGTTGTGCGTCGGGCTCGATCCCGAACCGAAGAAATTTCCCGATCGCTTTCGCGACGCGCCTGGCGGCATATTCGAATTCAACAAGGCAATCGTGGATGCCACTGCCGACCTGGTCTGCGCTTACAAGCCGCAGTTCGCGCACTACGCGGCCAACGCCGCGGAGAACCAGCTCGAGCACACCATCGACTACATCAAGACGCGTTGTCCGGATGCCATCGTCATCCTCGACAGCAAGCGCGGTGACATCGGCAGCACCGCCGAGCAGTACGCACACGAAGCCTTCGAGCGTTACGGCGCGGATGCGGTGACGGTTAATCCCTATCTCGGCCGCGATTCGGTGGAACCCTTCCTCAAGCACGGCGACAAGGGCGTCATCATCCTGTGCCGCACCTCGAATGCGGGCGCGCGCGATTTCCAGGACCTGGATGTCGGCGGCAGGAAACTCTTCCAGCAGGTGGCCGAGAGCGTCGCGAAGGAATGGAATACGGCGGGCAATTGCATGCTCGTGGTTGGCGCGACCTACCCCGAGGAACTCGCCGACATTCGCCAGCGCGTTGGTGATCTTCCCTTCCTCGTGCCCGGAGTCGGCGCACAGGGCGGCGACGTGGCCAAGGTGATGGCGGCCGGCAAGACCGCAGCCGGCACCGGACTCGTGATCAGCTCCTCCCGGGCCATCCTCTATGCGAGCTCGGGCGACGATTTCGCGGCCGCCGCCCGCAAGGCGACGCAGGAATTGCGCGACAGCATCAACGCGCACCGCTAGGGGCAGTTGAGGGGACAGGTTTATTTTTCCGGTTGAAGCGGGACTGACCTCAGGTCTGTCTCCGTCTTCAACCGGAAAAATAAACCTGTCCCCTCAACTGTCCCTCACGGCCCCCAGCGAAACTCGCGCGGCGGCACTACGTCCGGTGGTCCCGGCGGCGGCGCGTTCGGATCCGGCAGCAATGCGCGCCAGGCCTTGAGCGGATGAGCCAGCATCCAGAACGGCGTGGCGATGCCGCCGGGAATGGGCTGCATGGACTTCAGTGGTGGCGCTTCCCGCTCGCCCTGCACCACGATGTCGGCCTTGTCCGCATCGGTGGCGTCGATCGCAGCGCGATATTCATTCGGCATCATGTACTTGCGGATGTCGCCCACCTGCAGATTCAGCGGCGCGCGTGCCGCTTGCCGGGTGGGAGTTTGCGCGGGCTTTTCGACTTTCGCGGCGGGTGCAGGCGGGTCGGCAGCCAGCACCTCGGCCGATGCGGCCAGCACCAGTGCAACTCCAACGCTAAACCGGGCGTGATTCACGCGAACTCCTGCAGCCTGTATTGCGACCCCGCGCGGCGGGGGAAGGTTCCGACCGTGGCATCCGCGCTTGCCACTATTGTTCAAAGCAGCGGCGCGGCAAGTGCCACCAACGCCGCGCCTACTACGATCACCACGGCGGCCACCTGCCAGGGACGCGCCACCTTGCGCGCCTCCGGGGTGAATGGCCGCGCCAGCAAAAATCCCGAAATTGCCCCGCCTAACAACCCGCCGATGTGCGCCGAATTGTCGATGAAGGGCAGCACGGCGCCCATGACCAGCGAATACAGCAGCAGCGTCCCCGCACCCATGCTCACGCTTTTCAATAAGTCGACCGGGATGTCGCGTGGCCGCCGCGCGAAATACGCCAGCAACGCGCCATAGACGCCAAACACCGCGCCGGACGCCCCGGCGCTCAAGCGCGAGGCGTCCCACCAGCCGCTCGCCACGTTGCCCGCAACCGCGGACAACAGGTAGATGACGGCGAAACGCGCGCTGCCGAACAGGCGTTCGGTGATGGATCCGCCGTTGTAGAGCGCAAACATGTTGAATGCCAGGTGGATGACACCGAAGTGAATGAATGCCGCGGTGAGCAGGCGCCACTCCTGTCCATTCCAGGTAAGCGGCCCGTAATTGGCGCCGAAAAGCAGGTGCACCCGGCTGTTTAACGCCGTCAGGCCGGCACCGAACGCCAGCATGATCACGAACAGCGCGACGTTCACGCCGACTATGGCCGGCGTAACCGGTGGCGCCCGGGGCGCAATGGCCTTGAGGTTCTCGCGAAACTTTTCGTGCTGGCGCTTGCGCTCCTGGAATTCCGGCGTGGTGGTCCTGGGAAGCAGTTCGAGCAGGGCCCGTAGCTCCTCGGGCGACGACAGCCACACCAGCACTTCTCGCTGATCGCTGCGCGTGCGCACCGCAACGATCATGTCCTCTTCGGAGAAGCCGACGTTTGCGATGTCCGCCATCGCGAAAGTGCGCTTCGATTCATCAGCCGCGTTGCGGGCATCCGAGATCCGCACCTTGTCTGCCGTCACTTCGACGGTGCCACTGCCCGTCAACTGCAGGTTGTTAGACCATCTCTCGGCGTGGCTCGACGCCTTCTCCGGGCCGAAGCGGACCTGGAAGACGCGAGCTTCCACCGGTGGCGATGGTTGATTCACGGCGGTTTGCCCAGGAGGTCCTGCGGAGCGCGCCAGCGCGGCAGGGCACGCATGCGTTTCAGCCAGTCGCGCAGGCGCGGAAACTCGCCCAGCTCGAGCCCGATATCGTCGTAACAAAGGTAGGCAAAGCAGGCCACGTCGACGACACTGGGCCCAGCACCTATCAGCCAGCTTTCGGCAGTGAGTTCCCTGTCGAGCCGCCGCAGGTCGAGCTCGAGCCTCGACCGCAACCAGTCGAGCAATTCCCCGGGCGCAGGTGTTTCTTCGAAACGCAGGACATGACGGAGATTAGGCAGCGAGAAGCCAATGCGATTGGCCTCCCAGAAGAGCCACTCGCGCGCCAACTCGAGCCGCCGCGCGTTTTCGCCACCCAGCGTGCGGTGCTTTTCCGCCAGGTGAAGCAGGATGGCGTTCGACTGCACCAGCGGTTCACCATCGTCGACCAGCACCGGGATCTCACCGTGCCGGCTGGCCGCCTGGAAATCTGCGGAGCGTTGTTCGAGTGGCTTGAATACGTCCACCCAGCGGTATTCGAACGGAAGCCCGGCGAGCTCCAGAGTCAGCGCGACCTTGTAGGTATGCCCGGATTCGGGGTGTCCGTAGAGAATGATCATGGCGGAAACGGGGACAGGTTTATTTACTCGCGGGGCGAGTCGGAGCGGAGTTCGGTCCATCCACGTAAATAAACCTGTCCCCGTTTCCGTACAATACCGCCCCCATGAAGATCGTGATACTTGGCGCCGGACAGGTCGGGCGCACGGCGGCATACCACCTGTCGCGCGAAGAATCGAACGAAGTCACGGTCGTCGACACCAACGAAGAAGTCCTGCGCGATCTGCAGGACCGCCTCGATATCCGCACCGTCGCCGGCAATGCCGCCTATCCATCGGTACTCGAGGCCGCTGGCTGCGCTTCGGCCGACATCGTCGTCGCGCTGACCTCGAGCGACGAGGTCAACATGATGGCGTGCGAAGTCGCCTACACGCTGTATCGCACGCGCACCAAGATCGCCCGCATCCGCTCGGCCGAATACACGAAACATCCGAAGTTGTTTGCCGACGAGGCGTTGTCGGTGGACGTGTGGATCAGCCCCGAGCAGCTGGTCACCGAATACGTCGCCCGACTCATCAAGTATCCCGGCGCGCTGCAGGTGCTGGATTTCGCCGACGGTCGCGTACGGCTGGTCGGCATCCGCGCGCGCAAGGGCGGACTGCTGGTCGGCCAGCAACTGCGCACGCTCAAGGAACATCACCCCGACACCGAGGCTCGCGTGGTGGCTATCTACCGCGCGGGTCGCAGCATGATCCCCGGTGGCGAGACGGTGATCGAGGAGAACGACGAAGTGTTCTTCCTCGCCGCACGCCAGGACATCCGCAAGTTCATGAGCGAGATCCGCAAGGAAGAAGCGCCGGCGCGGCGCGTGGTCATCGCCGGCGGCGGCAACATCGGCCTGCAGCTCGCGCGCAGCCTGGAAGAACAGAACCAGGTCAAGGTCATCGAGCGCGATCCGAAACGCGCGCGGCGCATCTCGGAACAGCTGCTGAATACCATCGTGCTCAACGGTGACGCGGCCGACGAGGAACTGCTCATCGAGGAGAACATCGACAGCTGCGACGTGTTTGCCGCGCTAACAAATTCGGAAGAAGCCAACATCCTGTCGGCCATGCTGGCCAAGCGCCTCGGTGCAAGAAAGGTGATGGCGCTGATCAACAAGCCCTCCTACGCCGACCTGATGGAAAGCGGCAGCATCGACATCGCCATCTCGCCGCAGACCATCACCATCGGCTCGCTGCTCGCGCACGTGCGGCGTGGCGACGTGGTGCGCGTGCATTCGCTGCGCCGCGGCGCCGCCGAGGCACTCGAGGCCGTGGTGCATGGCACCGACAAGACTTCGCGCGTGGTCGGCCGACGCGTTGGTGAGATTCCGCTGCCCGAAGGCACCATCATCGGCGCGGTGGTGCGCGGCGACGAAGTGCACATCGCGCACCACGACACCATGATCGCCAACGACGATCACGTCATCGTGTTCCTGTCGGACCGCCGGCACGTCGAACAGGTCGAGCGCCTGTTCTCGGGCCCGGGCGGACGTTGAACTCCGCGGAGCGCTGAAGCTTGCTGGCCGTCGCGCACGTTCTCGGCGTCATGATGGCCTTCTTCGGCCTGCTCTATCTGTTGCCCATCGCCTGGTCGCTGGGGTCGCAGGACGGCGCGGTCATGGATTTCGTGGCCGCCGCGCTCATCAACGTCTTCGTGGGACTGGGCCTCGCGGCGGCCACGCGCCGTTTCCGTCGCGAACTCAAGCCGCGCGACGGATTCCTGCTGGTGTCGCTGTCCTGGGCGCTGATGTCGGCTTCGGCGTCGGTTCCATTCATGATCGCGCTGCCGGACCTGTCGTTCACGGATGCCTACTTCGAAGCCGTGTCCGGTCTCACGACCACCGGCTCGACGGTGCTCAACCACCTCGACGACCTGCCGCAGTCGATCAACCTGTGGCGCCATACGCTGCACTGGATAGGCGGCATCGGCATCATCGTGCTGGCGGTCGCGGTGTTGCCGCTGCTGGGCGTCGGCGGCATGCAGCTCTACAAGGCCGAGACTCCCGGCCCGGTGAAGGACGAAAAACTCACGCCGCGCATCACCGAGACCGCCAAGGCGCTGTGGTTCACCTACCTTGCGATCACGCTGGTTGGCATCGTCGCGCTGCACATCGCCGGCATGAGCTGGTTCGACGCCATCTGCCATTGCTTCTCCGCCATCGCGCTGGGCGGATTCTCCACGCACGACAAGAGCGTGGGCTTTTTCTCATCGACCGCGATCGAGATCGTGCTCGCACTCATCATGGTGGTCGGCGCAATCAACTTCTCGCGGCATTTCCTGGCGTTCCGGAATCTGTCGCTGCGGCCCTACCGCACCGATTCCGAGGGCAAGGCCGTGATCAACGTGCTCGTCGGCTCGGTGGTGCTCGTGACCATGATGTTGTGGCTCAACGACACCTATTCGGGTTTTGCCGAGGCGCTGCGCCATTCGTTCTTCAACGTGATCTCGATCGCGACCACCACCGGTTTCGTGACCGAGAACTACGAAAACTGGCCGGCATTCATTCCGGTCTGGATCCTGTTCCTGAGCTGCATCACCTGCAGCACCGGTTCCACCGGCGGCGGCATCAAGATGTTCCGCACGCTGCTGCTGGTGCGCCAGGCGCGCCGCGAGCTCAAACTACTGGTGCATCCCAGCGCCGTCATCCCGATCCGCATCGGCGGCGTGGCCATCCCCGAGCGCGTGGTCTACTCGGTGCTGGCGTTCATCTTCCTGTACTTCGGCACCATTCTCGTGCTGACGTTTGCCATGCTGGCCACCGGTCTCGAACTGGTGTCGTCGTTCTCCGCCGTCGTGGGCTCGATCAACAACCTCGGCCCCGGCCTGGGCGAAGTGGGTCCGGCAGCGAACTTCGAGCCTCTGACCCATACGCAGACCTGGATCTGCATAGCGGCCATGCTCATCGGGCGCCTGGAAATCTTCAGCGTGCTGGTGTTGTTCACCGCGCACGTTCTGGCGGCGCTGAGTCGCGCGGCCTGCAATCGCAGCTCAGCTGCGGATGTAGGTCTCCAGGTCCGCGATCGTGCGTTCCTGCTCCTCGATGACGGCGCGCACCAGGTCGCCGATGGAAACGATGCCGATGACCTCGTCGCCGGACACCACCGGCAGGTGGCGGATGCGCTTGTCGGTCATGAGTCGCATGCAGTCGTGTGCATCCTGCTTGCCGGTCACCGTGATGACCTTGGTGGTCATGATGTCCGCCACCGGTGTTTCGGTGGAAGAGCGGCCTAACAACACCACTTTTCGCGCATAGTCGCGTTCCGAGACGATGCCGGCGAGTTTGTCGCCCGTCATCACCAGCAGTGCACCGACGTGGTGCTCGGCCATCTTCTTGATGGCGGTGAATACCGGGTCGTCAGGCTTGACGGAGTAGATGGCCCTGGGTTTCCGGTCCAGAAGCTGCAGAACGGAAAGCATTGAGACCTCCGGCGACGCAATTGCTATCTCGGGCGGGCTCGGCGGGAGCACTCATCCAGACCCCACCGGCAAGCCTAGCCCACCGGTGGGCGCATGGAGCATACGCCCGAGGTCCAACATGGTGAATTCCAGTGACGCCGATTTCGCACGTAGCCGCCGGGCGACATGTGCATCTCAGGGCAACTCTGAGATGATCCGCACCCTTACACCCGCGAGGACTCCAGCCACAGAAGCAGGGGCGCGCGCCGGGGATGAACAGGTCTAGTATCAGGTCGCCGTGTCAGAAGCTCCCGTTCCCGAAGTCAGGGTCGAGCCCGACCATTTCGACGTCGTTACCAGGGATGTCGTGCTGGTGGCGGAGCTCGATTCAACCTTTGCGTTATGTCTGTACGACGCCGTGCTCGAATCCGGCGCCCTTGTGCACCTGCGCGTCGGCCCGCCCGGGCGGGTCCAGGACCCGGAGCTCACCGACACCTCGCTGTCCACCGATCTGCTGCTGCTCGATCGCTGCTTCGCGGAACTGCGCAAGAGTCGAGCCACGCGCGCAGCACTGGCAGGCCAAGGTGGTGGGCCAGGTACAGGACTCGCCGGGGGCCCGCGAGCGGTTCGACGGCGTGCCAGAGTTTCCTGTCGGCTTTCCTGAACGACACCAACGTCAAGCTGATTTCCTGCGATACGCACGTCGACCACGTGCAACTGCTGCGATTTCGGCCCGCCATGGGGCATGTTCGCAGCGAGCCCCTTGCCGCTCCCCGCTTCGGTAGCTGAGAATCCGGCGCCTATGCGCCGTATATCACTCGTTCTCCTGCTGGCCCCCCTGGGATTTTTGACCGTCGACACCGCCTTCGCCGCCAAGGCCGCGAATGCGCCGCTGACCAAGCTGCTCGACGCAACCTGGGAGGAAGACCTGGCCGACGACCCGCTTGTCGGCAACCCAGCTCGGTGACGCGAGGTACAACGACAGGTGGCCCGACATGTCGGTCGAAGCTCTCGACCGCCGCCAGAAGAAGAACTACGCGCGCCTGCAGTCGCTGCTCAAGATCAACCGCGAAAAACTCGGCAAGGAAGACCAGCTCAACTTCGACCTGTTCCAGCGCGACATCAAGACGCGCATCGAGGCCTACCAGTTCAAGCCCTGGGTATTCGCCCCGCGCACTTTCGATGGTCCGCAGCTGCTGGCGCAAACCGCCGAGTTCGCGCCGTTCAACACCGTCAAGGACTACGACAACTGGATCGCGCGCATCAACACGACGGGCATCTACGTCGACCAGTGGATCGTCCTGCTGACCCAGGGCGCGACCGAGAAGCTCACCCAGCCGCGCGTCACCATCAACAAGGTTCTCGATCAGCTCAAGGGGCCGCTCACCGCCGAGCCCGAGGCCAATCCGTTCTACGCGCCCTTCAAGAAGATGCCGGCCAGCATTCCGGCCGCCGAACAGGCGCGGCTCACCGCCGCCGGCAAGGCGGCCGTGCAGGTGGTGGCGGTCCCGGCCTTCCAGCGCCTCGACAAGTTCTTCCGCGAGGTCTATCTACCTGCCTCGCGCGACACGGTGGGCATCTACGACACGCCGGGCGGCGAGCAGTACTATCGCAACCGCATCCGCTACTTCACCACGGTCGACAATCTCGACGCGGCGCGCATTCACAACCTCGGCCTCGAGGAAGTGAAGCGAATCCGCGCGGAAATGGAAAAGACGCTCGAGGGCATCAATTTCCTCGGCTCGCTCGAACAGTTCCTGGGGTTCATCCGCACCGATCCGCGCTTCTTCTACAAGACGCCGCAGGAACTGATGGCTGCGTATGAAAAGACCGCGCGTGGCATCGAGCCGCAGCTGCCGAAGCTCTTCGGCCGCCTGCCCAAGACGCCGTTCGGCATCCGTGCGATTCCCGACGCCACCGCCCCGACCACGACCACGGCGTATTACCAGCCGCCGTCACTCGACGGCAGCCGGCAGGGCTACTACTACGTGAATCTCTACAAGCCGGAGTCGCGGCCGATCTGGGAGATCGACGCACTCACCGCGCACGAATCGGTGCCGGGACATCACCTGCAGATCGCGCTGTCATACGAAATGACCGGCATGCCGAAGTTCCGCCGCAACGCGGACTACACCGCCTTCGTCGAAGGATGGGCGCTGTACAGCGAGAAGCTCGGTTACGAGCTCGGGCTGTACCAGGACGACTTCCAGAAGATGGGCCAGCTCAACTACGACATGTGGCGCGCGGTGCGCCTCGTGGTCGACACCGGCATGCATGCGTTCAAGTGGTCCCGCGACCAGGCGGTCTACTACTTCAAGCAGAACACCGGCAAGAGCGACCAGGACATCAACAACGAAATCGACCGCTACATTTCCTGGCCGGGCCAGGCGCTGGCGTACAAGGTCGGCCAGCTCAGGATTCAGGCGCTGCGCGCCGAGGCCGAGAAAGCGCTGGGTGACCGGTTCGACGTGCGCGCCTTCCACGACAAGCTCCTGGGCAGCGGCGCCTTGCCCCTGTCGGTGCTCGAAACGGAAATGCGGGCCTGGATCGCGGAACAGAGCGCACGCCGGTAATCGTCAATCGTTCGACGCATCATTCGTTCTCCAGTCTGTCCTCCAGCGCGTCGATGGCCCGCAGCAGCTGATGGCTGCGTGTCTCGGCCGCGGCGCGCTGGCGCCTCGCCTGCTCGAGGATGTTTGAGTTGATGTCATCGCGCTGCTCGAGCAATTCGAACTCGAAGCGCGACCGGGCCGCGGCGCGGCTGGCAGCCGCGTAGTGTCGCTGCAGCTGTTCCAGCTGTTCATCGAGGGCGCATTCCGCCACGTCGACGAGGTCGTGAAATTCCGGGGGAATGAACGCTGACCTGTCGCTCGAAGATGAAGCTGGATTTCGCACGGCCTCTCCTTTGCCCGTTCTTGTTTGACGGGGCGAGGTCATCTTCGCGAAACGCCATGTCAGCTGAATGTCGGCGCGCAGACCCTGTCGGAAGCTCCGGGGGGTCTGTCGGACGCCGCCCGACGCGCGCGTGGGAGCGTCTGCGCGAACCGACAGCTTAAGCTCGAGCAGCGCTCAGCGCGCCGCGGCGGGCGGTACCAGTTCCAGGTCCTGCGAATACAACACGTTCATCACGTTGTCGTACCAGCCGCGCACTTCGGGCTTTACCAGGTGTTTGTTTACGTAGAAATACAGCGGGATCAGCGGATGATCCGCCAGTGCCGTGCGTTCCGCGGCTTCGAGCAGGCTGCGCCGCTTCGCGACGTCGGTCTGGCGTGACGCCTGTTCGAGCAGCGCGTCATAGGCGCCGCTCTTGTAATGCGGCAGGTTGATGCCGAAATCGCTCTTCAGGTACTGCAGGAAGGTATAGGGATCGTTGTAGTCGCCGACCCAGGACAGCCGGTAGATGTCGACATCGCGGCGATCCACATCCTGCATCAGCGATTTGAATTCGACGCCGGCCAGGCGCGCGTCCACACCGAGAGCTTCCTTCCACATCGAAGCCACCGCCACCGCGACCTTGGTGTGGACCTCGCCATTGTTGTAGCGCAGCTCGAAGCTCAACGGCTTTTCGCGCGTGTATCCCGCGGCCGCGAGCAGTCGCTGCGCTTCGGCAATGCGCTCCGCGATCGGCGTGTGCTGGTAATCGAATGACTGCGAGTCGTAGTCGAGGATTCCGGGCGGCACCCAACCGTAGGCCGGCAATTCGCCCACGCGCAGCACGGAATTTGCGAGGCGCTCGCGGTCGATGACCATCGACAACGCCCGGCGCACGCGCACGTCGCGGAACAGCGGCCGATCCAGGTTGAAGCCGTAGTAATAGGTCGTGAGCTGCGGCGAGAGATGCAATTCCGCGCTGAGATTCTCGCGAATCCAGTCGAATTGCCCGCGCGGCACCACCGCGGTCAGGTGCAGTTCGCCGGCGCGGTAGGCGCGCAGCTCCGCATTCTCATCCGCGATCTGCAGGAATTTCACTGCGTCGATGCGATTGCCGGCGTCGTTCCAGTAATGCTTGTTGCGCACCGCGCGGATGTAGCTGCCCTGCAGCCATTCGGTCAGCACGAAGGCGCCGTTGGACACCTGCTCTCCGGCGCGCGCGAATCGTTCCCCGAGCTTCGCGAGCGAGGGCCGATGCAGCGGCGCGCAGGAGGGATGCGCCATGAGACCCAGCAGGTACGGCGCCGGCGTGGCAAGCGTGATCACCACGGTGACGTCGTCGGGCGCCGCGACGCCCAGCGATTCGACCGGTTTCCTGCCGGCAACGATGTCCGCGGCATTGACGATGACATTGATCACCTGCGCGTACTGCGAGGCGGTCGCGGGGTTCACGAGCCGGCGCAGGCCGGCGGCGAAGTCCTCAGCCACCACCGGCTCGCCGTTCGACCACTTGAGATTCGGGCGCAACTTGAAGGTGTAGAGCAGCCCGTCATCACTGGTTGTCCAGCTTGCAGCGGCGCCCGGTATGGGAGCGGCTTTGCGGTCGAGCCTTGTCAGGCCTTCGAACAGGTCGCGCAGCACCACGGTGGCTTCCATGGAGCGCGCCTTGTGCGGATCGAGCGAATCCGGATCCGGACCGTTGCCGCGCAGCAGCTCCTTGAGCGCGCCGGCATTTCGGAGCGGAGCTGTCGCTCGCCGCAGGCAACCAGCGTCACTGCCAGCGGAGCGCTGAGCAGCAGGTGGCGCCTCGTAAAGCTGTTTGCCATCAGGCGGCGCGGCTGGATTTCTTCAGGTGCACGAGCAGGATGGATACCGCAGCCGGGGTGACGCCGGCAACTCGGGCCGCCTGGCCCACGGTGGCCGGCCGGATCTGCGCGAGTTTCTGGCGCACTTCGTTGGAGAGTCCCGCGACGCTGGCGTAGTCCAGGTTCTCCGGCAGCCGGGTTTCCTCGTTGCGGCGCTGGCGCGCGATTTCTTCTTCCTGGCGTTCGATGTAGCCGGCGTACTTGGCCGCGACCTCGAGCTGCGCGCGAATCTGCGGGGCCAGTCGCGTGTCATCCGGCGACGGCGGCGCGCCAATGAGTTCGATGACCTGGTCGTAGTCGACCTCGGGGCGGCGCAACAGGTCGAAGGCCGTGACCACATCGCGCATCGAAGAATCGCCGAGCACGCGCGCCTGCCATTCGGGCGGAATGTCGACGGCCTTGATGCGCGTGGTTTCGAAGCGTTCGCGTTCACGAATACTGCCGGCGCGCTTGGCCTCGAAGAAGGCCCAGCGTTCGTCGTCCACGAGACCCAGCTCGCGTCCCGCGGGCGTGAGGCGCAGGTCGGCGTTGTCCTCGCGCAGCAGCAAGCGATGTTCGGCGCGGCTGGTGAACATGCGATAGGGCTCGCGCGTGCCGCGCGTCACGAGATCGTCGATCAGCACGCCGACGTAACTTTCGCTGCGCTTCGGCGTGAACGGCGCGCGTTCCGCGGCGGCCCGCGCCGCGTTGATGCCGGCGATGAGACCCTGGGCCGCGGCTTCTTCGTAGCCCGTGGTGCCATTGATCTGCCCCGCGAAGAAAAGATCGCGCAGCGCGTGTGTCTCGAGCGAGGACTTGAGGTCGCGTGGATCGAAGAAGTCGTACTCGATGGCGTAACCCGGCCGCGTGATGTGCGCGTTCTCAAATCCACGGATGGTGCGTACGAACTCGATCTGCACGTCATACGGCAGGCTGGTGGAGATGCCGTTCGGGTAGACCTCGTGAGTGTTGAGCCCCTCGGGCTCGATGAAGATCTGGTGCGAGGTCTTGTCCGCGAACCTGACGACCTTGTCCTCGACGCTCGGGCAGTAGCGCGGGCCGACGCCTTCGATCTTGCCCGTGAACATGGGCGAACGATCGGTGGCGGCGCGGATGATCTCGTGCGTGCGCTCCGTGGTCGCGGTGATGTGGCAGGGAAGCTGGCGCGGATGATCGCTGTCGCGGCCCAGGTAGCTGAACACGGGACGCGGCTCATCGGAGAACTGCGCCGCAAGGCGCGAGTAGTCGATGGTGCGGCCGTCGATGCGCGGCGGCGTGCCGGTCTTTAGGCGCCCGGTGCGAAATGGCAGCGCGCGCAGGCGCTCGGCGAGTTTGTTGGACGGCGGATCGCCGGCGCGGCCGCCGGCGTAGTTGTCGAGGCCGACGTGAATTCGTCCCGCGAGGAAGGTGCCCACGGTGAGCACCACGGCGCGCGCACGAAACTCGATGCCGGTCACCGTCACCACGCCGCGCACCGCTCCGTTCTCGACGATGAGGTCGCCGCACTCCTGCTGGAAGAGCGTGAGGTTCGGCTGATTCTCGAGTGCGCGGCGAATGAATGCCTTGTAGAGCTGGCGATCGGCCTGCACGCGCGTTGCGCGCACCGCCGGGCCCTTGCTGGCGTTCAGCGTGCGCGACTGGATCGCGGCCGCATCCGCGGCGCGCGCCATCACGCCGCCCAGCGCGTCGATCTCCTTGACGAGATGTCCCTTGCCGATGCCGCCGATGGCCGGATTGCAGCTCATCTGGCCCAGCGTCTCGATGGACTGCGTGAGCAGCAGCGTGCGCGCGCCCATGCGCGCCGCGGCCAGGGCGGCCTCGGTACCGGCATGCCCGCCGCCGACGATGATTACGTCAAATGTCGCTGCCGCGCCCAAGGAAGTTCCATCGGATCAATTAGTTAAGGGAGGGGTTAAGGGCGCGCATTGTAGGCCCGGGCGCCGGTCAACGCCACCGCAGGCGGGCCGTTGTTAGAGGCAAGACGGCCGATTTCCGGCCTGGCGAACTGAAGCAGGAGAGAGTCATGAACAAATCGGTCCTTTTCGCAGTCCTGGCCGTCATTGCCACCGCGCCGGTGCTGGCCGACACGCCCCGCCTGAACGCGCGCGAACACAACCAGCGCGCACGCATTCACAACGGCGTGGTGAATGGCGAACTCACGCGACCCGAGGCTCGCCGGCTCGCCGCAGGCCAGGTGCATCTGCATCGCGCCGAGGCGCGCATGAAGTCCGACGGCGTGGTGACGGGCCGCGAGCGCGCCCGGCTGCAGCACGAAGCCAACCAGCAGTCGCGCCGCATCTATCGCCAGAAACACGACGCGCAGGACCGCGGCTGATCGCAGAACCGCGAAGCACGAGGGCACGACTGGAAACGGTCGTGCCCTCTTTCTATTTACGGACCCGGCGCAGCCGGGATTAATTTCCGGGCGCAGCCCGTGACCAGTTATCCTGCCCGCCGCATGATGCGACTTGCACTCCTGGGGGGACTGCTTTTCGGGCCAACGCTCGCAGCAGACGCCGCCACTCCCACACCCACGCTGACACTGCAGCCCTGCCGTATCGAACATCCGGCGCGGATGCTGGCGTTGCCGGCGGAATGCGGCACATTCACGGTCCCCGAGAATCCTGAGCGATCCCAACGGTCGCAAGATCGATCTGTTCGTGGCGCGTGTGCCGGCCATCAGTCTCAACAAGGCGCCGGATCCGTTGTTCCTCATCGCCGGCGGCCCGGGCACTTCGGCAGTGGATCTGTACACCTCGTCGGCGGCGCCTTTCGATCGCGTGCGCCGCGACCGCGACATCGTGCTGCTGGATCAGCGCGGCACCGGCCGTTCACACCGCCTGGACTGCGACTACGGAAACCAGAACGTGTTCCAGCGCATCGACGAAGTCGAAGTCGGCCCCGAGAACATCAAGTGCCGCGACGAACTGGCGAAGAAATCCGACCTGCGCTTCTACACCACCAGCATCGCGGTCAAGGATCTCGATGCGGTACGGCTCGCGCTCGGGTACGACCGCATCAACCTGCTCGGCGGCTCCTATGGCACACGCGTGGCGCAGCACTATGCGCGCCGTTACCCGAAATCGACGCGCACGCTGATTCTCGACGGCGTGGTGAATCCCGAGGTCGTGCTGGGCCCTGCGATTGCGATCGACGCCGAGCGGGCGCTGGAACGCATCCTGGCGCGCTGCAAGGCCGATGCCTCCTGCGCAAAGGCGTTTACCGATCCGTCCGCCGACTATCGAAGCCTGCGCGAACGACTGGCGAGCAAGCCCGAGCCCGCCACCGTGGGTGACGCCGCCACCGGCCGGCCCATCAACTTTGAATTCACCGCGCGACATCTGTCGGCGGTGCTGCGTTTTGCGAGTTACAACGACGACCAGGCGGCGCTGCTGCCGTTGTCGCTGCACCTGGCGGCTCACGAAGGAAACTTCATGCCGCTCGCCAACCAGTTCCGCGTCTTCGCCCGCTCGCTCGACGAAGCCTTCGCCTACGGCATGCACAACAGCGTGGCCTGCAGCGAAGACGCGCCGCTCATCGACACGACCAGAGCTCGACATCGCGGCGCTCAATGCCACGCACATGGGCGCCGAGCAGGTGCAGCAGCTGGTCGAGGCCTGCCGCGACTGGCCCAAGGGCGTGGTCGACGCGGATCTGCATGCGCCGTTCAAGAGCAAGGCGGCCGCGCTGCTGCTGTCGGGCGCCGACGATCCGGTCACTCCTCCCGAATATGCCGTCATCGCGCAGCGCGCCTTCGCCGACAGCAAACACGTGATCATTGCCGGCCATGGCCACGGCCAGATCACCGCGCCCTGCGTGGATCGCGTGATGGCGAGCTTCATCAGCGCCGGCACGGCGAAAGATCTCGACGTGACCTGTACGCAGAAGCTGCCGCCCATGCCCTTCTTCACCACGCTCGCCGGTCCCGCGCCGTGAGGAAAGCCTGATGCTCGAAGCCCGCGGACTGTGCAAATCATTCGGCAAGGTGACGGCCGTGCGCAGCGTGAGTTTTGCGGCGCGTGACGGACAGATCACCGGATTGTTAGGCCCCAACGGCGCCGGCAAGTCGACCACGCTGCGCATGTTGTACACGGTCCTCAGGCCGGATAAAGGTGATGCGCTCATCGATGGCCGAAGTGTCATTGCCGAACCGCTGGCGGCGCGGCGTTCCATCGGGGTGATGTCGCATGGCGCCGGCGTCTACAACCATCTCACCGCGCGCGAAAACATCACTTACTTCGGTGAGCTGCACGGCATGTCACGCGAGGATCGCGAGGCGCGCGCCGCCGAGCTCATCGAGCTGCTCGAGATGCAGCCCTTCGCGGACCGGCTCGCCAAGGGCTTTTCGCAGGGACAGAAGCTCAAGACCGCGCTGGCGCGTGCGCTGGTGCATCGGCCGAAGAACGTGCTGCTCGACGAACCCACCAATGGGCTCGACGTCATGGCGGTACGCGGATTGCGCAAACTGCTGGCGCAGCTTCGCGACGCCGGACACTGCGTGCTGTTCTCCAGCCACGTGATGCAGGAAGTCGAGCAGCTCTGCGATGAAGTGGTGGTCATCGCGCGGCGGCCAGGTGGTCGCGGCCGGCACGCTCGCCGACATTCGTGCGCGCGGCGGCGACAGGCTGGAAGACGCCTTCGTGGCGCTGATGGAGCCCGGCGAGCCCCAGCCCGGGGCGAAGGAATGAACCTGCGCGGCATCTGGGCGGTCTTTCGCAAGGAGTTCCGCGAAAACCTGCGCGACCGTCGCACGCTGCTGTCGGCGGTGGTGTTCGGCCCGATTCTCGGCCCGGTGCTGGTGGCGGGCCTGGTGCAGTTCGGCATTTCACACGCCGAGGAGCAGTCCGACGAAGACATCACGGTAGCCGTGATGCACGCGGAGCGCGCGCCGAACCTGCTGGCGTATCTCACCGCGCGCGGCGTGGACTTCGAGAAAGTGACCTTCGATGAGGCCGGTGCGCGCCAGGCCGTGGCCGCGCAGACGCACAAGATCATCCTCGATATTCCCGA
Source organism: uncultured Pseudomonadota bacterium (assembly GCA_963832505.1). Classification (GTDB taxonomy): domain Bacteria; phylum Pseudomonadota; class Gammaproteobacteria; order Steroidobacterales; family Steroidobacteraceae; genus CADEED01. The sequence continues at coordinate 120,135 of CAWHUD010000010.1, read as the reverse complement.
GGATTTCGGCGCGCGGCTGCAGGAAGGTCAGCCCGCCCCCGTGGTCCTGTTCTCCGACGGCTCGCGCGGCTTCGACCGGCGCGGCGTGGGGCGCGTACGTGCGCTGATTTCGCAGTACGGCATCGAGATCGCGCAGCTGCGATTCCTGGCTCGCGGTATCGACCCGATTTCGGTGTTGCCGATCTCCGTCCAGGAGATCGACGTCTCCACGCCCAGCAGCCGCTCGGTGCTGGTGCTCAACATGATGACTTACCTTGTTCTGCTGTCGATGCTGTTCGGCGGCCTGTATCTCGCCATCGACGCCACCGCCGGAGAACGCGAGCGTGGTTCGCTCGAAGTGCTGCTGACCTCGCCCGTGCCGCGCGAGCACCTCATCTACGGCAAGATTTTCGCGGCCGCCGCGTACATGCTGATTTCCCTCGTGCTCACCGTCGTCATGTTCTCGGTGTCGATGAGCTTTGTCGGTCTCGAGCAGCTCGGCATCACCGCGAATCTCGGCGTCGGCGCCGCAACCAAGCTCGTTGCCTGCTGTGCGCCACTGATTATCTTTGGCGCCGCCTACCTCAGCATCGTCTCCGGATTCGCCAAGAGCTACCGCGAGGCGCAAACCTACCTGGGCCTGGTCATCACCATCCCGACCATGCCGCTGATGTTCGCCGGCATGCTGGGTCTGCAGGCCAAGCTCGGCCTCATGTTCGTGCCCTTCCTGTCACAACATCTGCTGATGACCACGGTGGTGCGCGCCGAACCCATCGAGCCCACCTTCGTGGCCGTTTCCGTGGTGAGCACCGTGGTCTACGGTGTACTGCTGATGTTTCTCGCCGGCCGGCTGTACCGCCGCGAAGCCTTGTTAGGCTGACAGGCTTCAGGCCGACTTGGCGGCGCGGATCGGCCGCACGCCAGGCGGCAGGACCGCACTGCGGTGCTGCGCCAGCAACGCGCGATAGCGGAAGATTTCCGTGGCGGTGAATTCGCGCGCTTCGATCTTCGTAGCGATTGTCCCAATAGCCGCGTCGGAAACATTCCAGCAGGTAGCGCGGGATGGTCAGGTCGCCGGTGGCCCATTGCCGGAGCACGTGGAAGTACTCGTGCAGTACCAGCGGACCGTCCGCGAAAAATTCCTTGCCGCTGCCGCGCAGGTAGATGCGGTTGGGACGCGTGGTCGCGATGGCGCGCCAGTGAAAGCGCACGAAGATCGAATACTGCACGACCTTGACGTGGCGCACGGACTCGCCGAACAGGCCCTCGAGAGCCAGCTCGACGTCCTTCGGCGCGTAACAGTGATTACCGATCCACATGTCATTTACCTATGCAGAACGAGCCGAAGATACGACCTAACAAGTCATCCGCGGTAAATATTCCGGTGACTTCTTCCAGCGCCCGCTGCGCGATACGCAGTTCCTCGGCCACGAGCTCTCCACCCCGCCGCTGCTGCAGCTCCCGGGCCGCAGTTTCAACGCACTCGCGGGCGCGCGCCAGTGCCTCGAGATGACGACGCCGCGCGGAAATGCTGCCGTTACCCGCCGTCTGAAAGCTGACACAGGCCTTGAGATGGGCGCGAAGCTGGTCCAGGCCCTTCCCCGTTACCGCCGACACGTGGATGCGCGGCGGGCCGGAAATCGTGTCGGCGATCGGCTGGCCGGTCGCCAGGTCGATCTTGTTGAATACCAGCGTCACCGGTATGTCCGCCGGCAGGCGCCCGCGCTCCTCTTCGAAGGCGCGGCCCAGCGGATCGTCGGTCGAGTCGATGACGAACAGGACGCGGTCCGCCCGGCTCATTTCCGCGGCCGCGCGACGCACGCCTTCACGCTCCACGGCGTCTTCGGAATCGCGCAGGCCCGCGGTGTCGAGCACGTGCAGGGGCAATCCGTCGATATCGATGCGTTCGCGCAGCACGTCGCGCGTGGTGCCCGGGATGGCCGTGACGATGGCGGCATCGTAGCCGGCGAGACGATTCAGCAGGCTTGACTTGCCGGAGTTGGGCCGGCCCGCCAGTACCACGGTGAGCCCGTCGCGCAGCAGCCGGCCCTGCCCGGCCGCGGCCGTCACCGCATCGAAATGGCTGCGCACGGTCGCCAGCCGTTCGGCGAGCTCGGTGTCGGCGAGGAAGTCGACCTCCTCCTCGGGGAAATCGATCGCGGCTTCGACGTAGGTACGCAGATCGATCAAGGCGTCGGTAAGCCCCTGCACCATGCTGGAGAACTCACCCTGCAGCGAGCGCATCGCGGCGCGCGCAGCCTCGCGCGAGCCGGCGTCGATGAGATCGGCCACGGCTTCGGCCTGGGCGAGATCGATCTTGTCGTTGTGAAAGGCGCGCTCGGTGAATTCGCCCGGGCGCGCGCGCCGCGCGCCGAGTTCCATGCAACGCGCCACCAGCGTCTCGAGGATCACCGGGCCACCATGGCCCTGCAGTTCGAGCACGTGTTCGCCCGTGTAGGAAGCTGGCGCCGGATAGAACAGCGCGATGCCGATGTCGATGGGATCGCCGGTGGAATCGAGGAATCGCGACAAGGTCGCGTGACGCGGCTTGGGCAGTTCACCCACCAGGGTGGCGGCGATCTCCGGCGTCTTGGGTCCCGAGACACGCACGACACCGACACCCCCGCGTCCTGGCGGAGTTGCCGCTGCCACTATGGTGTCCGAATGACTCATGCGCGCGACGTCCTGCCGCGCCGCCGAGTCTACCGCGGTTGATGCGCGCTGCAGCGCGCAAGCCGGCGCGCTACTTCTTGCGCGCCTTGTCCGTCGCTCTCGAGCGTCCGGTTGATATTCCACTGCTGCAGGATCGAAAGACCCGTGTTGGTGACCCAGTAGAGCACCAGGCCCGCGGGGAACAGCGCGAACATGACCGAGAACACGAGGGGCATGAACTGGAACACCTTGGCCTGCACCGGATCCGGCGGCGGCGGGTTCAGCTTGTACTGGCCCCACATCGCAACGCCGTTGAGCAGCGGCAGGATGAAGAACGGATCGCGCGCCGAAAGGTCGTTGATCCAGCCGAAGAACGGCGCCTGGCGCATTTCCACGCTCTCGAGCAGCACCCAGTAGAACGCCAGGAACACCGGCATCTGGATGAGCATGGGAAGGCAACCGGACATCGGATTGACCTTCTCCGTCTTGTACAGATCCATCATCGCGCGGCCGAGTTTTTCGCGGTCGTCCTTGTAGGTCTCCTGCAATTGCTTCATGCGTGGCGCGAGCACGCGCATGCGCGCCATGGATCTTCCGGAGTATTGCGCGAGCGGATAGAACGCCAGCTTGAGCAGCAGGGTGGCGAAAATGATCGCCACGCCCCAATTGCTCATCAGGTTGTGCAGGAAGCTCAGCAGCAGGAACAACGGCCGCGACAGGAAGGTGAGCTTGCCGTAGTCCGCGACTCGATCGAGATCCGGATGCAGCGTGAGCAGCTGCTTCTGCAGCTTCGGACCGACGAACAGCTTTTCGCTGAATGTAGCGGTGCCGCCTGGCGCAATCGTCTTGAGCGGGCCCGACGCCACCAGCAGATACTCACGGCCGTTCGCCTTCATCGAGTAGTGGTATGGATCGGCGGACTCGGGAACGACGGCCGACACGAAGTGATGCTGAATTCCGGCGATCCAGCCGTTCTTCACGTCCTGCGAAATCTGGTCTTCCGACTTCTCGATATTCAGCTTGCGGTATTTCTCGCCGTCGAAAATTGCCGGTCCGCGAGTCGCAAAACTTTCGACCTTGAACATCGAATGCTCGACCGCCGGATCGGTGCGGTTGATCTGCACGTACGAATTGCCCTTCCACGGCGCCTGCGTCGCGTTCTGGATCTGATATTCCAGGTTGATGCTGTACATGCTCCGGTGGAACACGTAGGTCTTGGTGATCGTGATGCCATTGCCGTCGGTCCACGAGAGCGGCACGCGCAGTTCGTCCTGTCCGGGCGTGAGCGCGTAGCTATTGGCGGAGCTCGTGAACGTCGCGAGATGGCTCGGGTGCGCGCTGTCGGCCGGTCCCAGCCCGCTCTGCAGCACGTAGTTAGTCCCCGCCGAGTCGCGATTGAACAGCACGACGGGCGCCACTTCTCCCTTGACCAGGGGATAGGCGGGCAGCTCTGCGCGCACCAGCGAGCCGCCGGCGAGCGAGATGTCGAGCACCAGGACGTCGGTGGTGACGCGAATGCTCGGCGAAGTTGATTCGGGCACAAAGGTAGCGGCCGGCGCTTCCACCCCTCCGGCAGGGGCAGGTGCCGTATCCGCGGCTGCCGGGGTTGCAGCGGCAGACTGTGCCGCCTGCGGAACAGTATCGCTCAATGATGGCGGTTGACCCGCGCTATTTGCGCCAGTGGCGTCCGCAGCGACTGCCGGAGTGCCGGGCTTCTGGCCGTAGTCCTGCTGCCACTGCGTGTAGTTGACCCACAGGGCGAGCGCCAGACCGAACCACAGAAAGACGCGAATGTTGTTACTCATGCGAATGTTTTGAACACGGGACCGGATCGAATCCGCCTTCGTGGAAGGGGTGACAGCGGGAGATGCGTTTGATCGTGAGCCAGGTGCCGCGCAATGCGCCATGCGTGTCGATGGCTTCGATGGCGTAGTGCGAGCAGGACGGATAGAACCGGCAACGCGGCCCGAACAATGGGCTGATGGCGAGCTGGTAACCGCGAATCAGAATTTTCAGGACGTGGCGCATGTACTCGCGACGCGATTCCAAAGGGTGGCGAGGCTAGCACGCAGTGCCGTCGCTGGCGCCCCGGCGGTCGGAAATTTTGCGGCCACGACGATGTCGACCGACGGCAGCTCGTGTTGTGCCAGGCGGAACGACTCGCGCACCAGGCGGCGCAGTCGATTGCGCGCCACGGCGTTTCCCGCTGTTTTCACGGCAACCGCCATGCCCATGCGCGGATACGCGAGGCCATTGGGTTTGATGCGCAATCCGAAGAACCGATCGTCGATGCGCCGACCGCCAGCGTAGATCGCGTCGAACTGGAGCTTGCTGCGCAAGCGCAGCTCAGCGCCTAAACGAAAGCGGCGTGTTGTGGGCTGCATTGCGGCCCGGTTTTTCGCGCTTTTGGGGGCGCGTGCCGGTATCCGTTACGGGACGATTTTCTTGCGGCCCTTGGCGCGACGACGCTTGAGAACCTTCTGACCGCCCGTGGTCTTCATGCGCGCGCGAAATCCCGTGGCACGCTTGCGGCGGAGCTTGCTCGGTTGATAAGTGCGTTTCATATGATCGGCTCCAAAGCCGCTGATCTCTTGGAAAAAAGGGCGGGAAGGGTACGCAGCAGGCACTCAAGTGTCAACAATCCCCCTCCAGAAAGGTGACGAGAACGGCTAGACTCGCTCCCCCTTTTTCCCCAGCCCACCTTTCCATCGGACACTTCAAACCGTGAATGCAGCTACTCGCGAAGCGACACAGGCGGGGAACGGGAGCTCGCTCTGGTCGCGCTGCGTGCGCGCCCTGGAGGGCGAGCTGCCGGGAGAGCATTTCAACACCTGGGTTCGCCCCCTGCAGGCGGTCGAAAGCAGTGGCGCGCTGAAGCTCCTGGCGCCGAACCGCTTTGCGGTCGATTGGGTCAACGCACATTTATTGTCGCGCCTGGGCGAGATGGTGCGCGGTTTCGTGGAGGGTGACGCGCCCATCGTGACCGTCGAAGTCGGATCCCGCGCGCCCGATCCTGTGCGCGTCATCGAACCCGAGCCTGGCGCACCTGTACGCCCCAAGCGCAGCGAAGGCATTGTCGTCGGGGTTCGCCTGAACCCGGACTTCACCTTTGACGGCTTCGTCGAAGGCAAGAGCAACCAGCTCGCCAAGGCCGCGGCCGTGCAGGTCGCCGAGAATCCTGGCCGCGCCTACAACCCGCTGTTCATCTACGGCGGCGTCGGTCTCGGCAAGACGCATCTCATGCAGGCCGTGGGACACACCATCAAGGCGCGCGATCCGGACGCGCGCATCGCGTACATCCACTCCGAGCGATTCGTGAGTGACATGGTCATCGCGCTTCAACACAACAAGATGAACGAGTTCAAGACAGCGTATCGCTCGCTCGACGCGCTGCTGATCGACGACATCCAGTTCTTCGCCAACAAGGATCGATCGCAGGAAGAGTTTTTTCACACCTTCAACGCGCTGCTCGAAGGCCAGCAGCAGGTGATCGTGACCGCGGATCGTTATCCAAAAGAAGTGTCGGGTCTCGAAGAACGCTTGAAATCCCGCTTCGGATGGGGCCTCACGGTGGCCATCGAACCGCCCGAGCTCGAGACCTGCGTGGCGATCCTGATCGGCAAGGCACAGGCTGCGAATGTGCAGCTCCCGGAAGAAGTCGCGTTCTTCATCGCCAAGCGCATCCGCTCGAATGTCCGCGAGCTGGAAGGTGCCTTGAAGCGCGTGATCGCGAATTCGCGTTTCACGGGCCGGCCCATCACGCTGGAATTCACCAAGGAAGCGTTGAAAGACCTGCTGACATTGCAGGCGAAATTGATCACTATCGAAAACATTCAGAAGACGGTGGCCGACTACTACAAAGTGCGCGTAGCAGATCTGCTTTCAAAACGCCGCAGCCGTTCCATCGCGCGACCGCGCCAGGTCGCAATGGCGCTCGCAAAAGAATTGACGACGCACAGCCTGCCGGAGATCGGCGACGCATTTGGCGGGCGTGATCACACGACGGTGATGCATGCGTGCGAACGCATACGCGATTTGCGAGTGGATGAGCAGCGCATCGGCGAGGACTATCAGAACCTGTTGAGAACCCTGACCGGATGACTGTGGAATGCTTGTGGATTGTTTTGTGGACAAAATAATCCACAGGTGCCACACAGGGGGCACGCAGGCTGTGGGTAAGTTGATCAGTGAGGAAGTAGGGCTTAACGGACTGATGCGGATGAATATTCAGAACGCTCCCCGTCATTCACAGGCTCTATAGCTGCTACTACTGGCTTTAAATCTTTAAGAACAGAAGGCAAACGCATGAAGCTCTCCGCGACTCGCGAGCAAATCCTGGCTCCTCTGCAAAGTGTCATTGGTGTCGTGGAGCGCCGGCAGACCATGCCGGTGCTGTCGAACGTCCTGCTCGCCGCGCGAAACAATCGAATCAGCATTACCGGCACCGATCTGGAGGTGGAGCTGGTCGCATCGGCGGAAGCCACGGTGCAGCAGCCCGGCGACGTCACCGTGCCAGGCCGCAAGTTGTTCGATATCTTCCGCGCCATCCCGGAAAAGACCCCGGTTACGATCACGACTGACGGCGAACGTGTCACGATCAAGGCGGGAAAATCGCGCTTCACGCTGTCTTCTCTGCCGGCCACGGAGTTTCCCGTGGTCGAAGAAATCAATGCGCAGCAGACGCTGACCCTCTCCCAGGGCGATTTCAGGCGTCTCATCGACAAGACCCACTTTTCGATGGCCCAGCAGGACGTGCGCTACTACCTCAATGGCCTTCTCCTCGAAACGGAAGGGAAAACGCTGCGTGCGGTCGCGACTGACGGCCATCGTCTGGCATTGTGCGAAGCTGAGCTCGAAACCAAGGCGAAAACCAACCAACAGGTAATCCTGCCGCGCAAGGGAGTCCTCGAACTTCAGCGCATTTTGGGCGGAGATGGGAGCGTGGACCTTGCCATTGGAACCAGCCACGTTCGCGCCCAGATCGGCGATATTCGTTTCACTTCGAAGCTCATTGACGGCAGATTCCCGGAATATGGTCGCGTGATTCCGGCCGCCCCCAGCAAGCAGGTTGAAGCCGATCGCGAAGGCCTGCGCCAGGCACTGCAACGGACCGCGATTCTTTCGAATGAGAAGTATCGTGGAGTTCGCATCAATTTGAAGCCAGATCTCGTCACGATCCAGGCACATAACCCCGAACAGGAAGAAGCCGAGGACCAAGTCGAGGTGACTTACAAGGGCGACGAGGTGGAGATCGGCTTCAACGTCACCTATCTCCTGGACGCTCTGGCAGCCGTGGATTCGGAAAAGGTCGTTCTCGGCCTCACCGACGGAAACAGCAGCTGCCTGGTGCGGGCTGCCGGCGCTGCGACTTCCAAATACGTCGTCATGCCGATGCGGCTCTGATAACGACCGCATCGGCGGCGTTCGAGGCTCTTCGCGATGTCTCTGGCTGAGCTGCGCGTTGAGAACCTGCGCTGTATCGAATCCGCTGCGCTCGAGTTCTCGCCAGAACTCAACCTGATCGCCGGCGAAAACGGTGCCGGCAAAACTTCCATCCTCGAGGCGATTTTCCTCCTGGGCCGCGGGCGCTCCTTCCGGACGCGCAACACGGAGCGCCTTATCCGGCATGGGCAGCCGGCTCTCACCGTATTTGGCCGTACGGACGATTCGCCACCCAAGCAGGCCGGAATCGAAATCGCCGCAGACGGCGGCACGCGGGCGCGTATCAATGGCGAGAACGCCCGGTCGCTGCTCGAGCTCTCCGGCGTCGTCGCCGTCCAGGCCATCGATCCGGAAATCCACAAGCTTGTAGACCAAGGTCCGGAGCGCCGGCGCCGCTGGCTCGACTGGCTGGTGTTCCACGTGGAACCAACCTTCGGACTGGCCTGGGCTCGGTATAACCGGGCGCTCAAGCAGCGGAATGCGGCGCTGAAGATGGGGCGCCGTGGGGATCGAGTCCTGGGATGAGGAGTTGCTATCCCAAGGCGAAGCCATCACCGAGGCACGCCAGCGGATCCTCGAGCGTCTGACACCTCGATTGCTGGCGACCTTCGAGCGCTTCGGCGGCCTCGGGGTCCAGGTTGGATTCGCGGCGGGGTGGGCGGCAGGGACGACATTCAAGGAAGCGCTGGCGGCGCACGCGGAGCGAGATCGGCTGCGCGGCACGACCACCGCCGGCCCGCACCGCGCGGACGTCACGCTGCGCCGGGACCATCGAGTTGCGCGCGAGACGCTCTCGCGCGGCCAGCAGAAGCTCACCTCCGTCGCGATGATCGTCTCGCAGCTCCAGCTGCTCCAGGACGAACTAGGGATGCGCGCCTTGCTGTTGCTGGACGATCCCGCGGCTGAGCTCGACGAGAAAAATCTGCAGCGTTTGTTCGATGAATTGGCCTCGCTTCGCTGCCAAATGATCGCCACTTCATTGACCCCGGAAACCGCGCTTTTTCAAGCACCTAAAGCGACGTTTCACGTGGAACAAGGACGGGTAATACGGCTATAATTCGGGCCCGTTTTTTCGAGTCACGTCATGGCCAACGACGACGTCTACGACTCAAGCAAAATCAAGGTCTTAAAGGGTCTTGACGCAGTGCGCAAAAGACCCGGCATGTACATCGGTGACACCGATGACGGAACGGGCCTCCACCACATGGTTTTCGAGGTTGTGGATAACGCCATCGACGAGGCGTTGGCGGGTCATTGCGACCGCATTGTCGTAACCATTCACGCCGACGAGTCCGTGACCGTTTCAGATAACGGCCGCGGCATCCCGACAGACATCCATCCCGAAGAGGGCCGCTCAGCAGCCGAGGTCATCATGACCGTGCTGCATGCCGGCGGTAAGTTCGATGACAGCTCGTACAAGGTCTCGGGCGGTTTACACGGCGTCGGCGTCTCGGTCGTCAATGCGCTCTCGGACAACCTGTGGCTGACCATCAATCGCGATGGCAAAGCCCACAAGATGGAATTCCGGCTGGGTGATCCCGTGGCGCCGCTGGCCATCGCCGGCGACACGACCGAGAAGGGCACGGTCGTGCGCTTCAAGGCCAGCCCGACCGTCTTCACGAATATCACCTTCGACTACGAGATCCTCGCCAAGCGGCTACGCGAGCTGTCGTTCCTGAATTCCGGCGTACGCATCGAGCTCATCGATGAGCGCGAAGCCAAGTCCGACGTGTTCGAGCACCAGGGCGGGCTGCAGGAGTTCGTGAAACACCTGAACCGGTCGCGCACCGGTATTCACCCCTCCGTGTTCTGGTTTCGTTCCCAGGAAGGAACAATAGGGGTGGAAGTAGCCATGCAATGGAACGATTCCTATACGGAATCGATGTTCTGCTACACGAACAACATTCCGCAGAAGGATGGCGGCACCCATCTCGCCGGATTCCGCGCAGCGCTCACGCGCACGCTGAACGACTACATCGAAAAAGAGATGGCGGCGAAGAAGGAGAAGGTCCCGACCACCGGCGATGACTCGCGCGAAGGTCTCACGGCCATCCTTTCGGTGAAGCTGCCGGATCCGAAGTTCTCCTCGCAGACCAAGGAGAAGCTGGTCTCGTCGGAAGTGAAAGGCGTGGTCGAATCCGCGCTCGCGGAAAAACTTTCCGAGTTCCTGCTCGAGCATCCCGCCGAGGCCAAGGCCATCGTCGGCAAGATCATCGAGGCCGCGCGCGCCCGCGAAGCTGCGCGCAAGGCGCGCGAGCTGACACGTCGCAAGGGCGCCCTCGACATCGCAGGCCTGCCCGGAAAACTCGCCGACTGCCAGGAGAAAGACCCGGCGCTCTGCGAAATATTCATCGTCGAGGGTGACTCGGCCGGCGGCTCCGCCAAGCAGGGCCGCGATCGGCGTACGCAGGCCATCCTGCCGCTCAAGGGCAAGATCCTGAACGTCGAGAAGGCGCGTTTCGACAAGATGCTGGCATCGGTCGAAGTCGGCACGCTGATCACCGCGCTCGGCTGCGGCATCGGCAAGGACGACTTCGATCTCAAGAAGCTGCGTTATCACCGCGTGATCCTGATGACCGACGCCGACGTTGACGGCTCGCACATCCGCACGCTGCTGCTGACTTTCTTCTATCGCCACGTGCCGGAACTCATCACCAATGGTCACGTCTACATCGCCCAGCCGCCGCTGTACAAAGTGAAGCGCGGCAAGCAGGAGACGTACGTCAAGGACGAGGCCGAGCTCAATCGCATGCTGCTCGCCTCGGCGCTCGACGGCGCAGGACTGCACGTCAACAGCTCGGCGCCGGCACTGTCCGGCCAGGGACTCGAGGCGCTGGCCCGCCAGTACATGGAAGTGCAGGCGATCATCAAGCGCTGGGCTCGCCGTTACGATGAGCGTCTGCTCGACCAGTTGATCTACATGCCGGAAGTCACGGCCGCGGAATTCGACCGCACTGACTGGATGCGCGACTGGACCCGCGAGCTGGCGGAGCACCTCAACTCGCTCTCCGACAGTCCGCGCAGCTATCGCGTGGAACTGCGCCAGGTGGACGGCCACCCGTCGCGCGTGCTGGTGAGCAAGACCGAACACGGTTCGATCACGGAAAAGGCGCTGCCCAAGGAATTTTTCGAGTCGGCCGAATATCGCCGCATCGTCGAGCTCGGCAAGACGCTGGCCGGGCTGATCGGCGAGGGCGCCTTCATCACGCGTGGCGAAGCACGCGAAGAAATCGGTTCGTTCAAGCAGGCCATGACCTGGCTCATCGACCAGGCGCGCAAGGGCCAGTCGATCCAGCGTTACAAGGGTCTCGGCGAAATGAACCCCGAGCAGCTCTGGGACACCACCATCAATCCCGCGACGCGCCGGCTCATGCAGGTGCGCATCGAGGACATCCTGGCGTCGGACGAAATCTTCACCACGCTGATGGGTGACCAGGTCGAACCGCGCCGCGAGTTCATCGAGAAGAACGCGTTGTCGGTGGCCAACCTCGACATCTGATGGGATTGTAGGGTCTCATTTGCTCTTTCCCTGAGCCTCAAAATCTGTCCCTGGATCTAACTAGAGCCTCGAAACACCGATTTTTTAGGGCAGGGACATTGCAATTGAGACTTTGTAGGGCGCCTCCAGCGCGCTGCAGTGCCCGATCTCGACCAGCTGCCTGAGCTGGCCGCATGACCGATCCAGAGATTCAAAAGTCTTCGATCGATGGGCAGCTAGTGAAATGCAGACCCGCGGTACCCTCGTGCATCGCGAGCCCATGTTTACTGCCAACTCTGGACCGGACTGTCAACCGGACCCGGCACGTCTCGTATCGATTCCGAAGATCGATGAATGTTTGCCGCACCGCGGGATCGGATTCCACTGCGGCCTTCTTTTCCGCATCGACAGCCAAATCGCGCGTGGTAAGCGAACAGCCATCTCGCCTTGACAAGGTGATAGCTCCCTAAACCGCAGGCTAGACTTCGGCTGTGTTACCAATCGGTACGGCGCGCAACAATCAATGAAAGGTAGACACCTCAATGAACCCCGATCCCACTCCTCCCCCAGTTGGTTTGAATAGGGATGCGCTCGCCCGGCTTGGTGCCTCTATTCAGGCCGACATCGACAGCGGGAAGCACTTTGGTGCTTCGATCCTTGTCGCCCGCCACGGCCAGGTGGCTTACCAAGCGAGCTTCGGAACGGTGGCCCCGGGTCGCGCTCCATCAGGTGACGACCGATACCTGCTCATGTCGATGTCGAAGGCGTACACCGCGACGCTCATCCTCAAAGCAATCGATGGAGGCCGTTTCGGCCTCGATACACGCATCGCGGACCTCGTTCCCGGCTTTGGCGCACTGGGCAAGCAGCGGGCGACCCTGCGGCAGTTGCTGGCGCACACCGCGGGGCTACCGTTCGGTCTCGTCCCGCCTCCACTGGGCCTGGACAAGGTCGGCAACCTCGCGGTCAAGGCTGCCGCGATGTGCGCATTGCCTGCGGTCTACAGTCCCGGCACCAAATGCATCTATACCTCCGGCTTGGGCTACGACCTGCTAGGCCAAATCCTCGTCAATACTGATCCGAAGAAGCGCGGCTTCAATCGCATTGCCCAAGAGGATTTGTTTACACCGTTGGGCATGGCGGACAGCAGCTTCGCGTGCGCGATCGACGATCCTCGGCGGGTTCCGGTGTCGTTTACCGAAGCGAATGTGGGACCCACCACGCCGATGCTTCTGCGCCTATTCAACGAGTTCCTCGACGGGGAAGCGGAGATGCCGAGCGGGAATGCGTTTTCCACGATCAATGATGTCTTCCGTTTCACAGAAGTCTTCCGCGGGCGCGGGACGGCGCACGGTCAGCGCGTTCTCTCGCCCGCGCTCTTCGACTACGCCCGGCAAGACCACGCAACGGGCTTGATTAACGATGCGACCGTCTTCGAGGTCGAAGAGCGCGGCCTCGACGATTTCCCAGCGCACTTCACCTTGCTCGGTGGTTATGTCCGCGGGAGTGGGCACATCCTGAACGCGACCGGGCACACCGCATCACCGCAAAGTATCGCGGCGGTCGGTGGTGCCTCCACGGCATGGATGATCGACCCCGAGCGTGATCTAACAGTCATCTTCCTGTCTGCCGGCTTCATTGAAGGGCTGCGCCATATCGAACGTGTGCAACGCATCAACGACCTCGCGCTCGCGGCGGTCGACGCCTAACAAAGGCGAGGAAAGCAACCCGAGAGCCGCCTAACCAATCGTTCAAACCGACGCCGCTGCGCAGCGCGGCTTAAATCAGGCCGGGTCTCAATGAGAGTTTCGTGGACTCGTAGCCCGATCCATACAGGTTTACGCCAGCCATGATGAGAGAGCGGCACGCGCCTCCTGCAGCTGGCCACACGTCGGACGTGCGCCATGAATCCAGGCCTCACCGCATTGCTCGCCTTCGCGTCCTTTACGACGGACGCCATCAGCGAAAACAAGCTCCGGCCGTTCACCGTTCGCGATTCCGTAGAAATGCGCCAGGTCATCGCTGGGCCCATCTACTCGCCGAATATGCGGTCATACGCTTTCGTGACCCAGTACGGAAATCTTGCAACCAACGAGCTCAAGGCCGAGTTGCGAATTGGCGCGCTCGCAGACAAGACCGGCGGCAGCCTGCGAGTCGCCGCCGAATTGTCCGCGAATATTAACGGGGGGAACTCCGCGGTTGATCGCCATGTCATTGCGCGACCTTTCTGGAGCGCTGACAGCCGGTCTATCTACTTCTTCGGACACGACTCCGGAGAGAACCGCCGGCTCTTCGTAGTGCACGGCGATACCGCTGCCAAGGCGCTCACACCTGCGGACGTGGACATAGTCGATTGCACTGAAGACGCCGGTACTGTGCTGTGCTTCGCTGGCCCAGACATCAAGAGCGGGATCACCTATGCGGCCGACGACCTCGACAACCCGGACCATGTGCTGGGGACGGGGCAGGCTCTCGGCGACCTCCTTTTCCCCAACTCGCGCCGTGCGCACCGCGACAGCCCAACCGAGTTCGAGCTGTGGCTCATCAAGGGCCATGATGCGAACCGCATTATCGAGAAGCCCTCGGGCAAGCCGCTGCGGCTGCTCGGCAGCTATTACACCGGTGTGATGTCGCTCTCTCCCGATCGGCGTCAAGCGGTGGTGATCGCACACGCAAGCTCGATACCCGCGTCCTGGGAGTCGCTGCGAGTGCCGGATTACGTCAGCAATGCGCGGTTCAATGCCGATCCCGCGCAGGAGCTTGAGGCTGGAGAAGCGCTCGCGAGAGCGCGGCGGGACTACACCCGAGCCCGGCAATACATCCTCGTTGACCTTGAACGCGGCAGGGTGGCGCCGTTGTTCGACGCGCCGGCGGCAGATTTCCTGCGCAGCTACGACGGCGACTACTGGATTCGCTGGTCTCCGGATGGCACGCGCATCGCCGCCTCCGCCACCTATCTACCGCCCGACAGCCGGCACGCTGAATCGACGGCGCGCGGGGCTTGCGTGCTCGCTGTGATAGACGTCGAGCCGCGTTCGTCGAGCTGCGTGGTTGAATCCGAAGGCGACGATGTCGCTGTAGTCAACGAACTGACTTGGGATAAACGAAACACGCGCCTGCGAGCGGCATGGAACGGCGGCCCGCTGGTCACGTTCACCCGTCGCGCCAATGGGTGGGCACGGGGCACTTCCACAAGGTTTGCCTGGCCGGCACGGAATCTCCAGATTCGTCAGGATCTGAATCATCCACCAGCGCTGTTCGCGCGAGAATCCGAAAATGGCCGTTGGGTGAAGGTGTTTGAGCCAAATCCCCAGCTTGCTGCCATTGACCTCGGCAAGGTTTCTCTCTACTCGTGGAAGACGCACGAGGGCGCGATCGTGACGGGTGGTCTCGCTTGGCCGACCAATTACGTATCCGGCCGCCGTTACCCGCTCGTCATTCAGACGCATGGTTTCGAACCCGGGCAATTCTTCCGCTCGGGTACTGAATCTGAAACCTCGAACGCAGGGCGTCCGCTCGCTGGGCGAAACCTGTTCGTGCTTCAGTTGGCGGAGCCACACTCAATGGCCGATGGGACCTGGCGGGAATCTACGGAAAGAGCACTTCGAGTCTATCTTGCCGCCGTCGACCAACTCGCGAGCGAAGGCCTCGTGGATCCGGCTCGCGTCGGAGTGACTGGCTACAGCCGCCGCGGCTCCTTCGTTCTCGATGCAATCGTCGGAGAACCTGAGCGGTTCGCCGCGGCCGCCATTGCCAACACTGCCACGGGAAGCCTCTTTGACTACTATGGCTTCGTCGACGGACGCAGTCCGAATGATCGCGAGCTGTATTCGCAATTCATCGCCGGCGCTTTCCCCTATGGTGAGGGGCTGCAGAAATGGCTGGAGCGCTCGCCCGCCTTCCGCACGGATAAGATCAAGGCACCCCTGCTGATCTCTGCCGGCGACCCTCCGGAATTGCTCACGGTCTGGAATGTCTACGCGCCGCTCCGCGACCAGGGCAAACCGGTCGAGCTGCAATACTTCCGGCGGGGGCAGCACAACTTTTCTCGCCCGCTCGAAGTATTCGCGCACCAGGAAATGCTGGTCGACTGGTTCGATTTTTGGCTAAATGGGAACGAAGACCCCACGTCGTCCAAGAGCGCTCAGTACGCGCGCTGGCGTGAAATGCGTGCCGTTACTCGTCGCGCGGATGGCCTGTAAATCGCAATGATTCGAACAAGCACCAGGATCGGCGCCAGCAAGGCTGCGAAGAAATCGGCAGCCAGGCGCGGCGCTGCAAAGTCGCCGACGGCGAAGGGCGCGAAGGTGCCGCTGCTCTCCGGCGGCAACCCGCAAATCCCCAAGGGCAACGGAGATGGCCCGTGCAGGCATACATCGCGGCCATTCCGGGATGGAAACGCGACCTCGGTCGCCGCATCGACGCACTGGTCGTGCGCACCGTTCCCGGCGTACAAAAGGCGATCAAATGGAATTCGCCCTTTTATGGCCTCGAGAACCAGGGGTGGTTCCTGAGCTTTCACTGCTTCACGAAGTACATCAAGTTGACCTTCTTCCGCGGCAGGTCGCTGAGTCCTGTCCCGCCCGGTGAGTCCAAACATCCGGAAGTGCGCTACCTGGACGTCTACGAGGATCAGCTGGACGAGTCTCAACTCGCAGGCTGGGTGAAGCAGGCCAGCAAGTTGCCAGGCGAAAAGATGTGAGGCGATAGACCGGCGAATTGCGCCGTTCACGCCAACTGGTTTCTACCCGCGCACCCGGAAGCTAACTAGTCCACTGGTTCTCACGGACCGCGGCTACTGAGGCGCGGGCGCGGTAGCCGCCGGCTCCGCCGCCGCAGACGCCTCGGGCATGGCATCCGAGTTCCAGATGTCCTTGTGCAGCTGCCAGCTGTCGCCCACGCGTTTCCACACCTCGAGGTATTTGCCGGTCTGCGCCGCTGACTCGGTGCTCCACGCGCCGGAGCGGTACGCCCAGTCGCCGGCAATGGTCGACGATTCCGCTCTGATGCTGATCTTCGCCCACTGCGTGGCGATATCTTTCGACCAGAAGTCCTTGATGGCCGGGCGGCCAGTGACCGTGCCGGCACCCGGCGGAAGCAGCTGACCGTCCTCGGTGTAGAGGGCGGCTACCGACTCGGCGTTCTTTTCGTTATAGGCGGCTTCCCAACCAGCGGCGGCTTTGTCGAGCGAAGCGCCATCGGCGGCCGGATCGTGGCCGCCCTGTTTGCAGGCGACCAAGACGACGCTGAGAAGCAGGGCGAAAGCGCACGTTGAGCGGGCGGTAATCATGGGACCTCCAGTGTGCGTTGAAGGGATTGTTGGCACGGAGATTCGGGGCGGAGCATCGCGCCGATCCACGGCGCAAGCAAGGGCTCAATCGCGCGCGCATTCCTGCCTCCAGGGCGCAAGACCGCGGCCGACTACGCCACCTGGTTTCTGCCCGCGCGCTTGGCCCGATACAACTGCGCATCCGCCGTTTGAACGAGCTCGTCCAGCTCTGCGGAACCGTCCCACTGCGCCAGTCCAATGCTGATGGTGATCGCCAGCTCCGGATGTATCGAGCGCCAGTCGTGTGCCATGACAGCGGCACGCAGCGATTCACAGAATGCGGTAGCGTCGTCGCGCGCCATGCCCGGCAGCAGGAGCGCAAACTCTTCGCCGCCTATGCGCGCCACCAGGTCGCTATGGCCGCAGCTGCGACGCATCAACGCGGCACTCTCGCGCAGCGCCTGGTCGCCCACCGGATGACCGAGCCGGTCGTTCACCAGCTTGAAGTGATCAAGATCGGCGATCGCGATGCTGAGCGGCCGGCCGAGGGCGAGCGCCATTTCGATCTCGGCCGAGAGGCGCTGCATGAAGCAACGCCGGTTGGCAACGCCCGTCAGCGCATCTTCCTGCGATTCGCGCTCCAGCTTCAGGCTGCGCTCGCGCAACATAGCGATCAGGCGTTCCTTCTCGGCATTTGCCTTCTCGAGATCCTCGGTGCGCTCCGCGACGCGTTCCTCGAGATGCCGGCGATACTTCTCCAGGTCTTCGAAGGCGCGCGCGTCTGCGAGCGCGCCCGCAACCTGCTCGCCCAGCTGTCGCATCAGGTGAAGATCGCCGCTGGCGTAGATGCCGGCCTGCGTGTGTTGAACACTCAGCAGTCCCAGCACGACGCCGTCGTTGACCAGCGGCACGGCGAGTATTGAACCGGTTGCTTTCCCTGTGGCCTCGGCTCGCTGCACCAATTCCGGCGGCGCGTGTTCCCAGTCAGTGACGATCAGCGGCTTCGCCCACGCGATCAGCCAGCCAAACAGGCCGGACTCGATGGGCTTCATGCGCGGCGGGCAGCCGAACCTGGTCGCGCTCGTGCACCCTGATATCCAGCAGGCGCCGCTCGCGATCGACGAGCACGAAATACATCTCGTCGAAGCGAAACAGCGTGCGCGTCTCGGCCAGGATGCGCTCGCCGAGTTCGTCGACCCGGCGCGCGCCCTGGAACTTCAGGCCGGCTTCGAACAACCGTGTGAGTGGACCGCGCTCCGCGGGCGCCGGATCGCGTTGCGTGCCGATGCTGTTGAAGCTGAGCACGAACACCAGCATCAGGCCCACGAACAACCCGAATACCACCGTACTGCCGGTGTTGTAGAGCACGGCTGCCAGAACACCCGCCGGGACGAAGATGAGATCCGACAGCGCGTAGGTCGGCGTGACGATGCTCCGCACGTCGCGACCGTCGAAGCGAAAGAACAGGATCATCAGGGTGACATTGACGACCTGCGCCGTCAGTGCCATCGCGATGAGCGGCACCACGTCCGTCGTGAACAACCCTGTCAGCGGATGCCGGCCGCCGCTTTCCAGGTAAGCCTGACCGGCAAGCATCAGCATCAGGGCGGTCATCGAGGCGTTGTGGATTCCGCGCAGCGCCGCCACCTGCAACGAACCCTGGCTATACCGGCGGCTGACGAGCGGCCAGATGAGCGAAGCGGCGGCGCAGATAGTTGCCGCTACGGCGGGTTCGAATACCAGCAGCAGGCCGATTTGCGGCAGGCGCTCCATCGATATCAGGCCGAGACGCGGAGCGCGCAGGCCGAACTGCCACACGAAGAGGCACGCGCCGATGCCGAGAAGCACCACCCACCAGGCCGGGAACTCGACGCCGTCCAGCAGCGCCATCAGCAGGGCGCCGGTCGCAATGCAGGCGAGCAGTATTGAATAGATGGCCAGTGCGCCGTAACGCGAGCGCATGCGGACATGACTTCTGTTGCGCGGGGACACCGCACTGCGCCAATCTGGCACGGGAGCGGAATCAGCGAAAGAGGGATGAACGCAATGGATTCCAAAAACCGGGAACTCGTACTGGTCGAGGACGGACAGAATTGTTTTGCACCCGGGGGATCTTGATGAACCAACCCATGTCGACATCCCGCCGCCGCGTGCTCAACGCCTCGCGTCACTTGCGCCCGCGTTGCCCTTCGCCTCACTACTTCTCCCGCGATTGGCGGGAGCAAAGGATCGCCAGATGCGCGTCTTCGTCACGGGATCCACCGACGGGCTTGGCCGCGGCGCGGCGCAGGCCCTCATCAACGACGGCCACCGGGTCGTGCTGCATGCGCGTTCGAAGGAACGCGCGGCCGCATTGAGCGATCTTTCGCATCTGGCCGCCGGCGTGGTCATCGGCGATCTCGCGAGCGCGGCGCAAACGCGCAGCCTGGCGGACCAGGTCAACAAGATCGGCCGCATGGATGCGGTCATCCACAACGCCGGTATCTATCGCGAACCGAACCGCGGCACGACGCCGGAAGGTCACGCCAAGGTGCTGGCGGTGAATGTCCTCGCTCCGTACCTGCTGACCAGGTTGATCGAACGCCCCGATCGCCTGATCTACCTGAGCAGCAGCATGCATCGCGG
This sequence comes from uncultured Pseudomonadota bacterium, assembly GCA_963832505.1. Lineage (GTDB taxonomy): Bacteria > Pseudomonadota > Gammaproteobacteria > Steroidobacterales > Steroidobacteraceae > CADEED01. The sequence continues at coordinate 100,690 of CAWHUD010000010.1, read as the reverse complement.
CGGCGAAGGTCCGCTCGACGACATCGATTGGTCAGAGCGGCGCTGGGACACGAATCGCGCGTACTCGGAGAGCAAGCTCTACATCACCGCGCTCGCCTTCGCGGTCGCCCGGCAATGGCCCAAGGTGCTGAGCAATGCCGTCGATCCCGGCTGGGTGCCCACGAAGATGGGCGGCCGCGGCGCACCCGACGATCTCGAAGAGGGACACCTCACACAGACCTGGCTCGCGACCAGCGACGATCCCGCCGCGAAAACCAGCGGCGGTCTCTGGTACCACCGCGAGCGGCAAAAACCCGCGGCCCAGTCCCAGGACACGCGCTTCCAGGACGAACTCCTGGCGAAGCTCGCAGCACTCACCGGCGTCAAACTCTTTTGAGCGCGGACGTTGATGTCGTCATCGTCGGAGGCGGCGCAGCCGGCGTGGGCGCCGCACGGCGGCTCGCGGGCAGCGGTCTCTCGACAATCCTGCTGGAGGCGAGTTCGCGACTTGGCGGCCGGGCATTCACGCAGGAAATCCGCGGTCTCGATCTCGATGTTGGCTGCGGCTGGCTGCATTCGGCCGATCGCAACGTATGGGCGCAGATCGCGACGGCCACCGGCATACGCCATCGAACAGTCACGGGCAGCCTGGGGCGCGCAGTACCGCAACCTGGGTTTCACGCTGGAGGAGCAGGCTGCGGCATGGAATGCCTTCGAAGCCTGGAACGCATCGACTGGCACAATCGCCCCCTGCAAGCGACTGCGCCGCTGACGCACTCGATCCTGGCTGGTGAGTGGAACGCACACATCCGCGCCATCGTGAGTTTCATCAGCGGCGCAACGCTCGAACGCCTGTCGGCTGCGGACTATGTCGCTTACGACGAGTCCTCGAGCGAGAACAACTGGCGCCTGCGTAGCGGGCTTTGGCGCATTCATCGCGCGGAGTCTTCCCGCGCGGAGTTTCGCTCCACCTGGGCACGCCGGTCGAATCCCTCGCTCTCGCCGCGCAGGGCGTCACGATCGCCATGCCGACGGGCGAGATTCGCGCTCGCGCGGCCATTCTCACGGTGTCCACGGCTGTTCTCGCCGGTGAAACCATCAGGTTGCCGAACGAACTCGACCCCTGGCGGGAAGCGGCGCGCCGGCTCCCGCTGGGACTCAACGAAAAGTTGTTCCTCGAAATCGTCGGGTGATGCGCCATTCGAAGCCGAGACCCATGTCACCGGCAATCCGCGCGACGCGCTCACGGCGTCGTACTACATCCGGCCCTTTGGCTGGCCGGTGATCGAATGTTTCTTTGGCGGAGAGCGCGCGCGCCTGCTTGCCGAAGAGGGCGTCGCCGCGGGTTTTGCATACGCGCTCGATCAGCTGAGTAGTTTGTTCGGCGCCGGACATCCGCGCCACGTTACGTCCGCTCGTCGGATCCTGCTGGACCCGCATGGCGCGCGTAGGCGGAGCCTACAGTTACGCACTTCCCGGGCATGTGAGCGCGCGAAACAGGCTGGCGCAACCTTTCGAGCGACGGGTGTACTTCGCGGGTGAGGCCACCAGTCCGGGCGATTTCTCCACGGCCCATGGTGCTCACGACAGCGGGATTCGAGCCGCCAATGAAGTCATCGCCGAGTTAACCCAAAGCGACTAGTGCTTACCCGGACAGAAAAAGGGTGGACCGAAGTCCACCCTTTCCGGAAGCGAATTCGAACGATGCTACGGAGTGTTTCCGTAGCCGATCGCGCCGTTGCAATGCATCCATTCGCTGTTGCCGCCGCCACCGCATCTGCCGTTGGCATAGAGGCCGGTGTTGTAGCTCTGCGCTTCGGACTGTCGGGTCTGGCCATTCACGATGATGTAGTCGACCTGCACGTCACGACTGCCACCGTCGTTGGTGAAGGCGACCGTGATGCCACCGCTCAGCGTGGTTGAAGCCGTGAAGTTCTGCATGCTGGTGGTCAGCGTCCAGGTCTGCACGGTCTGGTTGTTGACGCGAAGCTGGATTGATTCGCCGCCAGCAGTACCGCGTGCCGCGCACGGTGAAGCTCTTGGTGCCGCCACCGCCACCTGCCGCCGCCACCACCACCGCCGCCTTCAGTCACGGTGATGTCGGAACTGCCGCTGCTCTGGTAGCCCTCGGTCGCCATGACCTGGTAGTTGTGAGCGCCCAGGTTCATGCCGAGCGTCGCCCACGCCGCAAAGTGATTGGCCGTCGTGATGGTCCCACCCACGCGCTTCGATTGGCGGACGCTCCAGTACTGGTAGAAATCGCAGGAGGAGCCGGTGATGCAGGGCTGGTTGTCGCGGAACGTGCGGTAGACATCGTAGGTGCCGCCATCGCTCACGACTGTGCCCATGAAACCCTGTCCGCCCGGCGGGCGATAGCTGCCCCAGCTGTCGACGATGTAGTACTCGATCAAAGGATTCGTGGTCCATCCGTAGAGAGTCAGGTAACCGTTCCCGGGTGAATTGAAGGTGCCCGAATAGGTGATCGTCCGGGCCGAGCCGGTCTGCCAACCCTTGCCGCCCACCCAGTTGTTGATGCCGCTCCAGTTCGAGGTGTATCGGCCATTCGGATACATGCAGAAATTCACCGTTCCGGGACTGTCCTTCCAGAACGAAAAGTAGTTGCCGTTGTTGGTGCCCGTCTGACTGGAAGTCAGACAGGTTTGGGCGCCGGCCGGTGCTGCGTACAGGCCGCCGACGCAGATGAGAGCCGCAACGACATGTTTGCCGCGCAGCCCGAATTGCTTGAGACCTTCAATCATGGAAATCCCCTTCGTTGAAGTCGATTGATGCGGCGACCGATGCGGGTTATGGAAAATGTTACCGCTACTGTTACCGCTACCTTCTGGCGTATACGGACAGCAGCGGAGAGGGTCAATAAGGGGAATCAACGAGTAAGAAATTCCGAGCGACGACAGCGCTGTCGTCTGACGCGGCGAATACGTCTATTTGTTAGTCGAATTGTTAGCCGAAGGACCGCCGTCTAACTACCAAGTCACTCACGCGCCGCAGGATTCGCGGATGATGAGCTCGGTCGACAACATCTCCGGCCGCGGATCACCGGTCCAGTCGAGCAGCTTGGACACGAGCAGGCGTCCGGCCTTGGGTATGTCCTGTTGCACGGTGCTGAGCGTCGGCGTGCTCAGCCGGCTGAGCAGCATGTTGTCGTAACCCACCACCGAGATATCGCGCGGCACTTCGATCTGCTTGCGATGCAGGGCGCGGATGCCGCCGAGCGCGATGAGGTCGCTGGCGGCGACGATCCCGTCGAAGGGGATCTTGTGCAGCAGCAGCCGGTCGACCGCGGCCTCCGCGGATTCGGCTTCGAACTCGACGCGCGCGCTCAGTGCGTCGTCGATGGGCATGCCGGCTTCCTGTAACGCCTCGCCGTAGCCGCGGTAACGCTGCATGGCCTCGGGATCGCTGCCACCGAGGAAAACAATGCGTTTCCGGCCGAGTTTGATCAGGTGCTGGGTCGCGCGCCGGCCGCCGAGCGCGTTGTCGGTGCCCACCGTGCAGTATTTCTGCCCGGGAAATTGCGCGCCCCACACGACGAAGCGACCCTCGGTCGACGCCAGCCGATTGAATTCATCGTGCAGGGTGCCCTGGCCCAGGAAGATCACGCCGCTGGCGCGCCCCGTCGTGGTTGCGTGCACCAGGTCTTCATAGTTGGCCGGCGTCAGGTGACTGACGGTGAAGTCGCAGCCGCGATCACGCGCCGCCTCACCGATGCTCGCCAGCAATTCCAGGAAGAAGGGATGCGACAACGGCAGCGGCCGGCCGCGCACTCGTGGCGTGACCACGGTGATCGCGCCCTCGGCACCGATGGGGCTCGCCGGCATGTGGCGGCGAAATTCATAACCGTGTTTGCGCGCCAGCGCCCAGAGCTCCTTCTTGGTCGAGTTGCTGATCGACGGATGATCGTTGAGCGCACGCGAGACGGTGGACACCGAAACCTTCGCGAGGCGCGCGAGTTTCTCGAGAGTGATCGATCCGCCGTTGCCTTTTGAAGCGCGCATAACTACTCGATTCCTTCGTCAGCCCATTTGATAGCGATAACAACCCGGCATCACCCCGGCTGACACGCCGCATTACGTTACAGATTCACGCAAATTTACGCAAAATCGCCTCCGGCTATTGCGCAAGTTTTCGCAAGATGGGTAGTGTATTCGCACAGCGACGCCGAAATCGCGGGTTTTGGCTTACGCAAATATACGCAAAGCGTTCACAAGGGGGCACATGAAAACGCGCAAATATTTGTTCACCATCGTGGGTGGCAGCATCCTGATCAATCCTGCATTCGCGCAGGAACAGGCTGCCGACGAAGTCCCCGAGGTCATCGTCACCGGTATTCGTGCCTCGCTCGAGTCGGCGCAGGCCATCAAGCTCAATGCCGACACCTTCGTCGACTCGATCACCGCGACCGACATTGGCGCGTTCCCCGACAAGTCGGTCGCCGAGGCGCTGCAACGCGTGCCGGGCGTGACCGTGTCGCGACTGCAGTCGAACGACGACAGCAACCACTTCTCCGCCGAACCCGCCACGGTATTGATCCGCGGACTCACGTTCGTGCGCACGGAATTCAATGGCCGTGACAGCTTCTCGGCCGACGGTTACCGCGGCCTGAACTTCAATGATGTGTCGCCCGAGCTCATGCAGGGCGTCGACACCTACAAGAACCAGACCGCCGAAATGATCGAGGGCGGTATCTCGGGCGTGGTGAACCTGCGCACGCGCTCGCCGTTCGATTCGGACGGGCAGCAGATTGCGCTGACCGGCCGCGCGAACTACGGCGACCTCTCCGAGGAGCCGACCTACGAAGTCTCCGGCGTCTACAGCAACAACTGGGACACCGACAGTGGGCGCTTCGGCGCGCTGGTGAACGCGGCGTACTCGAACATCCTGACGCGCACCGAAGCCGTCAACATGACGCGCATCAGCACGTTCTGTTCGGACTATCCGCAGACCGGTGGTGCGTATCCGAATGCAGTGCTCGATGCCGACGGCAATGTCGCCTGCAACAACAATCCCTTTGGCGGTACCGGCTGGGCCTACGCACCCGGCCAGGTGAACTTCTCGCAGGTGGACTACGACCGTACGCGCACCGGTGCGGCGCTCACCCTGGCCTACGAGAACGACGACAAGAACCTGCAGATGGCGCTGACCGGCGTCTACTCCAAGTACGAAAACCCGTGGCTCGAGCGCAGCGCCAACATCAGCTGGCCGGCCGGCGCGGGCTTCGGCACGCCGGTGTGGTCTCCCTACAATTCGACGGCGATGCGGCCGGTCACCGGCAACTTCGCGTTCGGCGCGGACGGCATGCTCGATTCGGGCGTGATCGGTCAGCCGGCGGACGTGCTCGGCTTCTACGAAGGCACGAGCGCCGCGAACATCAACCACGGTTCCGCGGTGCCGGGCCTGCCGTTCGTGAACGGCCAGGATGCCTGCGGCGGCGTGTGCCTCACGGGATCCAACGTGAGCAACGAGGCGCGCATCTTCGACCACGAAGAGCAGACCACGGATGTCTCCTTCAACGTGAAGTGGGACATCACCGAGAACCTGCACACGGCGTTCGACGTCCAGTACATCAAGGCGGAGACCAGCAACTACGACATCCTGGTCGCCGCCAACAGCGTGGCGCAGGTGGACTACTCGACCAATGGTGATGGCACGCCGGTGATCGCGCTGTCGCCGGGTCCGAACGTGAACTACGCCGATGGCTTCCTCGCCAATCCGCATAACTACTGGATGCAGTTCATCCAGGATCACTGGGAAGACAACGACGCCGACGAAGTCGCGGCACGTGCCGACGTGGAGTACGACCTGGGCAGCGGCGGCTGGCTGAGCTCGCTGAAGGCGGGAGTACGCTTCGCTGATCGCGAACAGAAGGTGCGTTACTCCTCGTACAACTGGGCGCCGATCGCGCCGGCCTGGAGCTGCAATGGTCCGGGCTTCAACGTCGACAACACCCAGGCGGCGGCGTATCCGGCGGCCTGCGGCAACCCGAACCCGTTCAACGGCTATGCGGCGGGCATCTGGGAATCCACCAGCCTGGACGGCCACTACAACGGCAACGTGCTCGCCGGTGGTCCGCTGGTGTTCCTCAATCGCGCCACGCTCAACGACTACGACCTGCACACCGAAGGCCTCGCCGATCGCAACGTGAATGCACCGCAGGGCTGGAATCCGCTCTGCGACCGCGCCGGCGAATGTCGCGGGCGAGGGTTGCTTCACCCAGCCCGAGATCCTCGACGTAAACGAGAAGAGCAAGGCGGCGTACCTGATGCTGCGCTTCGGCGGACCGGAAGCGAATCTCGGCAGCGTCAACGTGGTGGGCAACATCGGTGTGCGCTACGTGAAGACCGACGTGAGCAGCCATGGATTCGTCGGCCTTCCCGACGTCCAACTGGTACACGCAGGCGCTGGCCTCGGGCCAGGGCGCATGCAACCCGGCGGACAACGGCACCAACCAGGCTACGGACATCCAGTGCTGGCTCACGCCTGAATTGCTGGCGTACAGCAATGGCGCCGGTGCGGAGAACAAGCTCGACAAGAGTTACGAGAACTGGCTGCCGAGCTTCAACGTGCGCTTCGGGTTCACGGAGAAGCAGTTCGCGCGCTTCGGCTACTCGAAGGCGATTTCGCGGCCGGACTTCGGCCTGTTGCGCAACTCGGTGGCCATCAATGCACCGCCCATCGACACCGGCACCGCCTCGCCGTATCTGATCAAGAACGCGCAAGGTGTGGTGACGGGCTACAACTTCATCTTCAATGCCGAAGCAGGCTACGCGGGGCTCGAGCCCGTGGAAGCCGACAACTTCGACCTGTCCTACGAGTTCTACTTCGGCAAGAGCAGTTCCTTCACCGTGGGCCTGTTCTACAAGCAACTCTCCAACGCGATTGCCTACGGCCGTGCCGACCGTGACATCGAAAACAACGGCACCACCCAGACCGTCACGATTCGTGGTCCGAGCAACGACCCGAACAGCGACGGCACGCTGAAGGGCTTCGAAGTCGCCTACCAGACGTTCTTCGACTCCCTGCCGGGTGCCTGGTCTGGCCTCGGCGTGCAGCTCAACTACACGCACACCGAGCAGAGTGGCATCAACAACTCCAACCTCGCGGTGCAGGCGGGCTATCTGCCGGGCAGCACCACGGCCTTCGGTGGTGGCAACAACACCTCCACGGGCGGACAGGGCAATGCCGGTAATCCGCTGTCCTTCACCAGCAACGTCATCGACTCGCATCGTCTCGCCGGCATCTCCGACGACTCATACAACGTCATCGGCATGTACGAGTACGGCAAGTTCGGCGCGCGGCTCGCGTACAGCTGGCGTTCGGAGTTCCTCACCGCCAATCTCGACTGTTGCATCGGCTTGCCGGTGTGGCAGAAGGCGAATGGTTATCTCGATGCGTCCGGGCGCTTCTCGCTCAATGACAATGTCGAGTTCCTGCTCGACGTGTCGAACCTCCTGAACACCACTGCCGTGACCCAGCAGCAGGTGTTCGGAGATTCGACGCTGACGCCGGGTGCAAAAGCAGTGAAGCTGGACTCGGGTTGGGTACACAACGACCGGCGCTTCCAGCTCGGCGTGCGCTTCCAGTATTAGCCGGGAAATCGTGGGCGTCGCCGATCCCCTCCCCGGCGGCGCCCACGATCTGGAATTCAACGTGCACCACGCGCCCTTGCGCATTGTCATCGTCGGCGGCGGCTCCGCCGGCTGGATGTGTGCTGCGGCCGCGGCCCAGGTGCTGCACCCGGAGCGTTATCGCCTGACGCTGATCGAATCGGACGACATCGGCACGGTTGGCGTGGGCGAAGCCACGTTGCCGGCACTGCGCGACTTCAACGAGTTGCTGGGTCTCGACGAAGCGCAGTTCATGCGCGAGACGCAGGGCACGTTCAAGCTCGGCATCGAGTTTCGCGACTGGGATGTGCCCGGAAGTTACATCCATCCCTTCGGCGCGTTCGGCGAGCTCTGGGGTGGCGTGGAGTTCCAGCATTTCTGGATGCGCGCACGGCGCCAGGGACTCAACCCTCCGCCGCTCGAGGAATTTTCGGTCGCGGTGCGTGCCTGCCGTCGCAACGCTTTCGACTTCCCGAGTTCGAGCACCGTGCTCTCGACGTTCTACGGTTACGCCTATCACTTCGACGCTGGCCTGTACGCCGACTTCCTGCGGCGCTGGTCTGTCGCCCGCGGCGTCACGCGCGTCGAGGGACAGGTGGTCGATGTCGCGCTGGACGGCGCGCAGGGCAACATCGAATCGCTGACGCTGAAATCCGGACAGCGAATCGCGGGCGACTTCTTCATCGACTGCAGTGGATTCCGCTCGCTGCTGCTCGGCGACAAGTTGCAGGTTCCGTGGGAAGACTGGAGCCAATGGCTGCCCTGCGATCGCGCCTGGGCCGTCCCCTGCGAAAGATCGGCGGATTTCACGCCGTACACGCGCTCGACGGCGCAGAAGGGCGGCTGGATCTGGCGCATTCCGCTGCAACACCGCACCGGCAACGGCCACGTCTTTTCCACGCGTTACGTGAGTGAAGACGAGGCCCGCGCCACCTTGTTAGGCCAGCTCGACGCGCGCTGCGCTGGGAGAACCGCGGCTGCTGAAGTTCCGCGCCGGCCGCCGTGCGCAGGTCTGGAAGCGCAACTGCCTCGCGCTCGGACTGGCCAGCGGCTTTCCTCGAGCCGCTCGAATCCACCAGCCTGTTCCTGATCCAGAAGGCCATCCAGGACATGTTGCGCCTGCTGCCATCTCCCGAGGCGCGCGGCGTCGACGAGCGGCTGGTGCGCGAATTCAACCGCAGCTCCGACGCACTCTACGAGCGCATCCGCGATTTTCTCATCCTGCATTACACGGCGAATCGCCGTTTCGGCGAGCCCTTGTGGGATCACGTGCGCGACTACGAACTGCCCGAGAGCCTGCACCACAAGCTGCGGCTGTTCGATGCGCGCGGCCACGTGCCGTACTTCAAGGACGGCTTCTTCTCGCGCGACAGCTGGCTGGCGGTGCTCTACGGCCAGGGCCTCATGCCCGGCGCCCACGATCGGCTCGCCGATTGCCTGCCGCGCGAACTGCTCGACGCGCGGCTGCGCGAGTTGCACAGCCGCGTGGCGGCGCATGCCGGCGCCATGCCGTCTCATGCGGAGCTCATTGCGCGTTACTGCGGCGAACCGCCAGCCACGAAACAGGCGATGAGTTCATGAGCGCCCAGGTCCAGGCACCCGTCATCCGTGAGCTGGTCATCGTGGGCCGCGATGCGCCGGTGTGGCTGTCGGCCTGCGTCATGCAGTACGCGCTGGGTCCCGCAGGCGTGAATGTGACCGTGGTCGAGCTGCCTCCCCAGGCGCAGGCTGCCGATCTCTGCGTTTCGTTGCCGGCGCTCGAGGCACTGCACACACGTCTGCGTATCGATGAATCGCGACTCATCGGCGCGACCCGTGGCGCCTTCACGCTGGGCCGCCGCTTCGTCGATGACTCGGGCAACGCGCCGGCGTTCTTTCACGCGCATGGCTCGATCGGCACGCGCATCGACCGCAAGGAATTCCTGCCGCAGTGGCTGCACGCGCGACACCAGGGATTCGATCAGTCCTTCGAAGAGTTTTCGCTCACCGCGAAGGCGGCACGGCAGAACCGCATGTTGTTGCCCGATGCCGCCATCGATGGATTCGGGTTCACGGACTATGGCTATCACCTGCCGGCCATTCCCTACGGCGCCTGGCTGCGGCAGCTCGCGCTGCGCCGCGGTGTGCGCTGCCACGCGACGCGCGAGCTCGGCATACGGGTGGATTCGCAGCGCGGCATTGCCGGGCTGCTGCTGGATGACGGACGCGCCATCACCGGTGACTTCTTCCTCGACGTCACCGGCAGGGAAGCGCTGCTGAACAACGCGCTGGGTGCAGGTTTCGAGAGCTGGCGCGACGCATTTCCCGTCGACCGTGTACTCAGCGCCTGCGGCGCACTGCTGTCGCCCGTGCCCATCTACTCGGAAGTTCGTGCGCAGCGCTCGGGCTGGATCTCGCTGGCCGCGAGCCAGGTCGGTATCCACGTTCAGCAGGCGTATTGCAGCGACATCGTTCCGGAGCCGTCGGAGCTCGAGGCCGCGACGCGGATGCCGCTGCAGGCGCTCGTGATTCGCGACCTTCAGCCCGGACGTCGCCTGAACGCGTGGGAAAAGAACTGCGTGGCCATTGGCCAGGCCGCCTGCGTGTTCGACCCGCTGCACTTCGTGGATCTGCACGCGGTGCAGGTGGGACTGGTGCACCTGCTGCCCCTGTTCCCGGTGCAGGCGGACTTCGGCGTGGAGCGGGACGAATACAACAAGAATGTGCGCGCAGCCTTCGGGCGCATGCGCGATTTCCAGAGTGCGCACTATTTTCTGAATCGCTACGGCGGCAATGGCGACACATTCTGGACACGCGCACGCAGCGCCGCGCCGCTCGCCGAGCTGGCACACAAGATCGACGCCTTCCGCGCGCGCGGTGAAACCGTCTACTACGAAGACGAGGCATTCACCATCGACGACTGGCAGGCGTTGTTCATCGGCCATGGCGTTATTCCCGAAACCTGGGACCCGGCCGTGGACCGCACGCCGCCCGAGCTGCTCCGCAGCGAGCTCAAGCGCATCCAGGGCTTCATCCGGCAGAAGGTCGATGAGCAGCGGACGCATTCGGCCTACCTGCACGAAGTCTGTGCACCGCCGCGCACTGCCGGGATGCCCCAATTCAAACACCAGTAGTTAGACCAGGTACATAGATCATGACGAAGTCGTCTTCGGCCGCGGGTTGTGGCCTCGTGTTCACCCTCATGGCGGCGCAGGCCACGGCCGCGGCAACGGATGCCGCGGCGACGCGCGCCGGCAGCTGCGTGGACTCGCCGCAGGCCGTGCTCACGGTCTGCGTGGCGGCCGACGCACGCGGCCCGTGGTACGAGGTGTATCGGGGCGATCGCACGGTGATCACGCATGCACGGCTGGGGATGGTGTTCGAGGGCTCCGGCAACGTGCCGGCCAGCCGGGTCACGAATGTTCGACGCAACGCCGTTGACCAGCGTTGGGAGCAGCCCTGGGGCGAGCAACGACTGGTCCAGGATAGACACAACGAGCTCAAGGTAACGCTTGCCGGCGCCGACCCCTCGGTCACCGAGCCCTTCGACCTCACGGTGCGCGTGTTCGACGACGGCCTCGGCTTCCGCTACGAGTTCAACCAGATCGCTGCATCGCGCGACGTGGCCATCGTCGATGAGCTCACGGAATTCCGCCTCGCCGGCGACTGGGACGCATGGTGGTACCCGGCGCGCCATGCCGATCGCGACGAATATCTCTACAAGCGCGCCCACCTGTACGAAGTGAACCTCGCGGAAACGCCGCTGACGCTGCAGGCGCCCGGGTTGTACATCTCCATCCACGAGGCGGCGCTGGTCGACTACGCCAGCATGAACCTGCGCCGCACCGCCGAACGCACGCTCAAGGCGGACCTCATGCCGTGGTCGGATGGTGTGCTGGTTCGCAAGCGCGGACCGTTCACGACGCCCTGGCGCACGGTGCTGGTGGCGGAAACGCCGATGGCGCTGGCGGACTCGCGCATCGAGCTCAATCTCAACGAGGCCAACACGCTCACTGATACCTCCTGGATTCACATCGGCAAGTACGTTGGCGTGTGGTGGGAGATGCACCTCAACCGCTCGACCTGGGCCAGCGGGGAAAAACACGGCGCCAACAATGCCAACGTGAAGCGTTACATCGATTTCGCCGCGAAGAATGGTTTCGGTGGCGTGCTGGTCGAAGGCTGGAACAAGGGCTGGGACGGCGACTGGATCGCCAACGGCAAGCACTTCAGCTTCACCGAGTCCTATCCGGACTTCGACCTGGCGCAGCTCTCCGCGTATGCGCGCGAGCGCGGCGTGCGACTCATCGGCCACAACGAAACGGCCGGCGCAGTCGAGAATTACGAGCGGCAACTCGATGCCGCGATGACGCAATACGCGGCGAATGGCGTCAGCGTCGTGAAGACCGGCTACGTGAAGCCCAGCGGGTCCATTGAACGCACGCTCGAGGACGGCACCATCGGACACGAGTGGTTTGCCGGCCAGTACCGCGTTCGCCATGAGCTGAAAGTGGCCGAGGTCGCCGCGCAACACCATATCTCGATCGATGCGCACGAGCCGGTGAAGGACACCGGGCTGCGCCGCACCTGGCCAAACATGCTGAGCCGCGAAGGCGCGCGCGGGCAGGAGTTCAATGCCTGGGGCCGCCCGACCAATCCGCCCGAGCATCTGACCATCCTGCCGTTCACGCGCATGCTGGCCGGGCCGATGGATTTCACTCCGGGAATTTTCGATCTCACCTTCGGCAAGACTGACGTCAACGAGCGCGTGCAGTCCACGCTCGCGACGCAGCTCGCGCTGTACGTGCTGATCTACAGCCCGGTGCACATGGCCGCCGATCTGCCGGAGAACTACGAGAAGCGGCCCGACGCCTTCCAGTTCATCCGCGACGTGCCGACCGACTGGGAGACCTCGCGCACGCTGCAGGCCGAGATCGGCGACTACGTCGTGATCGCGCGTCAGCAACGTGGCGCTGCCGACTGGTACCTCGGCGCCACCACCGACGAGAACGCGCGCACGCTGGATATTCCGCTCGACTTCCTGGAACGCGGCAAACGTTACGAGGCGCAGATCTATCGCGACGCGCCCGGGGCGAACTACCTGACCAACCCGCAGGCGCTGGTCATCGAGAAGCGGCGCGTCACGTCGAAGGACCGCATCGAGGCTGCGTTGGCGCCGGGTGGTGGTCTCGCGGTGCGCTTCCGGGCGCTGTAAGAACTACGGGTTGGCGGTGTCGCGCACGCGCAGCACCGCCAGCCCGGCCACGAACCAGCAGACGGCGCCGATGACGAAGACGAATGAAGCTTCGCCGCCGCCGAACACATCCAGCAGCCAGCCGAGCACGCCAGCCGCCAGCAGCTGCGGGATCACGATGAAGATATTGAAGATGCCCATGTTGACACCCATCTTCTGCGCCGGAAGGTTGTTAGCCAGCATGGCGTAGGGCAAGGCGATGATCGAGGCCCAGCCGATGCCCAGTCCAACCATCGACGCCAGCAACCAGTTGGAATCCCGTATCGCCAGCATGGACAGCAGGCCCAGGGCGCCTATCCACAGATTCACCTGGTGCGTGCGGCGCATTCCGTAGCGCCTCACGAACCAGGGGATCACGAGCGCGGCGAGTGCACCCAGGCCGTTGTAAGTCGCGAACAACACACCGACCCAGTTCGCACCGGCTTCATAGGCCGGAGATCCGGCAGCGCTCGCGCCGAAATGCAGCTTCGCCACGGCAGGAGTGGTGTAGATGAAAATCGCAAACAGCGAAAACCAGGAGAAGAACTGCGCCAGTGCCAGCCAGCGCGTGGACGCGGACATGGACTCGAGTTCGCCGAGAATGGTCGTGAACGCATTCTCGGTATTCATGCGGCTGGCCATCAGCAGGAACAGTCCATACGCGAGCGCGGCGCAGATCAGCACATAGAGCGAGGGGCGTGCGTCCGCCGCGTACGCCACGGCCAGCCCCAGCGCACCCAATCCGAGCCAGGCGCCGCCGTGGCGGCGCATGCTGGCGGATGACCGTAGTGGCGTAGGCTCCCGCCCGGGGTCGTCGAACTTCTCCAGCATTTCGGGCGAATACTCGCGCGTTGCGAGGGCAGACCCACTCACGGCCGCCATCAGGAAAAATGCTCCCACATAGAAGGCGTACTTCACCGCCGTGCTGATTTCTCCGCCGGGAGCGGTCGATGCGACGCCGAGGTGGGTAAACATCCACGGCAACACACTTCCGACCACCGCACCCAGGCTCGCAAAGAACATGTACATGAGATATCCGCTGGCACGTTGTTCGACCGACAGCTGGTCGGCGACGAAGGCACGGTACGGACCCATGGTGAAATTGACGGAGGCGTCCAGGAGCCAGAGCGTGAGCACGGCGATCCACAACGCCGTCGCATTCGGCATGGCGATGAGCACTCCGGCGGCCAGCGCTGCTCCCGACCAGGAAATAGGGACGGCGCCGTCCGAACCACGTCCAGGTCCGGTCCGAGTAGTAGCCCACCAGCGGCTGCACCAGCAGTCCGGTGATCGGTCCCGGCGAGCATGAGCAACGGCACGAGTTCGAGACTGGCGCCGAGGTTCTGGAAAATCCGCGTGGCATTGGCCTGGGGCAGCGCGAAGCAGAACTGGATTCCGAAGGCACCGATACAGATCTTGCAGATATGCCAGGCGGAAAGATGGGGCTTCGAAACCACGCCCGATGCTAGTGAACGCGGCCGCACCTCTCAACAAGCGCGCATACGTATTCACGCGGCCGGATACCTGCTATGAATTCACGATGCGATGGATCAATTCTGCAGGCACTTGTCTGCGAGCGGCTCTTTGTCTCGTTGTATTTGCGGCGACCCCTTCATTTGCGGTGTCGATCGCAACCCTTCCTCCGGCCGCCGGATACACGGGAAATCGAAACGACCATCGAACGAGGCCACAAGTTGCTCCTCGACGAGAAGTACGCCGATGCCAGCAAGGCTTTCGACGAAGTCCTGCAGAACGGGGATTTCCTCCAACTCACGAAGGGCAAACAATTCCGTACCCTGCTGCTGGCGTCGCGAGCAGCGAGTGGCCGTGAGGATTACCTGGCGGCCCACGAATACCTGGTGATCGCCACCCAGTATCCCGACGCTGCCGCCGAGCACTGGGTACTGCGTGCCCAGTTCGCGACTATGGGTGGATGCCTGGGCCGATGCGGGATTGGCCATCAAGACATTGGCGAAGACCTGGCCCCAATCCCTCGCCGAGCTCGACCACGAGGCGGTGCAGTGGACCATCGCGCAGATGGCGCGCGACAAGAAACTCGCGAACGAGCGGCTCGAGCTGTTGAACGCTTTATACGATGCGAAATACCAGCTCGAATGGCACGTCGAACCCAGCGACCTGTGGCGCGAGCTGGTGCTGCAGGCGCTGGAGCGCAAGGACATGGCCCGTGCGCGCGATGTATTGAAGCGCATCGAAAGTCCCGGCTCGCTGGTGCGCATGCGCATCGACCGGCGCTTCGATCCCATCGTGCAGGCCGAACCCAACGCCTTCGATGTTGCGGCTGCCAGCCAGGCCGAGTGCCGCAAGCTGCGCCGCGAGATGACAGCCAACCCGGCCCGGCTCGGTCCCGTCGTGCAATACATGTATTCCCTGTTCAGTGTCGGCGAGTACGGTGAAATCATTTCGCTTGCCGACCGGGTTCTTGCGCAGAACGCAAAGGCGTCGAAGGACAAACCCGCGTTCGATGACGTCGCCGACACGCTCAACTGGATCTACGACCTCAAGTCGCAGGCGCTGAGGGGGCTGGGCCGCTGGGACGAGGCGCTCGCAATACAGCAGGAAGCGCGCCGCCAGCGCGAGACCAGTACCGACAAGGTGAGCCAGGCCATCAATCTCGGAGGCTCCTACCTGGTCCGCAATCGGCCGGACGACGCGTTGAAGTCGCTGGAGGGCATCGACTGGGCGCGCTCGCTGTCGGGATTCGGACGCATGCAGCTGCAGCACGTGCGGCTGCGCGCCTATCTACAGCTCGGCAATCGCGAGGAGGCGGAAAAAGTGTTCGTCTACCTGCGCGAGAACAAGATCGACGCGCCCGACACCTGGCAGGAAGCCATGCTCGACTGGGGTGACGTGGATGGCGCCGCGGCGCTCTACATCGCGCGGCTGCGCGATCCCGAAGACCGCGTGTCGGCGCTGTACGCCGCGCAGACGTTCAAGCCCGTGCCGCGACTGCCCCGACAAATCGAAGATGTCGAGCGCTGGCAGAAGCTGCTGGCACGGCCGGACGTGACCGCGGCCATCAACGAGGTCGGACGCCGCGAGCAGCATCCGCTGTACGACCTCTGGAACTGAGCGCGTCAGTCGAGCGAAGCGACAAACGCGGCGAGAAACGCCGCCGGGTCGACCTTCAGCGCCACCTGCGTTTTTCCGGGTTCGCCCGCAACCGGTGTCGTGAGCCCATCCGCATTCACGTCGATGCGCAAGGACGTGAGTTCAAAGCCATGTCGCGGGGCCGCGAGATCCACCGCCAGCACATCGAACAGTGTCGGGTCGTTGCCCTTCCAGTGATTGGTGTACCGCCAGATCTGGTCAAGCGAGGCCAGCGCATCGTTGAGCGGCGTGCCGGTTACATAAATCTGCACCCGCATCTCCGGCGTCAGTTTTAAATCCGCGGTCGAATCGAGCGGCGCCACCAGCAGCGGCACCCCGGACTCGAACACCACCTTCGCAGCCTTCGCATTGGATTTGATGTTCCACTCCGGCTCGGGCTTCGAGCCCGACGCATAACCGCGGTAGATAGATCCACCCATCAGCGAGATCGCGGCGATCTTCTTCCCGATGCCCGGTTCCGATTCCAGCAGTGCCGCGACATTGGTGAGCTCGCCAACGGCAATGATCGTGACCTTGCCCGGCCGCGCGTTGATCTCACGGCGCATGAATTCCACGCCGCCTGATTCGTGCAGGTTGGGAGCCGTGAACCCCGCGGCCCACTCGACCTGTTTCATGTACTGAGTGGGGGTCGAGATGCCTGCATACACCGGGATCTTCGACCACTTGCCGCCAGCCACGTGCAGTAGTTTGGCCGCGAGCCTCGCGCGGGCGGCCGCATCGCTGGACACCGTGGTGACGCCCAGCAACTCGAGATCGCCATTCCTGATCAGCGCCACCAGCGCGTAGGCGTCGTCGATGTCGGTGCCGATGTCAGTATCGAGGATGACGGGCACGGGACCGGGCGACTGCGCGTCAGCGGCAGCCGGCATCAACAGTAGTGCCAGCAGGACAGCGGTGAGTTCGGCGCGCATCCCATTCCCCCTCTATATATGTGTGTCGAGTATAGACGCGGGCGGCGCAAGGACCGGGTCGCAACCGCGATTGCCGGTGGTACGCTTGGGTCCATGAATGCGGTTCTCCACGACACTTCGCTGCACTTCCAGGACATGCCCTCGCCCGTCGGCCGGTTGCGGCTGATTGCCTCGGACACGTCGCTGGTGGGAATCTGGTTCGAACAGGGCCGCGATGCCGCGCGCCATCGCGGTGGCCTTCCGGAAAAGCCTTCACCCGTGCTGGAGCTCGCGCGCACGCAGCTGCTGGAATACTTCGCGGGGCAGCGGCGCGACTTCGATCTGCCGCTGGATCCACGCGGCACCGAATTCCAGCTACGCGTCTGGAAGTGCCTGCTGAAGATTCCTTACGGCGAAACCACGTCCTATGGCGCGCTCGCCAGCGAGCTCGGCGATGCCAGGGCGTCGCGCGCGGTGGGGCTGGCCAATGGCAGCAACCCGATTCCCATCGTGATCCCCTGCCATCGTGTGATCGGCGCGGATGGATCGCTGACCGGCTTCGGCGGCGGACTCGCGATCAAGCAGCAGCTCCTCGAGCTGGAACGCGCAGATCGCCAGCCGCGGCTTTTCTAGCTACGCACCGACTCCCAGAGATATCGGGCCTGCGCTGCGAGCGCGTCCGGCCGTTCCTCCGGCCAGAACAGTTTGGCCCGTGCGAGCACCCGCAACCCGCGGAAATTTCCGAAGCTGTTGGCCAGGTAGTGCGCACCGCGCGCGCTGAATATCGTATCGTCGCCGCCCCAGACGATGCGTGTCGGGATGCGGCAGGCTCGCAGGGCGGGCTGAATTCCCTGGAGCGCGTTGTGTCCGAGCGCGATCGCATAGTCGTGCAGCTGCCGCTGCCGCTCGCTCGCAGCCAGCAGTGGGTTGAAATACATGTGCAAGGCTTCGTCCGTCGGATGCGGCCGGATTCGCGTAACACATCCCGCCGATGCCCCGCGGAGAGCGCGCCAGCAGCGGATCGCGCGCCCACGGTTCCAGCCACTGCGCGACGAACTCGCCGCGTCGCGCCAGTTCGATGACGGGCAACATGGCCGGAGGTGGACTTTCGATTTCGGTATCGCAGTTGGTGAGCAGCAGGCTGCGCACGCGTGCGGGATGCAGCACCGCGAGCAACTGGGCGACTGCACCGCCGCTGTCGTTGGCAATGACGTCGGCCTGCGGCACACCGAGTTCTTCCAGCAATGACAACAACATTTCCATTTGCGCACGCGGGCCCAGGTGCTGACCCGGCGCGGCGCTCGAATGCCCCATGCCGAGAAAATCCGGCACGATGCAGCGGCGCAGCGGCGAGAGGCGCTCGATCGCGCCGCGCCACTGAAATCCATTGAGCGGGAATCCGTGCAGGAACAGGGCTGCAGGTCCGGTGCCGCGCGCCACATAGGCGATCTCACCGAAGCGGCTTCGCAGGAATCGGCGTCCCGCGCGAAATCCGGCCGCGCTGCCCGGCGCCGCGGCAATGGCGGACTCGGCTCGCTCAGTCGACCAACCTGCCAGCGCCAGGACGGACAATCTGGCACCCAAACTCAGAACGCTTCGGCGGTTCATGCCGGCATTTGAACCGGCCGTCCTGCCTTGCGCTGTCGAATTCTTTAGCCGTCGTCAGGTATAGAAGAACCGCACGATGTGAAAGAACACCGGCGCGGCGAAACAGATGGAATCCGTGCGGTCCAGCATGCCGCCGTGACCTTCGATCATCACGCCCCAGTCCTTGGCGCCGAGGCTGCGCTTGACGGCGGACAGGGTCAGCCCGCCGAGAAACCCCATGATCACGATGACGGCCGACATGGCCGCCGACTGCAGCGGCGTGAAGGGCGTGATCCACCACATCGCAGCGCCGATCGCGGTGGCGGCGAGCCCGCCGCCGATGAATCCTTCGACGGTTTTCGACGGGCTGACCACCGGCGCGATTTTCGTCTTGCCGAACAGCTTGCCGAACACGTACTGCATCACGTCGCTCATCTGCACGACCAGCAGCAGATAGAACAGCAGCAGCGCGTCTGCGGCCGGCCTGGCCGGGAATCTCCAGCATCAGCAACGCGGGCGCGTGGCTCAGGCAGTACACCGTCACCATGAGAGCCCACTGCTGCTTGGCGCTGCGCGAGAGGAAATCGTCGATGTCGGAACGCAGCGCCGCGATCGAAGGCAGCAGCAGGAAGGCGTACACCGGGATGAAGATGGCGAACATGCCCGTAGCGGCTCCATGCCGATGAGTACGAACTGCAGCGGCAGCACCAGGAAGAACGCCAGCGACAGCGGCAGGCGATCGCCGGGACGGCTGGGCGTGAGCGTGATGAACTCGCGCAGCGCGAAGAACGACGCCAGGGCGAACAGGACCAGGGTCATGGTGCTGGCCGGTGAGGAAAGCGACGGCCAGGATGGCCGACCATCACCCACCAGGCATTGATGCGTGCCACCAGGTTGGCGCGGCTCGCGGCCTTCTTCTCGTCGGCCGGCCGGCTTCGCAGCCAGCGCCGCGATGGCGGAGGCGATGCCCAACAAGACCACCAGGCGCCGAACAGCCAGAGGAATTCGCGTCGGGATGTTGCGCAGGTGTTCGATCATGTGGCCGGGCCAGCGCGATGACGGTGGCGCGCGCCCGCTCGAGGAACAGCTCGCGGTCTTCGCCCGGCTCCAGCGCCACGGGCGCACCGAAGCGCACGGTGCAAACCATGGGCACGGGCAGCAGCTGCGCCCTTGGGCAGCTGCGATGCAGGTTGTCGAGATACACGGGAATCAGTTCCACGTCGCGGAAACTCGCCGGCCAGCCGGTAGAGGCCGCTGCGAAAACGCGCGGGCGTGGCAGCTGGCGCCGCGGGTTCCCTCGGGAAAGATGATCAGCGAATCACCGTCGCGCAACGCGGCGCGCAATGGCTCGAGCGGATCGACAGTCGGGATCGGCACTTGGCGCGATCGATGAGCACGGCGCCCAAGCGCGCGCGTCGCGATGTATTTGCGCCGGATCCCGTGCCCCAGTAATCACGCGCCGCCACCGGCCGCGTGCGCCGGCGCAGTGCTGCGCGGCAACGCCGACCAGATCGCCAGCGTGTCGATGTGGCTGGTGTGATTGGCGAAATAGATGCGCTGAACCGGCGTGGGCTGTCGAGCCGATCCAGCGGGCATACGCACCAACCAGCAGTTTGACGATGCCGACCAGCAACGCGCTCGAAGGTCGCAACTCAGCGCGCCTTCAATTGCAGCGCGATCGCCCGGATGCGCGTCCCGCAGGTGACGATGGCGCCGAAGGCAATGATCCAGGCCGCGGCCTCGAGAATGTATCTGCGCCGCCGTTCACAGGTAATACTCGCCGATGCCCAGCAGGCAGCCGGCGGTCATCACCGCCATGCGGTGTTGCTTGGCGAGCGGGCCGCGGAAATCCTGCGCCAGTCCGAAGGTGCCGCCGAGCACGCGGATATAAGCGGTAACGGCGGCAGCCAGTGCTGCCGAGCCAGCCCAGCCAGGGCAATACCGCTGGCGTAACCCAGCGCCACGAGAAACAGCGAATCGGCGATGCGGTCGGGCACTTCGTTGTAGAGCACGCCGACTTTCGATTTCCTGCCACCTTCGACCGCCACCATGCCGTCGAGCAGATTGCACAGCAGGCGCAGCTGGATGCCGGCGGCGCAGGCCAGCAGGTTCCAGGGCCGCGGAAGCAGCAGCAGTGCGGCCGCTCCAGCAGCGGCGAAAACCAGGGACAGTATTGAAATCCCGTCGGCGGTGAGTCCGGCACGCACAGCGGCGTTGGCCAGAAACCCTGCCCAGCGGGTGGATCGGCTCGCCAGCGGACGGCGGGCCTCGGGTGTGTTCATGTCTTGTTGTGGTTATTTTTGGGTCTTATCCGGGCGGGCGCATTGTGAAAGAAACTTTAGCCATCTGTCACCAATCAGATTCGTCGGCCCCCGCCGAAGGACTACGTAGTCAGCGGTCCACTGACGTCAGTCATCAACCTGCGTGGCAACAAGCTGTCGGTTGCGCTGGAGTTCACCGCGGCATTGGTCTACGAGCACAGGTTCCCTTTTCCTAAAGGGGGAAGACTGGTGCCGCGTCTACAGTCGCCGGTGACAGATTGGGTCGCGCGTTCTTCGATTCGCCACGCACCTATGGACTGCGCAAACAGGTATGCCCTACGGATGGGGCAGAAAGGCGGGGGGTGGGGTCACATCAGGACGATGTCCCCACCCTCTGCTCATTCATTCGTTCATTACTTACTGCTCAACGTCAGTGAACACACGATTCCTTCACTGAACAGGAACGCGAGGACGGTGGTCAGTGCGCGCGCGTCGAGAGATGCGGCGGTCATGGCGTCGCCGAGCGTGCAGCCGCTGGCGAGGGCGGAAATGAAGGAAAACGCGGCGGGATCAAGCTTGCGGACGTCGATGAAATCGTGGCGTATGCGGATCATGCCCTTCTCAGAACCATGAGATTGATCCACTGGTGGTGCATTCTCCACCTGATTCGTGAGCCACACGGTGTACACGGGATACGCGGAAGCGAGCAGGTGCAACGACGGCTGAAGGCCGAAGACCAGGCGCTCGAGTGCCTCAGATGGATAACCGGTGAGGGAGTCGACACCCAGTGATGGCAGCTCCGGGGTGATCGAACATTCGGCGCGCGCCCACTCGATGCGCGCGAGATCGGCGAGCCAGTGGTATTCGCCACCCGCAAGGTAATCGTCCAGGAATCCGGCGAAGTCGCGTCCCGCCCAATGCAGATCTCCGCTGCGCGATGGAAAACGCTGGCGATAGTGGACGCCGAGTTGCCGGAAGTAATCGTCGCCGACGCGCCGTTGCAGGACGGGAAATGTCTGCTCCAGCGCTTTTCCAAAAGTGATGGTGCCGTTGTTGCGATACACGGCCAGGTTTGCGGGCGGCAGCACCGGGCAGGTCACCGCCGGATCACGCAGCGCCGCGGCGAAGGAGCGCTGCATCTCACGCAGCGAGGCCATGAACCTCTCCGAGAATGAGTTCGGCGCGTCGCGCCTCGGCCACCAGCGTGTCGAGTGATGGGATGTTGTTGTCCCATTCGACCAGTGTCGGCACCGCGCCGAACCTTGCAATGGCGCGCGCGGTACAGGTCCCACACGGGCTCGCACACCTGCGATCCGTGGTCGTCGATCAGCACGGCGCCGTTGCGCGCATGTCCGGCCACGTGGATCTCGCGCACGCTCTCGACGGGCAGCGAATCGATGAACTCCAGGGGATCGATGCCCAGGTTCTGCGCGCTGACATAGATATTGTTGACGTCCAGCAGCAGCGCACAGCCCGAACGGGCCGCCACGGCGGACAGGAATTCCCACTCGCGGAGCCGCGAATACTCGAAGGCCACGTACGCGGACACGTTTTCGATCAGCAGCTGCACGCCGAGAAAATCCTGTGCCTCGCCAACCTGGCGCGCCAGCACTTCGACGGCTTCCTCGGTGTATGGCAGCGGCAGCAGGTCGTTGAAATGTTCGCCGCCGGCGTGGCCCCAGCAGGCGTGCTCGGAAACCAGCGCCGGTTCGAAGCGCGCGATGGCATTCTTCACGCGCCGCAGGTGTTCGCGGTCGACGCCGTCCGCGGAGCCCAGTCCGAGGCCGACGCCGTGCAGGCTGAGCGGGTAGTTAGCGCGGGCGCGCAGCAGCGCGCGCACCGCGGCGCCCCCTTCGTGAAAATAGTTCTCGGTATGCGCCTCGATGAAACCCACGGCCGGGCGGTCCGTGAGCAGCGCCTCGTGATGCACGGACCTGAGACCGATTCCGGCACGCGCCGGAATCGGTCCCTGCGGCACACCTCGCGTGTCGAGGCGTGTCATCGGCGGTTACATCGCCTTTTCAGGCGCGGCCACCTTGCCGCCCATCTTTTCGCACTCGCCCTTCGGCACGTACTTCCACTCCTTCGGGTCCTTGTCGGTCTTGGCCTGGCCGGCACAGGAGTGATCGGTGTTGCCGCAGTCGTTCTTGCCGGCTTCTGCGACACCGAGACACTTTTCCTTGGCGGCTTCTTCGCCGGCGCTGGCTGCACCGATCGCCAGCAGGCTGCCGATGGCGGACGCAATGGCAATGCTCTTCAGATTCATGAGACTCCTCCGGAGTGGTTTTCTTGGGGTAGGAACCAAAGTCGCTCATCAGACCCGTCTGGTGACGGATTTATTTCTTGCCCGCGCGAAAGTGAACGCGTTTTAAGACACCAGGCCGGAACGCATGTTCCCCGGACCCGGCCGCCCCGGCAACCGCCATCTATTGCCGTCCCGGAATGGCCGCCCGGAATGGCGACATCCGCTTGACGCGCCGCCGCGAAAGCCGCTGGCACGGCGTATCATCCGGCCCTCATGTCGGCAGCCCTCCGCGCGTGGTTCTTTCTCGTGCTCAGCCTCGGATACCTGCTCGCGGCGCATATTGCGCTGTTGAACCGTTCTGCGGCACTGGCCGCGTTCGCGGTGACGTTACTGGTGCTGCTGGTAGTCACGACCATCAAGGGACGGTTCCGGATCGTGTGGCGATTGCTGGTGGGGGCCGCTGGCGCCTGGGCGGTCATCATGGTGGCGGGAGGCGCACCGCCGGTGCCGCTGATGCTGCCGCCAGTGCTGATCCCCATCGCGATTGCCTGGCTGTTCGGCCGCACGCTGCTGCCGGGCGCAATGCCATTGATCGAACGCCTGGCGCGCGTAGTTCACGCGCCGCAGGAGCCGTCGCCCGAAAATCTCGCGTACGCGCGCAGTGTGACCTGGGCCTGGGTGCTGTTGCTGGTGTCGCTGGCGCTGCTGAACCTGGCGTTGATCTGCAATCTCGAGCCCGGCGGGCTGATCGCCATCGCCGGCTTTCAGCCGCCCTGGCCCGTGTCGCCTGCGGCCTTCGCCTGGTTCAGCAGCACCGGCACCTATCTACTCATCGGTGGCATGTTCGTGGTCGAGTTCGCGATCAGGACCCTGCGGTTCCCCGACTACCGCTTCCGCAACCCGGTGGAGTTCATGCGCGTGGCACGCAGCCGACTTCCCAACCTCATGGCCGCGTTTCGTAATGGCTGAAGTTTCACGGTTTCTGGAAGTGCCGGCTGAGCACCCGATCTTCGCCGGACATTTTCCCGGCAGGCCCATCGTGCCCGGCGTGATGTTGCTCGAATGGGTGCTGAACGAAGTCGCCGCGACCCTGGGGCAGGCTCCGTCCCGACTGCGCATCCGCGAGAGCAAATTCTTTGCGGCGCTCGCGCCGGGCGAGCGCGCGCAACTCAGTTTCGACATCGGCGAAGCCCGTTGCGTATTCCAGGTTCAACGTGAGGGCAACCCGGTGGCGCGCGGTGTCGTGGAGTGGGACGCGCATGCATGAGGCCGCGCCCAAGCAGTGGCAATCGCGGCCGGAAGCGGGTGGCCGCGTCGGCCAGTGGCTGCTGCGCACGTTGGCATTTCGCGTCGGACGGCCGTTCGCGCGCTTCATCACGTTTTTCGTGGCGCTGTATTTCATGATCCGGCGCGGCCCCGAACGGGCCGCCTCGCGGACCTACCTGGAGCGCGTATTCGGACACCGTGTCGGATTGTGGGAGGTCTACCAGCATTTCCTGTGGTTCTCGACCGTTACGCTCGACCGGCTGTACCTGATGGCGGATCGGTTCAAGCGTTTCAAGGTGCGCATCTTCGGCATCGAGCAGCTCGACGAGGCCGTCGCCGGTGGACGCGGCACGCTGCTGCTGTCCGCGCATCTCGGCAGCTTCGACGCCCTGCGCGTGCTGAGCACACGCAGCCCCGACATACCGATTCGCATCCTGCTCGACGTCGGGCAGAACGCCGGCCTGTCCGACCTGCTGAACGCGCTCAATCCCAGGCTCGCCGAAACCATCATCGATGCGCGGCGGACTGGACCGGAGCTGGTGCTCGAGATGCAGAAGGCGCTGGAGATCAACGCCGTGGTCTCGACGCTGGCCGACCGGCTGCGGCCCGGCAACCCGGTGGTCACCGTGAACTTCCTCGGTGAACCCGCACCGTTCCCCGCATCGCCCTGGTTGTTCGCGAATGTGCTGCACGTGCCGGTGGTGCTGGCCTTCGGCCTGTACCGGGGCGGACGCAGTTACGACCTGCACTTCGAGCGTTTCGCCTGCGAGCTGCCGCGCGACCGCCAGCAGCGCAACGCGGCGCTGGTAGACGTCGTGCAGCGCTTCGCCGACCGGCTGGCGCATTTTGCGCGATTGGCCCCTTACAATTGGTTCAACCTCTACGATTTCTGGGATGCGCCCTTTGTCACGAACGATCCTCCTGTGCGCACTGCTGCTGGCGAGCACGGCCACGTTCAGTCGCAGTCTTGAGGAATTCGAGCGCCAGATCGCGCGCACGCCGCCGGTGAGCACCGGCTTCGTCGAATATCGCTTCTCCCACCTGCTGAAGAAACCGCTGCACGTCGGCGGAATACTCGAGTACCGCGCGGATGGCGTGCTGGTGCGCAAGGTCGAATCGCCGTACCGGGAGCTCACCGAGGTCATGGGCGACCAGGTACACATCACGCGGACGGGTAAGCCGCCGCGCACCGTGTCGTTGCAACGGGTGCCGCAATTGCGCGTGCTGCTCGACAGCTTCCGCGCGCTGCTCGAAGGAAAGCTGCAACCGCTCTCAGTCGATTTCGACATTGCTCTCGAGGACGCGGCCGCGGGCTGGAAACTGACACTCACGCCGAAGGGATGCACAGCTTCGCAAACATCTCGCGCACATCGACGTGTTCGGTAGCGGCGATCGCCCGGCCTGCCTCGAGGCGGTCGAGCCCGATGGTGATGCCTCGCTGACGCTGTTCGGATTTGCGCCGGAATCGCTTGCGCAGGCGCCGCTGCCGGGCCGCGCCGAGCTCGAGAGCCGCTGCCGCTTGCCAGCAGCCCCCGCCGCAGCCGGGCAATGACACGCCGCGGCTGGATGCTGCTCGCGGCCTGGTGCGGCCTGCTGGCATTGGGCGTGGCGTGGGTCCAGCAGCGGCTCACGGTGTCGGCGGATCTGCGCATGTTCCTGCCGTCGCCGCGCTCCGAGCAGCAGCGGCTGCTGGTGCAGAACATCGGCGAGAGCCCGGCCTCGCGCCTGTTGTTGATTGCGCTGTCCGGCGACCAGCCCGCGCAGCTCGCGCAGATCTCGAAGAAACTCGCCGCCTCGCTGGTCAGCCACCAGGAATTCGAGCTGGTGGCCAACGGCGAGCAGGCGCCGCTGGCCATTCCCGAAGAGCTGCTCCCTTATCGCTACCTGATCACGGATTCCTTCGACGGCGCGCCACTCGATGAAACCCGCCTGGCCGCGGAGCTCGCCGACCGCGCCGCGGACATGGCCTCGCCGGCGGCGGCCTTCATCGAGGAGCTGTTGCAACGCGATCCCACGCTCGAGCTGCTGCACCTGGCAGGAGCGCTGGCAGCCGCGTTTCGAGCCGCAACGCATCGACGACGCGTGGTTCTACGGCCGACGGCAGGCGCGCCTTGCTGGTGGTGGAAACGCGCGCCGCGGCCTTCGATCCCGATGGGCCAGACGCGTGCACTGGAGGCGCTGCGCGCGGAGTTCGAACGTGCCCGCGGCGAGTCCACCGCCACGCTCATGGTGAGCGGTTCCGGCTACTTCTCGTCCATCATCAAGAATCGCACCGCAGAACGAAGCCGCCTGGTTCGGCACGGCCGCCACCGCCGGCCTGATCCTGCTGATGTGGATCGCGTACCGGCATCTCGGTTTTACCTTGTTAGGCGCGCTGCCACTGGTGTCCGGTGCACTCGCGGGCCTGGCCGCGGTCAGCGCGCTGTTTGCCAGCGTGCATGGCATCACGCTGGCTTTCGGTTTCACGCTGATCGGTGTTGCACAGGACTATCCGCTGCACCTGTTCAGCCACTTGCACCCGGGAATTTCTCCGCTGGACACCGCGCGGCAGGTGTGGCGGCCTCTCGCCACCGGCGTGGCCAGCACCTGCGTCGCCTACCTGGCTTTCCTCATGTCGGGCGTCACCGGCCTGGCGCAACTCGCCTGCCTGACGGTGACCGGCCTCCTGGTCGCCGGCCTGACTACCCGCTTCCTGCTGCCGCACATCGTGCCGGCGATCACGCGCGATCCGGCCGAATCTGCGCTGCTGGCGCGACTCAATGCGCGCATCCAGCGGCTGCCCAGGCCCTATCTACTGCTGGCCGTAGTCCCGGCGGTGGCGATCGCCGTGTTCCTGCTGCGTCCCGAAGGCTTCTGGCAGAACGACCTTTCAAGGCTCACGCCGGTGCCGCCCGGGCTGCTGCGCGCCGACGCGGAGTTGCGCCGCGAGATGGCGACCCCCGACCTGCGTTATCTCCTCGTGGCGAGCGCCGCGAGCGAGGACGCGGTGCTGGCGATGCTGGAGAAACTGGAACCGGCGCTTGAACGCGCGGCGCGCGAAGGCGCGGTGGGCTCCTGGGATCACGCCGCGCGTTACCTGCCCAGCGTGGCTGTGCAGCGGCGGCGCCAGGCTGCGCTCCCGGAAGCCGCGAGCGCTGCGTGGGATGCTGGACCGGGTGGTGGCCGATCTGCCCTTCGAGCCAGCGCTGTTCGATCCTTTCGTCGCGGACCTGGCGCGCGCCAGGGCGCTGCCGCCCCTCACACGCGAGGATCTCAGCCGGACTCCGCTGGCGCTGCGCGTCGCGAGCGAGCTGTTTCCGCGCGACGGACGCTGGTACGGCCTCGTGAGCCTGTTCGACGTGCACGATCCGAAGATCATCGCCGACATCGCGCGCATGCAGCCCGGCATCACCTTCCTCGATCTCAAGACCGCATCCCAGGAGCTGGTGGCCGCGCAGCGCACCCATATCCTGCTGTGCCTGGAAGTGGCCGCGCTGCTGCTGGTGATGGTCATCTGGCTGGCGCTGCGTCGCTGGTCGCGGGTGTTGCGCGTGCTGGCGCCGATGGTGCTGACCACGCTGGTGATCCTCGCGGTGTTGCGGGCCGGCGGAGTTTCACTGAACCTGTTTCACCTGGTGTCGCTGGTGCTGGCCGCGGGCCTGGGCCTCGATTACGCGCTGTTCTTCGAGCATGCGGCCGATGATCCGGCCGAGCAGAAACGCACGCTGCATGCGCTGCTGGTGTGTTCGCTGTCGACCCTGCTGGTTTTCGCCCTGCTGGCCCTGTCGAGCGTGCCCGTCCTGCAGGCCATAGGGATTACTGTTTCGCTGGGGGTGATATCGAACTTCGCGCTGGCGCTGTTGCTCACGCGAGAGCCGGCGCGCGCGTGAACGACATCGCCTCGCTGCTGCCGCACAAGGGCACGGCGCTCATGATCGAGCGCGTGCTGCGCTGGGATGACGCAGGAATTCTCGTCGCCACGAGCCTGCACCGTTCGCCCGTGAATCCACTGCGTCGCGACGGCCGGCTGGCAGCCGTACACCTCGCGGAGTTCGGCGCGCAGGCGATGGCCATCCACGGCGGACTCAAGGATCTTGCCGCGGGGCGCGCGATGCAACCTGCACTGCTGGTGGCGGTGCGCGATCTGACGATGACGCGCGAGTACATCGATGATCTTCCGGGAGAGCTCGAGATCTCGGCGAGCGTCCTGATCGCGAACGCGGGAAGCTGGCAGTACTCTTTTTCCGCGACGCACGAACGTCAGGTCATCGCGACCGGTCGGGTCGCGGCGATGGCGCGGGTGGATCGGGCGACGTCGGTCACGCCGCCGGTCTGAACAACATGGCTGCGTTCTGGCGCGCCGCACCGGCAAAGGCGGCAACCAGGTTTTCAACCTCCGCAATCGGTGCTGCCGAAGTAGTTGGTCCGGAGCGTTCGCATATTTCCCCAGCCAGCACATGCAACAGCGCCGTATTGCGCCGGATGCGTTCATCGAAGGCGCTGTCATCCAGACTGTCGGTGAGACTGCGATTGAGCTCCGCGAACCACGGCAGCGCAGCCTGGTCGAGCATGCGCAACGGATTCGCCGAGTGGCCGGACTTCGACCACTCACGCAGCAGCGCCTGAACGGAGAGATTCAGCTCCTGCACCGCAACCAGCTCGCGCTTCAGTCGCGAGAACGCGGCGATGTCCGTCAGTCGCCGCTGGAAGAAGAACTGGCAGAGGATTCCCCAGTAGTACGCGTAGTCCCAGATCACCTTGGCGGGCATGACCTCGGGATCGCCGAACATCTGGTACTGGCCGCGGTACAGCGCCAGCGTGCTCTCGTAGAACGAGAAATAGATCTGCTCGAACACGTGCGCATGCATCTCGATGGACTGGCCGGTGCGCTCGCGCGCGACAAGCTCAGTGATGTAGGTGTTCGAGATGGCGATGAAATCGGCGCCGGGCGAATAGAAAGGATCGAGGAACAATCCGGCCTCGCCGGTGAGGGCCCAGCGGCGCGCCGAGAACACTCGTTTGCAGCCGTAGGAGAAGCGCCGCAACGCAGTGAAATCCTGCAGCTTGCCGGACTCGCGTTCGATGACGGCGGCGAGCTGCGGCTGGTGCTGCCGCAACCAGCCGAGTGCGCGCTCGAAGGAGTTGTAGCCGCGCAGCGGATGCATCGACCTCGTCGGCCACGATGCCCACGGAGTGTGAACCGCTGTAAAGCGGGATCAACCATACCCAGTAGCCGGGTCCCACGAGATGGTTGGTAGACAGCCAGCGTTCACGGTAATCGCAGCGCGCGTGCCAGGCGGCGTCCTGCGACCAGTCATCGATGTCGATGCGGGTGGCGAGCCGGAACCACGCGGCGTTCACGTGGTGGCCGTTGTCGGTCTGCAGGTCGAGCTGGCGGCGCAGGATGCCGGCGCGTCCGCTTGCGTCGATCACCCAGTCGGCGGCGCAGCTCGTGCTCGGCGCCGCCCTGCTGGTAGACGACCGTGTGCGTGCCGCTGTCGGCCAGCCGCACTTCGCGCACGGTGGCACCAGTGATGAATCGCGCGATTTCGGCGCGAGCGCGCTCGGCCAGATAATTCTCCAGGATGCCGCGATCGAGCTGGTAACCCGGCGTTTGCAGGTAGCGGCTCGCGCCGAGCTCGGTGACCGCGTCCACCGCGGGCTGGCCATCGTTGAAGAAGAAACGGAAGCCGAACTTCCTGAGCTGGCGCTCGTGCAAGTGGGCGCCCAGGCCGAGCACGGTGTCGAGGTAGTTAGCCCCGATCTCCACGGTGGATTCGCCCACTTTGTGCGCGGCTTCGGGAACCGGGTGGGTGTCGCGCTCCAGGATGGTAATGGCCAGTGAAGGCAGGCGGGCTCGCAACTGCAGCGCCAGCGTCAGCCCCGCGAGACCGCCGCCGAGGATGACCACGTCGGTGTGCATCAGAACACCTCGATGCGCGTGTCGAGGCCCAGAGTCGGCGTGGCCAGGGTGAGCACGTCGTGCGTGCCGCCGCGCGCGATCGCTTCCATGAAGGGCAGACAGCTTTCCGTGGAATTGCCCGCCACCAGCGCGGCGTTCTCCGGCGCGAGCGCCGCTGGGTGTGAGCGCGTCACCCGTGACCAGCCGCAGCTCGAACGCCGCCAATGCATTCGCACCGCGCTCCGGCGACACCACGAGCGCCGCGGAAAGGAGATGCCTGCTGAGCGCCACGGCGGCGAGCGGTCCGCGCGCTTCGATATCGTAGGCCACCAGCAGGATGTTCTCGTGCGCGCTCAGCGCCTGCATGCAGGTTTCGAGCAATCCCGCGCCGAAAGAATGGTCGCCGGCAGACAGCGAGGTATAGGGCCGCGTGCATTTGGCGGCGATGGTCCAGTAACCAGCTGCGGCGTTGTGCACCGAGTTGTGAAACTTCGTCGGCGAGACCAGCGCGGGCGTGGAGGCAAGCGTGGCGCACATGTAATCGGTGATGGCGAGATCGCCGTGCATGGAGCTGAACACGCAGGGCAGGGAATGCGGTGGGAGGCCGGCGGATTTGCAGGCCGCGAGCGCCGCTTCGAGTGCCACGGCCACGGTATCCGGCGCACGGCGCCGCTCGGTGGGCGGCAGCAACTCGGGTGCGGGTCGCGATGCGGACTCCGCAGGCGCGGCCTCCAGGCCCGCAAGAATGCGCCGCGCGCTTTCCCAGCCCGGCAGGCGCGACGACCACAGCGCCACGCCGTTCACGTACAGGCGCGGCGTATTCGCCAACAGGTTCATGCAGCCCCGGCCGCGGCAAACAGCAGCACGCAATTGCTGCCGCCGAATCCGAACGAGTTGCTCATGGCGTGGCGCACGCATACCGCGCGCATTGCCGAGCTGTACCTGCGGACCGCAGGCTGCATCGAGCTCACGCGAATTGAGATTGCCGGGCTTGAGCCCGGATTCCAGGCTCAGCAGCGTGATCACGGCTTCCAGCGCGCCGGCGGCGCCCAGCGTATGACCGGTCCACCCCTTGGTGGAGCTGCCGTGCGTCGTCGCGGGGAACATCTCAGCGATGGCCTGCGCCTCGATTTCGTCGTTCTTCGTCGATGGCCGTGCCGTGCAGGTTGATGTAGTCGATGTCGCGCGAATCGATGGCGGCGCGATTCAGTGCCTCGTTCATCGCCAGCCGCGCGCCGCGGCCCGACGGATGCGGCGTGGACATGTGGTGCGCGTCGCTGGACTCGCCGTAACCTGACAACCGGGGGCCGGCGCCGTCGCGCTCCAGCAGCGCAAAGGCCGCGGCTTCGCCGATGCTGATCCCGGAGCGTGCCGCATCAAACGGCCGGCAGGGTTCCGCCGACACCAGCTGCAGCGAATGAAAGCCGAACAACACGCTGCCGCAAAGCGAATCCACGCCGCCCACGACCACGGCGTCGGCAACGCCGAGCTCCAGCAATCGTGCGCCCTGCGCGAACGCCTTGGCGCTGGAGGAACAGGCCGTGGCCACCGTCACGGCGACATTGCGCAATCCGAGCACTGTTTGCAGGAACTCTCCCGTGGAATGCGGCGTATGCACTGCCTGGTAGCGCAGGTCCTCGGGGAACTGGCCGTCGGCAGTCAGCCGCGTGTAGGCCTCTTCGGTGGCGCCGATGCTGGACGTGGACGTGCCGAGTACCAGCGCGACCCGCTCCGCGCCATACCGGGTACGCGCCGCACGAACCGCCTCCAGGAAGCCATCCCGCTGCAGGCCCATCCACGCCAGACGGTTGTTGCGGCATTCATAACGCGAGAATTCCGCCGGCAGGGGCGCATCCTCGATGCCCGTAACGCGGCCGATCCAGGTAGCTAGCGGTTCGCGTCCGAAGTCGTTGGAGCGCAGGCCGGAGCGGCCGGCGTCGAGCGCGCCCAGCAACTCTGCGCGGCCGAGCCAGCGGCGCAGGTTGCCGTGAAGGCGGTAACACTGAGCGGTTGCACTCCGGATCCAGTCGAGATCAGGACGGCGGCGTCTTCGCAAAGCAGCGGCGCTCATCATTTCACCCGGTTCTTCTCGATGTGAGTCGACAGATTGGCGAGTGATGCAAAGATGCGGCGGTTGTCCTCGTCGTCGGAGCGCAGCTGGAAGCCGTAGCGCTTGGAAATCTCCAGCGCCAGCTCCAGCGCGTCGATCGAATCCAGTCCCAGGCCGGCGCCGAACAGCGGCTGCCGCGGGGTCGATCTGCCCGGCATCGACGGTTTCCAGGTTGAGCGTGGTGACGATCATCGAGGCGACTTCGCGCTCCAGGGGTGACTGCGTGGGATTCATGGCAAAGACCTGAGGCGCGGCTCTCGAATGCAACTGAAAGAAGGCGGCTATTATAGCCATGGCTTCGGGCTGCACTTTCCAATGGCGTCACAAGAAAACCACGCGAATTCCAGTCCTGATTGCGACGTCATTGTGATCGGCGGCGGGCCCGCCGGAACCACCGCTGCCACCGCGTTGGCGCGGCGTGGCCGCCGCGTTCAGTTGTTCGAAAAGCACTGCCATCCGCGCTTCCACATCGGGGAATCGCTGCTGCCGATGAACATTCCCATCCTCCGGGACCTTGGCGTACTGGAGGAAGTCGACCGCATCGGCATCCGCAAGTCAGCCGCCGATTTTCCGGCCGACAACGAGCGCGGCTTCAATGTCTTCGACTTCTCCCGGAACCTGGAAAACCTTCCGGGTTACGCCTACCAGGTCAGACGCGATGAATTCGACGAGATCCTGTTCCGCAACTGCCAGCGCGCGGGAGCGGTGGCACTCGAGAACGCCGAGGTGCTGGACACGCAGAACAGCGCCGATTCCGTTTCGGTCACGGTGCGCGACGCGTCGGGTCTGACGCGCCAGGTGCGCGCGCGTTATCTCATCGACGCTTCGGGCCGCGACACCTTCCTCGGCAACCGGCTCAAACTCAAGCAGCGCCATGCGCGGCATCGCAGCGCGGCGGTGTTCGCGCACTTCTCGGGCGTGGAGCGTCGCGAGGCGCCGTGGACCGGCAACATCAGCATCTACCGGTTCCGCACCGGCTCGGGACAGGGCTGGATCTGGCTGATCCCGCTGACCAACGACATCACCAGCATCGGCGCGGTGCTGCTGCCCGAACACCTGAAGGAGCGCGGTGGCGCGCTCGAGCCGTTCCTCATGAACATCCTGCACTCGGTGCCGGCGTTGAAGATGCGCATGGCCAACGCGCGGCTGCATGGCAATCTCGAGGCCACTGGCAACTACGCCTATGAATGTCGCGAGCTGGCCGGTCCGCGCTGGATCATGGCCGGAGATTCGCTGGCCTTCGTCGATCCGGTTTTCTCCAGTGGCGTGTACCTGGCCATGCACGGTGGCATGCGCGCTGCCGAGCTGGTCGACTCGGTCCTGGCGGGCGCGGCCGAGCGCAAGCTGCAGCGCATTTATGCGCGCGAGTTGCGCGCCGGCATCCGCGAGTTCAGCTGGTTCATCGTGCGTTTCACGACGCCGGCATTCGCGTGGTTGTTCGCCAATCCGCGCAACACCATGAAAATCGAGGAAGCCATTGTCTCGATGCTCGCCGGCCACGTTTTCGATGCGCGCCGCACGTTGCGGCGCCTGCGCATATTCAAGTCCCTGTATTACATCCGGTCACTGCAGAAGCTGGGCGAAACGCTCAGGTTTCGCCGCGAGTTGCGCGGTTCGAAGGCTGCATGAATACGCAATCCAGCCTCGCGCTGTCACGCCTGAGCGTTGTCGCGCCGCGCATCGAATACCTGCCGCTGGAGCCCGGACAGCCGCTGCCGCCGAATGCGCTGTTCGCCGTGGAGTTTGGCGAGCGCGATGCAGCCGTGCCGGCGCGTTGCGCGCGGGTGCGCCTCGAAACGCTGGCGGGCGCCGGCCTCACAGAGGTCTGGTACGCCAATGGCGCCGTGCAAAGCGGTTTCGCGGGGCCGATCCGTTTCGCCGCCGACGATCACCATCTCGCCGCGGCCATCGAAGTGGATGAGCGCGAGCACGGCGGGCTCGCGGCGGCCACCGAGTACGCGTATTCGACCATCGCCGGCTTCCAGCAAACCTCGCGCTACCGGCACCTGCTGCGGATCTGGAACTACCTGGATGACATCAACACGGGTGCAGGTGATGCGGAGCGTTATCGCGTGTTCTGCTCGGGCCGCAGTGAGGGTCTGAAATCGCTGCGCCAGGAACGATTCCCGGCCGCGACGGCCATCGGGCGGCGCGACGGCTCCCACTTGCTCCAGGTGTACTGGCTGGCTGGCCGCGAGCCCGGCATCGCGTTCGAGAACCCGCGCCAGCTCTCTGCGTTTCACTACCCTCGCGAGTACGGACCGACACCGCCCGCGTTTTCGCGCGCCATGCTGGTGGCACCGGACCTGCTGATGATTTCCGGTACGGCCAGCATCGTAGGCCACGCGTCGCGGCACGAGGGTAGCGTGCAGCGACAACTGTCCGAGATCTTCACCAACCTCGACAGCCTGCTGTCGCGGGCGCGGGCGCATGCACCGGCCCTGCCGCCGCCCTTCAGCGGCAACACGTTGATCAAGGCGTACCTGCGCAACAGATGATGACCTGCCGTTCGTCGAACGCGAGTTGCGCGCGCGGTTGCCCGGCACGCCGTACCTGGTGCTGGCGGGCGACGTATGCCGTTCCGATCTGCTGGTCGAGCTGGACTGTCTGCACTCCGCGCAGTGATCAACTGACGTGGCGGCGCGTGAGCTCCAGCAGCTGCGCGCGTGACACCTTGCCCACCGGGTCGCGCGGGATGCGATCCACCAGCACCAGCGGACGCGGTATGAACACGGCGTCGAGCTCTGCGGCCAGCTGGCTGGCGATATCACGTGCGCTCACGCCGCGGCTGACGACCACGGCCGCGACGCGATTGGCGACTCCCGACGCCGCGCCGCCGGGCTGAAACGCCACGGCATCTTCCACGCCCTCGACGGCACACAGGCGCCGCGTGATGTCGGACAGTGAGGCGCGTTTGCCCGCTACTTCGACCAGGTCCGAGTTGCGGCCGCGCAGCACGAAACCCGTCCGGCCACGCAGTTCCAACACGTCCTGGAGCTGCTGCGTGCGCTCGAACCATTGCGCCGAGACCAGCGTGCTCTCCGCGGTGGGCTCGAGTGTGACGCCGTCATACAGGCGCCACTCCTCCAGCTGCGCCGTCTGGCGCGTGGCGATCACGCCGGTTTCCGTGGAACCGAACATCTCGAGCAGGGGCGCGCGCAGTTGCGCTTCGATGATTCTCGTCAGCGCGGAATCAAGCGGCGCCGTGGCGCTGACGATGAGATCGAGTTCCGGGAACTCGAGTCCGGATTCCGCCAGTGTGCGCAGGTGCAGCGGCGTGCTCACCAGCACGCGCGGACGCGCCGGCTGCGACAACACCCTGGCCACGTCCGCGGGAAACAGCGGCCGCTCGGCGTGCACGCTCATGCCGGAGAACAGCGGCAGCAGCACGGTGAGTTCGATGCCGTACATGTGATGCGCCGGCACCGTGCCAACAATCGAGGCGGAGGCGTCCGGCGAGATTCCAAGCGCGGCACGGATGGCGGCCGAGTTCAGGCGCGCGCTTGCGTCCAGGGCGCGCCAACGCTTGGCATGCGGCTTCGACTTGCCGGTGCTTCCGGACGTGAAGCCGACCAGCACCAGCCGTTCCGTATCGGCGGGCACGAGATCGCGCTCCGGACCTGGTGCATGCGGTGCCGCGCGCCAGCGCTGCACATCCGTATCGGTGACGCAGAAACCGTCTGGATAGTCGGCGCTCAACTCGGCCAGCGCCACTTCGCCGCGAGTGGCAGGCATGAGCTGGGTGCGCCCGGCGAGCACGGCTGCCGCGAACACCAGCAGGAAACTCTCACGTTGCTCGCAGAGATTCACGAGGTGCGTACCCGCCGGGAACTGCGCGGCGATCACGGCAGCTTCGCGCAGGATCTGCGCGCGGCTCAGCGGTCCGGTGGCGCGCCAGACGAGTACATCGGATCGATGTCCCGCGACATCACTCATGAGTATTGCTTCAGGACCAGCGAGGTGTTGATCCCGCCAAAGGCGAAATTGTTGGACACGACGATATCGGTATCGATTTCGCGCCCGTCTCCGCGGATATAGTCGAGCGGGCCGCACATGCTGTCGACATGGTCGAGATTCAGCGTAGGCGTGAACCAGCGGCTCTTCATCATCTCAATGCTGAACCAGGCTTCGAGCGCGCCGCAGGCGCCGAGCGTGTGACCCAGGTAACTCTTCTGCGAACTGATCGGCATGTGTGCGCCGAACACGGCACTGGTGGCGCGCGACTCAGCGATGTCGCCCTGCGTTGTGGCGGTGCCGTGGCCGTTCACGTAACCGACGGCATCCACGGACACCCGCGCATTCGCCAGCGCGAGTTCCATGACGGCGCGCATGGTGCGTTCTTCGGGGCGGGTGGCGTGCGCGCCGTCGCTGTTGGTGGCGTAGCCGAGGATCTCCGCGTGGATACGCGCGCCACGCGCTCGCGCGCTTTCATGCTCCTCCAGCACCAGCATGCAGGCGCCTTCGCCGACCACCAGGCCATCGCGCTCCGTGTCGTAAGGACGCGGCGTGGTGGTCGGTTGATCATTTCGTGTGCTGGTGGCGTACAGGGTGTCGAAGGCCTTGGCCTGGGTAGGGCACAGTTCCTCGGAACCGCCGGCCAGCATGCGCAATTGATGGCCGGCCTGGATCGCCTCGAAGGCGTAGCCGATGGCCTGGCTGCCCGAGGTGCAGGCGCTGGAGGTCGGAATCACGCGACCGGTGAGCCCGAAGAACATGCCGACGTTGGCGGCCGCCGTGTGCGGCATCATCCGGATGTAGGAGTTCGCATTCACGTGCGAACCATCGTTGTCGATGAGCAGCCTTGCCAAGTCCACGACGTCCGGAGGGCTGCCGACGCAAGAGCCGCAGGCCACTCCCATCGAGCCATCCGCCAGCAGCTCGCTGCCGGCGAGACCCGCTTCGGCCAGCGCCAGCTCGGAGGCACGCACGGCGAGCTGCGCCACGCGCCCCATGCCGCGCATTTGCTTGCGCGTCCAGTGTTCCGGAGTCCTGAAATGATCGCAGGGCGCCCCGAGGCGCGTGGCCATGTCGGCGTAGCACTCCCACTCCTGCATGTAGCGCACGCCGCTGCGCCCGGCGCGGAATGCGCTCTCGATCTCCGGCCAGGAATCGCCGAGCGCGGTGATGCCGCCGATGCCCGTGATCACCACGCGACGCATCAGCACAGACCTCCGTTCACCGCGATCACCTGGCGCGTGACGTACGCCGCGTCGGGCGACATGAGGAAACTCACCACACCGGCGACTTCATCCGGTGTGCCGACGCGTTGCATGGGAATGACCTCGAGGATGCGCTCCATCGGCGTGTTCGCGTCGATCATGTCCGTGGCGATCAGTCCCGGCGCCACGCAGTTCACCGTGATGTTGCGTTTCGCCAGCTCCACCGCCAGCGCCTTGCTGGCCGCGATGACACCACCCTTGGCGGCGCTGTAGTTAGCCTGGCCGCGATTGCCGATGAGACCGGATACCGAGGCCAGCGTGACGATGCGTCCCGGCGCGCGCCGTTTCACCATGGGCATGATCACGGGCTGCAACACGTTATAGAAGGAGTCGAGGTTGGTGCGGATGACCGCGTCCCACTCATCGCCGCTCATGGCCGGGAAGGCGGCGTCGCGAGTGATGCCGGCGTTGCAGACCACGCCGTAGTAGGCGCCGTGCGCCTCCATGTCCGCGGCCAGTGCGGCGGCCACGGCGTCGCGTTGCGTCACGTCGAACTGCAGGCAGCGTGCCGCGCGCCCGAGCGCGCACACCTGGGCCGCCACCTGGTCAGCAGCGTCGCGCCGCGTGTGGAAGTGCACCACGATGTCGTAGCCGTCGCGCGCCAGGCGCAGCGCGATGGCGCGGCCGATGCCGCGGCTCGACCCGGTCACCAGCACCGTGCCGCTCATGCCGGAACCACCGGGCTGTTCCGCCCGGGCATCCGCGCCAGGTAGTTGGTCGCGCGGCTCGTCAGGCATTCCGGCATGACGAACAGCAGCTCGTTGTCCGGCGGTCGCACCGCCACCTGCACCGTCCGCGCACGCACCACGCGCGCGCCCTCGGCGCTGTCGGTGACCAGGTAGTTGACGGCCAGGCGCTGTTCCCACTCCACCAACGACGCGTGTACCTGCAGCGTGTCGCCATAACGCGCGGCGCGAACGTACTTGACGTGCAGTTCGACCAGGGGCCACAGGTACCCGGAATTCAGCATTTCCTCGAGGCCGAAGCCGATGGTGTTCATCAACGCCCAGCGGGCGTTCTCCAGGTACTTGAGGTAGTGGCCATGCCAGACCACGTGCGCCAGGTCGACATCGTGGAACGCAACCTCGCAGCTGATCTGCGCGCTGATGGAGGACTGTTTTCGCATTGCTGCGGATTCTACGGCTGCGCCCGGGGGCTGCGCCGCACGCGTCGCCAGATGAGCCAGGGCGCGCGCCACAACATGCCGAAAACCAGCCGGTTGTGCATGCCCACGAGCAGCAGGTTGTCGTACAGCATGCGGAAGTGGGAAATGCCGTCCGCCGGGTAGGACACGCGCGTCTCGAGCCAGCGCAACACGTGGCCGCGCCAGACCAGCTTCACCAGCAGCTCGATGTCGAAATCCATGCGGCGGCCGACCCCCTCGTGGTCCACCACCTCCAGCACGGTTCCCACCGGGTACAACCGGAAGCCGCACATGGAGTCGCGCACCGCCGAGAATGACAAGGTCTGCAGCCACACCAGTGCGTGCGTGATGTACCGCGACAGGAAGCGCACCCGGGGGATGGACGCGTCGAACCTCGGCAGACCGCAGATGACGGCATGTGGCTCGGCGTGCGCCGCCGCCAGGAATCTCGGCACATCGGCGAGGTCGTGCTGGCCGTCGGCGTCCACCTGCAGTGCA
The DNA here is from genome assembly GCA_963832505.1 of uncultured Pseudomonadota bacterium. Classification (GTDB taxonomy): domain Bacteria; phylum Pseudomonadota; class Gammaproteobacteria; order Steroidobacterales; family Steroidobacteraceae; genus CADEED01. Next base: position 61,644 of record CAWHUD010000010.1, on the reverse strand, counting down.
TGGGTGTACCCGAGGGTACCGGGCTTCGCGCAGCCCGGCGATCACGGCTGCGCCCTTGCCGCCGTTCACCTCGAGGCGCACCAGTCGCGCACCCGTGTCACGCGATAACTTCTCCAGCGCGAGACGACAGGCGGCATTCGATCCGTCGTCGACCAGCAGCACCGGCAGGCCATGTGCGCGCAGTGCCGCCTCGACCGCCGGGACGGCCAGCTCGTGGTTGAACACAGGGATGACCGCCGTGACGCGAGGGAAGTCCTGCATGGGATTCATGAGGCGCGTTGCGACGCCAACTGGCAAATGCGCGGCGCAGCGCCGCAGCAATTGGATTACCCGCGGGCCTGCGGCCGGCCCACGAAACCTACCCAGAGTTGCCCTTCAATCACCGTTCCTGGAGTCGGTCTATGGTGTCGATCAGGTCCTGCACGGTGCGCACCAACCGGAAATCACGCGGGCTCACTTTGCGGCCGAAGCTCCGCGACAAATGTTCGATGAGATCCACGGCATCGATGCTGTCGAGCTCCAGGTCATCGTCGAAGCGCGCCCCCGGCACAATTGCGGGCGCCTCCAGTTCGAATAGTTCGACGAGCGCGCAGCGTACGGTGTCGAATATTTCTTCGCGCGACTTCATTGGGACCTGGAATTCAGGGCCGTAGTCTCGCACTGGAATTGCGCGGCGAACAGCCCCGCGAGGTCGGAATTCAAGCGTCGTGACGCAATCGGCAAAAGCGCGTCCCGGTACGCCGCGAGGTCGATGTCGTCGCCTGCGCGCAACGTGAAGATCGGCCGGCGTGGCGGAATCCGGTACCAGGGCAAATTCTTGGAGAGAGTCGGTGGATCGCAGGTGATGAATACCGGCGTAAGCACGCGAGCCCCGCGCAGCGCCAGGTTCGCCGCGCCCCTCTGCATCTGCATGGGTTGCCCGGGCACGGTGCGGCTGCCCTCGGGGAAAATCACCAGGGATTCGCCTTGCTCCAGCGCGCGCTGTGCCGCATGAATCATCTCATCGGTGGGTGCATTGGGGATGTAGCCGGCGGCGTTGACGGCGCCGCGCGTGATGAGATTCGTGAACAGACCCGCCTTGACGATGCAGGTGGCGCGCGGTGTGAACCCCAGCAGGAACACCACGTCGATCAGCGTGGGATGGTTAGCCACGACGATCTGGCCCGGGCGGCCCAGCTTCGCGCGCCCGATGAATTCATAGCGCAGTACGCCGACGGAACGCATGAACATGACGAAGCCGCGCAGCCCTCCGCCGACCACGGCGCGCGCCATGCGCTGCCCGCGCAAACGATCGAAGCTGAAAAGCCGGATCACGGGCAACACAAAAATGCCGAGCACGAATCCGGCCACGCCGAACACCAGGAAGCAGATTCCGGTGGCGAGCAGGCGCAGCCAGTACTGGTCGGTGCGCTTCACGGGCGGCGACTCCGCCAAAGAATCGTGGAAGTCACTGACGCCTTCATGCAGCTTCGTCACGCGGCCGCGCGTCATTTCGTCGCCGGTCCATCGGCCGGGATATCGACGTGACGCTCGATCCATGTCTGCACTTCTTCGTTGACCTCGCGCGCGTCGCGGCCCGCCGCCGCGACGGGCGGTCCGATGATCGACGCGGATGGTGCCGCGTTTCTTGAGCAGTCCGCGCCGCGGCCAGAAATAGCCCGCATTGTGCGCCACGGGCACGATCCTGCAACCTTCCTGCGCCGCTAACAACGTGCCGCTCGAGCCGTAGCGGCGGGTCTCGCCCGCCGCCATGCGCGTGCCCTCGGGGAACACCATGACCCAGGCGCCGAAACGCCGCATGCGATCCTTGCCTTGCGCGAGCACCTGGTTCACCGCCTGATGCGCCGGCCTTGCGGTCGATGGCGATGCAGCGCGCCAGCATGCAGCCCCAGCCGACGAACGGAATCCACAGAATCTCGCGCTTCATGACCCAGACGTGCGGCGGGAACAGGATCATGATTCCGTAGGTTTCCCACGCGGAAGAATGCTTCATGAAGATCACGTGGTTGCCCGCCGGCAGGTTCTCGCGGCCTTCGACGGAGTACGTGAGGCCGCACAGCCACTTGAGCGCGAAGAACACCGGATAGGTCAGCCAGCCCGCCATCCAGAATCGTCCCTTGAACGAGAGGAACGGGCAGACGATGCAATAGATCAGTCCGAACGAAATGCTCCACACGACCATGGAACAGCGTGAAGACGATGGAAGCCAGCCACTGCATCGTGAGACTCGTCAGCCCGGCAGGCAGGAGAGATCCGCGATGCGCGTGAACTGCTGGCGCAGCTGAGCCAGCAACGCGAGACGGTTACGTCGCAGGTTGGCGTCTTCGGCGTTCACCATGACGCCATCGAAGAACGCGTCCACCACCGGGCGCAGCGTCGCAAGCCTGGTGAGCGCCGCAGCGTAGTCGCGCTTCGCCAGCGCGCGCTCGACATCGCCCAGCATTCCGGTGAGCGCGTCGTTGAGCGCCTTTTCCGCGGGCTCGCGCAGCAGACCGCCGTCGATCGTACCGCCGGCCCGACTCCGCCTTGCGCAGGATGTTGGAGATGCGCTTGTTAGCCGCAGTCAGGCTGGAGCTTTCGGGCAACGAGAGAAATTTCACGAGCGCTGCCAGGCGCGCGGCGGCATCCAGTGGCGAGACCGGGTTGGACTCGCGCACGGCGTCGAACATCTCCGGCGTTGCGCCGGCGACTGCAGCGGGGCTTCCGGCATCGAGCATATACGCGCGCAGCCGATCGAAGATGTAGTCCCGCAGTTCCATGTCGACCGTGTCGCCGCGCACGGGCTGAAGCTGCGCCGCGCGTTTGACCAGCTGGTTCAGGTCGAGATCCAGCTTCTTCTCCACCAGGATGCGCAGCACGCCGATGGCGGCGCGTCGCAGTCCGAACGGGTCCTTGGTGCCACTGGGTTTCTGGCCGATGGCGAAAATGCCGGCCAGCGTGTCGAGCTTGTCCGCCAGTGCCACCGCGGTGCCGGCGCCGCTGGCCGGCAATGCGCCGCCGGCGCCACGCGGCATGTAGTGCTCGTCGATGGCGGCCGCCACGTCGGCGGGTTCGCCGTCGGCGGTGGCGTAGTAACGCCCCATGATTCCCTGCAGTTCGGGGAATTCGCCCACCATCGAGGACAGCAGGTCGCACTTGGCGAGCTCGGCCGCGCGTTTCGCCTGGCTCGCGTCCACGTCGATCAGCAGCGCGATTTCACCGGCCAGCGTCGCCACGCGCCGCACCTTGTCGCCGACAGAACCGAGTTTTGCCTGGAACGTCACCGCATCCAGCGCGGCGCGCCGCGCGGCCAGCGGTTGCCTGCGATCCTGCGTCCAGAAAAATGCCGCGTCCGAAAGGCGCGGCCGCACCACGCGTTCGTTGCCGGCGCGCACTTTCGCGGGCTCGCGGCTTTCGATGTTGCTGACCGTGATGAAGTGCGCCAGCAATTTTCCGCCGGTGCCTTCCACCGGGAAATAGCGCTGGTGATGTTGCAGCGTGGAGATCAGCACTTCGCGCGGCAGTTCGAGGAAGCGCGCCTCGAAGCTCCCGGCAATAGCGCTGGGCCACTCGACCAGTGCGGTGACTTCATCGAGCAGCGCATCGTCCACGAGGGCATTTCCGCCCAGCGACTTGCCCAACGCGATCACCTGCTCGCGGATCAGTGCGCGGCGTGCGGCGAAATCCGCCACCACCTTGCCGCGTTCACGCAGCGTCGTTTCGTAGTCGGCGGGTTGCGCGAGAGCGAGTTCCCGGGGCGCCATGAAACGATGGCCGCGCGTGGTGCTGCGTGAATCGGTGTCGAGCAGCCGGGCGGGAATCAGTTCCGAGCCGTGCAGCAGCACCAGCCAGTGCACCGGCCGCACGAACTCGGCAGTCGATGCGCCCCAATGCATGCGCTTGGGGATGGGAAGCTGATCGAGCGAGCGCTGCACGATGCCGGAAAGCAGCGTGGCGGTTTTCTGTCCGGGCTTGCTGCCCTCGAAGAACAGGAACTCACCCTTGCCTTCGGTGACACGTTTGAGCGCGCCCACCTCGACGCCGCATTTCTCCGCGAACTTGAGCGCCGCGGGATTGGGACTGCCGTCCTTGCCGAAGGCGGCGCTGACCGGCGGGCCCTTGAGCTTGATGGCTTGTGCCGGTTGCACGTCGGCCAGGTCGCGCACCAGGACCGCCAGGCGGCGCGGCGTGGAAAATGAACGAATCTCGCCGTGCGGCAGCGTGGCTTCGCCAAGCCCCTTGCGAATGCCATCGGCAAAGGCGGATTCGAGCTCCGGCAACGCCAGCGGCGGCAGCTCTTCGGTGCCAACTTCCACCAGGAAATCGCGCGCATTAGTCATGACGGGACCGACCCGCTTCTCGTTAACGGAAAGCCGAGCGCCTCACGGCTGTCGTAGTAGGCCTTCGCAACGGCGCGCGCCATGGTGCGCACGCGCAGGATGTAGCGCTGGCGTTCGGTCACCGAAATCGCCTTGCGCGCATCCAGCAGGTTGAAGGTGTGCGAAGCCTTCATCACCTGTTCGTACGCCGGCAGCGCCAGCCTGGCCTCGATGAGCCGCGTGAACTCGGCTTCGTGCTCGTCGAAGCGTCTGAGCAGCACCGCGGTGTCGGCGACTTCGAAGTTGTACTTCGACTGCTCGACTTCATTCTGGTGGTACACGTCGCGGTACGTCACCTTGCCCAGCGGACCATCGGCCCACACGATGTCGAAAATGCTCTCCACGCCCTGCAGGTACATGGCAAGGCGTTCCAGGCCGTAGGTGATTTCACCGGTGACTGGTCGGCAATCAAGCCCGCCAACCTGCTGGAAGTAGGTGAACTGCGTGACCTCCATGCCGTTGAGCCACACCTCCCAGCCCAGGCCCCACGCACCGAGCGTCGGCGACTCCCAGTTGTCTTCGACGAAACGCACGTCGTGAACCAGCGTGTCGAATCCGAGAGCACGCAACGAGCCGAGGTACAAATCGAGGATCTCGAGCGGCGAAGGTTTGATCACCACCTGGAACTGGTAGTAGTGCTGCAGGCGGAACGGGTTGTCGCCGTAACGACCATCGGTGGGGCGGCGCGAAGGCTGCACATACGCTGCCGACCAGGGCTCGGGACCGATGGCTCGCAGAAAGGTCGCGGTATGAAACGTACCGGCGCCCATTTCCATGTCATAGGGCTGGAGGATGACGCAGCCCTGATCGGCCCAGTATTTCTGCAGGGCGAAAATCAGGTCCTGGAAGGTACGGGGCGGCGTGCCCAGCGTCATTTCGGCGAGGGATTGAGGCATTTCTGGAGTCTTTTTTACCGGCCGCGAAGTATAGCCGCCGGGGCTTCGCAGTAGGTTTTCACAGGTTGAGTGCGCGCATCTCGTAGACGCTGGCGATGGAGATCCCGTCCCAGGCATATCTGAGGTGCACGCTCTGGCGCACGTTCTGCACGAGCCGCGGGCGGAACACCGCCACGCATTCACCGCCGCTGCGCCGCACGCTCTCGAAGGCGATGCCATTCGACCCCGCGTTGCGCAGTTGCCGGCCAAGCTGCTGCGAGGCTGCGTAACTCACCGGATCGTAGATGTCGCGCAACTCGGCGCGCTGTCCCCTCAGGTCGTGCAGCTCACAGGCCACGTCCGCGAGATAGCAGCGCATTTCCAGCTCCATGGGAGGCTGGCTGGTGGCGCGCAGGAAATTCTCACGGTGGAAACGCGTCTCGGCGATGGCGGTGTCGATGGATTCGGCGGCGTAATAGGCACCGAAATTCCCGTCGGTGAAGCGCGTTCCCTGCGGCGAGAGGTGGGTAAACGGCGCCATCACCACCGAGGCATTGGGTCCGCTCACGCGGTCGGCAACCGGCACCAGCGACAACTCGCCCACCTCGTTGCGGATGCGCGGATTCGTCATGGATTCCAGCCTGTAGAGCGCTTCCCAGTCGCCGGGATCGGCCACGCGTTCGAACAGGTGAATGGTCGGCAGGCGGCTGGCGACGATGCGATGGCACGGCGCGAACTTCACCGCTCGCGCGGCGTAATTTTCGGAAAATGAAACCATCCCTGGTGTTGCCGCTCAGCGGCTCTCAGCCACGCTCGGCGTCGAGGTACTGCCGCACGACGTACAGGTCGGCCACCTGGCCCGACAACATGCGCTCGAGCGCCGAGTGGCCTCCGAAGGGCGGCGCATTGTTCGGCTTGCGCACCCATTCGTCAGCCGCGCGGGAATCGGGCAGCAGGATCTGCAGCGCCTTGTAGATGCCGAGCAGATAGGAAAGCCGCTCGAGTGTGTCCTGCGGCAGCCGTGGCTCGCGTTCGCGCCGCCACTTGAAGAAGGTGGAACGCGAGGCGATACCTAACAACTTCAATTGTTCCGCAACATTCAGGCCCCAGGCTTCGGCGATGTTTGCGAATGCCCGCAGCGCCGCGCCGCCCGTGGAGGTGTAGTCGGTGTGCAGGGCCGGCCGGTTGGTGTTTGCGATGCTCAGTGTCATGGCATGCTCCAGAAGTACATATATGGACTATAGTCCATATCAATCTATAAATATACTTTTTGCCGCTTCATTCAAGTGCGTTATGCCGAAGCCCGGCACATTTTGGGGCTCAGATGGCGCAGAATCGTGCCGCACGCACCAAAAACGTGCATGCGCGAAGCACGGGCTCAGCTAACTCATTGATTCAAAACGATTCCGGGTCTGGCACAGCGAATGCATTGAGACCGAGGCTCAAACCCCTTCCAGAGGATCTCTAACAATGAAACCGGCAGATGTAATCAAGTTGATCAAGGACAAGGAGGTCAAGTACGCCGATCTCCGCTTCACCGATACCCGCGGAAAAGAACAACACGTAACGATTCCCGCGAACCTCGTCGATGAAGAACTGTTTCGCGACGGCAAGATGTTCGACGGCTCGTCCATCGCGGGTTGGAAGGGCATCAACGAGTCGGACATGATTCTCGCGCTCGATCCGACCACCGCGGTGGTCGACCCGTTCTTCGAGCAGACCACGGTCAACATCCGCTGCGACATCATCGAACCCGCCACCATGCAGGGTTATGAGCGCGATCCGCGCTCGCTGGGCAAGCGCGCCGAGGCCTACCTCAAGTCCACCGGAATTGCCGATGGGGCGCTGTTCGGGCCGGAAAACGAATTCTTCATCTTCGACAGCGTGCGCTGGAACAGCTCGATCAACGAATCGTCGTACGCCATCGACTCCGTGCAGGGTGCTTGGAACAGCAACACGGTTCTCGCCGACGGCAACAAGGGACATCGCCCCGGCCTCAAGGGAGGCTATTTCCCGGTTCCGCCCGTGGACGCATACCAGGACATCCGTTCCGCGATGTGCGATGCGCTCGAAGAGATGGGCCTCAAGGTCGAAGTGCATCACCATGAAGTCGCCACCGGCGGCCAGTGCGAAATCGGCGTGGGCGCGGGCGGCCTGGTGCGCAAGGCCGACGAAGTTCAGATCCTCAAGTACGCCATCCACAACGTGGCGGCGAGCTACGGCAAAACAGCCACATTCATGCCGAAGCCGCTGGTAGGCGACAACGGTTCGGGCATGCACGTGCACCAGTCGCTGCAAAAGGCGGGCACGGCGCTGTTCGCCGGCGACAAGTACGGCGGTCTCTCCGACACCGCGCTCTACTACATCGGCGGCATCATCAAGCACGCCAAGGCCATCAACGCCTTCACGAACCCCGGCACGAACAGCTACAAGCGTCTCGTCCCCGGCTTCGAAGCTCCGGTGATGCTGGCCTACTCGGCGCGCAACCGTTCGGCGTCGATTCGTATTCCGTGGGTGTCGAATCCGAAGGCACGCCGTATCGAAGTGCGCTTCCCGGACTCCGCGGCGAATCCGTACTTCGCCTTCGCGGCCATGATGATGGCCGGCCTCGACGGCATTCAGAACAAGATCCATCCCGGCGAACCGGCCGACAAGGATCTCTACGATCTCGAGCCGGAAGAGGAAAAGCACATTCCGCAGGTGTGCCATTCCCTCGACATGGCGCTCGAACACCTCGACAAGGATCGCGAGTTCCTGACGCGGGGTGGCGTGTTCACCAACGACGTGATCGATGCTTACATCGGGCTGAAGGTTCAGGAAGTCACGCGCTTCCGCATGAGCACTCACCCGGTCGAGTTCGACATGTACTACAGCTGCTGAGGGCTCGTGAGAGGGTGGGTTGCCGCACAAGCAGGCTTATCGGGCGCAAGCCCGACGAACACGCCCGCGGGTAACCTGGCCTCCGGTTTTGACGAAACCCGGGCGGCAGCGCCTTCCAGGCGCTGTCGCCCGATTATGAGGGGCGCGTTTTGGCTGTATTCAGGTGATGGAGCTATTCTCCCGCCCCATGACTCGCGCTTCTCTTGTCATATTCATCGGCTCGCTGCTGGCGACCTCCGCCGCGCTGGCCACGACCTACGTGCGCGTCGAGAAGGACGGCACCAAGACCTATTCGGATCGTCCATTGCCGGGTGGGCAGGCGATCGACATTCAGCCGGCACAGACCTATTCAGCGCCGGCCGCGCCGTCGGTGGACCGGACCCGTCCTGCCGAAGAACAGTCACTCATGGAAGCGGCGAACTTCCGCTACCAGTGCGCGCTTGCACCACGCTTCGACGAGACCTTTCAGAATCCGGAGACTGTCACGCTGAGCGTGGCGCTGACTCCGGGGCTGCGCAGCGGGGACCAGGTGAACTTCTCGCTCGATGGATCCCAGGTGCAGAACGACGAGAACCTGACGAGCGCGTCGCTGACCTTTCCGGATCGCGGCACGCACACCGCGACCGTGCGGGTCACGGATCGCTACGGCAAGACCGTGTGCGATGCCAACACCACGTTTCACGTGATGCGCACGGGTCTCAATTCGCCGTCACGGCCGGTGAATCCGCGCCCGCGGCCGCCAAGTCCGCCGCGTCCCACGCCGCACTGATCCGGCGTTGCTCGCCATGCATGGCCGGGGGCCCGCATGGCTGTTGAACGCTTCCTTCCATCCGCGATTGCGCACTTCGAGCCCGCCGACCTCATCGGCGCCCTGGCCACGGGCATCCTGGTCCTCGATTCTGACCTGTGCGTGGTCTATGCGAACGTGGCCGCACAGGACCTGCTGGCCGTCAGCGTCAACCAGGCGCGCGGCAAGCCTTTCCTCTCGCTGGTTCTCGAGGCCGATTCGCTGAATCCGCTGATGCGGCGCGCGCTGGATACCGGCGAGACACTTTCCGAGCGCGAGATGGCGGTGATGACGGGTCCGCTGGGCCGCGAGCATCGCGTCATCGACTTCACCATGACGCCGCTCGACAGCGAATTCGAACGCAAGTACCTGCTGCTGGAAATCTCCGACGCCACGCAGCGCCAGCGCATCACGCGCGAGAACGAGCTCATGGCACGCCTCGACTCGAGCCGCCAGATGGTTCGGCAGCTCGCACACGAGATCAAGAATCCGCTTGGCGGTTTGCGCGGCGCCGCGCAGCTGCTCGAACGCGAACTCCACGAGCACCTGCGCGAGTACACCGGCGTGATCATCAGTGAAGCCGACCGCCTCACGGCGCTGGTCGACTCGATGATCGGCCCGGCGCGTGCGCCGCAGAAATCCCTGATCAACGTGCACGAGCTCTGCGAGCACGTGTTCCGCCTGCTGAGAAGCGAGGCACGCGCCGGCGTGCTCGTCGAACGCGACTACGACCCTTCCCTGCCGAACGCGGAGGTGGATAGCAACCAGATCATCCAGGCACTGCTGAATATCGCGCGCAATGCACTGCTGGCCGTAGGGGAGCGCGGCCGCATCGTCATTCGCACGCGCATCGCGGCGAACGTCAACATCGGCACCACGCGGCACAAACTCGTCGCGAGCCTGCAGGTGGAGGACAACGGTCCGGGAGTGCCACCGGAAATCGCCGACACCATCTTTTTCCCGCTGGTTACCGGCCGTGCAAACGGCACGGGACTGGGTCTTGCGGTATCGCAGGACCTCGTGACTCGTCACGGCGGACTCATCGAATTTGAAAGCAAGCCCGGGCGCACGGTGTTCACCATCCTGTTGCCCCTACCGGAGAACGCATGAGCGTCGATCCCACCTTTATGCACCCCACGCCACCTCCTCCCGCGAATCAGCCAGCCCTGCGCGTCTGGCTGGTGGAAGACGATGCCTCGATCCGCTGGGTGCTCGAGCGTGCCTTGCGCGCCAGCGGCATGGTGCCGCGCGCCTTCGACGCTGCCGAGCCCGCCTTGAGTGCGCTGCGCAACGATGCACCCGACGTGTTGCTCACCGACATACGCATGCCGGGCAGCTCGGGCATCGACCTGCTGCACGAAGTGCGCGCCACGCATCCGACGCTGCCGGTCATTGTCATGACCGCGCACTCGGACCTGCCGAGCGCCGTGTCCGCGTACGAGGGCGGAGCCTTCGAGTACCTGCCCAAGCCTTTCGACATCGACCAGGCCGTGGAGCTGGTGCGGCGCGCCGGACAGACGGCGCGACGCGGCGACGAAGCGCCGACGCAGACACCCGAGATTCCCGAGTTGTTAGGCCGGGCGCCTGCGATGCAGCAGGTGTTCCGCGCCATCGGTCGCCTGTCGCGTTCCAGCGTGGCGGTGCTGATCACCGGCGAGTCCGGCACGGGCAAGGAACTGGTCGCGCGCGCGCTGCACGAACACAGCCCGCGACAGACGAAACCCTTCGTGGCGCTGAACACATCGGCGATCCCGGCGGAGCTGCTCGAGTCGGAACTGTTCGGCCACGAGAAAGGATCGTTCACCGGCGCCGACAACCAGCGCCGCGGCCGATTCGAACAGGCCAACGGCGGCACGCTGTTCCTCGACGAGATCGGCGACATGTCGACGCCGCTGCAGACTCGCCTGCTGCGCGTGCTCGCGGAAGGCGAGTTCTATCGCGTCGGCGGACAGACCCCGATCAAGGTAGACGTGCGCGTTATCGCCGCGACCCACCAGAACCTCGAAGAGCGCGTCGAGCGCGGGATCTTTCGCGAGGATCTCTATCACCGACTGAACGTCATTCGCATCGAACTGCCGCCGCTGCGTTCGCGCACCGAGGACGTTCCCGACCTGCTGTCGCACTACCTGCGCCAGGCCGCGGCGGAACTGGGCACCGAAACCAAGACGCTGGCGCCCGTGACACTCGAGCGCCTGCAGGCCTATCGCTGGCCAGGCAACGTGCGCGAGCTGGTGAATCTGTGCCGGCGACTCACCGCGCTTGCGCCGGGCAGCGAAATCCATCTCGAGGACTTGCCGTCCGAGATGCACATCGTCACGCCCGCGGCGCAGACCGACTGGGCGGCGGCGCTCACGCTCTGGGCCAAGGCGCAGCCGTACGATGGCACGGTGGCCTGGCTGGACCAGGCGATGCCGGAATTCGAGCGCGTGCTGATCCGCGTGGCGCTGAACCGTACGCACGGTCACCGCCAGGAAGCCGCGCGAGTGCTCGGCTGGGGCCGCAACACGCTGACGCGCAAACTCAAAGAGCTGGGCATGGCCGACGACGACTCGCTGCCCTAGACGGTGCCGGGCCGGCATTTCAAATCTGTCCCGTCGCTCAGCTAGGGCACAGAATTTCAAATCTGTGCCCCACTCACATCCCGCGATCCGCCGAGCCCTCGCGGGCACCTGGAAATGTCCCTTATGGCCCCGGCAAACACGACGGGTTCACACTCCGTGGCGGAGCGGTGTGCACTTGTTAGCGCTATCGTTCCGCTGGTTTTCCCGTTTTTTCCCGTGGAATTCGCGCAAGGGGTTACATAACTGAAGGGGCGCGTGATTGCCGTCGCGAATCGGAAACGCCTTTGTTTCCAGTGTCCCGAGCTTGTTCCATTCTTTGTCCCCACAGGGTCCGGACATGTCCGTGAAGTCCGGAGAAGAGAGGAAACATGCAAGAAATTGTCGTTCAGAGCACCAAGTACCCCGAGATCGTGGTCCAGGGTTCGCGTTACGACTACACGTCGGACATTGTTCTGGTCGTCGTGGGCATTCTCGCTGCCGCTGCCATCATCTGGCGCTACACCGCCATTCGTCGGGGCAGGGATTGACTCGTTACCCCTCGTTGCGCACGGCCTGAGGTCTCTTCAGTCCGTGCGTAGCGAGCCTGTGAGATCCGCAAGGCCTCGCAGGTTGTTTTGTCTTCAGATAGTCCGCCACGCCCGCATTGATCTTGCGGCATAGAAGCGGATCGTAAAAAAGCGCCGTCCCGAGACCCACCGTCGTGGCGCCCGCAATCAGGAACTCCAGCGCATCGTTCACCGTCGTGATGCCACCCTGCCCGATGATGGGCACGTTGTGTTTCTTCGCGACTTCGTACACCTGGTGCACCTTCAGCAGCGCGATCGGCTTGATCGCCGGACCTGACAACCCACCCTGCACGTTGCCGATCACCGGGCGCCGCGATTTCACGTCGATGGCCATGCCCATGATGGTGTTGATCACCGCCAGCCCGTTCGAGCCCGCTTCGATGCAGCGGCGCGCGTTTTCGCGAATGTCGGTCTGATTCGGCGACAGCTTGGTGATCAGCGGCTTGTTGGTAGCCTTCCTGCAGGCCTCGACCACGCGCGCCGACATCTCCGGGTAATTGCCGAAGGCCACGCCGCCTTCCTTGACGTTCGGGCAGGAAATGTTGATTTCGATGGCGTCGATGGGCGAGTCGTCGAACAGCTCGCGTGACCTCGACGTATTCCTCGATGGTCGATCCCGACACGTTGGCGAAGAAGCGCGTCTCGCTGAAATCGAGCGTCGGCAGGATCTTTCGCACCACGTGTTCGGCGCCCGGATTCTGCAGGCCGATGGCATTGAGCATGCCGGCGGGCGTTTCGTAGACCCGATGGGGCTTGTTCCCGAGTCGCGCCTTGCCGGTGGTGCCCTTGAGCACGATGGCGCCCACGTCGCGGTTCGAAAAACCGTCTATCCGGGTGTATTCCTCGCCGAACCCCACGCAGCCGGACAGCAGCACGATGGGTGAGGCGAGTGCGAGGCCGCAAAAATCGACTTGCAGCGGGTTTTCCAGCGCTTGGGCGGCGGCGTTCATGCGGCGCGCATTGTACGATGCGCGCCCCATGCAGACCCAAGTCCACACAGTAACCAAGCTGCTTCTCGCCCTCCTGGGCGCGAGCACCCTGGCCGCAGCGCAAGCTCCCGCGCCGGCCGCGAACCCCGCCGCCGCGGGACCCAGTTTCAGCGCCTCGGATGAAATTCCGGGCCCGAAGGGTTTCGCCGACGCGTATTCGCTCGACGAGATCCGCCTGGGCGGACGCGCGCTCAGCGAGCCCCAGCAGGTGGATCGCTGGCAGGCCGAGCTGGCCGCGGGGCGTGCACGCGCCGGCGCGCTGGTGGGCGCGTACCTCGCGTACCGCGCGCTCACGGCTGCGGACTGTGAAGCCGCGCGCAACGCTCTCGTGAAGGCCGACGAACTTGGCAGCGACCAGGCGCCCTGGTTGCTCGCGCAGCTCGCCGCGCAATGACACCTGCGGGCCGCCCGATCGCGCCGCGCGTGAGCAATGGCTGAAGAAATCAGTGCCGCTCGACTATCCGTCGGCGGTGCTGACGTTGATCCGCTTCTACGGCGTGTCGGAAACGCCGGCCGATCAGCAGCAGCGCTACCTGTACGCGCGGGTTGCCGCCGGCTACCTGGAATCGACCAAGTCCGCGGCGCCGCGCGACGGCTTCGATGCGACGGCATTGCAGGAAATGGAGAAGGCGCTTTCCGCGGCGGACCGCAGCCGCGTCGAAGCGGAGGCCGCGCGGATCCTCGAGCAGATGCTCAAGCGTCACGAGCGCTTCGTCGCGGCAAAGCCCGCGGAGTTCGCGCGCGGCGACGCCGGTGGCAAGACCAGTTACGTGGGCTGGCAGTCCGACTACCGGCACGAGTGTGCCTGGAACCTCAAGAACAACTGTCGCGGCGCGCAGCGCCTCACCTATGTCGAGCTGGTGAACAAGAGCGCCGAGTTCGTCTCCTGCAAGGTCGACATGCGTGAGACGGATTTCGTGACCGGCAAGCCGATTGCGGAGCCGCTGACTCGCCAGGTGCTGATCGGACCGCAGGTGACCCGGCGCCTGCTGCTCGGCGACGTCAACGGCGAGCCAAAAGGCCAGGCGCTGCAGGCACGTTGCGCGGCAGTGCCAAAACTCGCCGCCAACGCCGCGGCCGGCAAATGCCGCGCACGCCTGCAGGGCAGCGTCGACGTGGAGCGTTTCTATCCCGAGTCGGCCAAGAGCCGCGGCATCGAGGGCAACACCGTGGTGCGTTACTGGCTGCCGGCAGGCTCGGATGAGCTCACCGACGCCGAGATCGCAAGCTCCAGCGGCGATGCGGCGCTCGACCAGGCCGCGATCGAAACCGTGCGCAGCGCGAAGTTCACGCGCGAATGCGACTACGGACTGAGCAGCATCCGCATCTCGTTCAAGCTCGCCCAGTAAAAGAAAGCGGCCCCGCCTGCGCGGGGCCGCTGATCCAGTCGTCGAACTACTCGAGCTCGGTCGGATCGTTGAAGATCTCCGGCAGGCGGATACTGCCGTGTCCACGCTGCGGGAACGTGGAGTTATTGCGATCGCCCGGATCCAGGTTCGACGCTGTGTCGTCAGGCGGGAACAACACCAGCTCGTTGAGGAAGGTGATGATGGCGTTCTGCGAGCCCTCGGACAGCTGCGCGAAGCGGTTGCGAGAAGTTTGGGCTTCGCCGCCATGCCGCAGGATCACTTCCTTGAGATTGATGCTGCGACCGTCGTGCCCGTACGGCGCTGATGTGCCCACACCCCATAGCGGTTCGGTCATGAACTCGCGCTGCAGCGTGGTGTCATAGTTGCGCTCGTAGAACGCCGGCCCGAGATCGTGCCGCTTCATGTCGGCGTAGAAGTTGCGCACCATGAACGAATTGCGGTTCGGGATCTTGATGGTCGGATGCCCGGAGCCGTCATCGTTCTCGCTCACCAGCAGTGACGCCACCGAGAACAGGCGGTTGAAGATGCCGTTCTGCGGATCGTAGTTGGTCTCCACGTCCGCGATGCGCCGATCGCGGTTGATCACCAGGTTCGGGATGTGACAGGCGGTGCAGCCGATCTGCGCCAGCAGGTTCTGCCCGATCTGCCCGGTGTTGGTGTGCTGGTACTGGCCCGGCTTGAAGTAGTTGAACAGGTAGAACTCCATGAAGTCGACCAGCGACTGCGGGATCTCGTTGACCACGCCGTCCCGGTCCGCGTCTTCCGCGGCGTTCGATACCAGGCTGCGTTTCACCTGGTCGGTGGCGCCGTTCAGCACCATGCCGGTGGGCGTCACCACGCGCTGTCGCGCGGCGCCCGCCACGGTCAGGGCTGTCCACCGCCTGCAGCCCCATCTCGTCGTTGAAGGCGCCGATCACGAACTCGCGGATCGAGGTGGTGTCGCCCTCCGCGAAGAATGGCCGTACCCGCAAGTCGGTGTTGACGCCGCGCACGCCGCTGGTGTCCACCGAGCCATCGGAGCGCGCACGGATCGTGCCGTAGTTGATGCCCTTGCTGGACAACGTACGGGTCACCGAGGTGCGCCGGCTGCGCGCCTCGTTGATCGCGTTCTGGCGGATGTTGCGCAGTTCGGTGGTGATCTCGTCGGCCAGCATCTCCTGCAGGCCGAGCCCGAACAGGTGCGGCGCATCGCGGCTGTCCGGCCTGGTGACGACGTCGCCACCGAACCCGGCGGAGCCGCGCGGCCGGCCATGGCATCCCGCGCAACTTTCGATCAATCCGGCGCCGATTGCCCTGGCGGTTTCAATGTTGCCGATACCGTCCTGCGTGCGCGGGCCGAAGCCCTGCACCAGGGTGAACTTTCTCTGGAACAGCTGGCGGCCACGGCGTACGGCGCGCGCCGGGTCGCGTGCGATGATGAACGCCGACGATCCCGGCGTGTTGATATTGCCGACGCCGGTGCCGATCTGCTGCTCCAGCGATTTGAAGATGCCGGCGTTCTCGGCATTCGGTGTCTGCGTGAGATCGGTGAGTTGCGCTTCGGCAACGTCGATGCGGAAGAACAGCGCGAGCAGTCCCGCCGACATCCACAGATGCCGTTGATTGATCCTGAACATATATCCCCCTCGTGCCACTACCTTGTGGCGCGTGCGAAATCCCCTTTCTAACTACCGCGAGCCGGCCCTTCCTGGCCCGGTGCGGTGGACGCCAAAGCTACCGATGCGCTGCCGGAGTTCCATAGATCTTCGGTACTGTTGACGGCGCGCGACGCGCGCGCGAGTCGCAGTCGTGGACTCGCGGCGAAGCCGCGCAATGCAGGCCGGCGGCGAAAATGTTCCCGGCGCGTACAATCGGCGCGGCCATGTTCAATGTCGTCGTCTTCGAGCCCGAGATCCCGCCCAACACGGGCAACCTGATTCGCCTGGCCGCCAACACCGGCTGCGAGCTGCACCTGGTCAAGCCGCTGGGCTTTCGCCTCGATCGCAAGTCGGTGCGCCGCGCCGGGCTCGACTACGACGAGCTGGCCACGGTGCACGTGCACGAAAATTTCGCGGCGGCCCGTGCCGCGCTGCCGGGGACCTGGTTCGCCATCGAGACGGGCGCACCGCGCCGGCACGTCGACGTGAAGTTTTCGCCGGGTGACGTGTTGCTGTTCGGCTCGGAGCGCCGCGGGCTGCCGCCCGAGGTGTTGCGCGAGATCGCGCCGGAAAACGTGGTGTCGCTGCCGATGCGTGCCGGCAACCGCAGTCTGAACCTGGCCAACGCCGCCGCGATCGCGGTGTACGAGGCGTGGCGCCAGGCAGGATTCGCCGGCGCGAACTGAGAACCCGGGTTCCTACTCCACTTCGGGCCGGATGGGGCGCGTCATGAGGTCCTTCACCACGTCCTTGGCGGGCTCGTTCTCGTACAGCACACGGTAGATGCCCGCGGCGATGGGCATGTCGACCTTCTCGCGCTGCGCGACCGCGTGCACGGCCTTGGCGGCGGTGTATCCCTCGACCACCTGGCCGATGTCGCGCAGCGCCTGCTCGACGCTCTTGCCGGCCGCGAGCGCCAGGCCGAAACGCCGGTTGCGCGACTGGTTGTCGGTGCTGGTCAGCACCAGGTCGCCGAGTCCCGCCAGTCCCATGAACGTTTCCGGCTGCGCGCCGAGCGCAACGCCGAGGCGCATGACCTCGGAGAGCCCGCGCGTGATCAGCGCGATGCGCGTGTTGGCGCCGAATCCAAGGCCATCGCAAAGTCCGGCGCCCACCGCCAGCACGTTCTTGACGGCGCCGCCGACTTCGACGCCCACGATGTCAGTGGAGGTATAGGCGCGGAAATTGGGCGCGTGCAGGCTGTGCGCCAGCTGGCTGGCGAATTCCTCGTCTGGTGACGCGATGGTCATCGCCGTCGGCAATCCCATGCCCACTTCGCGCGCGAACGTCGGCCCGGAGAGCACCGCGACCGGGTAGCGGTCGCCGAAGACATCGTATGCAACCTGGTGCGGTAGTTTGCCCGTGTCGAGCTCGAAGCCCTTGGTGGCCCACGCCAGGCGCGCGTCACGCGCCAGCAGCGGTTTCAACTGCTGCAGCAGCGAACGCAGACCGTGACTGGGAACGGCAACGATGATGGCCACCGCGCCCTTGACCGCGGCCGCCAGGTCGCCATGCACTTCGATGCCTTCGGGAAATTCGCCTTCGGGCAGGTAGCGCTGATTGCAGCGCTCGGCGCGCATCGCTGCAACGTCGGGGGCGCTGCGGCTCCACAGGCGGGTGGGATGTCCCGCGCGCGCGAACTGGATGGCGAGCGCGGTGCCCCACGAGCCGGCGCCGAGTACGGCCACCGGCTCGTGCGACAGGTCGTTGTCGGGCGCGCTCACTTCGTGGAGGTTTCGGTGGCGCGCCGGACTGGCCGGATCAGTTCGCCTGCGCCCTGGGCCGGCTTGGCCTGCGCCTGCGCAAGGCCGCGGGCGTACATCTGGTCGAAGTCGACCGGCGGCAGTACGAAGTTCGGGAATCCGCCCTGCGTGACCAGCTGCGACACCGCCACGCGCGCGTACGGGAACAGCACGTTCGGGCAGATGGTGCCGATGGCGCGGCGCAGGTCATCCGGCGTGAGTCCGCGCATCACGAACAGGCCGGCCTGCTTCACCTCGACGAGGAACGCGGTGACTTCGCCCTGCTTGGCGCCGACCGTGACCGTGATCACGACCTCGTGCAGCTCGGGGGCGACCACGTTCGCGCTGGTGTTGATGTCCAGCGAAATCTGCGGGCTCCAGTTGCCGTCGATACGCGGTCCCTTGGGCGCTTCGTACGAGCAATCCTTGAGATACACCGTTTGCACCGAGAGCATCGGGCCGTTGGCGGCTTCAGTCGCCGCTGGTGCGGTCTGGTTTTCCATGTCGTTTTCCTGTGTTGAAAGTATTCAGCGCGCCGTGCCGGACAACAGCGCGTCAAGTTTGCCGGAGGCCTCGAGGGCGGCGAGATCGTCGCTGCCACCCACGTGCTGGTCGCCGATGAAAATCTGCGGCACGCGAGCGCCGCCCGCTGCGGGAAATCATCTCGGCGCGTTTCTCGGCCGCCGACTCCACGTCGATTTCCTCGATGCTCGCGCCCTTGGATGCGAAGCAGCCTGCGCGCGCGCTCGCAGTAGGGACACCAGTTCGTGGTGTACATGACGACAGCCGACGCGCTCATCACGCTGCCTTGGCGATCGGCAGGTTCTCCGCGCGCCATGCCGCGAACCCGCCGCGCAGCGTGAATGCCTTGGTGAAGCCCTGTTCGTTGAGCTGGCGCACTGCCGCGGCCGCCAGCGAGCCGGTATCGCAGTACACGACCACGGGCTTTTCCTTGAATCGCTTGAAAGTGTCGCCGGCGCTCAGGATCTTGTCGGAAGGCAGATGTTTCGCGCCGTTCACGTGGCCCAGTGCAAATTCCTCCGGCTTGCGGATGTCGAGCACCAGGGCGCCCTGGTTCATGAGCCGGATGAGATCCTGGGACGAGACCGAGGCGAAGGCGGTGCCTCGCAGGCGCGATTCGTAGGTGATCACCACGACGAGCGCGAGCGCGGCAGCCCCCACCAGGTACGGGTGATGGGTGAAGTATTCGATCAGTCGATCCATGTGCGAATGACGGCGCCGGGGGCTCGAAAAAAGGGAGCGCATTATAGCGACCGCCCGTGTTTTAGCCGATTTTCCGCGCCCGCGCGTCTCTAGAATATGCCCATGCGCCGATTTTTCCGGGTTGCGACCCTGTTCCTCGTGGCCGCCCCCCTCGTACTCGTACCTGGCGGGGCCGCCGCCGACGAGCCCAACCCGGCAAAGGCCGAGGCCGAGCTCAAGGCCGTGCGCTCGCAGATCGACAAAGTACGCGCCGCGATGGAGCGCGACGCCGGCCGGCGCGACAAGCTCACGCGCGAGATCGAGGATTCGGAGAAAACCGTAGGTGCGGCGCGCAGCGAACTCGAGAAGCTGCGCCGCGAACGCGCCATGCACACCGCGCGACGCGCCGAGCTCGCGGCCGAACGTGGCCGCGAGGAGGCCGAGCTCGCCAAGGATCGTGGCGCGCTCGCCGGCCAGATCCGCGCCGCGCACATGATCGGCCAGAAGGAGCCGCTCAAACTACTGCTCAACCAGCGCGATCCTGGCCAGACCGGCCGCGTGCTCGTCTATTACCAGTACTTCGGCCGTGCACGCGCCAGCCAGATCGCCGCCATCGACGCCCATCTCGCCGAGCTCGGCAAGCTCGATGCGGAACTGGCGGCGGAGGAGGAGCGCCTGGCCGCGCTCGAAGCCCAGCAGAAGGGCGAGGTCTCGCGGCTCACCGACGCACGCGAACGCCGCGGACGCGCGCTGGTATCGCTGGAGGCGGAGTCGAAGAACCGCGCCAGAGAGCTCGAACGCCTCAAGGAACAGCAGGGAGGCCTGGAGAAACTGGTGCGCGAACTGCGGCGCGCGCTGGAGCGGATCGACAAGTTTCCAACCGACAGCAAGGACGCCTTCGCGAAGCTGCGCGGCCGGCTCGCATGGCCCGTGACCGGCAGGCTGGTGGCTTCGTTCGGCCAGACGCGCGCCGGCGGCGTGAAATGGGACGGCATGCTGCTCACCGGCACGCAGGGTGCGCCGGTGCGGACGATCTATCACGGCCGCATCGTGTATGCCGACTGGCTGTCGGGACTCGGGCTGCTGATCATCGTTGATCACGGTGACGGGTACCTGAGCCTCTACGGACACAACGAACGCCTTTACAAGGAAGTGGGTGAGCGGGTGACCGCCGGCGAGACCATCGCCACGCTGGGCGACTCGGGTGGCCGGCCGCGTCCCGAGCTGTATTTCGAGATCCGCAAGGCGGGGCGCCCGATTGACCCCCGGCCGTGGTTCAAATCTCCTGCGCCTTAAGGGAAGAACTGGTCTAAAACGCCAACTTCATCAACGTCATACGCGCGCAGTTGGGAGATGGTCCACGGTTGATGTCGTTCGAAGCCTCCATGGCGCCCTACGCCCAGCTGGTGCGCTCGCTGCTGCCGCGAGCCGCCGCGCTATGCCTGTTCGATCACATCGGGCAAGCTCCTGTGGTCCAGCGTGGCGAACACCAACCCGGAGCTGTTTGCGCTGGCGCTGCAGGCCATCGCGCAGGCCGAGGCACCCGGTGACAAACGCGGCGACGACGTCGGACTACACGCCGCTCTGCCCGACGATGCGCCGGCCTACCTGTTCTGGCTGCGCGACGAACGTGACTCGCTCGCGGCCATCGTCGCGGTGGTCTGCAACCGCCTGACGAGCGACGCCAACGTGCTGCCGTTCTCGTACGTGCACGATCACCTGAGGCCGGCGCTCGAGCTGCTGCGCCGCGACCTGCTGGCGCGCGCCGACATCGAAAAGCTCAACGAACACCTGACCGCCCGCGACAAGGATCTCGAATTGCTGTTGTCGGTGACCGGCAGCCATCCGCAGGCATCGGGCTCGGACGACCTGCAATCCTTGTTGGCCAACGCCGCCGGGCATCTCAAGTGCGTGCTCGCGGGCATCGTGGTGCCGGACAAGGGACTCACGCTCACCTGGCCGGAAAGCGCCGATCCCACCATCCTCACGCGTACGCAGAAACAATTGCTGGCGATCACGCAGACGCGCCGCGATCCGCTGGTCATCAACAGGATCGCGACGCAGGCCGGCCAGGTCGCCATCCCGTACCGGATCCTCGCCTGCCCGCTGCGCCAGGGCAGCGGCCGCACCTCGGGCGTGCTGGCGCTGTTCCGCAAGCTCGACTCCACGGAGTTCATCGGCCGCGACGTGCATCTCGCGGACCTGCTGGCTCGCCGCGTGGCCGCCAGCATCGAGACCAGCTACGACGCGTTGTCGGGCCTGCTGACGCGCTCGGCGCTCGAACAACGCATCAAGCTCATATTCAACGAGTCCGATCCGCGCGATCGGCGCTGGAGCCTGTTGTACGTCGACATCGACGAACTGCATGTCATCAACGAAAACTTCGGCATGCACGTCGGCGACCAGGCCATCGCGCAGATCGGCGAGCTGCTGCGCAAGCATTTGCCGGCAAATTCAGTTGCGGCGCGCATTTCCGGCGATCGCTTCGCGGTGGCCATGCCCTCGGATATCGACGAGGCCGCCATGTTCGGCGAAGGCCTGCGCGAAGGCGTCACGCGGCTGTCGACCGCGGGTGTGGATGCGCGCTTCCGGCTTTCCATCAGCCTGGGCGTCACGCCGTTCAACGGCCGCGAGGGCGGCGAGTTCGGCCGCTCGCTGGCCGAAGCCGAAACCGCCTGCAAGGCGGCCAAGGACCGTGGCCGCAACCGGCTCGAGACTTTCCAGGAAAACGACGTCAGCATCATTCGCCGCTTCACGGACATCAACGTTGCGACCGATGTGCGCGCCGCGCTCGCGGAAAACCGCCTGCGGCTGGTGGCGCAGATGATCGCGCCATTCATCGAAGGTCCCGAGGCCCGGCCGCACTACGAGTTGCTGCTGCGCATGCTGGACCCGGAAGGCAACACCATCGGTCCGGACCGGTTCCTGTCGGCAGCACTGCGCTACCAGATGATGCCCACCATCGATCGCTGGGTGATCTCGACCGTCATCGAGCTGCTGCGTCCGCACCGCGAACTGCTGGCGAGCGCGCCGGTGTGTTTTCACCATCAACTTCTCCGGCCAGTCGCTGCACGACGATGAATTCGCCGACTACGTGATCCGCAGCATCGAGAACTGCCGCATCAACCCGGCGGTGTTCTGCTTCGAGCTCACCGAGAGCGCGGCAGTCGCCAGCATCAACGACGCCTCGGCGCTCATGCAGCGGCTGCGCAAGCTGGGCTGCGGCGTGGCGCTGGATGACTTCGGCACGGGGCTGTCGTCGCTGTCCTATCTACGTTCCATGCCGGTGTCGATGCTCAAGATCGACGGCAGTTTCGTGCGCGACATCCTGCGCGACGAACGCGCCGAATCGATGGTGCGCGCCATCGCGCAGCTGGCGCGCGCCATGAACATCACCACGGTGGCCGAATACGTCGAGACCGAGGAGATCCGTACCCGCGTCCGTTCCCTGGGTGTCGACTACGGCCAGGGGTTCGCCATCGCCAGGCCGGTGCCGGTGGGTGAAGTCCTGGAAGTGCTGCCGGTGCTCGCCGCCGCGACGCCCGGGGCCTTCCTGGCCGACGACGAAGCGCGCCAGGCCGGCTGAGCCGGCTACTCCGCGCGCCACATGGGTTACGATTTGCGCCCATGAAGCCGCCCATACGATGGATCGCCATAGGGATCGCGCTCGGCGTCCTCATATCCCTGGGGGCCGTGTTCGCGCATCGCGAGGCGCCGGCGGTCCAGGCTGCCGCCCTTCCGAGCGGCGCCGCCACCCGCCAAAACGCGCCTCACCGCCGCCGAATCCGCGCAACTCGCCGAAGTCCTGGAGCGCGTCCAGCGCGAGTACGTTGACGAGGTGAAAGACCCCGAGCTCGTCGATGACGCGCTGCGTGGGCTGGTTGGCGGTCTCGATCCCTATTCCAGCTATCTCGACGCCGAGGAGTACGCCGACCTGCGCGTGAGCACCGCGGGAACGTACGCCGGCATCGGCATCGAAGTATCGACCGCCGATCGCGCGCTGCGCGTGGTGCGTCCGTTCCGCGACTCGCCGGCCGCGGCCGCCGGCATTCAAAGCGGCGACATGATCTCGGCCATCGACGGCATGCCGGTGGGCAGCAATCTCGACGCGGCCATGGCGCGCATGCGTGGACCGCGTGGCTCCACGGTCAAGCTCGCGGTGGTGCGGGCCGGATCCGCGCTGCCGCTGGAGTTCACGGTGGAGCGCGCGCAGGTGGACGTGCACAGCGTCGCCATGGTCAGGCTCGAAGGCGACCTGATCTACGCGCGCATCACCATGTTCAGCGACACCACTGCCCTGGATTTCGCCGCAGGCATCGCGCGCATGCGCCGCGACCTCGGCACCAAGCCGCGTGGCGTGATCCTCGACCTGCGCAACAACCCGGGTGGCGTGCTCGAATCCGCGGTCGAAGTCGCCGACCACCTGCTCGAGAACGGCCTGATCGTCACCGCCGACGGCCGCACACCCGCGGCGCGCTTCTCCATGGCGGCCACGCCCGGCGAAGTGCTGCCTGGCGTACCGGTGGTGGTCCTCGTGAATGGCACCACCGCGTCCGCGGCGGAGATTCTCGCCGGCGCGCTGCAGGATCATCACCGCGCCACCCTGTTGGGCCGGCGCACTTTCGGCAAGGGATCGGTGCAGACCGTGATGCCGCTGTCGGGCGGACGCGCCATCAAGCTCACCACCTCGCGTTACTACACGCCGTCGGGCCGCTCCATCCAGGGCAGCGGCATCGAGCCGGACCTGAAGTTCGAGACCATCGACGTGCCGCCGCTGGATCTCGAGGATGCGCGCGTGCGCCAGTCGCTGGCGGCGCACGACGAAGGCGTCCGCGCCGGCATCGACGTGCTGCGCGGCCGCAAGCCGCGACCCGCGACCGACGCGATGACGGCGAGCGCCGCGACCACGCGGCGGAACTGAAGCGCGCATGGAGCTGGTCGGATGGTTCGTCGATTTCATCCTGCACCTCGACGCGCACCTGGTCGAACTGCTGCGGGACTACGGCGTGTGGATCTACCTGATCCTGTTCGCCATCATCTTCGCGGAGACCGGCTTCGTGGTGACGCCCTTCCTGCCCGGCGATTCGCTGCTGTTCGCTGCCGGCGCGCTGGCCGCGGTCGACACCAGCGGAACCCTGTCAGCACCGATGGTGTCGCTGCTGCTGGTGATCGCGGCGGTGGCGGGCAACACGACTAACTACCACGTCGGGAGGTGGATCGGGCCGCAGGCCTTCTCGGGCAAGTACCGTTTCCTCAAGGTCGAGTACCTGCAGCGTACCGAGGCGTTCTTCGCGAAATACGGTTCGATGACCATCGTCATGTCGCGCTTCGTCCCCATCATCCGCACCTGCGCACCGTTCGTCGCCGGCATCGGGCGCATGCCGTACGCGCGCTTCCAGGCCTACAACGTGATGGGCGGGCTCGGCTGGGTACTCATCTGCGTCTGGGCCGGTTTCTTCTTCGGCAACATTCCGGTCATCAAGAACAACTTCGGCCTCGTGACCATCGGCATCATCGTCATCTCGACGCTGCCGGTAGCCTGGATGGCCCTTCGAAAGTGAGCAGGGGCAAGTGAGTGGTGGCTACCGCAGCTTCGCCTACCGCACCGACATCGGTGTGCCGGTGGAGCGGGTGTGGCGTGCCTTCACCGACAGCCGGGTACTGGAACGCTGGACGGTGGCCGGGGCCAGTGTCACCCCGCGCGAAAAGGGTCGGGTGCACATCGTGTTCCATGCCGACGTGGAGCTGGATGCCCATATCGACGTGCTGGTCACGCCGCGCCGCATGCGGCTGATCCTGCTGCCCACGCGCGGCATGCCGGGGACCGACGCGGTCGATCATCGAAGACTTCCTGTTCGAACGCGGGTCGGAGACCACCACGGTGGTCAGGCTGCTGTCGAGCGGCGTGCCTTCCGCGCCGGCGTGGGTGACGTACTATCTGCACAAGCGCCGCTTCTGGGAGCTGGCGCTGACCCGACTCAAGGTATTCCTCGAGAAGGGCCTGGACCTGGAACGGGACTGACTCGAGGAAACACGACCATGGCGGGTTTCATTCTGCGCGGGCTCATTGCGGCCCTGGGACTCTGGGCTGCCACCGAGATGCTCGACGGCTTCCACATCAATTCGCCCGGCACACTGGTCCTCGCCGGGTTGTTGTTAGGGGTGGTCAACGCCTTCGTGCGGCCCATCGCGCTGCTGCTGGCACTGCCGGCGCTGGTGCTGACGCTCGGGCTGTTCCTGCTGGTGATCAACGCGGCCATGCTCGGCCTGGTCGCGCTGGTGCTGAAAGGCTTCGTGGTTGGCGGTTTCTGGAACGCGATACTCGGTGCGCTGATCGTCAGCATCGTGAGCTGGATCGGCGTCCTGGTTCATCGGCTCGCGCGGCCGCGTCGAAGTCTGCGTCACCCGCCCCGCCGCGACTAGCTACAGAATGGGGGCAGCCCCCGTTTCCTAGCAAAAGGGGTCAGTCCTGATCTGAGAACCACTTCGACATGGCTGACCCCTTTTGCTGGGAAAAGGGGGCTGCCCCCTTTCTACTCGCGCACTGCCTCAGCCGGCCGTGGAAGGTTCCTTCTGCTGGTCCTCATCGAGACGCTTCGCGTCCTTCTGCGGCCAGCTCACCAGCGCCACACCGGCGAACATCACCGCCATGCCGATCAGCTGGTTCATGCCTAACTGCTCGTTCAGGAACCACCAGCCGAGCACGGCCGCGATCGCCGGATTCACGTAGCTGTAAGTGCCGACCAGCGCGGGCGTGGTGTTTCGCGCCAGCCACGAATACGCCGTGTATGCCACGCACGAACTCGCGATAGTGAGATAGGCCATGGACAGGAGCCCGGAGGTGGACCAGTGCCAGCGTTCCGCCTCACCGAGCGCCAGCCCGGTACCGGTCATCATGACGCCGCCGAGGAACATCTGGATCGCCGAAAACGCCAGCAGCCCGAGCTTGGAATGCGCATTGCGGATGTACACCGTGGTGGCCGACCAGACGAACACGGCGAACAGGATCAGGAACTGCAAGTCGAGGTTGGCGATGCGCAGACTCTCGCGTGGCCAGATGATCAGCACCGTGCCCGCAAAACCCACGATCAGCCCGGTGAGCGTGCGCCGATCGAGCGCATGGGCGCGTCGTCCGCGCGTCGCCAGCAGCGCGATCCACAGCGCCGCCGAGGCATTGAGGATGGCCGTCTGGTTGGAAGCCACGTGTTGCATCGCCCAGTTCGTGCAGCCGTTCGGGATGAAGACACTGCCGACGGCGACGATGAACAAGTGACGCCATTCGGCTGCATCGAGCTCGAAGCGCTGGCCGAGCGCAATCGCAGTCAACGCGAGCAGCACACCGGCACACAGGAAGCGGAAACCGCCAAACATCAGCGGCGGCATCACGTGCAGGCCGATGCTGGCCACCACGTAGGTCGAGCCCCAGACGAGATAGACGGTGGCGAAGCAGACGATCAGCTTCGCGCGATGGGAGGAGTCCGTGGAAATGGGGACATTCCTGATTTGCTAGCAAATGGGGACGCGCCTCATGGCGAGGAGCATTGTACGAAGCTGAACATATAAAGAGGCACGTCCTGATTTGCCCGCAAAACGGGCAAATCGGGAGTGTCCCCACTCAGGCCGGTTTGCGGGTACCGATGCGGTACAGCCAGATGGCGATGCCTGTGAGCAGCGCCAGGCCCGCCAGCTTGCCGGTCGTGCCGGTCAGCCGCATGACTTCCGGCAGCGCCAGCACATCGTCCCGTTCGGCAACGACTATCGGAATGGCCATGAAGATTCCCATGAGCGCCTCACCGGTGATCAGGCCCGCGGCGAACAGCATGCCGACGCGACTGCGCTTCTCCAGCTGATCGTCCGTGAGCCCTTTTCCGAAGGTCCTGGTCACCAGGTGATTCAGCAGGCCGCCGAGGAAGATCGGCACCATCAGTTCCAGGGGTAGATAGATACCCACCGCAACCGCGAGCACTGGCGTGCGGAAGTTCGAGCCGCGACGGCGCAGGATTTCGTCGATGATGATGATGGCGACGGCGATGCCACCACCGATGGCCACCATGCCCCAGGGCAACTCGCCGCCGAACATGCCGTTCGCCACGCTGGCCATGAGCGTGGCCTGCGGCGCGAGCAGGGGCTTGGGATGCGCCGCGGTCTGCACGCCGATGCCGTAGGCAGACTCCAGCAGGTTGAGCGTCGGCGCCATGACCAGCGCGCAGGAAATCGAGCCGATGGCGAGCATCACCTGCTGGCGCCATGGCGTGGCGCCCACGATGTAGCCGGCCTTGAGATCCTGCAGGTTGTCGCCGGCGACGCAGGCGGCGCAGCACACCACCGCGCCGATCATGATCGCGGCGACCGGGCCGATCGTGGCTTCCTTGCCCAGCATCAGCAGCAGTACGGTGGCCGCGAACAGGATGGTCGCGATGGTGATGCCCGAGACCGGGTTGTTGGACGAACCCACGAGGCCGGCCATGTAGGCCGACACCGAGCAGAACAGGAAGCCGGCAATCACCATGATCACCGACATCGCCAGGCCCACTCCCAGGTTGTCGACGATGCTGTAGTAGAGGCCCGCGAGCGGCAGCGTGAACAGCACGATGCCGATCAGCACCCACTTCATCGGCAGGTCGCGCTCGGTGTGATCGACGATCGCCGCGGCGCCGGCACGCGTCGCCGCGAGACCACTCTTCACGCCCGAGACGATCGACTTGCGCAGGCTCACCAGCGCCCAGAGGCCGCCGACCAGCATGGCCCCGACGCCGAGATAACGGATCTGCTTGTTCCAGAGCGTTCCAGCGGTTGCCTCGGCGCATTCATGCGGCGCGAGACCCTGGCAGATAGCGGCGATGGCCGCGGCAAGCTCCGGATTCGCATCCATCTGCGTCGCCTGGAAGATCGGGATCGCGATGTTCCAGGAGATGACGCTGCCGGCAAGCACCACGATGCCGATGTTGAGCCCCACGATGTAGCCCACGCCGAGCAGTGCCGGCGACAGGTTGGTGCCGAAATAGGCGAGGAACTTGCCGAAGAATCCCGCCGTCGCCGCGCTGTCGGGGATGAGCCGCAGGCCACTCGCGGCCGACAGCTTGACCAGGCCGCCGGCGAGCGCCGAGACGCCCAGCACCTTCACGCCCTGCGCGGGGTTTTCACCGGCCTTGAGCACTTCCGCCGCGGCCTTGCCTTCCGGGAAGGCCATCTGCTGATCGACGATCAGCGAGCGACGCAGCGGTACCGAGAACAACACGCCGAGGATGCCGCCGAGACCGGCGATGGCGAGCACCCACGAGTACCGGAAGTCGGTCCAGTAGCCGAGGATCACCAGCGCCGGGACGGTGAAGATGACGCCCGAGGCGATCGAGGAACCGGCCGAAGCACCGGTCTGCACGATGTTGTTCTCGAGGATGCCGCCGCCGCCGAGGGCGCGGAGAATCGCCATCGAGAGCACCGCCGCCGGAATCGCCGAAGCGATGGTCATGCCGGCGAACAGGCCCAGGTAGGTGTTCGCTGCCGCGAGCAACATCGCCAGGATAACCGCCAGGATGATGGCGCGCGCAGTGAGCTGCGGCGCGGTCGCGTCGTTCTGATTCATCTAACTACCCCCGGAAACGAGCTCAGTTCCAGCCGCAGCTCTGTCCCTTGTTCTGTTCGTCGAGCCAGGCTTCGAGCGGCTTGAAGTAGTCGATGATGGCCGAGGCATCCATGGTGCGCGTGCCGGTGAGTTTCTCGAGCGTGTCGGGCCACGGCTGGCTCGCGCCGAGTTTCAGCATCTCGCCGTAGCGGCGGCCGGCCTCGGTGTTGCCGTTGATCGAGCACTCGTTGAGCGGGCCCTTGAAGCCCGCGGCATCGCACAGCGCCTTGTGGAGCTGGAACTGCAGGATGAAGGACAGGAAGTAACGCGTGTACGGCGTGTTGCCGGGGATGTGGTACTTCGCGCCCGGGTCGAAATCCGCTTCGCTGCGCGGCACGGGCGCCGACAGGCCCTGGTACTTCTGGCGCAGTTCCCACCAGGCCTTGTTGTAATCGCCCGGCTTGATGCGGCCGTCGAACACCGCCCAGCGCCACTCGTCGATGAGTTTGCCGAAGGGCAGGAAGGCGATCTTGTCGAGCGCCATCTTCATCTGTTCGTTGATGACCGCTTCCTGCGACGGCTTGACCGCGCCCACCAGGCCGATCTGGTGTAGATAGGCCGGCGTCACCGAGAGGTTGACCGCATCGCCGATGGCTTCGTGGAAGCCGTCGTGCGCGCCGTCCTGGTACAGCATCGGCTGGTCCTTGTACCAGATGAAGTAATAGACGTGGCCGAGCTCGTGGTAGATCGTGAACAGGTCTTCCTCGATGGGCTTCATGCACATCTTGATGCGCACGTCGTCGCCGGTGTCCATGTCCCAGGCGCTGGCGTGGCACACCACCTCGCGGTCGCGCGGGCGCGTGAGCATGGAGCGTTCCCAGAAGGTCTGCGGCAGCGCCGGGAACCCGATCGAGGTGTAGAAACTCTCGGCGGACTTGGTCATGCGCACCGCGTCCCACTTCTGCGCCTGCAGCTGGCGGTCGGCGGTTTCGATGCTGGCCGCGGGATAGGGCTTGAGCAGGTCGTCGTACACGCGATTCCACTGCTGCGCCCACATGTTGCCCAGCAGTTGCGCGGGGATGGGTTTGCCGTCCGGCACCTTGTCCTTGCCGTACTTCTTCTGCAGGCGGCCGCGCGCGTAGCAATGCAGGTTTTCGTACAGCGGCTTGACCTGGTCGTACAGGCGCGAGGCTTCCTTCTCGAAATCCGCGGCCGGCATGTCGTAACGCGAGCGCCACAACACGCCGAGGTCCTCGAAGCCCATCTCGCGCGCGCCTTCGTTGGCGAGCTCGGCGAAGCGCTGGTACTTCGGGCGCATCGGCGGCGCGATCGAGTGCCAGCCCACCCACGCTTCGGTGATCTCGTCGTAGTTGCGGCTGGTGGCGATGATTTCGCCCAGCTCGTCGAGGTTGTAGCAGCCTTTCTCATCCTTCTCGCCCTTGAGGACGCTCTTGCCCTGGGGACAATACTTGCCTTCGCCGTACATGGCCTCGAGCTCGGTGGAGAGCGCCGCGAGCTCGGTGCGCTTGGCGGCGTCGGCCGGCGCCGGCGCGCTCACGTTGAGCTTGATGAGCTGCAGCGCGCGCGCGGTGACGGGATCGAGCTTGTCGTTGTCATAGACCTTGGCTTCGCCGGCCTTGCGGCTGATGAATTCCAGGTATCGCTCGGTCGCTTTTGACGCCAGGTACTGCGTGTCGACGGTGATGTCGGTGGACTGCGTCCATCCCGCCGCGTTGATCTCGCGATTGAGATCGACGAGCTCGCGATTCACCTGGTCGACGAAGGCATTCGCGTCGATCTTCGCCGGCGGCGCCGGCTCCTTCGAACCGGAGCAGGCGGTGAGTGCACAGGCGACGGCTGCCGCGGTCAGGCTCGCGGCGATATGAAGATGAGTTTTCATCAGCGTACTCCCGCGAGGAACTTCTTGAGCCAGGGCGACAGCAGCAGCAGGACAGCGCCGCCGATCACGCCCCACCAGAAGATGAACATGAACTGGCCGGGCATCCGGCTCGGGTCATTCCAGTCGAAGTCACCGGCAATCTGGCCGGCAATGTTGTTGCCCAGCGCCGTCGCGATGAACCACACGCCCAGCGACTGGCCCACGAATCTCGCGGGCGCGAGCTTGCTGAAGGAACTCAGGCCCACGGGGCTCAGGCACAACTCGCCGAAGGTGTGGAACAGGTAGGTGAGGATCAGCCAGGTGGGCAGCACCTTTTCGCCGGCCACGACGTACTTGGATGCCAGCACCATCACGTAGAAGCCCACGCCCATGAGGATGAGGCCGAGTGAAAACTTCACCGGCGCCGATGGATCGAGATTGCGCACACCCAGCTGCACCCAGATCGCCGCGAACACCGGCGCGAAGATGATGATGAACAGCGGATTGATGGTCTGCAGCGTGCCGGCCGCCATGTCCCAGCCAAACACGTTGAGATCCGTGTAACGGTCGGCGAACAGGTTCAGCGAGGCGCCGGCCTGCTCGAAGCCGGCCCAGAACATGGCGCAGGCGATGAACAGCACGAACATCACCACCACGCGCTTGCGCTCTTCCGGATTCAGGCCGGCGAAAAATCCCAGGTAGATGAAGTAGAGCGCCGCCAACGCGAAGATCACCCAGGTCGCGGAATTCGAGATCGCCACGGGATTCATCTTCACGATTCCAGTGATGCCGAGCACCACGACCAGCACCAGCAACGCGCCGCCAATGACAATGGGCGTCCAGCTCCCGCGCGCGTGGGTCGCATCCGCGGCCGGCTGGAGTCCCGCAGTCCCGAGATGCTTGCGCATGAATGCGAATTGCACGAGGCCCAGGGCCATTCCAACGGCAGGGAGTGCGAATCCCATGCCCCAGCCGAAACTCTGCGCGACTTCAGGGACCGCCCACGAGCCGATGAAGGCGCCAGTATTGATACCCATGTAGAAGATGGAGAAGCCCGCGTCACGCCGTGAGCCGCCTTCCGGGTAGAGCCCCGCGACGATGGCGCTGATGTTGGGCTTCAGCAGTCCCACGCCGACCACGATGATCATGAGTCCGCAGAAGAACAGCTGCGTCTGCCCGAACACCAGGCAGGTGTTGCCGATCATGATGAAGATTCCGCCCCACCACACCGCGCGCTGCGCACCGATGATGCGGTCCGCGATGTAGCCGCCGATCAGCGAGAGTAGATAGGTGCCGGAGATGTACAGGCCGTAGATGGCGCTGCCGGTCTTCTCGTCGATGCCAAGGCCGCCATCCTTGATCGCCGCCACCAGGTACAGCAGCAGGATGGCGCGCATGCCGTAGTAGGTCATGCGTTCGAACATCTCGGTGAGGAACAGCGTCCGGAGTCCGAGTGGATGTCCGAAAAAGCCGCGGCTGGGATCGGACGACGCGGTGGTCGTCGAGGTCGGATCGGTCATTTATTACCCCGAATTTCTTATGGGCGCTGGTGCGCCGCGATGTGGGCGGAGTCTGAACCAAGGCGCGTAGCGCCAGCAAGGCAGGGGACAGCCCCCATTTCCTAGCAAAAGGGGACGCGCCTAGTGCAAAGCACCAGCTCGCATGCGGAGCGGGGCAATGGGGGCCGTGTCCATTCCCGCGGCCCGGCGCGCGTTCAACTCGCCTTGGCTTCTTCCTTCTCCGCGGCCTCGGCGGCCTCGCGCCGCATCTTTTGCATGATGCGTGCCATGACCAGGCCGCCTTCGTAGAGCAGCCACATCGGGAACGCCATGATGACCATGGAAATCGCATCCGGAGGCGTGAGGAACGCGGCCAGCACGAAGATGCCGATCACCACGTAGCCCCGGTTGTCGGTGAGCTTCTCGATCTTGACCAGGCCGGTGAGCACCAGCAGCACCACCGCCACCGGCACTTCGAATGCCAGCCCGAAGGCGAAGAACATGGTGAGCACGAAGCTCAGGTACTCGCCGATTTCCGGCATGTACTCCGCGACTGATGGGCACGGTGCCGACGAAGAACGTGAACATCACCGGGAACACCACGAAGTACGCGAACACCACGCCCGCGTAGAACAGCAGCACCGACGACACCAGCAGCGGCACGGCGAAGCGCTTCTCCTTGCGGTACAGCCCCGGCGCGACGAACGCCCAGATCTGGTACAGCACGACGGGCATCGCGGCGAACAACCCGATGTAGAACGCCACCTTGAACGGCGTCATGAACGGGCCCACCACGCTGGTCGCGATGAGCGTGCTGCCCGCGGGCAGCTTCTCGACCAGCGGCTGCGCGATGAAATTGAACAGGTCGTTGGCGAAGATCGCGCACGGGATGAACGTCACGAATATCGCGAGCACCGCCTTGAGCATGCGATTGCGCAGCTCCAGCAGGTGCGACATCAGCGTGCCTTCGGCGAGGTTCTCCGGATTTTCTTCGCTGCCCATGGTTGCGTGTTACAAGGGTGGATCGCGCGCGGGATCCGCCGGCGGAGTAGTTAGATCGAGCTCGGCCTGCGGGTGGTCGCCGCCGGCTGCCGGCGGAATGTCGGGCGGCGGCGTGGCGCTGTGCCGCCGCGAGCTGCGACGGATGCATGTGATGATCGGGTGGATAGAACTCTTCTGCTTCCGTCGGGGCCGGTGCGGGCGGCGGCGCGGGCGTGTCCTGCGCCGGGGTTGGCGCGCGCCTTCGCCCCGGCTTCGAGCGAGGTGTCGATGCCGGGATCGACGTTCATCTTCGTCTCGAGATTGTGAGCCTCATCCTCGAGCTGGTCGCGGAACTGGCGCGCCATGGCGCGCGCACGCCCGACCCAGCGGCCGACCTGCTGGGCGAGCTTGGGCAGCTTCTGTGGTCCGAGCACGATCAGGGCGATCGCGAAGATCAGCAGAAGTTCTGAAAATCCGACTTCGAACATGATTGCTCCGCCGTTGGGCGGTCAGGACCGTGGCGCCAGCGTCGACCGGCGGCGCCGGCGCAGGCTGCGCGTCAGACCTTGTGCTCGCTCTTTTCCGTGTTCGCCGACTTGCTGGTCTCGGTGAATTCGGCGTCAGCCTTGAGTTGCTTGACGGATTCCTCGGCGTCCCCATCGTTCATCGACTTCTTGAAACCGCGAACCGCGGAGCCCAGGTCCGAGCCGATGGTCTTGAGCTTCTTCGCCCCGAAGATCACCAACACCACGACCAGGATGATCAGGAGTTCTTTCCAACCTAAATTGCCCATGAGCTGCTCCTCGCAAAGTCTCGAAATGATAAGTCAACTGAGGGGTCCAGCCGAATAAAGTTCGGCGGCAGACGAGACTCGCATCACGGGTTCGCGGTGCTGATTAAGTCTTTGTCATCCAAAGAGAAGATCTAACTCGCTTCGAGCCAGAACGTGACCGGCCCGTCGTTGATCAGCGCAACTCGCATGTGGGCCCCGAATTGCCCCGTGGCGACGTCGGCGTGGCGCTGGCGCGCCAGTTCCACCAGCCCCTCGAACAGCGCCCGGGCCACCTCGGGTGCCGCAGCGCTGCTGAAGCCGGCCCGCGTGCCCTTGTGAGTATCGGCGGCCAGCGTGAACTGCGGCACCAGCAGCAGCCCCCCACCAATGTCGGCCAATGAGCGGTTCATGCGCCCGGCCTCGTCCTCGAAGATCCGGTAGCCGAGCACGCGCTCGAGCAGCCTTGCGCCGCGCGCCTCATCGTCGTCGCGCTGCACGCCAATGAGCGCCAGCACGCCACGGCCGATCCTGCCCACGGATCGGGCATCAACCGTCACTTCGGCTTCACTGACCCGCTGAATGAGAGCTATCAATTACGGTGTCCCCCGAGATGCGCTGCAACCGATTGTGCCCGGTGGCAATTGCGCGCCCAAGTCCTTAATATCGCGGCCTGTTTTTGCGGGCCCCTGTCCGGGCTCATAAGGGGCTGAATCTCGTCATGGCATTGCGTATTCCGGTCGTCGCTTCCCTCACGTTAATCGCGCTCAGCGCAGCTTTCTCGGTCGAGGCGCAGACGCCCGCCACCGCCGGTGACGCCAAGCGCGGCCACGAACTGGCCTACACCTGCCAGGGCTGCCATTCGATCCCTAACTACAAGAACGTCTACCCGACGTACTCGGTGCCCAAGCTGAGTGGCCAGCGGCCCGAATACCTGGTCGCGGCGCTCAAGGCCTACAAGAGCGGCGAGCGCTCGCACGGCACCATGCATTCCCAGGCCAGCAGCATGAGCGAGCAGGACATGGCGGACATCGCCATCTACCTGGCGGGCGCAAACGTGCTGACCAAGTCGGTCACCGACGTGCCGGCCACCGCGCGTCCCAAGGCCAGCGAGACCTGCCTGGCCTGCCACGGCACCAACGGCGTCGGCATCACCGCCGACTATCCGACCATCGCCGGCCAGCACAAGGACTACATCGAGCGCGCGCTGCACGACTACCAGCGTGGCGGTCGCAAGAACCCGGTCATGACCAGCATGGCGCAGACGCTGACCCGCGAAGACATCGAGCAACTCGCGGAGTACTACTCGAAGCAGCAGCCGGCGCTCGAGACGTCTGCCGAAGAAGAGCTTCTTCTTCTCCTCGGCGAAGTAGCGGTCAGGCAGCGCTACCTGGCGAGCTGCCGCTCGAGGAAGGTCACGATCGTCTTCTGGTAGAAGTCGCGGTTCGCTTTCTTGCGGAATCCGTGGCCTTCATCCTTGGCCGCGAGATACCAGACCTCGCCGCCGCGCGCGCGGATCTTCGCCACCATCTGCTGTGATTCGCTGGCCGGCACGCGCGGGTCGTTGAGCCCCTGCACCACCAGCAGCGGCTTGTTGATGCGCGCGGCGTTGGTGAGCGGCGAAATCCTCTGCAGGTAGGCGCGCATGGCAGTCAGGCGCTCGTCGCCGTACTCCGGGCGACGCAGGTTGCGGCGATAAGCCGACGTGCTCTCCAGGAAGGTGACGAAGTTGGAGATGCCGACCACGTCGATGCCGCCGCGCAGCCGGTCGCCGAAGTGCACCATCGACGCCAGCGACATGTAGCCGCCGTACGAACCTCCCGAGACGAACACGCGCTTGGCATCGAGATCCTTCTGCGCGCCGATCCACACCAGCAGACCGCCGATGTCGCGCACCGCATCTTCGCGATCCTCGCCGTTGTCGAGGTTCAGGAAGGTCTTGCCGTACCCTGATGAACCGCGCACGTTGGGCGTGATCACCACGAAGCCCATTTCCCGCACCAGGAATTGCGTGAATGCATTGAACCCGGGAATCGCCTGCGATTCCGGGCCGCCATGAATGTCGATCAGGACGGGATGCGGACCCGGCGTGCCCGCCTTCGGCCGGTAGATGAACGCCGGGATCTGCCGATTGCGTCCGTTGATTCGATCCCAGGTCGGATATCGCAACAGCTCAGCCGGCACGAACTGCACCGGATCCACGGTTCCCGCTTCGCTCTTCGTGTAGCGCACCACGGAGTTGCGTTCGACTTCCAGCACGTACACGTCGCGCGGCGACTGCGGGCTCTCGAGCGTGATCGCAAGGCGCCGCCCGGCCGGATCGAAGCCGATGCGGCCGATGCGGCCATCGGGTAATGGCGGCAGGATTTCCGCGCGCTTCGCGATGTCGACCACGGTCAGGCGGCTGATTCCGTCGACGTTCGCCACCCACGCGAGATAACGGCCGTCGTCGGTGCGGTCGAAGCTGTCGATGTCCCAGGGAATGTGGCCCGTCAGGATCTCGATCGCGCCGGTCACCAGGTCGATGCGCCGCAGCTGCTCGAATTCGCTGTCGCGATTGGTAACGAGGTAGACGGCGCGGCCGTCGGCGGAGAAGCGCGCGCCGGACACGCTCGCGGGCTCGCTGCCCTCGCTGACCGGGGTCAGCCCCGCGCTTGCCACGTCCAGCACGAACAGGTGCGATTCGCTGGCGGAAATGCGGTTGGTGATGAGTAGTTTGGCGTCGTCGGGCGACCAGTCGTCCACCGACCAGTTCTTCTGGAAGCCGTTGAAGACCAGGCGCGGCTGGGAAATGTTGTTGGTGGGCTCGGCGATGAACAGGTCGTAGCTGACGCCGTCGCGCGCCGTGCTGTGATATGCGACGCGCCGCCCGTCGTGGCTCCACGCGAGGCCGCCGTTGACGCCCTTGCCGTCGGTGAGCATGCGCACCGCGCGGGTATTGAGATCGTAGTAGTGAACCTGCGAATTCTCGTTGCCACCCTGGTCGCGCAGGAACACGAAGCCCGGCGCCACGCTCGCCCGCGGTGTGCGCGCCACGGTGATCGGCTCGCGGTAGAAGGTGAGCTGCTCGCGCGCGCCCATCGGCATCATGACGCGATGCAGCTGTTCGACATCGCCGAAGCGCGTGGCGATCAGCAGTCCGTCGCCCGGCAGCCAGTCGACGAAACTCGCGCCACGCGAATTCAGGTAGTCCTCGAGGCGTGCGGTGAGGGGCGTGTCGACCACGGGAATGTTGTCGAGCACCAGGTTGCCGCGTTCCTCGACCGCGCCGTGCACCGAAGTGGCCACGAACACCATGAGAGTTGTCAGGAGTAATTTTGCTTTCATGCTGATATGTTGCCCCAGAGGACCCGCGCGATGAACGGAAGTCTGCCACGCCTGACGAAATTCGCCGACGGCATTACGGCCGTGGACACCGAATACGTGCGCCCGCAGATGGATGCCTCGCATGTCGTGGTGTCGGGCTCACGGGCCGCCATCGTCGATACCGGCCCCAATACCGCCGTCCCGCTGGTGCTCGCCGCGCTGGCGGAACTCGGCATCGAGCGCGAGGCGGTGGATTACCTGTTCCTGACCCACGTGCACCTCGATCATGCCGGCGGCGCCGGTGCACTGATGCAGGCGCTGCCGCGCGCCACGGCGGTGCTGCATCCGCGCGGCGCACCGCACATGGCCGATCCCAAGTCGCTCATCGAAGGGACGCGCGCGGTCTACGGCCCCGAGCTGTATGCGCAGCTCTACGGGGAAATCCTGCCCATCGCGCGCGAGCGGATCGCCATCGCCCAGGATGGCCAGCGATTCGAGCTCGCCGGTCGCGTGTTCGAGAGCATCCACACGCCCGGCCATGCGCTGCATCACCAGTGCATCGTCGACCACGGCGCCACCAGCGTTTTCACCGGCGACACCTTCGGCCTGTCGTACCGCGAATTCGACACCTCCAGGGGCCCGTGGATCATGCCGACCACCACGCCGACGCAGTTCGATCCGTCGCAGCTCAAGGCATCGATCGTGCGCATCATGCAGTTCCGTCCGCGCCGCGCGTACCTGACTCACTACAGCGAAGTGGCCGACTGCGCGCGCCTCGCCAACGACATGTACGACGCCATCGATGAATTCGTGCGCATCGCGCGTTCCACGGGCCTCGACACCCGGCGCATGCGCTTCGGCCTGCGTTCCTGGGCGCTCTCCAGCCTGCGCGCCCATGGCGTCACGCTGAGCGACGAGGCCATCGACTCGATACTCGACAAGGATTTCGAACTGAACGCGGCGGGGCTCTGCCGTGTGGCTCAATCGCGAGGCGAACCGATGACGCAGTACTACGTGCTCAAGTCCCTGCACATCCTCAGCGTGGTGCTGTTCCTCGGCAACATCATCACCGGTGTGTTCTGGAAGCTGCATGGTGACCGTATCGGTACCGCGACGGCCCGCGCGCAGGCGCTCGAAGGCGTGATCCACAGCGACCGCTGGTTCACGCTGCCGGGCGTCGCCGCCATCATCGTCACCGGGGTGCTGCTCGCGATGACATTGCACTTTCCAATACTCGGCACCCGCTGGATCCTCTGGTCGCTGATCCTGTTTGGCGTTTCCGGTATCGCCTTCCAGTTCTTTGTCGCGCCCCTGCAGAGAAGGCTGCTGGCCATCGCGCGCGCCGGCGAGGCCGGCAACTGGAATGCGGGCGAGTACGAGCGGTTGTCGCGGCAATGGCAGCTGTGGGGACTGGTGGCGACGCTGGCACCCGTAGGTGCACTGGTGCTCATGGTGACGAAGCCGGTGTGAGCAAGGTGATGGCGGTCGCCCGCGTCCGCGGGATCGCGCGCATCACGCACCGGTTCCTCGCTTCAGTCGCGAATTGTTGATTGGAAACGAGCTGGCCGCCGCGCGTGCCGCGACATTCGGCAACGTGTAGTTAGAGAAGAATCTGGTCGGTGACAGGACAACCTGGGCGCGGCTTCGTGCCTTGCGAGATTTGACCGGAGGTACTGCGCCGCGGTGAGCTCGGAGCCCGGTGCGCGATGCGCACGCTCCCGCGGCCGCGGGCGGCCGACGTCCCCGCGCTCATACCGCTCCGTCACCGGGTCGCTGGCTAAGAACGTTCTTACATCTCCGCGGCACGCGGGGCTGGAAGAGGCCTTGCCGGCGCGCGCAGGATGCGTGATGTCATGCTGCGTCTCCGACCTCACCGCCCGGCAGTGGCACCGGTCCAATGAGCGCAAGGCAGGAAGCCGCCCAGAGTTGTCCTGCCACCGACCAACTTCTCCTAGCTCTCACCGATGCCGAATGTCGCGGCACGGGTGGCGCTGATCCATTCCAGACACCAATCAAAACTGAAGGGAGGAACCAGCATGGCGTCGCGCGTCCTGCGCGCGCCTGTAACCCCCCTCCCGGCCCGGGTATGATCGCGCACCATGCCAAGACTTCACGTACCGCAGCCGCCAACACGGCCGGGTGACAAGCCCGACTTCAGCTACGTAGATCTGTCGCCGGCGGGAGAGATTCCCAAGCCCGACGTCAACGCACGCGCGCGTGACATGGAAGACTGCGCCGTGGGACTGGTGCGCGTGCTCGACGACAAGCACGAAGCCGTGGGGACCTGGAATCCGCGCCTCGAGGACGAAGACCTGCAGGTGGGCCTGCGCCACATGCTGCTCACGCGCATCTTCGATGACCGCATGCAGCGCACCCAGCGCCAGGGAAAGATCTCCTTCTACATGCGCTCCTTCGGCGAGGAGGCAGTCGCGGTGGCGCAGGCCATGGCGCTGCTGCCCGGCGACATGCTGTTCCCGTCGTACCGCCAGCAGGGCATCTACATGGTGCGCGGCAAGCCGCTGGTGGAGCTCATGTGCCAGCTGCTCTCCAACACGCGCGACATGTGCAAGGGGCGGCAGCTGCCCGTCATGTACCACTGGAGCGCGGGCCGCATCTTCTCGATCTCCGGCAACCTAACTACCCAGTTCCCGCAGGCGGTGGGCTGGGCCATGGCCGCGGCCATCCGCAACGAGGACCACATCGCCTGCACCTGGATCGGCGAGGGCGCGAGCGCCGAGGCCGACTTCCACCACGGGCTGCTGTTCGCCGCCGTCTACCAGGCGCCGGTGATCATGAACATCGTCAACAACCAGTGGGCCATTTCCACTTTCCAGGGAACCGCCGGCGGCGAGCAGCGTTCGTTCGCGGCGCGCGGCCCGGGTTACGGCGTCGCGGGCATCCGCGTCGACGGCAATGACTTTCTCGCGGTGCACGCGGTGACGCAGTGGGCCGCGCAGCGCGCGCGCACCGGCGGCGGGCCGACGCTCATCGAGCTCGTCACCTATCGCGCCTCCGCGCATTCCACCAGCGACGATCCATCGCGTTATCGCCCGAAAGAGGATTACGCGCACTGGCCGCTGGGTGACCCGGTCGAACGGCTGAAGAATCACCTGATCGCGCGCGGCGAGTGGAGCGAGAAGCGCCACAAGGACCTGCACGCCGAGCTCGACTCGCAGGTGGCGGCCGCGTGGAAAGAGGCCGTTTCCTTCGGCGCGCTCAACGAAGGCCCGCGTCTCAACCGCCATCTCATGTTCGAGGACGTATACAAGGAGTTCCCGGAGAACCTGCGCCGGCAGAGCGAGCAGCTCGCCGAGGAGATCAAGCTCAACGCCGAGCTGGGCTTCACCGGCAAGACCGAGGAGAGCGAAGAAGGGAAGGTTGGTTAGATGGCGCAGATGAACATGATCCAGGCGCTGAACTCCGCCATGGATGTGATGATGGCGCGCGACCCGTCCGTGGTCGTGATGGGCGAAGACGTGGGTTATTTCGGCGGCGTGTTCCGCGTCACCGACGGCCTGCAGAGAAAGTACGGCGAACACCGCGTGCTCGATTCACCCATCGCCGAGGGCGGCATCGTCGCCACCGCCATCGGCATGGCGCTCAACGGCCTCAGGCCGGTGGCGGAAATCCAGTTCGCGGACTACATCTATCCCGCGGTCGACCAGATCGCGAGCGAGCTGGCGCGCATCCGCTACCGCACCGCCGGTGAGTTCACCTCGCCGATGGTGGTGCGTGCGCCCTGCGGCGGCGGCATCCGCGGCGGGCAGACGCATTCGCAGAGCCCCGAGGCCATCTTCACGCACATCTGCGGCGTCAAGACGGTGATGCCGTCGAATCCCTACGACGCCAAGGGCCTGCTGATCGCGGCCATCGAACACGACGATCCGATCATCTTTTTCGAGCCCAAGCGCATCTACAACGGCCCCTTCGACGGCGACCCTAACAAGCCCGCGGTGCCCTGGAGCACGCATGCCAAGGGCGACGTGCCGGAGGGTTACTACACCGTGCCCATCGGCAAGAGCGACATCGTGCGCGAAGGCTCGCAGATCACCATCGTCACCTACGGCACGATGGTGCACGTGTGCGAAGCGGCGGCGAAGAAGCTGAACCTCGACGCCGAAATCATCGACGTGCGCACCATGTCGCCGCTCGACATCGATCCGATCTGCTCTTCGGTCAAGAAAACCGGCCGCTGCGTCATCGCACACGAGGCCACGCGCTTCTGCGGATTCGGGGCGGAGTTGTCCGCCAGCATCCAGGAAGAATGCTTCTGGTACCTCGAGTCGCCGATCCAGCGGGTGGCGGGCTGGGATACCCCGTATCCGCACGCCTTCGAATGGGAGTACTTTCCCGGCCAGGCACGGGTGGCGCTCGCGTTGCGGGCCGCCATGGGTGAGTCA
This sequence comes from uncultured Pseudomonadota bacterium, assembly GCA_963832505.1. GTDB lineage: Bacteria > Pseudomonadota > Gammaproteobacteria > Steroidobacterales > Steroidobacteraceae > CADEED01. The sequence continues at coordinate 20,280 of CAWHUD010000010.1, read as the reverse complement.
TGAGAAGCCAGGGGAATCATGAGCCGCTACGTATTCAAGATGCCCGACCTGGGTGAAGGCACGGTATCCGCCGAAGTCGTCGCCTGGCACGTGAAGCCGGGCGATCTCGTGCAGGAAGACCAGGTCATGTGCGAAGTCATGACCGAGAAAGCGGCGGTGGAAATGCCCGCGCCGGTCACCGGCCGCATCCTTTCCATCACCGGTCAGCCCGGCGACATGGTGGCGGTGGGCTCCGAACTCGTGGTGTTCGACACCGACGCGACCTCGGCGGCCTCCGGCGACGCACCGGCGGCCAAGGCGCCGGCGCCACCACCCCCGGTGCCGCTCACGCCGCAGATCCAGACACCGCAGCGGCACGCCGGCGACAAACCCGGCGCACCGTCAGCGACGCCCGCGGCCGCCAACGACAACGGCGCGCACAAGGCTTCGCGCGTCATGGCCTCGCCGGCCTCGCGTCGTCGCGCCGCCGAGGCGGGACTCGACCTCGCTACCGTGACGGGCACGGGTCCGGCGGGACGCATCGAGCCGGGCGACATCGACTCGGCGCTGGCGGCCGGCGCGGCACGCGGTGCGCCGCCTTCGATGAATGCGCGGGCCAACGCCACGCGCGAACCGCGCGATGGCACCGAGGAAGTGAAGATCATCGGCCTGCGCCGCGTCATTGCCGAGCGTCTCACCGAATCCGCGCGCAGCATTCCGCAGTACTCGTACGTCGAGGAATGCGACCTCACGCGCCTCGAGGGCCTGCGCAAGCATCTCAACGACCGGCGCCCGGCAGCGGCTCCGCCGCTCACCTTCCTGCCGTTCATTGTTGCCGCTCTGGCGCGTGTCCTGGAAAAATTCCCGCAGTGCAATGCGCTGTACGACAGTGCGCGTGGCGTGCTGGTCAAGCACAAGGCCGTGCATGTCGGAGTCGCGACGCAGACGCCGCAGGGCCTCAAGGTCCCGGTGGTGCGCAATGTGGAGTCGCGCGCCCTGCACGATCTCGCAGCGGAGATCCGTCGCGTTGCCGAGGCGGCGCGCGCCAACAAGTCACCGCGTGATGAACTCACCGGCTCGACCATCACGATCACCAGCCTCGGCAAACTCGGCGGCATCGCCTCGACGCCCATGATCAACATGCCCGAGGTGGCGATCATCGGCATCAACAAGGCCATCGAGCGGCCGGTGGCGGTAGATGGACAGATCGCCATCCGCCTCATGATGAATCTCTCATCCTCGTTCGATCACCGCTTCGTCGACGGTTACGACGCCGCTTCGATGATCCAGGCGCTCAAAGACCTGCTCGAACAGCCGGCGACGATATTCATCGACGGATGACGGCGCGCGTCTCAGGCCTGCGTCGGCTGGGATTCATTGCGCTGCTGGCCGGTGGGGCCGCCCAGGCGGCAATCAGCGACGCACCGGGAATTCCGCAGGCGCGCATCGAAGTCGCGCGCCGCGCGGACGCCTGGACCGCCGATTTCATCTTCGATCGCTCCGTGACCGCCTGGGTGTTCCGGCGCTCCGATCTGACCAGCGAGACTCGCCGACCGTGGCGCCAGGAAAAATGGACCGTGGTGACGCGCGGCGTGCGCCTGCAGCGCCGCGGTAATTACGACGTATTGACCGCGGAACGCGGTGAGCTTCCGCGCCGCGTGACCGTGAACTTCAAACCGGTTTCCGAAGGCCTGGAACAGGACCATCCGCCGGCGCTGATATTCACCGATGGCTCGGTGGCGCTGTTCGTCGCCCAGTTCGATTGCTTCCCGATGGACTCGCTGGAAGCGGTGCGCGCCCTGCCCGCCGATCTCAACAATCATCCGGTGCCGGCGGCCAGGCTGAAATACGTGTTCCGCGATGCCGCGGGTCCGGTACTGCTCGCCGGAAAGCGCAGCCCCACGGGGGAAACCACCGAGAAGGACACCTACGTGTTCTTCGGTGCGACGAGCCCGGTGGAAACGCCCGACATGATCGGCGTCTTCGACCCGCAACTGCCGGACTGGATCCAGCAGTCGCTGACGCGTGGTGTCCCGACGCTGATCGGCCGATACACGCAGGAACTTGGCGCGTTACGCAGGTTCAAGCCGACGGTGCTGGTGAGCTGGGAGGGCCCGACGCGCGGCATCATGTCGCGCGAAGGCGGCGCGCTCAAAGGACTCATCGCCATGCGTTACGCGGGCGCGGGCCTGCTCGAGGAAACCGGCGACCAGCGCCACGTCGGCCTGTGGTTCATCGCGCATGAAGCCGCGCATTTCTGGCTGGGGCAGACCGTCGCCTACGAATACGCGCGCGATGCCTGGATCACCGAAGGCGGTGCGGAATTGCTGGCATTCCGCGCCGTGGCCGAGGTCGACCCGGAATACGATCCGCGCGTTCCGCTGAATCGCGCCATCGAGGAATGCATCGGGTTCACGGAAAACCGCGGCGTGGCGCGCGCCGGTGAGCGCGGTGAACGGCGCGCCTACTACGCCTGCGGAGCGGTTTTCGCGCTGGTAGCGGAAGCGGGTTCCGGACGTTCCTACTACAAGTTCGCGCGGCGGCTGGTCGATACCAACCGGGCCGATGGCGTGGTGTCGCGCGCTGAATGGCTGGCGGCTCTCGACGCGGTGACGCACAAGCCCGATTTGAGCCGCGATGTAGCGCGGCTCCTCGATCGTGGAGTCCCGAACCCCGGGGAATTCATTACGGACTTGCTGATACGTGCCGGCGTGAATCTCGAGGTCGGCCCTGCCGGGATTCCGCGGCTGCGCTGATTTACACGTCCTACAAAAAACTGTGGCGCCGTTCCGCCGCGGTTCAGGCTGCTGCTGGCACAGTCGCGTCACACCGCGGGATCGTCATGCATCGGCAAATACACAATCATTCCCAGAGCGCCACGCGCTCCTGCCTCTACTGCAAGCCAGTGCAATTCTTCAGCATCGGCGAACCGCCACCCATCAAGAGCTGGAAGCGGCCGGTGCTGCTCATTGCCGGCATGGTGCTCACCGCCAGCACGGTCCTCGCACTGCGCTTCGCCTGGGAGCGCGCCGGCGCGACTTTCTTTGCCGCCGTCACCTGCGTGGTCATGATCATCGCGCTGGTCGGAGTGGTTATCTCCTTCCGCGGCTGCGATGGCTGCGTGGCCCGTTTCCTTGGAAAGACACTGTGAGCGAACGTCCCGCCCCCGCTCGCGCGAAGTCGCTCTGCGGCACCTCGCGGCGCCTCAAGCTCAAGAATCAGAAGAAACTTTTCCTGCACCGGGATCCCCGGCGGCCCTGCCGGCCTTCCGGCCTCTGGATTTGCATCGGCGATCCCGTGCGCATGCGCAGGTTGCTCCAGGCGGCCTGATTTGCGGTACTTTCGCCTCCTATGGTGGCGAAGCAACATCGACTCGGGCTGACCCTGCTGCTGCCCGTGGTCGCCCTGAGCGCGGACCCCTCCGGAGACTGGCCTAACTACGGGCGCACGCCGGGCGGCGATCGCCACTCACCGCTGGCCCAGATCAATCGTGAAAACGTCGCGAAACTGACGCTCGCCTGGGAATACCGGACCGGCGAAGCGGGCATCGAGACAGGGAATCCCACGGCGCTCGAAACCACCCCATTGGTCAACGACGGCGTGATGTATGTGTCCACGCCGCTGGGCAAGGTGGTGGCGCTCGATCCGCTGAGTGGCAAGCCGCGCTGGTCGCGTGACCTGGCCGTCAAGCGCAAGCGTTACTTCGGCGACTGGGTGACGCGCGGGGTTTCGTACTGGCGCGATGCGAATTCATCAGGCGCATGCTCGCGGCGCATCATCGTGGCGACAGTCGATGCACGACTGGTGGCGCTGGACGCCGCGAACGGCAAATTGTGCGGCAGCTTCGGCAAGGGCGGCGTGGTCGACCTGATCGCCGCCTTGCGCAACAAGCAATCCTACGGCGACGAGTACGAACAGACGTCACCGCCGGCCATCGTCAACGACCTCATCGTGGTTGGCTCCGCGATTGCCGACAACAACTCGACGGTTGGCGCGAGCGGCGAAGTGCGCGCCTTCGACGTACGCAGCGGCGCGTTGCGCTGGACCTGGAATCCGGTGCCGCAGGATCCCCAGGATCCCGCGTACCGCGACCTGGAAGGGTGAGGCGGGCATCCGCAGTGGCGGCGCCAACACCTGGTCCATCATTGCCGCGGATCCGAAGCGCGACCTGGTGTTCCTGCCCACCAGCAGCCCGGCGGTCGACTACTACGGCGTCACGCGGCTCGGCGACAACCGCTACGCCAATTCCATCGTGGCGCTGCGGGCCTCGACCGGAAAACTCGTCTGGCACTTCCAGACCGTGCATCACGATCTGTGGGACTACGACAATGCCGCGCCGCCGGCGCTGATCACGCTGCCGGACGGCAAAGAGGCGGTGTTGCAGGGAACCAAGACCGCGCAGCTCTTCGTGCTCGACCGCGAGACCGGTGCGCCGCTGTTTCCCGTCGAAGAGCGCGCCGTACCGAAAAGCGACGTGGCCGGCGAGGAGACTGCGCCCACCCAGCCTCTGTCGGCACTCTCCGTCGGGTTTTCGTACGCTCTCGCCGGACGATCATCTGGGGCGCCACGCCCGAAGATCTCGCCGAATGCCGCGCGCGCTTCGCCACGCTGCGTTACGACGGGCCGTTCACGCCGCCCTCCGAGCGCGGCAGCGTCGTGCTGCCCGCCAACATCGGCGGCACGCACTGGGGTGGCGTCTCCTACGACCCGGCGCGCGGCATCGTGGTCATGCCTAACAACCGGCTTCCCGCGGTGATCACGCTGATTCCGCGCGAGAAATGGAAGGTGATGCGCGAGAAACTGACCAGCGGCGAGCGCGTCGGCAAGGAATTCACCGACATGCAGGGCACGCCGTACGTCTTGCAGCGCGAGAGTGTCTGGCTGTCGAGCGGGCGGCGCTCACCCTGCACCGCGCCGCCGTTCGGCACCCTGACCGCCGTCAGCCTGCGCACCGGCAAGACCCTGTGGGACGTGCCGCTGGGCACGGACGAAGGGCTCGACAAGATCGGCCTGCCGAAACTTCCGCCCGGCACCGGCATGGTGAACCTGGGCGGTCCCATCAGCACTTCCGGCGGCCTGGTGTTCATCGGCGCGACCCTGGACGCCTATATCCGTGCGTTTGATGTCGAGACGGGCCAGGAATTGTGGAAATACAAGCTGCCCGCGGGAGGCAAGGCGACGCCGATGACATATCTGGGCGCCGACGGCCGGCAGTATGTCGTGATCTCGGCGGGTGGCGATGGCAAGGCCTGGGGAAAAGCGGATTCGATCATGGCGTTCGCGCTTCCCAAGGAACATCCTTGAGAGGATAGTTAGCGCAGCGTATCGCCAACGGGGTCGGGCCATGACGCACACGTTTGATATCCGGTTTGAGCGCTCGGCGGGACTCGGCGCACTGCTCGCGCCGCCGGAGAACAGCTTTCGCTGGAAGGGCGCGGGCAAGCTGCGCATCGAACGCGACGGCATCAGCTTCGCCGTAAGACGCGGATTGCTCTCCCTGTTTCCGCGCAGGCGCCGCGTTTCAGCCGGGAGATCAAAGAGGTGTACCGCGAAGGCGAAGCACTGCATCTCACCTTCACCACCCCCGACAGCACGCAGGCCCGCGTGTCGTGCTGGGCCGCCAATGCCACTACTGCGGCGGAGATCGTGGAGCTCCTGCCCACACGGCGCACGGTCGAGATCGAGCACACGACGCGATCGGGTGTCTGCGCGATCGACCGGCCGCGCCCGCCACGACCGGCGCGTTCTCGCGTTCCTGCTGGTCGCAGTGGCCGCAGGTGTGACCTTCTGCTCCTGGCCGGAGGACCGCGAGGCCGACGCCCCGGGCGCCGTGCCGCTGGTGGAAGCGCCCGTGATCCCGGCGGAAGTGAACCTCAAGCGCCGCAGCTCGTGCTGCCCGATGATTTCGTGGTCTCGATTCCGCACAACAGCCCGCATTACGCGGTCGCCAGCCGCCAGCTCGAAGCCTTCGAAGCGGACGCGGAGAGGCTGCTGGCCGACTACCGCGTCGATCGCAAGCTGCTCGAGTCGGGCGCCATGGACGCGGAGACTTTCGCCAACCGACTCGGTGCCCTCGAGCTGCAATGGTGGAACACGACCTACCGCATCCTCGACGATGGTGAATTCGCCAATCTTGCGATGCTCGATTTCCGCGCGACGATGCTGTCGGCGGCGCGTCACTGGCGCGCCTTCCTCGCCGGCCAGGCAGACGCGATTCGCAAGGGCGATCACGTGGCGATCGCGAAATCTTTCGACGAGCTGGCGCGTGCCGAAGAGCTCATGTCGCGCGCGCGGCTCTACCTGCGCTGATCTTCCTCAGGGCCCCGGCACGCGCTCGCGCATCAGCACCAGCTCTTCCGCGGCGGTCGGATGCAGCGCCACGGTGGAGTCCCACTGCTTCTTGGTGAGCCCGGCCTTCACGGCCACGGCAGCGAGCTGGGCCATCTCGGGCGCGTCTTCGCCCGCGATGTGCACACCTAACAACTTGTCGGTCTTGCGATCGACGACCAGTTTCATGAGCGTGCGCTCCTGGTTGCCGGACAGCATGTTGCGCATGGGGCGGAAATTCGTGCGGTAGATGTCGATCTCGCCGTGACTGTGGCGCGCGTCGCCTTCGCCCAGGCCCACGGTGCCGATGGGCGGGCGGCCGAACACGGCGCTGGGCACGCTGCGATGATCCACGGGCGTCGGGCGCTTGTTGTAGATCGTGTCGGCGAACGCGTGTCCGTCGCGGATGGCCACCGGTGTGAGATTCACGCGATTGGTCACATCGCCGATGGCGTAGATGTTTTCGACGCTGCTCTGCGAATACTCGTCCACTACCACGGCGCCGGACGGGTCGAGTTTCACGCCGGCGCGATCCAGTCCCAGGCCGCTGGTATTGGGATGCCGGCCGATGGCGAACAACACCTGGTCGGCCTCGACGTGTTCGCCGGTGGAGAGTGTCACGCGCAGCGCGCTCCCCGCCTTCGTGATTTTCGTCAGCGTGGTCTTCATGGTCAGCTGCACACCGGCGCGTTCGGTCTCGATGTGCAGATGCGCGCGCAGGTCGTCGTCGAAGCCGCGCAGCATGCGATCACCGCGATGCACGATGCGGGTCTTTGCGCCGAGACCGTGGAAGATGTTGGCGAATTCCAGCGCCACGTAGCCGCCGCCCACGATGAGAATGCGTTCGGGGAATTTCTCCAGCAGGAAGGCCTCGTTCGAGGAAATGCCGAACTCGAGGCCGGGCAGGCCGTCGAGTAGTTGGGGCGCGCCGCCGGTGGCGATGAGAATCCGTTCGGCGCGCAGCTCGCTGCCGGATTTCACGAGCTTCACGGTGTGCGCGTCCACCAGCTCGGCGCGTTCCTCGAAGGCGGTGACGCCGGCCTTGAGCAGGTTGGTGGTGTAGATGCCGGAGAGCCGCGCGACTTCCTTCTGCACGTTGTCGCGCAGGGTGGCCCAGTCGAATGCCGCGTTACCGACGGTCCAGCCGAAACCCTTCGCATCCGCGAAGTTCTGGGCGAACTCGGCGCCGTATACCAGCAGCTTCTTCGGCACGCAGCCGCGGATCACGCAGGTGCCGCCGATGCGATATTCCTCGGCGATGGCGACACGCGCGCCGGCCAGCGAAGCAATACGCGCCGCGCGCACGCCGCCGGAGCCGGCGCCGATGACGAACAGGTCGTAGTCGTATTTCATGGCACCATACTAGCGAAGTGAGCACCTTCAGGGCATATCGCATCCACGAGCAGGACGGCAGGATTTCCGGCCGCTTCGAAGACCTGACGCTGGAGCAACTCTCGCCCGGGGAAGTGGTCATCGAGGTTCACTACTCGGACATCAACTACAAGGACGCGCTCGCGGCCACCGGCGCGGGAAAAATCCTGCGGCGGTATCCGCTGGTGGGTGGCATCGACCTGGCGGGCGTGGTGCAGTCTTCCACGGATTCGCGCTACCGGCCCGGTGATGCGGTGCTGGTGACGGGTTGCGGGCTTTCCGAAACCGTGGACGGCGGTTATGCAGAGCTCGCGCGTGTCAGCGCGGAATCCGTGATCCCGATGCCGGCCGGGCTCGACGCGTTCCGCGCCATGGCGCTGGGCACCGCGGGATTCACCGCGGCGCTGGCGATTCACCGCATGGAGCGTAATGGCCAGGCGCCGGCGCGCGGAGCGGTGGTGGTGACGGGAGCGACCGGCGGCGTCGGCAGCGTCGCCATCGACATGCTGGCCGGCCGTGGCTACGAAGTCATCGCGGTCACCGGCAAGCGCGAATCTTCCGCCTACCTCGAGTCGTTAGGCGCATCGAAGGTGCTGCTGCGCCAGGAGCTGGCGCTGGGCTCCCGTCCGCTCGAAGCCGCCCGTTTCGCCGGCGCCATCGACAATGTCGGTGGCGAGCTGCTCGCGGGACTCACGCGGCACATGGATTTCTGGGGGAATATCGCCTGCGTCGGGCTCGCGGGCGGCGCCGAGCTCAAGACCACCGTCATGCCCTTCATCCTGCGAGGAGTGAGTCTGCTGGGCATCAACTCCTCCGCCACGCAGCGCGCCGAGCGCCTCGAGGTCTGGCAGCGCATCTCCGGCGACCTCGCGCCGCGGCACCTCGAGTTCATCGCCAGCCGCCTGATTTCGTTCGCGGAATTGCCGGGCGCCTTCCAGGCCTACATCGACGGCACGGTCGTCGGTCGCACGGTCGTAAAGATCGGCGCGCAGCCGTAAACTGCCGGACATCATGACTGCTTCGACTCCCGCGCCGCATTCCGCGGGCGCGAAATTTCGCGCCGCGCTGGCCGCGGAGAAACCTCTGCAGGTGGTTGGCGCCATCAACGCCTACGCCGCGCGCATGGCGGAAGCCACCGGGTTTCGCGCGCTCTATCTATCGGGCGGCGGCGTGGCCGCCAATTCGCTCGGTCTGCCGGATCTCGGCATCAGCACCATGGATGACGTGCTCATCGACATCCGCCGCATCACCGAGGCGAGCTCGCTGCCCCTGCTGGTGGACGCGGACACGGGCTGGGGCGGCGCCTTCAACATCGCGCGCACCGTGCGCTCCTTCATCAAGGCCGGCGCCGCGGGCCTGCACATCGAAGACCAGGTGCAGGCCAAGCGCTGCGGCCATCGACCCGGAAAGGAAGTTGTGGCACGAGAAGAAATGGTCGATCGCGTGAAGGCGGCGGTCGATGCGCGCACCGACGCGGGCTTCGTCATCATGGCGCGCAGCGACGCGCTGGCGAGCGAAGGTCTCGACAGGATGATCGAGCGGCTGGCGGCCTGCGTGCACGCCGGCGCGGACGCCGTGTTCCCCGAAGCCATCACCGACCTCGCGATGTATCGCAAGGTGCGCGATGCGGTGAAAGTGCCCGTGCTGGCCAACATCACCGAGTTCGGAAAGACTCCTTTATATACGCGCGAGGAGCTGGGCGGCGCCGGTGTCGACATCGTGCTGCATTGCTGCTCGGCGTATCGCGCCATGAATCTCGCCGCGCTCAAGGTCTACCAGGCCATCCGCCGCGACGGCACCCAGAAGAACGTGCTCGCCGACATGCAGACGCGCGACGATCTGTACAAGTACCTCGACTACCACGCCTACGAGCAGAAGCTGGATGCGTTGTTCGACGCCCGGAAGACGGACGAACAGAAGGAGAAGCCGAAGTGAGCGCGACCGAACCTTCGGCGACCGGTTTCAAACCAAAGAAATCCGTGGCGCTGTCGGGTGTCACCGCCGGCAACACCGCGCTGTGCACCGTGGGGCGCAGCGGCAACGACCTGCACTACCGCGGCTACGACATCCTCGAAGTCGCCGAGACCTGCGAGTTCGAGGAGATCGCCTATCTGTTGATCCACGAAAAGCTGCCGAACGTCGCCGAGCTCGCCGCCTACAAGGCGAAGCTCAAGAATCTGCGTGGTATTCCGGCGCCGGTGCGCGCAATACTCGAACAATTGCCGCCGGGCACGCATCCGATGGATGTGCATGCGTACCGGCGCATCGGCGCTGGGGTGCGTGCTGCCCGAGGCGGACGACCACGATGCCGCCGGGCGCGCGCGAGATCGCGGATCACCTGCTGGCCTGCTTTCCGTCGATGCTCTGCTACTGGTATCACTTCTCGCACAGCAGCCGCCGCATCCACGTGGAGACCGATGATGATTCGGTGGGCGGCCATTTCCTGCACCTGCTGCATCGGCGCGCGCCTTCGGCGAGCTGGGTGCGCGCCATGCATACCTCGCTGATTCTCTACGCCGAGCACGAGTTCAATTCCTCCACGTTTACGGCGCGCGTGATCGCGGGCACGGGCTCGGACATCTACTTCGTGCATCACCGGCGCCATCGGCGCGCTGCGCGGTCCGAAACACGGCGGCGCCAACGAAGTCGCTCTGGTGATCCAGGAGCGCTACGCCACGCCCGACGAGGCCGAGGCGGATATCCGGCGGCGCGTGGCGAACAAGGAGATCGTGATCGGCTTCGGACACCCCGTTTACACCGTGAGCGATCCGCGCAACGAGGTCATCAAGCGAGTGGCCGAGAAGCTAGGCCGCGAGGCGGGCGACCTGACGCTGTATGGCGTCGCCGAACGCATTGAGATCGCTGATGATGCAGCTCAAGCAGATGTTCCCGAACCTCGACTGGTTCAGCGCCGTGAGCTATCACCTGATGGGTGTGCCGACCGAGATGTTCACACCGCTCTTCGTCATGTCTCGAATTACCGGCTGGAGTGCGCACGTCATCGAGCAGCGCGAAGACGGCAAGATCATCCGCCCGGCGGCTAACTACGTGGGACCCGAGAACCGCAAGTTCGTGCCGATCGCCCAAAGAAGCTGATGGACAGGACGTGATGCGATCGCTGGCTCGTCATGGCAACGCTCGCCGCGGGTTTCGCGGCGGCGCCTCCCGGCGCGGCGGTGGAGCCGGTTACCTACGCGGAGATCGTCGAGACGATACGCGAGCTGGCCGCCGACCATCTCGGCGTCAGGGCGGCGGAGGTTGACACCGTGAGCTCGCTGTCGTCGCAGGGTCTCGGCGAGAAGGGATTCAATGCGCTGGTGATCGCCATGCAGCAGGAGTTCGGCGTGGTGCTCCCCGAAGAAGATCTCCGGCAGGGGAAATGGACCGACAACGTAAAGGCCCTGTCGGTGCGGCGGCTCGCGGACATGGTCGAGCGGCAGTTGCGGCCACGCTGACGAGGCGACTTTCCCGCGGGAATACCGGCGATTCGCCCCTCGCGCCGCGAGTGGTTAAGATGCGCGCCCGCGAACGGAGTCATGAATGTCTTCGCACGATTACAAATCCGCGCAGCGACCGAATCCCGACGAGTTGCTGGTCGCACTCGCCGACTACACGAAGAACTACCAGGTAGATAGTCCGCAGGCTTACGAGACGGCGAAGTACTGCCTCATGGACACGCTGGCCTGCGGCTTCCAGGCGCTCAAGTACCCGGCCTGCACGAAGTTGCTGGGGCCCGTGGTGCCCGGCGCGACCATGCCGGGCGGATCACGCGTGCCGGGCACGAGCTACGAGCTCGATCCGGTCATGGGCGCGTTCAGCATCGGCGCGATGGTGCGCTGGCTGGACTTCAACGACACCTGGCTGGCCGCGGAGTGGGGCCATCCGTCCGACAACCTCGGCGCCATACTCGCGGTGTCGGACTATCTTTCGCGCCGCGCCATCTTGTTGGGCGAGAAGCCGCTCACGCTGCGCGACGTACTGACTGCGATGATCAAAGCGCACGAGATACAGGGTGTGCTGGCGCTGGAGAACAGCTTCAATCGCGTGGGTCTCGATCACGTGCTGCTGGTGCGTGTGGCCTCGACCGCGGTGGCCACGGGGATGCTGGGAGGCTCGCTCGAGCAGATCGTCAACGCGCTTTCGAACGCGTGGATCGATGGTGGTGCGCTGCGCACTTACCGCCATGCGCCGAACACGGGCTCGCGCAAGAGCTGGGCCGCCGGTGATGCCACCAGTCGCGCCGTGCGTCACGCGCTGTTCGCCCTCAAGAACGAGATGGGATATCCCTCGGCGCTGAGCGCCAGGAACTGGGGCTTCCAGGACGTGCTGTTCAAGGGCAAGCCGCTGACCCTCGCGCAGCCGCTCGGCAGCTACGTCATGGAAAACGTGCTGTTCAAGATCAGCTACCCGGCCGAGTTCCATGCGCAGACCGCGGTGGAATGCGCCATGGCGCTGCACCCGAAGGTGAAGGACCGGCTGGCGCTAATCGAGCGCATCGTGGTCGAGACGCAGGAACCGGGCGTGCGCATCATCGACAAGACTGGCCCGCTGGCGAATCCGGCCGATCGCGACCACTGCATCCAGTACATGGTGGCGGTGCCGCTGATCTTCGGCCGGCTGACCGCGGCAGATTACGAAGACTCGATCGCGCACGATCCGCGAATCGATGTGTTGCGCGCCAAGATGGAAGTGAAGGAGAACACTGTCTTCACCAAGGAGTACTACGAACGCGACAAGCGCCACATCGGCAACGCGCTCACCATCTTCTTCAGCGACGGGTCGAAGCTTCAACAACGCGTGGACTTCCCCATCGGTCACCGCAAGCGGCGCGCCGAAGGCATGCCGGTGCTGGTGCAGAAGTTCGAAACCTCCGTGGCCGCCCACTTCCCGGAACGCCAGGCCGATTCCATCAAGGCGCTGTTCGCGCGCCAGGACTTCGATTCCATCGCGGTGAATGAATTCATGGCAGCGCTCGTAGCGAACGGCCGATGAACGACACGACCCACATTGACGAGGCGACCTGGAAGCGGCGCCTCGATGACGGCGCGAAGGAACTGGGCGTCGAGCTCGACGAGTCGCAGGTCGAGGTGCTCTGGCGCTACGCCCACATGCTGCGCGAGCGCAACGTGCACGTGAATCTCACGTCCATCGTGTCGCCCGAGGGGATTCTCGAGCTGCACATGCTCGACAGCCTGTCGATCGCGCCGCATCTCGGCGATGGGCACCGCATCATCGACGTCGGCACGGGCGGCGGTTTTCCGGGCGTGCCGCTCGCCGTGGCCTTTCCGAAGCGTGAATTCACGCTCATCGATGGCACGCAGAAGAAGATCCGCTTCGTGGCCGAGAGCGTGGCGGCCCTCGATATCCGCAATGTGCAGGCGGTGGCGGCTCGTGCCGAGACTTTCCCGGGCGAAAAGAACTTCGATGTCGTCATCGCCCGCGCCGTGGGGTCGATGGCCGATCTTCTACATAACGCAGGGAAGCTGCTGGGCACGCAGGGCCGGCTGCTCGCGATGAAAGGTCGCGACCCGAATGACGAGATCAAGGACTTGCCGCGCGGCTGGAGTGCCGAAGTAGTACGGCTGCACGTACCCGGGCTCGATGCCGAGCGCCACCTTGTCGTCATTTCACGTCACCGTCGCGCTGCGCTGAAACCGCGCGGGATAAGCCGAGACAACCGCGGCGGAGCGGTTATCATCCATTCCCCATGAAGCGGATCATCGCGGTCGCGAACCAGAAGGGCGGCGTCGGCAAGACGACCACCGCGGTGAATCTCGCGGCCTCGTTCGCCGCCACGCGGCGCCGCGTCCTGCTCATCGACATCGATCCGCAGGGCAACGCCACCATGGGCTGCGGCGTCGAGAAATCGCAGATCCAGCGCGGTACCGGCGACGTGTTGTTAGGCGAAGCCGATGCGGCTTCGGTGATCCTGCCGCTCGAAAGCACGCCGGGTCTCTCGCTGATGCCTTCCAACCAGGATCTCACCGCCGCCGAGGTGCGCCTGCTGACCACCATGGCCGGGCGCGAGCTGAAATTGCGCAATGCGCTGCGGCCTATCTACCAGCAGTTCGAGGTCATCCTCATCGACTGCCCGCCGGCGCTGAACATGCTCACGCTGAACGCGCTGGTCGCCGCGCAGAGTGTGCTGATCCCGATGCAGTGCGAGTACTACGCGCTCGAGGGGCTGTCCGCGCTGGTCGGCACCATCGAGCAGATCAAGGCGTCGGTATCGCCGAACCTCGAGATCGAGGGGATCCTGCGCACCATGTTCGACCCGCGAAACAACCTGTCGAACGAAGTCTCGAGCCAGCTCATCGCGCATTTCGGCGACAAGGTGTTCCGCACCATCGTGCCGCGCAACGTGCGGCTCGCGGAGGCGCCGTCCTTCGGCAAGCCGGTCCTGCAGCACGACAAGGATTCCCGCGGCGCCCTGGCATATCTCGCGCTGGCCGGCGAGATGCTGCGCAAGGAAGACGAGGCGGCGAACGAGCCCGATGTCGCGCCGCCACCCGAAGAGCCGGCTGTGGAAGCCGAGCACCCTCTCAGCTGAGGCCGGGACAGGTTTATTTATCCGTCTCTTTGCTTGACCGATAAATAAACCTGTCCCCATCATCCCCCGCCATGAGCCAGAAGAAACCGGTCATGGGTCGCGGCCTCGAGGCGCTGCTCGGACAGATGACGCGCCGACCCGAGCCCGCGCCCGGAACGCCTGCCCAGCCCGCGTCTCCGGAGTCGGGCGCCGCCGCGCCCGCCGAGCACAAGTTTCCCGGTGACGAACTGGCGAATCTGCCGCTCGACCTGCTGCAGCGTGGCAAGTACCAGCCGCGCATCGACATGCGCCAGGAGTCGCTGCAGGAACTGGCCGAATCCATCAAGGCGCAGGGCGTGGTGCAGCCCATCGTCGTGCGGCCGGTCGATGGCGCCGCGCCCGGCGCCTCGCAGCGCTATGAAATCATCGCGGGCGAACGCCGCTGGCGTGCCGCGCAGATTGCCGGGCTTCCCACCGTGCCCGCCGTCATCCGGCGCGTGCCCGATGAAGCGGCCATTGCCATGTCGCTCATCGAGAACATCCAGCGCGAGAATCTCAATCCGCTCGAGGAAGCGCGCGCGCTCGAACGCCTGATCAGCGAGTTCGGAGTCACCCACCAGCAGGCGGCGGATGCCGTGGGCCGCTCCCGCGCCGCGGTATCCAACCTGCTGCGCCTGCTGGAGCTGCGCCGGAAGTCACGGCTCTGGTGGAACAACGCGAGCTCGAGATGGGCCATGCCCGTGCGCTGCTGTCGCTCACACAGCGCCGCCACCAGGTGGAGGTCGGCATGCTGGTCGCGAAGAAGGGCCTTTCGGTACGCGAAACCGAGGCGCTGGTGCGCAGCATGCTGGCGCGCGCCTCCGGTGGCGGCGACTCGAAGGAATCCAGGCCCGTCGATCCGAACGTGCAACGCCTGCAGGACGAGCTGTCCGAGAAACTCGGCGCGGTCGTGCAGATCCAGCACAGTGGCTTCCGGCAAGGGCAAGGTGGTCGTCAGCTACCACTCGCTCGATGAGCTCGACGGCATCCTGGCGCACATTCGCTAGCGTCTCTTTTTTCGTTGCTGGCCGGCTGCGCGACGCCGCCCGCGACCTCAACGCTGCTGTTCCAGGACGATTTCAATTGGGCAGCAACCGCGTCCGGCCAATGGACCGTCGAGGCGGAGCAACCAGCGCAAATCACCGCCACCAACGGCGCCCTCGACATCGACACACCTGCAGGCGTCACCCTCTGGTTCAGGCCGCGTCTCGAGGGCGCCGGTGCGAATCGATTTCGACGCCACCGCGGTGGCGCAGGGCGGCCCCAACGACCAGGTCAGCGATCTGAATGTGTTCTGGATGGCGTCGAATCGCCGACGGCAGCGCACCATTTTCGTCACGCCGCGGCGGCAAGTTCGCCGAATACAACGACCTGCGGACCTACTACGTAGGACTGGGCGGCAACCGCAACACCACCACGCGCTTTCGACGCTACATCGGCGATCCGGATCTCCGGCCGTTGCTGCCCGAACACGATCTTTCCGGCGGTGACGTCCTGCTCGTGCCGAATCGGCGGCAATCCATCACGCTGCTGGCCGACGGCCGGGTCATCGAATATCGCCGCGACGGCAAGACCCTGTTTCGCTTCGAAGATCGCGCGCCCTATGTGGCCGGCTGGTTCGGATTTCGCACGACTTCCAGTCATCTGCGGATCGAGCGGCTGCGCATCTTTGCGCTGCGGCAACACTGAGCATCCAAACCCGTTTTTAGTGTTGATGCTCCGGGGGTCGGCGTATATAATGCGCGCCCCTTGGCCAAGGCACCGTAAGTCGTTGCAGGCCAACACAATTTTCGAACATTGCTGACCTTGCCTGCGGCTCGCGCGGGCACCTTTGCGTGTTCGTAGATTGTCGACTTGCAATAGGAGTGTCGTGGTCACCCTTGAGTTGCCCCAAGCGAGGCGACTGGCCGCCAGCGTAGTGCTCGGCCAAGTCGTCGTAACGAGCGTGGCCGCAGTCATTTGCTTCGCCGTCTGGGGACGCGTGGCCGGCTTGTCTGCGCTCGTCGGCGGGGGCATCAGCGTGATGGCCAGCGCCGCCCTGGCGTTTTTCGGCTTCAGCGCGCCCGCGGACGCGCCGGCCGACGTGGTGATGCGCAA
The DNA here is from genome assembly GCA_963832505.1 of uncultured Pseudomonadota bacterium. Classification (GTDB taxonomy): domain Bacteria; phylum Pseudomonadota; class Gammaproteobacteria; order Steroidobacterales; family Steroidobacteraceae; genus CADEED01. The sequence goes on along the minus strand of CAWHUD010000010.1, from coordinate 3,938 downwards.
GTTTTACGTGGGTGAGGCGACGAAGCTCGCGCTGACCGTGGTGCTGTTCGTCGTGGTTTTCGTGACGATGAAGATTTCTTTCGCCGCGTTGTTCGGCGCCTACATCGCCACATTATTTGTGTACTGGATCGCGCTCGCGAACGCGCTGCCGCCGCTCGCGGGCACGGCCGCCGTGAAGCGATAGGAAGCATAGTAGATGTCAGCAGCCGAACACGCCGCCGAGCAGACGCCGAACGAATACATCGTTCATCACTTGCAGAACCTGCAGGTCGGCGAGGGTTTCTGGACCTTCAACCTCGACAGCATCTTCTTCTCGGTGCTGCTCGGCCTGGTGTTCGTGGTCTCCTTCTATATGGCGGCCCGCAAGGCCACGACGGGCGTACCCGGCAAGTTCCAGAACTTCGTCGAAGTCATGGTCGAGTTCGTCGACACCCAGGTGCGCGACACCTTCCATGGCGACAGCAAGCTGATCGCGCCTCTCGCGCTGACCATCTTCTGCTGGATCCTGCTGTTCAACTTCATGGACAACGTGCCGGTGGATCTGCTGCCGTTGATCGGCCAGAAGGTCGGTCTCGAGCACCTCAAGGTGGTGCCGTCCACCGACCTCAACATCACCTTCGGCATGTCGATCACGGTATTCCTGATCGTCATGTTCTACAGCTTCAAGATCAAAGGCTTCCGCGGCTTCACCTGGGAGCTGCTCACGCACCCGTTCGGCAAGTGGATGATGCCGTTCAACCTGCTGCTGAACCTCATCGAGCACCTGGCGCGCCCCGTGTCGCTGGGCCTGCGCCTCTACGGAAATCTCTACGCCGGCGAAGTGATCTTCCTGCTGCTCGCCGTGCTCGGCGGCAGCTTTGCCATCAACTCGGCCGCCGGCATCGCGCGGTGCCTTCGGCCAGCTGCTGTTCGGCGTGGTGTGGGCGTGCTTCCACATCCTGGTGATCCCGCTGCAGGCCTTCATATTCATGGTGCTGACCATCGTGTACCTGTCCCAGGCGCACGAGACTCATCACTGATCTTTTTATCGTTCGATTTCTTTCGGAGGAACAATGGAAAATCTCGCAAACATCGCCCAGGTCCAGGCCTTCACGGCGCTCGGCGTCGGCCTCATCTTCGGCCTCGGCGCCCTCGGTACCGCCATCGGCTTCGGCCTGCTCGGCGGCAAGTTCCTGGAAGGCGCCGCGCGCCAGCCGGAGCTGACCCCGACGCTGCAGGTGAAGATGTTCATCGTCGCCGGCCTGCTCGACGCGGTCGCATTCGTGGGTATCGGCTTCGCGCTGTACTTCACGTTCGTGAATCCGTTCCTCGGGCCGATCACCCAGGCGGCTGGCCAGTAATAGTTAGCTCGTCGAGGAGACGCGCGTGAATATCACCGTCACGCTCATCGTCCAGATGCTGGTGTTCGCCATCTTCATCTGGGTCATGATGACTTTCATCTGGCCGATCATTCTCGGCGCCATGAACGAGCGCGAGAAGAAGATCGCGGCCGGGCTTGCCGCCGCCGAGCAGGGCCAGAAGGACCTGTCCGAAGCCAAGTCCCGTGCCGACGAAGTGATCAAGGAAGCCCGCACCCGTGCCATCGCGATCGAATCGCAGGCGCAGTCGCGTGCCAACCAGATCATCGAAGAGGCGCGCAAGGCCGCGGGTCTCGAGGGTGAGAAGGCCCTTGCCGTCGCCAAGTCGCAGATCGAGCTCGAGAGCAATCGCGCGCGCGATCAGTTACGTGGCCAGGTCGTGAGCCTCGCGGTCGCCGGCGCCAAACGGGTGCTCGAGACGCGAAGTCGACGCCAAGACCCACGGCGAGCTGCTCGACCAGCTCGCGGCCAAGCTGTGAGCCACCATGGCTGAACGCATCACCACCGCACGACCGTACGCGAAAGCCATTTTCGCGCTGGCGCGCAAGAGCAATTCGCTGCGGCAACACGTCGGACGGACTGCAGCGTGCCGCGACGGTGGTCCTGGACCCGGTCGTGCACGGCCTGCTGACGCAGCCCGCACGTGACCCCGGCGCAGCTCGCGGGGCTCGTGACCGACATTGCCGGTCCGTCGCTCGACGAAAACGGCCGCGACTTCGTGTCACTGCTCGCGCAGAACCGCAGGCTCGGATTCCTCCCCGAGATCGCGGCGCTGTTCGAGCAGATGAAGACCGAAGTCGAGAACGCCGTGGATGTCGAAGTGGTGGCAGCCGTTCAACTCACGCCCGACCAGGAAAGCCGCTACGCCGCCGCACTGCAGAAGAAGCTGGGCCGCCAGGTGCGCCTGCACACGCGCATCGACGACAGCCTGCTCGGTGGCGCCGTGCTCAAGACGGGCGACCTCGTCATCGACGGCTCGCTCAAGGGCCGGCTCGAGCGCCTGGCCACCGAACTGACCGCATAAAGTTTTTCCGAGGATTAGAAAATGTCCGTCAAAGCATCCGAAATCAGCGACCTCATCAAGAGCCGCATCGAGAACTTCAAGTCCGCGACCGAGGCGCGCAACGTCGGCACGGTCGTCACGGTGACGGACGGCATCTGCCGCATCCACGGGCTCGCGGACATCCGCTACGGCGAAATGATCGAGTTCCCGGGCAACGTGTTCGGCCTGGCGCTCAACCTCGAGCAGGACTCGGTGGGCTCCGTGGTGCTCGGCGAGTACAAGGGCATCCGCGAGGGCGACACGGTCAAGACCACGGGCCGCATCCTCGAAGTGCCGGTGGGCCGCGAGTTGCTGGGTCGCGTGGTCGACGCGCTAGGCATGCCCATCGACGGCAAGGGTCCGCTCAAGACCACGCAGTCCGCGCCCATCGAGCGCGTCGCGCCGGGCGTCATCTACCGCAAGTCGGTGAGCCAGCCGGTACAGACCGGTTACAAGGCCGTCGACTCGATGGTGCCGATCGGCCGCGGACAGCGCGAGCTCATCATCGGCGACCGCCAGACCGGCAAGACCGCGCTGGCCGTCGACACCATCATCAACCAGAAGTCTTCCGGCATTAAGTGCGTGTACGTCGCCATCGGCCAGAAGCAGTCGACCATCGCGAACGTGGTGCGCAAGCTCGAAGAGCACGGCGCGATGGGCCACACCATCGTGGTCGCCGCTTCGGCCTCCACGCCGGCCGCCATGCAGTACATCTCGCCGCGTACTCGGGCGTGACCATGGGCGAGTTCTTCATGGACAACGGTGAAGACGCGCTGATCATTTACGACGATCTGTCCAAGCAGGCCGTGGCCTACCGCCAGATCTCGCTGCTGCTGCGCCGTCCTCCGGGCCGCGAAGCGTATCCCGGCGACGTGTTCTATCTGCACAGCCGCCTGCTCGAGCGCTCCGCGCGTGTCAACGAGGCGTATGTCGAAGAGAAGACCGGCGGCAAGGTGAAGGGCAAGACCGGCTCGCTCACGGGCCTGCCCATCATCGAGACCCAGGCCGGTGACGTGACCGCGTTCGTTCCGACGAACGTCATCTCCATCACCGACGGCCAGATCTTCCTCGAGACCGATCTGTTCAACGCCGGCATCCGTCCCGCGATGAACGCCGGCATCTCGGTGTCGCGCGTCGGTGGCGCGGCCCAGACCGACATCATCAAGCGCCTCGGTGGCGGTATCCGTCTCGCGCTCGCGCAGTACCGCGAGCTCGCGGCGTTCTCGCAGTTCGCCTCGGACCTCGACGAGGCCACCCGCCGCCAGCTCGAGCGCGGCGTGCGCACCATGGAGACCATGAAGCAGAAGCAGTACGCCCCGATGTCGGTGGCGGAACTGGCGCTGTCGATCTATGCCGTGAACAACGGCTACTTCGACAAGGTCGACCGCAAGAAGGTCGTGGAAGCCGAAGCCGCGCTGCAGGCCTTCGCGAAGAGCGCCCACAAGGCGGAGATGGACGCCATCAACGCCGAGCCGGTGCTCAAGAAGCACGAGGCCACGCTCAAGGCGATCTGCGAAGACTTTGCCAAGAACGGTGCG
>CAWHUD010000009.1:0-156522 GCA_963832505.1 uncultured Pseudomonadota bacterium | reverse complement strand
TCGGCACCAGCAACTCGCCGCGGTGCGTAAGCGGTACGGAGATCAATCGATTCCAGTACTTGCCGAATCCGTGAAAGGTGCTGCGACCGCTCAACGCATCCGAACGTACCGTGGCGCTCGATTCGCACCTGCCGGCGTTACGCGTCCTCTCGCCAGCGGAGCTCGAAGCGGCTCGCCGAGACATTGCGCGAGTTCGAAGGTCGCCAGCAACCGCCTCCATCGATTTTTCGAGTATGCGATTACGCGACGCGCCCTTGTATTCATCCGCGACCTGCTCAAGCCACGGGCACCGCACGGCAGGCGGCTGCTGACGGATTTCGCCGACGAACTGCAACTCGTGTTCTCGGTGTTCGGCGCGCCACGGCGCTCCCCGGCACGGAAGAGGGCGGCTTACGAGAAGGGCATGCGCCGCCTGAGCATGGGACTCGAACGTGTGTATCAGCCCACGGCGCATTCGGGCCGGCCGCTTGATGCGGCGCTCGAAGAAGCCCGACGAGCTCAAACCGATAGCAAAGGAACTGCTGCTCGAGGGACTTCAGGCGGCTTCCGGGAATCCCACCAGAACGAGGGTGCAGCGGAACGCGAGTTGCTGCGCGTTATCGCAGCCTCATTGGGTTGCCCGTTCTGCGCTGAGCAGGTGCTTTCGAGCTCGTGTGCCGAGTGGTCTGGTCCACGCACCGACGCTTACCTCGTTCGCTCTCCTGGATCATTCAGTGCATGCTGCCGTGCATGCCGCTCCTTACCGCCGACGAACCTGTCGCCTTCACCCTGGAACGGCCGCAGGGCCGCTCCGAGTTCCTCCTCGTCTGCGACCACGCCAGCCGGCTCGTGCCACATTCGCTGGGCTCACTCGGGCTCGACGACACGCAGCTTGCGAGCCATATCGCCTGGGATATCGGTGCCGCGGGCGTCGCGAAGCAGTTATCGACCGCTTTGGACGCGACCCTGCTGCTGCAAAGCTATTCGCGCCTGGTGATCGACTGCAATCGGCCGCCGGGATCCGCAAGCTCGATCCCCACGCGAAGCGAGTACGTCCGGATCGCCGCCAACGAAGGCCTGACAACCGCCGCCAAGGCCGCGCGAGTCGCGGAAATATTCACGCCCTACCATGCAGCAATAAGCACTGTTTTGGACCAGCGCCGGGCCGCCGGCACTCGCACTCTGCTGGTTTCCATGCACAGCTTCACGCCGGTGTACCTGGGCCAGACGCGTCCGTGGAAAATCGGCCTCATGTATCGCGATGACCATCGGCTGGGGCGCGCGCTGCTGGAGCTGTTGCGTCAGGACATAGCCTGCATGCAGGCGAGAACCAGCCCTACGCCATCAGCGATGACACGGACTACACAATACCCGTGCATGCTGAAGCGCGACGGCTTCCCCATGTGGGCATCGAAATTCGACAAGACCTCATTACAGACACGCACGGCCAACAAGAGTGGGCGACCCGGCTCGCTCAACTGCTTCCACTGGCAGGCAAAGGAATTCAATGATTCTCATCCGCGCCGGCTATGAATTGATCTATGAATTTCCCAAGCCCACGCCGCTGATCCTGACGCTGAACATCCACTACAGCCGGGCATCCGATCTGGCGCGTCCCGACAATCTCATCACCATCCCTTCCGTGCCGGTGACGTCGTATCGCGACGGCTTCGGCAATTGGTGTTCGCGGCTGGTTGCGCCACAGGGCACGCTCACATTGACCGCCGACGCCACCGTCCGGGATTCAGGGTTGCTGGAGCAAGCACTTCCCAATACCTGGCAGCACAACGTGCAGGACCTGCCGGAGGAGACTCTCGTATTCCTGCTAGGCAGCCGCTACTGCGAGACGGATCGACTGAGCGACATCGCGTGGAAAATGTTCTCGAATACGCCGCTCGGTTGGCCACGTGTGCAGGCAATCTGCGATTTCGTGCACAACCACATCACCTTTGGTTACGAGCACGCCAGCTCCACGAAAACAGCGTTCGAGGTTTTCAACGAGCGGCGCGGGGTCTGCCGCGACTTCGCGCATCTTGCGATCGCGTTGTGTCGCTGCATGAACATTCCGGCGCGCTACTGCACCGGCTATCTGGGAGACATTGGCCTGCCGCCACCTTACGCGCCCATGGACTTTGCCGGCTGGTTCGAGGCCTATCTAGGGAGCAACTGGCATACTTTCGATGCGCGCAACAATACCCCGCGAATCGGACGAATCCTGTTGGCGCGCGGACGGGATGCCGCGGATGTGGCGATCAGCACTGCATTCGGCGAGAACACACTGACCAGTTTCCGGGTGTGGACCGACCAGGTGAACTGAACCATCCGGACGGCGTCGCGCGTCAGAACTCCTTGACGAACCGCAGCCCGAACTCGCTCGCATCGTTGCTCAGCATCACCAGCACGTAATCACCCGTGTTCAGCCGCGCATTGTCATAGCGCTCATCCGTGATGTTGCGGCCGTAAATCCCGACGGTCCAATCGCCATCGGCGGGCTGGTAGCTGATGTCGGCATTTACCAGGTCGCGGCTCTCGATGAACGTGAACCGCGCCGGGTCGTTGCTCGGCTCGCCGAACATGTCGTCGCGGAATGACCAGTCGGCGCGCAGCGTGATCTCGCCGCTGCCAGCGGCAAACGTGAGCTCGGGACTGAGCGACGCAGTCAGTTTCGGTGTCAGCGGAGCCACCGCGGCCGGATTCGGATCGTCGACGTCAACGTCGATGTAACCCACGCTCGCGTGCAGTCGGAAGTTGTCGGTCGCGGCCCAGGTGGTTTCGAGCTCGGCGCCGCGCGAGGTCTGATCGACGACAATGCTTTGCGTATTGAAGCCGGCTCCCGTGGTCGTGCTCACCTGGTAGGGCAGGTCCGTGTAGTTCGTGTTGAACACGGCGATGCTGAGCTGCAGGTTGTCGAGGAGCTCTCCTTTCATGCCCACTTCGTAATTGATCGCCGTGACGTTTTCGGTGGCCACGAAACAGTTGGGGTTGCCGAACAGGCAGAACGGACGCGCCGGGTACTGGCCGGCCTGGTAGCCACTCTGTACGGCACCATAGAACGTCATGCGGTCCGCGAATTTGTACGAGGCCGAGACGTCCCAGGTGAGTTCCGACCCATCGTTGGAATTGGACGCACCGATCACTCCCACCACCGGCTCCGTGTCCGCTGACTTGTCGTCCTCCGTCTGCCGGAGGCCGGCCGCGATGCGGAGCTGATCGGTCACCTGGAAGCCGACATTGGCGTAGGCCGCCAGGCTGTCGTACTTCTGGTGAAGGAAGAAGTCGCCGCTATTGGGGGCCGCGCACGGCGCAGCGGCCGTGCCGCAGTTGAAGCTCGTATCGTTCTGGAAGTTCTGTCCTTCCTCCTCGTAGTAGAAGAGGCCGAACACGTAGTCGAAGGCGCCAGCCTTGCCCGTGGCCTGCAATTCCACCGACTGCTGATCGGCAGAGCCGATCTCCGGGAACGACAGGAAGTCGTCGTTGAAGCTGTCGTCGTCGAGTCCGCTCTCGTATTCCGAGTGACGGTCGCTCGCGAGCAGCTTGAAATTGAGCGCGTCCGAGACCTCGAGGTCGACCGTCAGCGAGACGCCGTAGGCCTTGTTAGTCACCTCGATCTGGTCGACCTGGCCGGTGTTGTTGTCGTAGTGATCGTTCGCCCGGTCGGAATTCCGATAGCCGGCGTTGTAGACGGCGCCGTTGGCGGCATTGCAGTTCGCCGGGAGAGCGGGGGGATTGGCCCGGCACGCCGCGCCCAGCTCGTCGATCAGCGTGTAGTACGGCCGCAGGCCGTTCTCGCCGTCGTTGCCGTCCCCGGTCAGCAGGAACGACAGCTTGTCGGTCGGCTTCCACTGCATCGCGATGCGTCCGGAAATGTCCTGCATCTCGCCGACTTCCTTGTTCGGATCTTCGATCAGCAGAAAGTCACCGAGCCCGTCGCGGCGCTGGTAGGCCGCGCTGAATGACATGGCGAACTCGTCCGAGAGCGGCATGTCCACGTACGCGTCGCCGTTCAGCCGTCCGCGACTTCCGGCGGTCAATGACACTTTTCCGCCCGGCTTGTCGCCCGGCTTGCGCGTGATGATGTTGATGGCGCCACCGATCGAATTGCGCCCGTACAGCGTGCCTTGCGGGCCACGCAATACTTCGACGCGCTCGATATTGGCGAGGCTCCAGTTCTGGCCGACCTGGCGGCCGAGATAGATGCCATCGATGTACACGCCGACGCCCGGCTCGGTCGTGATCAGGTGATCCTGCAGGCCGATGCCGCGGATGAACGGATTCTGCGACGAGGTGTGGCCCGCCGAGAAGCCGGTGATGTTGAGGTTCGGCACGAACTTGCCGATATCGGTGAGATCGACGATGCCCTGCCTTTCGATGGTTTCCGGCGTGAACGCGCTGATCGCCACCGGCACGTCATAGATGCTCTGCTCGCGTTTCTGCGCAGTCACGATGACGGTTTCGAACACCGAGTCGTCATCTTCCTGTGCCTGAGCGAGCGCGGCTGGCGCCACACCGAGCGCGCCCAACGGCGCGGCGAACATGATGACCGCAAGATTCTTCTTGTTCATTCGATTCCTCCCATGAATGATGTCGACGTGAGTGAGCCGCCATTGGCGCGTGGGCAGCTTCAGATGAATACCGCGGGTTCTGTCCGTGGTGCGGTGCAAGGCGAGGCAGAGCGGGCGGCGCCGAATAAAAAGCGGCCCCGCGTAAGCGGGGCCGCATTCAGAACATCACCAGTCAGGCTATTCGAGCTCGGTCGGATCGTTGAATACCTCCGGCAGCCGGATGCTGCCGTGGCCACGTTGCGGGAACGTGGGGTTGTTGCGATCGCCCGGATCCAGGTTCGACGCGGTGTCGTCCGGCGGGAACAACACCAGCTCGTTGAGGAACGAGAAGATGGCATTCCGCCCGCCCTCGGACAGCTGGGCGAAGCGGTTGCGAGACGCCTGGGCTTCGCCACCGTGCCGCAGGATCACTTCCTCGAGATTGATACTGCGACCGTCGTGCCCGTACGGCGCTGAACTGCCCACGCCCCACAGCGGTTCGGTGAGGAATTCACGCTGCAGCGTGGTGTCGTAGTTGCGCTCGTAGAAGTTCGGCCCGAGATCGTGCCGCTTCAGGTCGGAGTAGAAGTTGCGCACCATGAACGAATTGCGGTTCGGGACCTTGATGGTTGGATGCCCGGACCCGTCATCGTTCTCGCTCACCAGCAGTGACGCCACCGAGAACATGCGGTTGAAGATGCCGTTCTGCGGATCGAAGTTGGTCTCCACGTCCGCCACGCGCCGGTCGCGATTGATCACCAGGTTCGGGATGTGACAGGCGGTGCAGCCGATCTGCGCCAGCAGGTTCTGCCCGATCTGCCCGGTGTTGGTGTGCCGGTACTGGCCCGGCTTGAAGTAGTTGAACAGGTAGAACTCCATGAAGTCGACCAGCGACTGCGGGATCTCGTTGACCACGCCGTCCCGGTCGTTGTCCTCCGCCGCGGTCGTGCACCAGGCTGCGCTTCACCTGGTCGGTGGCGCCGTTCAGCACCATGCCGGTGGGCGTGACCACGCGCTGCCCGCGGCGCCCGCCGCGGTCAAGTCGTCCACCGCCTGCAGCCCCATCTCGTCGTTGAACGCGCCGACCACGAACTCGCGGATCGAGGTGGTGTCGCCCTCGGCGAAGAATGGCCGTACCCGCAGGTCGGTGTTGACGCCGCGCACGTTGCTGGTGTCCACCGATCCGTCGGAGCGCGCGCGGATGGAACCGTAGTTGATGCCCTTGCTCGTCAGCGAGCGCGTGACCGACTGACGACGCTGGCGTGCCTCGTTGATGGCGCTCTGGCGGATGTTGCGCAGATCCGTGGTGATCTCGTCGGCCAGCATTTCCTGCAGGCCCAGCCCGAAGAGATGCGGTGCATCGCGGCTGTCCGGCCTGGTTACCACGTCGCCACCGAAACCGGCCGAGCCGCGCGGCCGGCCATGGCAGCCCGCGCAACTTTCGATCAATCCGGCGCCGATTGCCCTGGCGGTTTCAATATTGCCGATACCGTCCATGCGTGCGCGGGCCGAAGCCCTGCACCAGGGTGAACTTTCTCTGGAACAGCTGCCGTCCGCGGCGTACGGCACGTGCCGGGTCGCGTGCCATGATGAAGGTCGAGGATCCCGGCGTGTTGATATTGCCGACGCCGGTGCCGATCTGCTGCTCCAGCGATTTGAAGATGCCGGCGTTCTCGGCATTCGGTGTCTGCGTGAGATCGGTGAGTTGCGCGTCGGCGACGTCGATACGGCAGAACAGCGCGCACAGTCCTGCCGACATCCACAGATGCCGTTTACTGATGCTGAACATGTTACCCCCTCGTGCCACTGCCTTGTGGCGCGGTCGAAAATCTCCCTTGTCTAACTACTGGACGTGCCCTTCCTGGCCGCCGCTCCGGTGGACGACAACGCTACAGGTGCGCCGCGCGAGTGCCATAGATCTTCGGAACTATGAGCTCGTTCGCGTCGCGTGCCCGCGACAATCCACGGAAAAAAAACGGCGCGGGGCGCTGAATGCGCGCCGTGGTGGAAGTGTTCCCTGTCAGCCGCTGGCGACAGGGGGTAAGCACCGCAATTACGAATGCCGGTTTCCAGCAAGGAGAGTTGTATGGCCCTGGCGGGTGCTACGCCAGTGGGTGCTGTCGTTACAGAACCGTCACTGCGCCTTCTTCAGCACCGCGGAATTCCGCTCATCCCCTTCGATCGCGCGAAAGAACTCCCTCAGCGACTGCGCCTTCGCCACGGGCACGCTGAGCTCTTTCACCTCGAGCGTGCGGGTGTAGCGGAGCACGTTGCCGGTGAAGCTGGTGGAGCTGCGATAGGCGATGAAACCGAGATCCTTGTTCACGGCCGGCGGCAGCGCGTCGGGCACGAAACCCGCGGGCACGGTGATCTCGAACACGTCGGTATTGCGAACCGGCGCCTCGAACTCGATCGGATGCTGGCGCGGCTCCTTCGTTTCCAGCAGCCCGCTCGACAGGGATCCGAACACGCGCGGCCGAATGATCAGCAAATCACCGGCAGTCTTCGGATAACGTGGGATCTCGACGGTGTAGTTCCAGATGAGCGGCTGTTCCACGACTTTCGCGTTGGCCACAGCCGCGCGCAGGATTTCAAACGTCGATAGAGAATGGGTCAGCATGGCTTCGACCGGCTTTATCTGGTCCACGTCCTGCTGCGCGGTGCTCAAGCATGTAGCGCTGCCCGGCCGCGGCATCGCCGGACCAGGTCTCGCGCACTTCCCCGCTCAACGTGCCGTTCTCGTCGAGCCTGAACTTCGCCGTGCGCTCCACGCCGTTGAGCGCGCTCGGAGTCTGCGGGAGCGCAAGCAGCTCGCCGCCGGCGGGCGTCACCAGCATTCCGTAGTTAGCCTGCAGCGCGCCTGGCAGATAGCCCAGCGCGATGAGCGGATGCGTGGGATCGAAGAACAGCATCGGGCCGAGCGTCTTGTGAGCGATCACTGCCGGCAGCCGTGCAGTGTCGACGCCGGCCGGAAGCCGAATCGCCAGGATCGCGTGATTGAATCCCATGTTGGGAGGCGTGCCCGCCGCCACGGAGCCGCGCTCGGTGTTGATGAGCACGTAGTGCGACTCGACGCCTATCTCCTTCAGCATCGAGGAGAGGAGGGTGACTTTGTCCTTGCAATCGCCGTAGCCGTGCGCCAGCACTTCGCTCGCCGCATGAGGCTGCACGCCGCCGACGCCCAGCTCGATGGCAACGTAGCGAATGTCCCTCTGGGCGAAGGCTGGCGAGCGCCCGCATCTTGCTCAACGGATCCGGCGCGGACGCCGTGAGCTCCTGCACCTTCTGACGCAGCTGGGGCGAGGGATCGCGGCGCCCGTTCGTCAGGCCGAGGTACCACGTGCCGACTTCCTGCCAGCTTTGAAACCCTCCGCCCGTTCCACCGGGTGGCTGCAGCGATAGCACCATGCGCGCAGCGATGCCTTGCCACGGCGGCATCCGCCGCTCGATTTTCACGGGCTTCAAATCCGTGGCCTGCCAGCGCCACTGTCCCGGTGACACTTCCGTCGGTGTGGACTCGCCGTGATTGAGCCAGAAGATCTTGTACGACCAACCCGGCGGCAGTCGCACCGTATACCGCGCCTCACGCACCGGCAGTGTGTCCTGGATATCCCACTCGTCCGTCATCGCATACGGCTGCATCTCCTGTTCGATTTCGTAGCCGATGATGCTGCCTGGCACCGACGCCGGAATCCGCATGAATTTGCGTCGCACGTCGCTGATCAGCTCGCCGCCGTCCACGTTCGTCATGGCGGTCTCGATGACGTCCCGATCCTTGACTTCGAAATCCTTGCCCTGCGCCGGGATGCTCCAGCCGCGCATGGACGTGACCCGGCTCTGCGGAGTGAATTCCGCGTGAACCGCGCCATAGGCTTCGCCGTTGCTGCGCAGGATCTTGTAGACGCGGCGTTGCAGCCGCTTCATCTTGCCGGGCGCCAGCACCGTGAGCTCGGTTTCCGAATAAAGCACAACGGCGTCGGTCTCGTCGTCGTGCGCCGGCACTGGCGCGTTCACTTGCGCGCGCATCCACTCCGGTGCGCTTGCAGCGCGCACCGCGGAGACGTGCATGCAGGCGCAGGCCGCCAGACCTCCAAACAGCAGTTTTGCGAGCTTCGATCCCATGCGGCTCAATTCTTCTTGATCGGGCGGGGTGGAGCACCCGGCGTCACGACAATCTGATCCTCGTCGCCCGCGCGAACCGCCTGATAGAAATTCCGCACCTGCGGGTAGAACTTTTGTTGAATGATGATGGTACTCAGCGTGAGCTCGCGCTTGATGGTCAACGTGCCGCCCGTAACCTGGGCGCTCGAGTTGTATTTTGCGACGCCGATGTCCGCGGTGCGTGCGTTCGGCACGCTGCCGACTTGCAAGCCCGGCGGCAGTTCGATGGCGACCTCATCCGTGTGCTGATAGGGAAACGTGAAGTAGAGCGGATGAACGCGCGCGCTGTGCTCGAACATGTGCTTTTCCGAACCGCCGAACAGGCCGACGGGCATGAGCGCGCGGTTGCCGGCTGCGGCCGCCCAACCGGGCACGCGCAGCTCGAACTCGGCAACGAGCGGCGTCTCGGGACCGGTCCAATCCGGCGTGTTGATCAGCTTCGCGTCGATGCCGGTAGGAATGCCGGCATTGAGGTCTTGCTCGAGGAATTTCCGGCGGTCGGTGGCATCTTCATTGCGCTCGGTAAGCCGACGCCAACTCGCCTCGAGGCCGGTGTAAGTCACGGTGACCTTGCCCTCGAGCGTTCCTGACTCGAGCTTCATGACTGCCTTGCGCTCGACGCGCGACTCGGTCGCGCCGGGCACCGTCGTGGTCAGCCATTGCCCGCCGTCGCTGTCCAGCCGCAAACCCTTCACGGCTGTTTCGCTCCATGGGAGATATGCGAACGGCATGAATGGTGTGCCGGGATCGAGATAAACCGGCTTGTCGCCGAGGTTGACGAGCACGACGCATGTATTGAGGTCACCCGCGTTCATCAGTTGCGGATCGAAGAAGTTGTCGTCGCGCGTCGAGACGAGCACGAGGGAGGCATCGAGCTTCGCGGCGCGCAGCAAGCCGTAGAAGAACCACGTGATTTCGTCCGCGTAAGCGTAACCGTATTTCAGCACGTCGTCGGCGTCGCGAATGTCGGTGAGCTTCTCGCGCTCGGCCTCCTGCTCGGTCGTCCGGCGCTCGAACGAGAGGTTGCGGACCTGCTGAGCGCGTGCGTAGAGCTTGCGCGCCTTGGTTTCGTTGGCATCGCCGGGCTGCACGAGCCGCGCTACTTCCTGCTCGAGCGCGCGGCCGGCTTTGATGAAGCGCTGAACATCGTTGTTGGAGCGCTTGCCGAACGCTTTCCAGTACGCTTTCTCATCATCCTGATTGCTTTCCTCGCCTTCGTAGACGAACTCGACGCGATACTTCATCACGTCCTCGGGCGGCATGTACTCCTCGGTGACGAATGCCGGCACGTCGTGCGTTTCGAGGCGGATGAGGCCGCGCTCCTTGGCCGGCGGCTTCGTGTCGGGCGGCAGGCCGAGCGGCCAGCTCCACCGCAGGAACAGACCGTTCGCGGGGCGCAAGGAAAACACGGCGCGCCGCGTGAACAAGTCGTCGCTGAGCAGCCAGCGCGAATCGAATGCCCATCCGAACGGCATTTGCCGGCGGTAGCGGTATTCAATGATGCTGCCGACTTCAACGCCCGGCAGCGTGAAGGATTTCGACATCATCTTGACGCCGCGTGCCTTGACCAGCGCCTTGTCGTAAACCGTTCCGTCGAATTCGACGATGCTGCCGTCCGGACGGATGACGCGCGCCTGCAGCGCGCGAATGCTGCTGGAGCCCTTGAGATAAGGAATCTCGACATTCGCATGCTTGCGCCCTTCGTCCGTCAGGATCTTGATGCGCGAGTAGATGACTTCCGTGGAGTCCGCATCGTTGCGATCGACCTGACGATAGAGATAGATCGCAGTTGCAGTGGGCGCTTTCGGCTCGCGCTTCATCTGCAGGTCTTCGGGTGAGACCGGCTGCCAGTCGTCGGCGTGAGCGGGCATCGCGAGGCCAAGCGAAAGCAGCGCGGCGAGCGCTCCGAGGCGTGCAAATCCCTGAAGCATGACGAGATATCGTCCTTTTCTTATTGTTCGTGCGACAGCTGTGCCGCGGCAGTATGGCGCAGCGTCACGGACTCGTCTCGCCAAATTGTCGCCGTTGATTACTTTTCGTCGCCGTACAGGTTGAGTTCCTTGATCACCCAGGGTTGCCAGCCTTCCTTCTCCGCGATGGCGATGCGCAGGTGCCGGGCTTCAACCGGGGCGGCGAAGTTGAGGCGGGCGTGGGGTTCGCCCACTTCCTTCGGGTCGACCATCGTCCAGGTCTTGCCGTCGTCGGACACTTCGACGCTGTAGAACGGCGCCCAGCCAAACTCTTTGCCGTTGTCCGACTTCTCACCGCGGGAATCGACCTCGATACCCATGATCGCGCTGCGGGCGGGCAGCTCGATCGTGAGCCACTCCAGGGGAAAGGGTTTGACGTCCTCGGTGATGTACCCGCTCTTCGGGTCGCCATCGAGAATGGCCTCGAGCGGGGAGTTCGCGCGCGGCTTCATGTTGGCGGCGAGTTTCCACTCGGCGCGCCGCTCGAAGCGCTTTCGCGGCACGCCGAGCGCAGGGATCTGCTGCGTGAGCTCCGCGAGCGTCCAGTAGTTAGAGTGTGCGGCATCGGCGGCCCGCCGCGCGGCGACGGTCTTTGCTTCCACGGCGGGCGCACGATTGCCGAAGCTGTTGCGGACATAGGTGAGCACGCCGGCAAGTTCGGCGTCGGAGTAGGAATTCATCGGCACCATGGGCGCGCCGTAGTCGACGCCGTTCACTTCGCCCTGCAGGCCGTGAAGAAGTATGGCGATGGTGGCGCGTTCGTCGCCGAGCACGCGCGACGAGCCGGCCAGCGACGGCGCAATCGTGCGGCCGTCGGCGGCAGGCGTGGGCGCGCCGCGACCATCGGTGCCGTGGCACGCGAAACAGACCGAGTTGTAGAGCGTGCGGCCCGAGCGATAGGACTTGAGCCCATTCACGCCGAGCAGGCGGATGAGCTGCGGGTCTTCGTTGTTGGCTTCATCCCAGAGCTGCTCGTTGATGGCGTAAACGCCGGCGGAAGTAGACGCCTCGGCGGTGGCCTTGATGATCTTCTCGGCCTCGGGCAACCCGGCGCGACGCACCGAAAGCATGGCCTGGATATCGACGCGCGGATCGGCGTCCCGCAGCGCGCCCCGCATCGCGACGACCAGCGGAGCCTTGGCCGCGGATTTGGCGTTGACGCGCAACTCCGCCAGGCGCAGGCCCGCGATCCGCACTTGCGGGTCCGTGGCCTGCAGCGCGCGCAAGACGAGCTTGTCACTGAGCGCGCCGAGCCCGTCGAGTGTCCACAGCGCATGCAGGCGCGGGCGGGGATCAGCGGCGTCGCTGCCGGCAAGTTTCTCGAGGGCAGGTACTACCGAGCGATCGCGACGCAGGACGAGGAGTTTCTGCGCGGTGTCGCGCCACCAGCCATTGGGATGCGAGAGGTGCTGCACCCACTGGGCAGGAGTTTCGTCGAGCATGTGCGGCTGCGGACCGGGCTCGAAACTCTCGTGACGCAGCCGATAGATGCGGCCGCGCCCGATTTCCTTTTGCAGCTCGTGGGCCTCGATCTGCTCGCGCAGATACGAACCTTTCTGGGTCCAGTTGGCCTGCTGGATGATGCCGCGATACATGTCGACCAGATAGAGCGTGCCGTCAGGCGCGGTGACCATGTTGACGGGACGGAAGAGGGGATCGGTCGCGCGGATGAATTCGCTGTGCTGCTCTTCGTAGGCGTTGGCCAGGCGGGTGACGCCATCGTCGACCGTGATCAGCGTGCGGCGGACCAGGCGGCCGACGGGCTCGGCAAACAACAGGTTTCCGCGCAGCTCCGCCGGCAGGCGGTCGCCGCGGAAGATGTCCTGGCCGCAGGTGGCGGTGAAATGGTTGAGGGTGTCGTCGGGGCGCAGCTGCCCGGGGCCACCCTGCGTGTCGGGCATGCGGGCGATCGGCCAGACGACTTTGTACTGGCCGATGTGCTCGTTCGTCGCGGAGAACTGGCCGTAGATGATGTGCTGTTGAAAGTGCACCGGGCCGGTTTCGTTGCCGGCGTTGACGAACCAGACCTTGCCCCAGTCGTCCTGCGTGAGTCCCCACTGGCCACCGTTGACCGGGATCGATTCCTTGATCGCCTTCCCGTCGGCGACCGAAGCGCAGGCGGTAGTCGTAGTAAGTGGAGTAGATGCCGTTGTCCATGGCCCACACGAGACCGTTGGGCTGGTGCTCCATGTTGCCGCCGCGCGGGCCGCCGTTGAACCAGAGGGACTTCTCGTCCGCTACGCCGTCACCATTGCTGTCGCGGTAGATGTAGAGATCATCGCTATTTGTCTCGGCGATGATGATGCGGTCATCGAGCGGCAGCATGATGCGCGGCAGGAGAAGTTTGTCGGCGAATACCGTATGCCTGTCGTAGACGCCGTCGCCGTCGGTATCCTCATGGCGCGAAACGCGGCTGAACGGCTCCTGCTCGCCGGTGCCGTCGGCGTCCATCATGTAGGTGCGCATCTCGGCGACGTACATCCGGCCATTGCCATCGAAGGCGATCATCACCGGCTCGGCGATCTGGGGCTCGGTCAGCACCGGCTCGAGCCGGTAGCCTTTCGGCATCTGCATCGTGGCGATGGAGGCTTCGGGCGACAAAGCCGTGACAGGCGGGGGCTGCGCGGCGGCGACGGGTTCGGCCGGGGCGCGGGGCAACTCGGTCGGCGTCGAACACGAGGCCAACAGGAAGCCCAGCACCAAGGCCGGAAGTACACCCATGGATTTTTCGGATCGACTCATCGTTTGCATACGCGAAGCGTACCGCGTTCCGAAGACCACCCGCCTGGAGACGTTTCAGATACGCAGGCAGTAGCGCGCGATCCTCGGGCTTCAGGCGCGATCTCTGACCCGCTGACTGGCGTCATGGTCGCGCGCCGACTCCTGGCACGGACCCACCCCCGTATCTTCGATGGAGGCTCATCGCTGAGGTTCACGGAGCGGCATCTCATGAAGTACCTGGTTTCGACGTGTGTCGCTGTAGCCCTGCTCGTTGGATGCGGAGAACGGAACCAGTCCGAATCCCCGGCAGCTTCGTCCGTCCCCGCCGCGAGCGCTCCGCCTCGCGCCACCATCTGCCGGAGCGTCTGCGCAGTTGGCGCCCACACAAGGCAACACTGCCACCGGATCGCTGGCGATCACTGCTTCGCAGAATGCGGTGCACTTGAGCGGCTCCGTTCAGGGACTTGCTCCCTGATGCCGAATTTGGATTTCACATCCATGAAAAAGGCGATTGCAGCGCTCCAGACGCCAGCAGCGCCGGCGCGCATTTCAACCCCTCGAACGCCCAGCACGGCAATCCTGCGGGCGAGACACACCACGCGGGAGACATGTTCAACGCGAAGTCGGATGCCCAGGGTGTCGCTCGTATCGAAGTTGATGTGACCGGCGTCACCCTGGGCGACGGCCAGCCCGCTGACGTACTCGGCAAAGCGGTGGTCATGCACGAAAAACCCGACGACTACGCGACACAACCCTCCGGCAATTCCGGCGCCCGTATCGCCTGCGGCGTGATAGTGCCGGCGAATCCGCAGTAGGCTGGTGCGCGGCAGGGCAATTCCTTGCCGCGCGATCGTCTCTATCTACCTACACCTCGAAAGAGGTAGTGATTCTCCTTCGAATGCGTCACATGCCTGTCGCGGGATGCGTGGTACCTTGCGCCCCCGTCGCCACTCGGCGATTCATCAACCTGAAGGAAAATTCTAATGTCTTCGTCGAATCTTGCCGTGCGCATGGAGCACACGGCAACGGATCTGCTTTCTGACCCGCCGCGCGTCTCGCTCCGCATCGTCGCGAGCAACGAGCGCCCGGTGCTGAGCGGTCCGCGCATTTCTTTCACGAACAGGAAGTTCGTCATTCGCGATCAAGGATTCCGGTACTTCCGTATTCGCTGATCGTCAACCAACAAGCTCCGCCATCGATCGCTGCCGCGACGATGCGCGGCAGCGATGAGCCCACGGCTAGAGTTTCTTCAGGTACGCCAGCAGCGGCGCGCGATCCTCTGGCTTCAGGGCACGATCGAAAGTCAAACCATCCGTAGTCGCGATCGGTGGCACGGTGCCTGGCGGCGCCACCGCCTGCACGCGCTTGAAAAACTCCACGTAGTGATCGACCACTGCTTCGAGTGTGTCGGCGCTGTTGTTGTGGAAGTAGGGTGCGGTCTTGCGAATGCCGCGCAGGCCCGGAACGTCGAACTTGCCCCAGTCGTCGATCGGCGGTGAGGTCGGGATGACCACGCCAGTCAGGAGCGCGCGACCCGGATCGGAACTGGTGCGACGAATCATGGAACCGTCCGCCAGCGTGATCTGGTACGTGCGCGCGTTTCGCTGCAGACGCTGCGGGCAGGGCGTGAAGGTGTAAGCGCGCCGGAGTCATGGAATCGACCGGCCGCGGACAGCCCGACACGATGTCGTGATAGCGGACGATGGGCAGCGGCGTCCGGATGGGCGTGGACTGGTCCGGCCCGCCGTGGCATTGCGCGCAGGAGCGCTGGAAGACTGCCTTGCCCTGTGTCTCGACTGCATTGAGTCTTGGATCCGGATCCGGCAGCGGCGTGACGCCGGCGCCGATGGCAGCCGAAAGATTCCGCACTTGCGGGTTCGAAAACAGCAGCCGCTGGAACGAGGCGAGGTCGTCCAGCAGTCGTTGCGTCGGCGCGTTCTGAATCTCGGCATGGTTGCGCAGCGCGCCGAGCGCCTGCTCCTGCAGTGTGCCCAGGCGGGCATCGAGCTGGAATCCGCCGCCCGGATTCGGCCCCCGCGGCCATGAAATCGTGCTGTTGGGACCGGTCAGCTTCACGTCGTTGACCGTGGGCACGGAGCGCCAGATATCGACCGAGGTCTCCGCCGACGGCTGGCCACTCAACGGATCGATCAGTTTGACGTTGGATGGCAGCGGCATGACTACCCGGATCAGCCCGTTCTGCCTGAGGTTGCTGAAATCGTTTGCCTGGGCGCCGTTGGTGCGAAAGTCGTCGGCGTCGATGGGGCGAAACAGTGGATCGTCGGCACGCGGATTCCACAGTCGGCGCCATTCCAGGTTTCTGAACCGCGCCTCCACGCTGGCCGGCGACAACTGGAACTGATCCTGCGGCATATGGCAGTCGGCGCAGGCGCGGCCGTTGCCCTTCAAGCCATGCAGATGACGATCAGAGAACGCGAAAGATCCGCGGATGACGGCATCACAGGGCTCGCCGCCGCAGATATAGACGGAATATTGATGGGACTCAGGCGAGCCCGCCGCGGCCGCGCTTGCAGTGAAAGCCGAGACGGTGAGAGCCACCATTGTCAGCATCGAGAAGGATTTCATCTGGTAACTCCCGGAGTGGTTAGTGGCTGCACTGGCAACCGTCCGGGGGCATCTATTGCTAGATAGGGCTTGAAATTCTTTGGCCAGGGCGTGAATCGTTGTGAATCTTCGTGGGAAGACCTGGAATCCCGCTAGCCGCCGGCATCGTTTGTCCCACTGCTATACTCCGGCGCCGGTCGGGGCGCTGCCTTGGCCAACAAGACTTAGGCTGCTATGCCGATCCAGGAAGGGTGCAGGTTCTACGATTTCGGTGAGTTCCGGCTGGATGCCGAGCTGCGCCAGCTCTTGTCGAAAGCCGATGGCCGGCCGCTGCCACTCGTATCACGCGCCTTCGAGACTCTTCTATACCTGGTGCAGAACCCGGGCGAGCTGATCACCAAGCCGGACCTGATGCGCGCCGTCTGGCCGGATACCGTCGTCGAAGACAACAACTTGAGCCAGAGCATCGCCGCCATCCGCCGCGCGCTCGGCGAACGGCCCGGCGAACACAAATACATCGTGACAGTCCCGGGGCGAGGCGTTCGTTTCGTGGCGGCGGTCAGCACCTCGATGGGAAATACACCTGCCGCGCCTGCTCCGGTGGCTGCGATCCGGCGCCGCGGAGTGGTGACCGGCGTGGCTTGCCTCGTGGCGATCATCGCCGTCATCGCCTGGTTCGCGTGGCCGCAGTCCCGATCCACGGGTACGCCGAACACAATCGCGATCCTCCCGTTCAAGGCAATCGACCCGGCGAGCACCGACCTTGCGCTGCCATTTGGCATGACCGACACCCTGATCTCGCGCCTGCGGCAACTCGACGGGATCTCGGTTCAGCCCTTCAGCTCGGTGCGCCGATTCGGCAGCGCCGATCAGGATGCACGCGCGGCCGGCCGGCAGCTCGGGGTAGCGATAGTTCTGGACGGCACGCTGCAGCGTGATGGCGAGCGCCTGCGAGTAACTGCGACCATGATCGACGTCGAAAGCGGGCGGGTGTTGTGGTCCAACCAGTTCCACGAAAACTTCACCGACATCTTTGCCGTGCAGGACGCGATTGCCGCCCGGGTGACCGATGCCCTGGCGGTCGAGCTGACCGGCGCCGAACATCAGCGGCTGACCAAGCGCTATACCAATGACGCCGAGGCCTACCAGCTCTACGTGAACGGCTGGTTCCAGCGTACCCGCGGCGATGCCGAGAGCTTCAAACGCTCCATCGGATTCTTCAAGGAGGCGATCGCGCGCGATCCCGACTATTCCTTGCCGTATGTCGGGCTGGCGGATTCGTACGCCTTGTTGAGCGTATTCGGCGTGATGCCGCGCGACCAGGCTTTTCCCCCCGCGCTCGAGGCCGTGAACAAGGCACTGACGCTCGATGGCGATCTGGGTGAGGCCCACGCCAGTCTCGCGCACATCAAAGTTCAGTACGAGGGCGACTTCGAAGGAGCAGAGCGTGAGTATCAACGCGCCATCAGCCTCGCCCCACGCTATGCGATCGCGCACATGTGGTACGGACTGTTGCTGGCGTGGAACGGACGATTCGATGAGAGCCTGGTGAAACTGCGGCGCGCCCAGGAGCTCGAGCCCACGTTCCTCACTACCAGCGCCAATATCGGCATGGTGATGTACTACGCGCGGCGCTACGACCAGGCCATCGCTCACCTGGGCAAACTGCTCGAGACCGAGCCCGCGATGGATCATGCGCGCAGCTTTCTCGGCCGGGCTTACCTGCGCAAGGGCAACTACGACGCGGCGATTGCCGAGTTCCAGAAGCGCAAGTCACCGTCGGTTTTCAGCAACCAGGATCTTGCGATCACCTACGCGCTGGCGGGCCGAAAGCAGGAGGCCCTCGCCGAGCTCGATCGCGTGCTGGCGATGGCGGCGATACGTTACGTATCGCCATATGACATTGCGGCTATCTACGTGACTCTGGGTGACAGGGACACGGCATTCCAATGGCTGGCGCGGGCCGCTGCCATCAAGGGCAATACACTCATCGAAATCGATCCGGTGTTCGATGCCATACGAGACGATCCGCGCATGGCGACGTTGTACCCGAACAAGAAGCGCTGATCTGTGACCGCGAGACCATTGGCGTTCGCCACGGGCGCGCTTTGTCTCGCGACCCTGCTCGCGTACGGTGGCCGCTGGTCCTGGTTCTGCGAGTTGCTGGTCAATTTCCGAACGCACTACGCATTGCTGCTGGGCCTCGCACTGGTCATTGCCGCTGCGCTTCGCCACTGGCGCATCGCGGGCGTCGCGGCCATCGGCCTCGCGCTCAACCTCTGGCCGATGTACGGCGCGTTCTTCGGATCTGGGCCGCCGCCGGTGTCGAATGCACGCGCCGTCCGCGTGGCCGCGTTCAACGTGAACATCTCGAACGACAACCTGCCGGGCATCGCCGCGTATCTCGAGTCGCAGGCGGTCGATGTCGCGGTGCTGGAGGAGTTGTCGCCAGTGAATGCAGACCGACTGGCAGCCCTGCTGCCGCGCCTGCCGCACCGGTACCTGGCCCAGAACGAAGACATCTGGGGTGTCGTGATCCTGAGCCGCTGGCCGCTGATCGCGCCGCAGCCCGCGACGCAGGACGGACTGCGTTTCGCGGCGCGCACCGACGTCGACCTCGGCGATCGGAAATTCCGTCTCTACGGCGCCCATCTCAACTGGCCGGTGATGCCGGCCCCGGCGCGCGTCCGCAACGCCCAGCTGCAGGCGCTGGATCGCGAGCTAACAGAATGCCCGCAAGCCTGCGTCGTCGTCGGCGATTTCAACGTCACGCCCTGGTCGAGTCACTTTCGCGACCTGCTCGACCCCGGCGTACACGATTGCGCTGCCGGCCGTGGGTTGCTGGGCAGCTGGTCTTCGAGACTGCCCGCGATGCTGCGCATCCGCATCGATCAGTGCCTCGTGGCCGGCGCGGTGAGTGTCGCCGACGTGCGCATCGGCGAGAGCGTGGGTTCCGACCACTTCGCGACCATCAACGACTTGCTGATCGGCGGGCCTTGAGATCCCCATCGGTGTCTGATCCCTGGAGGTCATGAATTCCGCTCTCTCCTGTAGAAGCCAGGAGGGAACAATGAAAACAACGATCAAGGGATTGACCATCTTCGCCGGTTTGCTGGTGCTATCGGCGCTCAATGCGACGCCCAGCTACGCGCAGCAGTTGCCGACGAAGGTGCTAAAGGTCATGCGCCAGGGCCTCGGCGACGGCACAGTCGACATCATCACGGGCAACCAGACCGTGACCTGCGCGGATACCTGCGAACGGACTCTCATTGTGCAGCCCGTGACGCTGGAGGCGAAAGCGCCTGCGGGTACGGCCTTCGTCCGGTGGGAGGGCAACTGTGCTGCAACCACGGGGACAACTTGCTTTTTCTGGCTCTCGAGCAACCAGTGGGTCCGCGCAGTGTTTCGGCTGAATCCGGATGTGCCGCCACTGCCCGGGAACCTGACGCCCGAGAACATCAACCAGTACCTGATCGACAATCCCTCGGTGACCACCACGGCGCAGTTCATGCGCGCCTTGCCCGAGGAATTCCGCAAGGGCTGGATACTGATGACTCGCTCCGAGAGTCTGCAGACCGGCACTGCGCGCTTCCCGCGCGTCATGCTGCCCAGCGCGGACTCGCGCTACGTCTTCACGCTGGGCCTTGCGGAGCACGCGTCGTATCCGGGCTCGCATCCCGATGCCATCGAGTTCATGCAATGGGACGGCACCGAGAAGAACTTCCGCTTCCACGAAATCGTGATGGCGGAAATTGGTCCGATGGGCCGGGCCGGCCAGTTTCCCAAGCGCCTGCGCGGCGTGAGCATCGACGAGCAGCGCTGCACGCGCTGCCATTCGACCCGCAATATTCCATCGAAACCGGGGCAGGCCGGCACCACGGGTTTTCCCGCCGGCATCGTGAAGGCCAAGAACAAGCCCAACTGGGACAGTTACGACAGCTGGGGCGGCATGCTGCCGTTCAATCGCGACAAGATTTTCCCGGGGACGGTGGAGGCCGCGGCGTTGCGCAGGCTGCTGAATCCCTGGACCTGGCGCAATGACGAGCCTTCGCGCCGCATCATGGAGCAGCTCGAGCTTCAGTCGAATGCGCCGGGAACCCTGCCTGTCTACCCGGCGGATGATGTATTCACGCGCATCAATGGCGGCTTCTATGACGGCCACATCCGCTTCGCCTTCGATGGCGGCAACATCGTGGTGTATGAGCCCAACCCCACGGGACCAGCCGTCGGTCCCGTCAACTACAAGTTCGACGGCGTCGCGGGCGCGCCGCCCGGGTCGTACGTGGTTCGCCCCACGGATACGCCCGTGATCCTGCACGCGGTCGCCACGCCATTTTCCGGTGAAGGCCGTGGCGTGCAGCTCTTCGATCAGCTCGCCGGAGGCGATGGCGGTTTCAACTTCAACCAGATCCGCATCGGCGATGAGCTTGCAAATCACCGCTTCGCCACCGGCAGCGTGCGCTTCGATGCGCGCCCGCTGGCGCTGGCGATCAACAACAACTGCATCACCACGACAGCCGCGGGCGTCATCAGCACGCCGGGCAGCGGCATGGTGACCTTGCTCGATCGCACGCCGTTCTTCACGTCGCGACACGGCGGCATGAATCTCGCCGCCGTCATCAGTGACACCACCATTCGGGTGTGGGACCTGCCGCGTCGCAAGGCGGACATCCAGAAGCTCAACCTGGACCGCAATGGCGATACGTACCTGCTGAGCTCGTCGATGTCGCCAGACATCGATCTCATCGCCGAATACGGCGCCTTCACGGGCTTCGGCACCAGCACATCGCTCGACCGCATTCGCCAGGAAGTCTTCCGCCGCGGCCCTGGCAACGATCAGAGCATCATGGGTGGCAGCTTCTATGTGGACCGCGAGACCTATCCCGACAACCAGATCAAGGTGGGGCTGTTCCGCTACTTCCTCGAGCCACTCGGCGTGTCCGTGGACAAATGGTCCATTGGCGTGCGCGGTCGTTCGCGCAACTACACCTTCGCCGACGTATTTCCGAACTACCAGTCACCCATCGGCAGCGAGCTGCAGGCCAGTCTCATCGCGGATCCGTATCCCGGCCTCACGAGCTTCGCCTGTGGATCGCAACTCATCACCGCGGTGAACGCCGAGTTCGCCAAGCTGCCCGCCGCCAACGGCAGGCCTACCTACACCGACATACAACGCATCTTCAACAAGAGCTGCATCGAGTGCCACGGCGGTCTCGACTATCCGCCCTATGCCAAGCACTCGACTCACCCTGACAACTTCGACCTCTCCGAACGCGAGAACCCGGCGAACAATGATCGGCTCAAGGGCTCCTTCGACAAGCTCGTGAGCGGCGGCTTCCTGGGCACGAGTTCTGCGGATAGCCCGTTGTTCGCACGGATCAACTCGCCATCGGACGCATGCCCCTTCGGCGCCATGCCATGCGGTGGCCCGCGCCTGTCGGCGGCCGACCTCACCACCGTCAAACGCTGGCTCGATGGCCCGACCACGAAGTCGGAAGGCGATCCGCACCTCGTGACCGTGGACAACATCCCCTACGACTTCCAGAGCGCCGGCGAATTCACGCTGCTGCGCGGACCGGGCATGGAGCTGCAGGCGCGCCACACGCCGGTAGCCACGGACGGTCCGCTCGGCCCGGATGGCTACACCGGCCTCTCATCCTGTGCGAGCTTGAACACGGCGGCGGCCATGCAGGTCGGCCGCCACCGCGTGACACTGCAGCCCGGGCTGGGCAACCGCCCCAATCCCGAAGGCCTGGAGCTGCGCATCGATGGCAAGCGCGTGCCCTATCCGGGCCCGCGCGGCATCGCGCTCGATGACGGTGGCCGCATCATGGCCACCACGGCCTCGGGTGGCATCCAGGTGCAGATGCCGAGTGGCACCGAAGTCATCGTGACGCCCGGGTTCTGGTCGCACTACCAGCTCTGGTACCTGAACATCAACGTGCGCAATGTGCGCGCAACGTTCGGCCTCATGGGCTCGATCGCGCCGCAGAACTGGTTGCCCGCATTGCCCGATGGCAGCACGCTGGGGCCGCAGCCCATCGACCTCGCCAAGCGCCACGACCAGTTGTACGGCGCCTTTGCCGACGGCTGGCGAGTCAACAAGTCGACCAGCCTGTTCGACTATGGCAGCGGCGTCGGCCCTGACAGTTTCGTGCTCAAGGGCTGGCCGGAGTTCGAGCCCAAGAGCTGTCTGCTGCCGAAGGACTGGACCACGAATCCAAAGCTGCCCAAACAGCTGGCGCGCGACGAAGCCAGGAAAGCCTGCTCGACGCTCGTGGACCTGGCGCGCCAATCGAATTGTGAAGCCGACGCCGTGCTCACTGGCGACATCGGCGTCGCGGCCACCTACCTCGCCACCGAGCGCATCGAACTCAACGCGCCCCCTGGGCGCGTGGAGCTTGGCAAGCCCGAGGCTTTTGACACCAAGGTGGAGCCGTCCGTGACCTTCAACTGGAAGCGCACCTCCGACAAGGACGACGGCAAGCTCACGTACATGCACTGCCTGTGGCCCCAGGGCACGACGCTCACCATGAAGCAGTGCACGGACTTGCCGGAAAGCGCCGAGAGCACCGCTGCCCACGACCTCAAGCCTGGACAGTTCTACTATTGGAAGGTGCTGGTCGACGACGGCCAGGGCGCCACGGTGGCCAGCGAGACCCGCAAGTTCCAGGTGGCCGGCGAATCGTCCGAAGGCAAGTGAATCCAATAAGAACCCAGGGAGCTGACATGAACACGCGACCCTTCCCACGCGCCTCTGTCATTTGCGTATTCATTGTTCCCTTGATCCTGCTCGGCGGCTGCAGCACGCTGACCGTGCAAACGGGAGGCGTTGGCGCGGGCAGAGTTTCCAGCGCTCCAGCGGGAATTACCTGCGGCGCCGGCGGCGGAGATTGCCTGGAAACCGTGAACAACGGCACGTCGATCAGCCTGACCGCGACCGCCAGTGCCGGCTCTGCATTCGGAGGTTGGGGTGGGGCCTGCAGCGGTGCCGCGCCATCCTGCACGCTCACGATGAATGCCAACAAGACTGCCATTGCGTATTTCCGCACCACGCAGGTCGCCGCCGGCGCTTTCCATACCTGCGCATTGAAGCTGGATGGGACGGTCAAATGCTGGGGACGGAACAATGAAGGCCAGCTGGGGAGAGGGACCACACAAAACCTCAACAATGACTTTCCGGCAGCCGTGACGTTTGCCGGAAGTGTCGTTGCCCTCGCCGCGGGGGGCTATCACACCTGCGCATTGCTTGCCGGTGGGTCGATACAGTGTTGGGGGCGCAACGACGAGCTACAGGTTGGCAACGCCAGCGGAGCAAGTCCGATCTCTGCGCCAACGAACATTCGCAACTTTGCCACCGTTCCCGCGCTCGGCATCGCAGCCGGTGGATATCACTCCTGCGCAGTCATGAGTGATGGCACGGCCATGTGCTGGGGCGACAACCGCAGCCAACAGATCACGACGGGCGCGTTCGGCAACACCCATACGGCGACACCCGTGGCCGGGATCGCGGGCGCGACTGCCGTCAGCGCCGGTGCCTATCATTCGTGTGCGCTGCTGAGCGGCGGCGGCGTTACGTGCTGGGGCTACAACCGCGACGGTGAAACCGGAACCACGACGAATGTTTTCAATTCTGTTCCCATTTCGGCCGTGCAGATCGATTCGGCGGCGGGATCCGGAGTCAATGGACTCTCGAATTTTGGCGGCTATCACAATTGCGCCGTACAGACGGGCGGCGCTGTCTCCTGTTGGGGCTACAACGGCTTCGGGCAATTGGCCAACGGCACGAACACAAATCCGACGCCCCTCGGCACTCCTGTCACCGCAAGCCTCACCGGCTCGGCCAGCGCCGTGGCCAGCGGCGGTTATCACACCTGCGCCATCGTGGCGGGCGCGGTCCGCTGCTGGGGTGCGAATGACAACGCGGAGCTGGGCAGAGGCACGTTTGGCGCAGCCTCGTTCACCCCGACCGTCATCTCCGGGGCGCCGTCAGCGGCAGTGAGCATCGACGCTGGTGGATTTCACACCTGCGCCGTTTTCTCCGGAGGCCTCGACGACGTCAGGTGCTGGGGACGAAACAACGAGGGCCAGGTCGGGCGTGCCGCCAACAACACGTCGGTCAACACGGTCACGACGCCATTGGCACCGCTCAGTTTCTGAATCCGCTATCTGTTGGCCGGCGCGGCCTTGAACGCCAGGGCCTAGTAAGCGCGATTGGGCAGTTCCGCCGCGGCGTTTTCGCGCGTGAACACCGACTCCTGCGTGATCACGCGCCTGGGAACCGGTTTGCCGGCGGCGAGCTCCTTGACCACGGCCATGAGCTGCGGTCCCAGCAGTGGACTGCACTCCACGCTCACGTTGAGCTTGCCGGCGACGATGGCCTCGAGCCCCTTGCGGCTGCCTTCGATGGAAATCACCAGGATGTCGCTTCCGGGTTTGAAGCCCGCGGCTTCGATGGCCTCGATGGCGCCCAGCGCCATGGTATCGCTGTGCGCGAACAGCACGCGGATGCCGGGACCGTTTGCCTGCAGGAACTCCGCCATGAGTTCGCGCGCCCGGGCGCGGTCGAAGTCGGCGCTCTCCGAGCGGATCATGCGGTAGCGCCGGTCGGGCGCAAGGACTTCGAAGAAGCCCTGATTGCGGTCGTTGGCGGGCGCGGAATCCACCGTACCCTGCAGCTCGACGATACCGATCTCGCCCGGAACGTCCCGGGTGTGCTCGAGCAGCCAGCGCCCGGCCCGCCGTCCCTCCTCGACGAAGTCCGAGCCAATCAGCGAAACGTACAGCGAGTCGTCGCTGACCTCGATGGTGCGATCCATGAGGATCACGGGGATTCCCGCCGACCGGATCTCGCGCAGCACGACCTCCCAGCCGGTCTCGACCACGGGCGAGAAGGCGATCACGTCGACGCGCTGGTGTGACGAAAGAACGCAACGCCGCCACCTGGTTCTCCTGGCTGCGATGCGCATCTTCCAGTCGCAGCTCGATGCCGGCGTCGCGCGCCGCCTTGCGGATGGATTCGGTGTTGGCGGTGTTCCAGTTGGCCTCGGCCACGATCTGGCTGAAGCCGAGCACCAACTGCGGTCTGCGCTCCGCGCCGTAGTCGCCCGTGCCATGCGAGCAGCCCGCGAGTAGCGAGAGCAACGTCAGCAGTGCGAGAAAGTTCGTCTGTCGAACGCGGCGTCTCATGGGGGCCCATGAAGCCTGCGCCTTCTCGCGTCCTCTCAACAAGTCCCGAACGTGTAGGACACCGTCAACGCTCGGGAACGGCCTCGCGCGTCACGCACCTTCATCGTAGATCCGGTTGGAGAGGAGCCAGCGGACCGAATCCGCGCGCGCCTGATTGATCGGTTCGTCCGGCAGCGCGTGCAGCAACGCGTTGCTCCGCGCGGTCAATACGTCGCGGAACTCCGGGTGACTGAAAATGTACAGGTCATTGTCATGGATGCCGCGCAGAACGTAGCGTCCGGCCTCGATCGCATCCATGGCATTCAGCAGGAACTCGGGCGGCGGTGCGCCCTGCGGTGCGTCCGTCTTGTAGCCGCTGTTCGCGAACTGCGTGGGCCGGCCGCGCTCGCCTTCGCCGATGTTGGATTTCACCGGGCCGGGGCAATACACCGACACACCGATGGCGCGGCCGACCATGTCGGTGCGCAGCGCTTCGGTGAGTCCGACCACCGCGAACTTCGTCGTGGCATACAGCCCGGCCGAGCCGAGCGCGGCGACGCCGCCGATCGAGGAAACGTTGACGATGTGGCAGGGCTGGCCGAGCGCCAGCATGCGCGGCAGGAAAGTCACCAGCGCATTCACGACGCCGCCGATGTTCACGCCCATGATCCAGTCCCAGTCATCGAAGGTGGCGTGCTCAACGAGGCCCAGGATGCCGATGCCGGCATTGTTCACCAGCACTTGCACCGGACCGAATACGCGCTCGGCTTCGTCCGCTGCGGCGTGCATCGCCTTTCGATCGGTCACATCGAGCCTGATCGCATGCACCTGCTGGCCGGGCCGCGTGCGGAAGTACGCCAGCGTTTCCTCCAGATGATCCTGCCGGCGGTAGGTCACGACGACCTTCATGCCTTCATCCGCCAGCACCTTGGCGATGCCGAGGCCGATACCACTGCTGCCGCCGGTGATGAACGCGACTTTGCCTCGCAAGTCTTTCATGTGAATCCTTCCGCGGGTGGCAGGCGCCGGCCGCGAATCGCGTCCGCTCCCTTCTCCGCAATCATGATCGCTGGCGCGTTGGTATTGCCGCCCGGAATGTTCGGCATGATCGAAGCATCGATGACGCGCAGCGCCTGCACGCCGCGGACGCGCAACTCTGCATCGACCACTGCACCCGCGTCGCGCTCCGTGCCCATGCGGCACGTGCCGACCGGGTGCTGCGTAATCGCGCCGACGCTGCGCACGAACTTCTCGAGTTCGGCGTCGGACTGCACTCGTTCTCCGGGCAATGTCTCCTCGGCGTGAAACGTTCTCAAGGGCGCGCTGTTGTAGATGGCGCGTGCCGCGCGGATGCCGCGAATCATGCGCTCGACGTCGGACTGCTCCTTGAAGAGATTGAAAGTGATGCGCGGCGGATCCAGCGGGTTCGCCGAGCGCAGCGTCACATGGCCGCGGCTGTCCTGCCGGATCATCGACAACGCGCAGACCAGGGTGTGCGTCGGTTTGCTGATAAACGGGTACCACACATCGCCCGCGCTGATCTGGACGGCAGGGCAGATCAGCTGCATGTCGGGACGGTCGAGTCCCGGTGCGGTGCGCAGAAACAAATTACCCGCGGCACCGTTGGTGGAAAACGTTCCGTTTCCGAACAAGGCCCAGCGCAACACCGAGACGGCGGCGCGATCCGCGCGCATCGCACACTCGAACGTGCCCGGGAGCGCGCGCCAGGTAACGGGCAGGAACGGGTGCTCGACGAGATTCTGGCCCACGCCCGGCAGATCGACGAGTGGTTTGATCCCGTGATTCGAGAGTTCACCCGCAGGCCCTATGCCCGACAGCATGAGCAACTGAGGGGACCCATAGGTGCCGGCAGAGAGAATGACTTCCTGGCGCGCCCGTGCAACGTGGACCTGGCCGTCCTTCGTGTACTCCACGCCCACGGCTCGCGTGCCTTCGAACACCACGCGCGTCGCTTGCGCCTTCGAGACCACGGCGAGATTGCTCCGATGCATCACCGGCCGCAGGAAGGTTCGCGCGACGTTGCCGCGACGGCCGCGCGTCACGACCATTTCGTTGCGCTGCAGGCCCTCGCTGTTCGCGCCGCCTTCCTTGTTCTCACCATGATAGTCGTCGGTTATGGGGTAACCAGCGGCGAGCGTGGCCGCGCGCAACTCCTGATACATGAGGTTGTCTGCGGGGACGCAGACCTCGAGCGGACCCTCGCCGCCGTGATACTTGCCGTGGCCTAACCAGCTGCGTTCCGAAATGCGGAAGTAGGGCAGGACATCCGCATAACTCCAGCCGGAAAGTCCGGCGCGTGCCCAGTCGTCGTAGTCGAGGCGATGGCCGCGCGCGTACACCATGCCGTAGATAGCCGAACAGCCGCCCAAGGCCTTGCCGCGCGGCACTTCGATGATCCGCCCCTCGGCATGCGGCTCGGGCTCGCTCTGGAAATTCCAGTTGAGATCCCGCCGCAGCACGTAGCGCGGGAAGGCGATCGGCATGTCCTTGAGGATGCCGGTGGTCCTTCCGCCCGCCTCGAGCAGCAGAACCGACGTGGCCGGCTCGGAGCTCAGTCGATGCGCGAGCACGCAGCCGGCGGAGCCGGCGCCGACGATCACGTAATCATGGATAGATGACGTCATCGATCTGGATCAACGGCATGACCTTCGTGAACAGCGGCACCTCCGCGATCAGTTCGCTGGCGCGCGCTGCCATGGCTTTCTCATACGCGGGCCAGTCCGCGATCCAGATGCTGATCACGCTCGTAAAGGTGGGCGCGCTGCTGCCGTCCTGCGCGGTGGCGCCCTTACGCACTTCGATGCGGTGCAGGCTCTTGCCGAGAATGTCCTGGATGAGCGCCACGTGGCGGCGCAGGTAGAACTCGAAATCGAAGGAGTCGTTGTCCTTCGCGGGATAGAGGACGGTGATGCACTTCATGGGTGGCTCCTCCTTTACGAGTCATGTTGCCACCCCGCTCGGGCGGCATGGGCGTTATCCATTTCCCTGGTCGCAGAGAAGTTGTTCGTTCGTGAGCCATACTCTCGCCCCATGAGGCTTCATCCGCACGAAGGCTTCGACAACTCCGCCGCCAGTTACCGGCACATCGAAGCGATCCCGCTCGCCGCCGCAATGGGGGCGGAAATCCGTGGTGTCGATGTCGCCAATCTCGGTGACGAAACATTCGCCGAGATCCAGCACGCCTTGTTCCGCCACAAGATGATTTTCTTCCGCGATCAGCGCATTGGCGACGCGGAGCACAAGGCATTCACCCGCCGCTTCGGCCCATTCGCGGATGACGCCTACACGGCAGGCGTGCCCGGTCATCCCGAGGTGCAGCCGGTGATCAAACAGGCCGACGACCGCTCGGCCATGGTGTTCGGCTCGGGCTGGCACACGGACTCGCCATTCCTGGCCGAGCCGCCGGCGATCAGCACGTTGCGCGCGGTGAAAGTGCCGCCCTTCGGTGGCGACACGATGTGGGCGAACTCGGCACTGGCCTGGCGCATGCTGAGTCCGACCATGCAGGGGCTGCTCGGCGGATTGCGCGTGCATTTCTCGATGCGCGATGTGCTCGCCTCGGCGCAGCGGCACGTGCAGCTCAGTGACACACCGATCGGACGGCTGGCGGCGACCCGCGAGTTGGCCGAGCTTCCGGCGCACCTCGCGGAGAAAATCCGCGGCAGCACCCATCCGCTTTCGCGCACGCACCCGGTGACCGGTGAGAGATCGCTCTACGTGGATGGCACCTACGCGATTGGGATCGAAGGTCTCGAGGAGGCGGAAGCCGCAACTCTGCTTCACTTTCTGGTCGAACACATGACGCAACCCGCCTTCACCTGCAGGCTGCGCTGGGAGCCGGGCACGCTGACGCTGTGGGACAACCGACTGTGCGTGCATCAGGCCTTCAACGACTACAGCGGGCACGATCGCGAGATGTATCGCACCACGATCGCGGGTGAAAAACCGCAGTAGGCCTAGGCCTTGCCCTTCGGCCGGATATTCGCGTTCAGGCGGAACAGGTTTTCCGGGTCGTACTTGTTCTTGAGCTGTACCAGCCGCGGATAGTTGTCGCCATAGGTGGCACGCAGCCGCTGCTCGCTTTCCGAGGGCTCGGTGTTGACGTAGTAGCCTTTGGTGAACGGATCGAACGTCTTCCACAGGTCGCGCAGCGTCTGCGCGTTGTGTGCGTCCTGCGTGTGATCGGACCAGACGCCGAACATCAGCAGATCCCACTGCGCCTTGCGATTCCAGTATGCCGTGGCATCCGGCTTGACCCGCGCGATCGCGCCGGCGAGCGGGGTGATGCCGATCCCCTGGAACCACTCGGGCGCGTGATCACAGGCATGAATGACCTCGCGCACGAGCGAATCCGGAACCGAGTTGAGGAAGCCGGACTTCACGTAGAAGCCCAACCCCGCCGGCAATGCCGCTGGAGCCGACCCGGTGGGGCCGAGCTGTGCCAGCACGTATGGCTTGGTGGCCACGCCATCGAGCAGCGGCTTGCCGAGCTTCGCCAGTGGCGCGATCAACTTCTCCCCATCGGCCGGCTTGCCGCTGTAGATCACTTCGATCGCGGCGTATTTGCCCGGCGGCACCGGTGAGCCTGGGCCAATCTTCATGACGCCGCCACTCAGGGACAGTTCATCGGGTGCCTTCATTCCGAGATCGAGGAACGCATCGAGCACGCTGCGCGCCTGGTCATAGGCGTACAGCCGGGTGCCCGCCAGCACCGGATGTTCCAGCGGGTGCAGTTGAAACTCGAAGTTCGTCACCACGCCGAAGTTGCCGCCGCCGCCGCGCAGCGCCCAGAAAAGATCCGGATTCTGCTGGGCGGAGGCGTGGAGTACCTTGCCGTTCGCCGTCACGATTTCGTACGCGCGCACGTTGTCGCAGGACAGGCCAAGCGCGCGCTGCAGTCTGCCCTGGCCGCCGCCCAGCGTCAGGCCCGCGATGCCGGTATCCGCCGCGGTACCGAGCGGCGTCACCAAACCCACCTCCTGTGTTTTGGTATCGAGCTCGGCGAGCAATACGCCGCCCTGTGCCCTGGCGATGCGTGCCGCCTTATCGACTTGCACGTCCCTCATTTGACCAAGGTCGATCATGATCCCGCCGTCGCAGGTGGACTGGCCCGAGACGCTGTGACCGCCGCCTTTCACCGCCGTCAGCACGCCGTGCGAACGAGCGAAGCTCACCGCCTTCACCACGTCCGCGGTGTTGGCAGGGCGTGCGATCAAGGCGGGATGCCGGTCGAACGCACCGTTCCACACGCGGCGTGCCTGGTCGTATCCGGCATCCTGCGCGCGCAGCAGCGCACCACTGAAGCCGGCGCGAAGATCCTTGATGTCGGCAGCCGAGAGCGTGACCTGCTTGCCGGAAAGGCCGATCGCGACAACGTCACTGGTGCCGCTCGATGCATCCGCCCACAGCGGCGCAGCAGGGAGCGCGGTGGCCATCGCAGCCGCTCCGCCGATGAAACCACGGCGACTGAATTTCAACCCCGAGAATGCGAACGGTGGAAACGCGGACATGAGTTCTCCTTTCAACGATAGGTCAGGAGGTTGCGATAGGCGGCTTCGACGTTGTAGGCGACGCAGTTGCTCATAGTTCGCCCAGTTCTTGTAACGCTCGAGCTTCACGCTGTCCTTGAGCTGCTCGAGCGTCTGGCCCGCGGCCATGCCGGCCGCGACCTGGGCGCGCAAATCCTCGAAGTACTGGCGCGTTTCCCGCACCAGCGTCTTGTCGACCAGCTCGGAGCCGTGACCTGGAACCAGCACGTCGAACTCGAGCGCCTCGACACTGCGATATGACTTGATCCACTCGTCGAGCGGACTGCCGTCGAATGGCCCGCAGGCGCTTGGCAGCGAGCGGGGGTTGCCGGCGACCAGCGCATCCACGATGAACTCCGTTGCGAATGCGGCGCGCTCCCCGGGAAACACCATCACGGTGGCATCGTCGGAATGGTTGAGACCGGGATGCACCAGCTCGACGACCTTGCCGCCGAGCTCGATGCGCATGCGGTCGTTGTAGACGATCGTCGGCCGCACGATGTGCTGCTGCAGTTCCCGCGGAGTTATCTTGCCGTCGCGGTTGCTGTCGGCCATGTCGAACCAGCCGGGAAACATGCCGCAGACTCCGGGGCGAGTGTTGGTGGGGAGGTCGATCTCGTCGCGGTCGATGACGCCGTTGTCGTTGCGATCGACCATGTCGCCCGGCATCTGCGGATATCGGCCGTCCATGTTTCGCAGCATGTTGACGTGGCCGACGAACGTCGCGGTCGCGGCAAATGCAGCCCCGCCCGAGGCATGGTCGAAATGGCTGTGGCTGTAGACGACGTAGCGCACCGGGCGGCCGGGAAACCGCCGGTCGAGCTCGTTCTTGAGCCAGGGCGCGAAGTGTTCGTTGATCGGGTCACCCAGGATGATGCCGGCCGGGGTCACCAGGAATACCGTGTACCAATTGCCTTCGCCGGCGCGATAGAGATCGCCATTGACCCGGACGATCTCGCGCGGCGCGCCCGGTTGCGCGTTGACGAGCGTGGAGGCCACCATCAACGCGGCGAAGGTGAGACCCACGTACTTCAAGCATTCGCCCTCGGAAGGCCGAACAACGTGTGCAGCCCCGGATGTCGGCCGAGCCCGCCATACAGATCGAACCCACGATCAAGATAGTCGCGCAGAGGTTCGTCGGCATGCAGCGGCGGGACCGTGGCGACCGATGCCACCCACAGGAAACACGCCAGCACACGGAAGTCCGCGTAGTTAGGCCGTTCGCCCCCGAGCCACGGGGTCTGCTTCAGGAGCTGGCGCAGAAGCTCGAGCTGCGGTGGCACCAGCGGCAGCCGCTCTTCGCGACCAGCCTGGACCTCTTCGAGCTTGCGCCCGCCGAGAAACAGGGTCTGCCGGCTCTCCCGCACGTACGGCTGGTCCTGCGGCAGCGACAGGTTGTGATAGTCGAGGATGTAACAGGAGAACCACGGGCGGATCGCGGTGGCCCAGATCCAGCTGTCGATGAATTTCGTCAGGACCTTCATGCTTTCGCCACCGAACAACATCGGCCGCTCGGGATACTTTTCGTCCAGGTATTCGGCGATCTGCCAACTCTCCTTGATCCACTGCCCATCGTCGACGATGACAGGAACGCGATCATGAAATCCCTGGGTGCGCTCCAGGATGCCGGTGAAGCCGCCGGCAACTATGTCGATGTCGAAACCCTTGTGTTTCAGGGCGTATTTGGTCGCCCAGACAAACGGGCTGATGGTGGCCCCGGTCGAGAGCTGCAGGTCGAACAGTTTTATCGTGTTGTCTTGCGCCATGGTGAGTGAAACCTTCGCATACAACCGGGAGGGAAAAGCGCCTGACGATGAACCGATCCCGTCATCGAGGGAAAGGATGGTGTACCAGGGGTTTGATGGAGCTCGAGTAAGGCATCTGTAAGCACTCGAGTGTTCAGCTCATCACCATGAAATCAAGCCTACCGTTGCTCGCACTCTTGAGCCTTCTGTGTGGATGCGGAGAGAGGGAGCCCCCACAGGATTCCCGGCCCGTGCCCCAGGAAATGACGCTCGATGAGGACCTGCTGAAAGTCGCCCAACAGGTTCCCGGTTTTGGCGGCATGTACATCGACGAAGGCGGGGTTCTCAACGTGTACATGCTCGAGGAGCCGGCCGACGCGGCCGCCATGGTGGAGCGCCGCGCGCAATTGGAGAAAACGTTGAGCGCGGTCTACGGCGCAGATTTTCTCGCGCGCGGGCGCCTGGAGCGCGTCAACCCCGACGCGGAACCGACAGCAGCGGCGCCACTCGCGATCAAGATCGTCAAGGGCGCCTACGACATCCCGCAGCTTGCCGATTGGCGTCGGAAGGCCGACGGCGTGCTCGCAATCGACGGAGTCGTCTTCACCGATCTCGACGAGCGCAGCAATCGGCTGAAGGTCGGCATCGCTCCCGGCGCTGCGCGCGAGCGCGTTCAGGCAGCGC
This sequence comes from uncultured Pseudomonadota bacterium, assembly GCA_963832505.1. Lineage (GTDB taxonomy): Bacteria > Pseudomonadota > Gammaproteobacteria > Steroidobacterales > Steroidobacteraceae > CADEED01. The sequence continues at coordinate 123,439 of CAWHUD010000009.1, read as the reverse complement.
TCAAGGAGAGTGGCATCCCACCCGATGCCGTCATTCTCGAGGAGACGAAACCTATCTATCAGCACGCCACCTTGCGCAGCAAGGTGCGACCTATGCCGGGCGGCGTTCAGATCGAGGCGGATACCGGCGTATTCGCGTTCAAAATCTGCACCATGGGGTTCAACGCCATCCGCGCGGGCGTTGCCGGCTTCGTGACCAATTCTCATTGCACCGAGACACAGGGCGGCAACCAGGGGACGGATTTTCATCAGCCGGATGATCCATTGTTTTCCGGCAACCCTGTCGGCGACGAGATCGTGGACCCGAACTACTTCACCGGTGGCATGTGTCCGGCCGGGCGTCGTTGCCGCTTCAGCGACAGCGCCTTTGTCGACTACACGGTGGCGCGCGGAAGCGACATTGCGCGCACCGAGGGGTGGAACAATGGTTCGTTGACCATCAGCAGCACTCCACGCCTGACGCATCGTTGCCGAAATGTCCTCCTGGGCGGACGGCAGCGACCTCGACAAGATCGGCCGCACGAGCGGCTGGGCGTTTGGGCTGGTGAATGGCACCTGCCAGAACACCAACGTGGCGGACACGGACATCACGCAGTTGTGCCAGTTTCGCGTCAATCGCCTGGCCGGCCAGACCTACACCATGTCCGACAACGGTGATAGCGGCTCACCGGTATTCCGCTGGCTTGGCGCCACCTCCACCGTCAATCTTTCGGGCATCCTGTGGGGTGGCTTCGACGATGGCAGTGCGTTCTTCTTCAGCCCGATGAATCAGATCGAGCAGGAACTCGGCCCGCTGACCACATTCAATTTCCCACAGCCGCAACCGCCGCAGGGCGGGCTATGTCCGGCCAACCAGAAGTGCTGCGAGACAGAACTCATCAACAACAAGCCGAAGTGCGTGCTATGTGTGCCGAAAAACGCGCAGTGTCCGTGACGTCTGGCGCGTGTTCGGCATTGGCGCGTCATGCAGCATGAATTCGGACCGGTAGTTGGGCCGGACCATGACCGATGGTCGTCATCCAGGGCTCTGGCTCGCCAGCAGGCTCGAAGCGTTCGATGTGCCTGATGAGCGCCCCTAGCAACGCATCGGCTTCGAGCAGCGCCAGCGTGCGGCCCACGCAGGCGTGAACGCCGTAGCCCCAGCCGAGGTTGCCGCGCAAATCGCGGCGGATGTCGAAACGGTCCGGATCCGTCCACTTGCGAGGATCGCGGTTCGCCGCGGCGAACATGAGACCGCAGCGCTCGCCTTTCGCGAATCACGTAGCCGTCGATCTCGACGTCGCGCATCGCGATGCGCCCCGCCATGCGTGAAGGGGAGTCCCAGCGCAGGCTTTCCTCGAACGCGCTGCGCGCCAGCGACGGGTCACGACGCAACTCGCGGTACTGATCGGGAAACAGGCTGAAGGCGCGCATGGCGGTGGACACAGTCATCACCGTCGTATCCGCGGCCGCTGACAGGAGAATTCCCACCAGCAACTTGGCTTCGTCCTGGGTGATCGCGCCACGATCGGCCGCGAGGAACATCTGCATGCCGAGACCCTCGGGGTCGAGATTCTCCCGATTGCAGCACTTGTCCACCCACTCGATGACCGGGCCGACATTCTCCATCGCTTCGTGGAACAGCTCGTTCTGCGGTCCGAGCGTCGCCCACACCATGTGACCGAAGGCCGTCATGTTGCTCGCGGCCCGCCTCGGGAATTCCGAGCAGATCGGGCAGCACCTTGTATACGAACGGCCGCGAGATGGCGGCGACCGCATCGATCGTTTCGCCGCTGCGTTTCTTCACTTCCTGCAGCAGTGCATCGGCATCCGCACTGAAGGCCGTCGCCATCTTCGCCAGTGCCTTCGGCGAAAGTGCGCTGGCAATCACCGGGCGCACGGCGGTGTGACGCGGCGGATCGTCGACGAGCAGGATCTCGGGCCGCACCGAGTTGGGGTCGTGCCAGGGGCGCGACGTCGAAGAAAACGCCTGCCAGTCCTTGAGTCCCTCGGACACATGTTCGTGGCGGGCGACCATGGTGATGTTTTCGCGCGCCAGCTTCACGACGGGACCCATTTCGCGCAGGGCGTCGTCCACGGCACGCGCGTTGCGCACCGCTTCGCGGCCAAAGACGTCGTCGTGACAAACCGGAGTAGATAGCGCCATGGTCAGTTGGCGGCGGCGATGCCGCCATCGACATGAAATATTTCGCCGTTGATGAAGGAGGCTTCCGGGCTCAGCAGGAATGCCACGGCTTCGGCGTTGTCCTCTTCGCGTCCGAGTCGGCGCAGCGGGATGGTCTCGGCGCGCCGCTCGTATTCGGCCTTGTCATTCAGCCCCATCGCTCCTGGCGTCGGCACCGATCCGGGAGCAACGGCGTTCACGCGCACTTTGCGCGGACCCAGTTCCGCGGCCAGCGTCTTGGTGAGCGTGACTATGGCGCCCTTCACGAGGCTGTACACCGCGGTGTTCGGAAAGCCGCGCTCGGCAACGGGCGAGGCCATGTTGATGATGGCGCCGCCACGCTCGGCGTCCATGTGCGCGAGCAACATCTGCGCACCCCAGATCGCACCCTTGATGCCGATGCCGAGCATCCGGTCGAGGACTTCGTCAGTGACTTTTTCGATCGGCTCGTAGCGCAGCAGCATGGCGTTGTTGACCACCACATCGATTCGACCCCGCTCGCGCGCGAACCTGGCCGCGGCATCCGCAAACGCGGCGCGATCCGCGACGTCCGCGACGTAAGAGAAGGCCTTGCCGCCCGCAGCACGGATACCAGCCATGACGGCACTGCAATTTTCACCGTCGACGTCGATGAGTCCCAGGGTCGCACCGCAGCTCGGCAAGTTTCTCGGCCGCCGAGCGCCCGAGTCCGCGGCCCGCCCCCGTCACGAGAATCGCCAGCTCACTGAAATCGTGTTGAATCGCCACGGTGAGTCCTTTACTTGATTGCCAACTTCCACGCCGCGCCGTCGCGCACGATCCAGCCGGAAGTCGGATCGCAGAAGTGCGTGCCGATGATCATCACCTTCTTGTCCGCATAACGCTCGACGAACGCACGGCGAGTCCTGGCTCCCTGTTCCTTGTCCAGGTCGAAGTTGGCATGCATGCCGGGGTCAGCGAGCTGGATCGGGTGATGCATCATGTCGCCGGTGATGACCGCCTCTTCGCCTCTGGAGCGAATATGGACACTCACGTGTCCGGGCGTGTGCCCCGGCGTCGGCTCGAGCCACACTTCATCCGTGATGCGATAGTCGGTCCCGATGAATTCATGCAGCTTCGCTTCGATGATGGGGTCGATCGAATCGGCGAGGTGAGCGATGTCGTGGTAGCCCCCGGTGTCACGCAGGTGCTGCCAGTGTTCGTACTCCAGTTTTCCAAAGAGATAACGCGCCTGCGGGAACGTCGGTACCCACTTGCCGTCCACCTTGTGCGTGTTCCAGCCGACGTGATCGAAGTGCAGATGTGAGCACATCACCGTGTTGATGGTGGCGGGCGGGAAGCCGGCCACGGCGAGATCCTCGAGAAATGTCGTCTGCATGTTGCAGAACACCGGGAATTCGCGCTGCCGGTCGTTGCCGATGCAGGTGTCGATCATCACCACCTTGTCGCGCGACCTGAGTACGAAGCACTGGAAGGAAATGAGCATCTTGCCGGCGGGCGTCGCGAAGTGCGGCACCAGCCACGGAAACTTCTGCACGTATTCGGCCTTGCCGTCCGGCAACAGCATGGCGATGTCGTCTTCCCAGTTGTTCACCTCGACGATGCGGGCCACCTCGACGTCGCCGATCTTCCAGTGCCTGATGTTCTCGCTCGCCATGCCCCTCTCCTTCGTCAACCAGCCAGTTCCAATGGCGGCGGTGCCGCAATACCCAGCATCATGTCCGCAGCTTTCTCGGCCACCATCACGACCGCGGCGTTGGTGTTGCCGCCGACGACACGCGGAAAAACCGACGCATCGGCCACGCGCAATCCCGCAATGCCGTGCACACGAAGCTGCGCATCGACGACGGCGTTCGGGTCCCGCCCCATGCGGCAACTGCCGACCGGATGGTGAACGGTCGCGGCCACGCGGCGCACGTACTCGCTGAGCGCCTCCGCGCCCTGAGCTTCCGGTCCCGGTTGAACCTCGATCGCCCGATAGCGCGAGAAACTCGGTGCAGCAATGATTCGTCGCGACAATTCCAGTCCGCGTAGCGTCGGTTCCAGGTCATCGGGATCGCCGAGCAGATTCGGATCGACCACCGGTGGAGCGCGCGGATCAGGACTCGCCAGCGAGACGCGTCCTCGGCTTTTCGGATACAGATGCACGACGCTCAATGCGAAGCCGTGCCCGAGCGGAAACGGAAACGTCCCGGGATTGCGCCGCGCCGGCTGGAAAACGATCTGCAGGTCGGGTCGATCGAGATCCGGCCTCGAGCGGACAAAGGCGTTGGCTTCGAAAACGTTGCTCGCCAGTGGCCCGCTGCGAAACAGGGCGTATTCAATGAGGTTCCACGCCCCGCGCGGCGCGGCCCGCAGCGAGATCCCGTACGACTCGCTGTTGCTCATCTCCATGAGAATGCCGGCGGCCAGGTGATCGTGATAGTTGGCGCCCACGCCCGGCAAGGCGTGCTTGACCTCGATTCCGAGACCGCGCAGTGCTGCTTCGTCACCGATACCGGACAGCATCAGGACCTGTGGCGACTGAACGGCTCCGGCGCAAATGACCACCTCGCGCCGGGCGTGCAGCCGCTGTGTAGTGGTGCCGCGTTGCCGCTCGATGCCGGTCGCGCGCCCGTTCTCGATGACGATGCGTGTCACCAGCGAGTCGGTGAGCACCTCGAGATTGCCGCGCGAACGCGCCGGCCGTAGATAGGCCACCGCGGTCGAATCGCGCCGCCCGTCGCGGATGGTCCCTTGCCGCGGACCGTAGCCTTCCGGGTGCGGCCCATTGAAGTCGTCGCAGGCCGCGAAGCCGAGCGAGCGCATCGCGTCCAGAAACGCCGGGATCATCGGGTTCCGTTTTGGGATGTGACTCACCCGAATCGGCCCGTCCTTGCCGTGATACGGCGAGTCATAGTCAACATTGCTTTCGGAGCGGATGAAGTACGGCAGCACCTCGCGATAGCTCCAGCCGGGATTGCCCATGGCTGCCCAGTCGTCGAAGTCGCGCGGCTGACCACGAAAGTAGACCATGCCGTTGATCGAACCCGATCCGCCGACCACGCGCCCGCGTGGCAACGGAATGCGCCGATTGTTGAGCTTCGGCTGTGGCGCCGTCATGAATCGCCAGTTCAGGGCCGGTCGTCCGATTGCCGCACCGACGGTGGCGGGAATCTGGATGAACGGATGGCGATCCTCGCCACCCGCCTCGAGCAGGCACACCGAGTTCTTCGGATCCTCCGACAAGCGCGCGGCCAGGACACATCCGGCAGTGCCCGCGCCAACGACCACATAGTCGAATGCGTCGGCCATCAGGTCGCCGCTGAAACCGCGATGTCGCAGAGGCGCTGCCAGCGCTCGATGTTCACGTCGGCGTTCATCACACCGGTCGTGAGGCCGACAAAAGACATGTCGAGCTCCGGATCGACCCAGAAGAGCGTCGTGCCCGCGCCGTGATTGCCGAAGGTCTCCGGCGAGGTGAGCGTGCCGAACAGCGCATGCCCATGCGGGCACCGCGCAGCGTAAAACCGAGGCCGATGTAGGCCGGCAGCACCTCCCACCCGCGCCTCTCGATAGATCTTGCGGTAGAGCTCGTTGGGCTTGTCGCCGGTCTAGCAGTGCCGCGCGCGCGCGATCATGGTGGGCGAGAGAATGCGCGCGCCATTGAATTCGCCGCCGCGTCTCAGCATTTCCGCGAAACGGTACATGTCCGCCGCGGTCGACACGACACCCACCCATGGCATCTCCGCGAGCTCTTCCTCGAACGCGCCGTTGGGCCCGAGGTTGCTGTGGCCGAGATGTTGCGTCGGCGAGTTACCGCGGAATACCGGCACCAGGTGCCGCTTGCGCAGATCCTTGCGCAACCCGACCGCCGTATCCTTCATGCCGAGCGGCTTCAGCAGGTCCTCGTTCACGATCTCCCGATAGGAGCGCTTCTTCGGATCGATGCGACGCAACGCATCGCCCATGAGCGCGTGATGCGCGAGCGGCGCGTACTTCACGTGCAGGCCGGGCGGCTCTTCGGGGAAAACGTTCTTGCATATTTCCGCGACCACTTCGTCCAGCCGGTCGATGTACATGCCTTCGCGCGCCGAATAGACACTCGGCAGACCGGAGGAGTGCGTCAGCAGGTGATAGATCGTGATGGCCTCGCGCCCGCGGCCCGAGAACTCGGGGACGACATCCGAGATGGGCGTGGTGAGCGCGAGCTGGCCGCGCTCGATCGCACGCAGCACCAGGACCACCGTAATGGCCTTGGTGACGGAAAACAGGCTGAAAACGGAGTCCTTCTTCACGGGACGCTTGCGGTCCGCATCGGCATGGCCGATGGCTTCATGCAGCGCGAGCTTGCCGTGGCGACCGATCGCGATGACGCCGCCGAGATAGCGATCCGCGTCGATGTCCTCCTGCATGACGGCCATCAGGTGCCGGAGCCGTGCGGGGTCCATGCCACTCGCGTTTTTCGTTGTCGCGCGTTTCATTTGGCGAGCCCCTGTAGCTTGGCGATATAGAAGCTGTCCATGTACTCGCGCAGCCGCCAGACCTTGCCGTCCTTGATCTCGAGGACGAAGACGTAGAGGTTTTCGTACGGGCGGCCATCCGCGAATGTCCCACGCGACTCGCACTCACCGATGACCAGCGGGCCTTGCGAGGCGAGCGAGGTGACGGTCGACCTTCGGATCGCCGGGTTTGAACATGCCGCGCACCGGCGCGAGGAAGTCGTCGACGATTGCCTTTTTTCCGCGATGCGCACCCTCGCCGAGAATTCCTTTCACCTGCACCTGCCAGACGGCATCGTCGTGAAAGGCGGCGCGGATCTTTTCCAGGTCACCGCTGCTCAGCGTCTCGAAGAACTTCAGGTATGCCTGTTCGTTCTCATTGTTCGCCTTGACCATGGTGACTCCTCAACGTGCAGCGGCATCGACTTCGGCAAAGGCCTCGCGCGCGAGGCGTACCGAATCGATGCCGGCGGGCACGCCGCAATAAATGGCGACCTGCAGAAAAATCTCGCAAATCTCCTCACGCGTGACGCCATTGGTGAGCGCGCCCTTGACGTGGATCTTGAGTTCGTGCGGCCGGTTGAGCGCGCTGATCATCGCCAGATTGATCAGGCTGCGGTCGCGCCGCTCGAGGCCCGGGCGACTCCAGACACGGCCCCAGCAATACTCGGTCGCGAGTTCCTGCATCGGCCGGCTGAAATCGTCCACACTGGCGAGTGACTTCTCGACGTACTCCTTGCCGAGCACGGCCGTGCGGATTTCCAGTCCGCGTTCATAGAGTTCGTTCATGATTTTACCTCGTTGAAATACGCAGCCCGCACGCTCCTCGATCACGCGCGCGACACAGGTGCAATCGGAATCGGCGCCATATTTTTCCTGGGTCGCCAGCAACAGTTCGCTGACCGCGCGACCCACCGCCGTAGGGACGCCGAGTGCCGCGGACTCCTCGAGGCACAGCCGCACGTCCTTGAGCGCCAGCCCGGTCGAAAACCCGAAATCGAAGCCGCGCGTCAGCACGTGCTTCGGAAACTTGTCGGAGGAGGCTGTATTGCGTCCGCTCGAGACATTCAGCACCTCGAGCATCAGTTGCGGATCGAGGCCGGCCTTGACGCCGATCGCCAGCGCTTCCGCAGTGATCGCGATCGCGGCCTGAGACATCAGGTTGTTTGCGAGCTTGAGCGTCTGCCCCAGGCCGGGCTTTTCTCCGACGAAGAACACCTTGCCGAGATGCCTGAGGATCGCCTCCACGTCGTCGAATGCCGCTCGCGGTCCCGACACCATGAGGGCGAGGGTGCCCGCCCGCGCACCCGCAATGCCGCCACTGACCGGCGCGTCCAGTGAGTGGATGCCACGTTCACGCAAGGATTCGTCGATTGCGATGGCCGCGGCGGCGCCCGAGGTAGATAGGTCCACGAAAGTACGGACTGTCTTGCCATCGCGGATGCCCGCCGCGCCGCGTACGACTTCGAGCACGATTTGTGGCGTCGGCAGACTCGCGAACACGATGCGCGCAGTGGAAGCCACGGCGGCCGGCGATTCGGCACGGGTGGCACCCTTGGTAAGCATCGGGCGAGTCGCGGCGTCACTTGCATCGCAAACGGTTACTGGGTATCCCGCGGCCAGCAATCGCTCGACCATCGCGCCACCCATGCGCCCGACGCCGACGAAACCGATCGGTTCACTCATGGTCAGGACCCTCATGAGTGAACCAAGGGTGCCAGGTCGACCCGCGCCATGCCTTCGAGTCCCGCCCTGGCACCTGGGTAGCGCGCCAACACCAGCGGATCGTGCCCTGGAATGAAATGCTGTGGCGAGCTCGCAAGCTCAACGCGGTGCGCTGCGCCTGAACGTAGGCAGCGAGATCATCGAAAATCGGAAACGGCCGGCCGGGCTCGAGGTTGGCGTAGAAGTGCGCGGTGTCGGAACCGAGCACCACCCAACCGCGCGCCGTGGACACTCGCACGACTTGCATGCCCCGCGTGTGACCGCCAACTTTGTGTACGGTGATGCCAGGAGCAATCTCGTCATCACCATCATGAAAATGTGCACGGCCCTCGAATACTTTGTGAGTCATGGCGGCGACGGCGCCGGCATCAAAGACACCGCCGACCTCGGGATCCAACATGCAACGGCCGGTGCAATAGGCCATCTCCGCATCCTGCAGGTGGTAGCGGGCGCGTGGAAAGAGATCGTGATTTCCCGCATGGTCGTAATGCATATGCGAGATCACGATATGCTCGACTTTGTCAGGTGAAATGCCGATGGCCTTCAGGCCTTCAGCGACAGGGCGGACGATCTGGCGGCCGCGGCGCAAGGCGCTGTCGTGATCGAATCCCGTGTCGACGATTATCGTCTTCTTGGCCGTGCGTTCAGCGTCGACGATCGCCCACACGTAATAGTCCAGCGGCATGGGCCCGTCGTGCTCGTCGCCGCCCAGGAAATTGTGTCGGGCGGTGCGCTCGAGGTGAGCGTAGCGGATGGCAAAGACTTCGTAGGTGGCGACCATGATCACGAACGATGTTGTCGTTGTTGGATCGGGGCACAACGGTCTGGTGGCCGGCGCCTATCTTGCGGCGGCCGGCAAGCGAGTTCTGGTCCTGGAGAGAAATGCCTGGTTTGGGGGTGGGGTCGTGACCCGGGAGCTCACGCTTCCCGGCTTTCGGCACGACCAGCACTCGATGGCACACATCTTTATCCATGCCAACCCGCTATTGGCCGCCGACGAGTTGAAGCTGAAGGAAAAATACGGGCTGCGGTACGTATTTCCCGACCCGCCCATGATGTCGGTGTTCGAGGACGGCAGCACCCTGGCCATCTATCGCGACCGCGAGCGGACCTGCGCCGAGATCGCGAAATTCTCCAGGAAAGACGCCGACGCCTATCGCCGGCTCTCGGTGCAGGCCGCCGCCTGGCTGCCGATGGTCGCCGCGACCCTGTATAGCGCGCCAGCGCCGCTCGGTGCTTCATTCGCGATGCTCGACCAGGCCCGCGAGGGGCGCGAGTTCTGGCGTGTCGTGCAGATGAGTACTCATGACCTCCTGTGCGAATACTTCGAGCACGACAAGGTGCGCATGCACTTCGCGCGCATCGCCGGCGAGAACCTCTGCTTCACCCGATGAGAAAGCAACGGGTCTTGGGGTCTTCGTGTTCGTCGGATTCATGGAAGCCTATGGCATCGGCGTGCCGATCGGCGGCAGCGGGCAACTGACGGAATCGCTCATTGCCTGCATCAAGGACCACGGCGGGGAAGTGCTCGCGAACGTCGACGTGGCGCGCGTCCTGACAAAGAACGGACGGGCGACTGGAGTCGCAACCACGACGGGTCAGGAGTATGAGGCGCGCGATGCCGTGATCGGCGCGATTCATCCGCATCAGCTCGGACAAATGGTCGAGGGCATCGATGCCCAGGTGGTGCGCGCCGCTGAAGCGACCCAGATTTCTCCGATCTCGTGCATCACGGTCCACGCCGCTCTCAAGGCGCCATTGCGTTTCAAAGGCGGAGCGCCAGTGCGCGCGGTCATGAACGAACTGTTGCCCAACACCTACGAGCAACTGCGCCGCTCCTTCGATGACCTGCGTTACGGCGGGTTCTCCAAGTATCCGCTCGTGGGTTTCGGCTCGCTCACGACATTCGATTCATCACGTGTTCCCGAGGGTCGCGCGACGCTGCACGCCTGGGACTACGTACCCTACGAACGCCCAGACGGAAGGTCCTGGGACGAGACCAAACACGAGTATGCGCAGAGGATGCTCGAGCACATGGGCGGCTTCATCGAGAACATCGATGCAGAGGACATTCTTCAATACCACTGCGACAGCCCTGTCGACATGGAACGCACCTCGTCGAGCTTCAGGCGTGGCGATCTGCACGGTATCGCCACGACGAGCTATCAGTCAGGCGCACATCGGCCGACTCCCGAGCTCGGCCAGTTCACGGTCCCGGGTGTCGAACGGCTCTATCTCGTTGGACCCTTCCAGCATCCGGGTGGTGGCGTGTTCGGCGCCGGCCGGGGAGCGGCGATGAAATTCATGGAAGATACAAAAACAAACGTGTCGGGCGTGACCAGGCGCGGCCTGCGTCGAGTGATCGAGTTCGCCGTAAGCCGCGCGTTCCGCAAGGCCGCACGACGCTGAAATAGAGCTGGCCCCGAAATTCTCCGGTTCACACCGCGCTTAATCGATCATCAATTTTTCTAACCGATCCCGAGCGGCGCGTGGACGCGCGAGCAAGTTTTCTAGACGCGCGGACAAGCGAGATCGGAACGCACCGCCTCACAATGTCTCCGTCAATTCAAACTCAAACCTCAAGGAGATGATTGTGAACAAGATGATTAGCGGCCGCGCTTCCGGCGGCCGAATGATTACGGGCCTCGTCGCGGCTGTGCTCGCGTTCGCGAGCTTCGATGTCTCGGCGGCGGCCAAGGACGGTGAATCCCTCGTTCGCTCGAGGACGCTGCATTTCAGCGCCGATTCGCTCACCAACCCGGTCGCAGCCCAGAAGCTCTACAGCCGCATCCGGATGGCCGCGCAGTCGGTCTGCCACCTGGAGTCGGACGAGGTAAGCAACCGCCGCGCTCTCGCCGAGTGCGTTCAGCAGGCCACAGGCGTTGCCGTTGCCAGCATCGACAGCGTGGAGCTAACGGCCCTGCACCGCGCCCGCGTGGTCGCGAGGACCGTTTCGCGGTCAGCGCCTCGCTGACGTCGCCCACGCCGTGAGTGCAGTGCGGTTGAGTCCGGACCGCTGACCGGCGCGGACCCTCGCGGGTCTGCACCCGGTGGGACGTTCAACCGCCGACCAGCAGTCAGAGAAGACCCCGTCGGGAAACCGTCGGGGCTTTTTTTTACTTCTGCCCGGAGCGCGGCGCGCGTCCCGTGACCTCACAAGCACCCGGGCAACCCGCGCAAACCACTGTCCACGGCCGATTACGCAAGCATGCTGTTTGCGTTACTGTCTCTGCATGTGCGACACCGAAAGCGCGCTCAATGAGACTTCATTGCGACAACGCTTGAAGCGCGAGACGACGACTGTGCATCAGCACCTCGAGACCCAGCTCGGGCTGCTCGATCCCAGCCTCGACGTGCACAGGTATCGTCGCGTGCTCGAGACGTTTTACGGCTTCTACGTCCCCGTCGAGATCGACGTGACGCGGCTCGCGGCCGCAGAACCGCCGCTTGGGTTTTCGTTGTCGCGCTCGCGCCGAGCTCATCGAGCGCGATCTCCTGGCGCTCGGCCGGTCTCCGGCGGAGCTCGCGGCGCTCCCGCTGTGTAGTGACCGACCCGAGCTGTCGTGCTCCGAGGATCTTGCTGGCTGTCTTTACGTGCTCGAAGGCGCGTGTCTGGGAGGACTGGTCCTCAGCCCGCTGTTGCACCGGCGACTCGGGCTCGCGAAAGACAGCGGTGCTGCGTTCTTCGCCGGCGACGAGGAGTGGACGCTGCCGAGGTGGGCCGTAATAGTTGCCTGGCTCGACGGACTACCGCGCACGGGCGCATCCGCCGAAAAGATCGTCAGTGCCGCGAAATCGACGTTCGATGCGTTCGCGCGATGGGCGGCGAATGCTCGAGGAGGATTGGCGTGGTCGCTCTGACCGAATGCGATCGCGAGCCGATCCAGATACCGGGAACGATTCAACCCTTCGGTGTGCTCTTCGCGTTGGACGAGGAGATGAAGGTCAAGCAGGTCAGCGAGAACGTGAGCGACCAACTCTCGTTGCGCGTCGACGAGGTGCTCGGCCGGCCGCTCTCCCAGAGTCTGGATTCGACCGTAGCCGAAGAGGTGCGTTCGGTGGTGTGCGAACAGCGCTGGCACGCCGCCAACCCGCTGCGCATCGAGGCGTACGGGAAGCGATTCGACGGGATCGTTCACCATCACGACGGCATCACGATCCTCGAGCTCGAGCCAAACCCGGAGACACCAGAAGAGCGTTCGGTCCATCACCCGTTCCGTGCCGCGCTCTTGCGCGTGCAGCGCGCGAGCACGCTGAGCGAGCTTGCCGCGATCATCACTCAGGAGATGCGGCAAACGACTGGATTCGAGCGCGTCATGTTCTATCGATTCCACGAGGACGGCAGCGGTTCCGTCGACGCCGAAGCGAAGGATGCGGCGCGCGAGCCGTATCTCGGCTTGCGCTATCCCGCGTCCGACATCCCCGCGCAGGCACGCACGCTGTATCTCAAAAACTGGTTGCGTCTCATCTTCGACGCCGACCAGAAGCCAGCGCGAATCGTTCCGGCCCTGCGACCCGACACGGGAGCGCCACTCGACCTCAGCTTCTCGGTGCTTCGAAGCGTCTCGCCCATTCATATCCAGTACATGAAAAACATGGGCGTTCGCGCCTCGATGAGCATCTCGCTCATCGTGCGGAATCGGCTGTGGGGACTCATCAGCTGTTTGAACCACACCGGGCCGCGGCGCGTCTCGCACCAGATGCGATCGGCATGCGAATTCATGGGCCGCCTCGCGTCCCTTCAAATCGCCGCATTCGAGGATCGCGAGCTGCTCGCGTCGCGCGCGTCGCGCCGAGCGACGGAGGACGCGTTGCACCGCGCGATGAAGGAGGCCACGGGCAGCGTGCTCTCGGCGCTCGTTGCTCAGCCGAGGGCACTGATTGACCTGGTCGACGCCGGTGGGGTCGCCGTCGTCGAGAATGGCGAGCCCATTACGTGCGGCGTCGCGCCGCCGGCGGATGTCATCCGCGAGATCGCGCGCTGGCTCGAAGTGAGGGGCGATCTCAGGCCGTTCTCTTGCGATTCACTCGGAGTCCACTTTCCGCCGGCACTGGTGGCGAGCGAAGTCGCAAGTGGTCTGCTCACGTTCGCGCTGCCCGGCGCTCGGCTGATGTGGTTCCGCCCGGAGATCATCCAGACAGTGAATTGGGGCGGCGATCCAACCAAGCCCATCGATGCGGAGGTCGGCAAGCCCCTGCGCCCGCGCCACTCGTTCGCCCTGTGGAAGGAGGAAGTACGCGCCCGCTCCCGTCCGTGGACGCCGAGCGATCTCGAGGCTGCCGACGAGTTGCAGCGCCGCGCCACGGAAGCGGACATCGAGAGGCGTCTTTCCAGCGAGCAGCGCGCCGTGCGCGCGCGCGATGAGGTGCTCGCGGTGGTGTCCCACGACCTGCGGAACCCATTATTCGCTGTCCGGCTCGAAGCCGATTTCCTCCTGGGCCACCTGCCGGAGACCGGCGACCAGCGCGCCCGCACAATGCGTGAATCCGTGGACTCCATCCGGAGATCGGCGACGCGGATGGGGGCGTTGATCGAAGATCTCCTCGATCTTGCGAGGATCGAGGAAAAGAGCTTTCCGCTCGACATTCAGACTGTGGAGAGCCGCGACCTGCTCGAGGATGCCGTGACCGATGCGCAGCCGCTGGCGGATGCAAAGCACATCTCCCTCGTCCTCGATCTGAACGATCCACCGAAGATCGACGCCGACCCGCGCCGCATCTCGCAGGTGTTCTCCAACCTGCTCGGCAACGCGATCAAGTTCACCCCGGAGGGTGGGACAGTCACGCTGTGCGCGCGACTGCGGGACGCAGCGCTCTTGGTAACGATCGCGGATACGGGACGCGGGATCGACCCGGAAGTTCTCCCGCACATATTCGATCGCTACTGGCGACCCAGGGCATCGCAAGGAGAGGGAACGGGGCTCGGGCTCTACATCACGCGGGGAATCGTGGAGGCCCATGGCGGACGCGTGTGGGCAGAGTCTTCTCCCCAGGGAGCGACCTTTGTCTTCACGTTGCCTCCCGGCAAGCTATGACGTCAAAGTCGCGAAGCGCGCAAGCGCGATCTCGAGTGTGACAACGACATTGCGGCGGCAAAGGCCATCGCGGTGCGCTGAGGTTTCTGGCTAGGCGGAAATCACCTTGAGAATGGTGCCGTCGACGCCGACAACGCGCACGCGTGCGCCCGCCGGCAGTTCCGGCCCGGAAACCTTCCATACGCCATCGCCGAGCCTGGCCCTGCCCGAACCCTGCTCGATCGCTTCGATGAGCACCAGTTCGCTGCCGATGTATTGATGGCCGCGCAGGTTGAGATTTGGCTGCTCGTCCGCCTGCGGATGCTTCTGGCGATAGCTGCGGAACATCAATAGCGCAACGATGCCGAGCACGCCGAAGCCGAGGAGCTGCCACTGCCAGGGAATCGGGATGACCACCAGCAGCAAGCCGATTACCGCTGCCGCCGCGGCGAACCAGATGGCGACGGCGCCGGGCAGAAAAGTCTCCGCCGCCGCCAGCAGCACGGCGAGCACCATCCAGTGCCACCACTGCAGGTTCTGCAGGAAGTAGTTCATGTCTGCCCTCTCATACTTGTGAAGGCCGCGGCGGTGTGCGCGGCGCCCCGGGCGATCCCGGCGGTAGTGCGCTCGGCTGGCGCTGCATCGCGTCCTTGGCGAGCTCGGCGATGCCGCCCAGAGCACCTAACAAGCCGGCGGACTCCATCGGCATCATGAACACCTTCTGGTTGGGCGAAGAGGCGAACTCCTTGAGCGCTTCGACGTATTTCTGCGCCACGAAATAGTTGATGGCCTGCACGTCACCCGCGGCGATCGCCTGCGACACCATGGCGGTGGCGCGCGCCTCGGCCTGCGCCAGGCGCTCGCGCGCCTCGGCTTCACGGAACGCGGCTTCCTTGTTGCCCTCGGCGGCGAGCACCACGGCCTGCTTTTCGCCTTCGGCCTTGAGGATGGCAGCCTGGCGAAAGCCTTCGGCGTCGAGAATGTTGGCGCGCTTTTCGCGCTCGGCCTTCATCTGCCGGCCCATCGCCTCGATCAGGTTCGCGGGCGGCGTGATGTCCTTGATCTCGATGCGTGTGCACTTCACGCCCCAGGGCGTGGTGGCGTCGTCGACCACCTTGAGCAGCCGGTGATTGATTTCGTCGCGCTTGGAGAGCGTTTCATCCAGGTCCATGGAGCCCACCACGGTGCGGATGTTGGTCATGGTGAGATTGACCATCGCCAGCCGCAGGTTCGCAACTTCGTACGCGGCCTTGGGTGCATCGAGCACCTGGTAGAACACCACGGCATCGATCGCCACCATGGCGTTGTCCTTGGTGATGACTTCCTGGCGCGGAACGTCGAGCACCTGCTCCATCATGTTGATGCGATGGCCGACATTGTCGAAGAACGGAATCAGCCAGTGCGGTCCCGGGGGCATGGTTTCGGAAAATTTGCCGAGGCGTTCCCGCGTGTACTCGAATCCCTGTGGAACCAGCACCAGGGTCTTGACGCCAACGACAATGATGCCGATGAGGGTGAGAACCACCCAGATTGTGCCGGCTTCGATCATGTTTGCTCCCCCGCGTTTTTGGCCACTGAAACGCGGCCAATGATACGCCAATAACGCCGAACCTTGGCGTAGCTCAAGCCTATGTCCTTATCCCGATCGCACCAAACATCGTCATGTACCCCGAGATGAGCAGGTGCACGGTGACAAACACCGCCGCAAACCAATACGGCAGATCGCTGGAACGCCTTGGTCCTTGACGACCTTTTCGATGCGCTGCTTGGAGTGCGAGGGCAATCGTTCGGGCCATCATAGTTAGGTCTCCCAAAGCGCCCGGGATTCTAGCCCGGCAGAGCAGGGCAGAGTTGGTAGACGCTGGGACGGGCCAGGTTCTCATGAGCCGGCCGCGACGGATGGTCACGGTGTACGAAGTTCGCCTTGGCTCAGTACCGACACGACACCGCCCGGGCCGCTGGATGACCTGACGATTACTCCATCACGTATCGGCTGGTTCTTTACGGCTCGCTACTGATTGCCGACGATCTCGAGTCGCAGTCGGTCGCCCGGAACGTGAGCACCAGGGCTGGTGCAGTTTTTTCCTCGGCGGCGGGCAATAGTTCAATCATGCACAGCCTAAGGGCCACGGATTGCGGCCCCGGTACTCGCATGGCAGCGCGCGGCGCCCCGGTTTGCCCGACGGCCCGTTAATTGCAAGTCGCTGTCTAACTACAGAGAGTTTCCCGAGGGGGTTCAATGGGCACTCTTTCCGCTTTGTCGCATTCGTCGTCCATGCGTCCGCTCATACTCGGGACCCTGCTTCTTGCGAGCTGCATCCCGAACGCGCTGTCGCGCCCCTTGCTGCTGCCCCCCAAGCGTCTGGTGCTGCCGCAGTGTTGTGATCCGAACCAACAAGAACCCAACTTCAGTTCGGTGGCCATCGATGGCGATACCGTGCTGGCCTCGGCACAGCGTTCGATCAGCGACAGCGAGCGCGTCAATGGCGTCTACATCTTCCAGCGCGCCGCGGACGGCAGCTGGAATTTCCAGGCACCGCTCACCGAGGGCGCGCAGTTCCCGGAGTCGGTGCTGCTCAACCAGGATATCGCTGTCGTCACGAGCAACGGCGTGAGCTCGCGTGTCTACGAGCGCGGCACGACCGGATGGACGCAGACAGCCAACATCGTATTTCCCGAGCGAGTATTTCGCGTGGAAAACGGCTCCGTCTTCTCGGCGCGCTTGCGCATTTTCGGCGACGAGGGCTGCCTGCCGCCTTACCAGCAATGGCGCAAGGTCAGCGGCACCTGGCAGGTGGTCGCCACCATCGGTCACGAGCGCTGCGCCCAGGACGACAACGTCGAGATCAATGACGGCCGCGCAATGGTCGTCATCCGGCCGAACGACTCGGCTACGCCGCAGCCACCCGCAGAAATCTACCGCAACGTCGCTGGCAGCTGGCCACTGGTGGAGAACATCCCGTCACCCCCACCGAACCCGCCCTTCACCAACTGGTTCGGGCCTGGCGCCACGCAGAACGGCATCTACGCGTACATCGATGTCGGGTACCTGTATCGCAATGACGGGGCTGACAACTGGCCGCAGATCGGCCGGCTCGTCGACCCCGAACAGGACCTGCCCAACTCGCCGAGCCGGAGTGCGCCGCCAGTCCTGCGCGTCAACAATTTGTTGTTGACGGGAAGGGAGCGTGACTACGAGCTGCCAAGTCACGACATCGACTTCACGAACGAATGGACCACGTTGCGCGTGTATCGTCCAGCGCCCGACGGCACTGCGCGCTATTTCGCGCGCCTTAATCCCGACAACGACATCTGGACGTCCGCGGTCAGCGAGGACGGCAAACGTGTGGTCGCGGCCGGCCCCAGCAACAATGGCGGGTTCGACCCGGTCGGAAAACTGTACGTATTCGAGATCCCTGACAGCCACACCTTTCCCACCCGGCAGCAGGACAATTTCCAGGACGGCAACTCCACGGGCTGGACACCGACCGCCGGCCAGTTCTCGGTGGCGCGCAATGGCGTTACGCTCGTGCTGCGCCAGTCGAGCCTCGCGGGCGACTCAGGCGCTTTCCTGACCGCCACCGACTGGACCGATCAATCGATCGAGGCCGACATGCGGCCGCTGGAATTCGCCGGCGCGGGACGCTGGTTCGGACTCGTCACGCGGCGCACCGACGCGCAGAACTACTACTACGTCACTTTCCGGTCACCGAGCACCGTTTCGCTGCGCCGGCTGCGCAATGGTGTAGTCACCGAGCTCGGCGCCCGGGGCGTGCCCGACCCGCTGGTCCCGGGTCGCAGCTATCGCGTGCGCCTCGAGTCGGTCGGCGATCAGCATGCGGTCTTTTTCGAAGGTGAGCCGATGGTGACGGCGAAGGACTCGACACACACGCAGGGCCACGCAGGGGTCGCGGGTTATCGCACGCGCTTTGACGTGGATAACGTGCTGGTCACCGGCGGCACGCGCTACCTGATGC
Source organism: uncultured Pseudomonadota bacterium (assembly GCA_963832505.1). Taxonomy (GTDB): domain Bacteria; phylum Pseudomonadota; class Gammaproteobacteria; order Steroidobacterales; family Steroidobacteraceae; genus CADEED01. Next base: position 105,100 of record CAWHUD010000009.1, on the reverse strand, counting down.
TGATGGACAGCATGGAGGCCTTCTTCCAGTCGGGCGCCATCCAGCGCGGCACCGGCACCTGGCAACAGATCAACATCGACGAGGAGCAGGACTCGTTCCACTTCTACATGCGCCAGACCGCAACCTCGGGTGATGCACGCATATTTTCGCGCACGCCGATTCCCGACCAGGTAGTTAGCGCACGAATGCGGCCACTGGCCTACGGCGCGACCCCGGGATCGGACCCATGGATCGGCGTCGCCGCCCGGGTCGTGGACCAGAATAACTACCTATACATGACACTGCGGCGCTCGAACCAGCTCTCGCTGCGCAAGCTGGTCAACGGCAACATCCAGGTGCTAACCACGGTTCCCGTAACGGTAGCAACCAACCAGTGGTACGACCTGAGACTGGAAGTCATCGGCAAGCTCATCCGCGGGTACGTGAATGGCGATCTGAAGTTCGAGCTCAACGATTCGAGTCTTCCGTCAACCGGAGCCAGCGGAGTACTCATGTACAAGACGTCGGCAGATCTGTGGTCCTACATTTTCTACCAGCCATGAGGTCGGGCTCAGGGCAGTACCTCTTCGAGCTTGGCGATCAACACGCGGGTTATGGCCTTGAACCCTTCGTAAGTTGGATGCACCTCATTGTCCCAACCATTCTTGTCCGGCGAAAGTGTTCCCTGCGTTGGCACCAGGTGCATGAATGGATAGACCACCGAAACTGAACTGATCATCTCTGCGAATCGAGTCAGCATGATCTTGACCACGGCCGCGCGAAAGGCGAGGTTGGCCGGCAAGTACTTGCGGGTATCGAAACCAGGCTTCAGCCACGGCCCGGCGAACGGTACCTTCCTTCCATCCGGGACCGCAAAATCGTAGGCGCAGACGAAAACATGCGTGTTCGGGCTCAGTCTGCTCACCAGTGCGCCGAGTTCCCGGTACAGCGACGCGAGGTGATCGAGCAATGCCGTAAAGGCAAGCTCGTCAATCGCATCCTCAGGATTGGTCTGGCCGTCATACGGCAACAGCCAGTTCACGAATTCCTCGCCGGCAAAATCATTGCCGCCGCCGGAGAAAACCAGCGCATCCCAGGGTTTGCCATCGAGGCCGTTTCGCAGGTGGTTGTCGAGTTGCCGTCGCGCCGGCAGTTTCATCATGTGCCGCAGGGTCGCGCCGGAAGCGCCGATGTTCACGCAGGCGGCGCGCTTGTCGAGCATCCACGCCAGGTGATGCATCACGCCAAAGCCGCAGGTGTATCGAATCCACGAATCACCTTCCCCGAGAATGCGCCAGATCCTTTGATCTTTCTTTTCGGACTGTTTGAGCGCCGAGCTGGCGCGCGAGTCCTGCTCCCGAATGGCACGCGACAGGAGTTGTTCGCGCTTTTGCTGGAGCTTGCGAACCTCGAGGTCAACCTGTTTCAAGGCCTTCTCGGTGGGCGATACCTTGGGCCCATCGGCACGCCTCGCGACTGGCGCTACCTTCTTCCTTGTCGTCTTTGCTTTCGGCTTCTTCCGTGCTTTTTCCATGAGCGTCCCCGTTCTTCCAATGCTACGCCCACGTCCTTATCCCGATCGCACCAAACATCGTCATATACCCCGCGATGAGCAGATGCACGACCACGAACGCGGCCGCAAACCAGTACGGCAGATTCTTTGGCTCCCGGGCCTTCGATTTGAACAAATAGGCGACGCCTGACAAGACGACTGCCGGATAAACAAGCGACAACACGAACAGCCCCACGGATAGCGGCGTGACTGTCCCGAGCGCCTTCAAGAACATGCCGCTCACCGCCGACATGATCAAAAAGGAAATCAACGCGGCCGAAGCGATGAGGGGCCAGAGCCTCAACCACAGCCGCCCATCATTTGTCTTCTTCCGCCGGACGGCCCATACGATGAGCGTGACGATTCCCGCGATCGTCATCACGATCACCAGCACCACCGTGCCGAAGCGCGCAAACACTTTCCACGCGGCCACGCGCTGCAGGACATCGCTGGCTACCTGCAGGGTGGGGCCGACCAGCGGATCCTCGACGATCGTGATGGATGGCAGGCCCGACCAGCGGTCCACCAGCACCTCGCGCGCGCCCACGTAGTCGCTGCTGATCCAGCCGCCGAAAAAAGGACTGCGATGCAGTACTTTGTCGTCGTGCGACACCTTCAGGATTCCTGCCAGGCTCACCATCAACCGCATGGTGTCGCTTCGCGGATTGGTGGGCTGATAGTAGCCGTCGATCTGCTTGTACCGCTCGGGCAGATCGGCTGCATTCACCTCGGTCCACTTCGCATCCCGAAGTAGATAGTCTTTCAGCAGCTCGGAGATCTCGCCAAGCGCGGCGGGGTTGCCGCTGTTGATCATGACCACGTATCCCTCGCCGAGCTCGCGCACGTACATGAGCTCCGTGAGCCCGCCCATCACCCCGCCGTTATGTCCGCGAAACGCGGTTCCCCACGCCTTGTGACCGCTCGTGTAGTTGGCCAGGCCATAACCCGCGAGCACGCCTTGGGCGTTGCCCGGCAACGTTGTCGGAGTCTCCATGCGATCGATGGACGCTTCGGACACGATGGGCCCGGCAGCCGTCGATCCGCGCATCAACATGAATTGAACGAATTTCGCCATGTCGCGCGCGGAAGAATTGATCGACCCCGACGGGCGATGGATGATCTGCCAGTACTCCTGGGGCGCGGCGCCCAAGTACAGCGTGGCGCCGCGCTCGTCGTAGAGCTTCGTCCTGAAGTAGCTCGTCGACGCCATGCCGAGCGGCGTGAAGAACTCTTTCGCGATGTAGTCCTCGAACCGCTGGCCGGTCACCTTCTCGACGATGTACGCCGCCACGGTCGGTCCGATGTTGTTGTAAGCCTGCCGCGAGCCGGGCGGCCACCGCGACTTGCGCGAATCCGGGTGAAAGTCGAGACCTTGCTTGATGGTCATCGTGTCCGGTGCCGCGTAGGCGTACTCGGCGACATGCATGTCGTCCCATCCGGTGGTGTGCTCGAGCAGGTGTGCGATGCGCACCGGGTTGCGTCGCTTCCCACGGGTTCTCGAAGGCGACGTCGGGCGCGCGATCGCGAACCTTGTCGTCGAGCGAGAGCTTTCCTTCCTCCACGAGCTTGAGCACCGCGAGCGCCGGCAAACATCTTCGAGACGGATCCGATGCGGAACAGCGTGTCCTGGTCCGCCGCGCGTCCGGACTCGAAATCTGCCTTGCCCCAGCCCGCGACCCAGACGGGACCCTCGCGATTGACGAGTGCGATGCCGATCGCTGGAACGCCCTGGTTCTTGACGACCTTTTCGATGCTGCTGCTTGAGCTCATCGAGTGTCTTGGGAGCGGCCGGCGGCTCGGGGTCCGCGGCGGAAGCAATTCGCACGCCGCCGATGAAGAGAAGCAGTGCAAGGGCAATCGTCCTGGCCATCATAGTTAGGCCTCCCAAGCATTCGTCATTCAGACGCTACCACGGCGCCGGCTTGTAGTCCTTCAGAAACTGTCCCCACACATGCTCGCCGGTGAGGCGGCCTGAGAATACGGGATCCAGGATCCGCGCCGCGCCGTCGATGATGTCCAGAGGCGGTGAGAATCCTGCTTCAGCCTTGCGCGCCGCGTGCACGGCGGGATCCTCGTCGGTGATCCATCCGGTGTCCACCGCGTTCATGTGGATGCCATCCTTCACGAAGTCGGGCGCGCTGGTCCGGGTCATCATGTTCAGCGCCGCTTTCGCCATGTTGGTGTGCGCGTGCTTGTCGGTCTTCGTGGCGCGATAGAACTGCCCCTCGATGGCGCTGACGTTGACGATGTGCTTGTGGAACCCGGGCGTACGCAACATGAGCGGCTTCAGGCGGGCGTTGAGGATGTACGGTGCAATCGCGTTCACGAGCTGCACTTCCAGGAGCTCGGGCGTTTCGACTTCGTGCATGCGCAGACGCCAGCTGTTCATCTCGCGTAGATCGACTTGCTGCCGGTCCTCGTCGAAGCGATTTGCGGGAAAGAGCTCGTCGCCGCCGCGGTAGTCCTCGTCCAGGTAGCGGCGTTGCGAGAGGGCGGCGCTGTGCAGAAGGCCCTCGTGACCATGCTCCGATGCCGCCATGCGTGAAGTACTGCGTGCGCGACCCTTCGAGCTTGCGGAGCAACTCGTCATGATCCGCGAGCACGCTTCGCAGGGCCGTCGGCAGCCCGGCAACAACTTCCGCTTCGCGCGCTAACAAGTGTTCAAAGAACCCCGCCGGCCGGCGCACGGTCTGGCACGCGTTGTTCAGAATGTAGTCGAGGCGCGGCAGCCGCTCGGCGAGAAATCTCGTGAACAGTTCCACGCTCGGCGTGTGGCGCAGGTCCAGTCCGTGGATCTGCAGGCGTTCCCGATACGAAGAGAAATCCGGCTCACTTCGAATAACGGTATGCAGCATCAACCGGAAAGCGTGTCGTGACGATGACATTAGCCCCGGCGCGCAGAAGTTTGAGCGAAGCCTGGTAGCCGATCTTCACCCGCGCGCCGGTGACAAGCGCGTAGTGGCCGCCCAGGTCCGCGCTCTGCTCGCGCTTGGCATAGTTGAAATCGCCACACGGCTCGCACATCGAATCGTAGTAGCGATGCACCTTTGAAAAGGGCTGCTTGCAGACATAGCAATCGCGCTCTGTGTTGAGGCGAGGGCGGTCATCGAGGTCTTCCGGCTTCGGCGGTTCCAGCCACAGCGGGGTAAACACTTCTTTACGGCGTTGAACGCGCAGCCCGGCCTGCTCGATGGCCTTGCGGTCCTGCTCCTTTGCGGCTTCCCGTTCGGCGCGTCGGAAAGCCTTCGCCATTTTCACGAGATCGTGGCGTTCGGGCTTGGCGACAAGACCCGCGAGCGTGAGCAACTCGCGACGCTGTTCCTGGGTGAGGCGCGTGAGATGCGAGCGATCCGCTTCGATCGCTCGCAGTACCCGTACGCACGCGCGCAGGTCGGCTTCTGAAATGTCCATGCGGGCATTGTATTGGCGTGCGTATCATTCGCGGCCAGATTCGGTCGACCTGGAGACAGGAATGAAGGTTGTTGAATGCTCGCTGGTTCTCCTCGCTGGATTTGTCGCATGTTCGACGGTCTTGGCCGCCGAGCCGCTGAAGGTGGATAGCCCCTTCCACCTGGAGGACTGGAGTTCGTCGCGGAGCCGGGCAAGGCGTCGATCTCAGGGCGGGCCGTACTCGAGCTTGCGGACGGCTTGCTCAAGGACTGCGCGGGATTCAACGTCGAGATGCTGCCGGTCACCGCGTACTCCAGCGAACGAATCTTCAAGACCTACGGCAACGTGCAGCGCGGCCAGATCCTGCTGGAGCAAAATCCGCCCAAATTCGTGCCGGATGTCAAGGAGTATCACGAGCTGCTGCTCAAGGGCTCTTGCAATGCCCAGGGAGTGTTTCACTTCGAGAATGTGCCGGCGGGCGACTATTTTGTGATGGCCTTTCTCATCTGGGAGGAGAAGTCCGGCGATTCCGTGCGCAAAACTGGCGGTGCGCTCATGCAAAGACTGCGGGTCGGTGCCAATGATCGTGTGGCAATTGAAATGGGAGCGAGCCGGCCGAACCCGCGTTGAGGCAGGGGAGAACAGGGATTGGTACCGCGTCTCATCGGGCGGCAAACCCTTGCCGCGAGGCCGCCTCTAGCTACTTATCCCTCGAATGGGATAGAGCCTCTCTCTCGAATGCGTCACATGTCCCTGGGGTGGTGCGTGGTACCTTGCGCCCCCGTCGCCACTCGGCGATTTCCATCGTAAGGAACTTTCAAATGTCTTCGTCGAATCTTGCTGTGCGCATGGAGCACACGGCAATGGATCTGCTTTCTGATCCGCCGCGCCCATCGCTCCGCGTCGTCGCGAGCAACAAGCGCCCGGCACAGAGCATCCGGTTCCGCACTTCTTTTGCGAACAGGAAGTTCGTAACTCGCGATCAGGGTCTGCGGTACTTCCGCGTACGTTGTTTCGCTAACCAACCAGCTCCGCCATCGATCGCATCCGCGACGATGTGCGGCAGCGATGAGATGCCTGCTAGGCGTTCGGCCTGGGAAGGCCGAACAACGTGTGCAGGCCGGATGTCGGCCGAGCCCGCCATATAAATCAAACCCACGATCGAGATAGTCGCGCAGCGGGTCGTCGGCATGCAGCGGCGGGACCGTGGCGACCGATGCCACCCACAGGAAACACGCCAGCACGCGGAAGTCTGCGTAGTTAGGCCGTTCGCCGCCGAGCCACGGAGTCTGCTTCAGGAGCTGGCGCAGGAGCTCGAGCTGCGGCGGCACCAGCGGCAGCCGCTCCTCGCGGCCGGCCTGGACATCTTCGAGCTTGCGCCCGCCGAGAAACAGGGTCTGGCGGCTCTCGCGCACGTACGCCTGGTCCTGCGGCAGCGACAGGTTGTGATAGTCCAGGATGTAACAGGAGAACCACGGGCGGATCGCCGTAGCCCAGATCCAGCTGTCGATGAACTTCGTCAGGACCTTCATGCTGTCGCCGCCGAGCAGCATCGGCCGGTCGGGATACTTCGCGTCCAGGTATTCGGCGATCTCCCAGCTCTCCTTGATCCACTGTCCATCGTCGACGATCACCGGAACGCGATCATGGAACCCCCCGGTGCGCTCGCGGATGCCGGTGAAGCCGCCGGGAACGATTTCGATGTCGAAGCCCTTGTGTTTGAGCGCGTATTTCGTCGCCCACACAAACGGGCTGATGGTGACTCCGCTTGCGAGCTGCAGGTCGAAGAGTTTGATCGTGTTGTCTTGCGCCATGGCGAGACCTTCGCATACAGCTGTGCGGCAAATTAGCCTGACAATGAACAGATTCGAGCGGGCGGCGGAACAGCTCGGCGTTCTGATAGGCTTCGTTTCGCTGTCAGGCGTCAGCCGGAGTGCCTCATGCACAAGATCGACATTCGTCCCGAACTGATCGAGCGACTGACGCAAGAGCGCAACGGCCGTCTGCACATCTTCGACGAGATCGACCCTGCGCGAACGGCGCACGTCATCGTCGACCTGCAGAACGGGTTCATGGAGGTCGGCGCGCCGGTCGAAGTACCGGTCGCCCGGGAAATCATCCCGAGCGTGAATGCAATCTCGAATGCCATCCGCCAGGCAGGCGGCGTGAACATCTTCATCCAGTTCACGACGCCGACCGATGCGCTGGAGAGTTGGTCGAGTTTCTATGCGCGCTTCCCGCCCGAGAGCCGCAAGGCACACCAGGAAGCCTTCGCGCCTGGTGCGCACTACTGGCAACTGTGGCCCGAGCTGGATGTTCGCGACAGCGACCTCAAGGTCAACAAGGGGCGATTCGCGGCATTCATTCCCGGCACCTGCGACTTGCACCAGGTCCTGCAGGAGCGTGGCATCGACACGCTGATCGTCACGGGCACGGTGACGAACTGCTGCTGTGAGTCGACCGCACGCGATGCGATGCAGCTCAATTACAAGGTCATCTTTGTCAGCGACGGCAATGCTGCGCTTTCGGATGCCGAGCACAACGCGACGCTGAACAACATGTGCGCGCTGTTCGCGGACGTCATGTCCACGGAGGAAGTCGTCGGAGCGCTGACACGCGCCGGGGTCGCGACACGTTCCGCGGCGTGAAGACACGAGCGTGACAACCAACAGAAGAAAACGGATCGCTGCCGGTATCTTCGCCTTCGTCGCCGGCGCCTGGGCCACTCACTACTTCACGGTCGCGCGCTTCTGGAAGCTCACGCCGCTGCTGGTCGCGCTCGAGCAGGGCGTGCCGGGCTCATGCTCGCGCGCGCCGGTCGTGTAGCGCTAGCTCGCGGCCGGCGCCGATCCGTGCGCCGCCGATAGCCACCGCGGCCCGGCGCTGCTGTGCGGTGGAAAACCGCGACCTCGAAGTCGTGCGTGCGCTGTGGGCACGACCGTAGCGGGCCGCGCGCCCTGGGTAGTTGACTGGCGTTTCCGTCGACGAGCGGTGCACCGAAAGACAATCGCGCTCATGGCGAGTAGGCATCCACCTATAGCGTGCGCGTGCGCATGCGCGGAGACTCGTTGGCACGAGCCCGGAACTGTTGTCAAAACACATCCCGCCACCTCCAGTCGGAGGCGCGCTGCACGTCCCCATCTCAGACGGCAGCAATGTAGTCCAGGTCTCAAGTCACTCGTCGGTTGCGTTATTCCTAATCCAATCAACGCTGACGAGTACAGGAGAATCGCATGTTGCGACCAATATTCGTTGCCTGCGCGCTGATCGCGTCCGCGACCTGTGCCGCGCGCCCGATGGTCATCCACCCAGTCGCAAACACTGGAGCCGCCTGCGGGCTCGGGTTACTACTTCTTCGGCTACCCAGGTTGCCATCGATGGCGATTGGGCCATCGTCACGGCGCGACCACTGGAGCTCGACGCCCGTCGAACCCACTGCCGACCTCGCGACGCCCTGCTGTATCACCGCGTCAATGGTCAATGGACACTCGATCGCGCCCTGGTGCGTCGCGAGTCGCGAATACGACCACCTGGTTCGAATCGGTGGCCATGAACAATGGCGTCGCCGCGATCGGCTCCAACCCGACGCGCATCTTCAAGCGCACGAACAACACCTGGGCGGAGATCGCACATCCGTTCACGGCGCCGCCCAGGCGATCCTGATTACGTCGGCGGGCGCGCTCGTCTGGGACGGCAACACGCTGCTCGCGAGAACAGCTTCGACCATCCAGCTGCCCTGGGGCGCGTTGATCTCGCGGCTGAATGCCGATGGCAGCTGGTCTCCCCTCGAGCGCCTCTCGAGCGGCGACACGGCTTGCAGCCATGAGCCGGCCGCCTGTGGGCCATCTCGGGCATACCGTGGTCGCGGGCACCTTCACCAATGACCTCTGAGGGAACGAATGCCCGACCAACTGCGGATCTTCCGCCGCAGCGGTACCACGTGGATGCCGACCGCCGCCATCGACTATGGCCACGGCCAGGGCGACGTGCGCGGCAACGAGATCTTCTTCTCGAGCTACGGCGCGGGCGGCACGCTGGTCTATCGCAATGACGACAGCCTGACCGTCGTCGACAATATCCGCACAGTGAGCACCTCGCACCCTGAACCGCGGCGCGTGCGTTCAGTCTCACGCACACCAGCGACGTGTTCGTGCGGAACGACGACCTGTTCCGCAAGAACGCCGCGGGCAAGTACGAGCACGTTGCGATGCTCGTGAGCAACGGCTATTACGACGTTGACGACGAGTCCGCGATCAACGGCCGGCGCGTGCTTTCTCGAGGCGTGGCGCAACCGCACGAGCGCGATTCAGGCGGTCAAGATCTTCGACCTGCCGACGACGTTCACGCCGTCACCCGTAATCGCCACCGGCTTCGAGAACGGCCCAGTCGCCGTTCACCCCGCAGCTCGGCACGTTCGCGGTGGCGACGAGCGCGACCGGCAATCACGTGTACCGCCAATCGAGCCTGACCGGCGACCACCGCGCGCTGCTCGGCAGCTCGGACTGGATCGAGCAATCCATCGAGGCCGACATCAAACCGACCGCGTTCTCCGGATCCAACCGCTGGGCCGGCACTCGCGGTGCGTTACCTCGACGCGGCCAACTACTACTACGTGGCTCTGCGCAGCTCGGGCGTCGTCGCAGCTCAAGTTCATGCGTAACGGTGTCTTCTCGACGGTCACGCAGAAGGCGCTGCCCATCGTCGCCGGCCGCAGCTATCACGTTGCGCTGCAGACCTCCATCACCCGATGATCAGTGTTGCATCGACGGCAAGGAGTTCATCTGGTGGTAGATGACAACCGATCCCGCACGGCAGCGTCGCGCTGCTCGGCTATCGCACCGCGGTCGAATACGACAACGTGGTGGTCGGCGCAAGTGGGGCAGCGTCCGATCTTCGATCTGTTTCCGAGGGGCTGCTATGGCTTCCAGAGCAACAACACGATCGTCTGGACGATCAATGGCACGCGGCAACTGGAGCTGCTCGTGCCGACCGGCGTGAACCTCATCCAGCAGTCTTCAACCGCCGGCGTCGCGCGCGCGCTGGTCGGCACGCCCACCGACGATCAGGTGGTGACGACTCGCGTTCGTGCGACGACGTTTCGGCAATGGCGAGGATCCCTGGTTCGGCATCGCTGCGCGATACGGCGATGCATCCAACTACTACTATCTGACCGTGCGCAGCTCGAACACCGTGAGTCTGCGCAAGGTCGTGAATGGCGCCATCACCGTGCTCGGCACCGCTCCGCTTCACGGTGACACCGAACACCTGGTACGACCTTCGGCTCGACGCAGTCGGCAACGAACTGCGCGCGTTCGTCAATGGCGCGCAGGTGTTGCAGAAGGTCGACGTTCGCACGCCAGCGGCCAGGGCGGACTCCTGACCTACAAGACCGCAGCCGAGTACACGGCCTACTCCGCCTGGCAGCCGTGAGATCCACTCTCTTGGCACCGTACACTAACTACTCAGGGGGTCTCCATGAACGCCCGTCTTTTCATCTGTTGCGCTATGCTCGCGTGCAGTACTCTGCACGCGCGCCCGCGGGTCATCGAATCCAACGTGCGTCTGCCCGTCGACGCCATCTGGGTCGGCCACTGGGGAGACCAACTGATCGCGATTGAGGAAGGCGCAGATTCGTCAAACCCCGGACAATTGCTCTACACGTACTCCGCAACCTCTACCACCGAAGCGCGAACGGACAGTGGTCTTCGATCACACGCTTGCCTACGAAGCCTCGCCGGAACATAGGCCGGGGGCGACAGTAGTAATGAACGCAACGATCGCGGCGATCACGATGGCGAATGGCTTGCGGATTTTCGAGCGCAGCGGCGGGGCTTGGACAGAAAGCGCGCTCAACGTGGCCAATGCCGTGGTACGCCGCCGGATCTCGAGCACCACGATTCTGCGACGGACCTCGCCGACTGTGGCGAGAGCAGACGCGTGCCCTCACGCTGAATCGTGCTGCGAATGCACAGGTTGATCGCAAATTTTCCCATGCCTGCGGATCGTGCGTCATTGCCGTGACCTCGACGCGGAGTCGGCGATCGTGCGCAGTCAAACTAATCCAATCTGGAGGCCGCCCACGGTTCGGATCTTCGAGCGCAGTGGCAGTGGTTGGGTCCAGGCGGCTGTTCTATCGTCAGACAAAGAGTCTACGCCTTACTACGGCCGGTCGTCGCCATTCACGACGGTCTTGCGCTGGTGTCGGACCCGGATCTCGGAACTCACGTGTATCGGCGCGGCCCCGCGGGTTGGGAGGAAACCGATCAGTTACCTGGCTTCTGACAGTAACGACGTCCGCTGAATCGTTCCAGATTACGGATGAATATGTGCTGCGTGTGACGGGAAACATCAACCGCGCTTCCCTCGTTGCATACCTTTACCGCCAGCGAGAGGATCAGTCTTTCGAGCCGCTGGCGATCCTGGCCGACGACGAACCGGCCATCTGGAGATTGCACGGTCGACGGCAACCGAGTCTTTGCCTGCGCGCCGAAGTCCCGGCCAGCCGGTTGGTTCAACCTGCCCGCGAGTTTCGACGGTGCCTCCTCTGGTGCGAACGATTTCGAGTCGAACAGCGGGCCGGCGTTGACTCCCCTGCCAGGCAGCTCATTTGCCACCGAGAGTAACGGCACGACCCATGTGTATCGGCAATCGAGCGTCGCGGGCGATGCTGGCGCCACGCTCGCGCCTGACTACACCAATCAAAGCATCTCCGCGGATATTCGCCTCAACGCGGTCAACGGCGCCGACCGCTGGTCGGTTTGATGGTGCGTTACACCAACGAGGCTAACTTCTATTACGTGACGTTGCGCGATTCGAATCGCATCGTGCTCAAACGCATGTCGGGCGCGTGTTCACGGAACTGGCCTCCGTGCCGATCGATGTATCGGTGGGCCAGTCGTATCGCATCGGCTCGAGGTGTCCGGCACACACCTCTTGGTCTGCGTCGATGGCCAGATCGTGATCCGCGGGTGGGATCCGCAACTCACGCATGGACGCGCCGCGTTGCGCATGTATCGGGCGGCCGCAGATTTCGACAATGTGGTGTTGACCCCGGGGCCGCTCAACGATCTCACTTTGGCCAAGCGCGAAACCACCGGTGCATGGTCCGGAACGTACGCGGTGCTGACCGCGGCCGACGCAATGACGCCTGACGTCGGTTACCCTCGTTGGACGCGTTGTCCAAGCCTCGATTTCAGTGCCCTGGTCTTCCGGTGTCACCGGTCGGCATGGCCGGCTCATAGTTCGACACGTCGATGCCGGCAACTACTATTACGTGACCGCGCGTCAGTCGGCCAGCTTTCCCTGCGCAGCTACAACGGACGATCACAGTGTTGGGACAGTGCCGTTCCAGATCGTGCAAGACCAGCCTTTCTTGCTGAGCTCAAGCCATCCACAAGCGCTTTAGAACGATTCTGCTCGAGCGAAGCGGCCTCGCTGCTCCCAAATCTCACTATCCACCCCCCTTCACTATACACCTACACCGTTAGGTGAATAATCCTCAATAGCCGCGGAACCATAGGTCCGCCGCTCGATACTCACTGGGCAACATCGATTGCACCGAGGGTATCTCAATGAAACGGATTTCTCTGAGCCTGGCCATTGCCGCCATCGTTGCCGGAAGTGCGACGCCTGTCGTGGCCGAAGTCGTAGTGCAGAAATTCGAATCGGGAACGCCCGCGCGGGCGGCCGATGTGAACCAGAACTTCACCAACGTGAAAAACGCCGTCGAACTCGCCGAACGACGCCTGGCCGCGCTTCAGGAGCGCGTGGAGGATCTCGAAGCGTCGCTCGAGAAGCTGATGGCGCTGAGTGACGCCATGACGATTCAGCCAATCAACGGCGTGCAAACCGTCACACTCTCGGGCGTGAATTTCCAGGTGATAAATGGCCGCGGCCTCACCGAGAGCATCAATGGGGCGGGCAACATCATCATCGGCTACGACGAAGCCAACCGACTGACGGATCAGTCGTATTGCTCGCTCGATCGCAACGCGGCGGGCACGCTGCTGGAAGATGGAACGGCGTGTATCGCGGCCGGCGGAGTCTTCGGCCCGGTTCACAAGTCAGGGTCGCACAATCTCATCGTGGGCTCGCAGAACAACTACTCGTCGGCGGGCGCCATCGTCGCCGGCAAGCACAGCACCAGCAATGCGCTCTACGCCTCCGTGCTGGGAGGCGTGCGCAATCGCGCGAGCAACTTCCTGGCCACCGTAGTGGGCGGCCAGGAAAACGTGGCGCTCGGCAACAGCTCCACCGTGGTGGGTGGCAACTTCAACACCACGCGTGGACAACATGCGACGGTGTCTGGCGGACGTCGCGGGGTTGCGAGTGGCGGGGCATCCGCCATTGCCGGCGGCGATCAGAACGTCGCTTCCGGGAACGCGTCGTCGATCACTGGCGGTACCGAAAACATCGCTTCGGGCATCACTGCCGTCGTGGTTGGCGGCTTGCGCAACAACGCCGCGGCGAACACGAGCACTATTCTCGGTGGCCAAACGCGCACGCTCAACGACAACACCGGCACGATTCCGGCGATCGCGCCATGAGCACGCTCCTGCGTAACGCGCGGACTGCCGTGGCGGTCGTGTGCCTCGCCGCGATATTGAGCGCATGCGGTGGTGGGGGTGGTGGTAGTGGCGACGCCGCACAAGACGGATCGGGTTCGAGCCCACCGCCGGCTCCTCCCCCTGCATCCCCGGCGCCTCAGTCCGCCAGTTGGGACGATTTCAATTGGGATGGCGCTAACTGGTCTTGAGTGAGGGTCATCTGGTGCGCGGCGCAGCGAAATTCTGCACCCAGTAAATTTTGCCGCGCCCATTGCCGGTGGCCAAGCCGACGCCGATGTGCTGGAACCTGGAGTCCATGATGTTCGCGCAATGCCCTGGGCTGGCCAGCCATCCGGCAATGACTTCCTCCGCAGACTCGGGACCGAGAGCAATATTCTCGCCAGTGAGCCGCGACTGATATCCGGCACGAAGCACGCGATCTTTCGGCTGGCTGCCGTCGGCACCGCGATGTTCAAAATAGTCTCTTTCGCGCCATGTCGCGCGCGTGTCGCGCGGCCGCTTCGTTCAACTGCGGTGATGCAATCAGCGGTGCTGCGGCCGGGAACCGCTCGGACCCGCACTTTCTGCCCTTGCTTCTCGCAGCGTTGACCAACTCCACGACGCGTGCGCGGACGTCAACGGTGGATTCTCGTGCTACGACTGCATCGCCGGCGGACGCACACGAGGAGAGTGCGACAGCCGCCAGGGCTGCCATGACACGCAGCCGCGGTGCGGCGAACTTGCGATAGGGGATGCTGTACATGAACTGCAGTATCGGATTGGCTCGCTGAATGTTCGGTGAATTCAAGGGAACCTGGTAGCGGCGCAATCGTGCACGTGGCAATCGGCGTGCGGCAGCCCTTATAAGTCCTGGAGGCATCCGCCTATAGCCTGCGCGCAAGCATGCGCGGAATGTTGTTGGCACGAGCCCGGCACTGTTGTCAGCACCCTCTGAGTACGAGGCGGTGCCCCATGAACTATTCACCTGAATCTCCTCGAAGAATCCGGAACCATTTGTCCTCGAGTCGCGGCGTCAGGGTCCTCGCATCGCTTGGACTCCTGGGGCTTCTGTCCAGCTCGCAGGCGGTACCCATTGCTCCCGCGCGATCCGCAGCCCATGCGTATCAACTGCCCCTGACATTCGAGGTCAATGAGGGCCAGGCCGACGATCGAGTTGATTTTCTGGCGCGCGGCCCCGGCTACAACATCTTCCTGACCGCAACCGAGGCGGTATTTGCATTGCCCCGAGCGCCCGCCATGCGCATGCAGCTGGTCGGAAGCGCTGCGGATCCGCGAGTGCAGGGCGTGGACGCATTGCCAGGCAAGGTCAACTACTTCCGTGGCCAGGACGCCGCGAGCTGGCGAACCAAGGTGCCTACCTACCGGCGCGTCAGGTACTCGGCGGTGTATCCCGGTATCGACCTGGTCTATTACGGTCAGCCCCAACAGCTCGAATACGACTTCATCGTGGCGCCGGGCGCGGATCCGGGCACCATTGAGCTTGCCTTTGCCGGTGTCGAGCAAACCACCGTGGACGCGCGCGGCGATCTTGTCCTGAAGACGGCCGGCGGACCGCTGCGCTTTCAGAAGCCGATCATCTTTCAGATCGACGGCGGGCGCCGGCACCCCGTCGAGGGCGGCTACGTGCGCCGCGGTCCGCACCAGATCGGGTTTCGCGTGAGCGCCTATGATCGAACGCGGCCGCTGATCATCGATCCGGTGTTGAGCTACTCCACCTATCTGGGTGGCAGCGGTGCCGACGGCGGCGCCGGTATCGCGGTCGATGCCACGGGTGCGGTGTATGTCATCGGCTCCACCTCGTCGACCGATTTCCCGACGGTGAATGCGGTGCAACCCGCGCTCAACGACAGTGGCTCCGTGGATCTGTTCGTCGCGAAGCTCACGCCCGACGGCACGGCACTCGTGTACGCGACCTATCTGGGCGGCAGCGACTATGAGCGCGTTGGGGATATCGCTGTCGATTCCGCCGGCGCTGCGTACGTTAGCGCGTCCACTTCCTCGACAGACTTTCCCATGGTGGAGCCTTTGCAGTCTGAGCCGAGGGGCGGCTTGGACGCCGTGGTCGCGAAACTCAGTGCTGACGGCTCCGAGCTCATCTACTCGACCTATCTCGGAGGCAGCTCTAGTGAATTCGAGCCAGCCATCGCCGTGGATCTCGCGGGCGCGGCATATATCGGGGGAGAGACCGGTTCGACTGACTTCCCGTTGGTCAATGCCGTCCAGCCGTGGCCGGGCGATGATTGTTCGAATGTGTTCGTGGCGAAGCTTGCACCCGACGGAAGCGCTCTCCTGTATTCGACCTATCTCGGGGGCGCACTGTGCGAAGGAGCTCGCGACATCGCCGTGGATTCAATGGGCGCCGCATACGTCATTGGATGGACGGAAGGCCAGGGCTTCCCCAGCGTGAATCCTTTGCCCGGGCCGGGAGGAGGCTTCGACGCTTTCGTTTCCAAGCTCGCACCGAACGGCGCGAGTCTCATCTATTCCACTCTTCTCGGCGGCAGTACGGATGACTATGGCAATGGAATCGCGATCGATGTCAGTGGCGCCGCCTACGTGACCGGGTACACCTACTCGAGTGACTTTCCCACGATGAATGCGCTGCAGCCGCAGCACGACGAAAACGAAGGTAGTAGCGACGCATTCGTGGTGAAGATTGCGCCCGAGGGAGGCGCCATGATCTATGGGACTTTTCTGGGCGGGGGTGGATCGGATCTTGGCAGCGGGATCGCCGTGGACACTGGGGGCGCGGCCCACGTTACCGGGATTACCGACTCGGCCGATTTCCCCGCGATGAATGCGTTGCAACCGGCGTCCGCTGGGTTGAGGGACTTATTCGTCTCGAAGCTCAGTCCGGATGGCGCGTCTCTGGTCCACTCCACGTATTTGGGTGGCAGCGAAGATGACCTAAGCAGGGGCATTACCGCGGATCTCACGGGCGCCACCTATGTCACCGGGCAGACGCGATCCCGCGATTTCCCCACGACGACTTCGCTGCAACCGCGGTGCGGTGCCGGCGATAGCGACGCATTCGTCGTGAAGATCACGGAGGACAGCCTCGCCAGCCCGCCGGCAGCGGACAGCCTCGTCGGCCCGGCGACAACCCAGAGCATCAGCAGCCGGCGCGGCGGGGGCGGCGGCACGATGGATGCGCTTTTCTTGGTATTGCTCGCGCTATCGGCATTCGCCGGTGCGTTGCGTCGACGCAGCGGGCCCGGCTTTACTCCGGCACGCTGATTCCCGATCCGCCCAGCTCCTTCGGGAAATCTTTCAGTTTCGGCTTGCCGTCGTGAATGTGCAGCACCGTCTCGGCGTAGTTCACGTGAACGCCGGGCTCGAAGCTCAGCTTTGGCAGCAGCGCCGCGTAGATATCCACCAGACCGAAGCCCGGATGGTCCGTGAAGAGATGCCCGCCGCATTTCTTGCACCACTTGCGCAGGCTTGCGGGCGACTTGCTGTACGTTCCGACACTCTCGGCACCCTGCGTCACCTTGAGCGCATCCGGTTGCCAGAGTGTGAACGCATTGACGGGACCTGCCGACCAGTGGCGGCACGACGAACAGTGGCAATACCCCATGGCCACCGGCTCACCGGTCACCTCGAACTTTACTTCGCCGCAAAAGCAGCTACCCGCATGCGTCATGAATTTCGCTCCTGAGAAGAATCGCCCGGTCGCCCGGGAATGTGTATGACTGTAGCCGCACTTGCAGCCTTCCGCATGACCTATCGTCCGGCGTTCGTGCGCGATCGTCCGGGAAAGGGGAACTTGTGCGTCTTTCGGCACACTCAATACCGGTGGAGTTGCACCCGGAAATCAGCATCCAGGCATTGACCATCGGCGTCGAGCAGGCTCCGTTGCTGGTGATCGACAATCTTGCCGCCGACCCCGACGAACTGGTGCGGACGGCCGAGGCACAGAAGTTCAGCGAGCAATCGCGCTATTACCCGGGTATTCGCGCCAATGCTCCGCCCGCGTACCAGGAGCTGATCTCAGCCCACCTCGCACCGATCCTCACAACCCATTTCCAGCTCCCTGCAGGCACGGTGCATTTTTCGCTATGCCAATACTCACTGGTGACTACGCCCGCGGAGCGTCTGCAGCTACCGCAGCGGATTCCGCACATCGACTCGCTTCCGGGCAACGGACTCGCATCGATTCACTATCTATTCAAGCGGGATCTCGGTGGCACGGCGTTTTACCGACACCGCAAGACCGGTTTCGAGTACATCGACGAGGCCCGCAATGAAACCTATCTCGCGTCGCTGCGCGAGGAGAACCTGCGTCCCTGATACCACCCCGGTGGGCTACATCAATGGCGACACCGAGTGCTACCAGCAGGTCGGCAGACAGGACGGTCTCTTCAATCGCATGTTGATCTACCGGCGCAACTCCCTGCATTCGGGCTGCATCGCCAGGGAATTGTTCCCGACCCGAATCCCGCCACCGGGCGACTCTCGATCAACAGCTTCATCGATATTCGACCCTGAAGGGCCCTGGTGGCGCGTCAATAGTCCGCACGATGTCTGTAGGCATTCGCGTATGGCGTGCCTCGCGCGCATGCGCGGAGAATCGCCGGCACGAGCCCGGATCCGTTGCCAAAAATCACCTTCACCGTTCGCCTGCGAGTCGCAGCTTCAATCGTTGCTTGGGTCCTCATGCGTGCCGGACGCTCTGGCTGATACGCCAACGGATCCCGCCGCTGCCTTGCGAGCACGCTACGTCGCATTGAGCGAGCAGCTCGAGAACAGCGCGATCCAGCGTGGGCTGTACCTGGAGTCCACCGACAGTTCGCGCGCGCCGCGCGGCGATGCCTATGCGGTCATTGACTATCCGTTTGCGACCGCTGCCGCGGCTTTCGCGAAGCCGGCGAACTGGTGCGAGTCACTGATCCTGCATCTCAACGTGCAGTACTGCCGCGCCGGCACCAGCGAGGGACGTCCGCAGCTCTCCGCGGCGGTGGGCAAGAAGACCAACCAGCCGCTCGACGACACACATCGCATCAACTTCATCTACAAGGTGGTGGCGTCGAGCGCGGATTACACGCGAGTGGAGCTCAGTTCCAGGGAAGGACCGCTCGGCACGGGCAACTATCTCATCGCGCTGGAGCTGACCGCGCTCGATGAGCAGCGCGTCATTCATGCATCTCCAGTATTCATACACGCAGAGCTTCATGGCGCGCTGGGCGACCAATGTCTATTTCTCGACGCAGCGGCCGGAACAAGGTGGGCTTCACATGGATCCACGATGAAGACGAGCCGCCGCACCTGGTGAGCGGCATCCGCGGCGCGCTGGAGCGCAACACCATGCGCTACTACCTGGCCCTGGATGCCTATCTTCATGCTCTCGACAGCCCGGCTCAGCAGCGCTTCGAACAGAGCATCGAGCGCTGGTTCGCCGACACGGAGCGGTTCGCGCGCCAGTTGCGCGAAGTGCCACACGACGACTACATCGCAATGAAGCGTGGCCAATACGTTCGACAGCAGGCCGTGCTCTAGCCATCTCCGCACGTCACAAGGCCTTCGTGAATCCTGCGGGCACTTCGAATTGACTCGCCGGGAGCTTCTGCACACGGATCGACTTGAGTTCGGTCGCGATTATCCCGAGCGTCTCGATCTTTATCGTCGCTTCCATCTTCCGACTGCGCATCCCTCTCCGCGACCCAGGCAGACAGCATCATTGCACCCACGTATTGGAGCATGAACGCCGGATAGGATTGTGCGGGTTGCGTGGACGTTGCGGTGGCTGCGTCGCCGGCTCCTCCTGCCTGTGTAAAGCACGAGCGTGACGCGCGCAGGATTGCGTTTGACTTGAGTGCCTGGCCTTCCGAAACAACTGCCGTGCGAATCGACTCGAGCAGAACCGGGTCCACCGGCACGCCGAATTGACTGAAGACCTGGAAAGCCTCGGCAATTCCCGTCGCCGTGCCCGTCTTCGCCGAGTAAATACGGCGGTAGCGTGCGAGTTGCGCATGCAGCTCGTTGGGCCTGGTGCTCCACTGGTGGTAGGTAATCGCGAGCGTGCAGGAGGATCCGGTGGGCGCGAAAGGTACGCAGCGGCGCGATGCATCGATTCGCACGTGAGAGGTGGTCGCGCCGCCGACGATTTCCCTGCCGATATTCGTCTTCGCGACCACCGCCGTGGTCCATTCGCATTGGAGACCACTCGCGATCGCCGCAATCTGAGGCGACGAGTCTATCGCGGTGACCGGGCTTCCAAGCTTTCTTTCGCGAAACTGCCGGGCGGATTCGAACACGTTGTACACGACGCCTCGATCGAGGCGATGGATCTCGGTGTGCGTGCTTTCATCATGAGTAGGGCTCGACGGGCCTTCCGTCATTCGTACGGTGAGATCCAGGCGCGCCTTGTTACCCTGGACGCTCGTGATCGCGCGGGTATCCATCGTGATCATCTGCAGAAAGTCGATGACTGTCGTTTCCTCCGCAACGACACCTGCGTGTGCCGGAATGTACGTTCCAAACAAGACGCAGGTGACGAGCGAGGCGACGATCCTTGGTGCCATGCCGCCGAGATTCTGGTCAGCTGAAGTAGCGGGTGCTTCCGGAATGATCCATGCGGAACAAAAAGTTCGTGTCGCCATCTCGAATCAACGAGTTACGGCTTTCCGGGAAGATCTTTCCGGAGTTGTGAGGCGCGAAAGTCTGCCGGTGACTGGCCGGTCGATCTCCTTGAACGCGGCGTAAAAGGCCGACTGGGAGCGAAAACCCATGTCCAGACTCACGGAAAGTATCGATTGCGACGGTGCGGTGAGGAGCAGCTCCTTTGCGGCCTCAACGCGCCGCTCGCGCACGTAGCGCGAAAATCCCATGCCGAGGCGGGAATTGATCAGCTCGGAAAGCTGATGCGCGGTGAGTCCGACTTCCGCCGCGAGCGAATTCAGACTCAGGTCCGCATTCTGGTATGCCTTGCCAACGGACATCACGCGCGCGAGTTTCTCGAGCGCGGCGCGAATGTCGACGCCGCCGAGCGTCGATGTGCCGTATTTTTCGCGTGCCGCTTCGGACAGATCGCCGATCAATTGCGGGTTGGCGACGAGCGCCACGATCATGATCGCGATGCCGACCCCCACCGCGATGTTGTACACGCGATAGAACAGATCGTCGTCGATAAAGGGCAGCGCAAAGCCGAGTGCCAGCACGATCACCCCGAGCAGGGACATCACTACGAAGTACAGGAATTCGAACCGGAATTGTTTGCGCCGCTCACGCAGGCCGTAAACCAGGTACGCCAGCCACAACGCATAGGCCGCGCCGAAGGTGAACAGGATTGGCAGCGCGATTGCGCGCGGGCGGACGAACAACAAAAAGATGGGCGCGAGGTGGATGAGCAGTTGCGGCCGAAACGGCTGCGTCGGGAGGATGGCCCAGCGTCCGAAAAAATAGAATGCCGAGGGAACCACGAAGTGTGCGGCGCGGTAGTAAGTCGTTTCGAATGGTCGTGGGCCGCCCTGGAAATAGTTCCAGTGGCCGATTTCGATGGTGCACAGCGCCGCCACCAGCGCCGCGCAGGACAGGATCGAATACACCGATTTGACCGGAACGCGAATGAACACCGCGTAGGCGATGAACAGCAGCATGCTGCTGAAGATGCAGAAGCCCGCGATGGCAAGACTGACCTGGTTCATCGCGGCGCATATTAGCGTCCGCGTGCGCGCCGGACGAGCGTTCGAAACTCCGAGGCCGATAGGGGAGTACACCGACGGCAAGGTACCGGCCGATCCAACGATCATCAGGCTACTGGGGGTCGATCATGGTCATGTCGAAGTCATCGCGGTTGCCGCTCATCGCTGCCGCATTCGTCGCAACGGGCACACTCCTCAGTGCCTGCGGCGTCAACCCGGTCACCGGGAAGAAGGAAATCCAGTTCGTCTCCGAATCGCAGGAGCTGCAGATCGGCGACCAGAACTACGCGCCGACCCGGCAAGGCGAGGGTGGCGATCTCACCGTGCTGCCAGAGCTCACAACTTACGTAAATAGCGTTGGTCAGAAGCTCGCGGCCGTTTCGGATCGCAAGTTGCCCTATGAATTTGTAGTGCTGAACAACTCGGTGCCCAACGCCTGGGCACTGCCCGGCGGAAAAATAGCGGTCAATCGCGGACTGCTCACCGAATTGCAGAACGAAGCCGAACTCGCCGCGGTGCTCGGACACGAAATCGTTCACGCAGCCGCGCGGCATGGTGCCAAAGCGCAGGAACGCGGCACGATGATGCAGATCGGCATGGTCGCCGCACAGGTAGGTGCCGCAGTCGGTGACGTCGATCCCAACATGGCGAATATCGCGCTGCAGGGCGCCGGCGTGGGATTGCAGATGGTCCAGATGAAATATGGACGCAACCAGGAGCTCGAGAGCGACCTCTACGGAATGAAGTACATGAAGCTCGCGGGTTATGACCCGTCGGGTGCAGTGACACTGCAGGAAACCTTCGTGCGCCTGTCGGAAGCTGGCGGAAAGAAGCAGCAGAACTGGATGGAAGGCCTCTTCGCATCGCATCCGCCATCGCAGGAACGAGTCGATCAGAACAGGAAGACTGCGGATGAACTCGGACGTGGTGGCAACCTGGGAACCGAATCCTTCGTGGCCGCGACCCGGCAGCTACGCCAGATGAAACCCGCGTACGACAAGTACGATCAGGCGGTGGCGGCAGCACAGAAGAAGGATTTCGCCACCGCGAAATCGCTGGCCGGAGAAGCGGTGAAAGCCATTCCCAACGAAGGGAGCTTCCAGGTGCTGCTGGGTCAGATCGCCCTGGCCGAGAAGCAGCCGCAGACGGCTGTGGGACACTTCGACAAGGCTATGCAGCTGAGCCCTGACTACTTTGCGTCGTACCTGGGCGCCGGCATCGCGCAGGTTCAGCTCGGCAACGAGAACAAGGCGGAGCAATTCCTCACCCGCAGCGCGCAGCTTCTGCCTACCGCTCCTGCCGCATATCACCTGGGCAACATCGCGCGCGATCGCGGCGACACCGAGGCGGCGCGAAAGTACTACCAG
The DNA here is from genome assembly GCA_963832505.1 of uncultured Pseudomonadota bacterium. Classification (GTDB taxonomy): domain Bacteria; phylum Pseudomonadota; class Gammaproteobacteria; order Steroidobacterales; family Steroidobacteraceae; genus CADEED01. Next base: position 82,605 of record CAWHUD010000009.1, on the reverse strand, counting down.
GCGGCTGCGACTTCGCAAAGTTCGATTGGACGGGCAGCCGCAGCCGAATACATGAAACTGGATCTGCCGCAGAACCCGGGCAATTACATCGCGGCCGGAGGGCAGTTGGATTCCAAGGGCCAGGTTTTGGTCGTCGTACAGAACCGCTCGCCGATTGCTCTGCATGCAGTCCAGGTGACCCCAATTCTCATCGATGCCACCGGCCGCGTCGTGCGGCAGGGCGATCCCGTGCTGATCCGCTCCGTGGTCAAACCGGGTGAGCAGGCCGCGGCACCCACCGGGATCGCCAACCTGTCGCAGGAGCAGCTACAGGCACTTCGTTTCCGGGTCGACGGCGCGCAGATCGCGGAGTGAACTGCGGCGAAAGGCATTGCAGGTCAGAGTCGTCCGACGCCATGTGACGCCCGCGGGCAACGCGGCCGGCACAGCGATGCGTGAGAATTGCCCGCGTGCGGGTACAAGCCTCCCAACTTCTATTGTTCGTTGCCATTGCCGCGATTGCGGTGGCAGTGGGCATCGCATTACTACGATCTGCCCGATTCCGCGTCCTGGCGTGGCTCATCCTTTTCAGCGGCCTCGGCTTCCTTGCGCTCCAGGTACTGCTGCAGCTCACTGGCCGGCTCGGGCCCGAGCACCTGTGGTTTCGCTCGCCTGCCTTCTATGTCGCGGCATTGATCCTGGCATCAGCCGGCGTGTGGTGGGTGCGGCGGCCGGCATCACCTGTGTTGCGCTTCGGACTGCCGGCGGCACTGCTGGCATGCATCGGGCTCGCCGCCCTGGTCGCGAGGCTGGACGGACGTTCCGCGCCGCTCGCCATGTTGCTACCCACGCTGGACGCACCTGCGCCCGAGCTCAGCTACTTCGACACTACCGGTCGCAAGCGAACGCTGGCCGAACTGCAGGGCCAGGTCGTGCTGGTCAATTTCTGGGCGACGTGGTGCACGCCCTGCCGGCGCGAGATGCCCATGCTCTCGAAATTGCAACGCGAGCACGCCGACGATGGGCTGGTGGTGCTCTACGTGTCGCTCGAAGACCCCGAGGTGCTCACGCCTTTCCTGGCGACCAATCGCTTCGACGGAATCCAGGGCCGGCTCGATCACGCTGCGGAGTATTACGATGCCGGCAAGTTCTATCCACTGAGCTACCTGATCGCGCGCGATGGCCGTGTCGCGCATCGCTGGACGGGGCGGCCACGCGAAGACTGGATTACAGAGCAGGTCGCTGCGCAGCTCTGAGGCTGTAGGAAGAGTCCGAAGCCAGTTCCTCCTTGCGGGGATTGGTTTCCTCCATCACCCGCGGCCAAGCTGCATCCGGATCAAGCAATCGCGCCAGGAGAGGGATCCGCCCCATGCTGCACAGACTGCGAAGGTACACGCGTGAGCAAAGGCTCAGGCTCTTCAACGATTTCATGCGCGGCATTACCGGCAAGGTACGCCTCATTGATCTGGGCGGGACGGTAGCTTTCTGGGAGAACTGGGGCCTGGCAAAGCAGCCGCAGCTGGACGTCACGCTGGTCAACGACCACCACATCGACAAGACACACGAGAACGAATCCATCACGCTGCCGAACATCCACCATCGGCGCGCCGACGTGTTGTCGCTGTCAGCCGCGGACCTTGCGGAATACGATGTCATCTTCTCGAACAGCCTGATCGAGCACCTGCCTGGTCTGCAGTGTCAGCAAAAGCTCGCCCGGGCAATCGTCGATTCGGGTCGGCCATATTTCCTGCAGACCCCCAACAAACGTTCGCCGGTCGATCCTCATTTCCCGCGGCCGTACGTGCCGTTTTTTGCCGCATACCCGCGGTCTGTGCAGGCGCGGCTCCTCAGCTGGTCGGCGTTGGGATCGGGCTCCGCGGCGCCTAGCTACGAGGCGGCGCTCGAGCGGCTGTCAAACTACTACCCGCTCACGGCCCGCGGCGTGCGCCAGTTGTTTCCACAGGCGCGTATCGTGATGGAACGCCCGCTGGGTGTTCCCATGTCGATCATTGCGATGTCGGAAGCGAGAGCCTGAAACGCAACGCGGCTCCCGAAGGAGCCGCGTTGATGAAAGGCCGATGAAGCGCTGTCAGTTGCGCGACATCAGCAGCCGCAGCACGTACCAGAACATCAGCACAATGGACGCGAACAGCGCCAGCGCTGCGCCGACGTACCGGTCTTCGGGATAGTGATGCAGGATGTTGGAGGTGTCGTAGAGCACGGCGGCGCCGGCGAAGCCGATCATCGCCACCGAGAACCACGTGCCCAACTCGAAGCCGAACAGCACTGCACAAACTATCGCCACGAGTGCCAGCACACCGGCCCAGACGAGGATGCTGCGCATGAACGAAAAGTCCTTGCGCGTGATTAACGCGACGGCGGTGAGGCCTCCCGTGCCGAGCAAGGTGATCCAGACTGCGTTCTCGATGATGCCGGGCCGCAATTCGCGCCGCGATCCAGAGCAACGGCGCAAATATCACAGCCTGTGCGACCACGAACCCGGCCAGCGCGAGGTACTGAAGAGGCTTCGATTCCACCTGGTGCGCGACGTGCGTTGCGAGCCAGCCGACCAGCATCAACGCGCCGATGACAATCAGCCAGTTGAAGCTGAGGATGAATTTTGACAACGGCACGATGAGCCCGCTGTTGAACAGGTACATCTCGATGACGGTGAACAGCAGGATTGCGCCCGCGACGTGACTGTACGTTTTCGAGATGAAGCTCGAACGCGCTTCGGTGGTGAGATCCGAAACCGGCGTATAGCCAGTCAGAGTCTGCTCTTGCATGATCGCTCCCGGGTTGATTCCAATGCAGGGGCTGGATACTAGCACTCCGGATTGGGTGTTAGCGGAGCAGGCGAAAAGCCTGTGGAAGCGGGGACTTGGACGCGCGGTGATCGTCGAAGTCACCGATTGAAAGTACTATCCGCTTCCAGCGTCAGGAGGGCTTGCCGTGTCCCCTCGAATGTCCAATCGCGTCGTACTCGCCGGCCTGGCAACCCTTATGTCACAGGCCTCGCCCGCCGACAGTGGACTTCGCGAGCGACATCCAGCCGTTGTTCGAGAAGCACTGTTACGAGTGTCACGGTCCGAAGCAGCAGAAGAATGGCTTTCGGCTCGATCGGCGCAGCCGCGCCATGGCCGGAGTGGTCCGCTCAAACATCATCCCGGGCATGAGCGCCTCGAGCCGTGTATATCGCCGCGTGCTGGATTCGGAGTCGGGCCCGCAAATGCCACTCGAAGACACGCTCACGGACCAGGAAATCGACACCATCCGCCAGTGGATAGACGAAGGCGCGCATTGGCCGGACGAGTTGGCCAACGAGGTGGATGCGCCGCCGCCGGATCAGTCGGCCCTGACTTTGATCGGACACATTCGCGCAGTGCGTCGTAGCAATGCGGACAGGCAGGCGGTGCTGGAGTCGATCGCGCGCGAGCCGCGAGTGATCAACGCGCGTGGAGCGGAGGGCGCAACGCCGCTGATGTACGCGGCGCTGTATGCGGATGTCGAAATCCTGCGCGCCATGCTCCAGGCCGGCGGCAATCCCAACATCACCAGCGACTCGGGCGGGACGGCGCTGATGTGGGCCGTGGAAGATCGCGACAAAGTGACGCTGCTGCTCGACGCCGGGGCCGACGTGAATGCCACGTCGGGATTTGGCCGGACAGCCTTGTCACTGGCAATTCTCTCGGGCAATGGCGACGACACGACCGAGCTGCTGCTGGCGCGCGGCGCCAAGACCGCGCCCACGATGTTGATCGGTGCCGTCAACAGGAACGTGAGCTCGGTACACAAACTGCTTGCGGCGGGCGCCAAGGACAAGGGCGACGCAGCGGGAATGGCACTGCGCGCCGGGTGTTTTGCCTGCGTGGATGCGTTGTTGCCGGACCACGCCGCGCTGCCGCGTGGACTCATTTATGTATCGCCGGTCAGCGGACCCGGAAAGCCAGATCTCGTGCGTATCGCTCTCGAGCACGGAGCCGACGTCAACGCGCGCGATTTCAAGGGCCGCACCGTGTTGATGTTGCTCGCCATCTCGCAACAGGTGACGCCCGAGCTCGTGCAGACCATCATCGATCGCGGTGCTGACGTTCACGCGAAGAGCAAGCAGGGTCTCAATGCGCTCGACTACGCGCAGCGGCTCGGCCGACAACCCATCATCGACGTGCTCGCGCGCGCCGGCCTCCAGCCGACGGAGGCGCCGCCGCCAGCGGCACCGCAATTCGTCGCCAACAACTCGGTTAGCGCGGCGGTAGCACGCAGCCTGCCGCTGCTGCAAACCAGCAGCAAGACGTTTTACGACCGCGGCGGCTGCGTTGGCTGTCATCACAATCTGCAGACCGCCATCACGGTGCGGGAGGCACGACGCACGGGATTCATCGTCGACGAGACGCTGGCGCGGGAAGAACTCGCCACGCTGGTACGCGATCTCGCCGCCACGCGCGAACTGGCATTGGAAGGAATTACCGTGCCGGGCGGAATCTCGACCACCACCGGCTACATCCTCATGGCGCTGGACGCGCAGAATTTTCCTGCCGATGAATCCACCGACGCACTGATGCGCCTGTTGCGTCTCTGGCAGCGTCCCGATGGACGCTGGCCGACACCCATCAGGCCGCCGATCGAGGCCAGTGAATTCACGGCGACTGCGGTAGCTGCGCGAGGACTGCGGACTTACGGAGTGGACAACCCCGCGGCCAACGAAGCCGCCCTGGTGCGCGCCCGGCACTGGCTGGAAACCGCGCAGCCCAACGATCATGAAGACCGCGTATTCCGGCTGCTCGGCCTGATCTGGATCGAAGGCTCGAAGGCGAAGCGTGAAGCCGCACTGCGCGACTTGCTCGGCACTCAGCGCAAGGATGGCGGATGGGCGCAGACCGAATATCGCGCCAGCGATGCCTACGCGACCGGCGAGGCGTTGTTCGCATTGCGTGAAGCCGGCATCGCTGCCGACTCACGCGTCTATCGACGCGCCGTGCGCTACTTGCTCAAGACCCAGCTCGCCGATGGATCCTGGCTGGTACGCACACGATCGCATCCCACGCAGAGTTTCTTCGAAAGTGGTTTTCCGCATGGCGCCGACCAGTTCATTTCCGCCGCGGCAACCAACTGGGCAACGCAGGCGTTGCTGTTATCGCTGCCGGATGCAAAAGGTCTGGCACCGAAGGTAGCAGTGCGCCAGGCGGAGCAGACACGACTCATCCACTGAGCTGCAACTTTCGCTCCATGAAAACAAATGGCCACCGTGCTGTGTTTGCGGCAGCTGCTTTCCTTCTGATTGCAGCGGCCCTTGCCCAGGAGTGGCCGGGTTATGAGCGACTGACGCGTGAACAGTTGCTTTTCCGGCTGGCGGAGGAGGGCACGGGAGTTCCGTCGCTGACGGGCAAGAACTTTTCCGCGCTGGACCTGGCGGGCGTCGATTTCCGGCGCGCAAATCTGTCCGCCTCCGTCTTCAACAAGGCCACCCTGTCGCGCGCAAAGCTTGACGGCTGCAATCTCACGGTGAGTTTCCTTGAAGGGGCAAATCTTTCCGATGCGTCCCTGACGCGTGCAACGTTGTTCTCCGCGCAGTTGGCCGACGCAGTGTTGACCGGCGCGGACCTCACGGGCGCGCGTCTGATTGGCGACCTGCGCCACGCGGATCTGTCGTTTGCGAAGCTGGTTCAGGTGAACGCCGCCCCGGACATGAAAAACCAGTCGATGGGCCTGATGCGCGCGAACATCGTCAATGCGAAGGTGCATTCGGCCGATATGACGGATTCGGACTTCTCGCGCGCCGATCTGAGTTTTTCCGACTTTTCCGGCACTCGAATGATTCGCACGAAGCTGACGGGCGCGGATTTCAGCGGGTCAGTTCTCGCAGGAGCGGATCTGACGGGCGCGGATCTGCGCGGTGCGACACTTATAGATGCCGATCTGACCAACGCCAATCTCTCGAAGGCGAATCTCACCGGGGCAGAACTTCGCGGCGTGAAGGGATTGAGCAGCGCCAGGCGGCCGGACACGCTGGGTCTGGACGAAGTGACGAGAATGCCAGTCCTGGCCACCCGTGCTTTCGATGCGGTAGTCCGCGCCTCGTGGAGCGCTCCGCAAAGCCGCGTCCCGCTACACTTAAATGATGAAAGGTCGACGATTCAGCGCAACCCCGGAGCCACTGCATGAAATTCCATTCGTTCGCCTTAGGCATCGCGCTCGTGGCTGCTGCCAATTCTTCCGGTGGAAACCTGCCGGTGGTCGACACCAGTCTTCAAGCCGGGAGACGCTTTCTACCAGTACGTCAACGGCGCCTGGCTCAAGGCGACCGAGATTCCGGCCGATCGCAGCTCGATGAGCGATTCCGCGATGCTGTCCGAGCAGGCGGACCGGCGTACTCGCGAAATCATCCAGGAGACGGCGCAGGACAAGAACGCGACTGCCGACGCCAAGAAGATCGCCGACTTCTACAACGCGTTCATGGACGAAGCGCAGATCGAGAAGCTTGGCCTCGGGCCGCTCGAACCGCAGCTGCGCGCGATCGCGGCGATTCGTGATCGCAAGTCGTTGTCGCGCCTGCTCGGCAGCCAGTTGCGCGCCGACGTCGATGTGCTCAACAACACGGATCTCGACACCGACAAGCTGCTCGGCCTCTGGGTGGCGCAGGATCTCGATGACCCGAGCCGCTACGCGCCGTTCCTGCTGCAGGGCGGTCTCGGCATGCCGGACCGCGACTATTACCTCGATGATTCGCCCGCGACGGCCGCGATTCGCGCCAAGTACACGCCGCATCTCGCCAAGGTGCTCGGCCTCGCCGGCATCAAGGATGCGGACGCCAAAGCCGGTGCGCATTTTCGAGCTGGAAAAGCGCATGGCGACCGCGCACAGCACGCGCGTCGAATCGTTCGACGTGGTGAAGGCGAACAACCACTGGTCACGCAAGGACTTCGACGCCAAGGCGCCGGGGCTGGACTGGCAGGAATATTTCGCAGCCGGGGGACTCGGCGGACAGAGCGAATTCATCGTGTGGCAACCCGGCGCGGTCACCGGGCTTGTCGGCGCTGGTTGCGAGTCAGCCGCTCGAGACCTGGAAGGACTACCTGACGGTCCGCGCGATCGAGCACGCCGCGCCCTATCTTCCCAAGGCCTTCGTCGACGAGCGCTTCGAGTTCTACGGCAAGACGCTGTCCGGCACGCCGAAGCCGCGCGATCGCTGGAAGCGCGGCATCGCCGTGACCAACATCGCGCTGGGCGATGCGGTCGGCAAGCTCTATGCGGCGCGCTATTTCGCGCCCGCCGAGAAGGCGCGCGCCGAAGCCATGGTGCACAACCTCATCGCCGCGTTTTCACGCCGCATCGACCAGCTCGACTGGATGGCGCCGGAGACCAAGACGAAAGCGAAGGCGAAACTCGCCGTGCTCAAGATCGGCGTCGGCTATCCCGATCGGTGGATAGACTACTCCGCGCTCGACATCCGCGCGGGCGATGCGCTCGGCAATGCCCTGCGCGCCGAGCAGTTCGAGACGCAGCGGAATCTCGCCAAACTGGGCAAGCCCGTGGACCGTTCCGAGTGGGTCATGACGCCGCAAACCGTCAACGCCGTGAATCTCCCGGTGATGAACGCGATGAACTTCCCGGCGGCGATCCTCCAGCCACCGTACTTCGACCCGAATCGTCCGGTGGTGATGGACTACGGCTCGATGGGCGCGATCATCGGCCACGAGATCAGCCACAGCTTCGACGACCAGGGCGCACAGTTCGACTCCACCGGAAAACTCCACAACTGGTGGAAGCCGGAAGACTTCGCGCACTTCAAGGAAGCTTCCCAGAAGCTCGCGAAGCAATACGACCAGTACCGGCCGTTCCCGGATCTCGCGCTCAACGGTCAGCAGGTGTTGAGTGAGAACATTGCCGACCTGGCCGGGCTCGCGGTCGCGTATGACGCCTGGCAGCTGTCTCTCAATGGCAAGGCGGCGCCGGTTGTCGACGGCTTCTCGGGTGATCAGCAGTTCTTCATCAGCTTTGCGCAGAGCTGGCGCGCCAAGACGCGCGAACCCGCGCTGCGTCAGCAGGTAATCACCGACGGGCACGCGCCCGATGAGTATCGCGCCGTCACGGTTCGCAACGTGGATGCGTGGTACCAGGCATTCGACGTGAAGCCCGGCGAACAAGTTGTACCTGTCGCCCGAGCAGCGCGTCAGGATCTGGTGATCTCGATCCTTCTTCGTCGTGTGATTGGCACTGGGCCTGGTGTTGGCACTTTGTGCAATGCCTTTCACCCGCATACATGCCGAGATCGAGCGCAACTCGTATCCCACCAACGACGGCCTGGAATTTCTCTGGTGGCCGAAGGTGGTGCCGCCCGAAGGCTGGATTCACAACCGCGAGATCAGCTTCGAAAACCACATCAACATGTTCGTGCCGAAGGGCGAGACCTTCGCCAGGGCGCCGGCGGTCATGTATGCGCGCGCCATCCACTACGAGGCCGGCAATACGGTGCAGGAACTGGAGACCGCGATCCGCGACGACCACAACGGCTTCCTGCAGCGCTTTCCGGATTCGAAGGTCGAAGAAGTTGCCGCTGTGAAAACCGGCGATGGCACCAGTCTGCGAACCTTCTCATTTACGCCGGCGGCGAAGGGTCACTGGGAACTGGTGGCTTACGGGCGCGAACCCGAGTTCGTGCTGATGTTCTGCATCAGCGCCAACTCGAAAGACGCGCTCGAAGAACACCGCGCCGCGTTCCTCGCGATGGTGCGCAGCTACACGAGTCGCGACGAACCTTAGTCGGAAAAAGAAAGAGCCCCGGTGGTTTCCCGCCGGGGCTCCTTAAAACAATGTTGCTGAGTATCAGCCCTTGGCCTTGAACGCACGCACTTCGGCGTTGAAGCGGTCGGCAACCTTCATGAGTTCCTTCTGAGCGGCTTCCGCCTTCGCGTTGCTCTTCTCGCAGGTCAGGTACTCTTCCATGCCCTTCTTGAACGCATCGACGGCTTTCTTGGCGGCCATCATGTCTTCCATGGCAGCCGTCTTTCCATCCGGAATCGACGCGGGGGCGGCCGGCTTGTCGCAGGCAAGGGCCGGGGCTGCGAACGCGGCCATGAGGACTGCAATCGACACGATCTTCTTCATCATTCTCTCCATAAGTAAACGCCAGCGCCGGGAGTACTCCTGCGGTCGCTGCGGCTGAGCCCTGTATCGGCAGCGAACCGCCCGACTTCAGCTCATGAAATGTGACGTGTTTCTCCTGTATCCGACGCACCCCGCCGCCGATAGCGACTCAGGGACTGCCTGAAATCGCCCAGGATTGGGCGATGGCAGCAAGGCATCGATGCGGAACAATGAATCCAGACCAGCGGGAGCGCCGGTCAGCGGCGGCTCGCGCCAGGTACTGACATTCTCGTTGGGGCAGGAGACCTACGGCGTCGACATCCTGCGCGTAAAGGAAATTCGGGGCTGGTCCCCGGTTACCCGCATTCCGCATTCGCCGGATTTCATGCTCGGCGTTCTCAACCTGCGCGGCGCGATCCTGCCGATCCTCGATCTGCGCGTGCTGTTCGCGCTGCCGAAAGCGGAGTTCACCGCGGCGACCGTGATCATCGTGTTGTCGCTGAACACCGCGCAGGGCCAGCGCGAGTGCGGCGTGGTTGCCGACAACGTCAGGGATGTCGTCGACATTGCCCACGACAACGTCCGGCCCGTGCCAACCATGAATGCCGGCAACGCCAGCGAATTCCTCGAGGGCATCAGCACCGTCGACGAGCAGATGCTGATCCTGCTCAACCCAGATGACCTGGTGGCAAGAACCCTGTCACCGGCCCCGGTTTCCAACGAGGCGGCCTGATCGCCGCCACGAAATACCAGCAGATAAATCGAAAGAGACTTTCATGCGCTTCAATCCGTTCAAGAACATTCGCCTGTCCACCCAGCTCTTTGCACTCGTGGCCGTGTCACTCGTCATCGCGGCAGGCCTGATGGCTTACGCGATGCAACAGGTGCGCGCGACGCAGGGGACTCTCAAGCACACCATCGACAATCGCATGGTGTCCGGCCAGTCGATCCAGGGTGTGGCCGACGCGCTGACACTGTCGCTCGAAGCTTCGCTCAACGTCGTGGAAAAGAAGCAGACCTCCCAGGAAGCGCATGACCTGATCAAGGAAGCCGTCGACAAGGCGCACGATGACTGGGATCGCTACTTCCTCGGCGAGATGATTCCGGACGAGCAGGCGCTGGCCGACGAGACCACCCCGATGCTCGATGCGGCCTACGGTGCGATCGACAAACTCCTCAAGAGGCTGGAGAACGAAGAGATTGCCGACCTCGCCGCCTGGCGCAACAACACGCTGCGACCGGCGCTGGCCGATGGAACGCGCAACCTCAAGCAACTGATCGGGATGCAGCTCACGGCTGCCAACCTGGACCTGGACAACGCCAAAGAGAGTTATGAACAGGCGCAGCGCAACGGCCTCGTGCTGCTGTCGGTTGGCGCGCTGCTGGCGATCCTGTTCGCGTGGTTCATCATTCGCGGCGCCATGCGCCGGCTGGGCGCAGATCCGCGCCAGGCGGCCGAGGTCGCGCGGCGCATCGCCTCGGGCGAACTGCAGTTCGAGATGGAAGCCGGTCGTCATGACGACGTCAGCCTCATGGGCGCACTGCGCCAGATGAAGGCGAGCCTGCTGCACTCGAAGCTCGACTACGAAGGCCAGATCAACGCCATCGCCAAGGTCCAGGGCGTCATCGAGTGCACGCCCGACCGGCGAAGTGATCAGTGCCAACGAGATCTTCCTGAAGCTCGTGGGCTACTCGCTCGACGAGGTGCGCGGCAAGAACTACGCGATGTTCGTCGACAGCGCGGTGCGCGGCACCGCCAGCTACCAGGATTTCTGGCCGGCGCTGTCGCGTGGCGAAAGCCGCCAGGGCGAATACCGCAAGGTGAGTCGCGATGGCCGCGACGTCTGGGTGCAGGGTGTCTACAACCCGATCCTCGATGCGCAGGGCAAACCGGCCAAGATCGTCGCGTACCTGAGCGACATCACCACGCAACGCCAGGAAGCGATGCTGAATGCTGCATTCCGCGGCGCGCTGAACCAGCTCGACGCGAACGTGATGGTGGCCGACAACGATCTGAAGATCATCTTCGTGAACCCCGCCGCGGCGCAGATGTTGGGACGCGCCCAGGAGGCCTTCCGCCGCGACTTGCCGGCTTTCGATGCCAGCGCATTGCAGGGCGCGAGCCTGGAATCGATGACGCGCGATCCGGCCACGCTGCGTGGCGAGATCGAACGCCTGACCAACCTGGCGACGCGCCAGGAAGTCATCGGCGGGCGATCGATGAAGACCATCATGAGCCCGATGAAGGACGAGAGCGGCCGCCGGCTCGGCACGGTGCTCGAGTGGTTCGACCGCACGCAGGAAGTCGCCACCGAGTCGGAACTGCAGGGCGTAATCGGCGCGGTCACGGCGGGCAACCTCGCCAACCGCATCTCGCTGGATGGCAAGCGCGATTTCTTCCTGACGCTGTCGCGTGGCATCAACGAGCTGGTCGACGCGATCGGCGGCGTGGTCGAGGAAGTGCAGGGCCTCGTGGCGGCTGCCAACCAGGGCGACCTCACGCGCCGCATCGTCACCGAGGGCAAGGCCGGCCTGATGGTGAAGATCGGCGGTGGCATCAACGATCTGACCGACAACCTGTCGGGACTCGTGTCGCAGGTGAAGGCGGCCTCGCTTGCCGTGAGCCGCGGCGCCGACGAGATCAGCCAGGGCAACGCCAACCTGTCACAGCGCACCGAAGAGCAGGCGTCGTCGCTGGAAGAGACCGCATCCTCGATGGAAGAGATGACCAGCACCGTCAAGCAGAACGCCGACAACGCGGCGCAGGCCAATCAGCTCGCCGTCGCGGCGCGCGACCAGGCGGAGAAGGGCGGCGCGGTGGTCGCCAAGGCCGTGCAAGGCCATGACCGACATCAACGATGCCTCGAGGAAGATCGACGACATCATCGGCGTGATCGACGAAATCGCCTTCCAGACCAACCTGCTGGCGCTGAACGCCGCGGTCGAAGCCGCGCGCGCCGGCGAGCAGGGCCGTGGCTTCGCGGTGGTGGCATCGGAAGTGCGCAACCTCGCGGGCCGCTCGGCCACCGCGGCCAAGGAGATCAAGGGACTGATCCAGGACAGCGTGCGCAAGGTCGACGAGGGCTCGAACCTGGTCACGCAGTCCGGCGCGACGCTCGATCAGATCGTCAACGCCGTCAAGAAGGTCACGGACATCGTGGCGGAGATTGCCGCTGCGTCGAACGAGCAGTCCGCCGGCATCGAGCAGGTGAACAAGGCAGTGATGCAGCTCGACGAGATGACGCAGCAGAACGCGGCGCTGGTCGAGGAAGCCTCGGCCGCCAGCCAGTCGATGGCGGACCAGGCTCGCGGCCTGAATGAATCGATGCAACGTTACCGCGTCAACGATGCGGACGAGGACCGCGCCCGCTGGCGCACCGCCGGCCACGACCGAACGTCGCAAGCCGGGTCGCCCGTGGACGCCGCCGACGCCGGCGAAGAACCCGGCGCCGGCCGTCAGGGTTGCCAATGCACCGGCCAGCGGCAACGCCGACACCGTCTGGAACGAATTCTGAAGACAGGTGATGCGGCCCCGGAGGGAAACCTCCGGGGCCGTTTTCTTTTGTGCTGCGGAATATTTTCCATTTCCGAACGGCAACTTCTTCCGCTTCTGAACGCTTTTCAATCGGTGTCGGCAGCAGGTGACGCCCGCTGACCGCGTATCTGTCATGGCGCGGCACTTGCAACCGAATGGGAATCCATACCATCGCGGTGGGCGCATGAAACTCCTGCCTGTTCTCGCGGCGGCCGCCTGCTTTGGCGGCATCGCACACGCTCGTCCCGTGATCATCGAAGAAACGGGGCGCATCACGAGTCCCGCTCCTGCCGACCAGACCTTCGGCTGGCAGGTTGCCATCGACGGTGACTTCGCCGTCAGCATTGGTTACAGGACCATTCCCGATCCCAATGGCGAAGACGACACGCTGCGAACGCTGTACCTGTTCCGTCTCGTCAACGGCACGTGGACCTTTGTTCGCACTCTCGCGTCGGACCTCGAGAGCAATGAAGGCGACGGTTCGGCCAGTCACGGCGTGGACATGCGCAATGGAGTCATCGCCGCGGCGCTGCAACCCCTGTACATCTTCGAACGCTCGGGTGCGGACTACGTCCAGAAAGCCGTGATCCAGACCGGTGAGTTCCGCGGTGACGATGTCTACATCGACGGCGATCGCATCCTGTTCGGCGGCGCGTGCTGGGGTGCCACCGCCTATGTAAGGCTCGCGAATGGCACCTGGGGCACCGAGGCATTCCTGCCCGGCGATTTCTGCGGTTCCACCGATGGTGCGAGCGGCGGCCCGGTAGCCCTGTCCGGTGAGTGGGCCGTGGTGTCGAATCCCGAAAACGAAGAGCAGTTGCCAGGGCCGGCCGTAACGCTGTTTCGCCGCATCGGGAGTCAGTGGACACAGACGCAGCGCGAGGTCGTGCCGGAAGGCCATAGCGCCGGACAGGTCGCTTTTCTCCAGACCCTCGAAATCTTCGACGCCCCCTATCTGTTCGTCGAAGACGTCCCGCGTTTAGGGACGGCGATCTACCGCATGGGCGATGACCGGGTCTGGCGCTTCGATTTCCGGACGCTGCATAGCTCGGGCGACTGGATGAGCGACAGCGGTTTCAGCGGGCTGTATCCGCATGGACATTCGATCGAAGCCACACCGGATTTCGTGATGCGCCATGTGTGGGATTACGACCTGGGACGCGACGTGGTGCAGGTGTTCACCCGTGGCCTCAACAATTACGAGCATGCCGCGACCCTGGTATCCAGCGACGGCGGCATCCTCACCGGCAGGATCTCCATCAGCGGCCGGCGCGTGCTGCTCGGTGGTGCTTCCGGAGGGGCTTACTACTTCGAGCTGCCCGACAACCTGACTGCGCCTGCATTGATCCAGGACACCTTCCCGGGCACGACGGCACCGGGCTGGACGGTCCTGCCCGGCAGCCAGTTCAGCCTGGCGAGCACGGGCAACACGCGCGTATTTCGCCAGTCCAGCACGGCGGGTGACGCCGGTGCGGTGCTCAATGCGGCCGACTGGACCAACCAGTCGATCCAGGCGGATGTCAGGCCGACAGCCCTTAACGGCAGCAACCGCTGGGTGGGCCTGGCCACGCGGCGTATCGACGCGGCTAACTACTACTACACCACGTTGCGCAGCAGCGGCATTCTCGAATTGAAGCGCATGCACCAGGGATCGTTCCAGACCCTGGCCTCGGCCTCGGTGCCGTTCACGCTGAATCGCAATTATCGCCTGCGACTCGAATCGGCCGGCACGCTGCATCGCGTATACGTCGATGGCGTCAGGGTGCTGCAGGCCAGCGACGGCGACCTGGCGCACGGCCGCGCGGCGTTGCTGTCGTACAAGGTTGCGGCTGACTACGACAATGTGATCGTGAGCCCGGCGCCCACCACGACCATCTACGCCCAGGATTCCGGCGACACCTGCAACCCGGCATGCCCGAATCTTGGCCCCTGGACGTACCACGAAGGGCAGTGGGTGTGGCGCAATGAAGGCAGCAACTCGATTCTGGCGCAGACCTCTCTCACCGCGTCGGCACGAGCGTTCGCGGGGGGGCCTGACGAGAACCCCGACATGGCGGTCGAGGTTCGCGCCAGGTTGCGTGCTTTCGGCAGTGGCAACGATCCCTGGTTCGGCGTGCTGACGCGCGGCGCCTCACAATATGGGGACAGCTACACCTACCTGTCGCTGCGCCGGTCGAATACGGTGACGCTGCGCAAAGTGTACGGAAACCAGATAACGCAGCTGGCCGCGGCGGTGTTCAACGTAACTCCGGGTGCGTGGTATCGATTGCGACTCGAGACCGTGGGTACCCGCATTCGCGGTTACATCAATGGTCAGCTCGTGCTGGAGGGTGTCGATAATCAGCCCTTTCAAGGCACCCCTGGCATGGTCACTTACCACGCGCAGGCGGATTTCGACGACTTCAGGGCCACGGTGCCTTGAGTTCGCTGCGCTGACACCTGGCGCGCTGGCGCGCTACTCTCGCCGCCTGATGCTCCATCCGCATGGCCGCTTCGACAATGCCGCCGCCGCCTATCGGCACATCGAAGCCGTGCCGCTCGCGGCGGCCATGGGCGCGGAAATCCGCGGCGTGACGCTGGCCGATGTGAGTGATGCCGCATTCGCCGAGATCGAGCACGCGCTGTTCCGTCACAAGATGATTTTCTTTCGCGGCCAGCACATCGATGACGGGCAGCACAAGCAGTTCAGCCGCCGCTTCGGTCCGTTTGCCGAGGACGCCTATACCGTGGGTGTGCGCGGCCATCCCGAGGTGCAACCCGTCATCAAGGAAGCCGATGATCGCTCGGCGATGGTGTTCGGCTCGGGCTGGCACACGGACTCGCCCTTTCTCGCCGAGCCACCGGCCATCAGCACGCTGCGAGCCGTCGAAGTGCCACCCTTCGGCGGCGATACCTTGTGGGCGAATGCGGCGCTGGCGTACCGGATGCTGAGCGAAACCATGCAGCGCATGATCGCCGGGCTGCGCGTGCGCTTTTCGATGCGCGACGTGCTGGCGTCCGCGCAGCAGAACGTCGAGCGGCGCGATACACCCATTGGCCGCCTCGCTGCGACGCGTGACCTCGCCGAGCTACCGGAAAATCTCGCGGTCAAGGTGCGCGGCAATGCGCATCCGCTGGTGCGCACGCATCCGGTCACCGGCGAGCAGTCGCTGTATGTCGATGGCTCCTATTCCATCGGCATCGAAGGGCTGGCCGACGAGGAGGCCGCGCCGCTGCTGCGCTTCCTGGTCGGGCACATCACCCAGCCGGCGTTCACCTGCCGCCTGCGCTGGGAGCCGGGCACGCTCACACTCTGGGACAACCGGCTGTGTGTGCACCAGGCGTTCAACGACTACGCCGGGCATCGCCGCGAGATGTATCGCACCACCATCGCGGGCGAGCGCCCGCGCTAACATTGCGCCAGTCGGCGACACTGCAGTAAACACAACGACGTGCCTCACGGTTTCGTCACCGGCGCGTGCGTACTGCCGTGGTGGGCGTACCATCGGTCCGATCTCGAGCGGGAGGACGCGTGATCGTAAAAATAGCCGGATGGCTGTACATCGTGAACGGCGCGCTCACGCTGCGGGGCTTTCTCCTTTCCCTCACCGACGTGGTGTCATTGGTTCTTGCCGGCCTGTTCATCGCCGTCGGTGTGGGCTTGTTGCAGCGGCGGGCCTGGGGCCGCTGGCTGGCGCTCGGATCCACGTTACTCGCCTGGACGCTGGGTTCCCTGCTGTTCCTGGCCGCTCTCGCGGCCCTCGTGTTCGCGGGTGGTGCCGGATTGTTCGTGGCGAATTTTTTCGTGCTCTACCTGATCCTGTGGGCAGCCACCATCGTCATCAGTTTCCTGGCGTTCTGGTACCTGTGCTCGGAGCAGGGCTGCACCGAGTTCGGAGTGCCCCACGGGTCAGCGAAGTACGGTCGATCGCCTCGTGCGCCACCTGGCTCGCCATCGCCATTCTGCCGGTGGCCAACTCCGCCTATGCGCGTTCGATGTTTGCAAAGATGGGGCGCAGCAGCGCCGCCGAAGCCCGCAATGCTGAACATCTCAGGTCAGAAGCCGAGCGCGCGCGCCGGGAAGAACAGGCCCGCGATGCACGTGCCGCTGCGAGTCGCGTCGAGCCGGAAGCCGAAATCCAGTCCCCTCTCGACACTGAGCAGCAGGAGGAAGCGGACGCCGCGGCGCCCGTTGAGCCCGAAGACGTCGCAGAACCCGAGGACACGACAGAAGAGACAGTCAATGATCCCGGAATCACCGGCCCCGGAGACTTCGACTGCGCCAGTCAACAGCGTCGACACCGCGCCCGAAGCGGCCGAACCGGCCGAACCGCCATCGTCGCGCAAGATCATCAAGTGTCGCGATGCTTCCGGTGGCGTCACGTTCACGCAGGGCTACTGTCCGCCTGGCAGCAAACAGGTCGCAATGCCCACCGGCGAATGATGCCGGTCGCGCGAATTTCAGGCTGCGCGTGATGAGAGGCATCGCGGTTCCCCGCCTTGGTTGAATGAAGCTCCGGCGCGTCTCCAACAACAATCCGATCCAGCTCGGCCGTGAACTCGGCCGCGGCGGCGAGGGCGCGGTATTCCCGGTGATCGGCGTGCCGGACCTGGTCGCCAAGATCTATCTCAAACCGCCGGCGCCGCTCAAGATCGAAAAGCTGCGCAGCATGGCGCGGCGCGCCTCGCCCGCGCTGCTGCGCGTGGCCGCCTGGCCGGTCGATGTGCTCGGCGACGAGGCGGGCGCGGTGCGCGGTTTCCTCATGCCGAAAGTGAGTGCGCGTGAAGACGTGCACGAGCTGTACAGCCCCAAGAGCCGCCGTCGGGCTTTTCCGGGAGTGGACTTCCGTTTCCTGGCGCGCGTCGCGGCGAACATCGCGCGCGCCTTCGCGCAGGTGCATGCGGTCGGCAATGTCATCGGCGACGTCAATCACGGCAACGCGCTCGTGGGCCGCGACGGCACCGTGGTGCTGATCGACTGCGATTCGTTCCAGATCCGCGATGGCGTGCGCATCTTCACCTGCGACGTGGGCGTGCCGCTGTTCACGCCGCCGGAGCTCGCCGGGCAGGCATTTCGCGGTCTCAAGCGCTCGGCGAACCACGATGCCTTCGGGCTCGCGCGTACTGCTGTTCCACCTGCTGTATCTCGGCCGCCACCCGTTCGCCGGCAAACACGCGGACGGTGAAATGCCCATCGAACGCGCCATCGCCGAATCGCGTTTCGTCTACGGCGCGAATGCCGCGCAATTCGGCATGACGCGACCGCCGGGCACCCTGGCGCTGGGCACCTTCGGCGAAGACATCGCGCGGCTGTTCGAGAGTGCATTCGCGCCACCCGGCGAACGCCGCGCCCTGCGGCCGCGCAGTGGATAGACGCACTGCAGGCGCTGGAGTCCGGCTCTCGCCCTGCGGTGTGAGTCCCTCTCATTACTATCCGCGACGGGGTCCGGACCCGGGCCCGATGGCGGCGAAGCGGGTTGCTGCTGGTGTGCGCTCGAGCACCAGACGGGTCTCAAACTATTCGCCGCCCGCAAGGAACACTTTCGATGCGCAGGGCAATGCGAAACTCGCGCCGCTCTGGGACGCCATCACCGCAGTCCCGCCGCCGGAGCGAGCGCAGCCTCTCGAGGTACCGGCCTACACCGAGCTCGAGACGGCAAGAGCCGGGACCCGTTGGGACCGGTGCCGCGCGCCATTCTCAGCTGGGTGCTGGTTTTCCTGGCGGGCGCCGCCGTGCTGTACCAGCCGGGTGAACACCTGGTGCTGGCGGCCATCACCCTCGGTACCGCCATTACGCTGCGCGCGTGGTACCGCAACGCGTCGACGCGCACCGAAACCTTCCAGGCGGGTTATCGCACACTGCTTGCCGCACGTAATCACTTCGCCAAACTCGTCGAGGAATGGAATGCCCTCGCCACCGATCAGCGCTTCGATCAGCGTTTCGAAAGAATCATCGGCTGAGCTGCAGTCGGCCAAGGAAAAACTGATGTCGCTTGCCGGCGCGGCGGGAAGAACATCTCAAGGCGGTCTTCAGCGCGGCGGCGAAACAACAGCAGCAGCACTATCTCGATCAGATCCGCCTCGACAAGGCGAAGCTGCCGAATGTATCGCCACAGGAGATCTCGATGCTCGCCGCCTACGACGTCGACACCGCGGCGGAGGTGCTGAGCGCGCGGTCGCAGCCTCGCAGGGACTGATCAGCGAATGCGGCCTACCGCGAGATCATGGCCTGGGCCAAAGCCTGTGCACGCAACTTCCAGTTCGATCCGGCGCGCGCGGCGGACCCGGAGATCGTGGAAGAAGTCGATTTGACCTTGCTTCGGCAGCAGGAAAGCTACTGTGCGCACGCTGCGCGATGGGCAGGCGCAGCTCGAAGCCCTGTCCAGCGAGATCTCCTCGCAGCGCGCCGCCAAGCAACGTGAGCTTGCGAAGTCGCCCGCAGGGTCAGTGGCCGAAGCCGAAGGGACGAAGTCCTGATGTCGCCCACACGCGAAGATCTGCGCTTCATGCGCGTGACCCACCGCGGCGTCGCGATGTTGCTGATTGTGGGCGGTGGACTATTGCTGCGTGGGCGGCTGGGTTCGAGCGGGTCGCTCGCGCACTACCTCGTCGCGTGCAGTCATGATTGCCACAGGCATTGGCGTGTGGAAATTCCAGCGGTGGGCACGATGGATGGCGCTCGGTGCCTGTTTCCTCGGCGTGCTGGGCGGCATCGTGTATTCCTTCAACCGGTTCCTGACCCACCCCTCGGAGGATTTCGACGAGCGGTTTCGCCTCAACCTGGTGGTGAGCGTATTCGCTTTCGCCATCGCCGCCGTTGGTTATTACGGACTGAGCTACCTGCGTTCGGAGCGCGGGCGCATCGAATTTTCCGGCAGCGCTGAGGCGCAGGAGAAAGCTGCTCGAGAACGCTCCTCGGCGGTGGCGATTTCGGCATGCGTGTGGGTGGCGCTGCTGCTGGTGTCGTGGTTCCCGCGGCAGTTTTCTCCGCTGCGTCTCTTCAAGCAGCTGGCGCCGGCGCGGGTGGAATCGAGCACCACGAAGCGGCCGGCATACTTCGCCCTGCTGCGCCAGCGCGGCACGATCGGGACCCCGATGACGCCCGGATCTCATACCGCTGGGCCTGTGTTATCGCGATCACATTCGCGAGCGCGTCATCCACATCGTCTACACCAACGCGGGTGGCAACCAGGATCGCAAGGAGTTCCGCTATGGCACCAGCAGCGATTTCGCCACCACGTGGACGATGCTGCCGGAAACACTGATGGTGCCCGTTCGCGACAAGCTGGCTTTCGCCGAGTACCGGTCTCGAATCGGAAATGCCGCAGGGAAAATTCCTAGTGCATCTCGATGTCGGCAATGCCATCCATGAAAAGGACGAGTGGAACAACACGGCGCAGTTCGAGCTGCCGGTTGATGTCGAGCGTGGCGAGACGCCGGGGCTTCCGGAATGCGAGGCAGTGAAGTTACTCGACGTGCGGCGCGATGGACCCACCATCACCGCCGCGACGGTGCGCCCGCCCGACATGTTGCCCGACCTGGTGCCGCTCGGGCTGTGCGCGCGCGAGCAATTCCAGGTCAGCCTGCGGTATCACCAACCGTGGAGCGCCGGCGCCCGGGCACTTCTGGATCTCGCAGGGTCGAGCGCGGGCGGTCGTGGAAGTGAAGGAAAACCTGCACATCTCCGTGCCGGCGTACGACGATGGCGCGCGGCTTCAGCATCGGCACGATTTCCGAGGTCGTCGGCATGCGGGGCGAGTCGGTCGATGTGTTCATCAAGCTGGACGCGGTCGATTCGATCCAGGAATCGAACGAGATGAACAACATCGTCAGCGCACGCGTGACGCGCGCTGCCGATGGCAGCATCGATCTGCCCGATTGCGACGAGCTCGCAAAACGGGCGGCCGACCACGACTGGGTGGCGGACGACGTCGCGCTGCAGCCGGCCTTCGTGCCGCTGCCCGATCTCGTGCCGGTGGGGCTCTGCATCAAGGAGTGGGGCGCCGCTCCCGAGTTTCACTCCATGCAGATCGTGTACGGGAACATTGGCAATGTCCGCCGGCCCGAACGAGTTCCGCGTCATCCTGCACGATGAGCCGAAATCCAATCGTCGTTATATAGACAGGGTCCGGGTTCCTTCGCCGGATGGCATTGGCCTGGAGGACACCCTGCGCAAGCAGGCAGACGTGCGCGACCAGGAGACCGTGACCGTGGATCCCACCAACGTCGTCAGCGAGCTGGACGAATCGAACAACACCGTACAGTTCGTGATTGCGCGCAAGGCGGACGGCACAGCCGATCTGCCGGATTGTGAGTCGGTCCGCGGGCGCGCTTCCGACTGGATAGGTAAGATGAAACCGATCACGGGGCCCGAATGACCACTCTCGAACAAGTACCTTTTGGCAATCTCGAATTCGCCGACAATCCCGAGCCGCGCTGCGCTTGCCTGCTGCTGCTCGATACGTCCGGCTCGATGGTGGGCGCGAAGATCGACCAGCTCAACGCCGGTCTCAACGAGTTCGCGCGCCAGCTGCGTAGCGATTCGATGGCGGCGAAACGCGTCGAGGTGGCCATCGTGACCTTCGGCCCGGTGCGCGTGGAACAGGCATTCGTCACCGCCGATTCCTTCATTCCGCCGAAGCTCGAGGCTGACGGTGACACGCCGATGGGTGCGGCCATCGAACGCGCCATCGAGCTGCTGACCGAACGCAAGAAAGCCTTCCGCGCCAACGGCATTGGTTATTACCGTCCGTGGATTTTCATGATCTCGGATGGCGAGCCTACCGACGATGTCGCGAGGGCCACGCAGAAGGTGCGCGCCGGTGAAGCGAAGAAGTCGTTCATGTTCTACGCCGTCGGTGTCGAGAACGCTGACATCGGCAAACTCGCGTCGCTGGCGGTGCGCCAGCCGCTCAGGCTCAAGGGCCTGTCGTTCGGCCAATTGTTCGTGTGGTTGTCGGATTCGCTGAGCACGGTGTCGCGCTCGCAGATCTCGGACACGCCTGAGCTCTCGAATCCCACCGCACCCGACGGCTGGGCCCGCGCGGAATGAGTGCCTGGCGTTTCGCGGCCGGGCAGGCCACCGGCAGTGCGCACGAGAAGCTCGGCAAGCCCTGCCAGGACCGATTCGCCTGCAGTGCCGTCGAAGCCAACCTGACGCTCATCGCCGTGGTCGCCGATGGCGCCGGCACCGCGGAACATGCGCACATCGGCGCGGAGATCGCGGTGAATACCGTGTGCAGCGTCGCGCAACTCGGCGTGCGTGCCGGCCGCAGCGACTACACGGAAATCCTGCGCGAGGGCGCCACGGTCGCGCGCCAGCGCCTGGTCGAGGCGGCCGCCGACAGGCAGCTCCCGCCGCGCGATCTCGCCTGCACCTTGCTGGCCGTGATTCTGGCTCCCTTGGGCGGCGGCGCGCTGCAGATCGGCGACGGCGTCATCGTGGTCGCCGACAAACCCCTGGCCTGGCGCTGGGTGATATGGCCGCAGAAGGGTGAATACGCAAACTCCACTTATTTCCTGAGCGATGAGCACTCGCTGGACCGCGCCGAGGTGCAGATCCTGACCGATGACGTCCAGGACGTGGCGCTGATGTCCGACGGCCTCGAGCAGCTTGCGGTGCATTTTCCGAGCCGGCGCGCGCACGATCCTTTCTTCAGGTCCGTGCTCGCGCCGCTGCATGCCGAGAGCGGCGATGGTGAATCGGCGCGGCTTTCGCAGGGCCTGGCGTCGATCCTCGCATCGCCCACGGTGCGCGCCCGCACCGACGACGATGCCTCGTTGATCATCGCCACGCGTCGCGAACGAAGCTGAGCGCATGATCCTGCGGCGAGCGTCCGACGGCACCCGCATCCGCCTCGGTCGCATGCTGGGCCGCGGCGGCGAAGGCGCGGTGCACGAAGTGGTGGGCGATACGCGCGTCGCCAAGATCTATCACAAGGTTCCGGCCCCCGCGAAAGTCGAGAAGCTGCGCGTGATGGCGCGCGCGGCCACACCGGCGCTGCTGCGGGTCGCTGCCTGGCCCGTCGAGTTGCTCGAGGACGATGCCCGGCGGGTGCGCGGCTTCCTGATGCCGCGGGTGGCGGCCCGCGAGAACGCGCACGAGCTCTACAGCCCGAAGAGCCGGCGCAAGTCCTTTCCCCTGGCGGATTTTCGCTTCGTGGTGCACGCCGCCGCGAACATCGCGCGCGCCTTCGCCCGCATGCATGCCGAAGGTCACGTGATCGGCGACGTCAATCACGGCAATGCGCTCATCGGACTCGACGCCACCGTCGTGCTCATCGACTGCGATTCCTTCCAGGTGCGCGATTCCGCGGGCCGGGTGTTTACCTGCGACGTTGGTGTGCCGTTGTTCACCGCACCGGAATTGCAGGGCATGGCCTTTCGCGGGCTCAAGCGAATGGCGCGCCACGATACATTCGGCCTGGCGGTGCTGCTGTTTCACCTGCTGTTCCAGGGACGCCATCCCTACGCCGGCGTGTTTGCCGAAGGCGAAATGCCGATCGAACGCGCCATCGCCGAATCGAGATTTGCCTATGGGCTCCTCCGCGCACAACGCGGCATGAGTCCGCCGCCTGCCACGCTGCCGCTCGACGCCTTCGGTGCCCGCATCGCCGGGTTGTTCGAGAGCGCGTTTTCGCCGCCGGGTGAAACATCGCGCCCGGCGGCGGTTGAGTGGGTAGAGGCGCTCGCCGCGCTGGAACGCGAGCTCGTGGCCTGCACGTCGTCGCCGGCGCACTTTCATCCGCGCGGCGAGTGCTGCTGGTGCGCTGTGGAGCGGCAGGCGGTGTGCGACTGTTCGGCGTACGAATTACTGGCGAGGAGCCGACCGCGGGTGTCCTGGATTCGTTGTGGAACGCCATCAAGGCGGTGCCCGCGCCGCCGGTCGATCCACTGTTTCAGACTGCCAGAAAGTTGCCGCGAAAATTCCCGCGCTGGGCGCGCCTGAGCTTCATTGCCGAGGATGCTGTTCGGCACGGCCGGTGTCATCACGGCCCTCGGGTTGGCGAGCCTGGGATCGCCAGAGACGTTCGCCCTCGCCGTGTTCGGCTGTGTCGCCGTCTATGGCGTGCAGAGATTCTGGCGCGAGCGCCGCTGGCGGGCGCTGCTGATCCGCAATGCGCACCGCGGCCGGAATCTCGCCAATGCGCAATGGCAATGGAAGCGGCTGGTGGAGGCATGGAATCGCGAATGCTCCACAGCCGTGTTCAACGAGAAGCTCGAGAAGCTGAAGCGGGCGCGCGAAGAGCTGGACTCCTGGGCGAGCAAGCGACAGCGCAAGTTGCGCACCCTGCGCCGCGAGGTGGCATCGCGCTCCCGCGAGTTTTTCCTCGAGGGCAAGCGCATCGACCGGGCGAACCTGTCTCTGCGGCGCGAGGACATCGCGGCGCTGGCGTCTTTCGGAATCGAAACCGCGGCAGATGTGCTGCGCGAGTACCGCAAACTCATGCATGCCATATCTTCGACCAGTGCGCACGAGCTCCAGTCCTGGGCGGCAGGCCACAGCAGGAGTTTCGTATTCGACAAGAACGCGACACCGGATCCCGAACTCGTCGCCGAGGCCGAAGCGCGGCTGGCCGAAAGGCGCCAGGAGCTGCTGACCATCCTGCGCAACGGGCCGGAAGTACTGGAAATGGCGCGCATGCAGATCGAAAGCGGCCGCAAGCGCCTGGAGCCCGAGATGAAAACGGCATGGGCCGAGTTGCAGGCGGCGCGCGAAGCCGCAAGTGAGTGACGCCCAAAAAAATAGTGCAAAAACGAGGCCCCGGCGGGAAATCACCGGGGCCTCCTTGCTGGCAGAGTTGCTTACGGTTTCTGAACTACGTCGATCACGTCCGTCCAGGTCTGCACCGGGATCTCATAAGTCACTGTCGAGGAAGTCGTGGTCGCCGCATTCACCGTCGGCCCGCCATCCACGGTGACGAACTTGCCATCCATGCCTCCCTTGATTTCGACACCCACCGATCCGCTGTCCTGGATCGAGATCGCCAGGGTGATCTTGCCGGCATCACCCTTCCTGGGCGTGGCTTCGAGCATCGCGATATGTGATGGATCCACGTACTTCCAGGTGCCGGTGCCCGAGTAGGTACGCGCCGCCTCGGTGAGATACACGTCCGGATTCACGTCCAGCGCCGGCATCCGCTCGCGCACCTTCTGATGCAACGACTTTCCTTCGACGTCGAGCAGGTACTTGACCGCCGCTCCCAGGATGGGACCGCCAGCGATCAGGCCCAGTGCTTCCGCGATCAGTTTGACGGCCGGGTTCTGCGCCAACTCCTCGAGCAGCGACTGCTTCGTGGCCTCGACCTGCTGGCGGATCGCCTGCTCCAGCAGCGCCTTGTTGAAGACCACGGCCTTGTATGTGCAGTTGACCTTGGCCGTGCCCGCGTCGGGAATGTCGGCCGCGGTGTAGCGCCACTCGCTGTGCGTGATGTCGATCGGGCCGGTCCAGTCCTTGTAGCCGACCATCTCGACATTGTTCAGCACCTGCGGATCGCTGCGATGTGAGCGCATGAAGCTCAGGATGAATATGCGGCCCTTGTTCTGCTCCGGCTTCACCGGATTGTCGGTCTTCGGCTTGATGCCGCCGCCGCCGCCACCACCGCCGCCACCGCCGCCACCGCCACCGCCACCACCACCGCCGCCGCCGCCACCACCACCTCCGCCTCCACCGGTGGGAGTCGTTGTGCCAGTGCCCGTGCCGGTTCCGGTGCCAGTGCCTGTGCCTGTGCCTGTGCCTGTGCCGCCACCGGAAGTGCCGCCGCCGGTCGGCGGACAGACGCAGGGCTTGTTCTCGCTCTGCACCGCGCCACCTAACAATCCCAGCGTGAGGTCGCGCTTCTCATTTGCCTTGAGTCCCGGCGCCGACTGAATCATGTCCATGAGGCGCTTGGTGCTCGCGGCCTTGAGGCCCTGGCTGGCGAGCGAGGTCGCATTGTTCGACAAGGTCTGCAACAGGGAACCGAGCTCTTTCTGCCCGCTGAGATCCTTGAAGGGGCCGAGCGCGGACAACACGCCAAAGGCGCCGCCCAGACCGGTCGGATCCGGAAGCGCCTGCGGATTCGCGATGTTGACGATGCTCTGCGGGAACGGGCTGGGCACAAGCCCGGCGGGCGTCGTGCCGCGCGGGCCTGCATCGGCGCCGGTGATCTCGGGCGCGTCGTCGGGCAGCACAGACTGCTGCCAGTCGGTGAAGCGATCCGTGTCGATGCGCTCGGCGGCATCACAATGTCCGAGCTTGGCTTCGCCAAATACGCCGCGCGTCGGAAGCGTCATGAGTTGCTCGATGTACGACATGCTGGCGTCGTCGTCGACAATGGCGCCCGGGAAAAGCTCACGCAGCCGCGCTTCGAAGTCGGGATTGACTGCGTAGGCCACGAAGTCGCCGAACATCTCCAGCGGCTTGTTCTCGATGAGATCGAGCAGTGGCTTGCCATCGAAGCTGAGATTTTCCATCCACGCGACGCGCTGGTTGGGATCCTCCGACAGGCGCATCACGCGCACGTAGTAGCCGCGATTTTGCTCGATGTGCTTGATCAGCGAAGACACGGCGTAGTCGTCTTCCGCCAGCACGAAGTCCATCCGCTGCGGCTGTGGTCCCGTGTGTGTGATGAAGGAGGGCGGCGGCGCCTGCACAGGGATGAGGCCGGTCGAACCATTGTCGTCATCCAGCAAATCGTTCTGCGAGCGGGCCACGATGTTGGTGCGCTCGTTGCCGGCGGTGACGAGATTGATGGTGATATTGGTGACTTCCCAGTCGCCGCCGCTGTTCACGTCCTTGAGCTTGACCTCGACTCCCTTGACCTGGCTCCAGCGCACCGGCACCGGCAACCCATGTTCGAACTCCGGCGACGAACCTTCGTCAGCGGCGTCGTTGCACTGGAACTCGAAGGCGCGTCCGTCATTCAGGTGCAGCACCACGAACACGGGCTCGGAGGAGTCGTCGTCGCCAGTGGTGAATTGCGCCACCAGCTTCACGAACTCGCGATCGCCCGGCGTCACCGTGGCTGCCGTGCCATTCCACTTGGTCATTTCGCGCGCCAGCTTGGCTTCGCCCAGTGCTACGCGCGTGGCCGCGGTAAAGGATCCCGCGTGGCGGTCGTCGAGCAGGCGCGGCTCGAGCAGGTGTCGCTTGCCGATCAGGAAATCTGCGGAGATGCTGCCCCCGCTCATGCCCAGCGGCGGCTCGCCTTCGTACTTGACCAGCAGTGCCGGCCGGATGCGCGCCGTGCGCGTGATCACGCGGTAGTGCCGCAGCACCTCGTAATACAGCATGGTCAGGGCGTGACCGCGGTTGTAATTGGCGATCACGCGCGTCTGCACGTTGCTCTTTTCCGCCTGGTCGGACTGCACCACCACCGTGGACTTGAGCTCGCGCACCGCGCTCGAGGCCTGCTGGAAGGCGTCACTGATGCGCTGCGTGGTCTCGCCGGTGATATCACGCGTACCGGTGGTGGATGCGCTGGCTGCGCCGATGGACATCGCCGTGCCGACGCCCATGTCCACCACGCCCAGCGGCACCGAAGCGCCACCGGACAGCGCAGCACCGCCCATGATCGAATCGCCCGTCTGCCACTCGCGCACCGCGGCGTGCACCGCCTCGGTCAGCGTGCGATCGCGCAACTGCGAATGCTGCAGCTGTTCCATGAAGTTGGTCTTCTCGTCGCGCTTCGCCAATTCCTGGCGGGCCCAATCAACGATAGCGATTTTGACTTTCTCGCCCGGCGCCAGCGGCAGGCTGTAGAGAATCTGCCCCAGTGAGTGCCCGATCGGGAACCACTCCGAGGCATAGTCGACCACGTGCGCGAAGCGGAAATTGCGGCCGCCGCGGAGATTGGGGTCGCGCGGTCCGCGGATCACCTGCGAGAAGCGAAACTGCTGAGTCGAGAGATTGGTCGGCAGCAACGTTTCACAACCGTCCTCACCGAGGATGGTGGCGCTCGACATCGTGAACGAGCTCGGCGACAGGCGCCAATCGAGAATGCTTGGAGTCTGCATGGCCGCGCCCGGCCGGTCGCGAGTACGGTTCTCGAGATCAGCGGACGACAGCTCGACACGCAGCGTGATGAAGTTGGGCGAAACGTCACCCTGCACCAGGGCATCAATGGCCAGCGTCATGTCGACGAAGGGCAATACCCACAGGTGCACGATGCCCAGCTCGGGCTTCTGACCGTTGAGCACCTCGGAGATCTCGCCATCGTCCGCGGCGGCCAATTCGCCAGACAGGCCGCCGAATTCCTCCACCAGTCGTCCCAGGACGCCCTCCTGGTGCAAGGGCGCGAGATCAAACGACGCGTAGCCCGAGTGATCGGTCACCACCTGGCCAAGTGGATAGGTGAGGAATTTCGCATAGGGCCGCAGCGGCGCGAGTGCGGCTTCCAGGTCCGGCTGACCGTCGCCTTCGAGAGCCTCGGCTCGTTTTCTACGCGCGATTTCCGGCAGCTGCGTGAAGCCCAGCTGTGCGATGCAGAAATAGGGCACCTTGGCCAGCGCTTCACTGGTGCCATAGTGCCGACAGAACACGCTGAGTTTCTCCCACGGGAGCTGCAGCCTGAACGGATGCTCCGCCGCCAGGGACATCGGCCCCATGTCGACGATGCGCCGCATGTGGGCGGTCGGATCGAATTCGTGACGGATTAAATTGAGTCTCGGGTTTGGCATGTCGCACTCCATTGCGGTCATTCGGGGAATACCGATGGGGCGAGTCTCAGACCCGGATTCTTACTGACGACTTACACTCTTTCCTCGCAGGTATTGCCGCCAGCCGCCCAGTTCGCTGATGTCAGCGGCGTCCTCGACTCCCAGTGACTCGCACAGGAAACCGCACACCAGGCTGCCGTCCGCCAGCTTCACCTTGCCGATGCCGAGCGGCGCGGGAATGCCGGCCACGAAGGACCCGAAGTGTTCCATGGGCATGCGCCACACCTCGACGTCGATTGCCACGCCGCCTTCCTTGACCTGCACCAGCCCGGGACGGAACGGCGGCCCGCCGGGCAGCGCGTAGAAGCGGTAGATAGGCGCCGTGCGCGTGGCCGCCAACTGCCAGGCACCGCGTTCCAGCAGTTGCCTGTTCAATGGCAGGCCCGACATGTGAGCGCCGCACACCATCACGTCGACGAAACCCGCGGGTACCTCGTGTGCGAGATCGGCGGGTGGCAGCGGCAGCGACGTGGCGCCCAGGGTGTTGACCGCGGCGCGCTGCATACGCACCGGCCAGCGCCAGCAGATCCGGATCGCTCCAGGCCGGCGCGATGAGCGAGACGCCGAAGGGCAGGCGCGCGCTGGTGAATCCCGCGGGCACTGCAACGGCGGCGAGATCCATGAGATTCACGAAATTCGTATACGTGCCGAGCCGGCTGTTGAGTGCAATGGGTTCGGCTTCGATCTCGGCGATGCGGAAATGTGTGCCGGCAGTGGGCAGCAGCAGCACATCGGCGCTCGCCCAGATGGGCCGCGCCTCGCGTATCAGTTCTTTCAGTCGGTATTGCGCGCGAAAGCTGTCCAGCGCCCGCGGCGCCGCGCCGGCCTCGATGATGCGGCGCGTGACCTCGAGCATGGCGCCGGGATTGGTGATCAACGATTCGGTGGCGAGGTAACGCTCGGCCACCCACGGACCTTCGTACAGCAGGCGCGCCGCCGCGAGCAGCGGTGTGATGTCGACCTCGACCGCCTCGCCGCCGAGGCCGCGCAGCCGTTCGATGCTCGCGTCGAACAGCCGCGCGTACTCCGCATTGCCGAAGAATTCGCGCTGCGCCGGGATCGGCACCGCGAACCGGAATGACGGGGCACGGCCGAAGCCTGCGCGCGGCGCCATGCCCGGCTGTCTCGCGGCGGCGTCGGCCGGGTCGAACTTCGCGACCACCTCGCGCACTCGCAGCAAGTCTTCCGCGGTCAGCGCAAACACCGACACCACATCCAGCGAGCGGCAGGCGGGCACTACGCCGCGGATGCTCACCGTACCCAGCGTTGGCTTGTAGCCGACGAGATTGTTGAAGGCCGCCGGCACGCGACCCGATCCGGCCGTGTCGGTGCCCAGCGAAAAGCTGGCGAGACCCAGCGCCACGGCCACGGCCGAGCCGCTCGACGAGCCGCCGCTGATGAAGGCGGGATCGAAAGCGTTGCCGCAGATGCCATAGGGCGATCGCGTGCCCACCAGGCCGGTGGCGAACTGGTCGAGGTTGGTCTTGCCCAGCGCAATCGCGCCAGCATCGATGAGAGCCTGCACCACCGGCGCGGAACGCTCGGGCTGATAGGCGAACGCCGGGCAGGCGGCCGTGGTCGGCAGTGCGGCGAAGTCGATGTTGTCCTTGATCGCGAACGGGATCCCGTAGAGCGGCAGGGATTCGGGCGGCTGGCCTTCGAGTTCGAGTGCGCGTGCGCGTAGCGCAGCATCGTCGACTTCGCTGATCCAGATGTGCCGATCCGCGCTGCCGGTTGCGTTCCTGGATCAGAGACTCGACCAGTGCAGTGGGTTTCAATGCGCCCGAACGATAGGCGCGGGTCAGCGAAGCGATGGTCAGATCGAGACTCATGATTGCACCGGTCGCAGGACGAGCAGCGTGTCGCCGGCGCTGGCGCCGACTCCAGCCTGCTGGTGGATCGAGATGACGACACCGGCGCTCTCCGCCACCACCGCGATTTCCATTTTCATCGATTCCATGAGCACCAGCGTCTCACCTTTTTCGACCGACTGGCCGGCTTCGACCTTGATCTGCCAGACGCTGCCGGAGACTGGCGAGGTGACCGCAACGCAATCGGCGGGCAGCGGCGGCGGGGCCGGCTTCTGCGCAGGTTCCACCACGGGCGCCTCATTGAGGCCGGCGGCACGCCAGCGTTCGCGTTCGGCGTCGAACGCGGCGCGTTGCCGTTGCCGGAACTCGTCGATCGAGTCGCGTTCGGCGTCCAGGAAGCCGAGGTACTCAGCCAGGTCGAGATGCGTTTCTTCGATGCGCAGCGGATAGCGGCCGTAGGGAAATCCGGCGCGCATGCGCAGCAGTTCTTCGGCGCTCACGGGATAGAAGCGGATCTGGTCGAAGAAGCGCAGCAGCCATTGCTTGCCGTCGCGGAAGTCATCGCTCTGGCGGTGACGATTCCACATCTGCACCGTGCGGCCCACGAACTGGTAGCCGCCCGGACCTTCCATGCCATACACACACAGGTAGGCGCCGCCGATGCCCACCGCATTCTCCGGCGTCCAGGTTCGCGCCGGGTTGTACTTGGTGGTGACCAGGCGATGTCGCGGATCGAGCGGTGTCGCCACCGGCGCGCCGAGATACACATCGCCCAGGCCCATCACCAGGTAGCTGGCGCCGAACACGATGTCGCGTACCGCTTCGCGGCTCTCGAGGCCATTGATTCGCCGGATGAATTCGATGTTGTCCGGACACCAGGGGGCATCGGCGCGCACCGATTGATAACGAGCCGTGGCGAGTTGCGTCGCGGGATCGTCCCAGGACAGCGGCAGATGCACGATGCGGCTGGGCAGGCGCATGCGCTCCACGCTCGGCAGTTGCGCGAGCGCGCCCAGCAGCCAGTCGAGTACGGCGTGCTGCGTGATGCGCATCGGGTCGAAGTGGATCTGCAGGGAGCGGATGCCCGGCGTCAGATCGACGATGCCCGCGGGTTCGCGCGCGCGCAGTTCTCCGAGCAGCGCCTGCACCTGGCATCGCAACACCAGGTCGAGCACCGGCTCGCCGAACTCCACCAGCAGGTTGCTCTCGCCCGCGCGCCGCACGCAGATTGGCGGGTGCGTCGCGGACGCGGGCAGCGTCGTGAGGATCGACGGATTGTCGGCACGCGCACCGCGTTTCACGACGCGCCGGAAGCGCAGCTTGTCGCCGGGCCGCAGCTGGCCGATTTTCCACAACTCCGCATCAACGATGGTCACCGGGCAGACGAAACCACCGAGGCTCGGACCGTCCGGCCCGAGGATCACCGGCATGTCGCCGGTGAAATCCACGCTGCCGATGGCGTAGGCATTGTCATGAATGTTGGACGGATGCAGTCCCGCCTCGCCGCCATCGCTGCGCGCCCACTGCGGTCGCGGGCCAATCAATCGCACGCCGGTGCGACTCGAGTTGTAGTGCACTTCCCAGTCGGCGGCGAAGAAGGTGTCGATGTCAGCGGGCGTGAAAAAATCCGGCGCGCCATGCGGCCCGTCGGTCACCGCGATCTGCCAGGCATGAGTGTATGGCGGCCGGTCGCCGGCGCCGATGGCGTGACAGCCGGCCAGGTCGGCGCCGCTGCGATTCAGGCGCAGCACATCGCCGGTGCGCAGGGCGCGACCTCCGTGGCCACCAAATTGTCCGAGCGTGAACGTGGCGCGACTGCCGAGGTACTCCGGCACGTCGATGCCACCGCGCACCGCCAGACAGGCTCGTTGCCCGGCCCCGCGGATGGCGCCCAGCGCGAGCACACTGCCGCGCGACACCGCGATGGGTTGCCAGAACGCCACGGGACGTCCATCCAGTTTCGCGTCCATCTCCGCACCCGCCAGTGCGATCACCGCATCGCAATCGAAGCGCAGCGAGGCGCCGGTCACCGTCATCTCGAGCGCCGCGGCGCCGGGGGCATTGCCGACCATGCGATTGGCGAGCCGGTGCGCCAGCGGATCCATCGGACCCGAGGGAGGCACACCCACGTCCCACAAACCCAGGCGTCCCGGCCATTCCTGCACGGTAGTCAGCGTGCCCGGCGCAATGACTTCGATGCCGGGCAGGGCCAGCGAATGCGCCGACAGCAGCGCCGTGGTCTGCTCGCCGGCGGCGAATACCGGGTTGTCGAGAATGGAAACGAGATAGGGCAGGTTGGTCTCGATGCCGTCGATTCGCGCCGCGCGCAGCGCCGCGGCGAGATTGGCGATGGCGAGTTCACGGGTCGCGCCGCGCGCAATGATCTTGGCGAGCAGCGGATCGTAGAAGGAACTGACCTCGGTACCGGTCTCGACCCAGCCGTCGACGCGCACCCCCGCGGGCAATTCCACATTCGTCAGCAGACCGCTCGCGGGCCGGAAATTCCTTGCCGGATCCTCGGCATACACGCGTGCCTGGATGGCGTGGCCGCGCGGTCGGTGACGATGGGCGGCGAGGTCCGGCGGTTCACCGGCCGCGGTGCGGATCATCCACTCCACGAGGTCGACACCACCGACTTCTTCCGTGACGCCGTGCTCGACCTGCAGTCGCGTGTTCACTTCGAGGAAATAGAACTGCGCCGCGTCCACGTCGTAGACGAATTCGACGGTGCCGGCCGAACGGTAACCCACTGCCTCGCCGAGCCGCACGGCGGCCGCTGCGAGCTCGCGCCGCGTCGCGGCGCTCAATCCGGGCGCGGGAGATTCCTCGATGACTTTCTGGTTGCGCCGCTGCACCGAGCAGTCGCGTTCGCCGAGCGCGATCACCGTGCCGCGGCCGTCACCAAACAACTGCACTTCGATGTGCCGCGCGCGCGCCAGGAATTTCTCGAGGAACACGCCCGCGTTGCTGAAGTTGCCGGCGGCCAGGCGCTGCACGGCGGCGAAAGAATCTTCGAGGTCCTGCACGCCGTTGCAACGGCGCATGCCGATGCCGCCGCCGCCCGCGGTGCTCTTGAGCATTACCGGGTAGCCGATCTTCTCCGCCGCGGCGAGCGCGGCCGGAAGGTCCACCAGCAGGTCCGTGCCCGCCAGCAGCGGCAGGCCACAGCGTTGCGCCAGATCGCGCGCCGTGTGCTTGAGCCCGAAGTCACGCAGTTGCGCGGGCGTGGGCCCGATGAAAGTGATGCCGGCGCGCCCGCATTCCTCCGCGAAGCCGGCGTTCTCGGACAGAAAACCGTAGCCGGGATGAATCGCTTCGGCACCCGTGCGGCGTGCGGCGTCGAGGATGCGGTGCGGGTCGAGGTAGCTCTCCGCCGCCGCCGCGGGGCCGAGGCGAATCGCCTCGTCGGCGTCGCGCACATGCGGCGCGTTCTCATCGATATCGGAATACACCGCGACGGCGCCGAGGCCCATGGCCTTGACGGTGCGCAGGATGCGGCAGGCAATCGCGCCGCGATTGGCGATCAGTATTTTCCGGAACATTGCGCAGAACCACCCGGTTGGCTGCGCCAGGTCGTCCCGGCATGGAGGAGTCGCGACGGGTCGTCCCGCCGGTGGGCGCGCGCGTTCACGCGTGCACCCAGGTCATGGCGCCCAGACCTTTACTTGAATAGGCGTCGGGTTGTAGGCGTTGCAGGGATTGTTGAGTTGCGGGCAATTGGAAATCAGCACCAGTGTGTCCATCAGCGCCACCAGCTCCACGTGACGGCCCGCGGCCGAGATGCCATCGGCGAAGCGCAGCTGACCGGCCGGCGTCACCGGCACGTTCATGAAGAAGTTGATGTTGGAGGGCAGGTCGCGCTTGGTCATGCCTCCATCGACGCCAAGAGGTGGCGCGCCAGTGCGAGCAGGAAGCTGTCACGGCAGGAATGCATGTGACGCTTCTCGAGCGCATAGCGCACGGTGTTGCTCTCCGCAGAGCAGGCGCCGCCGAGCGTGTCGTGCCGTCCGCAGGTGTCGTCTTCGATGCGCAGCATCGGGCGGCCGCGGTTCGAGACCAGCACGGTGCCAGTGGTGAGATAGATGCGCTTCTGCGACTGGATGGTGTTCTGCGCGCTGTAGTGCTCGGCGGTGTCGCCGGCGTTGTAGAACAACGTGTCCACCGCCTGGTTGCCCTCGAGATCCACGATGCGAAGCCGCTGGCCACGTTTGACCACGTCCATCCACGGCTCACCCGCCGGGACGACTTCATCGATCACGGCGCGCCTCCGACCAGGCCCAGGTAGAGGCGCTCGGTGTTGATGAAGCCGCGCGCATTCTCGGGACAGCGGGTACGGCAGGCATCGTCCGGACCGGGCGCCGCGGCGCGAAAGGCCTGGAGCCGCACGCCGGGCGGCGCATAACGCGTGCCCGTCGCCAGCGGATGCGGACCGGCATGCAGCAGCACCAGCGTGTCCATTTCGAAGCGCAGGTCGACGTAGTTGCCCGGCGCGCGAGTGACCCGCGACGAGTTGCATCGCGCCGCTGTCGTCCACGACGACCTTGCTGAAGAAATTGATGTTGGCGACCAGGTCGCGTTCGCCCAGTCCGTACTTGCCGAGTTCCACCAGCATGGCCTCGCGGCCGCTGACATGTCGTTGGTTGCGTTGTTCCTGGAAGCGAGTGGCCCCGTAGCGCGCAGTAATCAGATCGGCATCGGTGAGTCCGCACAGCGGGTCGTGCCAGCCACAGGTGTCCGCGACGACCGAGCACAGGATGCGTCCCATGTCCGAGTAACACACGCAGCCGGTGGTCAGGTGCGCGATGTGCTGGGCCTTGAGCGTGTCCGCCATGTTGTAACGCTCGAGCGGCTGCTCGCGGTTGTAGAACAACGCGGCGACGTTGGCGTCATCGCCCTGCGCGAGCAGTCGCAACATCACGCCGCGGCGAATGACGCCCGACCAGTGACTGCCGCCCGGAAGGTCTTCTTCCCACAGTGCGCTTGTCGCGGCTTGAGGCGTGGCGTGCATCGTTTGCCCGAGTGCAAGGCGTGTACCACGCCGCGCGAGCGATCCTGTCCCTTGGCTGACGATTCGGGCAGTGCTTTTGCCCTGTCCTCGTGCACCCCATCGGCTTTCCAGTTTGTTTTGGTGCAGTGCCGCGCAGCCATGACGCCTGCCGAGTCGGCGCAGTGCCCGTCGTGACGCGGCACATCTCTTGCAAAAACCGCAACAGAATGTGCGTCTAGGGTTCCGGCTGAGCCATCAGCGCTGGTCCGAGAGACGCAGTCCGGCGGATTCAGGGATGAGCCGGGGATACACGGCGGGACAAAAGCCCGGGAGATGCCTCATGACCTAACAACACGGGAGACTCTCATGCCCTTGATCCGTTCGATCGCGCGAGGCCGAAGGCTTACGCGCATATTCTTCGTCGCCGCACTGCTTGCCGCGACCCTGCTCGTCACCCGGCCCGCGCCAGCCGCGGAGAAAACCAGTTTCAAGGTCGCCTGGAGCATCTACGTAGGCTGGATGCCATGGGACTACGCCAACGAAAGCGGCATCCTCAAGAAGTGGGCCGACAAGTACGGCATCAAGATCGAGCTCACCCAGATCAACGACTACGTCGAGTCCATCAATCAATACACGGCGGGCCAGTTCGACGGCTGCGTCATGACCAACATGGACATGCTGACGATTCCGGCCGCGGGCGGCGTGGATTCGACGGCGCTGATCGTTGGCGACTACTCCAATGGCAATGACGGCGTAGTGCTCAAGGGCGCCGGCAAGAAGCTGGCTGACATCAAGGGTCAGTCGGTCAACCTCGTGGAGCTGTCGGTGTCGCATTACCTGCTGGCGCGTGGCCTCGATACCGTTGGCCTCGCGGAGCGCGACATCAAGGTCGTGAACACCTCCGACGCTGACATCGTCAGCGCGTTCTCGGCCGACTCGGTTACCGCGACCGTGACCTGGAAGCCCCAGCTCGCCGAGATCACCGCCATGCCGAAGACCACGCTGGTGTTCGACTCGAGCAAGATCCCGGGCGAGATCCTCGATCTCATGGTGGTCAATTCCACGGTGCTCAAGGACAACCCCAAGCTCGGCAAGGCGCTCGCGGGGGCGTGGTACGAAACCATGACCGTGATGCTGGGCAAGGACGCGAAGGCCACCGCGGCGCTCGAATCCATGGCCAAGGCCTCGGGAACCGACCTCGCGGGCTTCAAGGGCCAGCTGGCAACCACCTACCTGTACGGCACACCGGCCAGCGCCGTCGCGGCGACCACGAGTCCGGACCTGGTCAAGAAGATGGACCTGGTGCGCAAGTTTTCCTTCGATCATGGTTTGTTAGGCGAGGGCGCGAAGAGCGTCGACGTCGTGGGCATCGAGTTTCCGGGCGGTACCACCCTCGGCAACAAGGCGAATATCAAGATGCGCTTCGACATCGGCTACATGAAGTTGGCCGCCGACGGCAAGCTCTAGCAGCCCACACGTGCGCCGGCTGATCAATCAGCACCCGGGGCGAGGCTCGGCCCTCGCCCTCGGGGTGCTGCCCTTCATCGCACTGCTGGTGTTGTACGTCCTGGCATCGCAGGTGCGGCTGGCGGAGAACCCGGACGACAAGCTGCTGCCCTCGCTGGGCACGATCGCCGATACGTTTCACAGCTACGCGTTCGAAGAAGATCGCCGCAGTGGCAACGTGCTGTTCTGGACGGACACCTGGGCCAGCCTCAAACGTATCGGAGCGGCGCTCGCCATCAGCGCCATCCTGGCGATGCTGCTGGCCGTGGGCATCGGCGTGGTGCCGCGGCTGCGGGCGTTGCTGTCACCGCTGCTGAATACGGTGGCGATGATTCCACCGCTGGCCATCCTGCCGGTGTTGTTCATCGTGCTCGGGCTCGAGGAGACCTCCAAGATCGCGCTCATCGTCATCGGCATCGCGCCCTGCGTGGCGCGCGACCTGGCGTTGCGCGTCGGCGAGCTGCCGAAGGAACAGATCATCAAGGCGCAGACGCTGGGAGCGTCGACCTGGCAGCTGATACTGCGCGTGGTGTTGCCTCAGCTGTGGCCGCGACTCATCGACGCGATGCGGCTCGCGATGGGCTCGGCGTGGTTGTTCCTCATCGCCGCCGAAGCCATCGCCTCCACCGAGGGTCTCGGATACCGGATCTTCCTGGTGCGACGTTATCTCGCGATGGACGTGATCCTGCCGTACGTCATCTGGATCACGCTGCTGGCGGTGTTTGCGGACCTGGCGTTGCGTCTGCTGCGGGCGAAGGCATTTCGCTGGGCGGAGCCTGAACGCTGATGGCCACCGTCTCGGTACGCAACGTGTGGAAGGAATACGGACCGCAGGTGGTGCTGGAGAACCTGCGACTGGAAATCGCCGACCACGAGTTCGTCACTATTATTGGGGCATCCGGCTGTGGCAAGACCACTTTCCTGAAGATGCTGCTCGGGATGGAGCAACCGACGCGCGGGCAGATCCTCATCGACGGTCAGCCCATACGGCCCGAGCCCGATCCGGATCGCGGCGTGGTTTTTCAGCGCTACTCATCGTTCCCGCACCTCACCGTGTTCGAGAACGTGATGCTGGGACTGGAGCTGAAGCGGGCGCGCTTCGCAGGCCGGTTGTTCGGTGGCGCGCGGCGCGCGGCGCGCGACGCTGCACTCGCGATGCTGGAGTCCGTGGGACTGGCGCACGCGCGTGACCGGTACCCCGCGCAGTTATCCGGTGGAATGCAGCAGCGCATGTCCATTGCCCAGGCGGTGATCTGCCGGCCCAAGATCCTGTTGCTCGATGAACCCTTCGGCGCACTCGATCCCGGCGTCACGGCCGACATGCACCAGCTGATCCTCAGGCTCTGGGCGGAGAACCGCATGACGATTTTCATGGTGTCGCACGACATCCAGGAAAGCTTCGCGCTGGGCACCCGGCTGCTGACTTTCGACAAGATCCGTCACGATCCGCAGGCCCCCGAGGCCTACGGCGCGCGCGTGACTTACGACATGCGGCTGGCCCGGAAAACCGGTGAAACCATGAGTGCGGCAGCGACGGCCTGACGCGCAGTTTGAGCGGCGTAACTGGCGGGGCAGCCCGGCGAACGGTTAGCCTTCGGCGCCATGGATTCCCTGCTTCCAGTCCTGATCGGCGGTGCCGTGCTTGCCGTCGCGGGCATCGTGATTTTCCTGCGCGTGACACGCACGAAACCCGTGCCGGTCGATCCCATTGCCGCGAGCACCGGGGTCGAACCGCACCCTGACGGGCACCAGCGCCACCGGTGATTCGATCGGGATTCACTGGGACGAGGCGCTGCGCCGTTTCATCGCGTATGCATTGGACGATTCGCCGCGCGAGGCATTGAGCCGACCGCAGGATCCCGAACACGCACCCGTGTTCCAGGCGGTGGCGCAGATCCTCGAACGCATCGAGGCGCGGCCCGAGTACATTCCGCGCCGCCCGTCATTGCTGCCGAAATTGATGGCCACGGTCAACGATCCACAGGCAGCCATGGTCGAGATCTCGCGCATCATCGCTCAGGACCCGGCGCTCACCGGCAACCTGCTGCGCATCGCGAACAGTCCGATCTATCGCGTGAGCAGTCTGCCGGTCGAAAGCATCGACCGCGCCGTCACGCTGGTGGGAGTGCAGGGCATTCGTTCCATCATCGCCACCGCGTTGCTGCAGCCGGTCATGAGTGGCGGAAGTGGCACATTCAACCGTTTCCCGGAACTCGCCTGGGAGCACACGTTGTACTCGGCGTCCGCCGCCGAAATGCACACCGTGCAGATCGAGAAATCCGAACCCTTCGTCTCGCAGCTCGTCGGGCTGTTGTACGGCCTCGCGGCGATTGTCGTTTTTCGAATCGTGCGCGATCAGTTCGCTGCGCATCCTCACCTGAGTCCGACCCCCGGCAGCGTTGCGCGCATGCTGGAAAGTTGGGTGGCGCCCACGGCCGGCCGGATCGCCGTGAGCTGGGAGTTGCCGGAACGAATTCAGTACGCGCTCGAGAGCCAGACACTGGCGGCCGAACTGCAGATGGAAAACTCGCTCGGCAGATCGCTCAAGTTCGGGCGAGTCGCCGGTTCGGTCATCGTGTTGTGCCGGGTGGGACGCATGACCGAGGCCGAAGCCCGCGCCGTCGTGGTCGCGGGAGAAACCCGCCGGCGCGACGTCGAACGCCTGTGGGATCGCCTCGCGGTACCCATCCTCACGCCCTCCGCACCGAGCCGTCGCGCCTGACAAGGAGACCGGTCTGGTACCGGTCCCATTCGGTCAATAAAAGCGGACTAAGGGTGGGAGAAAAATCGCCCTCGTGACACAGAGTAAACGTGGTGCCTGGAACCCTACCTGGCGTCACAGACCAAAGCTGCGGAACAAGACCCCCGTTTCCGCGCTGCTGAGCCCCGCGAACGCGGGGCTCTTTTTTTGGGATACAGATAAGATCGCGCCCGCATGGCAGAGAACAGGCTGACTCAGGATATTCAAGGCGGTTGCATGTGCGGCGCTGTGCGCTATTCCGCCACTGCCAATCCAGCCAACAGCATGATCTGCCACTGCCAATCGTGCCGGCGCTCGGCCGCTTCGCCCGTGGTGGCGTGGGTCACTTTTGCGAAGGCTGAATTCCGCTTCACGCGCGGCACACCGGTCGAGTTCGAGTCGTCGGCGAAGGTGCGCCGCAAGTTCTGCGGCGCATGCGGATCGCCGTTGGCGTACGAACACATCGACACCCCCGACTTCCTGGATGTCACCACCTGCAGCCTCGATGCCCCGTGGGGATTTCCGCCCACGCATCATTCATGGCTGAGCGATGACATCGGCTGGGTCAAGTTCGGCGACGGGCTGCCGACCTTCCAGAAGTCGCGCTTTGGCGATCCTTCCTGAGCTGGAAACCGCGCGCCTTTCGTTGCGGCGTCTCGATTTCGACGACGCACCCTTCGTGGTCCAGTTGCTCAACGAGCCCTCGTTCCTGCAGAACATCGGTGATCGCGGCGTGCGCTCGATCGAGGACGCGCATCGTTATCTGCGCGAGGGCCCGCTCGCGATGTACGAGCGATTCGGTTTCGGTCTCTGGCATACCGCACGCAAGTCCGACGGCGCCGCGGTGGGAATGTGCGGCCTGCTCCGGCGCGACAATCTGCCCGACGTGGATCTCGGCTACGCCTATCTGCCGGAGTACTGGGGCCAGGGTTTCGCCTTCGAGGCCGCCGAGGCGACCCTGCGTCATGCCGCCACGAAGTTCGGACTGCGTCGCGTCATCGGCGTGGTGTCAGCAGGGAACACGGGTTCGATTCGCGTGCTGGAGAAGGTGGGCATGCGTTTCGAAGGCATGTATCTCATGAACCCCGGCGAGCCCGAGGTGCGGCTTTATGGCCGCACGCTCGAGGATCCCGCGAACTCCTGAGCGCGCTTCAGCGGCGTTCGACTTCCTCGCCGATCACCGTGCCGATCTTCCCGCCCTGGTCGACGCGCAGTTTGACGGGACGGTCGAAGCGCAATTCGCCCTCGACCACGCAGGTCGAGCAGATGTGCACTTCGGGCTTGTTTTCCTGGCCCCAGCCCCAGTTCGAACCCTTGTTTTTCCGGATGTGGATGCCACCGCGCACATGCGCGCCGTCCGTGAGTTCGATGTCGCCGTTGTTGGTGATGAGCTTGCCATCCACCTCGGCGCCCTGGAGTTCGATGTCGCCCGACACCGATGAGACATCGCCGCCCACGCGGGCGCGGCTCGACAGTTTCACACTTCCATTGACCGTCGACGCTTCGCGCGTGACGGCAGCACCCTGGCCGATATCGAGCGAGCCATTGACCGTGCTCACGGTCCCGACTTTCGCGTCGTCTTCAATCTCGATTTCGCCGTTGACCGTTTCGGCCTCATCGACGGTGGCGCCACGCTCGATGTGCACGTTGCCATTCACCGCGCTTACCTTGTCGTAGGTTTCTCCGGCGGCGGCCCGTGACCGAGCCATTGACCTTCGAGACGTTGCGGCCATCACCGCTGACGGCGGAGGTCGAGGCGCCCCAGGCGACCAATGCGAGGAATGTCACGACGATCACAGTGGCAAGTTTCATGGAGGCGACCTCAACAATCCGTTGAACAGGCCATATAGACGCGGACGACGGCGCAAGGGTTGCAACCGGCGTCGCCGCTTTCACGGACGCCGCCGCTTCGGCGGCGTTTGATAGTGGGCGGCAGCCCTAAAAAGCGGGCGGCAGCCCTGAAAAATCCCTGAAAAACACCCCCCCGCTTTCGCGGGGCTTATTGGTCGCTTGCTTGCTTGTTTGTGGAGGAGTGTCTTCGCTCTTCTTGTTGTTGTTCAGTGCGGTCTTTGTCGAGCCGCTTGATAAGAAGAGAGCAAGCGCTGTGCCAGAGAAATCTGACGTCCGCGCCGCGGTCGAATCGACCGACCGGGGCCTCAAGGGACGCAAAGCTCGACTTTGGGCAATATGTCACGTCGGAGGCGGGCGCCCTCCTGTCAAAATCTTCGACACAACGCCGGGGGTGGTGCGCGACATAAGGTCCCGCCACTCCTCAGGTATTTCTTTGTGATCAATAGCTTGGATGCGCTGCAGCGAGTGTAAATGAGCCCGACAGTCAGAAATCTCCTTCGTCGTGTCAGTCATGTTGCGCTGAATGTCGTCATTGGCCCTCGCGCTGGCGCCCATGGCCCTGTGCGCCGAGTCCATTCCGCGGCCGGAAGGCATCCAGTCGGACGTGAACTTCTGGATCCGCGTCTACACGGAAGTGAACACCAACGAGGGCTTCCTGCACGACGAGCGCAACCTCGCCGTGATCTATGACACGCTGAAATTCGGTGCCTCGACGTCGTCGCGCGAGCGTCAGCGCCAGGTCGACGAGCGCCGCGAGCGCCACATTGCGACGCTGCGCCGTATTGCGGCCGCATTGCCGACCGAGGAAGGGCGCAACGGCCTTTCCGAGGAAGACCAGCGCGTGCTCGCGCTCTGGGGTCCGAGCGTCAGCCCCATCATGCTGCGCGATGCCACGCAGCGCATTCGCTTCCAGCTCGGCCAGGCCGATCGCTTCAAGGAAGGGCTGATCCGCTCCTCGAGCTGGGAAACCCATATCGCCGAGACCTTCGCCAACCAGGGACTGCCGCCCGAGCTCGCGGTGCTGCCGCATGTCGAGTCATCGTTCAATGCGGCCGCTTACTCGAAAGTGGGCGCCGCCGGCTTGTGGCAGTTCATGCGGTCGACCGGCCGCCGATATATGCGCGTCGACGACGCGGTCGATGAGCGCCTCGATCCGTATCGCTCCACCGAAGCCGCGGCGCAATTGCTGGCTTATAACTACCGCGTGCTGGGGAGCTGGCCGCTGGCGCTCACCGCGTACAACCACGGTGCCGCGGGCATGCGGCGCGCCAAGGAGACCGTGGGCACCGATGATTTCGTGAAGATCAACCGGACCTACAACAGCCGCACCTTCGGCTTTGCGTCGCGCAATTTCTTCCCGTCATTCCTTGCCGCCCTGACCATCGACGAGAACCCGGAGAAATATTTCGGACCGCTCCAGCGTCGTCCGGAACAGAAATTCCACGAAGTCACGATGCCCGCGTACGTGCGCCTGACGACGCTGGAACGCACGCTGGAAGTGGATCGTGAGCAGCTGCGGGCGCTGAACCCCGCGTGGCGCCCGACAATATACCAGGGAACGCGCCTCGTGCCGCGCGGTTATCGCCTGCGCTTGCCCGCAGATACCGCGGAGCGATGGACCTCGGACATGCTGGCGACGCGGTTGCCGCCCAATGAGCTGTACGCCGGCCAGATCTCGCCGCGCACGCATCGGGTGCGCAAGGGTGAGTCGCTGGGCAGCATCGCCGCGCACTACGGCCTGACTGCGTCGCGTCTCGCCGAGATCAA
This sequence comes from uncultured Pseudomonadota bacterium, assembly GCA_963832505.1. Lineage (GTDB taxonomy): Bacteria > Pseudomonadota > Gammaproteobacteria > Steroidobacterales > Steroidobacteraceae > CADEED01. The sequence goes on along the minus strand of CAWHUD010000009.1, from coordinate 39,667 downwards.
CGGAATTTCCGCCAATGCGCAGGTGCGCACCGGTCGCCGCCTGCAGCTTCCCGAACAGTTGCCGCGCGTGATGGGTGCGCCCGCCGCGCCGGCTGTCGTAGCCGCGGGCTCGGCGTCGCCGCAGAACGCCACGGCCGCGAGTGCTCCGGGGAAGATTTCTATGTGGTTCGCCGCGGCGATTCGCTGCAGGTCATCGCGGCGCGCGTGCGCGTCCCCGAGGGCGCAGCTCATGAAGATGAATGCGCTCAAGGATCCGGACCGCCTCTACGAAGGCCAGCGCCTGCGTATCGCCGGCGAACCGGCTCCGGCCGTGGTCGCGGCCGCGGCGCCGGAAGAAGTCGAAACCAAGGTGGCTGCCATCGACGCGGCGCGCGGCGAAGCACAGCGCGAAGGGGCGGCGGTGGAAGTGGTGCGCGAGGAGACCACGCGTCCCATCGGCACCGGCGAACCCACGCGCGGGCGTGCTCGCTCGGCAGCCGTAGTGGCGATGGAAGCCGCCACCACGCCGGATGTGGCGAGTTCGGTGGTGCAGGCCGCAGAAGGCGCGCGCGAGCCCGTGTCGGCCAGCCAGGCGGCGGACCTTGGCCCGGCGCTGGGACCGGTGAGCGTCTCGCAGGGCCTGGCAGATTCCATCGATTACCAGGTGCGCGACGACGGCTCGATCCGCGTCGAGGCCACCGAGACCCTGGGCCAGTACGCCGACTGGCTGCAGATCCCGACGCAGAGCCTGCGCAACATCAACAAGCTCAAGGCGCGCCAGCCGGTGCTGCTGGGCCAGAAACTGAAGCTCGACTACTCGCGTGTATCGCGCGAGACCTTCGAGCAGCTGCGCCGCGATTACCACGCCAAGCTGCAGGGTGAATTCTTCGTGCAGCATCGCATCGCGGGCACCGAGGTCTATATCGTGCGGCGCGGCGATTCGCTGTGGACCATGACCCAGCGCTTCAGCAACCTGCCGATCTGGCTGCTGCGCCAGTACAACCCGGACACCGACCTGTCCGACCTGCGTGCCGGTACGCAGGTGGTCATGCCGCGCATCGTACTGGCCGGTAGTTAGTAGCGAGGAGGGGGCAGCCCCCCTTTCCCAGCAAAAGGGGTCAGTCCTGGTCGAGGGCTGACCCCTTTTGCTAGGAAACGGGGGCTGCCCCCGTTCTTAGCGGGCGGCGAATTCCACGAGACGCGGGTCGGTGGCGGACTCGGCGACGTATTCGAGATCGACCGGCCCGGCCTTGATCTGGTCGACGGCCTTGATGCGCAGGTCGCGGGCCGCGGCAAGCCGCGAGACCACGTCGGAATCGATACGGAAATAGAACATCGCGATCCACGGCGTGGGGATCTTGTACGGCGACTCGCGCAGGCCCGCGAAGTCCGCGGCCCTGCCGGCGGCGCCGAGATCGAGCGCGCCGTTGTCGATGAACACTGTCGGCGCTGCCGCGTTGGCCGGGTTCTCCAGCGGCACCGCGACCCACAGGAACATCTCGCGCTTGCCCGCCTGGTTGGTCTCGAACGGTCCGAGGAAAGCAAAGCGTTCGCTCGAATCCTGGCGCACGGTTTCGCGGTACAACTCGAGCGGGCGTCCGAGGCGCGCGACGGTGACGCCGGTTTCCGGATCGAGGTTCTCCACGACTGGCGCGTCGTCGGGCAACGCGGCGCAGCTGCCGAGACACGCCGACGCAATCACCGCGAAACGTCGACTGCGAGGAAACGTCTTGTCATAATCGCCGCCGATGGACATTCTTGTTGCATTGAACACCCCAAGCTGTGACGCGCTCCGTTAGTGGCCGCGACACCCGCCTCATATACTGTGCACCGTTGGTAAGTGCTTGTTTTGTAATCAAATGTCGCTAGCCACAAAACTTCTGGCGGTAAGCGCCGCAATGCTCGCCTGTCTGTTCGCAGGAACGGCCGGCGGCGATGCGCTTCCCTATCATGCCCGCGCCATGGCGGCAGTGGGCATGGAATTGCCCGTCGCCGATCGCGTGCTGGTGCGCAAGTCCGAGCGCCGCATGTACCTGATGCGCGGCAACGATGTGCTGCGCGCGTACAAGGTTTCGCTCGGCCTGAATCCCGGTGGTGCAAAAGAACGCGCCGGCGATTTCCGCACTCCCGAGGGCAACTATCGCCTCACGCGCCGCAACTCGCGCAGTGATTTCTTCCTGTCCATCCAGGTCTCCTATCCCAACGATCAGGACACGCGCCGCGCCCGCCGCAATGGCTGGCAGCCGGGCGGTGCCATCATGATTCACGGCCTGCCGAACGATCCCCGTCATGCTCCTGACTACTACGCCACGCAGGACTGGACCGATGGTTGCATCGCGGTCAGTAATGCCGACATGGTGGAAATCTGGATGATGACGTCGGATAACGTCCCGATCGACATCCAGCCGTAATCCCGGCGCAAGCCAATAGTCCCCCCGCCGTCGAGTACACTCGGCCTCACCAATAAGGTGAGCCGGATCGAGGGGATTCTTGGAAACCAGCATCGTCATTCCCGACTTCGTGGATGCGCGCATCGGACCGCGCGGCAGCCTCGAGAACCTGTCCCAGGCCGAGATCGAAAAGCTGCTGGATTCGCGCGCCGGCGGCCTTTACCAGCTGTTTCGCAAGTGCGCGCTGGCGGTCATGAACTCCGGCAGCGAAAGCGACAACGCCAAGGAAATCTTCGACCGCTACAAGGACTTCGAAGTCGAGCTGGTGCGCCAGGCCTGGGGCGTCAAGCTCGAAATGAAGAACGCCCCGGGGCAGGCCTTCGTCGACGGCGAGATGATCCGCGGCATCAAGGAACACGTGTTCGCGGTGCTGCGCGACGTGATCTTCATCTCCAACGAGATCATCGAAAGCGGCCGCTTCGACCTGAACAACCCCGCGGCCATCACCAACGCGGTATTCCACATCCTGCGCAATGCGCGGATGCTCGACTTCAAGTCCAAGCCCAATCTCGTGGTGTGCTGGGGCGGCCACTCGATCAACACCGAGGAATACCAGTACACCAAGAAGGTGGGCTACGAGCTCGGCCTGCGCGGCCTGGACGTGTGCACCGGCTGTGGCCCGGGCGCCATGAAGGGCCCGATGAAGGGCGCCACCATCGGCCATGCCAAGCAGCGCATCGTCGGGGGCCGCTACATCGGCCTCACCGAGCCCGGGATCATCGCGGCCGAGCCGCCGAATCCCATCGTCAACCAGCTGGTGATCATGCCGGACATCGAAAAGCGCCTCGAAGCCTTCGTGCGCCTGTCGCACGGCATCGTGGTGTTTCCGGGCGGCGTGGGCACGGCCGAGGAAATCCTCTACCTGCTGGGCATCCTGCTCGAGCCGGCCAATGCCGCACAGCCGCTGAAAGTGGTGCTCACCGGGCCCAAAGTCCACGGCCGAGTACTTCGTGCAGATCCGCCGTTTCATCTCGGGCACCCTGGGAGACAAGGCTGCCGAGCGCCTGCACGTCATCGTCGACGATCCGGCCGAAGTGGCGCGCTACATGGTGGCGGTCATGGAAGAAGTGCGCGATTACCGCCGCGCCAACAGCGATTCGTACAACTACAACTGGCTGCTGAAGATCCCGCCGGCCTTCCAGCACCCCTTCGAAGTCACGCACGAGACCATGCGGGCGCTGCGCCTGTACCGCGACCTGCCGGCCCATGAGCTGGCGGCGGACCTGCGGCGCGCCTTCTCCGGCATCGTGACGGGCAACGTCAAGGAAAACGGCGTGCGGGCCATCGAGAAGTTAGGCCCGTACGAGCTCACCGGCGATGCATCGGTCATGAAACTGCTCGACGAGTTGCTGGCAGCGTTTGTTGCGCAGAAGCGCATGAAGCTTCCGGGCAGCGCATACCGGCCTTGCTATCGGCTCGTTGCGTAACAATAAGCAACTGCAGCGTTAAATCGGAACGCGTCCAGCGCGATTCGCTGCGACATAAGGAAAAAATCTCTGCGACGTGGCACGCATGATCCGCAATCGGCTGCGGGCTCGTGAAACAGTTCCTGTCGTTTTGGTGCGACGAAAACGTAGAGCTTACGTCCACTGAACGGGAGAGCTGCATGAGTTCCTCAGACAAAGGCCGGGGAAATTTGGCAAACGGTTCACCGCCGCCGGTGGGCACCGATGCGTATGCCGCCTGGCTCGAGCGCATGCAGCGCACGCGCGGTCGCCACGCAGCGATCACCAAGAATCTCTACACCTGGTCCAGCTACAAACACTGGGCCGACAAGGTGAAGGGTTCCTGGGAAGACGAGCCGGCTGCTCCGGCTCCGACCAAGAAATAATCACGGACGCGGCCCTCGCCGGCGTTTTCCTAAGTGGCGTTTACGGCTGGCAATATGAAGCGCGCGTCGTGCGCGGCGGTGTCGTCAGTCGACGGCTCGATGGCCGCCTCGGGCGTGATCGCGGGGATCTCCGGCTCGGGCTGCTCCTGCAGCGGCGCAGGTTGTTCGGCCAGCACACGTTCCGGTTCGAGCCACGCCAGCAGTGTCTCCCACTGCGCCAGGTCTTCCTTGACCAGGTAGGACTTCATTTCGTGGATGCCGACGCCCTGTTCGGCGGCCCGCACGTAATTCTGCGAGTCGCGCATGCGTCGCCACGATCGGGAATGTCGAGCTTTTCCAGGAAGCGCATCAGCGACTGGAACATCAGCGTGTTCTTGCGCACGCGGTTGGCGATGACGCCGATGCGGTTTTCCTCGCGGCGGATCTTGGCCACCAGCAGCAGGTCGGCGATGCAGCGCGAGGCGGCGTGGATGTCGATGTCCGACGGCAGCACGGGCACGATGATCTTGTGCGCATCGCGCGTCAGCTCGGGCATGCCGCGGGCCTCGACGGCGGCGGGGCTGTCGACCACGATTTTCTGGGTGCCTTCCGGCACGCGCATCTGCCAGCTCATGGTGGTGCGCGAATCGCGCTCGAACGTGGCGATGCCGTTGATGACCGGCTGCGGAACCTTGCGCTTGCGCAGCCAGCGCGTCGATGAACCCTGTGGATCGCGATCGATGAGCAGCGTGTTGTCGCCGCGTCCGGCGAAGTACGCCGCGAGATTGATCGCGAGCGTCGTCTTGCCGGAGCCCCCTTTAGGGTTCAGGACGACGATGCGTTGCATGCGACTCCCGGACGCCCGTTAGGTGTTTGTCAGAATCTGGTCGTCATGTGAGGCACTTGGAAGACTAGCGACGCGATACAGCGCCCGCAACCGACGTTCCGGGTGAATGTGACTCCCGACACAGCGAGGCGGCAGGGGCTTCCTACGATCCGTCACAAGCTTGTTTGCAACCGGTGTACCGCGATGGAACGACTACTGCTGCTGTGGGACGAAATCGACGACCTCGTCGGCACCAGCCGCTACATGGTCAAACACAGCGCGATGGCCTTCTGGAGCTCGGTCCGCAAGCGCTGAGCCCGCCGCCCGCGAGGGCTTGAATTTCCCGGGACAGTGCCCGCAGTCTGCCGGCGCCATGACAAACCCGGAAACCCCCAAAGAAACACTGGGCTTCCAGGCCGAAGTCCGTGAGCTGCTGAAGCTCATGATCCATTCGCTGTACAGCCACCGGGAAATCTTCCTGCGTGAGCTGATCTCCAACGCCTCCGACGCCAACGACAAGTTGCGCTTCGAATCGCTGAGCAAGCCTGAGCTGCTGGCCGGCGACACCGAGCTGGCCGTGTGGATCGAGGCGGACAAGGACAAGGGCACTCTCAGCATCCGCGACAACGGCATCGGCATGAGCCGCGAGGAGGCGATCTCGCACCTCGGCACCATCGCGCGTTCCGGCACCGCGGAATTCTTCAAGAAGCTGTCCGGCGACCAGCAGAAGGACTCGCAGCTCATCGGCCAGTTCGGCGTCGGCTTCTATTCCGCCTTCATCGTGGCCGAGCGCGTCGAAGTGCTGACACGCCGCGCGGGCCTGCCGGCGGGCGAGGGCGTGCGCTGGGAATCGAGCGCTGACGGCGAGTTCACCGTCGAGACCGTGGAGCGCGCCGAGCGCGGCACCACCGTCGTGCTGCACCTGAAGGAAGACGCCAAGGAATTCCTCGATGCCTGGCGCCTGCGCTCGCTGGTGCGGCGCTATTCCGATCACATCGCCTTCCCGGTGCGCATGCCGAAGGAAGGCGAGGCGACGCTCGAATACGAGGCCGTCAACCGCGGCACGGCGCTCTGGGCGCGTCCCAAGGCCGAGATCAAGGACGAGGAATACGTCGAGTTCTACCGCTACCTCACCCACGACCACGGGCGAGCCGCTCGCCTGGTCGCACAACCGCGTCGAAGGCAAGCGCGAATACACCAGCCTCATCTACATCCCTGCGGATGCGCCCTTCGACCTGTGGCAGCGCGACGGGGCGCGCGGCCTCAAGCTGTACGTGCGGCGCGTGTTCATCATGGACGACGCCGAGCAGTTCCTGCCGCTGTACCTGCGATTCGTGAAGGGCGTGCTCGATTCCGCCGACCTGCCGCTGAACGTGTCGCGCGAGCTGCTGCAGGCCGACAGCGAGGTCGAGGCCATGCGCGGCGCGCTCACGCGGCGCGTGCTCGAGATGCTGGCCAAGCTCGCCAAGGACGATGCCGCGAAGTACCAGGGCTTCTGGCGCGAGTTCGGCGCCGTGCTGAAGGAAGGCCTGGCCGAAGATCACGCCAATCGCGACAAGCTGCTGCCGCTGCTGCGGTTTGCCTCCACCACTAGCCGGGCGACGAGGAAACGGTGTCGCTGGCCGACTACGTGGCGCGCATGCAGACCGGCCAGGACAAGATCTACTTCGTGGTGGGCGAGAGCCTGGCCGCGGCGCGCAGCCATCCGGCCATCGAGGCGCTACGCGCGCGCAACGTCGAAGTGCTGTTGTTAGGGCGGCGCATCGACGCCTGGGTCATGGACCACCTGCAGGATTTCGAAGGCAAGAAATTCAAGGATGCGACCCGCGGCGACCTCGAACTCGGCGCGCTGGCGAGCGCCGCCGAAAAGGAAAAGGCCGAGGCGCAGCTCAAGGAGAGCAAGTCGCTGCTCAAGCGCGTCAAGGATTCGCTGGGCGAACGGGTATCCGAAGTGCGCGTCAGCACGCGCCTCAAGGATTCCGCCGCGGTGCTGGTGGCCGGCGAACACGACATGTCGGCGCCGCTGCGCCGCGCGCTCGAGGCCGCCGGGCAGGCCGCGCCGCCGTCGCAAGCCGGTGCTGGAGCTCAACGTCGACCATCACCTGGTGAAATACCTGGAGAAGCGCGAGAACGCCGACGAGTTCAGCGACCTCGCGCTGGTGCTCTACGAGCAGGCGACCCTGGCGGAAGGCGCGCAGCTTCCCGATCCCGGCGCCTTCGTGCAGCGGCTGAACAAGCTCTGGATGCGGCTTGAGTAACGACGACCTGCTGCGCCCGACGCTGTCGGATTACACCCGGCCGCCGGCGCTGTATCACACCACCGGTTTTGCCCTGTGCGCGTTTTTCGGCGGCCCGGTCGGTGCGGCGGTCTACGCCCTGGCGAACATCACCAGGCTGTCGCGGCTCAAGCAGGACGCGCCCGTCGTCGTCATCCTCACGGCGCTGGCCCTGTTCGTACCGATGATGCTGGTGCGTGCCGGCCAGTTCGATGCACTCGCGGAATTCGCGGGGATGACGCCGCAACGCACCGGCGAGACTCTGCTGCGCGCGCCTGGGGCTCGCGATTTTCGGCGCTATCTATTTATTGCATCGCAGGTTTTTCCGGTCAGCCCGCGTCTCGGGCGTGGAAGCGCTGCCGAGCTGGCCGGTGGGCATTGCCGCGGCGCTGTCGGGCTGGGCGGCAAATGCCACTCTGCTGACGTGGATTCTCAAGCATCATTGATCACGTGAACGACCAGCCCACGAGTGCCGCCGTCTACGCCGAACAGGCGTTCTATTTCATCGAGCGCCGCCGCCTTGCCGACGCGAAACGCGTGCTGGCGCAGGCGCTCACGCAGTACCCGCAGGATCCCGACCTGCTGTTTCAAAGTGCGCAGGCCGAATGGCTGGGCGACGAAAACGAAACCGCCGAAAAGACGGTGCGCCAGGTGCTGGTCTCCAACCCCGAACACGCGCCGGCGCGGCAGCTGCTGGCCTTCATGCTCATCGAGCGCAAGGAATACGCCGACGCCGAGCTGCTGCTCATCGGGCTGCTGCGCGAATACCCGGAGAGCGCGGAACTGTATGGGCGCTATTCGCAGCTGATGTTGCGCACGCTGCACCTGGAGAAGGCGGAGCAGCTGGCGCGCGAGGGGCTGCGCTACGACCCGGAGGACGACGAATGCCTGATGGCCACCGCGCTGTGCGAAACCGCGCGCAGCGGGGCGCGGCCGAATGCCGGCCTCCAGAAACTGCTGGCCGCGCACCCGGAATCCATGAGCGCGGTGCACGCGCTGGTCGTGGCGCTGGTGGATTCCGGCCGCATCGACGAAGCGCATCGCATTGCGCAAGGCGCGATGCGCGCCGATCCGGCCAACGAACATCTCGTTGAGCTGGTGCGCGAGCTGCGCATCCAGAATCACTGGAGCATGAAGCCCCTGTGGCCGCTGCAGAAATGGGGCTGGGGCGCCTCGGTGGCCATGTGGTCGGCGGCATCGTCGTGATTCGTGCGCTGTCGAAGACCGCGCCCGAGGTCGCGGGGCCGGTGGCGTTCACCTGGCTCGGGTACTGCATCTATAGCTGGGTCTGGCCGCCCCTGATCCGCCGCATCCTATGAACGACAACCACCCACCGGCGCTCGCGGAACTCGAGGCGCACCTGTTGCGCGATCCTTTCGACAATGTCACGCGCCTGGCATACGCGCGCGGGTTGCTCGCCGCGGGACGGGAAACGGACGCACTTGCGCAGTACGACCTTGCGCGCAAGGCGAACGCGACGCCGGCGCTCGACGAATTCGAGCGGCTGCGCGCACCGCCACCCGCGCCACCGCCGCCGCGCGAGCCCGTGAAGCTCACCGTGGTGCCGGGCGCGCGCAGCGCCGACGTCGTGTCGATCGCGCGGCCGGTCGCCGTGCCCGACAAGACCCGCTTCATCCACATCGCCGGCATGGAAGACCTCAAGAAGTCCATCCGCCTGCAGATCATCGAGCCGTTCCTCAACCCGGGGTGTTCGCGAAGTTCCGCAAGAAGGCCGGCGGCGGCATCCTGCTCTACGGCCCGCCGGGCTGCGGCAAGACCATGCTGGCGCGCGCGGTCGCCAACGAATGCAACGCCAGTTTCCTCGCCATCGGCATCTCCGAGATCCTCTCGATGTGGCAGGGCGAGAGCGAGCGCAACCTGGCGCTGATGTTCGAGAAGGCGCGCGCGCAGAAGCCCTGCGTGATGTTCTTCGACGAGCTCGATGCGCTGGCATTCGCGCGCTCGAAGGCGAGCTCGGACGTCAGCCGCAAGATCGTCAACGAATTCCTGTCGCAGCTCGACGGCTTCGACAACGCCAATGACCAGGTGCTGATCCTCGCCGCCACCAACATGCCCTGGGACGTGGACCCGGCCATGAAGCGGCCGGGACGATTCGCGCGCCAGGTGTTCGTGCCGCCGCCCGACGCGGTGGCGCGCGCACGCATCATCGAACTGGCGCTGGAGAGCGTGCCGCACGGCACGGTCGACGCCGCGGCCGTCGCGCGCCTCACCGAACAGTTCTCGGGTGCCGACGTCGATGCGCTGGTGGAGCGCGCCAAGGAATACGTGCTCACCGAGTACCTCGAGACGCGGCGCGAGCGCGAGATCTCCCAGGAGGACCTGGTGCGCGCCGCCGCGCGAACTCGTTCCCACCACGCAGGACTGGCTGCGCACCGCGCGCAACCTCGTCAAGTACGCGGGCGGCGACGATTCCTATCGCGACCTCGAGCGCTACCTCAAGGCGAACAAGCTGCTGTAGGGCCCAGGCCACCTGCCGGCAATTGTCTGCAATAATGCCGGCCCCGCTCGTGACCGGAGTTTCGCGATGACGGTTAAGTCGCTGGTACTGGCGCTTGCGCCCTGTTCATCGCGTCGAGTTTCGTGGCCTGCAAGCCAAGAGAGAAACCCGCAGAGTCTGCCGCCAGCCACGGAACCCGCCGCGTCCGCCGAAAGTCCGGCCCCAGCGCCCGCATCCACAGGAACCGAAACCATGGCAATGGAAAAGACCGATCTCGCGCCCGGCACCGGCGCCGAAATCAAATCCGGCCAGACCGCGCTGGTGCATTACACCGGCTGGCTGTACGACGCCGGCGCGCCCGAGAACAAGGGCAAGAAGTTCGACAGCTCGGTCGATCGCAATGAGCCGTTCGAATTCCCGGTCGGCGCCGGCATGGTGATCCAGGGCTGGGACGAAGGCGTGGTGGGCATGAAAGTCGGCGGCAAGCGCCGCCTCGTGATTCCGCCGGAAATGGGTTACGGCGCGCGCGGCGCCGGCGGCGTGATTCCTCCCGGCGCCACGCTGGTGTTCGACGTCGAGCTGGTGGAAATTCGTTGATGAAGAACGGGCTGACGGTCGCGCTGCGTGCGCTGCGTCGCGCTGCGCTGTGGCTCGGTGGCGTGGCGCAGGCCGCAACGCTGATCCACGCCGGTCGCGTCATCGACGGCGTCTCCGACACCGTGAAGACCAATCAGACCGTGGTGGTCGAGGCGGGCAAGATCACCGCCATCGAAGCCGGCTTTCGCCAGCCGGCGGCCGGCGACCGCGTCATCGACCTGCGCAATGGCACGCTGCTGCCGGGCCTGTTCGACATGCACGTGCACTCTACCAGCGAATACAGCCAAGACCTCGGAAATCGACGACTACAAGCAGAACGAAGGCGACGTGGCCATCGATGGCGTGGTCTACGCCCAGCGCACCTTGTTAGCCGGCTTCACCACGGTGCGTGACCTCGGCGACGAGTACCGCGCCTCCATCTCGCTGCGCAACGCGATCAATGCCGGCAAGGTGCCGGGACCGCGCATCATCGCGGCCGGCAAGGCCATCGCGACCACCGGCGGCCATGCCGACCCCACCAATGGCTGGGCGCGCAAGTTTCCGTCCGATCCGGGCCCGGATGAGGGCGTGATCAACAGCGTCGAGGATGCGCGCAAGGCCGTGCGCCAGCGCTACAAGGAAGGTTCGGACACCATCAAGATCACGGCCACCGGCGGTGTGTTGTCGATCGCCAAGAGCGGCTCCAACCCGCAGATGACCGAAGAAGAGATCCGCGCCGTGGTCACCACGGCGCGCGACTACGGTTTCAAGGTGGCGGCGCATGCGCACGGCGCCGAGGGCATCAAGCGCGCGGTGCGCGGCGGCGTCGACACCATCGAACACGGCACCTTCATGGACGACGAGGGCATCAAGCTCATGAAGGAACACGGCACCTTCTACGTGCCGACGATTTCCGCCGGACGCTGGGTGTACGACCAGGCCCAGGATCCGAACTTCTTTCCGGCCATCGTGCGCCCCAAGGCGCTGGCAGGTGGGGCCGCAGATCCAGCAGCACCTTCGCCAAGGCCTACAAGGCCGGCGTGAAGATCCTGTTCGGCACCGACACCGGCGTCGGCAAACACGGCGAAAACGCGCGCGAGTTCCGCCTCATGGTCGAGGGCGGCATGCCGCCGATGGAAGCCATCCGGGTCGCGACCAGCGTACCCGCGAAGTTCCTCGGGCTCGACGACCGGACCGGCAGCATCGCCGTGGGCAAGCTCGGCGAGCTGGTCGGTGTGCCGGGCAATCCGCTCGAGGACATCACCGTCATGGAGCGCGTGGTGTTCGTCATGAAGGACGACACCGTCTACAAGGCGCCGTGACGCGCGCGGAAGTCCTCACGCGTCGCAGGGCCGGCCGGCCCGCTCGAAGCGAGGCTCGAGTTTCCCGACGGCGAGGCCGAGCCGCGCGTCTTCGGCGTGGCCTGCCATCCGCATTCGCTGTTCGGCGGCACCATGGACAACAAGGTCACCCACGTCGCTCGCGCGCGCGATGACGGAGTGCGGCGCGCCGGCGTTCCGCTTCAATTTTCGCGGCGTCGGCGCCAGTGCCGGCAAGTTCGACAACGGCCGCGGCGAGACCGACGACCTCGCGGCCGTGGTGGCGGAAGGGCGCCGGCGGTTTCCCGCGCGCGGCATTGTGGTTAGGCGGGTTCTCGTTCGGCGCCTTCGTCGCATTGCGCGGCGCCGCCGGCCTCGCGCCGGCCAAACTCGTGGCCGTGGCGCCGCCGGTGGCGCGCTTCGAGCTCGGCAGCGTGGCGCATCCGGACTGCGACTGGATGCTGGCGCAGGGCGATGCCGACGACGTGGTGCCGCCCGAGGCGGTGCTGGCCTGGGCGGCGGAGCAGCCCCGCAAAGCCGCGCCTGCACGTGCTGGCGGGCGCAGGGCACTTCTTCCACGGCAAGCTGCACGAGCTCAAGCCGCTGGTTCGTCGACTTTCTGCAAGTCCTGAAAGCACGAAAGCCCGGGCGTCCTGTCGACACCAGGGCTTTCGAGTGCATCGCGCGTCGTGGCACGCGCGATGCGTGGACGCTTCTTAGTTGACCAGCGCCTTGAGGCTCTTCAGAGGCAGAACGCGGACCTTCTTGGAGGCCGGCTTCGCCTTGAAAATCATCTTTTCCTTCGTGAACGGGTTGATGCCTTCACGCGCCTTCGTGGCGGGCTTCTTCACGACCTTCATCTTCAGCAAGCCGGGCAGCGTGAACAGACCAGGACCACGCAGGCTCTTCTTGATGATGCCGTTGAGTGACTCGAACACCGCGGCGACCTGCTTGCGGGACAGCTCGCTGTCCTTGCAGATCGTTGCCACGATTTCCGACTTCGTCGGTGCGCCACCTTTCTTTGCCATTACTCGACTCCTCGTTTGAAAAAATGCCGCGAAAAATAGATTCCGCGGCGAGCGATTCGGCGCGCAACATATCACACGCACTCGCGCGTGCAAATAATTTTCGTTGCACGCGGATGCTGCAAATGCCTTGTTTTCTAGGGTTCGGCGCACATGCGCGACACGCGGCAAGTTGCGCCGCGCGCACTACGACGCGCGCGCGCTGTACGAATCTTCGCCATTCGCGCGCGTGCGCGACGTCGATTCGACGTCGCAACTGTCGCTTAAGTGATTGTTGCTGCGACGTTCGCGACGACGCGCGAGCAAGCAGCCGCAGCAACACGCCGAGCGCGAGCGAGCGCCCACAGCGGCGACAGATCGATGCCGCCGATCGGCGGAATCATGCGGCGAAACGGCGCAGCACCGGCTCGCAGATGGTCGCGAGCAACGCCATCGGCGGCGAATAGCCGGCCGGCACCACCCAGCCCAGGATCGCGTAGATGATGATGGCGCCCATGAAGAACTTGATGAACGCGCGCATCAGCGTGAGCAGCAGTGCAGCGCAGCCAGGTGAGCGGATCGAGCAACACTGCCGTTGCCAGCGATCAGCGGCACGGCGCAACGATCGCCAGCGCGCGACGAGCACGATGGCCAGCACCGATGGCGCGTGTCGATCTTGCCCATCGGCGGCAGGATCCTGCGCAGCGGCATGATCAGCGGGTTGGTGACGACCAGCACCGCATGGGCGATCTGGTTGCGGAAGTCCGCGCGCGTGAGCTGCATGACGAAACGCAGGATCAGCACGTACAGGTAGAGCGTCAGCAGCGAGTCGACCAGATAGATACAGTGCGTGTCATGTTGCGCGGATTTCTCTCCGAATGCCTGGGCCATCTCGCGGCCACGATCGGTCGCGGCCTCGAGTGCGGCGGCGACGATACCACGCAGGTTCGCGCGCATCGAATGCGCGCAGCGCGGCCTCGGTGGTGCCGCCCTTGGAAGTGACTTCGGCGCGCAGGCGCGCCAGGTCGCCGTCGCTGTCGCGCGCCATGCGGCCCGAGCCGAACAGCGTCTGGATGGCCAGCTCCTGCGCGCTGGCGCGCGGCAGGCCGAGTTTCACCGCCGCGTCGGTCATGAGCTCGGCCAGCAGGAAGAAGTAGGCCGGACCGCTGCCCGACAGCGCCGTGACCACGTCGAGTGACGTCCTCGTCGGGCACCCACACCGTGGTGCCCACGGCGCCGAGCACCTCTTCGGCCAGCTTGCGGTGCGCGGCGCTGAGCCCCGCGGGCGCGTACATGCGCCGTGGCGCCCGCGCTGTTGAGCGCGGGCCGATTGGGCATGGCGCGCACCACGGCGACGCCCGGGCCGCACCAGCCCGCGATGTCCGCGACGCGAATGCCCGCGGCGATGGACAGCACCAGCGGCGGCGCGTTGCGCGAAGACGTCGGCGAGCGGACTGCACCGTGCCCGCCATGTCCTGCGGTTTGACCGCGAGCACGACGACGTCGGCACCGTCGACGGCCTCGCGATTGTCGGCAGAGACGTGCACGCCCAGTTCGTCGGCGAGCGCGATGCGCCGCGCCTGCACGGCTTCGCCGACGCTGATGTTCTGCGCGCGGCAGGCCGCGCGCGATGAGGCCGCGAATCAGGGCGCCGCCCATGTTTCCGCCGCCGATGAATGCTGCCGTGATGTTCATTCGCGTGATTGATCTTGTCGATCTATCGGCTGGGCGTATCGCGCGGGCCGAAGATGGCGGTACCGATGCGCACCATGGTCGCGCCTTCGGCGATGGCCGCCTCGAAATCCGCGCTCGTGCCCATCGACAAGCGTGTCGAGGCCCAGGCCGTGCTCGTTCAGGTAGTCGAAGACCTGGCGGGTTTCGCGAAACCACTGGCGCTGCCGCGTGACATCGGTCTCGGCCGGCGGCATGCACATGAGGCCGCGCAGGCGCAGGCGGGGCAGGGCGCTCACCTGGCTGCGCGAGCTCGCGCATGCTCGGCGCCTCCACGCCACCCTTGCTGGCCTCGCCACCGACGTGCAGCTGCAGGCAGACATTGAGCGGCGGCGCGTGGAAGGGCCGCTGCGCCGAGAGCCGCTCGGCGATCTTGAGCCGGTCGACGCGCGTGCACCCAGGCGAAGTTCTCGGCCACCGGGCGCGTCTTGTTAGCCTGCAGCCGGCCGATGAAATGCCAGGTGAGCTCGCGGCCCGGCGAGCGCCTCGATCTTCGGCAGGCTTTCCTGCAGGAAATTCTCGCCGAAATGCTCGATCCCGGCGCGCGCCGCGCTGTCAATTGCTGCGCTGCTCTGGCCCTTGGAAACCGCCAGAAGCGTGACCGAATCGACACTTCGCCCGGCGGCCGTGGCGGCCTCGGCGATGCGGTATTTGAGCGAGCCGGACGCTCTCCGAGCAATTCTGCGGACGGGATAACATATTGATCACTGATACCCGGGTCTATACTCAACGGCGCTTTTCAAGGGACCCCGCATGGCCGTCGACGTCGCCCAGCTCCTCGCTTTTGCCGTAAAGAATAACGCCTCGGACTTGCACCTGTCCGCTGGCGTGCCACCCATGATTCGTGTCGACGGCGACATGAAACGTATCAACATGCCCGCGCTTTCCCACAAGGAAGTGCACGGCATGGTGTACGACATCATGAACGACAAGCAGCGCAAGGCTTACGAAGAGTTCTTCGAGACCGACTTCTCGTTCGAAATCCCGAAGCTCGCGCGCTTCCGCGTCAACGCCTTCAACCAGAACCGCGGCGCCGGCGCCGTGTTCCGCAATATTCCCTCGGTCATCCTCTCGCTGGACGACCTGGCCGCGCCGAAGATCTTCCGCGACCTGTGCATGCTGCCGCGCGGCCTGGTGCTGGTGACCGGACCCACGGGCTCGGGCAAGTCGACCACGCTCGCGGGCATGGTCAACCACTGTAATGACAACCGTCCCGATCACATCATCACGATCGAGGACCCCATCGAATTCGTACACGAGAGCAAGCGCTGCCTCGTGAACCAGCGCGAAGTGCATCGCGACACGCTCGGCTTCTCCGAAGCGCTGCGCTCGGCGCTGCGCGAAGACCCGGACGTGGTGCTGGTCGGCGAAATGCGCGACCTGGAAACCATCCGCCTGGCGCTCACCGCCGCCGAAACCGGACACCTGGTGTTCGGCACGCTGCACACCAGCTCCGCCGCCAAGACCATCGACCGCGTGGTCGACGTGTTCCCGGCGCAGGAAAAGGAAATGGTGCGCGCGATGTTGTCCGAGTCGCTGCGCGCGGTGATTTCGCAGACCCTGCTCAAGCGCAACGGCGGTGGCCGCATCGCGGCGCACGAAATCATGATCGGCACGCCCGCCATTCGTAACCTGATTCGCGAAGGCAAGATCGCGCAGATGTACTCCGCCATCCAGACCGGCGCGCAGCAGGGCATGCAGACGCTCGATCAGTGCCTCGCCGACCTCGTCACCAAGGGCGTCGTCAGCAAGGAAGAAGCGCGCTACAAAGCCACCAACAAGGATGCCGCTGTAATGGATCGCGAACAAGGCATCAAACTCATGCAGGACCTTCTGCGTCGCGTGGTCGACAAGAAGGCCTCGGACCTGTTCATCACGGCGGGCTTCCCGCCGGCGATCAAGATCGACGGCGAAGTGCGGCCGCAGTCCGAGCGCGCGCTGACCGCCGGAGCAGTCCGCGGTGCTGGTGCGCGCCATCATGAACGACCGCCAGACCAAGGAATTCGACGCGACCAAGGAATGCAATTTCGCGATCGCGCCGCCGGGCATCGGCCGCTTCCGCGTGAACACCTTCGTGCAGCAGGGCAACACCGGCTGCGTCATCCGCCTCATCAACTCCAAGATCCCCACGCTCGAAGAGCTCGAGCTGCCGCCGGTTCTCAAGGAAGTCGTGCTGTCGAAGCGCGGCCTCTGCATCCTGGTCGGCGGCACGGGCTCGGGCAAGTCGACCTCGCTGGCCGCGATGGTCGGTTACCGCAACGAAAAGACCCGCGGCCACATCGTGACCATCGAAGATCCGGTGGAATACGTGCACCAGCACAAGGGCTGCGTGATCACGCACCGCGAAGTGGGCGTGGACACCGAGAACTGGCACGCCGCGCTGAAGAACACCCTGCGCCAGGCGCCCGACGTCATCCTCATCGGCGAAATCCGCGATCGCGAGACCATGGAATACGGCATCCAGTTCGCCGAAACCGGCCACCTGGTGCTGGCGACGCTGCACGCCAACAGCTCCAACCAGGCGCTGGACCGCATCATCAACTTCTTCCCCGACGAGCGGCGCGAGCAGCTGCTGATGGATCTGTCGCTGAACATCCGCGCGCTGGTTTCGCAGCGCCTGGTGCCGCGCGAATCCGGCTCCGGCCGCATCGCGGCGATGGAGATCATGCTGAATTCGCCGCTGATCCAGGACCTGATCTTCAAAGGCAAGGTCCAGGAGATCAAGGAAGTCATGTCGCGCTCGACGCGCGTCGGCATGAAGACCTTCGACCAGGCGCTGTACGACCTGTACGAGGCCGGCTTCATCTCCTACGAAGACGCGCTGCGCAACGCCGACTCGAAGAACGAGCTGCGCCTCAGGATCAAGCTCGAGAGCAAGCGCGAGGTCAAGAATCTCGACGACGGCGGCACGCTCTCCATGGTCGACGAAGAACAACAGGGCCGGTCGTTCTAACGACCGTCGACGTCAATTCGAAAGACCAGGGCGGACATGCCAGCAGTGAACGAGAAGTTCGTCGAAACCATCGAGGTCAAGGAGCGGCGGCGACGGCGCGCCGATGGTGCTCAACACCCGGCCGCTGTTCAAGCTCATGGTCGAGCGCAAGGCGTCGGACCTGTTCTTCACTTCGAACTCGCCCATCAAGGTGAAGATCGAAGGCGCCATCCTGCCCATCAACAAGCAGATCCTGACGCCGGAAACCGTGCGCCAGGCGGCCTACGGGCTCATGACCCCCGACCAGCTCGAGAGCTTCAAGCGCGAGCTGGAAATCGACTTCGCGATCTCCGAGCCCGGCCTCGGCCGCTTCCGCGTCAACGTGTTCTACCAGCGCGGCTATCCCGCGATGGTGCTGCGCTACATCAGCGCCGACATGCCCAAGCTCGATGCGCTCGGCCTGCCCGACATGTTCAAGGACCTCATCATGATGAAGCGCGGGCTCATCCTGATGGTGGGCGCCACCGGCTCGGGCAAGTCCACGTCGATCGCGGCGATGATCAATCATCGCAACGAGGTGTCCTCGGATCACATCGTGACCATCGAGGATCCGATCGAGTTCCTGCACACCAACAAGCGTTCCATCGTCAACCAGCGCGAAGTCGGGCTCGACACCAAGTGTTTCGCGCGCGCGTTGCGCGGCGTGATGCGCGCCGCTCCCGACGTCATCCTCATCGGCGAAATCCGCGACAAGGAGACGATGGAGGCGGCGATCAACCTTTCCGGCACCGGTCACCTGGTGCTGTCGACGCTGCACGCGAACAACAGCGCCGAGACGCTCGACCGCATCATCAACATGTTCCCGCAGGACCAGCACAAGCAGATCTTCCTGGACCTGTCGCAGTACCTGCGCGCCATCCTGTCGCAGCGCCTGGTCGTCGGCAAGGACGGCAAGCGCATCGCGGCCATCGAAGTGATGCTGAACACGCCGTACGTCACCGAGCTGGTGAAGAAGGGCGACGTCTCGGCGATCAAGGAAGCGATCGTTGCCAGCTCCGAGCGCGGCGTGCAGAGCTTCGACGTGGCGCTGCTGAATCTCTACAAGCAGAACCGCATCGAGCTCGAGGAAGCGCTGACCAACGCGGACTCGCGCTCCAACCTGGAAGCCAAGATCAACTTCGGCTGAGCCCCGGCCGGGCATCGCGTTCCCGGCAGGCGCGTTCCCGCGCCAGGCCTGCTGCGGAAATCCCGAGTTTCCCGGCCTAACCAGTGCTGCATATTCCGCCACGGCCCGGCCTCCGCCGCTGCGCCGCATTACAAACTCTAGTGAACCAAGGAAGGTCCGATGAGTATCGCTCGATATCTGACGCTTCAAATCCTCGCGGCCGCCGGACTCGCGGTCTCGACCGCGGCCCAAGCGGACGACTTTCGCATCCAGGCGCAGCTGGCGTACGACCAGGTCGATTTCGACGACCTCGACGAGGACGCCGATGTGATCTCGGCAACGGGAACGTTCTACTTCAAGCCCGTCCCGACGGACGGCGTGCCGGTCGGAGAGGCCGCGTACATCGCTCGTTCGAGTTATGCGGACGTGACCGGCCAGTGGGTGGAGCTTGGCGACGAAGACGCCGATGCATTCGCCGCAAACGTGGGTTACCACTTCACGGACACGGCGATGCTTTTCGCCCGCGTGGGCGTGGTCCAGACGGATATCTCCGGAGACGACGATACGAGCTGGAATGGCACGCTCGGGATCGTGCCCATCCCCAGATTGTTCTTCGGCACCGACTTCACCGAAGACGACTGGGACCCGAACCTCACGGCAAGGTACGCCGGCAAGCTCGCCAACGATCATTGGTGGGCGGGCAGCATCAGCGTCGCGGATCCCGATGAGGGCGATACGGATGTCGGCGTCGAGTTCGACTACTACTTCCCCAGCTTCAAGCTGGGCGGTGGCTTCAACACCGGCGGCGATTTCTGGACCGTGCGCGCCGAGGCGGGCCTGCCGCACGGCTTCGCGCTGCTCGGGCGCGTGTTCGGCGACGATGGCAGCGAAGGCTTTGGCCTGACGCTGACCTGGCGTGACCTATGATCCGACGAACGGTGCTTGACAGGTTTCGATTCACGCCTAGAATGCGCGCCCCTATGCATCCTAACTACCGCAAATCGTTCGCGCGCTTCGGCGCCGCCGCGTTGCCGCAACGCCCGATTCCGTCGAATCGGCGCAGCGTCCCCGCGTGCGCGCTCGCTGATTCACGCGAATCGGACGTCTTGGTGCGTTAGCTCTTCGATGATGGAGAGCGGCGCGTAAGGCAGCTCTCCGCAAGGTTCTCCCACGAGGCCCCGGTCAGCTGCCGCTGATCGGGGCCTTCGGCTTTTCAGGCGCCCAGGAATTCGGTGTCTCGCGCCGGGCAATGGGGCCCGGCGTGAGCCGGATCGTGACGCGCAGCCGGCCGGTGCGCGTCACGAGGTTGGGAGAAACGAGGAGAATGAAGAACATGGACAAGAACTACGAAATGATGAACGTCGAGGGCGGCCGCCACGTGAAGATGTGGACGCAGGGCGTGCCAGTGGACGACTCCGCGAAGAAGCAGCTCGAGAACATCGCGCGCATGCCCTTCGTGCATTCGCACCTGGCCGTGATGCCGGACGTGCACCTGGGAAAGGGCGCGACGGTGGGTTCGGTGATCGCGACCAAGGGCGCCATCATCCCGGCTGCGGTGGGCGTGGACATCGGCTGCGGCATGATGGCCGTGCAGACCTCGCTGAAGGCCAAGGACCTGCCCGAGTCGCTGGCGGCGCTGCGCTCGCGCATCGAGCGCGCCGTGCCGCATGGCTCGGTGTCGGTGCGCGGCCGTGCGCACAAGGGTTCCTGGGGTAACACTCCGGACTCGGTGCGCACGCGCTGGTCGACCCTGGCCGAGCGTCACGACGCCATCATCGCGAAGTATCCGCGCCTCAAGAACAAGGAGCCGCTCAAGCAGCTCGGTACGCTGGGTGGCGGCAACCACTTCATCGAGGTCTGCCTCGACACCGAGCAGACCGTGTGGGTGATGTTGCACTCCGGTTCGCGTGGCATCGGCAACATGATCGGCCAGCTGTTCATCGAGCTGGCGCGCAAGGACATGATGAAGCATTTCATCAACCTGCCGGATCGTGACCTTGCGTACCTGGTCGAGGGCACGAAGCACTTCGACGACTATGTCGAGGCCATGACCTGGGCGCAGGACTACGCGGCCGAGAACCGCCGTTCGATGATGGACGCGGTGCTGCGCGTGATGCGCGAGGAGCTGCGTGCGTTCCAGCTGGGTGAGGTGGCGGTGAACTGCCACCACAACTACTGCACGCAGGAGTCGCACTTCGGCGAGGAGCTGATCGTTACCCGCAAGGGCGCGGTGAGCGCGAAGAAGGGCGAGCTCGGAATCATCCCGGGGTCGATGGGTGCGCGTTCGTTCATCGTTCGCGGCCTGGGAAACCCCGAGAGCTTCGAGAGCTGCAGCCACGGCGCGGGCCGCGTGATGTCGCGTACCGCGGCACAGAAGCGCTTCACCGTCGCCGACCACGAGGCGGCGACGGCGGGCGTCGAGTGCCGAAAGGATGCCGGCGTCATCGACGAAACGCCGGCCGCGTACAAGGACATCGACGCGGTGATGGCGGCACAGCGCGATCTGGTCGAGATCGCGTACACCCTGAAGCAGGTGGTCTGCGTCAAGGGTTAGGCCGGAAGGCCGGAGGCGGAACGCGCAAGCGGGCCGCCTTTTTTCTTTCAGGACGCCGGATTGCCCGCCGCGTCGCGCTGCCGCGGCCGGTAGGCGCCGTAGCGCATCACCATGCGGTAGATAGCCAGGCAGTCGCGCCGGAAGGTGCGCGCGTCATATCCGACGTGGCGCAGCACGCGGCGGTGATCGTGGAACACGATGTGCGCGGTGATGGCCAGCAGGGTGCGATGCATGAGCTCGACGGAGCGGCGCAGCAGCGGGCGGCGCTCGCCGCGCAGGGTCAGGAGCAGTTGCGTCTCGTAGCGCAGGTGCAGAGATTCATCGACGCACATGCTGCGGCAGATGGTCTTCAGGCAGCGAGATTCCGTGGCGCGCGCCAGCGCGCGGTAATAGACGAAGCCGATCATCTCGGCGGTGACCAGCACGGTGACCGCGGCCTCGAATCCGGCCAGTTTCCGCAGCACCCGGAACACCGAATCGGTCCAGGATTTCTTTTTCAGAGGAATGCCATTGGCCCACATGAATTCCCTGAGCTGGGCGGCGTGGTGCTGCTCTTCCTTGATGAACAACGCGGTGACCGCGGGCAGCGCGGGCAGGTTGCGGCGTTTTGCGAAGCGTTCGGCAAAGCGCAGCAGCGTGCGTCCTTCGGATTGCTCGCCGAGCTGGAAGGTGGCGATCGAGCCTGCAATCCGCGCACATTCCGCGTCGCTCAGCCAGTCATCGGGCGTGGGGCGCTGGATGACCAGGGTCGGTACGCGCGCCTCGAAGATCTCGAGCCAGTAATCCCAGTCGAACATGCCTTGCTCCCCGGTACGCATCGTGCGTGCCGGGGAGTGTGCTCAGGGGCGCCCGCCCGATGGTGATTTATCCGGACGGAATTCTGGCGAAATATGGCGTGCGCTAGTTGCACGCCACGGCGCTGATGCCGCTGCCGCTCGCCGTCATCGAATCGATGTTCGCCAGGCCACCGCTCGTGGTGGCAACCAGCGCGATGTCATTGGCACCGGCGCGCAGGTTGGCGCTTACCGAACTCGAATTGGTCCACGTGGTCCACGCGCCGGTGGCCGGCAATGCCACCGTCGAGCCATTGACGCCGTTGATGCGCAGCGTGCCCGGACGATTGCCCGTCGTGCCGTTCGCGAAGCGCCACTGCAGTGTGTAGTTGCCGGCCGCGTTGGCGTTCACGCGCCAGCGCACCGTGGTTCCCGTGGCGTTGTTGGTGTTCGCGAACCCCGCGCCGGTGAAGCCCGCATTGTTGTTGTCGACCGTGCCGTCCACGCCGCAGAACCCGGTGAGGTTTTCCTGCAGCGTGATGCCGCCGGGCGGCGGCGGAGGCGGTGGCGTCGAGCCCTCGATGAATGCATCGAGCGCGATGGTGGGACGGCCGTTCGTGTTCCAGGCCCCCTTGCTGTAGCCCTGCCAGTTGAAAGCTTGGGGTTCCCAATAGAGCACGCCGAGCGCGCCGGCATTGCGCGAACGCGTGATCAGGTCGGTGAGGAACGCCTTGCTCGCGGTGGCCTGGTCCCAGGCCATGCCGACTTCCACCAGCATGACGCCCTTGCCGTAGCGCGAGCGCATGTCGTTGATGTTGGTGATGGTCTGGCCGACCAGCGTCTGCCAGTTGTTAGGCTCGGGATACAGCGACATGCCGATGATGTCCCAGCGCGCGCCATTGCTGCGCAGGCCGTCGAAGTTCCAGCGGAACAGCGCGTTGTCGTAGCCGTTGGAGACATGCACGATGACCTTCGAGTTCGGGCTCACGGCCTTGACCGCGTCGTAGCCGCTGTTCACCAGCCAGGCGTAGTTGCGCATGTTCGCGGAGGCGCGTCCGTCCTCCCACAACATGCCGTTGTTGGTTTCGTTGCCGACCTGCACCCACTCGGGAAAGATGCCGTTCGAGGCCAGCGTGTTCATGGTGTTGAACGTGTGTTGATAGACGTCCGCCATGAGTTGATCGAAGGTGTGGGTGCGCCAGGCCGCGGGCTTGGTCTGCTTGCCCGGGTCCGCCCAGGAATCGCTGTAGTGGAAGTCGATCATGATGCGCATGCCGGCGTTCTTCGCGCGCTGCGCCTTGGCCAGCACGTCGTTGACGCCGCTCCAGCCGCCCGAGGGGTTCACCCATACGCGCAGGCGGATGGTGTTCATGCCGTGATCCTTGAGGATCTGCAGCAGGTCCTGCTGCGTGCCGTTGTCGTTGGACCAGCGATAGCCGCTGGCTTCCATCTGCGTGATCCAGCTGACGTCGGCGCCCTTGGCGAAGGTCTGGGCGTGCGCCGGGGATGCGAGCAGCACGCAGGCGAACAGGACAAACAACAGCAGCGGTGCGATGCGCAGCTTGCGCGCTTCCGTACGGATCATGGGCCACCTCCTGGCAAGAAGTGGCATTAATCATATAAATACTATGCGTGGCCCGAAACCGCGGAAAATACCGAGGCGGCCGGGTTTGCCGCTATGCGAACACGGCCCGCGAGTCGAATACCGGCCCGTCGACGCACACGCGCTTCATCGCCGGCCCGTCGGGCGTGGCCACCTTCACGGTGCAGCCGGCGCAGCCGCCGACGGCGCAGGCCATGAACTCCTCCAGCGACACCTGGCAGCGCACGTCATGTTTCAGCGCGACCTTGGCCATGGCCTCGAGCATGGGAGTGGGGCCGCAGGAGAACACCTCGACCTCGGCCCTGGCCGCGGAGTCCAGGGCGCCTAACCACTCGTCCGCGAGCTGGGTGACGAAGCCGTCGTAGCAGCCCGGGAGCCCGGCTTTCGAAGCGAGCCGGCTGGGCACGCCCCAGCCATCGAGCAGCGGCATGGCGGCGATGCTGCCCGCGGGAATGCCGGGCACGAGAATGGTCGACGGCCGGGCCTTGAACGGAAACGGAATCTCCGAACCCATGAGCACCAGCGGTTTCCATGGCTTGCCGGGTTGCGCGAGCATCCATTCGGCGAGGAAGACCATGGGTGGAATGCCCACGCCGCCGCCGACCAGCAGGGCGCGCGGGCGTCGCGGATCGGGCCGGAACGGCTGGCCGATCGGGCCCAGCACGCTGATCGCATCGCCGGCGTGGCGCCGGCTCAGCGCGCGCAGTCCCGGACCGACGATCTTGTAGAGAATCTCGATCCAGCCTTCGGCGGCATTCACGCGCTGGATCGACAACGGCCGGCGCATGGGCACGTCCGGATCGCAGGTGAGATGCACGAAGCTGCCGGGCAGGGCGCGCGCGGCGCATTTCGGTGCCGTGATGCCGCAGCACGAACTGCTCGCCGGGCCAGCTCTCCTGCGAAACGACCTTGCCTTCTTCCAGGAAAATGCTGCCGCGATGCGCTGGGTGCACGCCGGCGCTGCGCCCGGCTTCTTCCTGGGGCAGTGCGCTCATTTACGGCCTTCGATCGACGGCCTCGAGCACGGCCATGCGTACCGAGACTCCATTGCGCACCTGGTCGCGGATCACGGACTGCGGACCGTCGGCCACATCCGAGGCGATCTCGATGCCGCGGTTCATGGGTTGCGGATGCATGACGATGGCGTCGGGCCTGGCCCTGGCGAGGCGCTCCGACGACAAACCATACTTCGCGAAGTAGCGGTCGGCGTCCGGAACCTGCGCGGTGGCCATGCGCTCCTTCTGGATGCGCAGCATCATGATGACGTCGACGCCGGCGATGCCGGTATCGATCGAAGTGGCCCGTTCGCAGCCGGCGAATTCGCCGGTGTCGGGCATCAGGGCCTTCGGCGCCACGATGCGGATCTCGGCAACTCCCAGCGTTCCCAGCACATGCCAGGCCGAGCGCGCCACGCGCGAATGCTTGACGTCGCCGACTATCGCGACCTTGAGACCGTCGAATTTCTTCTTGTGCCTGCAGGATGGTCAACGCGTCGAGCAGCCCCTGCGTGGGATGCGCCACGTGCGCTTCGCCGGCCGACAGCACGCTGACGTGCGGCTGCACGTGGTTGGCGACCAGTCCCGGCACGCCCGATTCGGCATCGCGGATCACGAACACGTCCACGTGGCAGGCTTCGAGCGTGTAGATGGTGTCGAGCATGCTCTCGCCCTTGACGCGCGAGGAGAGCTGCACTTCCAGGTTCACCACGTCGGCGCCCAGCCGCTTGGCCGCCAGCTCGAAGGACACGCGCGTACGCGTGGAGGGTTCGGTGAACATGTTGGCGACGGTCACGCCGGCCAGGCTCTTCTTCTGCGCGGGCGGCTCACCCACCGGCTTCACGAATTTCTGCGCGCGCGCCAGCAACGCTTCGAGCTGCGCACTGCGACAGGCCCTCGAGCGTCAGCAGGTGGCGCAGGGAGCCGTTGGCACGAGTTGTTCAGTCATGTGTTTGTTAGTTGTGATTCGAACCAGCGTTCCAGGATCACCGCGGCGGCGGCGGCATCGACATCCTCCGCGGTCACGCGCCGCGTCTTCGCCCGGATGCGCGCGCGCGCGCGCAGCCGCTCCTCGGCGTCCTGCGAGGACCAGCGTTCATCGACGAGGTCGACCGGCAGGGAGCTGCGTTGCTGGAGCTCGGCGGCGAAACGGCGTGCGGTCTCGGTGAGGGGACTGGCGCTGCCGTCGGCATTATAGGGCTCGCCGACGGCAATTCGCGCGGGGCGCAGTTCGTCGAGCACCCGCTGCAACGCGGCCCAGTCCGGCCCGCCGGGTCCATTGCCGATGGCGCCGCGCGGGCGCGCAGCGCGGGTCAGCGTGTCGCCGCTGGCGACGCCAATGCGTTTGAGCCCGAAGTCGAGTGCGAGGACGATCGTTACGTCGGTCGCCCGGTCAGGCATGACCGGAGAACGAGGTGAGCTGCCCAGGTTCAACGCCGAGCAGCCGGAGCGATCGCCAGCCAGCGCTCCTCGTAGGGCAGGTCGAAGATCACGCTTTCGTCGGCCGGCACCGAAAGCCAGGAATTGTCGAGCATCTCGCGCTCGAGCTGTCCGGCTTCCCAGCCCGCATATCCCAGCGCGATGAAGGCCTTTTCGGGGCCGGTGCCCGTGGCCATGGCGGCCAGCACATCGCGTGAGGTGGTCACCTGGATGGCATCGGAGATCCGATGCGTCGAATCCCATTCGCCGCCCGGACGATGCAGCACGAAGCCGCGATCCTGGTGCACGGGTCCGCCGCGCAGTACCGGCAGGTCGGCCGCGCGCCGGTCGGTGGGCTCGATCTTCATCTGCTCGAAGACTTCGCTGAGCGTCATCGACAGCGGCCGGTTGAGCACGATGCCGAGCGCGCCTTTTTCACCGTGTTCGCAGATCAGCGAGACGGTCTGCGAGAAGTTCGGATCGGTGAGCTGGGGCATCGCGATCAGAAGGTGATTCGACAGACTCGTGATGCCGGCCATATGCGGCGCAGTCTACTGTGAATCCGCCGGCGCGGTCACCGTGCCCCGTCTGACGCGGCGGCCGCCGCAAATTCCCAGCCGTAGGTGAAACGCAACAGGCGGTAGCGGTCCGCGAGTTCCTTGGGAAACGGATCGAAGGGACTGGCGAGTTTCAAGATGTCCACGGCGGCCTGGTCGAGCTTGGCCGAGCCGCTCGAATGAATCGATGGTCGCCGATTCCAGCGTGCCGTCGGCCAGGATGATCACTTCGACGTCGGGATTGCGCGTTCCCGGTGCACGCCAGGCAGCCTGGGGGAAATTCATGGTGCCCAGTCGCTCGATCTTGTTTCGCCACGACACCAGGTAGGGCGCCACCAGCGCCTCGCGCGTGTCGGGCGTGACCCACAATTCGTCGCGCTGCGGGCCGCGAACCTTCTGCTCCTCGTCATCGTCGACGCCGAGCTTGTCGCGTTCGCTGTTGCCCTCGGCCAGCACCGGGACCTCGGGGCGTTCGACCAGGCTCGCCGGCGGGGCGAAATACAGGATCTCGGGCATCGGGGTGCTGGTAGTTAGCACGCGGCGCGTCGGCGGTGGCGAGCAGCGCGCCGGCATCGTCGATCAGCTGCGTGCCGTCGACGCGCCCCTTGTTCGCGGCATGTTCGGCGGCGGCGCGCGGGCTGCGTGGCCTCGGCGGGATCGATGCGCGTTGCCCGAGCCGAGCTGCGTGCGCTGGGCGAGGTAGGTGGCGGTGTCGTTGCGGCGCGCCTCGGGCACGTCGTCGGACACGATCAGCACTTCGAGGCCGGGGGCGCCCGGCCTTGCGTTGGTCACGCCGAGCCGAACGTGACGCCCACGATGATCACGCCGTGCACCAGCGCGGCCATGAAGACGGTCGTGGTGAGGCGGTCGCGCGTCGGCGCGATACCTTCGCGCAGTTGCAGCGCGCGTGCGCTCATCGCCTTGCTGGCCCCTAGATGCGGCGCTCGAATGCTGCAATCACCATGTCTCCGATATTGAGCCCGAATTGCTGGTCGAGTTCACGTATTCCTGTCGGACTCGTGACGTTGATCTCGGTCACGAAGCCGCCGATCACGTCGATGCCCGACGAACACCATGCCCGCGCTCGCGAGCGCCGGGCCGATTTCGGCCGCCAGCCAGCGATCGCGCTCGGTGAGCTCCCGGCCCACGCCCTTGGCGCCGGCGGCCAGATTGCCGCGGTTGTCCGTGGGCAGCGGGATCCGGGCGAGGGCGTAGGGGACCGGCTCGCCGTCGATCAGCAGCACGCGCGAATCGCCGGTGGCGGCGATTTCGGGCAGGTAGCGCTGCGCGATGGCGAAGCGCTGCCCATAGTCGGTCAACGTTTCGATGATGACCGGCAGGTTCTTGTCGCCCTTTTCCGTGACGAAGATCGACTTGCCGCCCATGCCGTCGAGCGGCTTGACGACGATCTTGCCGTGCTCGGCGGCGAAAGCGCGTGATGTCGGCGGCGGAGCGGGTGATCAGGGTCGGCGCACAGCACTGCGGGAACCAGGCGGTGTACACCTTCTCGTTCATGTCGCGCAGGCCCTGCGGCTTGTTCGCGACGAAAGCGCCCTGCAGCTCGGCGCGCTCGAGGATGTAGGTGGTGTAGATGTACTCGGCGTCGAACGGCGGATCCTTGCGCATGAACACGCAGTCGAATTTGCCGAGCTTGTACACGCTGGGATTCGCCGAGCTCGAACCACTTCTGGGAATCGTCGTAGACCTTGAGCGGCCGACCGTGGCCGAACGCGACGCCATCGCGCAGGAACAGGTCCGACTGCTCGAAATAGGTGAGCTTCCAGCCACGAGCCGCCGCCGCAAGCAACATCGCAAGTGTGGAGTCCTTCGCAAATTTGATCTTCGCGATCGGGTCCATCACCACGGCAAGACTTAGGGCTTTCGGCATCACCAACTCCGACCTCAAAAACGTGACGTGACCGGCATAGCCGGGGGTATGCCTATATGTTAAAACGCCCTCAGCTTGCCGTATCCGCGCCGCATTTTAATAGCGGCGCGGTGTGTGGCTATTTGTTTGTCCAGGAGAGGTTTGCGTGTGACCGACACCAGCTCCCATTTCAAGGGTCTGAAGGTCCTCGTCATCGACGACAGCAAGACCATCCGCAAGACGGCCGAGACGCTGCTGGCGAAGGAAGGTTGCGAGGTCTATACGGCGGTCGACGGCTTCGACGCGCTTGCGAAGGTCGCCGACTACACGCCCGACATCGTGTTCGTCGACATCATGATGCCGCGGCTCGATGGCTATCAGACCTGCTCGCTCATCAAGCACAACAAAGTGTTCAAGTCGATTCCGGTGATCATGCTGTCTTCGAAGGACGGCCTGTTCGATCGTGCGCGCGGGCGCATCGTGGGATCGGAGTACTACCTCACGAAGCCCTTCACGAAGGACGAACTGCTGTCCGCCATCGAGACGCACGTCGGCGCGAGGTGAGTATGGCTCTCATTTTGATCGTGGATGACTCCCCGACCGAAGTGCACGTCATGAAGAAGGCGCTGGAGAAGTCTGGCTATCAGACCGCCACCGCCGCCGACGGCGCCGAAGGCGTGCGCATGGCGCGCGAGATGACTCCCGACCTGATCTTCATGGACGTCGTGATGCCGGGCATCAATGGCTACCAGGCCACGCGCACGCTCGCGAACGATCCGAAGACCAAGCACCATTCCCATCATCATGGTCACGTCGAAGGGCCAGGAGACGGACAAGATCTGGGGCCTGCGCCAGGGCGCGGTCGACTACATGGTCAAGCCAGTCTCGCCCGATCAGCTCGTGGCGAAGGCGCAGGCCACGCTCGCGGCCTGATGCGACCGCCGTCATGAACGAAAACGTGCTCGCTCAAATCCCTGCGTGACCGGCCCTTCGAGCTGCTTGCCGAGCTCGAGCGTCGTGGCCGCGCGGTCACCGCCGCCGCCGCCTCGGAGAATCCGGGTGCGCGCGAGTGGGTGGGCGTGGCGTTCCGCATGGCGGGCGAGCTGTATCTCGCGGCGCGCGAAGAAACGCGCGAAGTGCTGGCGGTGCCGGCCGGTCTCACGCGCGTGCCGGGCGCGAAGACCTGGGTCAAGGGCATCGCCAACGTGCGCGGCCAGCTGCTGCCGATCCTCGACCTGCGCCAGTACCTGGGCTCGGGCGTCACGCCGAACTCGCGCAATGTGCGCGTCATTGTCGTCAACCACCGGGAAGTCCCCGCCGGCCTGCTGGTCGATGAAGTGCTCGGCTTCCGCCGCTTCTCCGAATCCGAATTTGCCGGCGACGCGCCGCCGACCGTGGTGCGTTGCGAACGTTATCTCGCGGGCGCGTTCAAGCGCGGCCCCGAACAATGGCCGGTGTTGAGCCTGCGCCAGCTGGTGGAAAGCCCGTCCTTCCAGGAGGCCGCGGCATGAACACCGAAATCGGCGGCGGCTCGCGCTCACTGAAATCCCTCACCAGCCTGATCAGCGCCGCGCTCGTGCTGCTGGTGCTCGACGTCGCTCGCGTGGGTCGCCGCCTGGCTGCTTAGGCCTCGATATCCTGTACCTGGTCGCCGGCGCGCTGGCGGTGGCCACCGCCGTACCGCTGTTCCTGATGTTCCAGCGCGTCAGGGTGGTCGAGAGCGACTTCGGCCATCGCGAAGCGCTGTCGCTGGCGCAGCGCAAGGAAACCGAGCGCAACCAGCAGGCCATCCTGCGGCTGCTCGACGAACTCGCGCCGCTGGCGGACGGTGACCTCACCGTGCAGGCCACGGTGACCGAAGACATCACCGGCACGATCGCCGACTCGATCAACTACGCCATCGGCGTGCTGCGCGACCTGGTGAGCACCATCAACCAGTCGGCCATCCAGCTCGACGGCGCCACCCGCCAGACGCAGGCACTGTCCGCGCACCTGGCCAAGGCGTCGAGCGCGCAGTCGAAGCAGATCTCCGGCGCCACCGAATCCGCCAGCAGCATGGCGGCCAGCACCGAGGCCATCTCGGGCAACTCCGAGCGCGCCTCGGACGTCGCGCGTCATTCGGTGGACGTCGCCCACAAGGGCGGCGACGCCGTGCGTCGCACGATCGACGGCATGAACAGCCATTCGCGAGACCATCCAGGAGACCAGCAAGCGCATCAAGCGCCTGGGTGAGAGCTCGCAGGAAATCGGCAACATCGTCGAGCTCATCAACGACATCGCCGAGCAGACCAACATTCTCGCGCTCAACGCGTCCATCCAGGCCTCGATGGCCGGCGACGCGGGCCGCGGCTTCGCGGTGGTGGCCGACGAAGTGCAGCGCCTCGCCGAGCGCGCCGCCGCGGCCACGCGCCAGATCGAAACGCTGGTGCGCGCCATTCAGGCGGATACCAACGAGGCCGTGGTTTCGATGGAGCGCAGCACCACCGACGTGGTGGGCGGAGCGCTGCTCGCCGAGAACGCGGGCGCCGCGCTCGAGGAAATCGAGCAGGTGTCCAACCAGATCGCCAGCCTGGTGCAGAACATCTTCGCGAGCTCGCGCCAGCAGGTGACCGAGGCGCAGAAGATCGCGCGCAACATGCAGGTGCTGAAAGAGATCTCCACGCAGACCGCCGAATCGACCACCGCCACTTCGCAGAGCATCTCCAAGCTCGCGCAACTGTCCGCGGCCATGCGCCAGTCGGCCTCCGGATTCCGTCTGCCCGGTGCGCCGGTTCCGCGCCAGGTGGCCGCCGCCGGCGCCGCCATCGCGGCCGCCGCCGCTGCCACCACCGGCGTCAGCCCGGCGCCAGCCACGCGGCGCGCACGCACGCGCAACCGGACGATCTCGCTCGCTTCGTAACACGGACGTACGACTTCTAACTTCCAATGCCTGAAGTCGCTTTACAGACGCTCGATCTGGTCGGCCGCGAGCTGAACAACACGCTCGGCGAGGCGCGCACCGCGCTCGAAACCTTCGTCGAACAGCCCGAAAACGTCGTGCTGCTGCAGCGCTGCGTCAGCGACCTGCACCAGGTGCAGGGCGTGCTGCGATTGCTGGAGATCTTCGGCGCCGCGCTGCTCGCCGAAGAAATGGAGCAGGTCACCAAGTACCTGCTGACGCCGGCTTCGCAGAAGAACCAGGCCGAGACTCTCGATGCGCTGATGCGCGCCATGGTGCAGCT
Source organism: uncultured Pseudomonadota bacterium (assembly GCA_963832505.1). Taxonomy (GTDB): domain Bacteria; phylum Pseudomonadota; class Gammaproteobacteria; order Steroidobacterales; family Steroidobacteraceae; genus CADEED01. The sequence goes on along the minus strand of CAWHUD010000009.1, from coordinate 8,152 downwards.
GCCGAGCTACGTCGAGCGCGTGCTCGCCGGCGGACGCGACCTCGCGCTGGTGCTGCTGCCGCTGCTCAACGACCTGCGCGCCGTGCGCGGCAGCGCGCTGCTGTCCGAAGGCACGCTGCTGCTGCTCAACCTGAAGTCCGACCAGCAGGCAGCGCCGGTTGCCCCGGCGGCCGGCGAACCCGCGCTCACCGTGGCGCAATGGGCGCGCCGCCTGCGCACGCGCTTCCAGCTCGGCCTCGTGGGCTGGATCCGCGGCGAGCGTCCCGGAGCAGAACCTCGAAATCCTCGAAACCGTCGCGCACCAGCTCGAGCAGGTTGCCACCCGGCAGCCGGTGTTCCAGCTCTGGTGGGTGGTCGGCGCCATTGTCGAAGCGCTGCGCGAAGGCGGCCTCGAGACCGGCGTTTCGATCAAGCGGCTGATGGGCCTCGCCGATCGCGAGATCCTGCAGCTCTACACGCAGGGCGAGGGGCGCTACGCGCAGAACCCGCCGGTCGAGCTGCTGAACAATCTTCTGTATTACGCGGCGCGCGCCACCAGCAATGGTCCGAAGGTGACCGCGGTGCGCGCCTCGTTCCGGCTCAACGAACTGCTGATGGTCGACGACTCGGTCGAGCAGGAGCGCGAGAATCTCTCCGCGCCCGTCGGTGAAGCTCATGCGCACCGTGTCGGCCGCGATCCGCGAGGACCTCGGCAAGGTCAAAGACGTACTCGACATCTTCGTGCGCCGCGGCGGCCAGCCGGCCGAGCTCGAGTCGCAGGTCGGCATGCTGCGCAAGATCGGCGACACGCTGGGCGTGCTCGGCCTCGGCGAGTTGCGCCAGCTGGTGATCGAAGAGACCGGGCGCCTCGAGGCCATGGCCGCCGGCAAGACGCCTGCCGATCACGCCGCGCTGGTGCACATCGCCGCGACGCTCATCAATGTCGAAGACCGGCTGGATCGCGAGCTCATCGGGCTCATCGTGCCGAAGGCGCAGGCGGCGAAGTTCCGACGGAATCCATCGACGTGGATTTCCAGCAGGTGCAGTCCGCGGTGCTGCGCGAGTGCAGCGTCAACCTGGTGCGCGTCAAGGAGGCGATCGCCTCCAATGTCGCCGGCACGCTGGACGTCGGCGCGCTCGATTCCTGGCCGGGCCTGATCGCCGGCATCAAGGCCGGACTGATGATGCTCGGCAAGACGCGCGCCGTCGAGATCGTCGACGGCATCGCGACGAACCTCAAGGACCTGCTGCAGCCGGGCGGCACGGCCGTTCCGCCTAACTATCTCGACCGCCTGGCGGACGCGGTGGTGAGCCTCGAGTACTACATGGAGACGCTGCAGGCCGGCCGCACGGATCCGTGGTACATGCTCGACAACGCGCAGACCTGCCTGCATGGCGCTGACGCAGATGCCGAAGCGCGTGGTGCCGACCGTGCCGCCGCTGGGCCCGGAGGCCTATGCCGCCACCGTGCTGCTGGCCGATGCCGGCGCCACGGCGCGCGCCCATGCGCTGCAGGCCGGCGTCGCGCCGCCCGACCATCCAGGGCGCGCCGACGCTGCACCATTCCGGCGCAGCCGCCCATCGGCGCCAAGCCGATCAACATCGATCCCGAGCTGCTCGCTCTATATATAGAAGAAGCCCGCGAAGAGGTGGCGCGCATCGGCAAGCTGTTCCCGGCCTGGGAACAGAACCCGCTCGAAACCGAAGCGCTGTCCGGCGTGCGCCGCGCGTTCCACACGCTCAAGGGCTCCGGCCGCATGGTCGGCGCCACCGACATCAGCGAATTCGCCTGGGCCATCGAGAACCTGCTCAACCGGATCATCGAGAACACGCTGCAGCGATCACCGGCGCATCCTCGCCACGGTGCGCGATGCGGTGGTCGTGGCCGGCGAGCTGGTGAATGCGCTCGAGGCCGGCAAGCCCGCGCCGGCGCGCACCCAGGACATCATCGATCGCGCGCACGCGCTGGCTGCCAACAAGGTATCCGGTGGCGCAGACGCGCCACGATGGAGAGTCTCGAGCGCACGCTCGATACCAGCCGCGTCGACATGGTCGAAGCCACGGGGCGTGTGCCCACCTTGCAGGCCGCGCCGGAATCGCCGCGCGCGTCGCCACCCCTGTCACAGTCAGCCCCCGAGGCCGCCAATCGAATGGCTGCTCGACGAGCGGAGAACAGGCGCCGGGTGAAGAAATCGTGTTGTCGACGCCCGAAGAAGAAGCCAGTGGCGACCTGCAGCTGCGCGAAATCTACAGTCGCGAGACCCAGGTCAACATCGCGGCAGTGCTGCGCTTCATCGAGGCAGCGCGCGGCGCAGGAGGCGCCACACGTCGTCAGTGAGGAGGCGTATCGCGCCTGCCACACGCTCGCGGGCAGTTCGCGCATGGCCGAGGCGCGGCATGGAATCCGCCTCACGGCACCGCTCGAACACTGGGTCCGCAAGTCGTTCGACAGCGGCGTGGGCCTCGACGGCGCCGACCTCGAGCTGCTTACCGACTGCATGAACGCCATGCAGTCAGTGGCGCCCAACCTCGATGAATCCACCGGGTTCTTCCAGTCCCATGGCGCGCTGCTGGCGCGCATCGAGCAGGCCACCGAAGAGCTCGATTCACGCATCATCGCGGCCGCCGGGCCGCGGAGCTGGCTGCGGACCCCGCTCCAGCGCCGGTGGTCACTGCGACCCAGCCGGTTCCTGCTGCGCCGGCGGTCGCGGCACCTCCCGCTTCCTTTCCGCCCCAGGGTCCCGCCAAAGATCCGGCAATAGCCGACATCGTCGAAGACGTAGTCACGGACTTCGACCAGGACATCGCCAGCATCTTCACCGACGAGGCGGTCGAGCTCATCGACGCCGCGCAGGGAGCGCTGGCGCAGTGGAATGAAAACCGCAGCAGTGTCGACGGGCTGGCCGCGCTCAAGCGTCCCCTGCACACGCTCAAGGGCGGTGCCCGCATGGCGGGCCTCACTCCCATGGGCGATCTGTCCCACGAACTCGAAACGCTGTTCATGCAGATCGACAGCGGAATCATCGCTGCCGACGATCGCGCCTTCCAGCTGGCCCAGACGGCGCTCGACGAGCTGGCGCGCATGCGCGAGTCCGTCAGCTCCGGTAAGGGAGTCACCACGGCGCATGGCCTGATCGCCCGCATCCAGGCGCTGTCGAATCCCGCGGCGGCTGCCGCACCTGCGCTTGCGGCAGCGGTTCCCGCTCCGGCTCCCGCACCAGCTCCCGCCGCGCCGGCACTGGCTGCCGTCAAGCCGGCACCGGCCCCCACGCCATCGACAATAGTTAGTGCTCCGCCACCACCGAAGCCGGCCGCGCCGCCGGTGCTGACGGCCGTTCCCACGCCCAGGCCCGCGCCACCGCCGCGCGCGGAAGCCTTCCCGGAACCGCCTTTGCTGGCTGCCGTTTGGGCGCCGGACACGGCGCACAACACCGATGGGCTTTGGAGCGCCGGAAACGGTGATCAAACCCACGGAAAGGGCGGCGCCGAACGCGGCGATCGAACCTCCGTCCATCGTGACGCGCGCCGCCGCCAAGGATCCGCCGTCGGCGGGTTTTGCGCGGGACGGTGAATCTGCGGATGGCCCGCTGCTGCCTCCGGGAGCCGTACCGCCGGGACGCGAACCGAGCGCGCCCGCGGATCGGCCCGAGCTGGCACGCGTCGACGCCGAGCTGCTCGATCAGCTGCTGAACAACTCCGGCGAGGCCAGCATCGCGCGCGCGCGTCTCGAGCAGCAGATCGGCTCCATCGATTTCAACGTGGGTGAACTGTCACGCACGGTCACGCGCCTCAAGGAGCAGCTGCGCAAGCTCGAGCTGGAAACCGAGGCGCAGATCCTGCATCGCTACGAAGAAGAGAAGGGCACGCGCGGGGAATTCGACCCGCTGGAGCTCGATCGCTATTCATCGATCCAGCAGTTCTCGCGCGCGCTGGCCGAGACCGCGAACGACGTCGGCAGCATTCAGCAGCTGCTGGAGAATCTCACCAAGGACACGCAGAACCTGCTGACCCAGCAGGCGCGCACCATCACCGAATTGCAGAACGGCCTCATGCGCACGCGCATGGTGCCCTTCCAGCGCCACGTGCAGCGCCTGGCGCGCATCGTGCGGCAGGCGGCCACCGATACGCACAAGAAGGCAGAGCTCAACATCGAGGGCGCGTCGGGCGAGCTCGATCGCCAGGTGCTCGAGCGCATGATGCCGCCCTTCGAGCACATGCTGCGCAATGCCGTCGCGCACGGCATCGAGTCGCCGGAAGAGCGCAAGAAGAAAGGCAAGAACGAGAGCGGCACGATCACCATCGCGCTGCATCGCGAAGGCTCCGAGGTGGTCGTCGAAGTGGCCGACGATGGCGGCGGCATGAACCTCAAGGCCATCCGCGACAAGGGCATTTCGCTGGGCCTGGTGCGCGCCGATCAGCAGCTCTCCGACGACGACATCATGCAGCTCATCCTCGAGCCCGGCTTCTCGACGGCGGGCCAGGTGAGCACGCTGTCCGGCCGCGGCGTGGGCATGGACGTGGTCGCCAGCGAGATCAAGAAACTCGGCGGCGCGCTGCACATGGAATCCAAGCTGGGCCAGGGCTCGCGCTTCACCATCCGCCTGCCGTTGACCCTGGCCATCAGCCACGCGTTGATCCTGCGCGCCAACGACGAGCTGTACGCGCTGCCGTTGCCCACCGTCGAAGGCGTGGTGCGGCTGTCGCGCGTCGAAGTCGAAGCACACCTCGGTCCCGAGGCGCCACCGTTCGAATACGGCGGCCAGAAGTACAAGTTCCAGCACCTCGCCTTCTACGTGGGACGCGAGCCCGGTCCGCTGCCCGATGGCGACGTGACCGTGCCGGTGATCCTGGTACGTGCCGGCGAGCACTCCACCGGCCTGGTGACCGATGAGCTGGTGGGCAGCCGCGAGATCGTCGTGAAGACCGTCGGTCCGCAGATCGCGGCCATCCGCGGCATCTCGGGCGCGACGATTCTCGGCGACGGCCGCATCGTCATCATTCTCGACATCGGTGCGCTGGTGCGCGCCGACTGGCGCACGCGCAGCGAACCCGTCATGCCGCGCGAAAAGACCGATACGCGCAGCGTGGCGCTGGTGGTCGACGACTCGATCACGGTGCGCCGCGTGACCCAGCGCCTGCTGGAGCGCAATGGCATGCGCGTGCTCACCGCGCGCGACGGCGTGGATGCCATGGAGATGCTCCAGGAACACACGCCCGACATCATCCTGCTCGACATCGAGATGCCGCGCATGGACGGCTACGAGGTCGCGACCCAGGTGCGCGCCGATGCGCGGCTCTCGGGCATCCCCATCATCATGATCACCTCGCGCGTGGGCGAGAAACATCGCGCGCGCGCCATCGAGATCGGCGTCGACGACTACCTCGGCAAGCCGTACCAGGAGGCGCAGCTGCTCGAGGCCATCGAGCCGCTGATCGCGCGCCGCCGCGAAGCGCACCTGCGGGAGGCCAATTAAATGGTCGAGAGAATTTCCGAAATCTACAGCCTGCTGGTGCCGCTGCTCGACGGGCGCCTGATCATCCCGCGCTCATGCGTGGCGGAGGTCGTCGGCTTCCAGAATCCTTCGGAAATGCCGGGTGCGCCGCCGTGGTACCTGGGCATGTTCGCCTGGGGCAGCCGGCAGATTCCGCTGATCTCCTTCGAAGGCACCTGCGGCCAGACCATCCCGCCGCTCACCGGCCGCACGCGCGTGGTGGTGCTGTTTGCGCTCGGTTCGCAGATCGAGGGCGGCTACTACGGCATGGTCTCGCAGGGCTTCCCGCAGCTGGTGCGAGTCAGCGCGGACATCCTGCGTCCCGATCCCACCAAGACCTTTCCCGAGCGCACGCCCATCATTTCGCAGGTGCGCATGATCAACGAGGCGCCGTGGATTCCCGATCTCGAGCGCATCGAGGAAATGGTCGCCGAGGAAACTTCCGTCCTGGTCGAATGAACAGGAATGAAGAATGGGGCAGCCCCCATTTCCCAGCAAAAGGGGTCAGTCCTTAATGAGGGCTGCCCCCTTTGCCAGGAAACGGGGCTGCCCCATTCTATTTATCGGTCCAGTGGAAGCGGTGCATCAGTCGATGCACCAGCGGCGCGAACAGCAGCCCGGCCGTGACGATGAACACCAGCCCGGCATAGAGCGCGAAAAGTCCCGCGAACAGTTTGCCGGCCGGTGTGACCGGCGCATTCACCGGGCCCATGCCGCCTAACAACATGGCGGAGTTCAGGAAGCCGTCGAGCAGGCCCAGGTGCTCGAACGTGCAATAGCCCCAGACGCCGATACCGAGCGATACCACGATCAGGCCCAGTGCCAGCCCCGAGTGCAGCAGCAGGCGGCGCCGGAAGACGGCACGGGCCAGCGGTGCGTCGAGTTTCGACTCGTACATGGCTCACCTCGTCACTTGAAGTCACCCGCGACGGCCTGCAGCGCCGCAAGCGCGGCCAGGCCGGCGGTCTCGGTGCGCATGATGCGCGGCCCGAGCCGGCAGGCGACGAACTGATTCGCGTGCGCAAATTTCCGCTCATTGTCGGCCAGCCCGCCTTCGGGCCCGATGAGTAACGCCACCGGACCCCGTGACGCGCTGGCAGTGGCTGCGAGCGTCTCCTGGGCGTCCGCGGCCAGCAGGCAGCGGCTGCCGCCCGTGGGCAGCGCCTGTATCGCGTCGCCCAGTGACAGCGGCGCGCTCACCGCTGGCACGCGATTGCGCCCGCATTGCTCGCAGGCCGAGATCACGATGGCTTGCCAGTGTTCGCGCTTGCGCTCGCGCAGCTTGGCGTCGACCTTCACCACCGATCTTTCGGCAATCACGGGCACGATGCGCGTCACGCCCAGCTCGGTGGCCTTCTGCACGATGAGGTCCATGCGCTCGCCGCGCGCAATGCCCTGCAGCAGCGTGATGTCCAGCGGCGATTCGCGCTCGACGGCATCGTGACTCAGGACACGCGCGCGTACCTGCTTGCCGGCGGCCGCGATCTCGGCCGTGAACTCGCCGCCGCTGCCGTCGAAGACCACGAAGGACGCTCCGACCTCGAGCCTCAGCACGCGTACCAGGTGCTGGCCGGCCTGCTCGGGCAGGGTGATTTCGCGACCCGGCGCGAGCGGGCCCGCCACGTGGATGCGCGTCACGCGCATGCGATGCCGATGCCTTCGGTGGCTACCCGGGCCAGCAGCTCGATCTCGTCCTGCTCGATGACATAGGGCGGCATGAAGTACAGCGTGGTACCGAGCGGCCGCAGCAGCGCGCCCCGCTCGAGCGCATGGCGATAGATGCGCAGGCCACGGCGTTCCTGCCAGGGGTAGGGCGCGCGTGTCGCGCGGTCCTTGACGAGCTCGATCGCGAGAATCATGCCGCGCTGCCGGATCTCCGCGACATTCGGATGGTCGCGCAGATGCTCCACGCTCGCGGCCATGCGTCGCGCCGTTTCGCGGTTGCGTTCGAGCACCGGCTGCTCGCGGAATATCTCCAGCGTGGCGTTCGCCGCCGCGCAGGCCAGCGGATTGCCGGTGTAGCTGTGCGAATGCAGGAAGGCATTGAGCTGCACGTATTCATCGTAGAAGGCCGCGTACACGGCTTCCGTGGTCATGCACGACGGACAACGGCAGATAGCCGCCGGTCAGTCCCTTCGACAGGCACAGGTAGTCCGGGCGGATGCCGGCCTGCTCACAGGCGAACATGGTTCCGGTGCGGCCGAATCCCACCGCGATCTCATCGGCGATGAGATGCACGCCATGCCGGTCGCAGGCCTCGCGCAGCAGCGTGAGGTAGCGCGCGTCGTACATGCGCATGCCGCCGGCGCATTGCACCAGCGGCTCGACGATCACCGCGGCCACCTCGTCGTGGTGCCGCGCCAGCGCCGTTTCCATGTGCGCGAACATTCTCTCCGCGTGCTGCGCCTCGCTGGCTCCGGGCTCGCGTGCGAACGAATCGGGCGAGGGCACGGTGATCACGTCCATGAGCAGCGGGCGGTAGATGGACTTGTAGAGTTCGACATTGCCGACGGCGAGTGCACCCAGAGTCTCGCCGTGATAGCTGTTGCTGAGCGTGATGAAACGCGTCTTGCGCGACTGTCCGCTGTTGCGCCAGAAGTGGAAGCTCATCTTGATGGCGACTTCGACGGCGGCCGAACCGTTGTCGGCGAAGAAGCAGCGACTCAGTCCCGCCGGTGCGA
>CAWHUD010000008.1:0-222819 GCA_963832505.1 uncultured Pseudomonadota bacterium | reverse complement strand
GGATTACCGCGACATTCGGCGTCTTTTCCTTGTTGCCGAGGGCCCGCAGGTTGCCGAGATAACGCAGGTAGCGGCCGATCCACTGGATGGCGGGCAGCGGCTCGCGCGCCATCTTCTTGAGCTCGGCGCCTTGCCACTTGTCGACCAGATCGCCACCGCGTTCGATGCCCAGACCGTTGCCGAGATCGTATGACAGCACCACGCCGAAGCCCGAGAGCAGCGTGTCCTGCAGGTAGGCGCCGAGGTTGACCAGGGTGCCGCCGACCGCCAGCCGGTCGTGCACGTTGCCGAACAGGACGAACTGGCTGGCAGCGCCGCTCTCATATGAAAGCGCGAGCTCGGCAGCCCAGGCGGGCGCATTGGTCGGAGCGGGCACCTTCGCGGTTTCCGGATACTGGATCTAACTACTGGTTTTCCGAGGTCGGTTTTTCCGTGGCGCCCATGGAGCGCTCCGCGGGCGCCGGCGTGGCCGCGCCCTTGAGCGAGATGCCTTCACGCGCCGCGAAGTCCGCCAGCGCCTGGTCGGCAAGCGCCGTCATCTCGGCTTCCTTGATGTTGATGCCGCTCATGTCGACCGAATCCTTGGCGACCCGCGCGCGGCCGGCGGCCTTGTCGCGCTCTTCATTGACCATGCCCTCGAGGCGATTGAGCGTGTCCCCCGAGCCTCCGATACTCGTGATCATGCCGGCCGACATTTCGTGCAGCTCGGCCATGGCCTGGTTCATTTTCATGTCGTTGATGGCGCCCTTGAGGCTCTCGATCTTGGCGCGCGCGGTCTGCACCGCGACGTCACGCGCCTTGACCAGGTTCTTGTAGGTGACCTCGGCCTGCTCGAGTTGCTTGCGGTTTTCTTCGAGCTGCGCTTCGACACTCTGCAGGCGCAGGGCGTACTGGCCGGCGGCGGCGTTGTTGCCGGCGCGAACATGCGCCGTGGCCTTGGCGCGCAGGTCTTTCTGCTCGGCTTCGAGCTTGCGCACCTGGCTCATGAGCCGCTCGGACAGTCCGGCGTGGGAGGCCAGGCCCTGGTTGAAATTGCCGATCTGCTTGCGGAGGTTTTCCTGCTCCAGCTCCAGCAGCGCCTCTGGGTTGCGGCGTTCGATGCCCGAAACGAATAACGACAGGAAGCCTTTGAACAGGTTGGCGATGCGACTGAACATTTGTTGCCCCTCCCGGCGAACTGCACGCGCACGAGCGCGGCAGGCACAGAGAATAAAGGCAGGGGGCTGCAATGCAAGCGATGTTGCGGCTTAAGATTGCATATCTCTCCCGGGGAACCTCATGAAACTCAAACAAACCACCGCCCTGATGCTGGGCGCATGCCTGGCCGTATCCGCAACCGCCGCCGAGAAGTTGGGCGGCCGCCCGTCGGACATAAAGGCGCGCGAAATCTTCGCGAAGGTCATATCCATTCCGACCGAGCTGGGCCGGAACAAAGTGCCGGAAATGGCCGAGTACCTCGCGCAGGAATTCCGCGCCGGAGGATTTCCCGCCGAGGACGTGGTGGTCACCCCGATCAAGATGTCGGGCGATCAGACCGCGACGCTGACGGTGCGGTATCGCGGCGATGGCAGCGGTGGCAAGCCCATCCTGCTCATGGCGCACATGGACGTGGTGACCGCGAAACGCGAGGAGTGGGAGCGCGATCCCTACCAGCTCATCGAGGAAAATGGCTATCTTCTTTGGCCGCGGCACCGCCGACATCAAGTCCGGGCGTCACCTCGCTCACCTCGACTTTCCTGCGGCTGAAAAAGGAAGGGTTCAAGCCGAAGCGCGATCTCATCATCTATTTCTCGGGTGACGAGGAAACTTCCATGGACACGACGGTGGCAATGGTGCGCGAGCACCGTAATCTCGTCGACGCGGAATTCGCCCTGAATTCGGACGGGGGCGGCGGCACCCTCGACGATGACACCGGCAAGCCGCTGTATTACGTCCTGCAGGCCGCGGAGAAGACTTACGCAGACTTCGCTTTGACCGCGCACAACCCGGGCGGCCACAGCTCGCAGCCGCGCGCCGACAATGCCATCTACGAACTCGCCGTGGCGCTGACGCACGTGCGTGACTACCAGTTCCCGGTGATGTCGAATGAAACAACGCTGGCCAGCATGCGCGTCGCGTCCAAAACCACGCCGGGTGAACTCGGCGCCGCCCTGGGGAAGTTCGCCGCCAACCCGCGGGACGAGGCCGCCGCCGCCGTCATTGCCGCCAGTCCGTCGCATGTCGGCTGGACCCGCACCACCTGTGTGGCGACGCTGCTCGAAGGTGGCCACGCCGAGAATGCGCTGCCGCAGACCGCGGTCGCCAACGTCAATTGCCGCATTTTTCCGGGCGTGAAGATCGAAGAAGTGCGGGCGGCGCTGCAGAAGGCGGCGGGCGCGGGCGTCGAGGTCACGGTCAAGGATGAGCCCATGTCGAGCGATGCTTCGCCGCTGCGTCCGGACGTGGTCGGCGCGGTGACCCGCACCGTCCAGAAGCTGCGGCCGGGGGTGGAAGTGGTGCCGAACCAGGCCTCCGGCGCCACCGACGGGCTGGTGTTTCGTGCCGCGGGGATTCCGACCTATGGCGTGGATGGAATGTTCATCCGGTCAAAGGACGATTTTTCCCACGGCCTCAATGAGCGGGTACCGGTGGACGGCTTCTACCTGGCGCTCGATCACTGGTATTACCTGGTCAAGGATCTCGCTGGCAAGCGGCGCTGATACGGTAGTTAGTGTGAACACCAGCGCCGAACCACTGGGCACTCTCGAAGTCGCGCTGCGCCACGCGGCGCGGCTGCTCGAGCGCGAGCCGGCCGCCGCGGCGGAGCAGGCCGCGGAGATCCTCAAGGTTCATCCCGACCAGCCGGACGCGCTGGCCCTGTCCGGCCTGGCGCTGGGCCGCCTCGGCAAGGGCGAAGAGGCCATCGCGGCACTGCGGCGCGCGGTGCATTTCAAGCCGGAACTCGATGAAGCCTGGCGCGCCCTGGGCGATCACTACTCGGCGCTGGAAATGCGCGAGGCGGCCGACGAGGCCTTCGCACAGCATCTCCGGTACTCCACGCGCGATCCGAAGCTCATGGGCGCCGCGCTGGCGCTGACCGAGAACAGGATTCCGGACGCGGAGGCGACGCTTCGCGATCACCTCAAGCGCCATCCCACCGACGTAGTCGCCATCCGCATGCTGGCCGAAGTCGCGGCGCGCATCGGTCGCACGCAGGATGCCGAGACGCTTCTCGCGCGTTGCGTCGAGCTTGCGCCCGGCTTTCGCATGGCACGCCAGAACTACGCCATGATGCTGCACCGGCAGAACAAGTGGATCGAGTCGCTCGAGGAAGTGAACGGGCTGCTCGAGGATGACTCGGGCAATCCGGGACTGCGGAATCTCAAGGCGGCCGTGCTCGGTCGCATCGGCAATCACGAAGAGTCCATTGCCATCTATCGCGGCGTGTTACGGGAATATCCGCACCAGCCAAAGGTGTGGATGAGCCTGGGCCACGCACTCAAGACCGCGAACCACAACGCCGAGAGCATCGAAGCCTATCGACGCTGCATCGAACTCGCGCCGCAATTCGGTGAAGTCTGGTGGAGCCTGGCCAACCTCAAGACCTTTCGCTTCACGGCGGAAGAAATCGGCAAGATGCGTGCGCAGCTCGAGCGAGACGATCTCACCAACGACGACCGCTTCCATTTCCACTTCACGCTGGGCAAGGCGCTCGAGGATGCGGAGGAGTTCGCGGCCTCGTTCGATCACTACGCCAGGGGCAACGCCCTGCGGCGCAAGCTCATCCGTTATGACGCGTCCGACAACTCGATGCACGTGACCCGCTCCAAGAGGCTGTTCACGCGGGAATTTTTCGTCGAACGCGCGGGCTGGGGCAGCGAGTCGTCCGATCCGATCTTCGTGCTGGGTTTGCCCCGCTCGGGCTCGACACTCGTCGAACAGATTCTTGCCAGTCATTCGCAGGTCGAGGGCACCCAGGAGTTGCCGGACATCGGCATGATTGCCCGCGCAGTGGGCAAACGTACGTCACGCGAGCAGGGCAGTGCGTATCCGCGGGCCCTGGCGAAGTTTTCCCGTGAAGAACTGCTCGCCCTCGGGGAGGGGTATCTCACACACACCCGCATCCAGCGCAAGACTTCACGGCCGTACTTCATCGACAAGATGCCGAACAACTTCGCGCACGTGGGCCTCATTCACCTGATCCTGCCGAATGCAAGGATCATCGATGCACGACGCCATCCGCTAGGGTGCTGTTTTTCGTGCTTCAAGCAGCACTTCGCCCGCGGCCAGACCTTCAGCTATGACCTCGAGGAACTCGGGCGGTACTACAGCGACTACGTCGAACTCATGACGCACTTCGACACCGTGCTGCCGGGACGCGTGCATCGTGTTTTCTACGAGCGCATGGTCGAGGACACCGAGGGCGAGGTCCGCCGCCTGCTCGACTATTGCGGGTTGCCGTTCGAGGAGGGCGTACTGCGTTTTCACGAAAACCAGCGCGCGGTGCGTACCGCAAGCTCCGAACAGGTGCGTCAGCCGATTTTTCGCGACGGTTTGGAGCAATGGCGGCACTTCGACTCATGGCTCGAACCCCTCAGGTCGGCGCTCGGACCCGTGCTCGACCGTTACCCCGACATACCGGAGTTTTGATTCCGTTGCGTCTGTCATACACTCCACGCACCTGACGAGCACCGGGGAGATCGCAGCCCCTGCGTCGTCGACGAATACATAAATAAATGGGGTAGGGTCATGAGCGAATCACTCACGTTGGCCGCTGCAATCAAACGTACATTGCCTTATGCGGGCGCCATGCTCGCCGGCGCTGGCGTCGCACACGCACAACAATCGGACGAAGCCGGCCTCGAAGAAGTGGTCGTCACCGCGCAGAAGCGCGAACAAAGCCTGCAGGACGTTCCACTGTCCATCCAGGCCATCGGCCAGAAGCAGCTCGAGGAGCTCAAGGTCGACGATTTCAGCGACTACGTAAAATATCTGCCGAACGTTTCGTACCAGTCGGGCGGCCCCGGATTCGCGCGCCCCTACATGCGCGGCGTGGCCAGCGGCGAGAACGCCAACCACTCCGGTCCCTTGCCCTCGGTCGGTGTCTACCTCGACGAGCAGCCCATCACCACCATCCAGGGCCCGCTCGACGTGCAGGTCTATGACATTGCACGCGTCGAAGTACTCGCCGGCCCGCAGGGCACGCTCTACGGCGCCAGCTCCCAGGCCGGCACGATCCGTATCATCACCAACAAGCCCGATCCGGATGCGTTCGACGCGGGCGTCTCACTCACGGGCAGCACGCTGGAAGGTGACCTCGGCTATACCGGTGAGGGCTTCGTCAACGTGCCACTCGGCGAGAAGGCGGCGATTCGTCTCGTCGGCTGGACCAAACACGAGCCCGGCTACATCGATAACGTGTCGTCGACGCGCGTGTTCCCGTCGTCCGGCATCGCCGTCGACAACAGCGATCGCGTCGAAGACAACTACAACGACTGGACCAAGACCGGCGCGCGTGTCGCGCTCGGGATCAACCTGAGCGATACGTGGACGCTGACGCCCACGGTCATGGCGCAGAAGACCAAGGCCAATGGCAACTTCGCCTTCGACAGGGGGCTGGGTGATCTCAAGGTAGCGCACGCGTTGCCCGAGAGCATCGAGGACAAGTGGGTGCAGGCGGCGCTCACCCTGCAGGGCAAGATCGGCAACTGGGATCTCACCTACGCAGGTGCATATCTCAAGCGCGATGACGACACCCAGAGTGACTACGCTGACTACTCGTTTTTCTACGACACCTGCTGCCAGTACGGCAACTCGATGTATGACAACGACTACGTACTCATCGATCCGTCGCAGTTCATCGATGGCAGCGACCGATACAAGAAGCAGGTCCACGAGCTGCGCATCAGTTCGCCCGGCGAAAATCGCTGGCGCCTGACGGCGGGTGTGTTCACCCAGAAGCAGGGTCACAGCATTCGCCAGGCCTACGAAGTCGCGAACCTGATCGACATCTTCGATATCCCGGGCAATCCCGACACCCTGTGGCTCACCGACCAGGAGCGCACCGACAAGGACGACGCGGTGTACGGTGAACTCACGTTCGACATCACCGACAAGCTGGCAGTGACCGGCGGTCTTCGCTACTTCGAGGCGGAGAACTCGCTCAAGGGCTTCTTCGGGTACAGCGCGGTGTTCAGCGGCATGACCGGTGAATCACAGTGCTTCGACCAGGCGGATTTCCGCACCGCGCCCTGCATCAATCTCGACAAGACGGTCAAAGAGGACGGCACCACCAAGCGGCTCAACGTCAGCTTCCATGTCACTGACGATGTGATGTTGTATGCCACGTGGTCAGAAGGATTCAGGCCGGGCGGCATCAACCGGCGCGGCAATATTGCGCCGTACCAGTCGGATTTCCTCACCAACTACGAAGTTGGCTTCAAGACCACCCTCGCCGACAACCGCGTGCGCATCAACGGCGCGATATTCCGGGACGACTGGGACGACTTCCAGTATTCATTCCTCGGTGCGAATGGATTGACCGAGATCCGTAACGCTGGCCAGGCAGAAATCCAGGGTATCGAAGCCGACATTGTCTGGGCCGTCACCGACGGCTTCACGCTGTCGGCCGCCATGTCGTGGCTCGATGCCAAGAGCACCGTTCCCTATTGCGGCACGGTCTACGGCGGCGACAACCTTGACGGCTCGGACCCGTACGTTTTGCCGGGCGATCCGTTGTTCGGCCAGACGGTCACCAACTGCTCGGATCCGCTTGCGCCAAACGGAACGTTTGAGCAGGCGCCGTCGGGCCAGCGTCTGCCGGTGCAGCCGGAGTTCAAGGGCAACGCGGTGGGTCGCTACGAATTCCCGATGGGCGGACAGAACGCCCACATCCAGGCGGCCTGGGTGTACCAGGGCGATGCGTGGTCCGACCTGCGCACCGCCGAGCGTGAGTTCCTGGGCATACAACCTTCGTACAGCATCGTGGACTTTTCGGCGGGCATCGACAACGAGAGCTGGGGCCTGGAGCTGTTCGTCAAGAACGCCTTCGATGAGCGGGCCGAAGTGGCGCGCACTGCACAGTGCGCCACCTTCCAGCCGGGCACCGATCCGCCGAACTCCGTCCCGCTGTGCGGCCTGCAGCCCTACATCATCACCAACCTTCCGCGCACCATTGGCGTGACGTTCACCAAGAATTTCTGATGCGATGAACGCTCCCGCGCAAGGACGCCCGCCGTTTCCGCCATTCACGCGCGAAACGGCGGCCGTCAAGGCGCGAGCGGCGGAAGACGCCTGGAACTCACGCGATCCGGAGCGCGTGTCACTGGCGTATACGGTCGACAGCGCATGGCGCAACCGGGCCGAGTTCTTCTCCGGCCGCCCCGCCATCGTCGAATTCCTGAAACGCAAATGGGCCAGGGAGCTCGACTACCGGCTCATCAAGGAAGTGTGGGCCTGCGAAGGCGCGCGCATCGCGGTGCGTTTCGCGTACGAGTGGCACGACGACTCCGGTCACTGGTTCCGCTCGTACGGTAACGAGAACTGGGAGTTCGACGAGCAGGGGCTGATGCGCCGCCGGCACGCCAGCATCAACGACGTGGTGATCAGCGAGGCCGACCGCAAGTTCCGCTGGCCGCTCGGCCGCCGCCCGGATGATCATCCGGGGCTGAGTGACCTGGGGCTCTGAGGCCATGAAGCGATTCTGGCTTGCATTGCTGCTGGTCGCGGTCCTGCTGCCCACGGCTGCGTTCGCCGCGCTGTCGCGGGATGCCTTCACGCAGGAATTCGCCACCGTACTGCGCGCCGCGTTACCCGATCACAAGGTCGAGATCGTCGAACCGCTGCAGATCCGCATCACGGATCCGAAGGGCGAAGATTCGACCGCATTCCTCGACAACGCCTACAACGAATACATGGCGGATCCCGACGCGCGCCAGGAGCTCATCGAGCACCGTGTTGCCGCGTGGGTCGAATCCCTGGCAGTGGAGGATGTACCGCTCGATCCGAAAAACATCGTTCCCATCATCAAGGATCGAGGCTGGGTCGAGCAGGCGACCAGCATGTCGAAAAGCCGCGGCATGGCTGCCGACGAAGGGCAGGTGATCGAGGACTTCAACGAGGACCTGGTCATCGTCTATGCCGAGGACACACCGCGCAACGTGCGCTATTTCTCCACCAAGGATCTCGCCAAGGCCGGCGTCGAGCGCAGCAAGTTGCGCGCACTTGCGATCTCGAACCTGCGCCGCGTCCTGCCGAAGATCGAACCGCACCACGGCCCGGTCTATTCGATGCTCACCGCGGACGGCAATTACGAAGCCAGCCTGCTGTTGTTCGACGAGCTGTGGAGCAAGAGCGAATTCAAGGTGGATGGCGACATCGTGGTGGCGATTCCTTCGCGCGACGTGCTGCTGATCACCGGTTCGCGCAATGCCGAAGGTGTCGCGCGGCTGCGCGAGATCGCCGACCAGATCTCGTCCGAAGGTACCTACACGATCTCGGACCAGCTGTTCGTGTATCGCAAGGGAGCGTTTCGCCGCTTCGAGCCATGATCGCCAGGCGCGCGACGTGAACAGCCGCTGGTGAGGTAGGAGCTCGCCGCATTCGCGGCGAATTGACGCCGGGATTCGGCTAACCTGCCCGCGCAGGTTTCGCAGCCAGGAGATCGCGCCATGCCAGGTACTGTCCGACTTCATCGAGTGTTGCACGCGCCGCCCGCGCGCATTTACAAGGCCTTTCTCGACGCCGATGGCATGGCCAAGTGGCTGCCGCCGTATGGTTTCACCTGCAAGGTGCATCACCTCGATGCGCGCGTCGGTGGAACATTCAGGATGACCTTCAACAATTTCGGCAGCGGTGGCGGCCATAGCTTCGGCGGCGAATACCTGGAGCTGGTGCCCAACGAGAAGGTGCGCTACACGGACAAGTTCGACGATCCGAATCTTCCCGGTGTCATGGAAGTCACCGTGACGCTGAAGAAAGTGTCGGTAGGTACGGAAGTGAACATCGTGCAGGCCGGAATTCCGGACGCGATCCCGACTGAAGCCTGTTACCTCGGCTGGCAGGAATCACTGGTGCAGCTGGCCCACCTGGTCGAGCCGGAAATCCCCGGTTGACACAGACCAGCCAGGTCGTTCACTCAGGTGTAGCTCTCGGCCGTCGCACAGATGGCGGCGCGCTGCGCCATGATGCTGAACAACTCGTCCGGGTAGATGGACAGCTCGTCCATCCACATCGACACCGGGCCGAGCATGGTGTCGGGCAACTCGCCGCCGACGCCCGGCGTGCGCAGCTCTTCGGAGATCTGGCGCGCCAGCGCCACTTCCATGACTTCGGGCCGCGCCAGTTCCGCGGCCAGCGGATCACGCCAGTGAGAGATGGCGGCGGCGACGGCCGGCGGCAGGGACCAGGCGACGCTCAGGTGCGTGCCCACGCGGGCCTCGTGGCGCGCCGCGAGTTGCAGCACGCGGCTGGGTTCGGGATTCAGTCCGTGTTTGAGCGCGGCTTCACCGACGCGACTCAGGATCACGGCCATGCCGGCTCGGTGCAGCAGTCCGCACAGGTAGGCGGAATCGACGTTGCGGCGCTTGAGGCGCGCGATCTCCTGGGCGAACAGCGCGACGATCACCGATTCGCGCCACAGATCGGCCATCTCGTGGCGGAAACAGGCGGAGTTGAAAACCTGGCCCTGCACCGCCACCGCAAACGCAATGTTGCGAATTTCGCGGACACCCAGCCAGGCGATGGCCTGCGGCAGCGTGACCACCGGTGTGCGTCGTGCGTAAAGCGCTGAATTCGCGACGCGCATGACATGACCGGCGAGCGCGATGTCGCGCTGTATCAGGCGTGCGAGTTCCGCGGCGTTGCCGTCGGCCGCATCGTCCGATGCGGAATCGCCGCGCGTGAGGCGCATGACTTCCGACGCGATCTGCGGCGGCGGCGGAAGCTCGAGCGATCCCTCGGCGATGGCCGCGGTGATGACGCGTTCGACCTGATCGGTGGCTGGCTGGATGGAAGCGTTCATGCGGCAATGGCGGTTTGACCCGCTCTGTTAACGGCCGCGCACGCCGCCACTTGACCGGCTTCCGGCGTGCCGCGCCCGGAAGCCAACCGAAGTCACAAAATCAATAACTTAGGATTGCGGCGGCGTCCCGCTCATGTGGATGAGTTCCCAGGTGTGGCCGTCCAGGTCCTCGTAGCCATGCGAATACATGAAGCCGTGGTCCTGCGGCTGGCGCGGCACCTTGGCGCCGGCGGCGCGTGCCTTCGAGACCAGCTCGTCCACCTGCGCCTTGCTGTCGCAGGAGACGCAGGTGAGTACCTCGGTCGACGTGCTGGTGTCGGTGATGGCCTTGCTCGTGAAGCTGCTGAAGAATTTTTCCACCAGCAGCATCACGAAGAGATTCTCACCCACGATCATGCAGGTCGCGTTCTCGTCAGTGAACTGCGGATTGAACGTGTAGCCGAGCTTCGTATAGAAGCCGACCGCGCGCTTCAGGTCCTTGACGGGCAGGTTGACGAAGATCTGCGAATGCATGGGAATGGCTCCGGCAGGTAGTTGGTCAATCAGTGAATTCAGGAAGCCGCGGCCAGTTGGTCCACCACCAGCTCGCGCGTCGGGCGGATCTCGATGCTGCCGTACTGCGCCGGCGGGATCTTCGAGGCGATCTGGATGGCCTCGTTGAGGTCGCGTGCGTCGATGAGATAGAAGCCGGCGAGCGCTTCCTTGGTCTCGGCGAACGGGCCGTCGGTGATGGTCGCCTGTCCGTTGCGCACACGAACCGTGGTCGCGGTGTGCACCGGGTGCAGCGGCGTGCCGTCGATGAGATGTCCGCTGTCCTGCAATTTGCCGGCATAGGCGGCGCAGACCGAATCGGGGCAGGCGCTCCACTTCTCGGCGGACAAGTAGACCAGGCAGAGGTATTTCACGGTGAGCTCCTTGTGTGAGCCGGTAGCTGCCGGCTCATGAATTGGTCGAATGGGTTCGGGTCCTTTCGACAACGCGGAGGGAATTCTTCCGCTGCGCGCAAGTCCTTGTTTTCAGCCGTTCTGCAGCGCCGCCAGACGTCGTTCCAGGAAACGCCGCGCCGGGCCCTGGGCGGTAAGCGTAATCGCCCGCTCGTAGGCCTTGCGAGCCTCGGCGTGGCGGCCGAGACGTCGGCAGAAGTCGGCGCGCGCCGCATGCGCTAGCTGGTAGTCGTCGAGCTCGCCGCCCGCGAGCAGGTTGTCGAGCTCGGTGAGCCCGGCCTCGGGCCCATCACGCATGGCCAGGGCAACCGCACGGTTCAACGCCACGATGGGTGAGGGCGTGAGCGCCAGCAGGATGTCGTAGAGGCCGACGATTTCGCGCCAGTCGGTGTCTTCGGGCCGCGGCGCCTCAGCGTGTACGGCGGCGATGGCGGCCTGCAATGCGTACGGGCCGACGCGCTGCGAGGTGAGGGCCGATCGAACCAGCGCCGAACCCTCCTCGATGAGCGCGCGATTCCAGCGGGTGCGGTCCTGGTCGTCGAGCAGGATGAGCTCGCCCTGTTCGTCGGCGCGCGCCTCGCGCCGCGATTCATGCAGCAGCATCAGCGCGAGCAGTCCGCGCGCTTCGGGTTCCGGCAGCAGATCCACCACCAGCCTGCCGAGGCGGATGGCTTCGCCCGAGAGGTCCGCGCGCGTGGCGGATTCGCCGCGGCTCGCGAGGTAGCCTTCGTTGTAGACCAGGTACAACACGCGCAGCACGCTGTCGAGCCGCTCCGGCAGTTCCTCGCGGCCCGGCACTTCGTAGGGAATGTTGGCGTCGCGGATCTTGCCCTTGGCGCGCACGATGCGCTGCGCCAGCGTGGGCGCGGGCGTGAGGAAGGCCGCGGCGATTTCTTCGGTGGTGAGTCCGCAGACTTCGCGCAGCGTGAGCGCCACCTGTGCGTCGGGCGCGAGTGCCGGGTGGCAGCAGGTGAACACCAGGCGCAGGCGGTCGTCCTCGAGCAGTTCTTCGCGCTCGTCGAGCGCAGTCGCGCCATCGCTCAGCGATTCGGCCACGTCGGGGCGGTCTTCGAGATGTTCGAAGCGCTTGTCGCGGCGCTGCTTGTCGATGGATTTGAAGCGACCGGCGGACACCAGCCAGGACACCGGGTTCTGCGGCAATCCTTCGGCAGGCCACTTTTCCATGGCGGTGCGAAAGGCGTCGTGCAGTGCTTCCTCCGCGCGCTCGAAATCGCCGAGCAGGCGGATCAGCGTCGCGAAGATGCGCCGCGATTCCTTGCGGTACAAGGCATCGATTTCGGCACGAACTCGCGCGATGTCGGCTGCGGGCATGGGGACGCAGGTTCGCGCCCCGGCGACGAATCGTCAATAAATAAACCTGTCCCCTCTTCAGGGTTGATAGGCGATGTACGAGCCGAAGTCCGCCGCGGTCTTGTACATCAGCAATGCGCTTCTCCCACCGCCGCTCAGCGTGGAATCCCTGGTCTGGATCCTGAGATCGCCGTTCACGTAGGCGCGAATGTTGGTGCCGATCATCTCGAGCCTCAGGTCGTACCAGGTGCCCGTGGCAACCGGTTGCGGCACCGTCGCGAGAATCTGTATCTGACCATTGACCACCCGCCGCAGCGACAACTGGTTCGACCGGCGCAGTGTCACGTAGTAGTAATTCTGCTCATCGACGAGGTGCGCCGCGATCCCGACCCAGGGATCCTGCGCGCCGGTGGTGGCGCCGTAGCTCATGGGCCGCACCCTTGCGCTAACTACCTGGTTGCCAACCGCGACCTTGGAGATCCAGCGCACATCACCGGTGTTGTCGCTCTGGCGCAGGCCAAACAGACCGTCGGCCGCGATGAATTGCCACGAGGTGCTGCCTTCCGGCCCCTGGCTCTTCCAGCTTCTCTCGCCGGTGTCGAGGCGCAGCGCCAGCCGCGTGCCGCCGCTCACGACGACATTGTCCACGTCGAAGCGCGCGCGGTAGCCGGCGACGCCGGGATGGCCGTGTGCGAACGTTGTGTCCTTGGCGTGTACGCGCGGAATTCCTTCGAGGAATACCGCGTGCTGGTCACCAACCGATTCCAGCCGCACACGGTAGCTTCGGCCGGGAGTGAAGTTGGCCGGCGCCCGGGACAACCCAAGCTCGGTGACCACGCCATTGCGCAGCCGCCGCAGCGAGATCAGGTCCGGTGAGCGGAATGTTACGTAGTAGTAATTATTCGAGTCGACGCGGCGTGTGACCAGGCCGAACCAGCGTCCGTTACCCGCGAACTCCAGCGGCCGTATGTCGGCCTCGATCGACTGGTCATTCCAGTCAATGGCAGTGAGATTCGCGCCCGCGTCGCCCGCCAGCGAAGACTGACGCAGCACGCGCGACGAACTCGTCGACGCGACGGCGAACTCGCCCGCCGTCGGCGTCCAGCGCGCAAAGTTGCCGGATTCAAAGGTATCCTGCTGCGTGCCGGGAAACGTTGCGCCTTCCGGTATCTCGAAAACGTACAGGCGGTTGGCCCCCTCGAAAGCCCAGTTACTGTCGGGAGAGATCGCCGCGACTCGCGTGCCATTTTCGCTCACCGCCCACTGCCAGACGTTGAAATCCGCGCTCAGCTTCGCGTAATACTGGAAGGTGCCGTTCGGCTGCTCGCGATACGCGCGCAGTGTGTGCCATTCCGTAAACACCTCTTGAACAGTGAAGGGCAATTCGTAATCGCTCTCGAGTCCATAAAGAAATAGATGGCTGCCCCGCAGGATTCCGCCATTCGAGAAGATGGACAGCTCGACTTCGGGCTCGACCATTTTGCCGGCCGGTACCCAATTGTTGTTTCCCGAGTCCCGATAGAAGTACCCGAGGTCGATGTGCGCAAGATTGCCGCGTATGCTGCCGCCGCGGCCGTAAATGTTCACGTAGCCGGTGTTGGGAGGGGGCGTGGCAAAGCTCGCCACCAGTGGCCAGCTCGCCGCACCGGTGTCCGCAAAGACCTGAGCCGGCAGCCGCGTGGTCGGGTCGCCGAGGCGCTCACGGACCACCAGCGCGCGCCCGTCGTTCACATCGGCGACATGGTCGTCGCAGCGCTCGCCGCCGATGGTCGCCACCACGGACCAGGAGCCATTCACCTTGCGGTATTGTCGAAAGGGCGGCAGGCAGGAGGGAGGGGGCCACACCGACGGATTGCGGCGCACGTAGATCGCGCCTTCATCGAGGCGGAATACATGGTCAAGCTGGTCGAGCGGAATCGTCGCGTTCAGCGACCAGCCCTGCGCACCCCGTTCGTACACCTGCAGACTCCCGGAAAATTGGACCGTGGCGAGGTTGCCATTGAGCAACGGGGCGCCAAGCTGGCCTTCGACGAGCGGGCCCGCATAGTTCCAGTTGCCATTGGCCGCGCGCTGGAAAATGTACACGCCGTTGACGCGATCATTCGTGGCGGTGATCGCGCGGTTGGCCGCTACGAACACAGTGTCGCCGTCGATGGCGGCCGCGCGGTAATCGGGGTCGAACGGGCCCCCGGCTTGCGCCCCAGGTGGCAACGGCAGGTCGAGGTGTTTGGGCGGGACGAGCAGCGGCCGTGCCCAGCAGGCAGGCGCGATCAACGCCAGCGCCGCAAGCGTCAAAAGCTCGCGCGTGCGCGCGGAGACGATGTCCATGGTGTGCCCCCTGATCTGGTTAGATCAGGGCAGCAAGTTCCAGGCCATGGTCACAGCGACGCAATTCGCGCGGCAAGTGGCGCGGCGAGGCGCACGGCGAGAGACGAGGCGCCACTAGGGCGCAACTATTACGTCAACCCCGAGAAGTATTTACCTCTCAGAACAGCCCGACGATCTTGCCGTTCTCGTCCACGTCGATGCTGTTTGCCGCGGGAACCTTGGGCAAACCGGGCATGGTCATGATGTCGCCGCAGATCATCACGATGAACTCGGCGCCGGCGGCCAGCCGTACTTCGCGGACGTTGACCACGTGGCCCGACGGGGCGCCGCGCAGTTTGGGATCGGTGGAGAACGAGTACTGGGTCTTGGCGACGCAGATGGGGTAGTGACCGTAACCCGCTTCCTGCAGCGATTTGATCTGCCCGCGCACCTTGCTGTCGGCGACGACGTCCAGCGCGCCGTAGATCTGCTGCGCGATGGTTTTCATCTTGTCCCACAGCGTCTGCTCGGACTCGTAGACATAGCGGAAGTTGTTGGGCAACTCGCACAGGCGCACGACTTCCTTCGCCACTTCGAGTGCGCCCTTGCCACCTTCGGCAAAGTGCTTCGCAACGATGATCTTCACTTCGTGGTGCGACAGCGCTTCCTGCAGCAGCTTGATCTCGGCGTCGGTGTCCTCGGAGCGGTGGTTGATGGCCACGACACTCTCGAGACCGTATTGGTTGCGCACGTTGTGGATGTGCCGCTCGAGATTGACCAGGCCCTTCTCGAGCGCGGGGAGATTTTCCTTGCCCACGTCGGCCACTTCGACACCACCGTGGTACTTGAGCGCGCGAATGGTGGCGACGATCACTGCGCAGGAGGGCTTGAGGCCGGCCTTGCGGCACTTGATGTCGACGAACTTCTCGGCGCCTAGATCCGCGCCGAAGCCGGCCTCCGTCACCACGTAGTCGGCCAGCTTGAGCGCCGCCTGCGTGGCCATCACCGAATTGCAGCCGTGCGCGATGTTGGCGAACGGACCGCCGTGGATGAACGCGGGATTGTTCTCCAGCGTCTGCACCAGGTTTGGCGCCAGCGCATCGCGCAGCAGCGCCGTCATCGCGCCGTGCGCGCTGATGTCGCGTGCCAGGATGGGTTTCGAATCGCGCGTGTAGCCGATCACGATCTTGCCGAGGCGATCCTTGAGGTCCTTGATACTGGTGGCCAGGCAGAAGATCGCCATGACTTCGGAGGCGACCACGATGTCGAAGCCGTCCTGTCTCGGGTAACCGTTCGCGGTTCCACCCAGCGCAATCGTGATGTCGCGCAGCGAACGATCGTTGACGTCCACGACGCGCCGCCAGGTGACGCGGCGTACATCGAAGCCCGCCTCGTTGCCCTGGTGTATGTGATTGTCTATGAGCGCGGCCAGAAGGTTGTTAGCCAGTGCGATAGCGGCGAAGTCACCAGTGAAATGCAGGTTGATGTCTTCCATCGGCACGACCTGCGCATACCCGCCGCCGGCGGCGCCGCCCTTCATGCCGAACACCGGCCCCAGGGCCGGCTCGCGCAGGCAGATCAGCGCCTTCTTGCCGAGTAGATTGAGCGCGTCGCCCAGGCCCACGGTGGTGGTGGTCTTGCCTTCACCCGCAGGAGTCGGGGAGATGGCCGTCACCAGCACGAGCTTGCCGTTGGGGTGGCCGTTGAGTTTGGAGATGTAGTCGAGCGAAATCTTGGCCTTGTACTTGCCATAGGCTTCGAGCGCTTCCTCGGGAATTCCCAGGCGTTCCTGCGCCACGTCGTTGATACGGCGCATCTTCGCGGCCTGGGCGATGTCTATGTTGCTGAGTTTCTTGGTCATGGCGCGGCATCTTAAGAGGGGCGGGCCTGGTTAGAACGCCGCAGAGCGCAATCGCGGGCATTGCTTCGGTGCTTCCAACTGCGCTGGTGGTTGAAATCACACTGCGGGTATACGATCAGCCGCATCGATACCAGGCATCCCCTACGGGCAAGAACATGAGAATTGCCAGCATCGCCGCGGTCTTGTTGCTTATGTCCGCCATTGCCGCCGCCAAGAGCGAAACCGCGCGCATCGAGATCCTGCATGGCAAGCGGCCATTCCTGGTCCTCACCGGCGCGGAGACCGCAGGGCAGTTCACCATCTGGAGCGGCCCCGGAACCGTGGTGACCGCCGAGGACGGCACGGAGAGCACCCCGGTGCATCCCGGCGACATTGCCGATTGGGAGGCGGGTGCAGTGCAGCTGCCGCGTGACGTCAAGGTCTACAAGGTGAGGTTCTACTGCGCCGCCGGTGATCAACCAGTGCGCGAGGATGCGCCGAGTCACCTGTGTTACGGCGTGCGTTACGCCATCGGCAGCGACGGCCAGGGATTCATCCAGATACCCGCGGTGGGCGACAAGGACTTCAAGGGCAACACACGATCTATCTACCGCGGCGTCGAAGGCAGCTGGTTCCGCGCGTCGGCGCGCTGGGAAGAACTGGTGAGGCCGCGCGTCGCCGAGGCACTCACGCCTGCGCCGTACGTGGGCGGTACCTATCAGCAGCCTATCTACACGGCGCCGCGCACCGCGGTGGGCGCTTCGCCGTCGGTATCTCCCAAGCACTGAAGGCGCCTGGAAGCGCCCTGCGCGAGGATTCCGCGCGAGTGCATCATCCCGTACCATAACTTAAGCGTATTTCATTAATAACACGCTCTCTTCTTATATAGGGCGGGCAGGGGGTAGCGCGATGAGTGATTCCAGGAACCTGGGGGTGATCGTCACCGCCAGTCTCGCCGGATTGTTGTTCGGCTTCGACACCGTGGTGATCTCGGGTGTCACCGAATCCGTGGCCCGGACCTTTCATCTTGCGCCGGGCAGTTTCTGGTATGGCTTCTCGGTCGCGAGCGCGCTGCTCGGGACTTTCATCGGTGCGGTGTTTGCCGGCGCGCCCGGCGACCGTTACGGCTCGCGCGACACGCTCAAGGCAGTCGGCCTCATGTACGTGGTGTCGGCGCTGGGCTGCGCGTTCTGCTGGAACCTCGAGTCGTTCTACGTGTTCCGCTTCATCGGCGGACTCGCGATCGGTGCATCGTCGGTGCTCGCGCCGGTGTACATCTCGGAGATCGCGCCTGCCGATCGTCGCGGCAAGCTCACGGGCTTGTTCCAGTTCAACATCGTGTTCGGCATCCTGCTCGCCTTCCTGAGCAACGCGCTGGTGCAGCAGGTGGCGGATGGTTCGGACCCCTGGCGCATCAAGCTCGGCGTGGCTGCGGTGCCCGCGCTGTTCTTCCTCGTGATGATGTACACGATTCCGCAGAGTCCCCGCTGGCTCTCGCAGCGCGGCCGCCGTGATGAAGCGAAGGCGAGCTTGCTGCGAGTGGGCGTCGCCGAGGCAGATGTGATGCTCGCGGAGTTCGAGCGCGCGGCCGAGGCGGCGCGCCGCAATTCCGCGCAGGCGCTGTTCGTCGCGGCGTATCGCAAGCCCATCCTGCTCGCGATCCTCATCGCAATGTTCAACCAGCTCTCGGGTATCAACGCCATCCTGTACTACCTGAAGGACATCTTCGCGGCCGCGGGCTTCGTTGATCTGCGCAACGAGTGGCAGCAGGTGGCGGTGGGCGCCGCCAATCTGATCGCGACGATTTTCGCCCTGCAGATCATCGATCGCGTCGGGCGCAAGAAGCTGCTGCTGATTGGCTCGGTGGGAACGGCGATCGCGTTGGCCGGTGTCGCGGCCATCATGGGATCGGGTCAGGGCAAGGCATACCTGCTTGTATTCCTGATCCTGTTCATCGTCTTCTTCGCGATTTCGCAGGGCGCGGTGATCTGGACCTATCTATCTGAGATTTTCCCCACCGTGGTGCGCTCGCGAGGCCAGGCTTTGGGCAGCGCGACGCACTGGGGCATGAATGCCATCATCGGGCAGGCGTTTCCGATGGTCGCGGCCTACACCCAGGCGTTGCCGTTTGTGTTCTTTGCGGTCTGCATGGTGGTGCAATTCTTTGTAGTGCTGGCGTTTTTCCCAGAAACACGCGGGGTCGAGTTGGAGAAGATGGATAGGGCACTCGCACAGAAGACAGGAGCAGGATGATGAACCGGTTGAATCGTCGTACGTTGATTGCAGGATCTCTCGGAGCTGGTTTCGCGTTGCCCGCACTCGCGCAGGTGCCGGCGGGCTGCGGCGAGCAGCCGAAGACGGCGCCGGCATTGCAGCCGCCGCTGCTGCTCACCGACTGGGCCTGGCTGGGTCGTTATCGCGATGACAACGCGAAGTTGTTAGCCAGTGGCGCGAAGGTGGACGTGGTGTTCCTCGGCGATTCGATCACCGAAGGTTGGGCGCGTACCGACACCGAATTCTTCTCGAAGGGCATCGTGGGGCGCGGCATCAGCGCGCAGACCACGCCGCAGCTGCTGGTGCGCATGCACGCCGACGTGATCGCCTTGAAGCCGCGCGTGGTGCACATCATGGCCGGCACCAACGACATTGCGCACAACACCGGGCCGATGTCGCCCGAGGATTCGCACAACGGCATCATGGCGATGTGCGAGATCGCGCAGGCGCACAAGCTGCGCGTCGTGCTGGGTGCGGCGCCGCCGGCATCGAAATACTGGTGGCGACCCGAGGCCAATCCGAAGCCGGAAGTCCTGGCGCTGAATGCCTGGATCCGCGACTACGCGAAGCAGATTGGCGCGAAGTATGCGGATTACGCTACCGCGCTGTCCGATGCGAACGGCAACGTGAAACTTGACCTTGCGAAGGACGAGGTGCATCCGACACCGGCGGGCTACGCAGCCATGCGGCCGATTGCCGAGGCCGCGATAAGGTAGGAATCATCCGCTTGCAATCCCGTGCCGGGGCGCCATAAGTAAGTGCCCGGAGGAGGAAATGCCATGGCGACAGGTTGGGCCAAGGAAGGAGCGGTGCAGGACCAGATCGACGCGACGGTCAAGGACGCGATCAAGCGCGCCAAGAGCCAGTTGCCGACCGGCCCATCACTTGAATCGTGCGCGGAATGCGGCGCGAAGATTCCTGAGGCGCGCCGCGAGGCGATCCCAGGCGTGCGCCTGTGTCTCACGTGCCAGGACGCGAAGGATCGCGAAGCGAAGCACAACGCCGGCTACAACCGCCGCGGCAGCAAGGACAGTCAGCTGAGATAAGGAATCGCTGCCTTCAGGCAGCAAAAAAAGGGGACGCACTTCAGGCGCGTCCCCTTTTGCTAGCTAATCTGTAGGGACAGACTTAAGTCTGTCCCTACCGCATCCATGTCCCCATTAATTACAGGTGAGGATCTTGTCGGCGACGGTGCCGAGTCGGACTTGCGAGAAGGCGAGGTCGAGCTTGCCTTCGGTCTCGAGCACCAGCGCTTCGTTCACCTTGGTGACATCCGCGCCGGCCTTGGTGAAGCACTTGAGCGAAACGCCGACCACCTGCCACTTGCTGGCTGGGACTGCATTCAGTGTCTCGGCGAACGGCACCAGGCCGCTGCAGCCCGAGCCGCAGCCGACGCCGATCTTGAGATCGGCCGGCGCTGCGCCTTCACGCTTCAGGCGCACCAGCAGCATCACGTCGCCGTTGGTTTCGCGCGAGACATCAACGGTGCCTTCGCTGGTGATCTGCACGGTTCCTTTGCCGTCGCCGGCAAACACGAAGCGGCGCGCGCCTTCCTGCACCTGGTCGTCAATCGCGGTCACCTTGACGCGGCCGCCGACGGATTCGGCTGGCGTCGCTGAAATGCGCGTGGTGTCGGTGCCATTCGAAACGCGCAGCGACCACGGCTGCACCGGCAGACCCTTGTCGAAGTACGAACCTGTGGTCATGAGCTCGGCCGCGAACGCCCGGATCCTCCGGAAGCACGGCGAGTTCCAGCGGCGCGGCGTAGCTGAGGCCGAAACCGAACGGGAACAGCGGATCGTACGGCTCCTTGTTCACGTTGAGCGGCGTGCCCGTGGCATCGCGCGGCCACGAGTACGACAACTTGCCGGTGAAGTCATAGTTGACCGCTCCGTCTTTCTTGCGGAACAACACGTCGGCAATTCCACCGCCTTCGCTGCCCGGCAGCCACGCGGCCACGTAGGCATTGGCGAGATTCAGCTCGCGGTTCTGCCACAGCGGACGACCCGACAGCAGGATGGCAACCACCGGGATCTTCTCGTCCTGGAACTTCTTCATGATTTCCAGGTGCTGCGTCATCGTGCCCGGCAGCGTCTGGACCTTGAGGTCACCCTGGAATTCGGCGTACGGATTCTCGCCGAACACCACCACGGCGACGTCGGGCTTCTTCTTGTACGAGCCGTCGGTTGACAGCTCGGCCGTGCCGCCACCGGCCTTCACGGCAGCCTTCACACCACCCCAGATCGAAGTGCCGCCCGGGAAGTCGGCGTTGCTCAGGCCCGTGCCCTGCCAGGTGATGGTCCAGCCGCCCGACTGCTTGGAAATGCTGTCGGCGCCGTCACCGGCCACCAGCACATGTTTGTTGGGAGCCAGCGGCAACAGTCCGCCATTGTTCTTGAGCATCACCAGCGACTGGCGTACCGCGTCGCGAGCCAGCGCGCGCTGTTCCGGCGACGCCAGCATCTTGAAGTTGCCGCCCAGCGTGCGCTTGGACGGCGCCACGCCATCGAACACGCCGGCGCGGAATTTCACGCGCAGGATGCGGGTGACGGCATCGTCCAGGCGCTCCATGGAAACCGTGCCGTCCTTCACCTGCTTGACCAGGTTCTCGTACAGGCCGCGCCAGGAATCCGGCGCCATGTACATGTCGAGGCCGGCGTTGAGGGCCTGCGGGCAGTTGTCGTTGGTGCAGCCCTTCACCTGGCCGTGGCCGTTCCAGTCGCCGACCGTGAAGCCGTCGAAGTTCATGCGCTTCTTGAGCACGTCGGTCATCAGTCCCTTGTGGCCGCTGAGCTTCTCGCCGTTCCAGCTCGAGAACGAGATCATGATGGTCTGCACGCCGTTTTCGATGGCGGGGACGTAGCCGGCGTTGTGGATGTCGCGCAGTTCGGTCTCGGGGATCTTGGCATCACCCTGGTCGCGGCCTTCGAAGGTGCCGCCGTCGGCCAGGAAGTGTTTGGTGGAGGAGATCACGTACTTGCCGCGCAGGAAGTCCGGCGAGGCCGGGTCACCCTGCAGGCCCTTGACGAACACACCGGCATAGGAGGCCACCAGCTTCGGATCTTCCGAGTAGCCCTCGTACGCGCGGCCCCAGCGATCGTCCTGCGGCACGGTCACGGTGGGCGCGAAAGTCCAGTCGATGCCGGTAGTGCGCACCTGTTCGGCGGTTACGCGCGCGATGTCGGCTAACAACTTCGGGTTGTTGGTGGCACCCAGGCCCACGTTGTGCGGGAACAGCACGGCGCCGACGATGTTGCTGTGGCCGTGCATGGCATCGATGCCCCAGATCATCGGGATTCCGACGCCGCCATTGCTGGTGTCGATGGACGCGCTGTAGAACTCATCCGCCAGCGCCAGCCACTCCTTCGCGGGCGCCCGTTCGTTGTTGCCCGGTGCCGAGCCGCCGCCAGCCAGGATGGAGCCGAGGTGGTACTTCTTCATGTCCTCGGGCTTGATGCAGCAGATGTCTCCCTGCACGACCTGTCCGACCTTTTCCTCGACCGTCATTTTCTTGAGTAATGCGGCGACCTTCTCTTCGAGCGCCGGATCCTTCGTGAAAGGCCACGTCACGGAAGGCCAGATTTCGGGGTGAACCGCGGCGGGATCCTCGGCCGCAACCGCAGTGGCGGGAGCCTCCTTGGCCGCTTCCTTGCACCCGAGGAGCAGGAAGGGCAACAGTGCCAGCAGCGCGCCTTGTTTCATTCGGACAATGGACAGGGAAGGGGACATCGAAGACTCCTGTTTTTGAGCCGCGACAGCCTATGCTGTCTCAGGCAGAAATTCGAGACTTCGTGGCGTTTCGTTGACAGGTTTCCAGCCATACAGACAGACTCGCCGCCGCATCTGCCAGGGGGTAATCAAGTTGGAACCGGATCGAAGAATCAGGCGCATCGCCGTCGTGGGCGGCGGTATCGCCGGCTGGACTGCCGCGGCGATGCTGGCCCGCAAGCTGGGCGGGCATTGTTCGATCCACGTGATCGACTCGGCCGAGCCTGCGGTCGCAGGTTTCGGCGAAGCCTCCCAGCCCTCGATGCTCGAGCTGCTGCGCTTCATCGGGGCCGACCAGAACGACTTCATCGACAAGACCCAATCGACATATTGTCTCGGCACCCGCTTCGTCGACTGGGCCGAACCCGGCCAATCCTTCTGGCATCCGTTCGGCGCCTTCGGTGCGCTGATCGAGCGGCGGCCGTTCTACCACTTCTGGCACAAGGCGCGCGCGCAGGGGCTCAAGCCCCGGATGGAGCTCTTCAGTCTCGAAACCTCCATGGCCGCGGCCAACCGCTTCATCTTTCCGACCAATACGCTCGGCGTCGCGCAACACATGCGTTATGCGCTGCACATGGACCGCGCCCTGGCGGCGCGCCACCTGCGCGGCATTGCCGAACGCGCCGGCGTGATCCGGCTGGAGCGCAAGGTTGTTAGTGTCTCGAGCCGCGAGGATGGATTCCTCGATGAGCTCAGGTTCGAGGACGGCAGCAGCCTGCGCGCCGACCTGTTCCTCGATTGCACCGGTTCGCGCGCCCAGCTCATCGGCGAGTTCATGGCGACGCCGTTCGATGACTGGAAGCGCTGGCTGCCCTGCAACCGCATCATCACCGCCCCGGTGGCGCTCGATGACGCCCGCTCACCCTACGTGCGCGTCACCGCGCGCGCGGCCGGCTGGCAATGGCGCATGCCTCTGCAACATGGCGCGGCCGTCGGCCAGGTCTACGCGAGCGAATTCCAGGATGATGAGGCCGCGCGACAGGAACTCGTGCAGTCGGCGGGTGCGCCGCTGAGCGAGCCACGCGTGATGCAGTTCACCAGCGGGCGCCGGCGCAAATTCTGGGTCAAGAACGTGGTGGCGCTGGGACATGCCGCGGGAATGCTCGAACCGCTCGCCATCGCGGACATGCACCTGATCGGCAACGCGCTGCTCAACCTGCTCGATCATTTTCCCGACAAGCAGTTCGACCCTGCGCTCATCGCCAGCTACAACGAGTCCATCGGCGAGGATTTCGAGCGCATTCGTGACTTCATCATCCTGCACTACTGCACATCCCGACGTGACACATCACCGTTCTGGCAGCAGCGCCCGACCGCGCTGCCGGACTCGGTCGCGGAGCGGCTCGCGCTGTATAGCGCAACGGGGCGCATCGTGCAGCAGCGGCCCGAGTACTTCACCGATCTCGACTGGTTCTGGATCCTCGAGGGCTGCGGCGTCATCCCGCGCGACTACGATCCGCTGGTCGACACGGTGGATTTCGAACAGGTGAAGCGCCTGATGCTGGCCATCAGCCAGAAGGTCGCGGCCGATGTCGCGGCCGCGCCCACGCACGACAGCTTCTTCGCCGCGGCGAATGCCAAGCTGGCGGGTGCACGCAAGGCGGCCGCGGCCGCTGCGACGGCGGGCTGAAGCGCAATGCCGAATTCCAAACTACTCGCGGGTGTCGAGCTGGGTGGCACCAAGTGCGTGTGCATCCTCGGCAGCGGCCCTGACGACGTGCGTGCGGTCGAGCGCCTGCCCACCGGCGAGCGCGAAGAGACGCTGCGGCAGATCGAGTCCGTGCTCGACCGCTGGCGCCAGCAGCATGGGCCAGCGCGCGCCCTCGGAATTGCTTCGTTTGGTCCGGTCGACCTGCGCGCTGACTCGCCCACCTATGGATTCATCACTTCGACGACCAAGCCGGGCTGGCGCGACACCGACGTCGCGCTGCGGCTCGGACGCCGCCTTGGTATCCCGGTGGGCTTCGACACCGACGTCAATGGCGCGGCCCTGGCCGAGGGACGCTGGGGCGCGGCGGTGGGCCTGGACGACTACGCGTACGTGACCGTCGGCACCGGCATTGGTGTCGGCACCATCGTGCGGGGCCGGCCGATCTTCGGCATGAACCACACCGAGCTCGGACACATTCGCGTGGCGCGGCGAACGGGCGATACGTTTGCCGGTGTCTGCTCCTTTCACGGCGACTGCATCGAAGGACTGGCTTCGGGTCCGGCCATCGAAGCGCGCGCCGGAGTTCCGGCCTCGAACCTTCCGCCGGATCACCCGGCGTGGGAATTCGTCGCGCACGGCCTGGCGCAACTCATGCACACCATGGTGCTCACCACGGCGCCGCAGCGGATTTTCCTCGGTGGCGGCGTGATGAGCGCGCAGACGCATCTGTTCGAGCGGATCCAGCAGGAACTGAAGCGCAGCCTCAACCACTACGTGGAGGCTCCGCAGCTCGAGCAGGGCCTCGCGCAGTTCATCGTGCCACCGGGCCTCGGCACGATGGCCGGTCCGCTGGGAGCCCTGGCGCTGGCGCTGGATGCAGCGAACCAGGCGGCCAGGCAGCAGACGCCAGTCGCGACCGCCGCCACGCGATGACCGAAAAAGCCGGCAACTCGTCCAGTGAACGGGGCATGCGGCTCTCGGGCACCAACCTCGAGCGCGCCGGCGATCACAATCAACGCGTCACGCTGCACGCCATTCGCGTCAACAGTCCCATCACTCGCGCGGAGCTGGTAAAGATCACCGGGCTCACCGCGCCGGCCATCGCCAACATCACCAAGCGGCTGCTGACCGACAAACTCATCCAGGAAGCCGGCCGCCGCCGCGGCGGGCGCGGCCAGCCGGCCACCAAGCTGGTCATCAACCCGGATGCGTGGTTTTCCATCGGCCTCAACGTCGATCGCGACCACATCACCATGCTGGTGCTGGATTTCGAAGGCCGCGTGCGCGCGCGCGCTTCGAGCGAGGTGGCTTTCGCCATGCCGAAGGACGTCGAGCAGTTCTTTCGCAAGGGTGTCGACAAACTACTCGCGAAAGTGGGCATCGGACGCGACCGGCTGGTGGGCATCGGCGTGGCCCTGCCCGACGACATGCCCAGGGCTGCGACGCTGCCGCACCAGCCGGCCGATTACGGTGTATGGGCCTCGACCGATGTCGCCTTGCTGCTGACCGGGATCCTGCACGTGCCGGTGTTCGTCGAGAACGACGCCGCCGCCGCGACCATGGGCGAAATGCAGTTCGGCCTCGGCAAGAAGCACCAGACCTTTTTCTACATCCTGATCACGGCCGCGCTCGGCGGCAGCATGGTCATCGATGGCAACCATTTCCGCGGCGCCAGCGGCCGCTCGGGTGAGCTCGGCATGCTGCGCGGACGCGATGCCACCGGTCACGAGCGCCAGATCCAGAACATCGTGTCGCTGTCGGCGCTGTACGGCCGCCTGGCGGCGCAAGGCATTCGTGTGTCGGCGCCGCACGAGCTCACCGACCTCGGCGAAAGCGGCCAGGCCATCATCGATGCCTGGGTCGAAGCCTCGGTCGATACGCTCATCGACACCATGCTCGCCATCAATTGCCTGGTGAATCCCGAGGCCGTGCTGATCGGCGGGCGGTTGCCCGCCGGGATCGTCGATCAACTCGCGACCCGCCTGAACCAGCGGCTCGAAGCCCATGTCGGCAGCGTGCCGGCGATCGCGCCCGTGGCGCGCGCCGCCTTGTCCGACGACGCACCCGCGGTCGGCGCCGCCATCCTGCCGTTCAGCCACCGCCTGTTGCCGTCGCGTACCGCGCTCATGAAGATGGCGGCGCGTTGAACACTTTCCCTTCCGCTCGAGAAACTTCCTGAGAGGTCCGATGAACGCTGACAACAATTACAAGGGCATGCGCTCCGGTTTCGCCACGGTCACCACGTTGTTCTTCATGTGGGGCTTCATCACCGTGTCGATCGATCCGCTGATCGCGGCGCTGAAGGCGCTGTTCGCGCTCAACTATGCGCAGGCCATGCTCACGCAGTTTGCGTTCTTCACGGCGTACTTCGTCGTGTCGTTGCCCGCGGCGGCGCTGATCGCCCGGCTCGGCAACAGCAAATCCATCATGTTCGCGCTGGGGGTCATGGTGGTCGGCTGCCTCGTCGTGCCCGCCGCGACCTACTTCGAGACTTATTCGCTGGTGCTCGTGGCGCTGTTCGTCGTGGCGAGCGGCATCACCATTCTTCAGGTGGTCGCCAATCCGCTGGCCGCCGCGCTCGGACCGCCGGAGCGTTCGCACTTTCGCCTGACTTTCTCGCAGGCCTTCAACTCGTTCGGCACCTGGCTCGCGCCCCGGCTGGTATCGGGCGTCATTCTCGCCGGCGGCATCTTCGCCGTGACACATGGGGCGGAGGTCACGCCGGAGCTGCGAGCCGAGTCGTTCCGCAAGATCGACCTCGTGTTCCTGCTTATCGCCGGCGCGCTGGTGCTGCTCGCGCTGTTCATCTTTGTGTTCCGCCGCCTGCTCGACGTGACCAAGCCGGTCGACGCCGGTCAGCGTCCTTCGGTGACCGGCGCGCTCAAGTCGCGCTGGGCGCTGTTCGGTGGGTTGGCGATCTTCCTGTACGTCGGCGCCGAGGTTTCGATCGGCAGCGCCATGACGAACTTCCTCGCCGAGCCGGACATGCTGAACATCCCGCTCGAGCAAGCCGGCAAGATGGTGAGCTATCTACTGGGGCGGCGCGATGGTCGGCCGCATCATTGGCAGCGGCCTGCTGTTCCTCGTCAAGCAGCGCGCACCCTGGCTGCTCGCGGTGTTTGCAGTCGGCGCTGCCACCCTGTGTC
This sequence comes from uncultured Pseudomonadota bacterium, assembly GCA_963832505.1. GTDB lineage: Bacteria > Pseudomonadota > Gammaproteobacteria > Steroidobacterales > Steroidobacteraceae > CADEED01. The sequence goes on along the minus strand of CAWHUD010000008.1, from coordinate 195,578 downwards.
TCGCGGTCACGCAGCTCCACGGCTCGACCGCCGCATACCTGGCCCTGTCGATCGGGCTGTTCAACTCGATCATGTTCCCGGTCATTTTCACGCTGACGCTGGAGCGTTCGAGTGCCGCGCCGGCGGCCACGTCGGGCCTGCTGTGCCTCGCCATCGTCGGCGGCGCCATCCTGCCGTATCATCTACGGGCTGATTGCTGACGCGTCCGGATTGCACACGGCGTATTTCCTGCCAGCCGTCGCGTACCTCGCAATCGCGGTTTTTGCGGTGGCGTCGGTGCGCGCGCGCCTCTACGCTCACGGCACCGCGACGGCGACCGCGGGTCACTGAGGATTGAATAGTCATGGACCCTTTCACGGAAAAAGAAGGGGCGCGCATCGCGAAACAACACGACCAGCTCTGCAGCTGGCTGTGTGATGCGGCGTACCCGCTCTGGTCGACGCGCGGCGTCGATCCGGCCGGCGGCTTTCACGAGCGGCTCGCGCAGAATGGCGAGCCGTTGGCCGAGCCGCGCCGCTCGCGCGTGAATCCGCGCCAGGCCTATTGCTTCGCGGTTGCACCCTCACTCGGCTGGCGCGGCGGCACCACCGCGCTGGTCAAGCACGGCCTCGACTACTGGGTGGCGCGCTATCGCCGGCCCGATGGCCTGTACCGCACGCTGGTGAACGCGGACGGTTCGCCGCGCGACGATCGCGCGCTGATGTACGACCAGGCTTTCGGGCTGCTGGCATTCAACGTGTCGGCAGTGGGGGAAGCGCGCGCCGAGCGCGAGCGGCAGGCGCTCGAGTTGCACGGCGTGGTGATGAAGCACATGAAGCGCAGCGGCCCGGGCTTCGAATCCGGCGTGCCGCCGACGCTGCCACTGCAGTCGAACCCGCACATGCATTTCTTCGAGGCCGCGCTCGCGGGTTGCGAGGTGTGCTCGGAGAGCTCGCTGTGGAAGCGGCTGGCCGATGAAATCGCCGAACTGGCGCTCACCAGATTCATCGATCCGGCGAGCGGCGCGCTGCGCGAATTTTTCGATGCCGACTGGAATCCCGGCGCCGGGCATCGAAGGCCGCATCGTCGAGCCCGGGCACCAGTTCGAATGGGCCTGGCTGCTGCTGCGGTGGGGCGGCGCGAAGCAGGGACGCGCGACGCGCGCGGGCCGCGGCGCTCAAGCTCATCGAGGTCGGCGAACGGCACGGTGTACGCAACGGCCTGGCGATGAACAGTCTGCTGGACGATTTCTCACCGCACGACGCGGGCGCGCGTCTGTGGCCGCAAACCGAGCGGCTCAAGGCGGCTGCGATTGCCGCGCGCCTGACCGGTGAAGCGAAATACGTGTCGATGGCTGCGGCCGCCGCGGACGGCCTCATGCGCTACCTCGACTGCCCGGTTCCGGGGCTGTGGCGCGACCGGATCGACGCCGCAGGGCAGGTGGTGGACGAGCCGGCCCCGGCCAGCAGTTTCTATCACCTGGTGGCCGCAGTCGCGGAAATCAGCGCACTCGCGCGCATGGGCTGATGTTGTGGATGTCAGCTTCCGCCCGGCGATGGCAGAAGAGATGTCAGGAGGTTCGAGATGATTCGCCGGTTCGCCGCGACAATGTTGTTTTGCCGCATTCGCAGTGCCTGCAGTGGCGCAGGATGCCGCGCCCGACAAACCGATGCGCCGCTGGGGCGGGCTGGTGCAGGTGGAGGCGTCGCAGGGCGGCCGCGACCTGTACGACGGCGAGCAGATCTTCACGCACATGCAACTCGGCGAAGGTGTTGCGCTTTCGGTCGGAGGCTTTTACCGGCTGCGCGAAAATTCGCCGCTCGAGCTGCAATTCATCGCCGGATACAAGGCGGCCTGGTTCGCGCCGGTGACCGTCGGCCCGCAGTCCACGCTCGGGCGCTGGCAGTTCCAGTTTCTCGCGAATTATCGCAACAACAGCAAGTGGTATGTGTCCGGCGGCCTCATCGCACACACCAGTATCGACTACCTCGATGACCTGGAGGATGCGGCGGACATCCATTTCGATAATGCGCTGGGAGCGACCATCGAGGGCGGCTGGAACTGGGTGGGCCTGCAGTGCACGTACATGGAATACCACGCCAGTGGGTACGGCACCGAGGACGCCAATAACTGCGGTATCCGCTTCACCTTCCGCTTCCGCAAGTGGCACCCCCCGCAATGACCGTGGCGCGGATTCTCTAACTACGCTGTGTGACGCAATTCAAGCCTGCAGGACCCGGCCGTTGACGCGACTGACAGAATAATAGATTGATGGGGTGCCCGGTGAGGGGCGCTTCAATCAACAGGGAGACGATCATGAAAAGGCTCACGGCAGCGGGGCTGCTCGTGCTTGCGTCGCTGGCGGCCACCGCCCGAAGCGCAGGACACGCCGCCGGCTGGATTTCGGTCCGCGCGTCGGCTTTCTCGGCCAGCTGGATCTCGACTACGGCGGCGACGATGTCGCGACTGTCTTCTTCGAAGACGACGACAGCCAGAACGTCAAGGCGGGGCAGGGCATGGCGGTTTCCGTGGGGGCCTACTTCCGCCCGATCGCCAGCTCAACCTTCGAAATCGACGCCAGCGTGGGCTACAAGTTTTCGACCACCGCGGCATCGAATGCCGACATCGGCGTGGAACGCACGATGCTGCAGCTGGGTGTGTCGCATCGCTGGCCGAACGGCTCTCACTCTCGGCGGTGGACTTGTCCAGAACCTGAACCCGACGGTCGACGGTGACGGATTCTTCGAAGACATCGATTTCGACGATGCCACGGGATACAACCTCGAGATCGGCTGGCGCTGGATCACGCTGCACTACACCGACATGACCTACGAGAGCGACCTGTACGAAGACGTGGACGCCAGCCATTTCGGCGTGCGTTTCACCTACCGCTACGGACAGTCCTGGACCAACTAGCTGCTAGCTGGGACGCGGTCCGGTCGACTCGCGGCACACCATGCGGTAGGGAATTTCAACGCTCTTCGGCGGAGATTCTTCGCCGAGCGAGCGGAACAACATGTCCGCCGCCTGGTGTGCCATTTCGTAGGTGGGCTGGTGCACGGTGGTGAGCCGCGGCCAGATCACCTGCGCCACGTAGCTGTCGTCGAAACCCGCAACCGACAGCCGGTGGGGAATCGACAGCCCCATTTCATGCGCCGCCATGATGGTGCCGGCCGCCATGTCGTCGTTGCTGGCAAATACGGCCGTGGGACGCGTGGCGCGCGACAGCAGCCGGCGCGCGGCCGCGAGGCCGGAGTCGAAGGTGAACTCGCCGCGATCGACCAGCTGCGGGTCGACATCGAGCCCGTGTGAACGCAGTGCCAGCGTGTACCCGAGATAGCGCTGCTCGGTCACCGGATGTCCTGCCGGGCCATTGATGAAGCCAATGCGTTCATGGCCCAGCGCGATGAGGTATTCGGTCATCTCGCGCGCGGCCGCCACGTCATTCATGAACACGCAGGAATAGTTGTCGAGGTCCACCGTCGGCGCGATGCGCACGAAGCGGATGCGGTGCTTGGACAACTCGGCCAGCACTTCGGTGGAATCGGACAGCGGCGGGGCGAGCACCACGCCATCGAGATGTGACTCGAGCACCAGGCCTGCGAGATCGCGCACGCTCGACAGGTCGTTGCCTTCGCAGGGGTGCACCAGCAGGCGATAACCGCGCGTATGGCAGCGCTCCAGCGCGCCTTTCTGCAGGTCCACGACGTAGTTGGCGCTCGGGTTCTGATAGATGAGCCCGATGAGATTCGAGCTGCGCCCTGCGAGGCTGCGCGCCGAAAGACTCGGGTGATAGTTGAGCTCTTCGACGAGCTTCAGAACGCGCGCACGAGTTTCGCTGCGTACGTTGGGTTCGCTGTTGAGCACGCGCGAGACGGTCTTGATCGATACGCCCGCGGCCTTCGAGACATCGTGAATGGTTATACGGCCCATAGCGAGAACGGATTGTCTTGTTGTCAGACAGCGTTGTCAAACGGGACCATGCTTTGCAAGTCGCCTGCCACGTTTAGGTTAATTACCCGGTAGAATCCGTCGCACTTCTGGTTGACAGCGCTGTCCGAAAGCGGGCAGCCTTCGGGGTTTCGGAGCGAGACGGTGACAGGAAATACAGCGCCTTACGGCGCCGATGGGCACGACGGCGAGAATTTCGACCGGTCTGCAGTGCTCGGATTGGTCGCGGATGTCGGCGGGACTCACATACGCTTTCGGCATCGCGGTTGGCGGGACGGCATCCTCCCCCGTGAACGTTCACTGTGTACGCCGCTACTCGGTGCGGGCGCATGAATCCCTGGCCCACGCGGCGCATCACTATCGCAACGCCACACCCGGCGTACCCGCGTCCCTGAATCGTGCCGCGGTGGCGGTCGCCGGACGGGTCGAACAGGATCGCGTCCAGCTCACCAACAGCGGCTGGTCGTTCTCCGCCCGGGCGCTCAGCGAATCGCAGCGTTTCGATCACCTGCACGTCATCAACGACTTCGAAGCCGTGGGACATGCTGTCGGCGCCCTGCGGGCTGCCGACCTGATTCCCATTGGCACCCAGCGTCTGCAACTGCCCCTGTCACACGGCGTCTGCGCCATCCTTGGCGTGGGTACCGGTCTTGGCGTGGGTGGCGTGGTCGCAACCGGCGGGACATTCACGGTGCTGGCCACCGAAGGTGGCCATGCGAGTTTCGCGCCCACCAATGAACGCTCCATCGAGTTGCTGCGCTGGCTGCGTCGCAAGTACGGCCGCGTATCCGCGGAACGGGTGCTGTCCGGTGCCGGTCTCGCCAATGTCTACCAGGCGCTCTGCGAGGCCGATGGCCAGCACGTGCCGGAGCTGTCCGCCGCGGAAATCACCACGCGCGCCGCCAATGGCAGCGACGGTGCCTGTGTCGAGGCGGTCGGGCTGTTCTGCGAGTTGTTGGGGTCGTTCGCCGGTGATCTCGCCCTCACGCTGGGCGCCTGGTCGGGAGTGCTGATTTCCGGCGCCATGCTGCAGCACTTCGATCGCGAGCTGCTCGATCGTCGCGTGCGTTCCGGCTTCGAATACAAGGGCCGCTTCACGCCCGCGATGCGCAGCGTGCCGCTCGAAACCATTTCTCATCCGCATGTCGAGTTGCTCGGCGCCGCGCGCCTGCTGATGGCGAGCCGATGAAACAGCCGATCCAGAAGTTCGTGCTGTTCGGCGCCACCGGCGATCTCTCGCAGCGCATGGTGTGGCCCTCGCTGTACCACCTGTGCCGCGAGAAGCTCGTCCCGCCCACACTCACGTTCGTCGCCTCCGCGCGCCATCCGAATACCGACGCCGAATTCCGCAAGTTCGTCGACGGCGCGTTGCGCAAGCACGTGCCCGCCGAATTTCTCAAGGAAGACGCGGTCGCGGATTTGCTGACGCGCATCACGTACGTGCCCTTCGAGGCCGGTGACGGAAGCGCCAAGGGCACCGAGGCGCTGCAAAAGGCGCTCGCGGGCAACAACCGCATTCTCTATTTCATGGCGACGTCGCCCAAGTTTTACGGGCCGACCTGCCTGAGCCTGGCTGCCGCGGGCCTGGCCTGCGAACACTGCCGCGTCGTGCTCGAAAAGCCGATCGGCCTCGACTACGCCTCGAGCGTCGAGATCAACGAGGCCGTGGGCCAGGTATTCCACGAAGACCGCATCTTTCGCATCGACCACTACCTCGGAAAAGAGGCGGTGCAGAACCTGCTCGCGCTGCGCTTTGCGAATTCGCTGTTCGAGCCTCTGTGGAACGCTTCGTCGATCGATAACGTACAAATTACGGTAGCTGAAACCGTCGGCCTCGAGGGCCGCACGGGTTACTACGACGAATCCGGCGCGCTGCGCGACATGGTGCAGAACCACATGCTGCAGCTCGTCGCGCTGGTCGCGATGGAGCCGCCGCACCTGTTCGAGCCGAACGAAGTGCGCAACGAAAAGACCAAGGTGTTGCGCAGCCTGCGCCCGTTCACCGCGGCCACCGTCGGTGCCAATACCGTGCGCGGACAGTACTCGGCGGGCAGCAGCGGCGGCCGGCCGCGCCCGGATACAACGAGGAGAAGGGCGCGAAGGGCGGCAGCGAGACGGAGACCTTCGTCGCGCTGCGCGCGGAGATCGACAACTGGCGCTGGGCGGGTGTGCCGTTCTACCTGCGCACCGGCAAGCGCATGCAATCGCGCCGCACCGATATCGCCATCCAGTTCAAGTCGGTGCCGCACAACATCTTTGCCGCGGACGAACCCAACCTGCAGGCCAACCGGCTGGTCATCCACCTGCAGCCGCAGGAGAGTGTGACGCTCGAGATCCTCAGCAAACAGCCGGGCCTGGAGGGCGTGCGCCTGCGCGAAATGCCACTCGAACTCTCCCTGCCCAAGGACGAGAGCGGCGGGCGAACGCGCATCGCGTATGAGCGCCTGCTGTTGGACGTGCTGAAGGGAAACACCACGCTGTTCGTGCGGCGCGACGAGGTCGAGGCGGCGTGGCACTGGATCGACGGCATCCAGACGAGCTGGCGCTCGACGCGCCAGCTGGTCAAGCCGTATCCTGCAGGCACCTGGGGGCCCACGGCCGCGATTGCGCTCACCGAGCGCCACGGCCATAGCTGGTACGAGTGAGCATGGCTGCCCCGAAGATCCACGACGTCATTGCCGAGGTCACCGAACGCATTGGCGGGCGATCCGCCGCGGCGCGCGGCGAATACCTGGAGCGCACGCGCAAGCGCAAACTCATCGAGCCGGCGCGCGGCAAGCTGGCCTGCGCCAATCTCGCGCATGTCATGGCCGCGTCGGGCGTGGACAAGCCGCAGCTGCAGCAGTCGGTCATCCCGAACATCGGCATCGTCACGTCTTACAACGACATGCTGTCGGCGCACCGCCCCTTTGAGCCCTATCCCGAAGTGATCCGCGCCGCCGCGCGCGGGGCCGGCGCCACCGCGCAGGTGGCCGGTGGCGTGCCCGCCATGTGCGACGGCGTCACTCAGGGCCGCGCCGGCATGGAGTTGTCACTCTTCAGTCGCGATGTGATTGCACTGGCAACGGCAGTTGCGCTGTCGCACGAAGCCTTCGACGGTGCATTGTTGTTAGGCATCTGCGACAAGATCGTTCCCGGGCTGTTCATCGGTGCCGCCTCTTTCGGGCAGATGCCCATCATCTTCGTGCCCGGCGGTCCCATGCCCTCCGGCATCGCCAACAAGGCCAAGGCCGAGGTGCGCCAACGCTACGCCGAAGGGCTGGCGACCCGCGACGAGCTGCTGGCCGCGGAAATGGGTTCGTACCACGACGCCGGAACCTGCACGTTTTACGGCACCGCGAATTCCAACCAGATGCTGATGGAGATGATGGGACTGCACGTGCCGGGAGCAGCGTTCGTCAACCCGAATACGCCGCTGCGCCATGCGCTCACCGTCGCAGCCACGCAGCGTGTCGGCCGCCACCACGGCTCTCGGGGCTGAATACCTGCCGTTCGTCGAGGTGGTCGACGAGCGCTCGTTCGTGAACGCCATCGTGGGGCTCATGGCCACCGGCGGTTCGACCAATCACGTGATTCACCTGGTGGCCATGGCGCGGGCCTGCGGACTCACCATCACCTGGGATGACATGGCCGACATTTCGCGCGTCACGCCGCTGCTGGCACGCGTGTATCCCAACGGCGAGGCCGACGTGAACCAGTTCCATGCCGCCGGCGGCATGTCCTTCGTGGTGCGCGAGTTGATAGGTGCCGGGTTGGCGCATGAGGATGTGATGACCGTGTGGGGGCCGGGACTCTCGGCGTTCGCCAAGGATCCTTTCCTCGTGGACAACAAGCTGGTCTGGCGCGACGCCGCGGAAAAGTCGCACGACGAAAAGATCCTGCGTTCGGCGTCGAATCCGTTCTCGGCCGACGGTGGCCTGAAGCTGCTGCGCGGCAATCTCGGCCGCTCGGTGATCAAGACCTCGGCCGTGGATCCGAAGTACTGGGAGATCACCGCGCCGGCGCGGGTGTTCGAGAGCCAGGAAGCCATGGCAGCGGCACTCAAGGCCGGCATCGAAGGCGATTTCATCGCGGTGATCCGCGGCCAGGGGCCGCGCGCCAACGGCATGCCCGAGCTGCACAAGTTGATCCCGGCGCTGTCAGGGTTGTTAGCCAGGGGCCGGCACGTGGCCATCGTCACCGACGGGCGCATGTCGGGAGCGTCGGGCAAGGTGCCGGCGGCGATTCATCTCACGCCCGAGGCGGCGGCCGACGGGCCCATCTCGCGGCTGCGCGATGGTGATGTCATCAGGCTCGACGCACGGGCGGGCGTGCTCGAAGTGCAGGTAGAGGCGGCGGTGCTGGCGAAGCGCGAGCCTGTCAAACCCGAGGTCATGGATACGGCTTACGGCGTAGGGCGGGAGCTATTCACCCGGCTGCGCGAAGGGGCGACCCCGGCCGACGAAGGCGCTTCAATCCTTTGATTGGGGACAGGTTTATTTAACGGGGCCGTTCCTGGCCGACCCTCCTGCGCCCGTCCGATCGTCGATAAATAAATCCTGTCCCGATTACTATCGCCCGCTCACGACGAAGGGGCGAACGAACATGAAGACGCGCGCTGCTGTGGCCTGGAAGGCCGGTCAACCTCTCGAAGTCACCACTGTCGATCTCGCGGGTCCCAAGGCCGGCGAAGTGCTGGTCGAAATCAAGGCGACCGGTATCTGTCATACCGACGAATTCACGCGCTCGGGCGGCGATCCGGAAGGATTGTTCCCGGTGATCTTCGGGCACGAAGGCGCGGGCGTCGTCGTCGACGTGGGCCCGGGCGTGACCACGCTCAAGAAAGGCGATCACGTCATCCCGCTGTACACGCCGGAATGCCGCCAGTGCAAATCGTGCACCTCGCGCAAGACCAACCTGTGCACGGCGATTCGCGCCACGCAGGGCCAGGGCGTGATGCCCGACGGCACCAGCCGCTTCAGCATCGGCAACGAGAAGGTGCATCACTACATGGGATGCAGCACTTTCTCCAACTACACGGTGCTGCCGGAAATCGCGCTCGCCAAGGTGCGCGAGGACGCACCCTTCGAGAAGATCTGCTACATCGGCTGCGGCGTCACCACCGGCATCGGCGCGGTCATCAACACGGCGAAGGTCGAGCCCGGCGCCAACGTCGTCATCTTCGGGCTCGGCGGTATCGGCCTGAATGTGATCCAGGGCGCGCGTATGGCGGGCGCCAACAAGATCATCGGCGTCGACGTCAACCCCAAGCGCAAGGCGCTGGGCGAGAAGTTCGGCATGACGCATTTCGTGAACCCGAAGGAAGTGCAGGGCGACCTCGTGCCCTATCTCGTCTCGCTCACTGACGGTGGCGCGGACTACAGCTTCGAGTGTGTCGGCAGCGTGGAGCTCATGCGACAGGCGCTCGAGTGCTGCCATCGCGGCTGGGGCGTGTCGGTGATCATCGGCGTCGCCGGCTCCGGCCAGGAAATCAAGACGCGTCCGTTCCAGCTGGTGACAGGCCGCGTCTGGAAGGGCACGGCTTTCGGTGGCGCGCGTGGCCGTACCGACGTACCGAAGATCGTCGACTGGTACATGGACAAGAAGATCAACATCGACGATCTCATCACGCACGTCATGCCGCTCGACAAGATCAATGATGCTTTCGATCTCATGCACAAGGGTGAATCCATTCGTTCAGTCGTCACTTTCTAACTAACAAGAGGGGAATCCCATGGCGATCAAGCTGCATCCGTCGATTGACAAGGGTGTCAAGGCGGGTAACAAGAAGTTCAAGGGCGGCACGCTCACCTGTCGCTGTTCCAGCGAGCCGGTGACCGTCAGCATCAAGGGCAACGTCGCGCACAACCATGCCTGCGGCTGCACCAAGTGCTGGAAGCCCGCCGGTGCGCTGTTCTCCGTGGTGGCCGTGGTTCCCAAGGACAAGCTGAGCGTCACGGCGAACGAACAAAAGCTCAACGTCGTCGACGCCGCTGCCACCATCCAGCGCCATGCCTGCAGCGGCTGCGGCGTGCACATGTACGGCCGCATCGAGAACATGAGCCATCCGTTCTACGGCCTGGACTTCGTGCACGTGGAACTGTCGAACGACAAGGGTTGGAACAAGCCGGAGTTTGCGGCGTTCGTGTCCTCCATCATCGAAGCCGGCGCCGCGCGGCCCAAGGACATGAAGAAAGTGCGCGATCGCCTCAAGAAACTGCGACTGCCGCCCTATGACGCGCTGTCACCGGTGCTCATGGACGCGATCGCTACGCATGTCGCGAAAGCGAAAGGCACACTGAAGACGTGATCGAAGTCATCTCGCGGCATTTCTGTCACGGCGGCGACCTCGCTTACTTCAAGCATCGCGCCGCGACCACCGATTGCGAGATGCGCTTCGCGGTGTTCACGCCACCGCAGGTGTCGAGCGGGCCGGTGCCGGTGCTGTACTACCTGGCCGGCCTGACCTGCACCGAGGAAACGTTTGTCACCAAGGCAGGCGCGCTGCAACACGCAGCGCGCCTCGGCCTGATGCTGGTGGCGCCCGACACCAGTCCACGCGTCGAATTGCCTGGAGACCGCGCGAGCTGGGACTTCGGCATCGCGGCCGGTTTCTATCTCGACGCCACGCAGGCACCGTGGTCGCGCCACTACCGCATGTACAGCTACGTGGTCGAAGAATTGCCCAGTGTCATCGCGGCCAACTTCCGTGCGGATCTGAAACGCAGCGGCATCTTCGGGCATTCGATGGGCGGGCATGGCGCGCTGAGCATCGCGCTCAAGAATGCGGACAAATACAAATCGGTATCCGCATTTGCACCCATCGTCGCACCGACGCAGGTGCCCTGGGGCAACAAGGCGTTCAGCGGCTACCTGGGAGCCGATCGCTCGAGCTGGAACCAGTACGACACCTGCGCCCTGCTGGCGGACGGCCGGCGCTTTCGCGACACGCTGTTCGTCGACCAGGGGACGTCAGACAAATTCCTGCGAGATCAGTTAAAGCCGGAATTGCTGGAAGAAGCGTGCAAGGCCGCCGGGCAGCCGCTCGAACTACGCATGCACACCGGCTACGACCACGGGTACTTCTTCATCCAGACGTTCATGGCCGATCACATGGCGTGGCATGCAAAGCGCCTGGGCGCGTCCTGATCAGGAATGCCCCGGGGCGTACTTGCGGCGCGCCAGCGGCAGATAACACACCACGAACAGCGCCATGCAGATGGCAGTGGCCTTGAGCACCGGAATGCTCGACCACGCGATGACGAACATGCAGAACACCCCGCCGATGAGCGCCAGCGTTTTCTCGCCGGCAACGCGGTAACGCAGGGTCGCTGCGCAGGCTCCCAGGTACGTGAGCAGCGCAAACAATGTCGACGCTTCGATGAGCAGCCCGAATTGCTGGTTCAGCGTCGGCGCGATGGTCGCCACGATGGCTGCCGTCCCGATCAATCCGGCTGCCACCAGCCCGGCTATCGGTGTGTCACCGGCGCGTGTGCGCGCAAAGAACTGTGGCAGCAGCCCGTGGTCCGCCGCTGCGCGGCTCACCTGGGCGGTCATGAGTACGAAACCCGCGAGTGTGCCCAGCGCCTTCAGCATGCCGGCACAGGCCACCAGGGGGCCGGCGACCGGCCCGAACATCTTTGCTGCCGCCAGTGCGAAGGGCGCCGAGGAGTTGGCGAGCTCGGACGCGGGCGCCAGGCCGAATATGGCCGTGCTTGCGACGATGTACACCAGCGCGGCGAGCGACACGCCCGCGATAGTCGCAATCGGTACATTGCGTTCGGGTCGATCGCACACCGCGGACGCTACCGAGGCACTCTCGAGGCCGGTGAAGGCCCAGAACACCAGCACGAGGGAATGCGGCACGGCCTGGAAGTCCGACATGCCGCTCACGTTCCAGGACGCGCGAAATTGCGCGGGATCGAAATACAGCCACCCCACCGTTGCCACGATCAGCAACGGGATCATGCCGGCGACCAGCAGCGGCATGTCCACCTGGCCGACGAAGCGTGGACTCACCATGTTGACGAACGTGACCAGCCACAACAGGGCGATGGTGATCATCGCCCCCTGCGCGGCGGCCGGCGAAATGCCGAGGAACGCGGCGAGGTACTGAGATGCCGCGGTGGCGATGGCGATATTGCCGATGAGGCAGGAGGCCCAGTACCACAGGCTCGTCTGCATGCCGACGAACGGCCCGAAGGCGTCGAAGGCATACGTGGCGGGCCCACCTGCGAGCGGTTTGCGCCGCGCCAGCCGGCTGAACAGCACCGCCAGCGCCAGCGCACCGATCGATGCGACCACCCAGCCGATGACCGTGACGCTGCCGACCCCGGCGAGCGTGGCCGGCAGCAGGAAAATACCCGAGCCGATCATGTTGCCGGCCACCAGGATGGTGGCGAGCACGGGACCCAGCTTGCGGCGTCCTGTCACTAACTAGCCGTGCGCACGCGGGCGCGACCAGCCCGTCGAGGGTGGCGCAGGCTCACTACACTCCGGAATGAGTGTACGCAGACGATTGCCGAAGCTGCGCAGCGCCACTTCGCCCGCGGCCAGCGGACCCAAGCGGTAACTGCCCGAAGCCATGCCGTTCTGCACGCGTTCGATGAGTACCCGGTCTTCCTCGCTCACCTGGCGGTTGATGCGCCAGTTGCAATAACGCGCCACGCGCATTTCGCGCCGCGCGTCCGGGCGCGCGTAGCCGATATCGCGGATCAATGTTTCCGTGGGCGAGATCGGCAGCCACTGCATGATGGCGACCTGGTCCGGGTACACGTCGAAGGCGAAATTCGGCCACAGCTTGAAATACACCCAGGAGCGGCGCTTGTCCGAGGGCAGGTAGTCGGCTACCGGCAGATGCTTCTGGTACATGCGTTCGGCCCAGTTGCGCGAAGGCTTGTCGCTGATGTCGCCCGACATGCGATCGACCCACTCCTGCGACTCGACGCCGTAAGTCGCGCCGAACAGTCGTGTGAGTCCCGGATGGGCGACCGGAATGTGCAGGGCATCGGAATAGTTGTCGCCGACGTTTTTCCAGTTGACCTTGCGCGGCCGCAGCGTCACGCGTCCCATCGGCTCGAGCTTCTCGAACTCGTGCGTGGCGATTTCGGCGGCGTAAGGCGCCATCATCTCCGCGACGCCGGGCCCGCCACCCTGGATGCGCGCGAACACGAAGCCCGCGTAGATTTCCATCTCGACAGGCACCAGTGACTCGCGCGCGATGTCGAGATGCGGGAACGCGCTGCGATCGCCCACCGAGGCCAGGTGGCCTTCGAAGTCGTACGACCAGGCGTGGTAAGGGCAGATGATGCGCCGGCTGCAGCTGCCGCGCGGACCGTCGAGCAGGCGCGCCGCGCGATGGCGGCACACATTGTGGAAGACGCGCACCGCGCCGTCGTTGCCACGCAAGGCGAACAACATCTCGCCGATGAAGTCGAAGCACTGGTAGTCGCCGGGCTTCGGAATCTCGGATACGTGGCAGATGACCTGCCACGACGGGCGGAAGACGCGCTCGCGTTCCAGGGCGAGGAACTCGGCATCCGTGTACGCCCACGCGGGCAGGCTGAAATCCTCAGGGGAAGGCTGATTCAAGGGGTGACTCGAAGAAAGTGATGCGGCTTGATAACAAGACCGCGCGGGCAGCGCAACTCAGGATCCCGAGCCGACCTCCATGTAGCCCTTCCTGACCTTCTCGGCGATGAGCTTCTGAAGCTCGCGTTCGGCGCGCGCCTCGTCGCCGAGTTGCTTGATCTGCAGCTGGCCCTTGGTGCCGATACGGCCCCAGCTCACGGTGACGTCGCTGCCGGTACGGCCGATCTGCCAGAACTTGCGCGAATCGCCCTCGGTGAATTCGAACCTGCGCATGTTGTCCGCGGGAGCCTGTGCTGGCACCGCGTCGCGCGTCGGCCGCGGCGCGGACTGCGGCTCGGCCGGCGCCTGGGCCAGGGTTTCGCTTTCGTCCGATGCGGCCGCCTCCGCGACAGCGGCGGCGACCGCCTCGTCGGCCTCGGCCACCGCCTCGTCCTTCTCGCCCGGCGCACGCTTGAGCGCACGCTCCAGGCGTCGCAGTACGCCTTCGGGGTCGTGTAACCAGTCGCAGGACAACACGCGTTCCACGTTCCAGCCAAAGGTCTGGAGAATGCGCGGCCGCGACACGTAGCGTTCGAACACGTCGCGGCCCAGGTAGTGATTGGCGGTGTCGATGAGAATGCCGAGCGAGTAACGCTCCTGCGAGGCCTCGCGCACCGCGAGATCGCAACGGAACCGCGACTGTCCAACCTGTTGGTCGACGACATGGCCGCGTGCGCGCAGTGCCGCGGAGAGCTGGCCGACCACTGCATCCGGGTTTTCGTCGCCGGAAAGCGCGGAGCGCGACATTGCATTGAGCCCCTGCAGCACCTGGTGCGCGGCGCGCACCCGGCCGGCGGAGAGATGGTCGGCGTAACGCAGGAAATGCTTGAGCGCCGCCGCGCCGGTGTTGTTGTCGTTGGTGATGGAGTCGTGGCGAATGCTCGACACCACGGCCATATGGTGCCGCGCGCGCGAGAAGATGACGTTGAGGCGCTTCTCGCCGCCGCGCTGGTTGATCGGGCCGAAGTTCATGAGCATGCGGCCGTCCGGGCCGGGGCCGTAACAGATGCTGAGGATGATGATGTCGCGCTCGTCACCCTGAACGTTTTCCAGGTTCTTCACGAACAGACCGCAGAACTGGTCGTCTTCCTCGCGAGTCATTTCGGCGTCGAGGCGTGCGGCGAATTCGGTATCGGATTTGCCGAGGTCATTGAGAGCGGACTCGATCTGAGTCTGCTGCGCCTCCGAAAACGCGACGATGCCGATGCTGCGGCCCGTTTCGCGCCGCAGCAACTCGCGCACCAGCCGCGCGATGTAGTCGGCCTCACCCGGATTGCGGCGGTTGATGTACGGCGAACCCGCGGTGGAATGGAAACTCACCGCGCGGGCCAGCAGGGCATCCGCATTCGCAGCGGCGATCTGCTCGGACATCTCACCCGGCGGCACCGTGATATCGGTGAGTGACGCACCGGGGATGCTGCGATCCGGAATGGTGTAGAGATTGCCGCCGTAGAAGGCCGCATTGGAGTAGCCGATCAGGCACTCGTAGCGGCTGCGGTAGTGCCAGGCGAGCAGCGTCGCCGGCAAGTTGCGCGCGCCCTGGTGCAACAGGCTGTCGGCATCGAGCGTGATCGAGAATCGCTCGCCTTCGTCTTCCAGTTCCAGCGTGTCTTCGTCTGTCGCCGCCCGAGGAAGAGAAGAAATCCGTGGGCGGCAACTGCATTTCGTCGCCGACCACGATGACCTGCGGCGCGCGGTACAGCGCGGGTACCGCTTCCTCGACGGGAATCTGGCTGGCCTCGTCGAAAATGACCACGTCGAAGAGATCCGGCGCCAGCGGCAGCGTGTCGGACACCGACAGCGGACTCATGAGCCACACCGGCTTCATGTCGCGCACCACCTGGCCGCTGTTGGCGCTGGCGAGCTCGCGAATCGACTTGAAACGCATCGTCTTGCCGAATTCGTGCTCGAGTTCGCGCCGCCCCGCGCTGTAGGTCTTCTTGAACAGCTTGCCGGACGTGTCGAGCTGCGAGGCGGCGAGCAGCGCGCGTTGCGAGTTTTCGCGGAAGCGGCGCCGTACGGCGGCGCGCATGTTCTGGGCGTTGAGCGCCAGCAGTTCCTGGTCGGCGCGCGCCACGCGCGTGGCATGGCGAACCAGCGTGGCCGCATCGAAACGCGACAGCCAGCGTTCGCGTGCGTGCACCCGTTCGAGATTCTCCAGCGCCACCGCGTGTTCGAGGGCGGCGCAGCGCAACGGCAGGGTGCGCAGTGCCCGCGCCACGGCCGGTTCGGCTTCGATCAGTTCCCGCAGCAGCGGCAACAACTCGGTGAGCGAGTCCGAATTCTCGCGCAGGTCGCGGATCACCTCGCCGAGCGCGTCGAGAGTCTGTGGCCCGGGATTCACCAGCAACTCGTTCAGCAGTGGCTCGAGCACCGCCAGGCTTTCCGCCATGGCGTTCAGTTCCTCCACCGCGGCGCGTGCGTCCGGCGTCTTCATGAGGTGCTGGTGCAGGCCCGGCCAGCGCCGTGTGTTGCGCCGCCGCCGAGCGTGTCTCGCGTACCGCGGTGATGAAGCGCCTCGGCATCGTTCGCGCCATAGCGTTCGGTCAGCGCGCCGCGCGACTCATCCAGCGCCGTCCGCGCATCGTGTTCGGCCACGAGCTCGGACAAGATCGACGACATCGCCGGACGCACGGCGTGGCGCGTGAAGTCGTAACGCTGGTCGAGGAGCTTGCGCAGCCGCCACCACGACGGCATCAGCAAGCGGAACAGCGAGCGCTCCGTGCCGCGCGCGCCTTCGAGGGCGCGCACGGGCATCTGCCGGCGGTAGTTTTTCCCGCCAGTTCGAAGTCTTCGACTCCGCGGTGGCGTGCGCACGCGCGAGTTTCGCGAGCTGGTCTGCGGCCGATTCCAGTTGCGCGCTGGCGTCGCTGCCGCCGGCGAGCAGGCTCATGTGGCCCTTGCGCGCCAGTGTCGCCAGCAGCCGCGCCTCGGCCGCGATACGGCGCACCTCGCTCCAGGTGAGCGCCGGGCCCTGTGCCCAGGCGCGCGCCCGCCGGTCCTCGCAACGGTCCAGCAGTTCTTCACAGCGATCGGTGAGCTCGGTCAGCCGCGCCAGCGGACGATCCTGGGCGATCAGCGCGTCCGCGAGCTGCGCGAATGCGTGCTGCGCCAGCGAGTTCACACCGGCAGTCTCGGACAGCGCCCGCTCGAGGCGTTCCGCCAGGTCCGCGTGCGTCTGCCAGGCGGTGAATTCCGGCAGGGCTTCGCGCTGCAGGGCGTCGAGATCGTGCGCGTGCTCGCGCAACTCGACGATGCGATGAATGAGTTTGCGCAGCGTGGTACCGACGTGCTCCGGGCGCCGAACGCATGGCCTCGTCGAAGCGCGCCAGCGCCTGCAGATCGTTGTCGATGCCACGGATCAGCGCCTTGCGCTTGCGCTGCAAATCTTCGAGGCCGTCCTCGTTCGCCGACCAGTGTTCGTAGGTCTGCTTGAGATTCATGACGAAGGCCTTCTTGTCGGCCTGCGAGTCATGGATCATGCAGCACAGCTCATCGAGTCCCTGCTGGCGCAGCCGGTGAAACACCACGTCGATGGCCGCGCGCTTTTCACACACGAACAACACGCGTTTTCCCTGGCCGACATAGTCGGCCACCAGGTTCGTGATGGTCTGTGACTTACCGGTGCCCGGCGGGCCCTGGATGATGTAGCTCACGCCGCTGCGTGCCAGCGCCACGGCGGCGGTCTGCGTCGCGTCGGCGGTCACCACCGGCCAGCTCGACTGCAAGGGCAGGGGCGCGGGAATGACATCCTCGAGCGTGCGCGGCAGCAGCGAGAACACGCGGTCGAAGGCCGCGTTGGGCATGTCGGCCTCGACCAGCGCGTTGTAGTCGCGCACCAGGGACATCTTGCGGTAGTTGAAATTGCCCAGCGTGACGTTGGTGAGATCGAAATCCCACACGAATGGATTGCCCTTGCGTTCGCTGAGCGCGAAGGTCAGGCGCTCGGCCGCATCGGTGCGCCGCCATCAACGGATGGCGCGGCGCCACCGGCCCGCCGATGGCCTCACGCAGCGGCAACGGCTCGGCGCGCACGCGCTCGTGAAAGAGTCGCAGGCCCAGCGGGCGGAAGTCGTCCGCGGAGTAGCTGAAGTCCACGGTGCGCGAGACGACCTCGGGCAGACGGCGCCGCCTGGCGGCGGCGGAACTGCTCGAGTCGCTGCGTGGCACGCTGATGCACCAGTTCGATCTGCGGCTGCGTCTGAAACCGCAGCTGCACGCCGGGTTCGGTGGCGGCGATCTGCGCCTTGAGATTCTCGAAGAAATCCGTCGGCCGTGGTGGTGCGCAGGTCGATGCTGTCCGGCAGTTCGATGCCGTAGAGCTCGTGCAGCTGGTGGCGCAGCACCGGGTTGATTTCGGCCTCACCCGATTCGGCCTGCACCAGGTACTGATCCCGCACACCTTTCTTGCGTGACAGTTCCACGGGCAGCAGCAGCAGCGGCGTGGTGATGCGCTCTTCGCGGAATTCCTTGAGGTTGTGCCAGCGCAGGAAGGCGATCACCAGCGAGAGCTGCGAGAAGCCATACTCCGCGCGGTCGCGGCGCGCCTCCTGGATGATCTGGTCGAGCGATCCGGGCAGGTAGGGCTGATCCTCGAAGCGCAGCCAGCGGCCCAGCGTCAGCTTCTCGCCGACCAGCACCTCGCTCGCAAAGTCGCCACCCCAGACGCACAGCTGGTCGATGCGGATGTTCTTGATGTCCATCACCAGCGGCACGCTCGCGACGGTGAGATTCACCGTGGAGTTCGTGGGCCGGAAGTACAGCATCCGGTTGCGGCGCGACAGGTCGAACAGCCGGTCGCGCAGGCGCGTCTGGATGGCGCGGCGCTTGCCGGAGGCGCTGTCCTGGCCGATCAGCGCCGAGTCGAGCGTGGGCCGGCGCGGCTGGTCGCGATAGGACTCGAGCCGGCGGATGACCGAGGCCAGGTCCTGGGTGCGCCGCGGACGCTCGAGTTCGGTCATCTCCACGATGACCGCGGCCATCACCGGGTGCAGGCGTTCGTTGATGCGGAACAGGTTCTCGCGCTGCGAGGCGAACAGGCGCAGGTCTTCCGGGCTGGTGAGGTCGACGCCGCAGGCCAGCGTCGCCAGCACCTGGCCCAGGCACAGGATGTCGCTCAGCGGATCGTGGTGGCCGACGCGGTTCTCCCAGGCGATGTAGCCGGGTAGATAGGCCGGGCGCTCCAGTCGCGCTTCGTCGCCCTGCGCAACCCCCAGGTCGCGCACCTCGACGCCGCTTTCGGCCGCGTTGGTGAGCTGCACGTCCCCGACCAGGTGCAACACCGACGACACCGGCACCTGCAGCCGTTCGAGCTCGGGCCGGTTGGAGACCGGGTGGGTGCCCTGCGGTCGCCGGAGGGTAAGCGTGCCGCCTTCGTTGACCGCATAGGCATACGGGCCATCGAGCGCGGCCACCAGCCCGTTCTCGTGCAAGGTCACGACTTCGCGCAGCAACGGCCCGATGACGGCGAGGACGTCGTCGGTCTGCAGTCCGCCGCGATCGAGCGCCGAGTCCAGCAGTTGCAGCAGCGGGGCGCGTTCAGCCATGGCGGCTCTCCGCCTGCTCGAGGATGGCGGCGGCTTCACGCCGTATCTTCGTGATGCGTCGTTTCGGCTGCTCCAGGTGCCTGGCGCTCAAGCGTCTCGAAGGCCTGCTCGACGCCGAGCAGGCGCGCATTCTCGAAGGCCGCGGCCAGCGGCACGTCTTCGAGCTCGCGATCGACCGTGGCGAAATCCATGAGCAGGGCCGCGATGTAATCCTGCGCACCGCGCAACTCCGCGATGCGCGAGGCCAACGTCTCGTCCGGCGCAGCGGCCGGCGCGAAATCGCCGAAGAAGCGGCGCGCGTGCGCCAGCATGAGATCCGATTGCAGGCACCGGTGCCTCAGGATCTGCGCGAGCACCGCTCGCGTCAGCGTCGTCAGCGCCTGCTGCCCCATCAGGTCGAGGGATTCGGCGCTCACCGCGCCACGCAACGCGTCCACGATCCACTGCTCGGTGCCAGGGTCGGCCCCACACCACAGTTCGAGCGCGCGGGCGCGCTGAAACACCTCGGGATGTGACTGGCCATCGCCCCTGGTGCCGGCGTCGAGCACTTCGCGCGCCTGCTTGAGGTAACTCGCGGCACTCACTTCCGTCAGCCCGGTCTGCACTTTCACCAGGGTCGCGATGGCAGGCTCGAGCGAACCGCAGGCGATGGCCGAACCGCGGTCGGCGAGGACTTCGGTGAACAGGCCGTAGAGGCGTGCGGTGCGCGTCTGTGCCGACGCCGCGCGCGGGTCGTTGGCGCAGGCCACGAGGATGCGATCGGCCGCGTGAAAGATGCCGCCCTCCAGCGTCCAGAACACGTGATGCGCCAGTTCGTGGCCGAGCAGCGCCTCGAGTTGCGGACCTTTGATGCGTTCGAGGATCGCGCCGAAGAACACCACATGCGCCTCGCCCGGCGTGTAGTAGAGGCCGGCGTTCATCGAGCCTTCGCCCGCCTGGTAGAGCGTTACGGGGACATTGAGCCCGAGTCGTTTCGCGGCCGACTCGCAGCAGGCGTGCAGCTCGGGATGGGCTTCGGAATCGAGCCGGTAGGTATGGCGCAGCAGATCACTGCGTACCGCGGCTGCGTGCTCCTCGCGGGTTTGCGCCGAGCAGGCCCAGCGCCAGACGTCCGGCTCTTCGGTACGCAGGTATTCGACCACCTGGCGGTGGTACGGGAGTGGAGCGAGCGGCGGGAACTGCAAGGCTGGTCGGACTCCGCGGCACCGACCTCAGTGCCGTGTGTCGGAAGGCTCGCCGAAGCGGGTGAAATCGTCGCAGGGCGCCGGCACAGTGGGCGGTGCGATGACGCTGCCGTCGCGGACGCGTTCGATGAGCTGAGACATGTCGTCGTTGAGCGTGGCGTTCTGCTTGTTGAGATTGATGCCCTGCTGGAGGAAGCCGATGCAGGTCGTGAAGTCGTCGCGGATCAGTGCTTCCAGTCCGCGCTTGAAGGCTTTCAACGCGGCGTTTTCGTCGAGATCCTCGAGCGGCGCCCAGACCGCGAGTGAATCGTCGGGCTGCGACATGGTCAGGTACAGCAGGCCGAGCTGCAGCCTTGCAAAGTGCAGCTTGGGATTGATGTCGAGGGCGGTGCGCATCTGGGCCACGGCTTCGGGATATTCGTGGCGTTGCGCGAGCTCCGCGCCCAACAGGTAACGCAACTCGGCGTTACCAGGATCGCGCACGATCGCAGCCCGCAAGCGCAACAGCTCAGATGACTCCATACGGGCCGCCTCGGTAAACGCAGGCCGGTAGCATAACGGCAGGGATTCCCCGGCAACAGGCCCGGCATTCGGTAAATGGCGTTATGCAAAGCGGTCCCGCGAGGCGGGCGGCCGAAATGCGCGATTTTATGGTTCCCGGACTTGCGACTCAGCCGGCCGCGAGCGCCCGTGCCTGTGCGGCGAGGGTGGTGGCCGCGACCTCGAAAGCATGGCGACGCGCCGCGGCTTCGAGCTCGCGGCTCCGCTGCAATGGGTCGAGACGCAGCGTCCACCACAATTTTGCCTGGCACTCCGGGCAGAACTCGAGCGGCTGGCGATCGCGCTCGTCGGAATGGTTAGAGCCGTTCATGCCGCATTCGTAGGCGATGCAGTGCCGGATGCCGAACATGTGGCCGGTTTCATGAGTGGCGGTCATCACCGTGCGCAAGGCGCAAAGCCTGCGCAGCTCCGGGTCCTTGTCGGCATCGCCATTGCGCGCCATGGACCACACGCCCACGCGCTCGCGCAGCGCGGCCTGGCCAAATACGAAATTCCAGCCCGCGCCGGGCCAGAGGTCACTGGCCGTCAGGCCTAACACGGCTGCATCCCTGGCCTGGCGGCGTTTCATCAGCGTGTCGCTGAGCAGGTGGGTGGTGAGGAGCTGCGCCCGGCCCTCCAGAGTCTGAACGCGGGTGGCCGACTCCGGAATCGTGGCGAGGTCGACCGCCGGATCGATCACCAGGGGCAGCCCGAAGAAGGGCTTCATGAAATCCTTGACCACTTCAAAGACAAAAGCCTGGCCCTGGCTCAGTGGGCCGATCGGCACGATTCGAATGGTGTCGAACGAGTCCACCGCGCGCGCCGTGGTGGCGCCGCGGTATTGCGAGTAACTCTGCCCCGCCTCCTTGTGTTCGGCCAGCCAGTCGCCGGGTTGCGGCGGCGCCTTGGGCCTGAACAGCGGCCGGATCTTCGCCATTTGCGCCAGCAGCGGGTCATCGCTGGCCGCGGAGCAACCCAGCAAGGGCAGTGCGGCGCCCAACTGCAGCAGGTTTCGTCGTTGCCAGCGGCGCATGTCGGCCTCAGAACTGCATCGCAACGGCGTGCATGGCTCGCACCACCTTGGCCATGCGCGCATAGTCGAGGGTCGCGGCGGTGTCGCCTGCCTCGTGGTAGTTAGGATTGCGCAGGAAGGCGGTGTCCGTGACCATGAGCGCCGGCATGTCGAAGCGCCAGTAGCTGGCATGGTCGGAAAAATCCACGCCGCTGACGTTCTCCGGTGCGTTGATGGTCACCACGGGCAGGTCGGATGCGCCCTTGAACAGCGCCTTGACCCGGCGCATGGTGCCGAAGTCGCGCCAGGCGCCGACCACGGCGATGAAATTGCCTTCGTCCGGATACAGCAGCCCCAGCCCGGCCACGGGAAACGACTGCGTCTCTGGTCCGTCGCGGTAGTAGCCGATCATTTCCAGCGACACCATGAGCCGTACCTCGCGTCCCAGCCGATCGAGTTCGCGCGCATGCCAGAAGCTGCCCATGGAGTCGGTGCGGAAGAAGGGCGGCTCCTCGAGTGTGTAGGCGACCAGTTCCACCGGCCGCGGCGGCGGGTTGCGCGCCAGCAGGCGCGTGAGCTCGAGCAGACCGGCCACGCCACTGGCGTTGTCGTCGGCGCCCGGCGTCTGCCCGCAGGAGTCGTAGTGGGCCCCGATGACCAGCAGCGGTCCTTCGGTGGGCCCGAATCGCGCGATGAAGTTTCGATAAGCGGTGCCGTTCACCTCGACGCCCTGTATCTCGGGCGTCGCGCCGGCCGCTCGCATCTGCGCGAGCACGTAGTCGCCGGCGGCCTGGAGTTGCGCCGGGTTTTCGACGCTGCGCGGATAAAATTCCTCCGCCAGCGCACGTACGTGGCGTTCGAGTGCCGCCGCGCCGACTTCCACGTCGGGAGATTCGACGGCCTTGACCCAGGGTTGTGTGACGCAGGAGGCGGTGCTGACGACGATCGCGGAGACCGTGAACAAAAGAACAGAGATCCGTTTTGCGTGCATGCGCCTGCCTGGTATCGCCCGCCCGGTAATGCCGGACCGGGGGCTTCGTACCTAATAACGTACGAAGCCCCCGGTTCGGGTGCAACGATTGGCGTCAGGGCAGAGGCCAGCCCGACCGATATGCCCGTTTCAGCAGCGCGTCGGAGTCGGCGACATTCAAGCACTTTCATGTTGGCGCCGTCGTAGTCGATCTTCTTGCCGGCGTTCAGCGCCACCACGCCGAGCAACATGATCTCGGTGAGTTTCGCGGAGTATTCGAAGGGGCTGGTGGTCTTCTGCGTGCCGCGAATGGCATCGATCCAGTTCATCTCGTGGCTGGTCTTGATGCGTTCGTAGGTTTCTGCAGGTTTGCCCACGGAGTCGTGCAGCGATTTCGGCAGCAGGCGCGGGTTGAAGCCGTAGGTGTCGTGCATCAGCTTGCCCTTGGTGCCGATGTACAGCACGCCGCCACCCTTGTTGAGTTCTTCGGCGCCGATCTCTACCGGCTTTGGCGGCGTGAGTCCGCCGTCGTACCAGGTCATCTTCACGGCGGGTCGTGCGCCCTTCGCGGCAAACTCATAGTAGGTCGTCGACGCCGCCGGGTACGTGTCCTTGTTGTAAGGTGTCGAGGTGGTCTCGATGGCGGTCGGGTAGTCGAGATCGAGGGACCAGAATGAAGAATCGATGAGGTGTGCGCCCATGTCGCCGATGGCGCCGACACCCCAGTCCGTCCAGCCACGCCAGTTGAACGGGTGGTAGATAGGGTGGTAATCGACCTGGCGTGAAGGTCCGAGGAACAGGTCCCAGGCGAGCTTGTCGGGTGGCGCAAAGCTGCCGAACGAGCCGGCGGCGCGCGTCATCACGCCGTTCAGGTTCCAGGGCAGATCCTGCGCGTTGGGCGGCAGCGGCGCGGGACGCGGGATGCCCTGCGGCCAGTAGGCGAGCGGGCGATTGGTCCAGACGTGCACTTCGGTGATGGTGCCGATGGCGCCCGACTGGATGTATTCATTGACGAGGCGCGCATCGTCCGAGGAATGCCCCTGGTTGCCCATCTGCGTCTGCAGCCGGGTCTCGGTGGCGCGCGCGGCGAGCCGGCGACATTCCTCGACCGACCAGGCCAGCGGCTTCTGCACGTAGACGTGTTTGCCGAGGTCCATGGCGGCCAGCGCGATGTGTGCATGAGTGTGATCGGGCGTGGCGATCACTACCGCGTCGATGTTCTTCTGCTTTGCCAGCATCTCGCGGTAGTCGGTGTAGCGCTTCGCCTTGGGGAGTTGCGGTTGCAGCTTCAGCCAGCCGTCGATCTGCGCCTGGGCACGCTGCTTCTGCACGTCGTCCGTGGCCTGCGCCAGTCGTTGCTGGGCCTGCTCGAGCTGCTTCGGAATATCGGCAAAACGCGCGTCGACAAAATTCCAGTCCACGTCGCACAGCGCGACGATGTTCTGGCTCGAGAGCGCCTGCAGGTTGGCGCGGCCCATGCCCCCGCAGCCCACGACGGCGATGTTCACCCGATCGTTTGCACCGATGCGCCGTGTCTTGCCGTATCCGCGGCCGGGCAGGATGGTGAAGGCCGCGGTCGCCGCAGCGGCGGTGCGGATGAATTCTCGACGCGGCAGCGCCGCGGTTCCGATCCTGGTGTGTTTCATCGACCTGTCTCCACGCCCGGCTTGAATCCCGGACCGATATTCGCCCGCAGGAACTGACCAATCGCGCTCAGCACGGTTGCCTGGTTCTCATCGGACCAGCCTGAATGTCCTTCGTCTTCGAGAGTGATCAGTTGAGTCGGGCGTCCCGATCGCTCCAGCGCCCGCTTCATCGCAACCGACTGTTCGTACGGGACGATATCGTCCTCGTCGCCATGCACCAGCAGTATGGGCGCCTTCACCCGGTCCGTGTGTGTGATGGGTGATATGGCTGCAATGCGCTCGGCGTCGCGATCCGGATCACCAATCTGTTTCACCCAGTAGGCGTACACCGCCGAGTCCTTGCCAAAATTGCGACGTTCCTTTTTCAACATCTCGTCGAGATCCGAAACTCCGGCGATCGATACCACGCATTTATAGAGGTCTGGCGTCAGTGTGGCACCCGTGAGCGCGGCATATCCGCCGTAGGACGCCCCGAAGATGCACACGCGCCCCGGGTCGGCGACCTTCTGGTCCACCAACAACGCCAGGGCGTCGCTGATGTCGTCCTGCATCTTGTGGCCCCACTGGCCGAAACCCGCTTCGATATAGTTGCGCCCGAATCCATCCGAGCCGCGGAAGTTCGGCTGGAACACCGCGTAACCGAGCGAAGCCAGGTACTGCACCCACACGTGGTAGGCGAGGGAGTCGCGCGCTTCGGGGCCGCCGTGCGGCAGCATCACCAGCGGCAATTGCGACGCCTGCGCGGCACCGGCAGGCCTCGTGAGATACCCATGGAGTTTCATGCCGTCGCGTGCCGTGTAATTCACGACCGTTGCGCTTGGCAGCCTCTTGTTGGCCATCGCATCACGCTGCAGGCCCACGCGCTGTATCTGCCGCTTGTCGAGGCGGTACCAGTAGAAGGCCGGTGCGTCGCTGGGACCGTCCACTTCCATCAGCAAAGTCTGGTTGTCCTCCGCACTGCCGACGAAATATACGTTCACCGAATCCTTGAAGAAATGCCGCACGCTCTTGATGTGGTTGTTCAGCGTCGGATCGGCGGTCTCGCAGATCCTGATATGCGCGAAGTAGCAATAACGTTGCACACGCTTGCCATCGCGGGAAATGAATGCGGTGTCGATGTCGTACTCGGCATTCTCGGCCAGCGGCGCGCCGAATTCCTCGTGCTCGAGGTCGTATAGATAGACGCCGCGGCGCTGCACGTTGTCGGGGCGCGCCAGTACGTAGTACTTGCCGGGTTGATCCGAAGGGCCGAGCGGTTCGTACTCGGTGTGGCCAAGGAGCTCGCGCACCCGTACCTGCTGGAACATCTTCCACTCCGCCCGGGCATTGCGGCGGTAGAAGCGCATGCAGCCATAGCTCACCGTGACGCGCACCACCGGGCGGCCTTCCAGGTCCAGCCACCAGTCCCACACATCTTCATCGGCGTGTTCGACCACTTTACCGACGCCGCTGTGCACGTTGACCTTGAACAGGCTGCGCCCGTCTTCACCGTCCACCATCATCAGGATGTGGTCCGGGTCGTGAACCAGCAGGCTGCGGACATCGCCGAGAAACCATGCGTCGTCGAGTTCGGTATTGACGGTTCTTCTCGAGCATGCGCACCTGGTTCTTGCCGTCGCGATCGATGGCGAACAGGCGATGCCCCAGCCGGCGCCGTTCGGCGCCCGTCAGTCGCACCTGCGAAACGGTCTTTGCCTTCCCCACCTAGACGCGAAACAACAGGCGCTCTTCGGATTTCCACAGCACAACGGTGATGCGCGCTCCTAGCGTTCGCCGACTTCCCTGCGGCCGATTTTCGTGAGCCCCTTGCTGCTGCCACTCGCGGCGGTCCAGCACTACGACCAGGTCGCGGTCCGAACGCCGCACCACCGCCGCGATATACCGGCCGGAGGGCGACACGGACGCACTCGCCACGCCTTCCTCGGAAAACAGGTCACCGAGAGTGACCGGTGATGATGTCGGCGCGGGTTCTGCCGACGACGCAGAAGCATGGAGCAGGGCAAGCAACAGGCCCGCAAGCCATGCGGTCTTCATGGGCTACTTCGCGAACTTGTATATCGGGAGGCGGCTGACTCGATGCCGAAGCCCTTGCCGAGGTGATCCCAGAGGAAAGTCCCGATGGTCGACCACATCACCTTTGATGTTCCCCGGTCGAAACCGCCATGTCCTTCTTCCTTGAGCCGCAGCAGCACTGTCTTGCGTCCCGATTTCTCCAGCAGCTTCTGCATGGTTTCCGACTGCGAGTAGTCCACGGATTCGTCTTCGTCACCATGAATCAGCAGGATCGGAATCCTGATGGCATCGATGTGAAAGGCCGGCGACATCGCGCGGATCGCCGCCTGGTCCTTGTCGGGATCGCCGACTGCGCGCACGTAGTACTGGAACGCTTCCGAATCGCCGCCGTATTTTTTCTTCTTGAAACGGACGTGCTCCTCGTAGTCGCTGACGCCGGCGATCGACACGGCGCACTTGTAGACATCGGGTGTCAGCGCCGCACCGGCCAGCGCCGCGTAACCGCCATAGGACATTCCGACGATGCACACGCGTGCGGGATCGATGAGGCCCTGGTCAGCGAGCCACTTGACGCCGTCGGTGAGATCGTCCTGCATCTTGCGGCCACGCTCGCGGTAACCGCTGGCTTCGAAGGCTTCGCCGAATCCGCCAGAACCGCGGAAGTTAGGCTGGAATACGGCATAGCCGCGCGCCGCGAGGAACTGCACCCAGGGATCGAATTCCAGGCGGTCACGCACCTGCGGTCCGCCGTGCGGCAGCAGTACCAGCGGCAATCGCCTTGCTTCCCTGTGCGCCGGGCGGGTAGGTGAGATAACCAGTCTGTTCCAGGCCGTCGCGTGTCTTGTAGCGGATGACGGCGGCGGTGGGCAGCGCCTTGTTGCGCAACGCGCCCTGCTGGACGCCGACCAGCTCGATGGCCTTCTTGTTCGACGAGGTAATAGTAGAAAGCCGGCGGATCACTCGGGCCATCGACACGCAGCAGGATGGTGTTTTCGTCTTCCGAGGCGTCCACGATGTAGACATTGGCTGACTCATCGAAATACTTGCGCAGCCCGCGCATGTAGGCATTCTTTTTCGCATCGGCAAAATCGCAGATGCGGACATGCGCGTCGTAGCAGTGATACAGCATCTCCTTGCCATCGATCGAAGCGCGTGCGCTGGTGAGATCGAAGGTGGCATTTTCCAGCAGGGGTTCGCCAAAATTCTCATTCGGCAGGTCGTACAAATAGACCCCGATGCGATCTTTGCCGGGTGGGCGGGCGAGCACGTAGAACTTGGTGGGATCGGCCGATGGCCCGATGGGTGAGAAGTCCGGCTGCTCCTCCATCTCCCGGCGCCGCACGCTGTGGTACTTCTTCCATTTGCCGTCCGGCAGTTTGCGGTAATAGCGCAGCGTGCCCACGGAATACTCCACGCGCACCACTGCATTGCCGTTGACATCGAACCACCAGTCGATGACGCCTTCTTTCTGCTTTTCGACGATCTTGCCGCGGCCGGTGGTCAGGTCCACCTTGAAGAGACTACGACCGTCCCATCCGCCCACGCGCACCAGGATGTGCGTGGGATCGTTCCATAACATCGAGGCGATATCGCTGGTATCGAAGGCGCCGACCAGCGCCTCGTCCCACTGATCGCCGAACATGGGCAGGAGGTTCTTGCCGTTCCGATCCACCGCGTACAGGCGATTACCCAGCTTGAGAATGCTGTCGCGCGACAGGCGGTCGATGTCGAGTTCGTCGTTGGTGTCGCTTTGCACCTGGAACAGCAGCCGCTCCTCGGTCTTCCACATCACGTAGCCGATGTGCACGTCGATCTGCTTGCCGAAGGCGTCCTTGTTGAAGCGCGTGACCAGTTTCTTTTCGCCAGTGGCGAGATCCACCACCACGATGGCGTCGTTATCCTTGCTCCGGATGGAAGCTGCGATCAGCTTGCCCGACGGTGAGATATCGGCATCGATGACGTTGTACTGGGAGTACAGGTCCTCGAGCGTGAGCCAGGTCTTGGGCGCCTCCGGCGGCGTAGCCTGCGCCTGCGCGGTGGTCAGCTGGCCGAGCAGGACAATGCAGGCAAACAGCATGAAGGTCGGCCGGGTCGAACGACCCGCCGGAATTCGTCGCTTGTTCAAGTGGAGACCTCGCGCTCTATCGTGGACACGCTGGACCGACGGATCGGCCAGCACCCTCCCACCAATGATTGTCTTTGACCGCGGGAAATTGTCCAGCGCGAGTGGACGGATCGGCCAACTGGGCTTAGCCGCCGGCGACCCGCTGTTCCAGGGCGATCCCGGCTATCTCGAAACCGCGGCGAAAGTCCCGAATATGTTTAGCCATCCACTCACTCGCCTGGACGCCGCTTCGCGTCGCGTACGGCCGCGAGCAGCTTCTTCTGCGCCTCGGCGATGCGCTGGCGAGCCTGGGGTACCTTGTCGATCATGGCGCCCAGCGACGGCACCAGCAGTTCGACCATCGGCTCGTGTGCGAGCATGAATACGCCGTTGTGCGTGGCCTCGCCGATCGCGCGGAAGAAATCCGCGGTCTGTTCGACCGCTGCCGGCGTCTCGAGGCCTTGCTCCAGCCGCGCGACGATTTCCTCGAGTTTCGCGAGATCCTGCGCCGATCGCTCGCGTGCCGCAGCCGCGGCGATCGGCGGTTCAAGCACCGTGAGTGCTTCCCAGACGTCGTGGTAACTCACATCGTGAAGCGCCATCGCCCGGCTGACTCCGGCGGCCACCGCGCCGCGCGTCGGACGCGTCACCATCATGAGCTTCGAGCCGCGCTCGCGCTTGAGCACGCCGTTGCTTTCGAGTTCCCGCAGGGCTTCGCGCACCGTGCCCCGGTGCACGCCGAACTGGCGTGCCAGCTCGATTTCCGGGGCAGACGTTCGCCGGCGTTGATGGTGCGGTCGGTGATGCGCTCCAGCAGCGCTGCGGCCACCTTGCGATAGGCAGGCTCGACGCGAATCGGCGCGAAGGGGGCGGAGGGACGGGTAGTTTGGCGGCCAGATTTTCGGACAGCAGCAGCCCGGGCAGCGCTCATGCGGTCAACTCGTAGAGCTCACGACCGATCAGCATGCGGCGGATTTCCTGGGTGCCGGCGCCGATCTCGTAGAGCTTGGCATCGCGCAACAGGCGGCCCGCGGCGTAATCATTGATGTAGCCATTGCCGCCCAGTGCCTGGATGGCCTCGAGGCACATCTGCGTGGCGCGGTCGGCGCCGAACAGAATTGCCGCGGCGGCGTCCTGGCGCGAGCAGCGGCCGGCGTCGCAGGCGCGCCCGATGGCATACGAATAGGCGCGCGCGGCGTTGAGGTTGGCGTACATGTCCGCCAGCTTGGCCTGCATGAGTTCGAAGGTGCCGATGGGCTGGCCGAATTGCTTGCGCTCGTGCACGTAGGGCAGCACCAGGTCCAGCGCCGCGGCCATGAGGCCGAGCGGGCCGCCGCCGAGCACGGCGCGTTCGTAGTCGAGGCCGCGCATCAGCACGCGCACGCCGCCATTGAGCTGGCCCACGATGTTTTCTTCCGGCACCAGGCAGTTTTCGAAGACCAGTTCGCTGGTCGACGAGCCGCGCATGCCGAGCTTGTCGAGCTTTTGCGCGCTGTAGAAACCGTCGCTGCCCTTTTCCACGATGAAGGCGGTGATACCGCGCGGGCCGGCGGCCGGATCGGTCTTGGCGTACACCACGACGACGTCGGCGTCGGGGCCGTTGGTGATCCACATCTTGCGGCCGGTGAGGGCGTAGGGGGCGCCGCGTTTGTCGTCAACCTTCTGGGCGCGCAACTGCATGCCGACCACGTCCGAGCCCGCGCCGGGCTCACTCATGGCCAGCGCACCCACGTGTTCACCCGACACCAGTTTCGGCAGGTAGCGGTCGCGCTGCGCATCGTTGCCGTTCAGCACGATCTGGTTCATGCAGAGATTGGAGTGCGCGCCATAAGACAGCCCGACCGAGCCGGAGGCGCGCGAAATCTCTTCCATGGCGATGATGTGCGCCAGGTAGCCGAGGTTCGCCCCGCCCCAGCGTTCCGGCACCGTCACCCCTAACAAGCCCGCGCCGCCCAGTTCCGGCCACAGATCGCGGGGGAATTCATTGCCGCGATCGATTTCCTCGGCCCGCGGCGCAATACGCTCGCGTGCGAAACGCCGTACCTGTGCGCGCACCTCGTCGAGCTCTTCACCGAGCCCGAAGTCGAAGTCGCAGCGATCGAGTTCGTTCATAGTCCTGGGCTCACGTCGCTTGCCTTCAAATGTCAGGTTGTACTATTGTCCGACAATCATGCCGCTGCTCGAATCCAAAGTCGATAGGAAAAGTGCCGAATTCGCGGCCAGCCAGGCCGCCATGCGGACGCTGGTGCAGGAATTGCGCAGCCGGCAGGCCCGGACGGGGCTCGGCGGCGGCGAGGCGGCCCGCGCCAAGCACGTGGGGCGGGGCAAATTGCTGCCCCGCGATCGCATCGAAATGCTGCTCGATCCGGGCGCCCCGTTCCTCGAGCTGTCACCGCTGGCGGCGTACGGCATGTATGGCGACGAGTCGCCGGGTGCCGGGATCATCACCGGCATCGGCCGCATCGCGGGCCGCGAGTGCGTGGTGGTCTGCAACGATCCGACGGTCAAGGGCGGCACGTATTACCCGGTCACCGTGAAGAAGCACCTGCGTGCGCAGCGTGTGGCCGAGGAGCATCGGCTGCCCTGTGTCTACCTGGTCGACTCGGGCGGCGCACACCTGCCGAGCCAGGACGAGGTATTTCCGGACCAGGAACACTTCGGGCGCATATTCTTCAACCAGGCCAACATGTCCGCGGCCGGCATTCCGCAGATCGCCGTGGTCATGGGCTCGTGCACCGCCGGCGGCGCATACGTTCCGGCGATGAGTGATGAATCCATCATCGTCCGCAACCAGGGCACGATATTTCTTGGCGGCCCGCCGCTGGTGAAGGCCGCCACCGGCGAGGTCGTCAGCGCCGAGGAACTCGGCGGTGGCGAAGTACACGCCAGGATTTCCGGTGTCGTCGACCACCTGGCGGAGAACGATTCACATGCGCTCGGCATCGCGCGCCGCATCGTCAGCGGACTTCCGCAGGACCCGTTCTGCGTGGCGCCCGACGCGCGCGAGTTCGTCGCACCCAAGGTGCGCCAATACGAAGAACCGAAGTATGCCGCCGAAGACCTCTACGGCATCATCCCGACCGACACGCGCAAGCCCTACGATCCGCGCGAAATCATCGCGCGCCTGGTGGACGGCAGCGACTTCGACGAATGGAAAGCGCGCTTCGGCACCACGCTGGTCACAGGTTTCGCGCGCATCCATGGCATGCTCGTGGGCATCCTGGCCAACAACGGCATCCTGTTCTCGGAATCGGCGCAGAAAGGCGCACACTTCATCGAACTGTGTTGCCAGCGGCGCGTGCCGCTGGTGTTCCTGCAGAACATCACGGGCTTCATGGTCGGCAAGAAATACGAAAACGAAGGCATCGCGCGCCACGGCGCCAAGATGGTGACCGCCGTGGCCTGCGCGCGCGTACCGAAATTCACGGTGATCGTCGGCGGGAGTTTCGGTGCGGGAAATTACGGCATGTGCGGTCGCGCCTATGCGCCGCGATTCCTGTGGACCTGGCCCAACTCGCGCATCTCGGTGATGGGCGGCGAACAGGCGGCGAATGTGCTCGCCACCGTGCGACGCGACGCCATCGAGGCCAAGGGTGGCGCCTGGAGCGCGGAAGAGGAGTCTGCATTCAAGGCACCGATCCGCGAACAGTACGAGGAGCAGGGCAATCCCTATTACGCCACCGCGCGCCTCTGGGATGACGGCGTCATCGACCCCATCGACACGCGGCGCTGCCTCGCCCTGGGCCTGGCGCTGAGCCTGCGTCAACCAATTCCCGAAACGCGCTTTGGCGTGTTCCGGATGTGACCTGCGGGTAATCCATGGCCAGTTACCAGCATCTCGAAGTCGAGCAGCGCGGCGCGGTGCGCTGGATCTGGCTCAACCGGCCCGAATACCGCAATGCCTTCAACGATGGCCTGGTCGCGGAGATCTCCGCGGCATTTGCCGATGTCGAAGCATCTTCCGACACGCGCGTCGTGGTGGTCGCGGCGCGGGGGCCGGCCTTCTGCGCCGGCGCGGATCTCAACTGGATGCGTTCGATGGCCAGCTTCAGCCATGCCGACAATCACGCCGACGCGCTCAAAGTGGCGCGCATGTTCCACGCGGTGCATTCCTGTTCGAGGCCCGTCATTGGACGCGTCCAGGGCGATGCGTTTGGCGGAGGTGTTGGTCTCGCGGCAGCCTGCGACATCGTCGTCGCGGCCGAATCCGCGAACTTCGTATTGTCGGAAGTAAAGCTCGGCCTGGTCGCGGCCACCATTTCGCCGCACGTGGTGCGCGCCATGGGCGCCCGCGAGGCGGCGCGTTACATGCTCACGGCCGAGAAGTTCGATGCCTCTCGCGCGCGCGAACTGGGGCTGGTGCAGGAGATCGTCGCGGCCGAAGCGCTCGACGCGGAAGTCGAACGGCTGGTACGCCACCTGCTCGCCGCGAGTCCCGCAGCGCTCGCGGCCACCAAGCGGCTGCTGGCGGACGTGGTCGAGGCGCCGATGGACGACGTGCTGCTCGCGGCCACCGCCAAGTGCATCGCCGACGCGCGCGTATCGCCCGAGGGCCGCGAGGGCATCGCGGCATTTCTCGACAAGCGCGCCCCGTCGTGGGCGCCGAAAAAGTAGTCTGACGGTGGCGCCATGTTCGGCAAGCTGCTGATCGCCAATCGCGGCGAGATTGCCTGCCGCATCGCGCGCACCGCGCGGCGCATGGGCGTTCGCACCGTCGCGGTGTATTCCGACGCCGATGCCCACGCTGCGCACGTGACCGCCTGCGACGAGAGTGTGCACATCGGTGGCGCGCGGCCGCAGGAAAGTTACCTGCGCGGCGACGTCATCCTCGAGGCTGCACGCAGGGCAGGGGCCGAGGCCATTCATCCCGGTTACGGTTTCCTGTCCGAGAACGCGGACTTTGCGCGCGCCTGCGCCGCGGCCGGCATGGTCTTCATCGGCCCGTCGCCGGAAGCCATCGCCGCCATGGGCTCAAAGTCTGCGGCCAAGGCGCTCATGGAAAAGGCCGGCGTGCCGCTGACCCCGGGTTATCACGGCGATCGCCAGGAGCCGGATTACCTGCTCGCGGAATCGCGACGCATCGGCTTTCCGGTGCTCATCAAGGCCGTGTCCGGCGGCGGCGGCAAGGGCATGCGGCGCGTCGACCGTGCGGACGACTTCGCGGCGGCGCTGGCCGGTTGCCGGCGCGAGGCGCAGTCGAGCTTCGGCGACGATCGTGTGCTGGTCGAGAAGTACGTGAGTCCGGCGCGGCACATCGAAGTGCAGGTCTTCGGCGACATGCACGGCAACACCGTCTATCTATTCGAGCGTGACTGCTCGGTGCAGCGGCGTCACCAGAAAGTCATCGAGGAGGCGCCGGCGCCTGGAATGACGGCGCAGCGTCGCCGCCAGATGGGCGAGGCGGCGGTCGCGGCGGCGCGGGCCGTGAATTACGCGGGTGCGGGCACGGTGGAATTCATCGCGGCAGCCGACGGCACGTTCTATTTCATGGAAATGAATACTCGCCTGCAGGTCGAGCACCCGGTGACCGAGATGATCACCGGTCTCGACCTGGTGGAGTGGCAATTGCGCGTCGCGGCGCGCGAGCCGCTGCCGCTGAATCAGGAACAACTCGTCATCCGCGGCCACGCCATCGAGGCACGGATCTATGCCGAGGATCCGGCACGCGAATTCCTGCCATCGATCGGCACTCTCGAGTACCTGTCGATGCCCGCGACTTCGCACGAAGTCAGGATCGACACCGGCGTGCGGCAGGGTGATTCGATCACGCCTTACTACGATCCGATGATCGCCAAGCTCATCGTTCATGCCGAGACGCGCAACGAGGCCATCGCGCGCCTGCGCGCGGCGCTGGGCGAATACCACGTGGCCGGCGTGCACACCAATATTGATTTCCTGCATCGGCTCGCCGGCGCTGCGTCGTTTGTCGATGCGCGGCTCGATACGGCGCTCATCGAGCGCGAACGCGAGTTGCTGTTTGCACCGCAAGTCGCGCCATCGGCGGGTTGCCTGGGACCTGGCCATTCTGGCCTTTGTCCTGGCGCAGCGGCGCCCGCCCATCTTTGGTTCGCCCTGGGATGACAGCAGCGGTTGGCGCCCCGGCGCCACCGGCCAGCGTCACAACCGGCTGAAGTGCGCGGGTGAGGTCACCGACCTGAAGCTGACGTTTCTGGGTTCAACTCTGCGGGTGGATATCGGCGGCGACGTCGACATCGTATCCGGCTCGCTGGCCAGGGACGGCCTGCTCGAAGCCGACGTGGACGGAGCCCTGGTCCGCGCCCGCGCTCACGTGAGCGGCAGGCACCTGCACCTGTTCTTCGATACGGCGCACCACGTCTTCGAGTGGATCGATCCCTATCTACCGGAGGCCGTGGCGGGTGACCGCCATGGCGGTCTGGTTGCGCCCATGCCGGGGCGCGTGATCGCGGTGCTGGTCGAGCCCGGCGCACGCGTCACCGCCGGAACGGCGCTGCTCGTCATGGAGGCCATGAAGATGGAGCACACCGTGACTGCGCCTGTGAATGGCACGATCGCCGCCATACATCACGCCGCCGGCGACCAGGTGCGGGAGGGCGACGAGCTTCTGACCATCACGCCATTGGGGTAGTCTGTAACGCGCCATGAATGACAATAACTACAAGGCGCCGGAATCATTACTGCTCGACCCACCGGAACCGGAACTGCCGGAGCGCCCGCGCAACGTGAACATCGCGCTGTGCCTGATCGGTGGCGGATTGTTAGTCCGGTTGCTGGCGGGACTCAGGTTCCTGCAGGAGGCCAATTTTCAGATCGAGAGTCCCTGGCCCTGGGCAATATCAATTGCGGGCCTGGTCCTCTACGGCGTGATGTGCCACCAGATTGCCCACGGAAGGAGCTGGGCACGTCTGCTGTTGCTGCTGTTCACGCTGGTCACGTTCATGCAGTTGTGCCTGGCCGTCGGGTACATATGGCAGCGTGCGCCCGACATGTGGGAAATGCTGTTCAGCGTGGATTACCTGCTCAGCCGCGTATTGCCGATGGCCATCAACATGGCGGCATTGCACCTGCTCTTTTTCTCGAGCGGTGACTGGTTCCGCAGGAAGTGAACACCGGGCGTTATACGCCGCCGCGCTCACAAGTCGACGATCCCCCGGGCGCCACAGCGAGGGACGCGGCCGCGATCCGTGAATATCGCCCTGGTGTTGCAGGCGATGGCGATTGTTGCGCCTGTTGTCTTGTGGTCGAGGATGGCGCTCGAGTTCGGCGTCGATACCCTGCGGCCGATGCTCATTGCCCAGGCGATCGCTTTTTTTGTTGGCGTCGGGCTTTTCGTGAAGATAGCCCAGGGCGCGAACTGGGCGCGCTTCGTGTTGTTGGCTTTGTGGCTGATCGACGTCGGCAGCGTATTGCCAGATTACGGGATGACTGCTGGCCCTGACGGATTCGATCGACAGATCGCTCTTGTTTACGCGACACGGCGGTCTCCTTGTCGCGCTCATCCTGCTCTTCGGTCCGGGCCGCGCCTGGTTCCGGCGCCGGTAACCAGGTCAGCCAGGGAACTCCATCATCGCGTCCGGCAGGCTGGCGGGTTTGCCGGGCGTGAACAATGCGCCGAGACCGCCGCCGGCATAGATAAACGCCACGAGGTGATCGTCGACGGCGAAGCCCAGCGACTTCTTCACCTCGGGATCGTAGGCCGCTTCACCGGTTTTCCAGGCCGCCGCGTAACCGAAGTTGTGCAGGCCTAACAGGATGTTCTGCGCCGCCGCGCCGGCCGCCAGTATCTGCTCGATGACCGGCACCTTGGTGCCCGTAACTGCACGGCAGGCCACCACGATGATGAGCGGCGCACGCATGGCCTTGTCGTGCTCGCGCTGCAGGTCGCCGGCCGACAGCGTCGGAACACGGCGCAGGGCCGAGGCGGCGAGGATGTCACCGAATTTCTTGCGATGATTTCCTTCGATCAGCATGAATCGCCAGGGCCGCAACCGGCCATGATCGGGCGCACGCACGGCGGCCTGCAGGATCGCGTCGAGGTGATCCCGGGTCGGTGTCATGTCGCCGTAAGCCTTGGCGCTGACCCTGGAAGTCATCGTTTCGATGGCATCCATGGTCAAACCAGCGAGTGATAGACGTTCTGCACGTCGTCATTCTGTTCGAGCAGATCGACCATCTGCAGCACCTCGGTGGCCTGTGCTTCGGGTAGTTCGACAGGAGTCGTGCAGACATATTCGTGCGTCGCCAAAACCGGATGGATGCCGCGCTTCTCGAGCGCCTCCTGCATGTGGCCGAATTCGGGGAACAGGCAACGCGCCACGATCTGCGGTTCACCCTTGTCGCCGGTGCTGTCACCCATTTCGTCGAGGCCGTGATCGATGAGATACAGCTCGAGGTCGTCGTGGTCGATGCCATCCGGATTCAGGCGGAACACGCCCATCTTGCGGAACTGGAATGCCACGCTGCCGGCCGTCGCCAGGTTGCCGCCGGCCTTGGAGAAGATCGCGCGCACCTGCGCCACGGTGCGCGTCGCGTTGTCAGTCGCGGCTTCGACGATGACCGCGACGCCGTGCGGCGCGTAGCCTTCGTAGATGATCTGTTCGTACGCAGTCGCGTCCTTGCCGAGAGCGCGCTTGATCGCGGCTTCGACTTTGTCCTTCGGCATGTTGACGTGGCGCGCGTTCTGCACCGCGCGGCGCAGCGCCGGGTTGGAGCTGACGTCGGCGCCGCCGGCCTTGACGGCCATGTTGATGTCCTTGGCAACGCGCGCGAATTGCTTGGCCATGCGGTCCCAGCGCGCGAACATCGTGTGCTTGCGTACTTCGAATATGCGTCCCATAGGGCGCGGATTCTCGCAGGAAAACGGCTGGTGAGAACGCTATTTCGCTGCGTCCCGAACCGGAATCGACACGTTGCACACGTCGGTGTGACCGGCGGGATGGATGTACCAGGTATCGCGCCGGTTGCGGCGCGACTCGACGTACCGGGTAAAAAGCGGCGTGTCGGTACGCAACACCTCGAGGGCAATGCGCTCGGATTCGGGCAGGTCGGCCGCGATACGGGCGCGGGTGATCGGTGTGCGCTGCTCGGGTTTCTCGTAGAAGCCGAGTGCGCCGGTGCCGCGCGGCAACGACGCCAGCAGTTCCATGCCACGCAACACGCGGCCGGCAACCACGATGTTTCGGTCGAGCTGGCGCGGCGCCTGGCCGATCACCACGTAGAGTTCGGCGCCGCTGCCGGTGTCCGGCCAGTCCTCGCGTCCGACGCCCAGCGCTCCGTAGCAATGCGTCATCCACACCTGTCCGGAAGGTTTGCGTTCGACCCCGACGGGAAAACCGTCGAGCCAGCCGGTCTCGGCCGCATATCCATCCGCATCCGGTAGTTTGATGACGGGCAGCGACTTGCCCCACGCGATTGCGCGCTCGTCGGGCAGTTTGCGCGCCGCGGTTTCCGTGGTGCGCACCTTGTCGACATCACCCCACTGCGCCACGAAGTTGTCCTGCACGCGCGCGACGGGCAAGCCGTCGAAGAACTTCTCGCGTGTGAGTGCCTTGATGTTTGCGACGTGTTGGGGCGCGAAGCGCGGCGCCAGTTCGATGATGACGCGACCGGCCGGGAGCTCCAGGTACAGCGTGTTTTCAGGATCCGGGCCGGCGCCAGTCGGAGGGCTGTGCCGATTCCATGACCTGGGTGGTGGTGGGGGGCTTCTCGCGATCGCTCGGTCCTATGGCGAGCGCAGTGTCCGTAGCGGCCAGCACGGCCATGACGGCAATTGTCAGCAGCCGTGTGCGCATCATCGTGAAATCTTGCCACCGATGCGCAGCGACCGGGTTGCGATGCGCACCTCGAACAGGAACATCAGGAATGACACCGACAGGCAGGTCAGCGAGGCCACGAAGGTTGCCGCGATCAGCACACCGATGTTGAGCGGCGTGAATGCGCTGGCGAACAGCATGGTCACGACCAGGGCGGTGAGGAAAGCCGAGGTCGTGGACAGGGCGATGGCGCTGTTGATGTAGCGCGTGCGGCGCACGATGAACCTGAGATCTTCATCGATGTGCGCGATTCTTGCCGCATCACTCGCGGCGTCGCGCCGGTCTTCGAGCGTCCGGGCGCGATCCACGATACGGGCGAGTCGCGCGGTGAGCATGCTCAGGGTGATACCCACGCCCGAGAGCAGGAACACCGGGACCGAGCGCGAGCTGGATGAGCTTTGCGACGTTTTCTGTCTGCAGGTCGATGCCGAACATGGCGGCAAGTCTGCCATAACCGGATTGAACTCGGCCGGCGGTGCGCGGTCGGACATGGAAATCAACAAGAGGCTCACCCATGGCTCGCACGATCATCTTCTCCATCGCGCTCATCCTCGCTGCCGCGGTGCTGGGTTTCCAGGTCAAGCAGGTCGGAGGCGGGCGCGAATCCATCTCCGTCAAGGGGCTGGCCGAGAAGCCCGTCAAGGCGGACCGCGCCGAATGGACCATCTATCTGCAGGTGAAAGGGCAGACCATCGCGGATGCGCTCGGAAAACTGCGCCGCGAGAAACCCGCGCTGGACCAGTTCCTGGTGTCGGGAGGCTTCGACAAGGCGGCGATCAACGAATCCAACGAATCGGTGGAGCCCAACTTCGAAGAAGTCGAAGGGCGCAACGGCAACATGCGCACCGTGCAGGAAGGTCACGTGGCGCGCCAGTCGATCACCATCAGTTCAACTGACATACCACGCATCATTGCCGCCGCCAGGGGCGCCGTGCAGTTCCAGGCGGACGGTCATCCCGTGAATTTCGGGCAGCCGCAATTCCTGGTTTCGAATCTCGAGGAAGTGAAGATGTCGCTGATCGCCGCGGCCATGCAGAACTCGCGCGTGCGCGCCGGCGAATTCGCCAAGAACGGTGACGTCAAAGTGGGCGCCGATGCGTTCCGCTTCCCAGGGTGCGTTCTACATCCTGCCTGCCGGGGCCAACAGCGACGTCAGCGACTGGGGCGGCACTTACGACAAGACCACGGTCGACAAGATTGCGCGCGTGGTGGTCACCGTCGATTACCGCATCGAGCGCTAACGTCCCCCGTCGCGGGCGCGACGGCCCGGAGACTTGCGTCGATTGGCAGATGGTTTGCTCGAGGAAAGTGTCTTGCTGACATCCTCGGTGCGGCGCGCGCCGGCGCGGCGGTCATCGTAGTGCCGATAGGTACAGCGGCATTTTTCCGGATGCGGACAGGTGCGCAGTGGCAGGAAAGGCGCTTCGCTCGCCAGGAAACGGGTGTTCCGGCACAACGCCGCGGCGGCACAACTCGTGTCGTGCAGTACCACGCTCACCGCATGCCATTTCGTGGGGGGCTTCCTCATGGGAAAAGCCTACGCCTGCCGTCAATAAGCGCATATCCATACCAAACTGGACTGTGACTAACAACCTGCGAAGAAGTTAACTGGCCCGGCGGCGCCACGGGTTTCCGTGCTCCGGGTCACGTACTGCGCCGGGATGGTGCACCCTTAAGGTTGTTTGGCGCAGCGCGTCATGGCGCCGCTACCAGCGGAGTTCGACCCCGGAATCGCTGCTCAGGCGAGCAGCGCTTCCTCGACACGCGACGCGCGCTTGCGCTCGTGTTCCTGCAGCAGGCGCTTGCGGATGCGGATGCTCTTGGGTGTCACTTCGACCAGCTCGTCGTCCGCGATGAACTCCACCGCGTATTCGAGCGTCAGCTCGATGGGCGGCGTGAGGATCAGCGCATCATCCTTGCCGGCGGCGCGGATGTTGGTGAGCTTCTTGGTCTTGATCGGGTTCACGACGAGATCGTTCTCGCGCGAATGGATACCGATGATCATGCCCTCGTACACCGCCTCGCCGTGCGAGACGAACATGCGGCCGCGTTCCTGCAGCGAGAACAGCGAGTACGCCACGGCGGCGCCGGGTTCACTGCTGATCAGCACGCCGTTGTGGCGATCGGGAATGTCGCCGGCCAGCGGCGCGTAGCCGTCGAAAATATGGCTCTGCAGTCCGGTGCCACGCGTGGCATTCATGAACTCGCTCTGGAAGCCGATGAGACCGCGCGCCGAGACGCGGTACTCGATGCGCACGCGGCCGCGGCCGTCGTTCGCCATGTCCTTGAGCTCACCCTTGCGCCGGCCGAGTGATTCCATCACGCCGCCCTGGTGGCCTTCGTCGATGTCGACAGTCAGCGCTTCGAAGGGCTCGTGCACCACGCCGTCGATGGTCTTGGTGAGCACGCGCGGTTTGCCGACGGCCAGCTCATAACCTTCGCGCCGCATGTTCTCGATGAGGATGGTCAGGTGCAGCTCGCCGCGGCCCGAGACGCGGAATACGTCGGCGTCGGCGGTCTCCTCCACGCGCAGTGCGACGTTGCTCTCGAGCTCGCGCATCAGGCGTTCGCGGATCTGGCGGCTGGTGACGAACTTGCCTTCCTTGCCGGCGAGCGGCGAGGTGTTGACCTGGAAGTTCATGACGAGCGTCGGCTCGTCCACCGCGATCGGCGGCAGGGCGTCCGGCTGGTCGACGTCGCAGATCGTATAGCCGATGTGCACGTCCTCGATGCCGGTCACCGCGACGATGTCG
Source organism: uncultured Pseudomonadota bacterium (assembly GCA_963832505.1). GTDB lineage: Bacteria > Pseudomonadota > Gammaproteobacteria > Steroidobacterales > Steroidobacteraceae > CADEED01. The sequence continues at coordinate 154,480 of CAWHUD010000008.1, read as the reverse complement.
CCGGCGACGCGGCTTCGTCAACCGACTCGCGCGTCAGGCCCTTGAATGTGAGCACCTGCTGGACCTTCGCGGTGCCGTGATCCTCGCTGCCGTTCCACAGCTGGATCATCTGGCCGGCCTTGATCGTGCCGCGGCGGATGCGGCCGATGCCGATGCGGCCGACGTACGAGTTGTAGTCGAGCGTCGAGATCTGGAACTGCAGCGGCGCGTCCGGCTCGCTCTTCGGCGCCGGCACGTGGTGCAGGATGGCCTCGTACAGCGCGCGCATGTCGGGCTCGCGGCGCGTGTGGTCGGTGCTGGCCCAGCCTTCGAGCGCCGAGGCGTAGATCACCGGGAAGTCGAGCTGGCGGTCGGTGGCGCCGAGCTTGTCGAACAGCTCGAAGGTCTGATCGACCACCCAGTCGGGGCGCGCGCCCGGACGGTCGATCTTGTTCACGACGACGATAGCGTTGAGGCCGAGCGCCAGAGCCTTGCGCGTCACGAAGCGCGTCTGCGGCATCGGGCCTTCGACGGCATCGACCACCAGCAACACCGTGTCGACCATCGAGAGCACGCGTTCGACTTCGCCGCCGAAGTCGGCGTGCCCGGGCGTGTCGACGATGTTGATACGCGTTCCGCCGTATTCGATGGCGCAGTTCTTGGCCAGGATCGTGATGCCACGTTCCTTCTCGATGTCGTTCGAGTCCATGACGCGCTCGGCGATTTTCTCGTGCGCGGCGAAGGTGCCGGACTGGCGCAGCAGGCAATCCACGAGAGTGGTCTTGCCGTGGTCGACGTGCGCGATGATGGCGATGTTACGGATCGGGCGATTTGCCATAGGACTCATGGACTTACGCCGGGCCAAATGCTGGTAATCGGAGCGCGAGTCGGATTTTAGGGGGCGCGAAGGGTAGCAGATGCCCGGTTAAACACCAAAGACAGCCCCGCAGATTGTGCAGATGGGCGTTTTCGGACCCAAAAAATGGGGACATCCCTATTTTCCAGGCAACCCTTCTCGTGAGTCATGCCCTCACGGTCAGGAAAATCAGGGATGTCCCCATTTATTCAGTCGGGCTGAGGCTTCCAGTCGGGGAAGTTCTTCGACAAGTGCCGCTGCTCGCGGAAAACGTCGTAGCTCGTCGGGCCGCGCGAGAGCTTCAGCACCACGCACCGGTCCTCGACGCGCAGCACCGTTCCGGTGACCGTGCAGCGCACGCCGGCGGTGAGCACCAGGGTGCCCTGCACGCGTTCTTCGAGCGGGAACTTCGCGCCGCTGCAGGTCAGCCGCAGTCCGCGTTCGGAGATTTCGGCGACCGTGTAGTTAGTCCCGTCGACCGCCAGCGTGGCGCCGGTGGTCACGGGATACGGCAGCCGGAAAAACTCGCGCCGGCTGGTCAGCTTGGGCATTCGGTACATGGTCGCCATGTATCAGAAGATACGGGCAAACCCTGCCGCGCCAATGCCGACTCCTTCAAATAATGACCGTCAAATCCTGCGCTGCCCGCGGCGCGCCGGTGGCCAATGCAAGCGGCGAATATCTGCCGGGCGGACATATTCTCTTAGTCAGATCTCGCTTCGATAGAATGGCCGCCCATGCGCTTCTTCAAATCCGACAACACCGCCGCGGTCAGCGCGGAAATCCTCACGGCGATCGCCGATGCCAATCACGGAGCCGCGGTCGCGTATGGCGTGGACCAGTGGTCGGAGCGCCTCGATGCGGTGTTCGGCAAGTTCTTCGAAACCCGCGTACGGGTATTTGCGGTGTCCTCCGGCACGGCTGCGAACTCGCTGGCCATCGCCACCTTTTGTCCGCCCTGGGGCACGGTACTCACCCACGCCGAGGCGCACATCGAGCGCGACGAATGCGGTGCGCCGGAGTTCTTCACCGGTGGCGCGAAGCTGTCGCTGGTGGGCGGCGCTGGCGCGAAAATCGCCGCCGCAGACCTCAAGACACGCCTGGCCTGGTTCGAGCCCCATGTGCATGGCGTGCAGCCGCGAATGCTGTCCATCACCCAGGCCACGGAACGTGGCGCGGTGTACACGCCGGCCGAGATCCGCGCGCTGGCCGACATCGCCCATGCCAATCAGATGGCGGTGCACATGGACGGCGCGCGTTTCGCCAATGCGGTGATCGCGCAGAACGTGTCGCCGGCGGAGCTCACGTGGAAGTCGGGAGTGGACGTGCTGTCCTTCGGGGTCATCAAGAACGGCGGCATGAATACCGAAGCCGTGGTGTTTTTCGATCCGGACCGGGTCGGGGACTTCGAGTACCGCCGCAAGCGCGCCGGGCAGTTGGCCTGCAAGGGACGTTATGCCTCGGTACAACTCCTGGCGTACATCGAAAGCGGGTTATGGCGTCGCAATGCCGAACGCGCGAATCACCTTGCGGCGCGCATCGCCGGCGGCCGCGCCGCAGTGGCTCAGTGTGCCGTTCGAGACCAACCAGGTTTTCATGCAGCTCGGTAACGAGCGCATCGCCGCGTTGTCACGCGAGTTCGGGTTCTATCCGTGGGGGCCGACCGGATCCGGCGAGGCGCGTTTCGTCTGTTCCTGGGACACGCCCGAGCAGGATGTCGACGCGCTCTGCGGCGCGCTGCAGAAACTGCGCTAGTTGCTGCGGAAGGCGAAGTACGCCGCGCCGACCAGGCAAATTCCTGCCCACAGGAAGTCCAGCTTCAGCGGCTGCTTCATGTAAAGAATCGCGAATGGCACGAACACCGCGATCGTGATCACTTCCTGCATGACCTTGAGCTGCCCGAGCGACATCGTGCTGTAGCCGATGCGATTCGCCGGCACCTGCAGGAGATATTCGAACAGCGCGATGCCCCAGCTCGCCAGCGCCGCGATGATCCAGGGCTTGGCCGCGAGATTCTTGAGGTGCGCGTACCACGCGAAAGTCATGAAGACATTGGAGGCGACGAGCAATCCGGCGCTCTGCGCCCACACGGGAATGTTCATGCGCTGCCAGTCTGGCGTAATGCAGCGAGTTCCGCGCGCAGCGCCGCCACTTCGCTCTCCAGCGCCGCGACGCGCGCCGCGAGGTCGCCACCGGTCGGGCGTTGGGCGGGAGCCTCGCCGACGGGCGCTTCGCTGAGGGGCTCGGCGTCTGAGCTGCTCGCTACTACTTCAGGCAGTTCCTCGAACAACTGCGCCCAGCGCGAGTCGCGCCGGCCGACTTCGCGCGGCAGTTGCGCGACGATCCCGCCGTCGGGACGGCTGGCAAGCGTGGCCAACAGCGACTCGATGATGCCGGGATCGGGAAGTTCCGCCATGCGCGTCACGCGGGCGCGCAGCTCACCCGGAGTCTGCGGGCCGCGCAGCAGCAGCTCGCAGACGATGGCAGTTTCCTGCGGATGTGAACTTGAGACTGCCGAATTCCGTGTTGCAGAAGATCTGCTGGTACTTGGGCACGCGGCTGCCGAAACCGGACTTCTCCACGACGAAGTGACGGCGCGCGAGGCTGTCGACCGCGAATTTCACGGTGGCTTCGTCGAGTTGCATGAGGGGTTCCCGGTTGCTCTTCTGGTTGCAGGCATTCACCAGGGCATTGAGCGACAAGGGGTATTGATCGGGCGTCGTGATCTGCTTTTCGATCAACGAACCGATGATGCGTGCATCGATGGCGGAGAGTCTGATGTTCATGCTGTGAGTATACTGAGGTGTGTCCCGTCGCTATCTCCTTCTTGGCCTGTTCGTGATTACTGCGGCTGCATTGTTGTTCGTGCCGCTGCCCATTCCGCCAACCTATGCGGGCCGCATCATCGAGAACGCCGGGCACATGCCGCTGTTCTTCATCGGCACCTTGTTCATCCTGTCCATCCTGCGCCATGACTGGGAACTTGCCGGTGTGCGCCTGTATGCATATGCCGGCCTGGTAGGCGCCGCGGCGAGTGTTGCCAGCGAGGTGATGCAGAAATCAGTGCGGCGAGACGCATCGTGGGACGACGTGCTCGCCGATTTCGTGGGCGTCATCTGCGCGCTCGCGGTGCACGCAGTGTTCAGCCGCCGCGAGAAGCTGACGACCGCAACCCGGGCGATCGCGTTGGTGATCGCGCTGGGCTGCATCGCGGCATACCTGGCGCCGATCATCAACATGGTGAGGGCCTACCTACATCGAGACGCCCAGTTCCCGGTGCTGGCGAAGTTCGATTCGCGCATCGAGCTGTCGTGGATCGTGGGTTATGGCATCAGGCGCGATGTCATCGCGGGCGTGCTGGAAGTCGAATTCGTCCGCGACGGGTGTTCCCGGGATTCTCGTTCTACGAGCCCGTACCCGACTGGCGAAACTACAAGACCCTGGTCATCGACGCGGAGAATCCGGAAGCCGAGTATGTGCTGCACCTGGGCGTGCGGGTCCACGACCTCGGGCACGGCCGCGAATACGCGGATCGATTCAATCGCAAGTTCGACGTAGGACCCGGAGAGCGACGCAGCCTGCGGATTCCGCTGGACGACATTCATCGTGCGCCGCGCAACCGCCTGATGAATATGGCGCAAATCTCCGATGTGACGCTGTTTCGAACCAAGGAAGATGGCTCACAGCGGCTGCGGCTCCACAGCATGCGGCTCGAATGACACATTGCCGTTGAACATAGGGCCGGATGCAGGAATTTGGCCGTTCCGGTTCGCGGCGCCGATGCCTATACTTCCGCCCATGGAACCGATCGCCGACACCTTTGACGCCGCATTCTCCAAGACCGTGGATCTCGCCAACAAGATGGCGGACAAGGACAAGGATGCGGATCTCTGGGACATCGCCGATGGCCTGCTGGCCGGAGCGATTCAGTATTGGCTGTACTCGCGCCAGCCCTGCGGCGACACACGTTGCCAGGACTGCATGCCGATCAGCACGGCCGAAGGGCGCATGTCGGAACTCAAGCGCCTGATCGAGCAGCTCGCCTCCGAGAGCGAATACTTCCACACGCCGACCGACTCGAACGCCGGCCGGGCGTGAATCGGGGACAAAATCGGGGACAGGTTTATTTATTTGCGCCTGGCATCGGCACCGGTTGTCGTCGCCGACAATAAATAAACCTGTCCCCGATTTTGTTCCCCGATTCACGCTCCGGACGATTGGTCATCGATCCCGGACGATCGATCATGCGGCTGGATCAACGGACAAGAGCGCCGGACGCACGATCATTCGCGTGCCTGCTCCCGCTAGTTAGTCTGCTTCCCGTAAACGGGGGCATAACTGACCGAGGGAGAAATCACCATGTTCAAGAAAGTTTCAGCGGCGTTGGCGCTGGCGATTTGCGGAGTCATGTACGGGCGCGGCCGCGTACGCGCACGGCGACCACGATCCCGACGCGGGCAAGGGACTCAAGCCGCCGCCGCTCGGCGGTTCTGCAGCTCGACCAGACTGCGTGATGTGGCGGCGAAGTACCTCGACGTGGACGCCGCGGTTGCGGCGGGCTATGTCGACATCGGCCTGTTCGTGCCCAACATGGGTTGGCACTACATGAAAGAAAGCCTGGTGGACGAGAAGTTCGAGTGGACCAGGCCCGAGCTGCTGGTGTACGCGGACGATCCGTGCGGCGGCAAACGCAGACTGGTCGCGGTCGAATACGCCGTGCCGCTGGCGTTATCGAAGAAGGCGCCGGCCGGCTTCGTGGGCAGGGCCGACCAGTGGGACGCGAACCAGACGTTCCAGCTCTGGACGCTGCACGCCTGGGTCTACGAGTTCAATCCCGACGGTGTGTTTGCGCCTTTCAACAAGCGCATAATTTGAAAGGGCTGACGCCCACGAAGGAAAACGCCGCCCCATTCTGAATGAAGGCGCTCCGTGATGGGTCAGGCGACGGCCGTCGCCTGACTCGAAGTTGCTTCGGCCAGCGACTGCTCCAGCAGCTCCATGCCCTCGTCGAGTTGCGCCTCGGGAATGGTGAGCGGCGCGAGGATGCGGATCACGTTCGAATACACGCCGCACGAGAGCAGGATCAGCCCACGACGTCCCGCGGCCTGCACCACGTTCTTCGTGAGTTCCGCATCGGGCATGTCGGCGCGGCGATTCTTCACCAGTTCCACGGCCACCATCATCCCGAGCGCGCGCACTTCACCAATGCAGTTGAAGCGCGCCTGCATCTGCCTGAGGCGCGTCGCGAGTTTCGCGCCCAGCTGCTCGGCGCGCTGGTTGAGTTTTTCCTTCTCGAGGACTTCGAGCACGGCGAGTCCCGCGGCGCAGGCCAGCGGCGATCCGGCGAATGTGCCTCCGAGGCCGCCGACTACTGGCGCATCCATGATCTCTGCCTTGCCGATCACCGCGGACAGCGGCACACCGCCGGCGATGCTCTTCGCCACCGTCATGAGATCGGGCTCGATGCCGGCGTGTTCGATGGCGAAGGTCTTGCCGGTGCGCGCAAAGCCGGTCTGGATTTCGTCGGCGATGAGCAGGATGCCGTGTTTGTCGCACAGCGCGCGCAACGACCGCAGGAATTCCGGCGGCGCGATATAGAAGCCGCCTTCACCCTGCACGGGTTCGATGATGATTGCGGCGACGCGCGCGGGATCGACGTCCGCCTTGAAGAGATTCTCGATGGCCGCGAGCGAGTGCTCGGCAGTCACGCCGTGGTAGGCCATCGGGAAGGGCACGTGGAACACTTCGGGCAGCATGGGCCCGAAGCCCGTCTTGTACGGCTGCACCTTGCCGGTGAGCGCGATGCACGCCAGCGTGCGTCCATGAAATCCGCCGGTGAACGCGATCACCGCCGAACGCTTGGTGGCGTAGCGCGCGATCTTGATGGCGTTCTCGACGGCTTCGGCGCCGGTCGACAGGAAAATGGTCTTCTTCGGCGTCGGTCCGGGCGCGAGCCGGTTCAAGGCTTCGGCCAACGCGATGTAGCTTTCGTACGGCGTCACCTGGAAGCAGCCGTGCGTGAACTTCTCGAGCTGCGCGGCCATGGCCGCCTTCACGTGTGGATGCACATGGCCGGTGTTCAGCACGGCGATGCCGCTCGCAAAGTCCACGTAGCGGCGACCTTCGATGTCCCACAACTCGGCGTTCTGCGCGCGCTCGGCGTACACGGCCAGTGAATTGCCCACGCCGCGCGGCACGGCGGCCACGCGACGCTTGTGCAGATCAGCATTTTTCGGACATGGAACGCCGTCGCTCTGACGTGGCCGGAGGCTTGATGCCTGCGCGCAGTGGCAAGGAGCGAATTCTACGCCCGGTGGCCTGGTAAATCGCGTTACACACGGCCGGAGCCACCAGTGCAGTTGCCGGTTCGCCGACACCGCCGGGCGGCTCGTTGCTGTCGATCACGTAGGTGTCTATGCGCGCCGCATCATCCATGCGCAGCATCTTGTAGGTGTCGAAATTGGTCTGCTGCACGCGCCCGTTCTGGATGTTGATTTCGCCCCACATGAGCGCCGACAGGCCGAAATTGATGGAGCTCTCCACCTGCGCCACGATGGTGTCGGGGTTTACCTGCTGCCCGCAGTCGAGCGCGCAGTACGTGCGGCGGATCTTGACCTTGTCGTTCAGGGTGAAGATCTCGGCGACCATGGCCATGTAGGTGCCGTAACCCTCCATGACTGCGAGGCCGTGGAAACAGCCGCGGGGCGGGTAGCCGTAATAGGACTGCTTGGTGACGAGGTCGAGCACCTTGAGCATGCGCGGATGTTTCCCGAGCAGCGCCTTGCGGAACTCGAGCGGATTCTTGCGCTGCGACACGGCGAGCTCGTCCATGAAGCTCTCCACCACGAAGCAGTTGAGCGCGTGGCTCACCGAGCGCCAGTAGCCGACGTCGATGCCGATCTCCTGCTGCTTGAAATCCACGTGCACGTTGGGCACGTCGTACAGGTAGTTAGCAGCCGCCTCGACCGCGAACGGATCGACGTTCTTCTCGACCACGGCCGGGAACATGCGCGCGGTGATGGACGGCCCGGTGAGGTGCAGGTTCCACGCGACGAGTTTGCCCTTGTCGTCGAACGCACCCGCCACCTGGTCGAAGGCCGGCGGACGGTACGCGTCATGGGTCATGTCGTCTTCGCGGGTCCACAGCAGTTTCACCGGCTGCTTCACGGCCTTCGATGCCTCGACGGCCGCCGGGATGAAATCGACTTCGAGCCGGCGTCCGAAGCCGCCGCCGAGGAACGTGGTGTGCACGCGCACCTTGGCGGCATCGACGCCGGCGGCCTTTGCCGCCGTGGCCTGCGCGATCTGCTGAACCTGCGTGGGCACGTAGAGATCGACGCCGTCCTCGCGCACGTCGGCCGTACAGTTCTGCGGCTCGAGCGTGGCATGCGCCAGCAGCGGCAGTTCGTAGTCGGCGCGCACCACGCGCGCGGCGCCCTTGATGGCCGCGGCGGCGTCGCCGTCGTGGCGCGCGACGCGCCCTTCGCCGGCCGCGCCCTTGCGCAGCGTCTGCCAGATTTTTGCATCGTTGAGCGCGCCATTCGGTCCGGCTTCCCACTCGACGGCGAGCTGATCGCGCGCCTTGCGCGCCTGCCACCAGGAGTCGGCGACCACCGCGACGCCCGAGGAGGTGAGCACCACGGCCTTGACGCCGGGCATGGTGCGGGCCTTTTCATCGTTGAAGGTCTTCACCGAGCCACCGAGTGTCGGCGGCTGCGCCAGCGCGGCATACAGCATGTTGGGCAACTTCACGTCGATGCCGAAAATGCACGAGCCGTCCACCTTCGAGGGTGTGTCCTTGCGTCTCTGCGACTGGCCGATGAGCGTGAACTCGCCGGCCGACTTGAGCGCGACGTCTTTCGGAACGGGGAGTTTGGACGCCGCTTCGGCGACCTCTCCATATTTCAGTTTCTTCAGGTGCGGCGAAACGACCACGCCGTTTTCCACGTGGCAGTTGCGCGCGTCGACGCCCCATTCGGCGGCGGCGGCGCTCACCAGCAGGTGCCGCGCAGTGGCGCCGGCGCGGCGCAGCTTTTCCCAGCCGTCCCGGATGCTGGTGCTGCCACCGGTGATCTGTCCGCCGATCATGTTGTTGATGAACTGATCGCCGGGCGGCGCGAATTCGACCTTGATGCGCTCCAGGCCGACGCCCAGTTCTTCGGCGATCAGCATGGGCAGGGAGGTGTACACACCCTGGCCCATCTCCGCCCGGTCGCAGAGGAAGGTGATGCTGTCGTCGGTGCCGATGCGCAGCCAGGCATTGGTCTCGATGGTCTTGAGCTCCCGGGAGGTTTCACGGGCCGGTTTGCAGGCGGGCAGGCTGATGGCGATGACGAGGCCGCCCACGAAGGCGCGGCGCGAAACGACTATCGGGTTCGCGGACATTTTCTGTTCCCTCCCCGGAACGTGATCAGCTTGCGGTCTTGATCTCCGACGCGCGCCGGATGGCGGCACGAATTCGCTGGTAGGTGCCACAGCGGCAGATGTTCCCGGACATGGCGCTGTCGATGTCGGCGTCGCTGGGGCGCGGCTTCTTTTCGAGCAGCGCCGTCGCGGACATGATCTGGCCGGACTGGCAGTAGCCGCATTGCGGGACGTCCAGCTCGATCCAGGCCTTCTGAACCGGATGGCTGCGATCCGTGGACAGCCCCTCGATGGTGGTCACCGGCTTGTCGCCGACGGCACTGACGGGTACCTGGCAGGAGCGGATGGGCTCGCCCTCGAGATGCACCGTGCAGGCGCCGCACAGCGCCATGCCGCATCCGAACTTGGTTCCCGTGAGACCGAGCGTGTCGCGCAGAACCCATAAAAGAGGCGTTTCTGGATCGACGTCGACTTCTACGGTCTTGCCGTTGACGTTGAGCTTCGTCACTGGGATCTCCCTCGGGTGGCCTGCGACGCGACTATATGCCCGTCGCAGGCTTTGTAGGAGAGGGCCTCCGTTCAGGGTGCGTTACAATTCCGCCCCGCAAAATCGTCCAAGAGCATGGAAGGAATTGAGTTTGTCCGATATTTCCCCGAAGCCGGCCATCGTCACCGAAGTCGTGATCATTGGCGCCGGCCCCTGCGGACTGTTCCAGGTGTTCGAGCTGGGCCTTCTGGGCATGACCTGCCATGTCGTCGATTCGCTCGCGGCACCGGGAGGCCAGTGCACCGAGCTGTATCCGGACAAGCCGATCTACGACATCCCGGCGTTGCCGGTCTGCGGCGCCCAGGAACTCGTCGATCGCCTGCTGCAACAGATCGTGCCGTTCAATGCGCCGCTGCACCTGGGACAGGAAGTCACCCGGCTGCACAAGCGCGAGGACGGGAGATTCGATGTCGAGACCATTCTCGGCACGCGCTTCGACGCCGGCGCCGTGGTGATCGCCGGTGGTGTCGGTTCCTTCCAGCCGCGCCGTCTCGGCGCACCGGGCACGGAAGTCTTTGAAGGGCGCAATGTTCACTATCGCGTGCGCGATGCCGCGCAGTATCACGGCAAGAAACTCGCCATCTTCGGCGGCGGCGATTCGGCGCTCGACTGGGTCATCGACTTTGCCGGCAAGGCCGCGGCCATCACCCACGTGCACCGGCGCGCGGAGTTCCGCGCGGCACCGGCCTCGGTGGCGAAGATGCAGGCGCTGGTGAAGGCCGGACAGGTGCGCTACATCGAAGGTCTCGCTGACAGCCTGATCACTTCGGGCGAGACGCTCACCGGCGTCAACGTGAAGGGCCACGACGGCGCCATGCACGCGGTCGACGCCGATCACGTGTTCGCATTCTTCGGCCTGCACCCGAAACTCGGACCGATCGCCGAGTGGGGCATGGAGCTCGAGAAGAAGGCGCTGAAGGTCGACACCGAAAAATTCCAGACCAGCATCCCCGGCATCTTTGCCGTGGGAGACATCAACACCTATCCGGGTAAGAAGAAGCTGATTCTGTCCGGGTTCCACGAGGCCGCTCTCGCGGCCTTCGCCATCCAACACTACCTTTACCCGGCCAAGAAGCAGTTCCTGCAATACACCACCACCAGTCCGGTGATGCAGAAACGCCTGGGCGTGCCGCATTAGCCATCAAACGTTGGAGTACATCATGAAGACAGTCATCCGATCCCTGGCCCTGTGTTCGCTGCTCGCCGTAGCCGGCAACGCCTTCGCCGCCGACAAGGTGTGCGCGGTGGAAATTTCCGGCAACGACGCGATGCAGTTCGACAAGAAGGAACTCGCCGTCGCGGCGGATTGCACGCAGGTCGAAGTCACTCTGAAGCATTCGGGCAAGATGCCCGCGCAGGGCATGGGCCACAACTGGGTGCTGGCGAAGACCGCCGACGTCGCCGGCATTTCCAGCGATGGCATGGCGCCGGCCTCGCCGAACGACTACATCAAGAAGGGTGATGCCCGCGTGATTGCGCACACCAAGGTGGTCGGCGGTGGACAGACCACCAGCGTCAAGTTCGCGACCTCGGCGCTCAAGGCGGGCGAGTCGTACACCTTCTTCTGCAGCTTCCCGGGGCACTCGGCGATCATGAAGGGCGCCTTCAAGTTCGGCTGATCCGTGGATAGCCGCCTCGCCGACCTGCAGCAGCAGTTCGAGCTCGAAAGGCTCGAGGTCAACCTGTTCCGCGGCCAGAGCCGCGACACCGGCAGTCCCCAGGTGTTTGGGGGCCAGGTGCTCGGACAGGCGCTGAAGGCGGCGAGCGCCACCATCGACGATGGCCGCGTGGTGCATTCGCTGCACGCGTATTTCCTGCGGCGCGGCGATTTCAACAAGCCCATCGTCTACAGCGTGGATCGCAGCCGCGATGGCGGCAGCTTCTCCACGCGGCGCGTGGTGGCCATCCAGAACGGCGAGCAGATCTTCATCTGCTCGGCCTCGTTCCAGACGCCGGAGACCGGGCTCGAGTACCAGGCCAGCGCGCCGAAAGTGCCCCCGCCGGAGGAGTTGAAGCCCTTCACCAAGCCACCGCCGGCGGAGCTGGAGAAGCTGCCCGAGAAGCTGCGGCGCTGGCTCGAGATCGAGCGGCCGTTCGAGTTTCGTCCGGTGCAGCCGTACAACCCGCTGGCGCCGGTGGCCTGCGAGCCCGTGCGCCAGATCTGGATGCGCGCGGTCGACAAACTACCCGACGACGACGCGTTGCATCGCTGCCTGCTGGCCTACATCTCCGATTACTGGCTGCTGGACACCTCGACCATGCCGCACGGTTCGTCGTTCCTGCGCGGCAACCTCATCATGGCCAGCATCGATCACGCCATCTGGTTTCATCGCCCGGTGCGCGTGGACGAATGGCTGCTCTACAGCCTCGACAGTCCGTCGAGCTCGGGAGCGCGCGGCTTCGCCCGCGGCAGCCTGTATTCGCGCGCCGGTGTGCTGGTGGCGAGCACCGCGCAGGAAGGACTCATACGGCTCGTCAGCTCGCAATCCTGATCCTGGCCCTGGGCTGCGCCACGCGCGCAGTGGCCGAGGAGCCCGCCGCCGTTCCCGACGTACGCGACACGCTGGCCGAGCTCTGGAGCGGGATGTACGACATGTCCGAAGAGCTCATCGCCGGCGGACCTGGCGCTTCGCCACTGGCGCCGCTGACCGAGCAGGAGAGGGTGCAGGTCAACGTGCGCCGGATCCCGCTGCCCTGGCTCGGCAGTCATGTGCTGTATGTCGAGGAGTATCCCTACGACGAGCCCTTCGAACGGCGGCGCCGTGTGCTGCTGAAGCTCGAGCCACCGGACGCGGACGGCACGGTGCGCGTGCGGCAGTTCACGCGCAAGGTCGAAGCCGACCAGCGGTGGCCCGCTCTCTGCGGACAATGTCGAGTCGATCGAGGGTTGCGACATCTGGCTGAAGCGCGAAGGCGAGCAGTTCCGCGGCGGCACGCGCGATCACCAGTGCCTGGAGCATCGCGCGCGCGAACCGCAATGGATCGACTATCGCGTGGTCATCGGCGAGAGCCTGTTCTGGTACCGCAAGCGCACGCTGACCGTGGCCAACGACGATCTGGTCGAGGAAGTCGCGGGCTTTCCATACGTGGACCTCGACGAGGCGCGCCTGTTCACCTGCAGCATCACGTGGGCTGTCACCCGCGGCAAAACGCAGTCGCCGCGCGCTCGATAGCGTCGAACTGCACGATCGCGGCGGGCGCGCGCGCTTCCGCACGCCGGATGGCCGCGAACTGCAGCTCGAGCTGCATGGCCGCGACTGGCCTTTGTCGGCGGGGCGCGAATCGCTGGTGCTGATCCTGAATTCCGGCAAGGCGGCAGAAAGTCCGCTCGCCTCGAGCTGGACTTCGCTCGATGCGGCCCGCGTGGGGATCGACATCGGCTGGCTGGCGGTGGATTGCGCGCCGGTCGTGACTGAAACCGGCGAGGAGCCGTCCTGAGTTGTCAGCCGGCGGGCAGCGTCGCGAGCCAGTGGATGACCAGGTACAGCATCCATACGCCAACGACGGTCAACGTGACGAACAGCAGCAGTATGGCCAGCGGCACCAGCAGCATCCCGCGGCGGCTGCGCCGCGCGGTGTCCCCGCGGCGACTTCGAGCCAGTTCTCCAGCAGCGCGAGATTGCGGGTTTGCGCCTTGAAAACGAAATCGAACAGGTCGCCGATGAGCGGCACGGTGCCGACCAGCGCGTCGAGCGCCACGTTGCTGAGCATGTGAAGCTGGATGGCCGCGGGAGCGCGCAGGCGCCGCGCCACGTGCAGGGCGTAGATCGCGACCATCGCGCCGGCCACGTCGCCGAGGCCGGGCACCAGCCCGAACAGCGCGTCGATGCCGAAGCGCCAGCGGGTGCCGGGGATGCCGAAGGCCTGGTCGAACAGTCGTGCAATCGCCCGCAGCCGTTCCAGGTCGCGCCGGCCGCGGGCTTCACGTTCACCGTCTTCGCGCGCGCGCTCGTCCACGCCGGCTAACTACCTTGGGGAGAGAGCAGCGCCTGGATCTCGGTTTCCAGCGCCGCGTTGAAACGTGCCGGATCTTCCATCATGAGGAAGTGGCCGGTGCCGGGGATCACCACCGCGCGGAACTTTGGCAGCACCTTGCGGATGCGGGCCTCGTTGACCGGCTCGCCCAGGTCGGAATCGATGGCCACGATGGGAACCGAGAGGTCCTTGAGCGGTTCGGTGAAGTCGTATTCGAACAGCGCGCGCAACGACGGTATGCCCACGCGCGGCGGCGACAGCGACATGTCGTACGCCACCTTGTTCGCGAGCTCGGTATTGCGCCCTGGCACGAACAGGTGCTCGACCACGAGCTTGCGCGTGTGACCGATGAAGTCGGCCTCGAAGGGTTTGACGATGGCGTCGACCTGCGCCTTGCGTGGGCGCCGGCGCGCCCACGGTGTTGAAGGTGTCGACACCGATGATGCCGATGACACGGCTCTTGAGCAGCCTTGCCGCCTCGATGGACACCGGGCCACCCATGGAATGACCGACCAGCACGATCTGCTGGTTCGGCATGGCCGCGGCAGCCGTGGCCACGTCCTGGCCGAATTTCGCGATCGACCATTCGCTGCGATTGCCGTCCGTGCCGCCGTGGCCGGCGAGATCCACGGTCACCACCGTGTATTTCTGCCGGAACGCGGGGATCTGCTCGCGCCAGTAGTTCGAGTCGCACGACCAGCCATGGATGAAGATGAGGGCGGGTTCGCCCTTGCCGTACACGCGGTATTGCACGTGGACGCCATCGGCCGCGATCGCGATGCGTGGCGCGCCCTCGGTTTGCCCGGGCGTGGCCTGCGACGCGGCGGGTGGTGGCGGCTGCTTCTTCTTTCTTGCCGCAGCTGACGGCGGCGACGGCGGCGCCGAGCGCCAGGAGGATTTTTCGCATGGCGCGACTTTAGGGCATCTCGGTTCGCTAGGCGAACCCGGCTACGTAGTCGCCGATGGCCAGCGAAGAGGTGAGTCCCGGGCTTTCGATGCCGAGCAGGTTGACGAGCCCGGCGATGCCGTGGTCCGCGGCCGTCTCGATGCGAAAGTCCGGTTGCGGTTCGCCCGGGCCGTGCAGCTTGGGGCGAATGCCGGTGTAGTCCGGCATCAGCGCGCCGTCGGCGAGACGCGGCCAGTAGCGGCGAATGGCGTGGTAGAACAGCGGTGCGCGCGCTTCGTTGACCGAGTAGTCGATGTGGTCTATCCACTCCACGTCGGGGCCGAAACGCACGCGGCGGCCGAGATCGAGCGTGGCATGAATGCCGAGGCCCGCGGCGTGCGGCACCGGGTAGATGAGGTGTTTGAACGGCGAACGTGCCGCCACGGTGAAATAGTTGCCGCGGCCGAGGTACATCGTGGGAATACGTTCCGGGTCGTAGCCCTCGATGCGGTCAAGCAGGTCGACGGCGCCGAGTCCGGCGCTGTTGACGACGAAGCGCGCTTCGATCTGCGTTGCGGCCTCCCCGGCGGTGGTGATCAGGAAACCGTCACTGAGGCGCGTGATCCGTTCGACCCGGCAGTCGCATACCAGCGTGCCACCGGCATTTTCCATCTCGCCCTGCAAGGCCAGCATGTAGGGATGTTGATCGACGATGCCGCTGGTGGGGCAGTGCAGGGCCGCCGTGCAGCGCACCTCCGGCTCCATCTTCTGGGCCTCGGTGCCGGAGATCATGCGCACGCCATCGACGTCGTTGTGATGCGCGCGCTCCAGCAGGTGCAGCAGGACCTGCTCTTCTTCGTCACCGTTGGCCACGATGAGCTTGCCGCAGTTCTGGTGGTCGACGCCGTGCTTCTTGCAATACGAGTACAGCGCTCGATTGCCGGCGACGCAGAATCGCGCCTTGAAACTGCGCGGCGCGTAGTAGAGGCCGGCGTGGATCACGCCGCTGTTACGAGCCGAGGTGATCGTGCCGGGATGTGTCTCCGCTTCGAGCAGCAGCACCTCGCGACCGACCTGGGCGAGGGCGCGCGCCACCGCCAGCCCCACGACACCCGCACCGACGACAACGCATTCGACCCGATCGGCCATATACTCAATCTATCATGCAAACAAAAAATCTCTGCCGCGTCCTCGCGTCGATTTCCTGCGCCATCATCCTGCTGGGCTGCTCGCGCGCTGCGGATAACCCCTATTCGAAGCTCCAGGATCCGCCGCTGGTCAGCGCGTCGCTGCACACCGTGACGGTGGTCAGTCCCGATGCCACGCTGGTCGAAGCGCTGCAGAAGCAGGGGTTCACTTCCGCGCCCTTCCTGTCTAACTATCCTGCCTCGGTGCGCGTCGAGGCATTGTTATGGAAAGTACCGGAAGAGGCCGCGGCCAGTCCGGCCATCCTGATGGGGCCCGCCGGCCACGGACCCAATGTCCGCGTACTGGTGTCGCCCTCGATCCCGGCCGCGCAGCCGGTGGAGCCGGCGGTCGAGGAAGCGTTCTACCGCAACGTCCTCGGCAGCGACGTGCCCCAATGGCCCTTCAAGCTGCCGGCGGGTGCTCGCGTACAGGTAACGACCTGGTTCGTCGCCGACGTGGTCGCTGCGAAGCGGCGCCTGCGGGAAGCCCGGATTCCGGTGACTTTCGACCCGGTAGACATCACCACCGCCTATCTTGGAGATCACCGGGTCATGGGCATCCAGGCGCCGGATGGCACCGTCATCGAGCTGGTGCAGAACGTCGCGCAGTAGCTATCGGCCGGCCTGGAGCACCTTGCCGGGATTCATGATGCCGTTCGGATCCAGCGCCTTCTTGATGACCCGCATCAGCTCCAGCTCCACTGGCGGAGCGTATCGCTCGAGTTCGAACACCTTGAGCTGCCCGATGCCATGTTCGGCGCTGAAGCTGCCGCCGAAATCGCGCACCAGGTCGTGGATGGCGCGCCGGGCTTTCTGCTCGACGGCCTGGAGCTGAAAGGCCTGCGTGCCGGCACGCTGGCTGATGTTGAAGTGCAGATTGCCGTCGCCCAGGTGACCGTAGGCGACGAGAACCCCTTGCGGGATGTTTTGCGACACCCAGCCGCCCGCCACTTCGATGAAGCGCGGCACCTGCGACACGGGCACCGAGATGTCGTGCTTGAGGCTGGCGCCGTCCTTGCGCTGCGCTTCGGGGATCGATTCGCGCAGCCGCCAGAAAGCTTCGCGTTCACGCAGGTTCTGCGCCACGCCGGCGTCCTGCACCCAGCCGGCTTCGTGAGCTTTCGCCAGCGCCTGCTCGAGCAGTGCTTCCAGTGGCTCGTTGGCGCGCGAGGTCGACAGCTCGCAGAGCACGTACCAGGCCGAAGGCGCGGCCAGCGGATCCACGACCCCGGGTATGTGCCGCGTGGTCAGGTCGATGCCGACGCGGGGAATCAGCTCGAACGAGCTCACGCAGTCGCCGCTCGCCTCGCGCAGTGCGCCTAACAAAGACACGGCGGCGGCGGGATCGCGCACCGCGACGAACGCGGTGGCGTAAGAGCGCAGCGCGGGATAGAGCTTGAGGCAGGCCGCGGTGATGACGCCCAGGGTGCCCTCGGCGCCCAGGAACAGTGACTTGATGTCGTAGCCGGTGTTGTCCTTGCGCAGGCCCGCGAGTGTCTCGAGCACGCGGCCATCGGCGAGCACCACCTCGAGCCCCAGCACCAGCTCGCGCGCCATGCCGTAGCGGATCACGTTGAGTCCACCTGCGTTGGTGGAGAGATTGCCGCCCAGCATGCAGCTTCCCTCGCTGCCGAGACTCAGGGGCAGGTAGCGATCGGCCTCGGCCGCGGCGGCCTGCAGCTTCGCGAGGATGCAGCCGGCTTCGGCGGTGATGGTGTAGTTAGCGGCATCGATGCCGCGAATGCGGTTCATGCGCGCCAGCGACAGCAGCACCTGGCTGCTCGAGGCGTCCGGGGTGGCGCCCCCGCAATAGCTGGTGTTGCCACCCTGCGGCACGACGCCGATGCGGTGCTCATTGCAGAACGCCAGCACCCGCGCCACCGCGGCGGTGTCGGCCGGTGCCAGTACCGCGAGGGCATGGCCGCGATACAGCGCACGATGATCCCGCTGCATGGGCGCGATGCGCTCGGGATCCGTGAGTACGCCTGCCGGGTCGAGCAGTTGCGCGAGCTGGTGCGTGATGTTTGCCGCGGCGTTCACTGCCGGATCATAACTTGCGGATTCTTGCGGGCGCATGCATTAGCATCGCCGCCAATGCCTGAAAACCCGTACTCGCCGCCGACCGCAGAGGTCGCGGATATTCCAGGCGACGCTGTCTCGCTCGAGCGGCCGCCCAATGTCACTCTTGGTATCAGGGTCTTGTGGGCTGAACTGGCCCTTGGCCTCGTCACGCTCGGCGTCGATGGATTCACCGCGCCCGCGGAGGATCCGGATGAAAACGCGTGGCTGGTGAATGTTGCCGCGCTCGTTTTCACACTGGCCGTGAGTGGGGTGATGGCGTTGTTCACCTGGTACGCCTGGAGGGGGCGCAACTGGGCGCGGATCGTGCACCTGGTGGTGCTCACCTTCGGATTGCTGACCACGTTGTTTGCCCTGGTGGTCAGCAAATGGCTCCTTCCCGATTTGGCAGCCATCCGCGCGGAATTCCTCGACGTCTATTACGCGGGCCAGACCTTGCTGAACGTCGCAGGCGTGTTATTGCTGTTCACGCCCAGCGCCAATCGCTGGTATCGCGAAATTCGCGGCAGGCGAATGGCATGAACCGTAACCCGTATGCGCCGCCTTCCTCGGCGGTCACCGATGTCGATGCCGGCAGTGCCGCTGCCGCGACCGCGGCTCGTGCAGATCGCCTACGTGCTCTGCTGGGTGTCCCTGGTCGCCGGGCTGCCTTCGATCTTCGATACCTTCGTGGAAGGCGAGACTGGAGACGGCGCCGGCAGCGTTCAAAGTCGGCATGAGCCTGTTCTACATCGCCCTGATCACGTTCGCGATCTGGGTGATCGTGTCGATTGGCCGCGCCCGGAACTGGGCGCGCATCGTCTACGCCGTGCTGACGGGCTTGAGCCTGCTCTCGATGTTCGGGTCGCTATCGGAAATGTTGGCGCGGCCGTGGTACGCCTGGTCGAGCTCGCTGCTGACCACGGCGATGGACGTGGTGATCGTCGTACTGCTGTTCCTGCCAGCGGCGAACGCGTGGTACCGCGTTCGTGGCCGGCGCACGCCGGAAAGCGCAGCCTGACTACCTGAGCGGCTGAATGCGGCGCGGGTGATGGTCGCGCACCGACAGCGGCACGGGCTTCAGATCCCAGATGATGCCGAGCCATGACATCACCTTGAGCAGGTAATACGTGATGTCCACTTCCCACCAGTAGAAGCCCTGCCGGGTCGAGCTCGGGTAGTGGTGGTGATTGTTGTGCCAGCCCTCGCCGAGCGTGATCAGCGCGAGGAACCAGTTGTTGCGGCTGGAATCGCCGGTGCGATAACGCTGCTTGCCGAACACATGCGACAGCGAATTGATGGTGTAGGTGCCGTGTGAGCACAGCACCGTCGAAACGAAGAAGCCCCATACCAGCATCTGCCAGCCATTGGTGCCGAGGCCCGGAGCGAACTTCTCCAGCGCCACGCCGAGGAAGTACACGCCGACCGCGAGCAGCACGGGGACGATGATGTCGAAGCGATCCAGCCAGCGCAGCTCCGGGAAATTCATGAGGTCCCGCACGCGCTTGAGTTCCGGCGCGAAACCCTTCTTCGAGAGGAACCAGCTCATGTGAGCCCGCACGAAGCCGTGCTGGATGGGAGAGTGGGCGTCTTCCTTCTTGTCCGAATACTGGTGGTGGTCGCGATGGTGCGCGGCCCACCAGATGGGCCCGCGCTGCACGGCCGAAGCGCCGAGCACACCGAACAGGAACTGTCCGACGCGCGAGGTCTTGAACGACTTGTGGGAGAAGTAGCGGTGGTAGAAGCCCGTGATCGCGAACATGCGGATGAAATACAGCGCAATGCACACGATCACGGCGATGGGGCTCACGCCGACCGCGAACACCAGCAGGCAGGCCGCGTGCATGAGGATGAAGGGCAGGGTGCGCATCCAGTCGATGCGGTCCGCCGCGTTCGGGTCCGCGACTTTTACCGAGAGACTGGTGTCGAACCACTGCAATAGGGCGCGACCGATGCGAACCAGGGGATTGCTCAGAGGCCGTGTTTCAGAATTCATGAAAATGAAAACTCCAGGGGCCGAATGTTGTCGCATTCGGCCCCGCGAGACAGGTAACAGTTCGCGATTAGGAAGGCCGCCCGAGTGCGGCAGGTCGGTGTTCCAGCGCTGCAATGCGCTCATCCAGTGGCGGATGGCTCATGAACAATTTTTGCAGCGCGCCCACACGCTCGCCATTGATGCCGAATGCCGCCAGGGATTCCGGCAATCGACTAGGGGAATGCGCACGCTTGAGCGCT
This sequence comes from uncultured Pseudomonadota bacterium, assembly GCA_963832505.1. Lineage (GTDB taxonomy): Bacteria > Pseudomonadota > Gammaproteobacteria > Steroidobacterales > Steroidobacteraceae > CADEED01. The sequence goes on along the minus strand of CAWHUD010000008.1, from coordinate 134,393 downwards.
TCGAGAGCGCCGATCATCGAGCGCGTTCCCGCGAGTTCCGCACCGCCCGCGTCCGCGCGGAATTCACGCCGGCGCGAGAACCAGGCCACGATCACGCTGGCCGCCAGGCCCAGGAAAATCTGCGCCACCATGACAGTCATGAAGTAGCCAATTCCCTGGCCGCGGTTATCTCCATTGCCACGGGTGGCGGCGTCGACGACGCCGCCGATGACGCGCGCCAGGAAGATGACGAAAGTATTGAGCACGCCCTGGATCAGGGTGAGCGTGACCATGTCGCCGTTCGCCACGTGGGCGATCTCGTGACCCAGCACGGCTTCGACTTCATCGCGCCGCATGTTGCGGAGCAGTCCGGTGCTGACGGCCACCAGCGAAGAATTGCGGCTGGCGCCGGTGGCGAAGGCGTTCGGATCGGGCGAATCGAATACGCCGACTTCCGGCATGCCGATGCCCGCTTTTTGTGCGTGGCGGCGCACCGTGGACACCAGCCATTGCTCCACTTCGTTGCCAGGCTGCTCGATCACGTGCACGCGCATGGCCATTTTGGCCATCCACTTGGAAATCAGCAGCGAAAAGAAGGCGCCACCAAAACCGAAGATCGCGGCGAATACCAGCAGGCTCTCGTAGTCCTGGCCGCGCTGCGCGAACCATTCATCGATGCCAAACAGCTGGATGACCACTGTTAGCAGCGCGATGACCGCAAGGTTGGTACCAATGAGAAGAACGATACGTTTCATGGCTTTTCAGCGGACTCCGGAATTCAGCAAGCAAGCGTTGAGGTCGGCAGTTCTGGCGACGGCTGCGCGGAATTCAAGGCGACCGAATTGGGTCTCGAATCAATCGCTTAGGATGAAATCCAGGACCGCCTCGGCGTCGTCCAGCGGCAGCTTCATCCCGCGGTAGCCCTCGAGCGCAATGCCCTCCGGAGCCGCGACGGCGGCGATGCCGGAATCCTGGCGCGCAAGGGGTTCACCCGTGCCACGAAATACTTCGACACGTCTCAAGCCTTCGAGTTGCTTGAATCCTTCAACGAGCACCACGTCCACTGGCCGAAGCTCGCCCAGCAGCATCTGCAGGCTGGCAGGCTTCGTGGCCGCGGCAATCCGCGCCCAGCCGGTGTCGGACGCGATGATGACCTCCGACGCCCCGGCGCTGCGGTGTCGGTAACTGTCCTTGCCGGGCCGGTCGAGTTCGATGTCGTGATGGTGCGTGTGCTTGATCGTGGACACGCTGAGGCCACGGGCCTGGATCGCGGGGATCAGGCGCTCGATGAGCGTGGTCTTGCCGCTTCCCTGGCGTCCGACGATGGCGACGACGCGCATCAGGCGAATCCTGCGCCGAGCAACTTGCCCACGCCCCATGCGGCGAGCCCGGCGCCGCCGCCAATCAACACCAGGCGCAATCCGCCGCGCAATCCACTGTGGCCGGTGAACAGGCTCAGGATCACGCCGATGCCGAACAATGCACACAGCGTCACCGCGGCGGCGACGTAGATCGCCTGGCGCCCCACCAGCCCCGCGAAAAACGGCAGCAAGGGAAGCGCGGCGCCGACGGCAAACGAAAAGAATGACGACAGCGCGGCGCGTGTCGGTGAGCCCAGATCATCCGGGTTGAGTCCCAGCTCCTCGCGCGCCAGCACTTCGAGCGCGTGCTCGGGGTTGGCGAGCATGGTCTTGCTGATGCGCCGTGCCTCGTCCATGTCGAGGCCGCGTGCGTTGTAAATGAGCGCCAGTTCCTCGGCTTCGGCTTCCGGATACTCGGCCAGTTCGGCGCGCTCGAGCGCGATCTGGTGCTCGTAGAACTCGCGCTGCGAGCGCACCGAGATGTATTCGCCCGCGGCCATGGACAGGGCGCCGGCGAGCAGGCCGGCCATGCCCGTGATGAGCAGCCCGTCCTGCGCGACACCGGCCGCCGCCACACCCATCACGAGAGCCGCGTTCGATACCAGTCCATCGCTGGCGCCGAACACCGCGGCCCGCAGGTTGTTGCCGCCCAGGGAGGTGTGGCGGCCGCCCACCTCGCTGGCGGAAGTGGGGATGCGGTGCGAGGCAGGTGCGTGCGGTGAGCTGTACACCGACAAGCCGCGCAGCTTCATGGCAGCGAGAATCGGGCGCAGGTGGCGCGGCTGGATGCGCCGGAGGAGTTTCGCCACCACCCGGGCGCGAAGCGCCGGGGAAAAATCCGTGGTGAGGCGTGGATCGAGCTGGTGCCAGCGGCCGGCCTGATCCTCGGCGGCGGCGGCCAGCTTCTCGAACAGGGCGCGACGGGACGGTTCGGGTTCCGCGGCGGCTACCAGGCGGTACAGCCACGCGGATTCCTTCTCGTGGTACCAGCTGTCAGCAGTGCCGGGCACGAGTATTGGCCGGCTAACTAATAACTGTCGTCTTCGTCTTCGTCGAGATCGTCGTCATCGTCATCGTCGTCATCATCGTCGTCATCGTCCTCGTCTTCATCATCGTCGAAGTCATCGTCTTCTTCGTCGTCCTCGTCCGCGTCGTCGGACCAGCCCTCGGGCTCCTCGGTGAGCTCCAGATCCAGTTCGTGCCAGGTATCGAGATCGAGCTCCTCGAGCTCGCCATCCAGATACTCGATCTCCACGAGCTCGTCGTCTTCGTCTACGGACAGGACGCGGAAGGTCTCTTCCTCTTCCTTGTTCTCGTACCACTTGCCCGGGACCGGTGTGTGTTCTCTGCTCACGAATTCAAGCCTCTTGATGGAGGGCCGAGAGTTTAGGGGCTGCCCGCGAATGCGGCAACGGGAGGTATTGCGTAAGATCGGCTCCGATGCTGCCTCTAACTCGTGCAAGCCGGATCGTCGTCAAGGTCGGTTCGGCACTGCTGATTCACAATGGACAGGTCAACCGGAGCTGGCTAGGCACCCTGGTTGAGGACCTGCTGCGCCTGCGCGCTCGCGGCCAGGAAGTCATGCTCGTCTCCTCGGGCGCCATTGCACTCGGACGGCGCGAACTGAAGCTGCCGGGCGGTCCGCTGGAATTGCCGCAGTCGCAGGCTGCCGCGGCCGTGGGCCAGATCGCACTGGCACACATCTATAAGGAGTTGTTTGCCGCCGCCGGCGTTTCGGTGGCACAGATTTTGTTGACGCTCGAAGACAGCGAGCACCGGCGTCGCTACCTGAATGCGCGCGCCACGTTGTCGGAGCTGCTCAGCCTCGGTGTGCTCCCGGTCATCAACGAGAATGACACGGTGGCAACCACCGAAATCCGCTACGGCGACAACGATCGCCTCGCGGCGCGGGTAGCGCAGATGACCAGTGCGGATTGCCTGCTGCTGCTGTCGGATGTCGCCGGCCTGTATACCGCGGATCCGAACCTCGATCCGTGCTGCGCGGCTGATCCCGGAAGTGCGCGAGATCACGCCGGCGATCGAGGCCATGGGTGGCGGTTCGGCCTCGGCCGTGGGATCCGGCGGCATGGCCACCAAGATTGCGGCGGCGAAAATCGCCACCACCGCGGGCTGCGCCATGGCGATCGCCGCCGGGGCGCCGATGCATCCCGTGCGCCGTCTCGAAGAAGGCGCCGAGTGCAGCTGGTTCCTGCCCGCACAGAATCCCGAGAATGCACGCAAGCAATGGATTGCCGGTTCGCTGCGACCGAGCGGTGCGGTGACCATCGATGCCGGCGCGCTGCAGGCGCTGCGCTCGGGCAAGAGCCTGTTGCCGGCCGGCGTGGTCGCGGTCAGCGGGCGGTTCGCGCGTGGCGATACCGTGAGCGTGCTCGATCGTGAAGGAAACGAGATCGCGCGCGGCCTGATCGCTTACAGCGATCGCGATGCCGTGCGCATCGTCGGCAAACGCAGCGCCGACATCGAAGCGCTGCTCGGTTTTCGCGGGCGCGACGAACTGATCCATCGCGACGACCTGGTGATGATCCGCGCCGACCTGGCGCCTGTGTTAGAGAGAAACGCCCAGTGAACGCCGCCGTCGACCCGCCCACTTTTCATGATGTCGCTGCCCTCATGCAGTCGCTCGGCCGCGCCGCGGTCGGCGCTGCCGAGGCGCTGGCGCGGGCGAATACCGCCACCAAGGACCGCGCGCTGGGCGCCATCGCCATTGCCTTGCGTGCGCGCGTGCCGGAGTTGTTAGCCGCCAATGCGCGCGACATGGAAGCGGCGCGTGCCAGGGGCGCCACCGGCGCCATGCTCGACCGGCTGGCGCTCGATGAACACACGTATCGAGGCCATGGCGCGCGGCGTCGAGGACATCGCCGCACTGGCCGATCCCATCGGTGCGACCGTGGCGGAATGGACGCGGCCCAATGGGTTGCGCATCACGCGCGTGCGCGTGCCGCTGGGGGTCATCGGCATCATCTACGAGAGCCGCCCGAACGTGACCTGCGACGCGGGCGCGCTGTGTCTCAAGTCCGGCAATGCCGCCATCCTGCGCGGCGGCTCCGAAAGCGCGCATTCGAGCCGCGTCATCCACGCCTGCCTGGTCGAGGGACTGGTGGCGGCGGGGCTGCCCGCCGCCTGCATCCAGCTCGTACCCACCACCGATCGTGCCGCGGTCGGATACCTGTTGTCGTCGATGGCGGATTTCATCGACGTGGTGGTGCCGCGCGGCGGCAAGAGCCTGGTGGCACGGGTCCAGCAGGAAGCTCGCGTCCCGGTTATCGGACACCTCGAAGGTGTCTGCCACGTGTACGTGGATCGGGATGCCGATCTCGCCATGGCGCGCGCCATCGTCAAGAACGCCAAGTTGCGCCGCACCGGCGTGTGCGGCTCAGCCGAAACCCTGCTGGTCGACGCCGCCTGCGCGGCGACCCATCTCGCGCCGGTGGTGCGCGACCTGCTCGACGCCGGCTGCGAGGTGCGCGGCGATGCCGCGGTTCAAAAGGTGGACGCGCGCGTCAAGCCCGCCACCGAGCAGGACTGGTACACCGAGTATCTCGACGCCATCATCGCCGCGCGCGTGATCGAAGGTGTCGATGCCGCCATCGAACACATCGGCAAGTACGGCTCGTCGCACACCGAGAGCATCATCACGGCCAACGCCGCCACTGCGCAGCATTTCCTGGAGCGCGTCGACAGCGCCATCGTGTTGCACAACGCCTCGACGCAGTTCGCCGATGGCGCCGAGTTCGGCATGGGCGCGGAGATCGGCATTTCCACCGACCGCTTTCATGCGCGCGGCCCCGTGGGGGTCGAACAGCTCACTTCGTACAAATACGTGGTGCATGGCAACGGGCAGATTCGTCCGTAAGGAATGGGGGCAGCCCCCATTTCCCAGCAAAAGGGGTCAGTCCTCCTGTGAGGGCTGACCCCTTTTGCCAGGAAACGGGGGCTGCCCCCGTTCTACCTGCAGCTTGGCGATCTCGGCGATCGCGAGGCCGTGCTCGAGGAAGTACAACACCCGGATGTTCACCAGCGCGGCGAAATACAGGCGCGCGACATCGACCTGGCCGCGCGCCCAGTACTCCTCACCCACGTAGAACAGGGCTTCGCACAGCCGCTCGTCGGTGCTGGTGTTGGGCTGCGTGTTGTCTTCGGAGTCGCCCTCGTTGATCCGGTCGATGAGCTCGGCCTCGGTGTATTCGCCCCGCATGTACAGCAGCAGCGGCTGCGGCCAACCGTCGCCGGGCGTGCGCACCACGAACTCGGGCCGCGCCACGCCGCCGCGGCGTTGCGCCAGCCAGAACATGAGCTGGCCGTATCCGGCGCGCACACGATCGTCATCGCTCGCGGCCACGTAGCGGAAACGCGCGATGGCGTCGGCCCAGCGCTCCTCCACGAAGTCGAGATTGCCGGCGAGCCGGTTGCCGCTCACCGAGCGCGGATTGATGGCGAGTGACTCATTGTTCACCGCCCGCGCGCCTGCAAGATCGCGGGCATCGAAAAGTACGCCGGCAAGCGCACCGAGGATTTCCGCATCGCGCGGCCGACAGGCCAGCGCGCGGCGAAAGTCGGCCGCGGCGCCGAGGAAATCCCCCTCCAGGGTGCGTGATGCCGCGACGTCATTGTGGAGCGCGGCGTAGCGGTAGGCGCCCAGCGAGCCGGCGCATTGCGAATCGTCGGGCACGTGCGCCTGTTCGCGTGAGTGCAGGGCTTCGCGCAGGGTCAGGTACCCGAAACCGATTTCCGGGCCCGCGGATTCCCCGGCCTGGGAGGCACGTGCACGCTCCGCTTCGAGTTCGCGCGCTCGATCGAGCAGCGGGTATTTGCCTTGCGGCGAATTCGCCGCGTCGTCCACTGCGCCGTTTCCCACGCCTTGGGCCGACAGCGGCGAGACGAGGATGACAGCCAGCAGCAGCGGCAGTAAGCGTTTCAAGCGGTGGCTTTCAGACCCTTGAGACCGCCACGCAGCGAGTCACAGGCGCTGAAGCCCTGCGAACGCAGCAGTCCGGCGGCAGCGGCACTGCGCTTGCCGGTAGCGCAGACCAGCAGGTACTGCCCGTGCAAGTCGAGGTTGACCGCTTCGGTCAGTAGTTTGGTCATGGGAAGGTGCAGGCTGGTGATCGGTACCGGCTCCGCCTGGCGCTCGTGCATGTCGCGCACGTCGATGAGCGTGTAGCCGGCGGCGACGGCGTCCGCCAGCGAGCCGAACTGCTGCTCGAGCGGCTGTTCAGCCTTTTCTGGTCGGCTGTTCCGCATTCTGCGTCGCAGCGGGGCTGGCGGCGCGCTGATGCGCCACGCAATTGTCCGCGCGCCGGGCGCGCAGCCGCTGGGTACTCAGCGTGATGAGATCGAAGATCAGCATCTCGTTCTTTGCCAGGCCCGGCAGTCCCAGCAACAGCTTGAGCGCCTCGAGCGCCTGCAGGCTGCCGAACACGCCGGGCACCGGGCCCAGCACTCCGGCCTCGGCGCAGTTGCCGACGATTCCATCGCGCGTCGCTTCCGGCCACACGCAGCGCAGGCAGGGCGAAGCGTCGTCACCGGCGACCAGCTGCAACTGCCCTTCATACTGGTAGACGCTGGCGAACAGCACCGGTTTGCCGGTGCGCAGCGCCACATCGTTGAGCAGGAACTTGCTGCCGAAGTTGTCCGTGCAGTCGAGCACGAGGTCGTAGTCCCGCACGAGCTGCGCGGCATTGCCGGCATCGAGCCGCAACGCGTGGCTTTCGACGCGAACTTCCGGATTCAGCGCCTGTACGCGCGCCGCAGCCAGCGCCGGCCTTGTCACGGCCACATTCGGCCAGTGCGTACCAGGTCTGCCGGTGCAGGTTGGAGGGTTCGAGCTTGTCGCCATCGACGATGCCGAGCCGGCCCACGCCGGCACCCGCCAGGTACTGCAGCACCGGAACGCCGAGTCCGCCGGCGCCCACCACCAGCACGGACGCGGCCCGCAGGCGCGCCTGGCCCTGCGGACCCACCTCGCGCAAGGCGACCTGGCGCGAGTAGTCAGGCGCGGCCGGCGGCGGGGCGGCGTGCTCGCCGTGATGGAATGAACATGCCCATGTTCATGCGCACCGGGCAGCGCACATCGTTCGCAGTTGACCCAGCCCGAATCGCCGGTGACGTAATGTTCCTTCTTCCAGATCGGGACGCGGTGTTTGACTTCATCGATGATGAATCGGCACGCGCGGAACGCCTCATCGCGATGCGCGGCGCTCACACCCACCCAGACGGCGATGTCACCGATCCCGAGAGAACCGATTCGATGCACGCAGGCGGCCTGGGTGACGCCAAAGCGGCGCACGGCCTCCGCGACGATGCGGGCGCCTTCCTTTTCGGCGAGCGGCACGAACGCCTCGTATTCCAGGCGCGTGACCGCGTGGCCTTCGTTGTGATTGCGAACCCAGCCCTCGAACGCCGCGAATCCGCCGCAGGTGTCGTCGCGCAGTTCGCGCTGCAGCGCCGCGGGATCCAGCGGCCCTTCGCTGAAGGAAAACGGGTTGGTGCGGGCGTTCATCCGCCGGCCACCGGGGGAATGAACACCACGGCGTCGCCGGCCGCGAGCGGCTGCGACCAGTCGCCGAATTCCTCGTTGACGGCCACGCGCAGCATTTCCGGCGGCAGCGTGAACGGATACTTCGCGCGCAGTTCGAGGTACAACTCGCGCGGTGTGCGCGCCCGGGTGTGCAGCGTCTCGTTGCTGCGCCCGGCCTGCTCGCGCAACAGCGCGTAGTACTGCACGCGGATTTCGCGCGCCTGGGGTGTTTCGGATGTGCCGAGGGCCGACATGGCCGCGCCATACTCCGCCACGGTATTCACGTTGTCGAGCGCGTGCGGATTCGGCTGCTCGAGCAGGCGGGTCTTCGCATTGATCAGGAATTTCCGCGGGCAATTGCGGCCGCCGGCGATGTGCGCGCTCATGGACTCGCGCGCGCGCGGCTCGTAGATGGCGCACAGCGGCTCGGGCAGGCCGTCGTGACTCGACCGGAAAGCCGTGGCCTCGGCGCTGGCATCGCGCGCAGCGATGAGCGCGTCCAGCGTGCGTGCGTCGAGGAACGGCAGATCGCAGGCCAGCACCAGCCAGGCGGCGTCGGGATGTTCGGCCAGCGCCGCGCTGATGCCGGCGATGGGGCCCTCGACACCGCCACGATCGAAGATCTGCGGCCAGGAAGCGCGCGCGCCATCAGCACGCTGCTCCGCGCGCACCGAAACGAAGCTGCGCGCCACGCGGGATTCGAGCAGCTTCATCGCTGCGGCGAGTTGCGTTTCGCCGGGGCGGTACTCGATGGCAGCCTTGTCGCGCTGCATGCGCGTGCTGCGGCCGCCGGCGAGCACCAGGCCAAACAACGGCGGCGGGATCGCGGCGTTCATGCCGGTCTCTTGCGCGCCGCGCGGGCAGCGCCGCCGCGCTTGCCGATGACGTTGCGCGTGAAGTTGCGCTTGCCGCCGCTCTTGGTCAGCAGGCGCACGGGCCCGATCTCGATGTCATGTGACATCGCCTTGCACATGTCGTAGATGGTCAGCGCCGCGGCGCTGGCGCCGACCAGCGCTTCCATCTCCACACCGGTCTTGTGATGCACGGCCACGCTGCACACGATGTGGATCCTGCCGCCGGCGCGGTCGGTGATGTCCACCGAACAGCGTTCGAGCGGCAGCGGATGGCAGAAGGGCACGATCTCGTGGGTCTTCTTCGCGGCCATTACGCCCGCGACGATGGCAGTGTCGAACACCGGGCCCTTTTTGGTGCGATGCCCGGTGCGCCTGAGCTCGCGTGCCACGGCCGCCGGTAGTTTGACCGTGGCCTCGGCGCTGGCTTCGCGAAAGGTGGCGGTCTTGGCGCCGACGTCGACCATGGTCGGCCGGTTGGCAGGATCGAGATGCGTGAGTTTCGGCATGGGGACAGGTTTATTTATCGACAGGGGTCTGGGGTATGAGATTGAGCGTCGGGGGCGATAAATAAACCAGTCCCTATCCGCCGATGTAGTTCATCTCGACTTTGTGCAACCCGGGCGCGTCGCGCAGCGAGGCGCGCAATTCGCTGTAGCGATCGCGGCGCCCGGTCCACACGCCGCGGACCAGTTCGTACAGTTCTTCGTCGGTGGCGCCGGCGCGCAGTGGTGCGCGCAGGTCCATGCCCTGGGTCGCGAACAGGCAGGTATAGAACGAACCATCGGAGGAGATCCGCGCGCGCGAGCAGTCACCGCAGAAGGGCTGCGACACGGAGGAGATGAAGCCAACCTCGCCGGAGCCGTCGGCGAACACGTGCCGTTCGGCCACCTCGCCTCGATAGTCGCGATCGCGCGGTTCGAGCGGCCAGCGTGCCGCAATTGTTGCCGCCAGCTCGCGCGAGGGAACCACCAGTGCCTGGTTCCAGTGATTGCGCGTTCCCACGTCCATGTATTCGATGAAGCGAACGATGACGCCGGTGCCGCGGAAATGCGCCAGCAGGTCGAGCACGGTGTGGTCGTTGACGCCGCGCTGCACGACGGTGTTGATCTTGATGGGCGCGAGCCCGGCACGACGCGCGTGTTCGATGCCGTCGAGCACCTCGTCGACCCCGCCGAATCCGCCGCTCATCTTCGCGAACACTTCCGGGTCGAGCGTATCGAGACTGACGGTAATACGATTGAGTCCGGCGGCCTTGAGCTCGGTGGCGTATTTCGCCAGCAACATGCCGTTGGTGGTGAGCGCGATGTCTTCGATGTCGGGTATCTGGGTGAGATCGCCGATCAGGTCGGCGAGATTCGGCCGCAGCAGCGGTTCGCCGCCGGTGATGCGGATCTTCTTCACGCCGGCGCGCACGAATACCCGCGCCAGGCGCAGGATCTCGGCGAAGTCCAGGCGTTCGCTGCTCTTCAGGAAGCGGTACGACTCGTGGAAGGTCTCGCGCGGCATGCAGTACGGGCAACGGAAGTTGCACCGGTCCATGACCGAGATGCGCAGGTCGTGGATTGGCCGCCGCAGCGTGTCCAGCGGCGCCCGGCCGCCCCCGCTGACGAGAGCGGCGAGCGGAACGACTTTTTCACGAGGGTCCATGGTGCTTGTGACTCACCAGCGGAAGAAACGTGCCACGAAACCCTTCGGGAACGTGTTGGGTCCCGGCGGCAGCTCGATGAAGCCATCGGTGCCCGCGAGCGCGGTGAAATCGCCGGAGCCATTGGTCGGGCAAGGTTCCGCCGAGGTGCGGCCCCAGTCGTCGGTCTTGAGCTTCACCGGCAGGTAGTAGGCGAGGGCCACCTTGACCTCGACGGGCGCGGTTATCGCGACCCGCGGCGGTTCCTTCGGCGCCTGTCCCATCGCCGCACGCAGCGCCGGCAGCACGTAGCGCGCCAGGCACACCAGCGTCGACACCGGGTTGCCGGGCAGCGCGAACACCGCGGGGCCCGACTGCGAGACGCCGAACCACATGGGCTTGCCGGGGCGCTGCGCAATGTGATGGAACACCAGGCTCACGCCTAACTTCTCGAGCACTTTCGGCACCAGGTCGAGCCGACCCATGGACACGCCGCCCGACAGGATCAGCACGTCGTGGGTGTGCAGGTGAAAGCTGAGCCGCTCGGTGAGCTGCGCCTCGTCGTCGCGCACGTGATCGTCGGCGACGCGCGCGAAGCCGTGTTGCCGCAGCGATGCGGTGATGCCGTAGGCATTGGAGCGGCGCACCTGGTGCGGCTCGATGTTCTCGCCGGGCTCGACGAGTTCGTTGCCCGTGGAGATCACGGCGATCATGGGCTGCGCGCTCACGCGCACGCGCGCCATGCCGGCGCCAGCCACGATGGCCACTTCCGGCGCCGACAGTCGCGTGCCGGCCGCCAGCAACAGCGAGCCCTGCCGGCAATCGGAACCGCGCCGATGCACGTTCTGCCACGGCTGCACGGCCTTGCGGACCGATTTCCGCAAACTCGCCATTACGCTGCACCAGTTCGACCGGCACGACCGCGTCGCAGCCGCGCGGCAACATTGCGCCGGTCATGATTTCGATGCAGCTCGACGTGTCCGGCAAGGTCCACGGCGGATCGCCCGCCGCCTGCGAACCGGCGACACGCAATCGTCCGGCGTTTTCGGCCGCGGCCGTCGAATCGAGTGCGATGCCATCCATCGCGACGCGATCGAACGGAGGCTGATCGCGCTCGGCGTAAATGTTCTCGCGCAGCACCGCACCCGCCGCCTGCGTGAGCGGCAGCGATTCGATCGGCAGGCACACGAGGTGCTGCTCGATCAGGGACTCTGCCTGGGCGGGCGTAAGCAGCGACATAGACTTCAGTGTGTCGCGGCGCGCTCGGGCGTCGCGATCAGGAGCTCTTCTTCTCCGTGCCGTTCTTGGCCTTCCACGCGCGCAGTTGCTCGTTGAAGCGCTCGGTCACGTCGAGGACTTCCTTGACGGCGGCGTTGTGCTTTTCGTCCTGCTTGCTCTGCATCTTGGCCTTCTCGTCCGCCGACGCGTTGGCGCTTTCGGCAAGCCGCGTGTCGTACTCGGTCTTGATGCAGCCGAGGTAGACGTCCATGTCCGCGTTGTACTTCACCACCTGGTTCTTGGCCGCGAGCATTTCATCCTTGGAGGCCTGGCTGCCGTCGGGAAATTTTCCGGGCGCAACCGGATACGGGCAGGCTGCGTTGGCCTGAACGGCGGCAAGACCGCTCGTCAGGACGAGCGCGGCGAAAAAGTGCTTCATGAAAGGGATCCCCGTGTCAGTGTTTCGAGAGAAGGGGGCTATCTTAGAGGCGCGTCCGCCGGGGAGCCATAAGAACGCGCGCCATCGCGGCCCGGGGCGATTCCTTATGTAGTCATTTCGCTCAGTGCTGAATTTCCGTGCGCGGAAACGGGGTCAGACCCCGGCGTAATAGTTGGGGTAGTCCGGGGTCAAACCCTTGAATCGCCGGTGAATCCACAGGTACTGGGCCGGCATGCGCCGCACCTCGGCCTCGACGATGCGGTTGAATCGCTCGGTGTCGGCCACCGGATCGTCGGTGGGAAAATTTTCAAGTGGCGCGTGGATGGTGCCGCGGTAGCCGCCATCCGGCAGCCGCTCGAAGAAGTAGGGCAGTACCAGCGCATCGGTCATGCGGGCGATGCGCGAGGTGGCGGTATTGGTGGCCGCGGGGATGCCGAAGAGCCTGACCATTTCCGCGCCCTTCTTGCGAAAGCTCTGGTCGGGCGCGTACCACACCACGTCACCGTCCTTCAGCGCCTTGATCAGGGTGCGGACATCGTCGCGGGGAATCGCGCGCCTGGTCTGTACCGCGCGACGCGAGTGCACGAAATCGCCGATCAGCAGGTTCTTGGTCGGCCGGTACATCACGTTGAGCGGCATGCGCGCGGCGAGCGCACGGCAGCCGATCTCGATGGAATTGAAATGCGCCGACAGCAGCAACACGCCGCGCCCGGTGGCGCGGGCCGCCTCGAGATGTTCCAGGCCCGCCATGTGCGTGATGCGCCGGATGCGTTCGTCCGACGACCACCAGCTGATCGCGGTCTCGAACAGCGCGCAACCCAGGCCCGCGAAATGTTCGCGCAGGATCCTGCGCCGCGCCGGTTCGTCGAGCTCGGGCAGCGCCAGCTCGATGTTGCGTCTCGCGATGCGCTTGAACGGCGTCGGGAACAGGTGGATGAACCCGCCCAGCCAGCGGCCCAGTAGATAGAGCAGGGAATGCGGCAGCGGCTCGAACAGCCGCAGGATTCCGATCCCCAGCCAGGTGGGCCAGTATTTCGGATGCAGGAAGGTGGCTTTCACGCGGGTCCGATGATACGCGGACGATCACGCGACGCCCGGCCCGATTTTCGCCGTCACACGCGGAACCGGAAGCTCATGAAGGAGCGGTGAGTCTGGCCCGGTCGCAGGATGCTGCTCGGGAAATTGGCGTGGTTGGGCGCGTCCGGGAAGTTCTCGGGCTCCAGGCAGACCGCGTGCCAGCCGGGGTACACCGCCTTGAGGTGATAGGCGCCGTACACCTGCAGCCCGGGCAGGTTGGTGCGGACTGCCATGCGCACGCCGCTCGCCGGCGAATACAGTTCCGCCGCGACCGGTCCCTGCTTCGATCCGGGAGGCGGGTCGAGCACCCAGCAGTGATCGTAACCGCCGGCGAGTTTGATCTGCGGATGCGAGGAGGGCGGTGGCACACGCAGGTTCTTCGGCTTGCGGAAATCGAACGGCGTGCCGGCGACCGGCACAATCTCGCCGGTCGGCACGCGCGAATCGTTGATGGGTAGATAGCGGCTGGCGCGCATCGAGAGCTGCTGCTCGTCGATGCTGCGGGCCGGATCCCCGGAGATGTTGAAATACGGGTGCCAGGTGAGGCTGATCGGCGTGGGCGCGTCGGTCGTGGCCTCCCACGCCAGTGTCAGCGTGTTGTCGTAGACGCTGATCAGCGCGGAGACGTCGAGGTTGCCCGGAAAACCGTTGATGCCGGCGGGAGAGCGATGCCCGAGCTTGACGAAGGTGTTCTTGCCACCGCCGCTGCCCAGCACCTGCCACACGTATTTGCCGAAGCCCACGTCGCCGCCGTGCAGCGTGTTCGGACCATTGTTCGCGGTGAGCGGATAACGCTTGCCGTCGAGCTCGAAGGAGGCGCCGGCAATGCGATTGCCATAGCGGCCCACGAGCTGGCCAATATATGAAGTGTCCTTGAGATAGGCCGGCAGGTCGGGCAGCGACAGGACCAGCGGAATGCGTCCGCGCGGGCCCGGCAGCGAAAGGCTATGCAGCGTGCCACCGAGCGTGAGGATCTCCGCCTGCAGGCCGTCGGCCGTGCCCAGGGTGAAGGCCTCGACATCGCTGCCATCGGCGAGCCGGCCGAAGGGACGCTTCATGCTGTCCTGCGCGTACGCCCCTCGAAAAGCCGCTGCAACAGGCAGAAGAGCAAGAGCAAGGCTCCGACGACGATTCTGGTCCACCATGAGCTCAGGGTTCCGTCAAAGGCTATGAGGGTCTGGATGATGCCGAGAATCAACACGCCGAACAACGTGCCCGCCACGTAGCCCACGCCGCCGGCCAGCAGCGTGCCGCCGATGACCACGGCCGCGATCGCGTCGAGCTCGAGTCCCACGGCATGCAGGCTGTAACCGGAGAGCATGTAGAAGGTCATGACCACGCCGCCCAGCGCCGCGCACAGGCCGCTGAGTAGATAGACGCCGATCTTGGTGGAACTCACCGGCAGGCCCATGAGCCGCGCGGAGGATTCCCCGCCGCCGATGGCGTACACGGTACGGCCGAACTCGGTGGCATGCGCGATGCGCATGCCGGCCACGACCACGAGCAGGGCGATGAGCGCGCCGACCGTGAGCGAGGCATCGAGCCCGACCGGAATGCGTGCCTGCGCAATGCTCGCGTAGGTTGCGTCGTTGATCGGGATGGACTCGGTGCTGATGAGATAGCAGCAGCCGCGCGCCAGGAACATGCCGGCCAGCGTCACGATGAAAGGTGCGAGCGCGAAGCGCTGGATCAGGAAACCCTGCGCGGCGCCGAACAGCGCGCCGAACAACAGCACCACTGCCATGGCCGCGAACGGATTCCAGCCCGCGTCGAGCAGCGCCGCGGAAATCATGGTGGTGAGCGCGATGACAGCGCCGACCGACAGATCGATGCCGCCGGAGAGGATCACGAAGGTCATGCCCACCGCCACCACGCACAGGAAGGCGTTGTCGATGAGCAGGTTGAGGAACACCTGCGGCGAGAGAAACCCGTCGTAACGGATCGCGCCGAATACCGCCATGCCGACGAACAGCAGGATGGTGACGGCGAGCGGCAGCAGGCGGCGGTTCATGCGGCACCCGCGCGCGGCTTGCGCAACCCGCGCAATACAAGTGCGCGGAATTCGGCCGACTGCAGCAGCATGACGGCGAACACCAGCGCGGCCTTGACCACCAGGTTGACCTCGGGCGGCACGCCGAGCGAATAGATCATCGACGTCAGCGTCTGGATGATGAGCGCCCCGATGACCGTGCCGGCCAGCGTGAAGCGGCCGCCGGTGAGCGCGGTGCCACCGAGCGTGACCGCGAGAATGGCATCGAGCTCGAGCAGCTGACCGGCATTGTTGGCATCGGCGCTCTTGACGTTCGAGCTGATGATGAGACCCGCGACGCCCGCCGCGAGTCCGCAGAACGTGTACACGCACAGGGTGATGGCCGAAGAACGCACGCCGGCCACGCGCGCCGCCTCGGGATTTCCGCCGATGGCGCGAATGAAGAGTCCCAGCGCGCTGCGCGACAGCACCAGGTGCAGCAGGCCCCAGAGCGCCGCGGCGATCCACAACGCCACCGGAATCCCCAGCAGGAATCCATTACCCAGCGTGTAGAACGGCGCGTAGTAGACCGTGATGATCTGGCCGCCGGTGAGCAACTGTGCGATGCCGCGTCCGGCCACCATGAGGATGAGCGTGGCGACGATAGGCTGCATGCCGGCCTTCACCACCAGCAGTCCGTTCCACATGCCGCAGGCCGCGGCGACGCCCAGCGCCGTGACGATTGCAATCCACAGCGGGAAACGGCTGGCTACGTCGCCGCTGGCACTGAAGCTGCCACCGATCATGAGCGCCGCCACCGTCGCGGCGATGGCCACCACCGCGCCGACCGAGATGTCCAGGCCGCGTACCGCGATCACCAGTGTCATGCCCATCGAAACGACCATGAGCGGCGCGGCGCGATTCAGGATGTCGACCAGGTTTCCGTACAGGTGTCCGTCCTGCCAGGCGACACCGAGGAAGGCCGGATTGAACAACGCACTTACCAGCAGCAGCAGCGCCAGTGTCGTCGTGGGCCAGAACAACGCGTGCCGGGTGAGTCGTTGCGCGCGGTTCACGGGTTGCTCGCAATCATCGAAAACACCGCGTCCTCATCGGCGCCACGCGGCAACTCACCGGCCTTGGCGCGGTCGCGCAGCACCATGATGCGATCGGACAGGCGCACGACTTCTTCGATCTCGGCAGAGATGAACAACACCGCGGTGCCGCCGTTGGCGAGCTCGAGCACCTCGTTCATCAGTTCCTGCTTGGCGGCGACGTCGATGCCGCGAGTCGGCTCATCGAGTATCAGTACGCGGGGATGTGTGGCGAGCCAGCGCGCGATGATGGCCTTCTGCTGGTTGCCGCCTGAGAGCTGCGCGATGGGCGTCTCGATGCTGGCGGTCTTCACGCCGAGCGCCGCGACCAGCTTCTCCGCGAGCGCACGCTGTTCGGCGGGCTTGAGGAAACTCCCCAGACCCATGCGGGCCTGCAATGCCAGCACGATGTTCTCGCGCACCGACAGTTCCGCGACGATGCCGCTCTCCTTGCGGTCCTCCGGGCAGAAACCGAGACCGAGCCTGAGCGCGTCCGCGGGCTGTTCGAGTTTCGCAGGCTTGCCGTCCACCGTGATGTCGCCCGAATCGCGCGCGTCGAGTGCAAACAGCAGCCGGGCGAGTTCGGTGCGGCCGGAGCCCAGCAGGCCCGCAAGACCCAGCACTTCACCGGCGCGCAGCTCGATGTCCATGGGCTTGAGTTGCCCGCGGCGCGCAATGTTTTTCGCGGCGAGCACTGCCGGCGCGCTGCCGGAAGCGGCAACCTCGTGGGTCGCAGGCCGCTCCGCATTCACCAGCTCACGGCCCACCATCGCGGCGATGAGTCCGTGCGTGTCGAGTCTGGCGCAGGGGTATTCGCCGACGAACCGACCGTTGCGCAGCACGGTGATGCGGTCGCAGATCTCGTACACCTGGTCGAGGAAGTGGGTGACGAACAGGATCGCAACGCCCTTGTCGCGCAATCGCCGGATCAACGCGAACAGCGCCTTGACCTCATCGGCGTCGAGGCTGGAAGTCGGTTCATCGAGGATCAGCACGCGCGCATCGGTCGAGACCGCGCGCGCCACGGTGGCGAGCTGCTGCAACGCTGCCGGCAATCCGCCAGCGAGTTGCGTGACGTCGAGATCGATTCCGAGGCCCGCGAGCAGTTCGCGCGCGCGCCGGTTGAGTCTCGCGCCAGTCGATGCCGCCGCCGCGCAGCCAGGGACGGCGCGGATATCGGCCGGCGCAGATGTTCTCGGCTACCGACAGGTTCGGCAGCAGGTGGCTTTCCTGGTGCACGGCGCTGATACCGAGTTCCTGCGCATGCAGCGGCGAGCGTGGCGTGACCGGTTGTCCCAGCAATTCGATGCTGCCGGTGTCGGGCGCGTACAGGCCGGTCAGCACCTTGATCAGCGTCGATTTGCCCGCGCCGTTCTGTCCCATGAGCGCGTGAACTTCTCCGGCGCGCAGCGTGAGTTCCACGCCCGCCAGTGCCTGCACGCCTGGAAAGGCGCGGGAGATGTCCCGTGCCTGCAGCACGATCGCGGTGTCGTTCATGGCTCTGAGTCTATTTCTGGGGCTTTCAGTACTTGCGCGACTGGATGTGCTGCTTCGCCGTTTCCATCGGGAAGACCTGTTCTTCGACCACGATGCGTCTGGGGATGGGGCGGCCCGCCACCACCTCGGCCACCGATGTCATGAGCTGAGGCCCCAACAACGGATTGCATTCGATGGTCACGTTGAGCTTGCCGGCGATCATCGCTTCGAAGGCGCCTTTCACCGCGTCGATGGACACGATGAGGATTTCGCGGCCCGGCTTGAGGCCGGCTTCCTCGATGGCCTGTATGGCGCCGATCGCCATGTCGTCGTTGTGCGCGAACAGCACCTGGATCTTGCGCGTCTCGGCCTTGAGAAACGCTTCCATGACTTCCTTGCCCTTGGAACGCGTGAAGTCGCCGGATTGCGAACGAATGATCTTGAAACGCGGATTGGCCGCGATGATTTCCTCGAAGCCTTTCTTGCGGTCGATGGCCGGGCCGGCGCCCATCGTGCCCTGCAACTCGACGATGTTCACGTCGTCGGTCGCGTCCTTGAATCGGTCCGTCACCCAGCGGCCCGCCTTGCGGCCTTCTTCGACGAAATCCGAACCGATGAAGCCCGCGTACAGCGACGGATCGGCGGTGACCGAGCGGTCGGTGAGGATCACCGGGATTTTCGCGGCCCTGGCTTCCCGCAGGACAGTGTCCCAGCCGGTTTCCACCACCGGCGAGAAGGCGATGACGTCGACCTTCTGCGCAATGAACGAACGCAGCGCCTTGATCTGGTTTTCCTGTTTCTGCTGCGCGTCGGCGAACCGCAGGTCGATGTTCATGGTGGCTGCGGCGGCCTTGATCGATTCGGTATTCGCGGTGCGCCACTCGCTCTCGGCGCCGATCTGGCTGAAGCCGAGCACGATGCGATTGTCCTTCGGTTCCCTCGAGCATCCACAGAGGAGCAGGAGGCCAGTCGCGGCCGCAGCCGCGATGCCGAACACGCGGCGCGTTGGATTCATAACGTGAGAGTCCCGTTGAGTGTGTGGCCGGCGGGTTCGACGGCCAGCGGGTTCGTGAGCGGTGCGCCCAGCGCTGGCAGATCGATCTCGAATTCGTCGCCCGGCTGTACCTTGATGTTGTCGACGAAGCTCAGCGTGGCGGTACCGAAGAAGTGCAGGTGCACGTCGCCCGGAATGCGATGCTGCCGGTACTTGAAGTGGTGATACTCGAGATTGGCGAAGGTATGGCTCATGTTGCCTTCGCCGGTGAGGAAGGGTTTCTGCCACAACACTGCGCCGTCACGGCGAATGCGGCTGGTGCCTTCCATGTGTGTCGGGATCGTGCCGACGTTGAGCATGGGCCCGACGCCGCACTGGCGGAGTTTCGAGTGCGCCAGCAGTAGATAGTTGCGCCGCTCGGTCACATGGTCGGAGAACTCGTTGCCGATGGCGAAGCCGAGGCGGTGTGGCCGGCCGTGATCGTCGATGAGATAGCAGCCGACCAGTTCCGGCTCTTCACCATGGTCCTCGGCGAAGTCGGGCGACTGGAGTGCGTGGCCGCAGGCGACCACGTTGCTGCCATTGCCCTTGTAGAACCATTCCGGCTGCATGCCCGGCTGGTCGCCCGCGGGTTTGCCGCCTTCGACTCCCCACTTGAACATCTTCATCGAGTCGGTGAGCTCGGTGTCCTGTTTGTCCAGTTTCTGGTGCATCGAATCGCGCGCCGCCGCGCTGCCAAGATGTGTGAGGCCCGTGCCCGACACCAGGCAGTGCCCCGGGTCCGGGTGAGTGAGCGGGGGCAGCAACCGCCCGTCGCGGCGGAGCCCGGCGTAGGCCACCGGTGCGTCGAGCGGCTCGTCACTAACAACCTGCTCGAGGCTCCGGCGTTCGGCGATCGCCTTGCGGGCAAGCTGGTACATGGTCTCAAAGCGACTGAGTGGCGTCACGAGTCCGTCGGCTTGCGCGCGCGCCACTCGCACGCGATTGTTATCGATGTATTGCAAAAGACGCATCGCAGCTCCCCGGGCTTCCCGGTACCTACAACCAGCCCGCGTCGACGATGTATTCCTGCGCCGAACAGGCGCGGGCCTCGTCGGAGGCGAGGAACAGCGCCAGCGGCGCGACGTCCTCGGGTTTCACCTTGTCCGGCAGGACCTGGTTGCGCTTGATCTCGAGTTCGCCCTCCGGCGACAGCCATTTCTGGATCTGTCGTTCGGTCATGATCCAGCCCGGCGTGACCACGTTGATGCGGATGCGGTGTTCGCCGAGCTCGGCGGCAAGGCCGCGCGTGAGCCCGATCACCGATGACTTGGCGGTGGTGTACACCGGGAAATTCCGGCCCTTGGCCCCGTAGGAGTTACTCCCGAAATTGATGATGGAGCCGCCACCCATTTTCTTCATGCCGGGCACGACGGCCTGGATCGCGAAGAACGCCGGACGCTGATTTACCGCAATGCGCGCGTCGTAGTACTCAGGCGTGACGTCCATGAAATTGTGCCGGTCGTCGCTCGCCACGTTATTAATGAGTACGTGAAAGTCGCCGACGGCCGTGGAGGCATCGCGGATCGCGGACTGCAGCGCCGGAATATCGGTAACATCGCAGTTGCGATACCACGGACGGGGCAAGCCGGCTTTTTCGATCCGCTCCACCAGCGCCTGGGAGGGTCCCTCGGCGACGTCGACGAAGGCGACCAGCGAGCCCTGTCTCGCGAATGACTCGGTCATACATCCGCCAATTCCCGAGCCACCGCCCGTGATGAACACGCTGCGTCCGCGCAGTGACGGGTAAGTGGCGCCGCCGGTAAGGGCGGCGGAAGAGTCTCGGCGGTCCACTGGCATTGCGCGCGCCTTGTGCAGGGATAAGGGCGCTGAAGTATAGATATTCCACTCTCGCTTGTGCGAAGGTGCGTGCCGTCAAATCAGGCGAGGAAATTGCAGGTGAAGCGTAGGCTGCGCAGCCAGGACTGGTTCGGAAAGCAGGATAAGGACGGCTTCATTCATCGAAGCTGGCTCAAGAACCAGGGCTATCCGGACGACATGTTCGACGGCCGCCCGGTCATCGGCATCTGCAACACCTGGAGTGAGCTGACGCCGTGTAACGGTCACTTCCGCGAGCTCGCGGAATTCGTGAAGCGCGGCGTCTACGAAGCCGGCGGATTCCCGCTCGAGTTCCCCGTCATGTCGCTCGGCGAAACGCAGCTCAAGCCGACCGCGATGTTGTTCCGCAATCTCGCCAGCATGGATGTCGAAGAATCCATTCGCGGCAATCCCATGGACGGCGTCGTGCTGCTCATGGGCTGCGACAAGACCACGCCGTCGTTGCTGATGGGCGCGGCGAGCTGCGACCTGCCGACCATTGGAATTTCCGGCGGCCCGATGCTGACGGGTCATTTCCGCGGCAAGCAGATCGGCTCCGGCACCGGCGTGTGGCAGATGTCCGAGGACGTGCGCGGCGGTCGCATGTCACAGGAAGAATTCACCGCCGCCGAATCGTGCATGCATCGCTCCAAGGGCCACTGCATGACCATGGGCACGGCCTCGACCATGGCGAGCATGGTGGAGGCGCTGGGCGTCTCACTACCCGGCAACG
This sequence comes from uncultured Pseudomonadota bacterium, assembly GCA_963832505.1. Taxonomy (GTDB): domain Bacteria; phylum Pseudomonadota; class Gammaproteobacteria; order Steroidobacterales; family Steroidobacteraceae; genus CADEED01. The sequence continues at coordinate 113,180 of CAWHUD010000008.1, read as the reverse complement.
CGGCGATACCCGCGGTCGACGCGCAACGTTACCGCCTCGCGCAGCTCTCCGGCCGGCGCATCGTCGAGATGGTGCGCGAAGACCTGGTGCTCTCGAAGATCCTGACGCGCGCGGCTTTCGAAAACGCCATCAAGGCCAACGCCGCCATCGGCGGTTCGACGAATTCCGTGGTGCACCTGCTGGCCATCGCCGGCAGGCTCGGCGTGAAGCTCGAGCTCGAGGACTGGGACAAGATCGGCTCGCAGTTGCCGTGCCTCGTCAACCTGCAGCCCTCGGGCAAGTACCTCATGGAAGATTTCTACTACGCCGGCGGACTGCCGGCGGTGCTGCACGAGATCTCGCAGGTCCTCAACAGGGACGCGCTCACCGCCAATGGCAAGACCATGGGCGAAAACATCGCGAACGCGCCTTGCTGGAACCGCGATGTCATCAAGGCGTTCGACGAACCGTTCAAGGCCAATGCCGGCATTGCCATTCTGCGCGGCAATCTCGCGCCCAATGGCGCCGTCATCAAGCCGTCGGCGGCGACGCCCAAACTACTCAAGCATCGCGGTCCCGCCGTGGTGTTCGAGAGCATCGAAGACTTCAAGGCGAAGATCGATCAACCCGATCTCGACATCGACGAGAATTCGATCATGGTGCTCAAGGGCTGCGGGCCGAAGGGTTATCCCGGCATGGCCGAGGTGGGCAACATGGCGCTGCCTCCCAAGATCCTGCGCAAGGGCATCACCGACATGGTGCGCATCTCCGATGCGCGCATGAGTGGCACGGCGTATGGCACGGTGGTCCTGCACGTGGCGCCCGAGGCGGCGGCCGGCGGTCCACTGGCGCTGGTGAAGACCGGAGACATCATCGAACTCGATGTGCCGGCGCGCAGGCTGCATCTCGACGTGAGCGACGCCGAACTCGAGAAGCGCAAGGCGGCGTGGGTGCCGCCGGAAACACCGAAGCGCGGCTACTACAAGCTGTACGTCGAACACGTGCAGCAGGCCGACAAGGGCGCGGACCTGGACTTCCTCGTGGGCGGCAGCGGCACCACCGTCACGCGCGACTCGCACTGAGCGCGATCAGTCGAAGGATTCGCCGAAGGACTGAAATAGCGGCCGCTGCGCGGCCGGTAGAAGTGTTCCGGATCGAACGAGATCGCCACGCCCGACGCGCGACCGACGATGTTCCGCCGCGGTACGAATCCGAAGTAGCGCGAGTCCGCGCTGTTGTCGCGGTTGTCACCCAGCATGAGGTAATTGTCCGGCGGCACCCGTACCGGCGGAAAAAATTCGCGTGGTCCACGCGCGGCGACGGGCATGCGCAACATGTCGTGCGCCGGAAGCACGCCTGATTCGCGCCAGACATCCGGCTGTCGTTGCTGCGTGTCGGCCAGCAAAGTGGACAGGCGCCGCTGATCGCCCGGCGACGTAGTCGGCGTACACGCCGTTGATCGAGAGGCCGAGATCGTCGAGCGCGATCACATCGCCCGGCAGGCCGATGACGCGCTTGACCAGCGAAGTACCATCGAGCGGAGAGTCGAACACCACGATCTCACCACGAGCGGGATCGCGGCCGTCCGTCAGGCGCATCAGTGTCCAGGGAACGCGCAGGCCATAGACGTGTTTGTCGACCAGTACGCGGTCGCCTTCGAGGATGGTCGGATTCATGGATCCGGTCGGGACCGACACCCAGTCCGCCCAGGCTGATCGGAACACCAGCATCAGGAACAGAAACAGCAAGCTGCCGCGGTATTCGCGCCACCACCGGACGGCCGGTCGCGTTGCAATATTCACCATGTTTGTCGCCTCCCGACTGGGCATACGACCGCAAGCGGAACCGGGGGTTCCGCACCTTGTCCATTTCGCAGCCGGCGCGGATACTCGCGCCCGGAGGCCTTTCTGATTCGCCGTAATCGCCGCTGGATCGTCGAGCTGCTGTGCCTGGCGCTGTTCTGCGCCCAGCTCGGCGTGGTGCTGCACCTCAGCACGCACCTGAAGGCCGACACTCATGCGGCGCAGCTTTGCAGCACGTGCCTGTCGTCGGCGTCGCTCCAGAACATGGCTGGCGGCGGTGCGCATTCTCGTGGCCGACGCCGATGTCGCGCACGCAACTTCCTGCGAAAGCGAAAAACCCCGCGCGCTGCCGCAGCGCGGATTCACCGGCTTCCGTTCCCGCGCACCTCCAGCGATCTCCTGAAGACACTCTGTTGATCAGCACGCCGGCGCTCCCGCGTCCGCGTGCTCGCGAGTTTTCTGCAGGAGAATTTCATGAAGAGTTTCAGTCCCGTGGCCGCGCTGCTCGCACTGGCAGCGCTGCCTGCGATGGCATCCGCCGACGACGATGTCGCGGCATTGCGAGCCGAATTGCAGGCGTTGAAGAGCGAATACGTGGAGCGCGTCCAGTCCCTCGAAGCGCGCCTCGAGAAACTGGAGACCACGAGCGAGGCCGCCGCCGATGCCGCCGCGCTGGCGCCTTTGCCCGTTGAGCCGGCGCCTGCGGTCGGCGCGAGCTCGCCGTCGGCATTCAATCCGGCGATCTCGCTGATACTCGGTGGGACGTTTACCAACACGTCGCGCGACCCCGGGGACTGGCACATTGCCGGCTTCGTTCCTGCCGGCGAAGAGGCCGGGCCCGGTGAGCGCAGTTTCAACCTGGGCGAGTCGGAGCTGACGCTGAGTGCCAGCATCGATCCGTATTTCTCCGGTGTGCTCACCGCGGCCATCACTGCCGACAACGAGATCGAAGTGGAAGAGGCCTTCTTCCGCACCACCGCGTTGCACGGCGGATTCACCATCAAGGGCGGGCGCTTCTTCTCCGGCTTCGGTTACCTGAACGAGGTCCATGCCCATGCCTGGGATTTCACCGACCAGCCGCTGATCTACCAGGCCATGTTTGGCGGGCAGTTCAGGCAGAACGGCCTGCAGGTGAAGTGGCTCGCACCCACGGACCTGTTCCTGGAGTTCGGCGCGGAGACCGGCAACGGCGACGGTTTTCCCGCCACGCGGCTCGAGAGCAACGGCTTCAACGGCGCCACCCTGTTTGCGCACGTGGGCGGCGATATCGGCGATGCCACGAGCTGGCGAGCGGGCGCCGCGTGGCTCACGCAGCAGGCCGAGAATCGCGCAGGCGGCCCCGTGGACGAAACGGGAGCCACGGCATTCGATTCGTTCACCGGCGACAGCGAAACCTGGGTGTTCGATGGCGTGTTCAAGTGGAAACCGTCATCGCGCCGCGAGCTCAAGGTCCAGGGCGAATACCTGAGCCGCCACGACGACGGGACGTACGTCTTTGATCCCGCCGGCGCTCGCGGCCCTCGCTAACTACCGCAACACGCAATCCGGCTGGTACCTGCAGGGTGTCTACCAGTTCACGCCGCGCTGGCGCGTCGGTGCGCGTTACGACTCGCTCGACTCGGGCAACGCGCTGTACTCGCCGGCGGTCATCGATCCACCGATCGATTCGGCCCGCCATGGCCGGCGCTGCATCCCGATCGTGTCTCGCTGATGCTGGACTGGAGTCCCAGCGAGTTCTCGCGCCTGCGCGCCCAGTACGACTGGGACGACGCTCGCGACGACGGCGAGACGGATCGCATCTTCCGCCTGCAATACGTCTACGGACTCGGCGCGCATGGCGCGCACAAGTACTAGGAATCCGGTCATGAAAAAATCACTGAACCTCATCCTCATGTTGGCGGCCACGCTGCTCAGCCTGCCCGCCAGCGCCGCGCTGAAAGTACTCGCCACCACGCCCGACTGGGGCGCATTGACACGGGAGCTCGGCGGCGAGCGCGTCGACGTTTACGTCGCGACCACCGCCATGCAGGACGTGCATCGCGTGGAAGCGAGGCCCAGTCTCGTGGCCCGCGCGCGCAGCGCGGATCTCGTGGTTGCGACCGGCGCCGAGCTCGAAGTCGGTTGGCTGCCGGTACTCATCCAGGAGTCGGGAAACGCGCGCATCCAGCGCGGCGCCCCGGGCAATTTCGAGGCGGCTGCGGCGCTTCGATTGCTCGAAGTGCCGGCGAAGCTCGATCGATCGATGGGCGACATCCATCCGCAGGGCAATCCGCACGTGCAGCTCGACCCGCACAACATCGCGCTGGTCGCACGGGCATTGACGGCGCGCCTCGCAGCGCTCGAACCCGCGCAGGCGTCGTACTACGCGACCGCGCGCCAGGGACTTCGACGCCCGCTGGTCGGCGGCGATCACGGCATGGGAACAGAAAGCCGCACCGCTCAAGGGAGCGCGCGTCGTGATCATGCATCGCGACCAGGTGTACCTGTGCCACTGGCTAGGCCTCGTGGAAGTGGCATCGATCGAGCCCAAGCCCGGCGTGCCGCCGACGGCCGCGTATCTCGGCTCGCTGGTCGGCAAGCTCACCGCCGACCCGCCGAAGCTGATCATGCTCAATGCCTACAACGATCCCAAGGCGGCCAACTGGCTGGCGGAACGCGTGCACGCGCCCGCGGTCGTGTTGCCGTTCTCCGTGGGGGGCAGTCCGCTCGCGAAAGACCTGTTCGGTCTGTTCGACGACACGCTCACCCGGCTGCTGGCGGCAAACAAATGAACGACATGCTCACGGATTTCAGCATCCTGGTGCCGGCACTGGTCGCGGGCATCCTGGTGGCCATTTCCCACGTGCCGCTCGGCCAGCAGGTGCTGTCACGCGGCATCGTGTTCATCGATCTCGCGATCGCCCAGGTGGCCGGGCTTGGCGTCATCGCCGCGTCGAGTTTCGATCTGCCGGTCGAAGGGTGGGGCGCGCAGGTCGCGGCGGGCGCCGCGGCGCTCGCCGGCGCCTTGCTGCTCACCTGGACCGAACGCAAGCGGCCCGAGGTGCAGGAGGCACTCATCGGCATCCTGTTCGTGCTCGCGTCCACGGCGCAGATCCTGTTGCTCGCGAACGATCCTCACGGCGGCGAAAATCTCAAGGACTTGTTAGCCGGTCAGATCCTGTGGGTTTCGAATGCGCAACTCGTCCGCACGGCCATCCTGACCGCGGTGTTCGCCTTCGTCTGGTTCACCTGGCGCGAGCGCATCGGCCGCATCGGTTTCTACGTGCTGTTCGCCATCGTGGTGACAGCATCCGTGCAGCTGGTCGGCGTCTACCTGGTGTTCACCACGCTGATCCTGCCCGCGGTCGCGACGTATCGGCACGCGCCGGGCAGGCAGCTCCCGCTCGGCTACCTGCTCGCGGTCGGAAGTTACGTCGTGGGACTGGGCGTGTCGCTGCTGACCGACTTGCCTTCGAGCCCTGTCATCGTGTGGGCCATGGCCTTTCTCGGCCTGCTGCTGCATTTCACCGGAAGGAACGGGGCGCATCCTCGTGCACTGCAATAGGAACCGCCGCCCGGTCCCGCGTCTGGCGTCAGACTCGAACGACGCGGATCGCGGGATGCGGCCGACTGTGACGGGAAATGAACTGGTGGAACGTCGCCTGTGCCTTTAGCCGGGGAGTCGTGCCAATGTCTGCCAATATTGCGGAGTACCAGGGGATTAAGGGGTCGATGCGAGTCGAGTCCCTGCCCGATGGGCGACACAGGGTCTCCGTGGAGCCGGCCTCCGGCTTCAGCGTACCCCGCAAGAGCTGGGTGACCGCATACCCGCTGCCGCTCATCCTGAAAATCCACGCCGCCAAGGACGTGACCATCTGCGACGAGATCATGCGCGAGGAGGACCCGCGCTACGTCGAGCATTCCATGCGCTCCCAGGTCCTGACCTATCTCGACCCCCAGGTCTTTGCGGGCAAACGCGTGCTCGATTTCGGCTGCGGCTCGGGTGCCTCGACCCTGGTGCTGAGCCGCGTGCTGCCGCCGTGCGAGATCGTCGGCATCGAGCTCGAAGAGCGGCTCCTCAATGTTGCGCGGCTGCGAGCCGAGCACTTCGGTCTCAGCTCTTTGCGCCTGCTGAAGTCGCCCTCCGGTGACTCGCTGCCGCCGGAGCTGGGGCAGTTCGACTTCATCATGTTCAACGCGGTGTTCGAGCATCTGCTGCCGCACGAGCGACCCAAGCTGTCTGCCACTGGTCTGGCAGCACCTGCGGCCCGGCGGCGTGTTGTTCCTGAACCAGACGCCGTATCGATATTCGCTGGTCGAAGTGCACACCACGGGTGGCATGCCGTTCATCAACTATCTGCCGGACTCCGTCACGCTGTGGGCCGCACGAAAATTCTGCAAGCGCGTGCAGCCCAATGAAACCTGGACCTCGCTGCTTCGACGTGGCATTCGCGGCGGAACCGTCCCGGAGATTCTCGACATTCTCGGCGGCGTCGAAGCATGCCCGGCTGCTGACGCCGTCACCGCTGGTGGGCGACCGCATCGACCTGTGGTTCAGCACGCTGTCGACACGCCACGCGTGGCTCAAGCGCTCCATCTGGTTCTCGCTCAAGTCGATCAAGTGGCTCACCGGCAGGCAGATCACGCCCACGCTGTCGCTGGCCATCCAGAAGGTCGCCTGAGCCAGAACGTAAGTCCTTCAGGAGCGCGGACTGCGGCTACAATGCCGCCCCACGCGCCCGTAGCTCAGCTGGATAGAGCACTTGGCTTCGAACCAAGTGGTCGGCGGTTCGAATCCGTCCGGGCGCGCCAATCACCCCCCGATCACCCCCGATCACCCCAAGCTCAGCTGCCACGACACGCCGAACCTGTCCGCCACCCAGGCGAACAGCTTGCTGAAGCCGTAGTCGTCGAGCGGCATGAACACCGTTCCGCCGACCGAGAGTTTTTCGACCAGCACGCGCATGCGCTCCCTGGACTTGCATTGCACGAACAGCGAGGTCGCCGGCGTGAACGTGAATGCATGCTTGACGGTGCTGTCGGTGCACACGATGGTCTGGCCGCCCACCGAAAACCTTGCGCGGCTTATCTTGCCTTCGGCCCCGGGCGCGCCCTTGCCGTAACGGGCGATCTCGATCACCTCGGACTCGGGAAACAGCGACACGTAGAAGCGCATGGCTTCTTCGGCCTGCCCGTCGAACATCAGGAATGGCAATACGGAATCGCTCATCGGAATAGCATGAAGCGAGGCAACACCTGGAAACCGCCGGGGTTGCGCGACGTGTTATGCAGGTATCCGCTGACACGTTCCGCAGGAAGTGGCGATGACGCCCTGCAATATGTGTCATGGCCTAGGGGAACATCACAGCCAGTGGGTGCATTCTCTGCACATGGAAGCAGAAGTACGTGGCGATATCCCGCGAGGCCCTGGCGCCTGGCGCACCCTGGGCGATCTGACGGACGACCGGCTGGTGGAACTCGCCCGCGGGCATGACCTCCTGGCGTTCGAGGCGCTCATGCGTCGGCACAACCGACGCCTGTTCCGGGTGGCGCGCTCCGTGTTGCGCGATGTCGAAGCCGCGGAAGACGCCGTGCAGGAGGCCTATCTACGAGCCTTCACGCGACCTGGCGAGCTACAAGCCCACCGGGCGTTTCAGCGCGTGGCTGACCCGCGTCGCGCTCAACGAGGCGCTGATGATGCGCCGGCGCGAGCGTGGCGACACGGTGTCGCTCGACGAAATGGGCGACGATTTCGTGAGTGCACCGGACCCGGCCGCGGACGACCCGCAGACCGCAGATCAGTACGTCGAGGCCGCCCATGCGCGCGCGCTGCTCGAACATGCCATCGATGCGTTACCGGAAAACTTTCGCATGGTGTTCGTGCTGCGGGTGGTCGAAGGACTCGATGTACGCGAGACCGCGGAGAGCCTGGAGCTCAACGCTTCCACGGTGCGCACGCGGCTGTTCCGCGCGCAGCGCCTGCTGCGCGGTGAACTGTCGCGCCGCCTGCAGAGCGAGAGTTCGGAGATCTTCGACTTCGGAGCCGAACGCTGCGATCACGTGGTCGAATACGTGCTCGCGCATCTGCCTCGCTGATCGTGGCGATCCGCAGCCTGAATGGCCGCAGCACCCAGCTGCCGCGCGCCGGCAACCTGCATCCACCGCACATGGTGGGATACGTGATCGACCGGCCGCTGCGCACGCGACGCCGTTACTCGGGCGCGAGGTCCTCGAGCGGAATCACTGCCGATCGTTTGACGGTCTCGAGCACGATGGAAGATGTCACGTCACGTACACCCGGCACGCGCAGCAGGCGACGCATGGTGAAGTCGGACAAGGCTTCGATGTCGCGCACGATGACGTGCAGCAGGAAGTCCATCTCTCCGGTGACGGTGTAGCAGGCCATCACCTCCGGCCGATCGATGAGCGTGCGTCGAAACCGCTCGACGATTTCGTCGGTGTGTTGTTCCAGCTTGATCTGCACGATGGCCTGGATGGTCTGACCCGCGCGCTTCGGGTCGACGATGGCCGCATAACCCTGGATCAGTCCCGCTGTTTCCAGCTGGCGGATGCGTCGCGCGCAGGGGGTGGGTGACAAACCCACCTGTTCCGCCAGGTCGGTCACGCTGATGCGTCCGTCGCGTTGCAGCACATCCAGGATTCGTCGATCCGTCTTGTCCAGCTTCATGATTGGCGAGTTTACCTACATAACGACCAAAAAAATAGTGAAAAGACTCTCCAAATGCGGCTTTCCCTGACATGAATAGCCATTTTTCGTCAAGCCGCACGGGGGAAGATGCGCCCCATGACTCGACTCCCCGTCGCTCCTGCACAGACGGCCGTAAAGCTGCGCGGTAACTACGCCAGCGCAGCGGCCGATTTCCGGGTTGCCCAGAACTACGACAGCTACACCGAGGAAGAGCACGCCATCTGGCGCACGCTCTACCAGCGGCAGTCGACAATGATGGCCGAACACGCGGCTCCGGAATTCATGGCGGGCCTGCGCTTGTTAGGCGCCGACGCCCACAGCATCCCGGTGCTGGCAGAGGCCAGTGAGCGGCTGCAACGGCTCACGGGTTTCGAAGTCATCGGGGTTCCGGGGCTGATCCCGGAAGCCGATTTCTTCGCACATCTCGCCGAGCGGCGTTTCCCGGTCACGGTCTGGATGCGAAGTCGCGAGGAGCTCGACTACCTCGTCGAACCCGACCTGTTCCACGATTTCTTCGGGCATCTGCCGATGCTGGCCCACACGGTGTTCGCCAACTTCATCCAGGCCTACGGCGCGATCGGCGCACATGCGCGTGAACCGGCGGCGCTCAAGATGCTCGCCCGGCTGTACTGGTACACGGTGGAATTCGGCCTGGTGGCCACGTCACGTGGCCTGCGTGCCTACGGCGCGGGGATTCTTTCCTCGAGCGGCGAGACCATTTATGCCACCAAGGCCGATGGTCCGGCGCGCATCGCCTTCGACCTGCAGCGCGTGCTGCGCACGAACTACCTGATCGACGCGTACCAGAAAACGTACTTCGTGCTCGATGACATCGAACAGCTGTTCGACAGCGTGCTCGAGGCCGATTTCGAATCCCTGTTCGCGCAGGCGCATCTGCCGGCCTACGCGCCGGATGCCCGGCTGCCCGACGACCAGCCGATCTCATCGCTGGCCGCCTCATGAGGCGCCTCGCTTGAGGTAAGCTGCGGCGCCCGCATGCCGAGCGCCCGCGACTCCGAATCCCATCTTGCCGTCACGCTCCGCCGGATCGACCTCGATCGCGGCGGCCGCGCGGTGCTGCGCGGCATCGATTGGCAGATCCGCTCCGGGCAGCGCTGGTTGCTGATCGGCGGCAATGGCGCCGGCAAGACCCAGCTCCTGAAGCTCGTTTCGGGTGCGGTGTGGCCCAGGCCGACATCGCGCGGGCTGCGCCGCTATCGGTTGCGCGGAGAGAGTTTCGATACGCCCGCCGGCGTCGCCGACGAAATTGCCTATGTGGGCGCGGAACGCCAGGACCGCTACGAACACTACGAGTGGAATTTCCTCGCACGCGAGGTCGTGGGCACGGGACTGCAGCGCACCGACATCCCCATGCGGGCGCTGACGCCCGCCGAAGAGCGCCGCGTCGCAGGATTGTTAGGCCGGCTCGGCATCACGGAACTCGCCGAGCGCCGCTTTCTGACGCTTTCCTATGGCGAGCGCCGCCTGGTGCTGATTGCCCGCGCGCTGGCCAGCCGGCCCCGGCTGCTGTTGCTCGACGAAGTCGCCAACGGACTGGACGCCCGTAACCACGCGCGATTCCAGAAGTGGCTGGCCAGCACTACCGGCTCGGCCATGCCGTGGGTGTTTGCGACGCATCGCCTCGGCGATGTGCCGGATGCAATGACCCACCTGCTCGAGCTGGAACGCGGGCGTATCCGGCGCGCCGGTGCCATGCGAGCGCCACGCGCGCGCGAGTTGCTCAAGCAGGAAGCCCCGTCATTCCTGGCGAAGGCGGCGCGTGTGCGCGCGCCGCGGCCTGAGCGCCGCCGCGTCATCGTCGCGCTGCACCGCGCCGACGTGTTCGTCGACGATGTGCATATCCTGCGCGGCAGTGGATCTGGAAGTGGCAGCCGGCGAATGCTGGGTGGTTCATGGGCCCAATGGATCGGGGAAGTCGACCCTGCTGCGAACCCTGTATGGGGATCATGCGGTGGCGTCGAGCGGCAGCATCACCCGCCAGGGCATCGTGCCCGGCGTGGCACTCGAAAAATTCAAGCTGCGCACGGCGTACGTCGCGCCGCATCTCCAGACCTGGCATCAACCGAAAATGCCGGTGATGGAGGCCGTTGCCTCGGGCCGTTACGCCAGCATCGGTCTCAACGAGCCGATCACCGCCGCCGATCGCAAACACGCCGAGCGAGCGTTGCGCCGCTTTGGAATCTTCGGCCTGCGCCAGCGAACCCTCGCGGAAATGTCATATGGCCAGGCGCGGCGCGTCTTGTTCGCGCGGGCGTGGGCGCGCGAGCCGGTGCTGGCCCTGCTCGATGAACCCTTCGCTGGACTCGATCGCACCACGCGTGCCGACCTGGCGCGCCGACTGAATGACTGGCTCGAAGCGGGCGGAAGCTGCGTGATCGCCACGCATCATCGGGACGAATGGCCGGCACATACCACGCATGTGCTGGAGCTCGAGCAGGGACGTGCCGTCGCATGCCATGCTCTGGGGGACGCATGAGCAGAGTCGCAATCATCCTGACTGCCCTGGCGCTCGCGCTCGCGGGCCTGTTCGTCTATCTCTTTGCCGGGAAGGGCTTCGCCAGCAAAATCCCGGAAACCGTCGTGGTGACACTGGAGCCCGGCCCCTCGCAGCCGCGAGTGTCGCTGGGTGAAGCCGGCATGGATCCGCAGGCTGTCGAAGCGGCGGTGAGCTACGCGGCCACGCGCAATACCCGTGCGCTCGTCGTGGGGCGCGGCGGTCACATCGTGTTCGAGAAATACTGGGACGGCACCTCCTCCGACACCGTGGTGGATCCGGGCTTCGCGCCGGTGCTGGCGGCGATTGCTGTTGGCACGGCGCTGAATGACCGGCTCATCATGAGTCTCGACGCGCCCCTGTCTGACTACCTGCCGGAGGGCGGCGGAACCCAGGGCACGATTACACTGCGCGAATTGCTGGCGCAGGATCCGGCGGGGATGTCGGTCGGCGAGACCACCGATTACCTGGCTGTCGCGCTGGAGCGCGTGACCTCGCAGAAATATCAGACGCTGCTGGTCGAACGGCTGTGGAAGCCCCTTGAGGCCGGCCCGATCGAATTCCAGGTGACTGACAACCGGCAGAGGCCGGGCGGCGTGAGCGCCGGATGTTGTGTGCGCGCACGTATCGGTGACTGGATGCGCATCGGCGAACTGCTGGCACACGATGGCGTCTTCCAGGGCAACCAGTTCACGCCGCCGCGCTACGTGCATCTCATGCTCAGGCCCGCGCACAAGGATTCGCCGCGTGGCTATTACGCCCGCGTCGATGGCACTTTCGCCTCGCATGACGTCGTGTGGCTCGAAGGACATGACCAGCAACGGCTGTGGATCGTGCCTTCGCTGCGGCTGACGATCCTGAGGATCGGCGGTGCGCCGCCTCAGTCGCAGGGTTGGGACGAGGCAATGATTCCAGACAGCATCATTCGCGGCACCAGCGGCTGGCAGCCACGCGCCGCGGGTGAGGGCGTCGATCCGAAGAAGTTCGCGCCGCATTGAGTAGACGTGAAAATGGGGACATTCCTATTTTCCGCTGCGGAAAATAGGAATGTCCCCATTTTCCCGTCGTCCTACAGGACCATCGAGGTTTCGAATATCTCGACGGCCTGGCCCACGATCCACACGCCGTCGAGCTTCCCATCGGTGAACTCGAGTTCCACGTCGACACGTCCGGCGCGGTGCAGGTGATGTCCCTGGGCGCCGGTGAACTGCGCGGTGGTGCCGGGGTGCGGCAGCAATCCCTGCTCGGCGAGGTATGCGCCTAACAAGCCGTGAGCATTGCCGCTGACCGGGTCTTCCGGAATGCCGAGCGCCGGACAGAACATGCGCGATTCGGTGAGGCAGCCAGCCATGGCGTGCGACAGCGTGAACACGAAGAAGCCCGCGGCGCCGAGCTGTGCGGACAATGTCGTGAGGCGCGAAAAGTCCGGCTTGAGTTGTTTGAGCTGTTCGGTGCTGCGCACGCCGATCAACAGCCGCGTGCCGGCACCGCCGACGATGCGCAGCGGGCAACGCGTGTCGATGTCGCCGGTCGAGAGGGCGAGGGCGTCGAGCACGGCGAGACGCTCGCGATCGTTCAGCTGGCGACCGAGCGGGGGCGCCGGCTGACGCACAGCGATGCGCCGCGTGGCGCCTTCGCCGCGGACTTCGATATCGACCAGGCCGGATTTCTGCCGCTGCCGGACTCGCCCGGCCTTGCCCGTCGGCAGGCCGCCTTCGCGCGACAACACGAAGTGTGTCGCAACGGTCGCGTGGCCGACGAAGCTGGCTTCGGTGCGCGGTGTGAAGAAGCGCACGCGCAGCTCGTGATCGGTGCCGTCGGGCTTGAGTACGAACGCGGTGTCGGCGTTGTTGAGCTCGCGGGCGATGGCGAGCATCTCGGCATCGGTGAGCGAATCCGCGTCGAGCACCACGCCTGCCGGATTGCCCGTGAAGCGTTCGGTGGTGAACGCGTCGACCTGGAATATGCGGATGCGGCGGTTCATGCGGGCGGCGAATTCTACCCGCAAACCGTCGGCACTCAAGGTGCGTTTTCCGATAAGATGCGCCTCACCTCGGGGTGGCCCCTGCTATTGCAGGTGCCTGAGATGCGGATAGGCCGCGAACCCGTCGAACCTGATCCGGCTAGTACCGGCGGAGGGATAGGAATGCACCTCTCATTACGCGCCATGGGCGCGATTCCATTTTTGTTTGTCGTTGCGGCCACGGCCGCAGCCGGGAACGACTCGTCGCTCGACGAAGTCGTGGTCACGGCGGAGCTGCGCGAACGCAGCCTGCAGCAACTGCCTGCCAGCGCCACGGTGCTCGATGCGCACACGCTCGAAATCGCCGGGGTGCAGCATTTCCAGGACGTGCTCGGCCTCGTGCCCAATCTCAACTGGGCGGCGGGCACCTCGCGACCACGCTACTTCCAGTTGCGTGGCATCGGCGAGCTCGAGCAGTGGCAGGGCGCACCGAATCCGTCGGTGGGATTCCTCATCGATGGCATCGATTTCTCGGGAGTCGGCATGCCGGCCACGTTGAACGACGTGGAGCACATCGAGGTGCTGCGTGGTCCCCAGGGCACGGCGTACGGTGCCAACGCCCTCGCTGGCCTGATCGCGGTGAATACCCGCGCGCCGCGGCGTGAAGCGGAGGCCAACGCACGCGTGCTGATCGGCGACTACGGGACTCGTGGCGTCAACGGCGTGTTAGGCGGCGCACTCGGCGCAGGCGAGACGGCATGGCGTTTCAGCGCCGGCAATTATCGCAGCGACGGCTTTCGGCGCGACTCCTATCTAGACCGCGACGACACCAATGGGTATGACGAAAGCAGCGCGCGACTGCGCGTCAGCGGCCAGCCGCGCGACGCGTTGCGTATCGATGCCACGGCCATGTGGATGGACCTCGACAACGGTTACGACGCCTTCGCCATCGACAATTCGCGGGTCACGCTCTCCGACAAGCCGGGACAGGACACGCAACGTGTCTACGCCGGCGCATTGCGTCTCGACTACAGCGGCGCGGAAGCCTTCGACCTGGTGAGCCGCTCGGCGCTGGGTGATTCGCGCAGCATCTACTCCTTCGATGGCGACTGGGGTAACGACGAGAGCTGGGGCCAGTATTCTCCCTACGATTACTTCCAGCGCTTCGACCGCGAGCGGCGCACGCTGAGCGAGGATCTGCGCCTCGTGTCGCGCGCGTCGGTGGACGGCGGCGCGGACTTCGCGTGGCTCGCGGGTGTCTATGCCATGCGTACCGACGAAGACGTCACCGAGCGGAATTCCTGGCGCGACCAGACTTTTGGTGATGGCGAAAGCCGCAACGACAGCGACTATCAGGCCACCAACCTCGCGATCTACGGGGAAACGGAATGGCGCGTCGCCGAGGCCACGGTGCTCGCTGTCGGCATAAGGGGCGAGAACCGCAGCGCCGACTACCAGGATACCGACGGCGCGGCGTTTTCCCCGGACGAGACCATGTATGGCGGCTCCGTGAGCCTGCGCCACGACTTCTCCGCGCGCACCCAGGGCTACGTGAAGTTCGCACGTGGCTACAAGGCCGGCGGCTTCAACATCGGTTCGCAGGTACCGGCGGACAAGCGCAGCTTCGTGGCCGAGAGCCTGCAGAACCTCGAGCTCGGGATGCGCGCGTCGAACGAGGATGCCTCGCTCGCGGGCGACATCGCGCTCTTCTACATGCGCCGCTACGACCAGCAGGTTCCGGCCGGCGAACAGCTCGAGCCCGGCAACCCGCTGAGCTTCGTGCTCTACACGGACAATGCCGCGAGCGGCGAGAACTATGGCCTCGAGGCGACGCTGGCGTGGCGCCCGACGGCCTCACTACTGCTCGACCTGCGCGCGGCGCTGCTCGAGACCCGGTATATCGGCTACGTTTTCAACGATCGCGACCTCGACGGTCGCGAACAGGCGCACGCGCCGCAGTACCAGTACGACCTGGGAATCGAATACTCCCACCCGCGTGGCTGGTATGCGCGCGTGGATTTTGCCGGCCTCGACGATTTCTATTTCGACGTGTCGCACGACGAACGCGCGCCGGCGCGAATGCTGACCCATCTCAAGACCGGCTTCGCCGGCGAACAGTGGCGTGCGGAAGTCTGGGTACGAAACCTGTTCGACAGGTACTATTCGCAGCGCGGCTTCTTCTTTGCCAACGAGCCGCCGGACTGGGAACCGACGCGTTATGTGCAGGCGGGCGATCCGCGTCACGCGGGCGTGTCGGTGACGTACACATTTCGATGACGGAGAAGCGATGGACATCGGCGTCGAGATCAGCCTCTATCCACTGCGGAATGATTACATTCCGCCCATCCGCGGATTCATCGAGCGGCTGAATGCCGACGGCCGGTTCAAGGTCCTGACAAACGACATGAGCACGCAGGTCTTTGGCCGATACGAGGAAGTCATGGAGGCGCTGACGCGCGAGCTGCGTCCCACCTTCGAACTCGACGGCAAGGCCATTTTCGTCATGAAGGTTCTCGGGCCGCTGGGCTGATCGCGCCGCTTTCAACCGTGACACTCCGCGACGGAACACTGGAAGTTCTGAATCTGCTGGCGTTGGCCACGGGCGTGGCTTATGCCGTGCTCGCGGCGCGCCGCAACCGGCTGTGCTGGATCGCCGGTGCGGTGAGCTCGATGTGCGCCGCCATATTGTCGGGTGTCAACAAGCTGCCGATGCAGGCGGCGCTGCAGGTGTTCTACGTCGGCATGTCGGTTTATGGCTGGTGGAGCTGGTCGCGCAGCAGCAGCAGCGGTGAACTGACGGTGGGTGTCTGGCCCCTGCGCTGGCATGTCGTTGCCGGCCTGGTGCTCGTTGCTGCGTCCGCTGCTCAGCGCGTACCTGCTGCTGCCCAGCAACGTGGCCGCATGGCCCATGCTCGATTCATTGACGACCTGGTTCAGCCTGCTCGCCACCTGGCTCGCCGCGCGCGCAGTCTGGAGAACTGGCTCTACTGGATCGTCATCAACGGCGTCATGGTTTTTCTGTTCTACGCACAACAGGTGTGGGGGATGGCGGTGCTCAGCGTGTTGCTCATGGGAATCGCAGTCAGTGGTTTTGTCGCCTGGCGCCGTCGTTATCGTGCGCAGGCCATGCAGGCGGTGCCGGCGTGATCAGCGGCGAACAGTTGCAGCACGTGCCGGGTTGTGAGAACGGCGATGCGCCGTATTCGCAGGAGCTGCTCGGCGGCGGCAAGGTGAATCGCAGTTTCCTGGTGCGCACACGCCGCGGGCGATTCGTGGTGCGGCTCAATGAAAACACCGCCGTCGGATCCCGGCCTGGATCGCGAGCGGGAGTTCGCGCTTCACACGGCTCGCGGCCGGCGCCGGCATTGCACCTCACATCATCTACGCCTGCCCGAGCCACAACTTCCTGATCACCGACTACGTCGAGGGACGGCTCTGGACGCCGCATTACTTCACGCGCATGCGCGACCTGCGTGCGCTTGGACAGCGGCTTGGCATGCTGCACGCACTGGCGCCTCCGGCCGTGACGCGGTTCGATCCCATGGTGGCCGCGCGCCGCTACGCGGAGACCATCGTGCACAGCGATCCGGCCGACGCCGAGCGCATCGGCGCATTGCTGGAGCGTGGCGACCAGGCATACGCGAACTCGGGTTCGAAGCAGCGCGCCGCCTGCATCGTGCACAGCGACCTGCACCACGCCAACGTGCTCACCGCCGAGCGCATCTATTTCATCGACTGGGAATTCGCCCAGCTCGGCGATCCGCTGCTCGACCTCGCCTGCGTGCTGTCGTATTACCCGCGCGCGGTAGCGCACAGCGCGTTGCTCATCGAGTCCGCGGGCCTGGACCAACGCGGTGCCGGCGAGTCCGCACTCGCGGAGCTCACTCGTGTGTTCAACCTGCTGACATATCTCTGGTATCGCGCGCGGCGCCTGAGCCGCAGTGTGCCGGCGACCGATCTGCAACTCGAAGCGACCGCCCTAAGGCGCATGCTCGCGCTGGCGCCGGGGGAATAACCTCGGCACACTAGCGCCGCGAATAGGCGCCGGGTTGCAGGAATGGTTGGCTGGAATGACGAAGTTGCAGGTGATCGATCGGGACGGTGTTTCTCACGAGGTCGAGGCGAAGCCGGGGCTCAAGGTGATGGAAGTGCTGCGCGAGCTGGACTACGGTGTCGCGGCCATCTGCGGTGGCATGTGTTCCTGCGCTACCTGCCACATCTACATCGATCCGGAATGGGCCGGCAAACTGCCCGCCCCGATGTCGGACGAACGCGACCTGTTGACCGAGCTTTCCCACTATCGCGAGAACTCGCGGCTGTCCTGCCAGGTCGAAATCACTGCGGCGCTGTCGGGGCTCAAGGTCACCATTGCCGAGGACGAATAGGGCCGAAGACGAATAGGCCGAGGGCGAATAACCGCATGAGCTTCACCGGCATCACGTGGTTGTACGTATTCGCCATCATTGGCGGATTGATCGCCGCGTGGCGCATCTACCAGAACCTGCAGAAGCTGCGGCAGCGGCAGAACGATTCCTGGGACGCAAGGCTCATCGACCAGCTGCGCAAACGCGGCTCGGATCCCTTCCGGCCGTACGACGTGGATTTCTTCTTCGCCTTTCCGAATCCGGACAGTGCCCAGCAGCTCGCGTCGCAGCTTCGAACAGAAGGATTCGACGCGGACATGAAGGACACGCCGGAGAACGGCGACCTGCGCTACAGCCTGCACGCGCGCAAGTCCATGCAGCTCACGGTACCGGACATGCAGAGCCTGAGCCGGCGACTCACCGACACCGCCACCGCGCTCGGGGGCCGCTACGACGGTTGGGCCGCGCAGCAGGAGCCGCGCGCCTAGCAGCGGATGCCGGTCCCGGCCTGACTACTTCTTCTTCTCGGTCTGCTTCTTGACCGCCTCGGCCGCGGCCTTGATGGCCTCGGGATCGCCGAGATAGCCGCTCCTGATGGGCTTGAGATCCGCATCGAGGTCGTAGACCAGCGGGACGCCCGTGGGGATGTTGAGCTCGGTGATGTCCGCCTCGCTCACGTTGTCGAGCATCTTGACCACGGCGCGCAGGCTGTTGCCATGCGCCGCCACGAGTACGTTCTTGCCGGCCTTGAGTTCGGCCACGATGCGGTCGTTCCAGAACGGCAGCACGCGCGCCAGCGTGTCCTTGAGAGACTCGCTCGCGGGCAACACGCGCGGGTCCAGGTTTGCATAGCGGCTTTCAAAGATCGGATGGCGCTTGTCGTCCAACGCCAGCGGTGGCGGCGGAATGTCGTAGCTGCGGCGCCAGATCTTCACCTGCGCCTCGCCGTGTTTCTCGACGGTTTGTGCCTTGTCGAGGCCCTGCAGCGCGCCGTAGTGACGCTCGTTGAGGCGCCAGCTGCGCTCGACCGGCAGCCACATGAGATCCATTTCATCGAGCACGATCCACAGCGTGCGGATAGCGCGCTTCAGCACAGAAGTGAATGCGATGTCGGGGACGAGTCCCGCCTTGCGGATCTCGACGCCGGCGGAACGCGCTTCGAGGCGTCCCTGGTCGGAGAGATCGACGTCATGCCACCCGGTAAAGAGATTCTCGACATTCCAGGTGCTCTGGCCGTGCCGAACCAGTATATTCAGACTTTCCGGGAAGGGTTTTTCCGGGCATGCGCGCCTCCGACATTTGGGGGTCGCCATGTTAGCGATATTTTTGTTTTCGCGCGCCATGGGCGCCGGGTCAGAAGTGCGAGTCGAGTCCGTGTTCGGCTCGCATCCGGCGTTCGCGGCGCGTGGCCTCGAGCCGCGCGAGGAGTGAGGGCAGTTTTTCGCGCGATGCCGGCTCGTGGTGCAGGTGACAGGCGATGCCGCCGAACAGCAATGTCTGGCGCCCGATGCCGGCGTGCTCGAGGCGCGTACACAATTCCTTGTCCTCCGGGCCCCAGCCGATGAATTCTTCGTCGAAACCGTTGACACGCAACAGGTCGGCGCGCCAGAAGCCCTGGTTGCAACTCTTGATGGCGATGAAGCGGTTGGCGAAGCGCCGGGCGATCAATGACAGCCGCGGGGAGTGCACCAGGTACAGGCGGCGGAGCAACCCGATGCCACGTGAAAACGCGCTGAGCGCCGGTGCGACGCCCATCAGCAGCTCCCGGGTACGCAGTTCGTCGACGAGCACGCGTACGCCCTGCGTGTAGCAGCGGATTCGCGCGATCCGGCGATGGTCCGCGATGAATTCCGGGTGCAACAGCATGTCGCCGTCGACGAACACGATGTATTCGAGAGACGTGGCGGCGATGGCGAGATTGCGCAAGCGTGCCGCGCGGAAGCCTGCGTGCGGCTGCGACACCAGCCGCACGGGAACCGTCGAGCGCGCGATGAAGGCGCCGACGACTTCCTGCGTGGCGTGGCCCGAGCCGTCATCCGCGATCAGGATTTCGTCGGGCGCCACGCGCAGGCGCGTGACGCTGGCGAGTACGGCGGCGAGTGCATCCGGCCGCTCGTACGTGGTGATCGCGAGCGCGATGCGCACCCCGGTGCCCGGTCAGCCCGCGGTGAGACTGTGTACGGCGTTGACGCCGACGGTGAGGGTTGCGAAGTCCGCCGACCCCACCGCGCGCATCTCGGCGAGCGTGCGCTTCCAGGCGGTGAGGGCTTCGCCGCGCGCAACACTCCAGCTTGCCAGCCGCTCGCTGATGCGCCTGGCTCCGTGCGTATTGAGCACCTGCTGCGTGATCTCGCGGTGCGCACGCATCGCAGAATCACGCAGGCCTGTGCGTGCCGTCGCCTGCCACGTGCCGTCAACCGAGAGCTGATCGATTTCCATGTGCAGCCAGTCGAGCCCGAGCGCAACGCCGAGCTCGAAATAGGCACGGGCGACCTCCGCCACCGGAGCGCGCTCGCTGCGCGCCAGGGCCACGATGTCGAGCGCCGGCTCCATGAGCGCCAGGTGCGCGATGCGCCGTGCAAGTTTCTCCGGCACTCCACTGGCCGTCAGTTCAGCCAAAACCGCATCGCGATGATCGCGGGCACTGCCAGACGCGCCACCGTCGATGATGCCTTCCAGGGACTGCACGCCGGCGCGCAGTTCGCGCACCGCGGTGTCGATGGGGAGTTTCCGGTCACGGTTGCGGAGCAGCCAGTAGCTGGCATGACGCAGCAGGCGGGTCGAGCGGAAGAACATGCCGTATTGCACCTGGGCGGGGACGCGATTGTCGAGCGCCTCGATGTCCATCCACAACGTGCGCATCGAGAAAACTTCACGAGCGATGGTGTATGCGCGCGCGATCACCGCCGGGTCGGCCGCGGTGTCTTCCTGCGCTCGCGTCACGAACACCGGGCCCATGCGGTTGACGAGGCTGTTGGTCGTCGCCGTGGCAACGATGTCGCGCTTGAGTCGATGGCGCGGGATTTCGCGCGGGTATCGCTTGCGCGTGGGCGCCGGAAAGTAGCGTTGCACCTCCGCGGCGAAGTAGGGGTCGTCCGGCAGATCCGAATGCAGCAGGTGATTGCTGAGCCAGATCTTGCTGTAGGCGAGCACCACGGATATTTCGGGACGCGTAAGACCGAGCTGCTGCTTGCGCCGTTCCAGGATTTCATCGTCGGCCGGGAGGAATTCGATCGCGCGATTGAGATAACCGCCGCGTTCGAGTGCGTGGATCAGGCCCTGGTATTCGGCGAGGCGCTCCGCCGCGCGCTGTTCGATGACCGAGACGGCCTGGCTCTGCAGGTAGTTGTTGCGCAGGACCAGCGCAGCCACTTCCTCGGTCATGCTCGCGAGCAGCTTGTTGCGCGCCGCCAGCGTCAACCGCTTCTTGCGCATCACGTCGGCCAGCAGGATCTTGATGTTCACCTCGAGATCCGAGGTATTGACGCCGGCGGAATTGTCGATGAAGTCGGAATTGATGCGGCCGCCCGACTTTTCGGTTCCACCGAGGCGGGCGTATTCGACGCGGCCGCGTTGTGTGCAGCCGAGGTTGCCGCCCTCACCGATGACCCTGGCCCGTATTTCGCGCCCGTCCGCGCGAATGGCGTCATTGGCCCGATCGCGCACCTCGGAATGGGTTTCATCGTGCGCCTTCACGTAGGTGCCGATGCCGCCATTCCACAGAAGATCCACCGGCATGCGCAGGATGGCGCGCATCACTTCGACCGGCGTGGCCGAACTCGCGTCGATGCCGAGCAGCGTGCGCGCCTCGGCAGACAGCGGCACGGACTTGGCGCTGCGCGCCCACACGCCGCCGCCGCGCGAGATGAGCTTGCGCGAATAGTCGTCCCAGCTCGAGCGGGGTAGTTTGAACAAGCCGCTCGCGTTCGCGGAAGCCCTTGGCCGCGTCGGGATTCGGGTCGATGAAAATGTGGCGATGGTCGAACGCCGCCACCAGCCGGATATGTTTCGACAGCAGCATGCCGTTGCCGAACACGTCGCCGGACATGTCGCCGATGCCCGCGCAGGTGAATTCCTGCGATTGCACGTCGATGCCCATCTCGCGGAAATGGCGCTTCACGCACTCCCAGGCGCCGCGCGCGGTGATGCCCATGCCCTTGTGGTCGTAGCCCGCGGAGCCACCCGAGGCGAAGGCGTCACCCAGCCAGTGGCCGTATTCGATGGAAATGGCATTGGCGATGTCGGAGAAGGTTGCCGTGCCCTTGTCCGCCGCGACGACCAGGTAGGGGTCATCGCCGTCGCGGCGCACGATACCGGGGCGCACGACGGTTCTGCCGTGCACGATGTTGTCCGTGACGTCGAGCAGTCCGCGGATGAAGGTCTGATAGCTCGCGATGCCTTCTTTCTGCACTTCGTCGCGTGTGCCGCCGGCTGGCAATTGCTTCGGATAGAAGCCGCCCTTGGCGCCCACCGGGACGATGACGGTGTTCTTGACGTTCTGGGCCTTCATGAGGCCGAGGACTTCGGTGCGGAAATCTTCGCGGCGGTCCGACCAGCGGATGCCACCGCGTGCCACGAAGCCCATGCGCAGGTGCACACCTTCGACGCGCGGGCTGTAGACATAGATTTCGAACTTCGGCAGCGGCAGCGGCAGGTCCGGGATGGCGTGCGGGTCGAGCTTGAACGACACCCAGCTCTTGGCGGTCCCATCGTCCGTGGTCTGGTAGTAGTTGGTCCGCAGGGTCGCGCGTATGACGGTCAGATAGGCGCGCAGGATGCGGTCCTCGTCGAGGCTGGCCACCCGGTCGAGTGCCCGCAGGATGGTCTGGCGAATCCGCTCCGCGGCGCGCTCGCGCCCTTTTGCGCCGAGCGCGAACTGGGTCTCGAACAGCCGCACCAGCAGCCGCGCGATGGTGGCCTGCGATACGGCGACGCGTTCCATGTAGGCCTGGCTGAAGGGGATGCCGGTCTGCAGCAGGTAGCGGCAGTAGGCGCGCAGCACCACGATCTCGCGCGCGCTCAGGGAGGCGCACAGCAGCAGTCGATTGAATCCGTCGTTCTCGATTTCGCCGCGCCACGCCGCGAAGAAACCTTCCCGGAACAGGGGCTCGAGTGCGGCGAAATCCGCACGCTTCAGGTCGCGCGCTTCCAGTACGAAATTCTGGATCACGATGCCGGCATCACTGCCGGTAATAGTCCAGTTGTGTTCCTCGAGCACCCGCAGCCCGAAGTTCTCGAGCATGGGCAGAATGTCGGAGATCGGGATCAGGCCGCCGGAACGCAGTATGCGCAGGTGCACGTGGTTGGTCGGGCCACCGGCCTGCGGACGCAGGTTGAGTTGTGGCACGGCGGGATAAGCCGCGAGTGCTTCGAGGTCGGCGATGTCCTCGAGTGCCTGCGTCGGGCTCGACTTCAGCGCGATAGGCCGGCGGAAACATCCTGGCATAACGATTCGCGAGCTCGACGGCATCGCGCGCCATGCCGCGCGAGATCAGCGCCTGCTGCAGCCGGTCTTCCCAGGTTGCGGCGGCTGCCGCGATCTCCGACTCGATGGCATCGAAGTCGTCGACCTCCGGCGTGCCCTGCGGAGTGCGCACCAGCATGTGCAGGCGCGCCAATGCGGAATCGGATATCTGCACCTGGGCTTCTACGTGGGTACCGCCAAAGCGGTGTTTCACGATGCGCTCGATGCGTTCGCGTACCTCGGTGTTGTAGCGGTCGCGCGGCACGTAGACGAGGCACGAATAGAAACGCCCGTAGCTGTCACGGCGCACGAACAGGCGCGCGCGCCGGCGTTCGTAGAGATTGACGACGCCGCGAACGATCGGGATGAGCTCGGACGCCGACGTCTGGAAGAGCTCGTCGCGCGGAAAAGTCTCGATGACATTGACCACTGCCTTGGCGTCGTGGCTCTGCGGGGGCAGCCCGAAGTGATCGATGACTGCCTCGAGCTTGCGGCGCAGAAGTGGTATCTCGGCGGGTGCGGAGTGATAGGCGCTCGAAGTCCACAGGCCCAGGAAGCGATGCTCACCGATGACGTTGCCGGCGGAGTCGAAAGCCTTGACGCCAACGTAATCGAGATAACTCGCACGGTGCACCGTCGAGATGGAGTTGGCCTTGGTGAGGATCAGCAGATCCGGCTCACGCGCCTGGTTTCGCACCTGTCCCGTGAGCACGATGGGGGCGGGTGGCTTGCGGCGCGGCGCGGTGCGCAGGATGCCGAGTCCGCTGTCCGCGTCGCGCACCAGCGCGTCGCGCGCGCGGCCACGCTTGAGATGGTAGTAGCGATAGCCCAGGAACACGAAATGGCCGTCGTGCATCCAGCTCAGCAGGGCGCGCGCCTCGTCGGCGTGCGATTTCGGCATGGGCAGGCGCGCGCGCTCGAGGTCGTTCGCCACGGCGCGTACGCGTTCGAGCATGCGCCGGAAATCCATGACCGCCTTGCGTACGTCTTCCAGTGCGGTGTGGACGCGGCGCAGCAGTTCGCGCGCCTCCGCGTCGTCGCGCGGCCGGTCGATCTCGACGAGTTGCCAGGATTCCGGCTGCGTGCCGCGTTGATCGCTGCACACCTTCAGCAGTCGCCCGCGCGCGTCGCGCCGCACATTGAGCACCGGATGCACGATGAGGTGCACTGCGATGTTCATCTGGTTGAAAACGATGCCGACCGACTCGACCAGGAAGGGCATGTCGGGCGCGACCAGCCGCACGACAGCGCGCTGGGCGGCTGTCGCCGGGTCGAGTGGCGGCGCGAGTTCCACGCACACGCGGCTGCCGCTGCGATTGCGGCCGAGTTCGAGATGGGCGAGCGCCGCGGTCGCGAGGTCCGCGCTGCGGTGGGCGCGCAGGTCTTCCTCGGCAACGCCACGGAAGTAAGCACGCAGGAAATCTCCGGCGAGAGCACCGCGCCGACTTGGGAAGTTCGCGCGAAGCGCTCCGGACTATCTTCTCGATGAGCGCGAGTCGTGCGGCGGGTATCTTGCCGAGCATGCAATTACTCTCTCGAAGGGCGCGCGATTATACATGCGGGACACACGGGATCAGTCCGCGTGTGCCGGTCCGAGCTCCACGGCGCGTCCTAGCAACACGCGTACGAGACGATCGAGTGTGGCGAGATCGCGTCGCGAGAGCGGCGCCACCAGGTGGCGTTCGTATTCGAGCGCCATGGGAACGACCTGTGCATAGACCCGCATTCCCGACCGAGTCAGCTCGAGGTGCGTGCGCCGCCGGTCGGAAGGCGCGGTTGTGCGGTGCAGCCGGCCGGCGGACTGCAGTGCGGCGACTGCGCGGCTCACCGCCACCTTGTCCATGGCCGTCCGCGCCGTGACTTCGGCGGCGGAAAGGCCGGGATTTGCAGCCAGGACGGCCATGACGCGCCATTCCGGAATCGAAAGGCCGAAGTTCAGGAAGTAGGCCGCCGCGATCGCCGAACTGACGGTATTGGACAGGACCGACAGCCGGTACGGCAGAAATTTCTCGAGATGCAGTTTCGGGGGACGTGCCATTGGTTACAATTGAAACTAAATCAATTTTGAGCCGGAGGCCAGTGATGGCCAAGAATTCAGAGACAAATCCAATGGGCACGGACGGATTCGAATTCGTCGAATACACCGCCCCCGATCCCCAGCTGCTGCGCAGCCTGTTCGAACGCCTCGGCTTCCCGGTGGTTGCCCGGCATCGCAGCAAGAACGTCACGCTGCATTCGCAGGGAGACATCAATTTCGTCATCAATGCCGAGCCGGGCTCCTTCGGACAGCGATTCGCCCAGGCGCATGGGCCGTCGGTGTGCGCCATGGCCTTCCGCGTCAGGGATGCGGCCGCGGCATTCGAACGCGCCGTCCAGCTCGGGGCGGAGCCGCATCGCTCACAGGTGGGGCCGATGGAGCTCAACATCCCGGCGATCGTCGGCATCGGCGGGTCGCTGATCTATTTCGTGGATCGCTACGGCGATCGCTCGATTTATGACGTCGACTTCAAGCCCGTGGAAGTGCAGCCGCTGGAGCGCGCCGGACTGCAGTACGTCGACCACCTCACGCACAACGTGCATCGCGGCAACATGGACAAGTGGTGCGGGTTCTACGAACGGCTGTTCAATTTCCGCGAGATCCGCTACTTCGACATCGAAGGCAAGAAGACCGGGTTGTTCTCGCGCGCGCTCACCAGTCCCTGCGGCAAGATCCGCATACCGATCAACGAATCGCAGGACGACAAGTCGCAGATCGAGGAATACCTGCGCGAATACCGCGGCGAGGGAATCCAGCACATCGCGCTCGCGAGCGAAGACATCTATCGCACCGTGGACGTGTTGCGCGGCCGTGACGTCGCCTTCCAGGACACTCCGGAAACGTACTACGAAGGCATCGGCGCCCGTGTCGCCGGTCATGGTGAGGATGTCGAGGAACTGCGCAGGCGCCGCATTCTCATCGACGGCAACGGCGCGACGGCAGAAGGCATTCTGCTGCAGATCTTCACCGCCAACGTGATCGGCCCGATCTTCTTCGAAATCATCCAGCGCAAGGGCAACGAGGGTTTCGGCGAAGGAAACTTCAAGGCACTGTTCGAATCCATCGAACTCGACCAGATTCGCAGAGGTGTAATTTGAACTTCGAGCTCTACAGCTACTGGCGCAGCTCGGCGTCGTACCGGGTGCGCATCGCGCTGAATCTCAAGTCGCTGCCATACGTGTATCACGGTGTCGACCTGATGCACGCGGGTGGCGACCAGTGGAAGCAGCCCTATCGCGACGTGAACCCGCAGTCCCGCGTGCCGACACTGGTGCACGATGGCCAGCGATTCACACAGTCGCTGGCCATCATCGAATATCTCGACGAGGTCGTGCACCAGCCGGCGCTGTTGCCGCGCGATCCCGTGGATCGTGCGCGCGTGCGCATGCTGTCGCAGATCATCGCCTGCGACATCCAGCCGATGCAGAACACCAGCACCATGAAGTACCTCAGGGAAACGTTGAAGCTCGACGACGCTGCTTCATCCGCCTGGCTGCGCGAATGGATCACGCGCGGGCTGGATGCCTTCAATGCGCACCTCGAGCGCGATCACCTGTCCGCCAAGTTCTGCCACGGCGACACGCCGACCATGGCCGATTGCTGCCTCGTTCCGCAGCTGTTCGCCGCGGAACGATTCGGCGTCGACCCCACGCGGTATCCGCGGCTCGCGCTGATCTGGGAGAACTGCAACCGCATGTCGGCGTTCGCCGCAGCCCATCCGTCCAGGCAGCCTGATGCCCACTGAAAAATCCGGCAGCAAGGTGTTCGCGGACGCCAGGTCCGCGCTCGACGGCCTGACGCGCGACGGCATGACGGTCATGTCCGGGGGCTTTGGCCTGTGCGGCATTCCGGAGAATCTCATCCTCGCGCTGCGCGATTCCGGGGCGCGCAATCTCACCGTGATCTCCAACAACGCGGGCGTCGACGGCTTCGGCCTGGGACTGCTGCTCGAAACGCGGCAGATCAGGAAAATGGTTTCGTCGTACGTCGGCGAAAACAAGGAGTTCGAGCGGCAATACCTCGCGAAGGAACTCGAGCTCGAGTTCAACCCGCAGGGCACGCTGGCCGAGCGCATTCGCGCCGGTGGTGCCGGGATCTACGGCTTCTACACGCGCACGGGCGCGGGCACCGTGGTGGCGGAAGGCAAGGAAACGCGCGAGGTCGATGGCGATACGTTCGTGCTCGAGACCGGCCTGACTGCCGACCTGTCCATCGTCAAAGCGTGGAAGGGTGACACCGAGGGCAACCTCGTCTATCGCAAGACCGCGCGCAATTTCAATCCGATGATGGCCACGGCCGGACAGGTCACCGTGGCCGAAGTCGAAGAGCTGGTCGAGCCGGGGACCTTCGATCCCGACCAGATTCATACGCCTGGCATCTTCGTGCAGCGGATCATCCAGGGCCGCGACTATCAAAAGCGCATCGAGCAGCGCACGGTTCGCAAGAGGAGTGCCGGCTGATGCCGTGGACGCGCGAAGACCTGGCGAAACGCGCCGCCAGGGAGCTGCGCGACGGCTATTACGTGAATCTCGGAATCGGCATTCCGACGCTGGTGGCCAACTACATTCCCGCCGGCATGAAAGTGGTGCTGCAGTCGGAGAACGGCATGCTCGGCATGGGGCCGTTTCCGTACGAAGGTGAGGAAGACCCGGATCTCATCAATGCCGGCAAGCAGACCATCACCGAGCTCGCGACCTCGTCGTTTTTCTCGTCCTCGGACAGCTTCGGCATGATCCGCGGCGGGCACATCAACCTGTCGGTGCTCGGCGCGCTCGAAGTCGCCGAAAACGGCGACCTGGCCAACTGGATGGTGCCGGGCAAGATGGTCAAGGGCATGGGCGGCGCCATGGATCTGGTGGCCGGCGTGCGCCGCGTCGTGGTGGTCATGGAGCACAACAGCAAGGATGGCTCGCCGAAGTTCAAGCCGCGCTGCGAGCTGCCCCTGACCGGCGCGAATTGCATCGACATGCTGATCACCGATCTCGCGGTGTTCGAGCGGCCGGATCGCCGATCGCCATTCAAACTACTCGAGCTGGCGCCGGGTGTGAGCGCCGACGACGTCCGCTCCAGGACCTCGGCAAACTTCCGGGCCTGAGCCGGCTCGACATAGGGACACGAAACCGCGCTGAACTGAAAGCGCCTCCACTCGCCGATGCGACCAGTGGAGTTTCCCTGACGCTCGATCGAGCCGGGGCGACGTCAATCGTGCGGTGCGGTCGCGCAGAATGACGCCGCATGAAGCTCGCGTCGCGCACGATCGATCCGGGGCCGCGTGGCTACGGACTCGCCAAGGATGCCTGGTCGGCGTTCTGGCAGGACCCCGGTCAATCCCGGTGTGTCGCGGCTGCGCACGACATCTGGCAGATGCTGACCCACCATTGGGCGTCATTCGCCGCAAGACTCGGGCACGGCACGCGCGTCCTCGATCTTGGCTGCGGCGCTGGCGCTGTCGCGCGACTGTTGCTGGCGGCGCGCGGTGACGTGCAGGTGACGGGCATCGACTTCGCGAGAGTCCCCCTGGTGATTCACCCGAATTTCGAGCTGCTGTCCGATACCGCGATGGAGTCCCTGCCGTTCGGTGAGCAATGTTTTGGCGCGGTGGCCAGCCAGTTCGGCTATGAATACAGCCACGCCGACGCGGCGGCGCGCGAGCTGGCGCTGGTTCTTGCGCCCGGCGCAAGGGTCTCCTTCCTCGTGCACCATTCCGGCAGCTCGATCGTTGCCACCAATCGATCGCGCCTCAATGCGCTCATCGGCTTTCTCGGACCGATGACGCGCGCGGCGTTCTGCTCCGGCGATGTGGCCTCGTTCAATGCGCAGATGGCCGCACTCATCGAGAGTCATCCCGACGATTCGCTGATTGCCGAGCTGGCGCGAACGCTGCCGTCGCGACTGGGCCGCCCGCAACGGGAACGGATCGCGATCTGGAACGCGATGGAAGATGCGCTCGCGCCGGAGCGTTGCCTCGCCGATTCGCTGAATTCGAGTTGTGTCGCATCGCCGGAACTCGATGATTGGCTCGCCCCTCTGCGCGACATCTGCGAACTGGCGCCGGTTTCGGTACTTCGCGAGCCGAACGGCGAGCCGATCGCCTGGAAGATCGAGGGAACGCGCCGAATCGCCACTGCCTGAAGGCGTCGTTCCAGTTTCAGCGCGCGTCCGCAGTCGCGTCGTAGCTGCGCACCACGCCCGTCATGCGGGTGTAGTTGGCAGTCACCCATTCTTCGATATTGATCACGAGCCCGGCGAGCGAGCGTCCGAGCGCAGTGAGGTCGTATTCGACCCGCGGCGGCACTTCGCCGAAATCCCTGCGACGAACGATGCCGTGCCGCTCGAGCTCCCGCAGCGTCTGCGTGAGCATCTTGGAAGACACCCCTTCCAGCCGGCGCTTGAGTTGCGTGCGTGCGGCGCGGCCCGGCGCGCAGCGAACACAGCACCAGGATCGACCACTTGCTGCCAATCAGCGCGAGGATGCTCTGTGAAGGGCAGTCGCGGTTGTAGACGTTTGCCCGGGACGACTTGGTTTTCGGCGGCATGGGATGGTTACCAAAAGGTGCGTACTTATCAGATGGAGCGTTCGAGCTTACGCTCTGCCGCATGTGGAACGAAACGGCAGTGACGCAGCGGCTCGGTCTTGCCGCGCCCATCGTGCAGGGACCCTTCGGCGGCGGCCTGTCGGCAGTGGACCTGGTCGTGGCTGTGAACGAGGGCGGTGGTCTCGGATCGTTTGGCGCGCACCACCTGGACGGCGCAGGCATTCGCAAGTGTGGCCGCGGAGATTCGCGCACGTACGAGTCGAGCCTTCGCCCTGAACCTGTGGATTCCGCTCGGCGACAGCGATGATCCGCAACTGAGCGACGAGGCGTGGCGCGCGGAATGCGAGTTGTTGCGACCGTATTTCGAGGAACTGCGTGTACCGCTGCCCGCACGGCCGGCGCGCTTCGGTCCGCGATTCGATGAACAGATGGAGGCGGTGCTGGAAATCAAGCCGCCGGTTTTCAGCTTCGTGTTTGGCGTGCCCACCGCCAGCGTGCTCGATCGCTGCCGCAGCGCCGGCATCGTCACCGTGGGAACCGCCACCACGCCCGCGGAGGCCAAACTACTCGCCGGACGCCGGCGTAGATAACATCGTCGCCACCGGTTTCGAAGCCGGCGGCCATCGCGTCTCATTCCTGGCGGAACCGGAAGACTGCCTCACCGGCACGCTGGCGCTCGTGCCGCAGGTCGTCGACGCGGTCAGGGTCCCGGTGATCGCCGCGGGAGGTATTGCCGATGGCCGCGGGATCGCCGCCGCACTCAGGCTGGGGGCGAGCGCCGTGCAGATCGGTACCGCCTTCCTGGCCTGCGAGGAATCCAACGCGCCGCCGTTGCACCGCGACGAAGCTGTTCAGTGCCGACGCGCGCCGGACGACGCTGACCCGGGCATTTACCGGCCGCCTGGCGCGCAGCATTCACAATGGCTTCATCGATGCCATGCACGAGAAGCGACCTGGCTATCCGCCGTATCCCGTGCACGGCTGGTTCATGGCGCACCTGCGCGGCCCGGCGCTCGAAGCCGGGCGCACGGATCTGGGCTCGTTCTGGTCGGGGCAGGGCGCACCGCTGCTCAAGTACCGCCGTGCGCGCGAGCTGATGGAATTCCTGGTTGCCGATACCGCGCGCTTGCTGACGCCAGGCTGAGCGTAATCGACGTGGCCGCCAGCTGGCGGACAGGCCGCAGCGCGACTGCATTCCGCAGCGGATAGTTAGTCAGGTGTATTTCCCGGGATGTCGCCGCCGGCCCGGCGACTCTCAACCACACCGCCGTGGCAAACATTTCGAGCGCAGCAAACCCTCGGCAGCCCCCGGTTCACATGCGATATGACGGTACACGCACCGTTTCGTACATGTCAATAATGTGCGCGCTACCAAGTGTTTCCGTTCACGTTCTGTGCGCACGCGCTTGACACGCACGTACCGGTTCGTACACTCGCCCGCAAGACGAATGCATCGAAGCCCGCCATGTGTGGGCGAGAGAACACCAATCAATCGGGGGGCGATGTAATGAGTAATAAAAAGCCCGTGGCTTCCAAGATGACCTGGCTATTGGCCGCGACCGCAAGCGCAACGGCCCTGGGGCAAACGGCCCCGCCAGCGGACGAAGAAGCGACGGAGATGGGCGAGATCGTGGTCACCGGTTCGCGCATCGCGCGCACGGATTTTTCGTCGACCAGCCCGATCGTCACGATGGACAAATCGGCGCTCGACCAGAGCGGCACGGTCAACATCGAGAATGCGCTGAACCAGCTGCCGCAGTTCGTCCAGGGTCAGGGCCAGAGCACTGTCGGGGCGGTCGCGCTCGCCGGACGCGCCTCGCTCAACCTGCGTGGACTGGGTGAGACCCGCAATCTCGTGCTTCTCGATGGCCGTCGCCTTCCGCTGTCGAACGCGAATGCGGTGGTCGACGTCAACATGATTCCGCAGTTCATTCTCGAGGGCGTCGAGACCATCACCGGCGGCGCTTCTGCCGTCTATGGATCGGATGCCATGTCGGGTGTCGTCAATTTCAAGAGCCTCAAGGACTTTACGGGCTTGAAGCTCGACGTGCGCTCGGGGATCAGCGACCAGGGCGGTGCCGACACTCTCGATGTGGGAATCACCGGCGGATTCGCCATCGCCGAAGGGCGCGGCAATGTGCTGCTGTCCGCGAGTTTCACGGATCGCGATGCGTTGTGGGGCAAAGAGCGCGACTTCTACCAGTTAGGCGTGCTGTCGTCGTTCATTGGCACGGGCACCTTCGTGCCGGCGCCGACCAACCTGCCGCAACAGGCTGTCGTCAACGCCGTATTCGGCAACTACGGTGTCGCGGCTGGCTCGGTGCTCAATTCCCGCAGCCTCGGGTTCAATGACAATGGAACGCTGTTCGGCCAGATCGGTGCTTTCAACTACCAGGGTCCGACGACAGAATACTTCAGCACGACTGGCGGCACGGTTCGCCAGCCGGTGACCTACCAGGAGTTCGTGGTCAATCCACTCGAGCGCAAGTCGTTCTTCGGAAAAGTCGATTTCGATGTGACCGACTCGCTGACTGCCTACGGGCAGTTTCTCTATACCAAGACCACGGCCACGGGCCAGGTAGGTTGGTCGCCGACCCTGTTCGTGGTTCCGACGATGCCGGCGACCAACCCATTCATTCCGGCCGATCTCGCGACGGTCCTCGCATCACGCCCGACGCCGGGCGCCGATTTCACTCTCAACCAGCGGTTCATGGCCCTGGACTTTCGTGAGTTCCCCTCCGATTTCACGGTGGGACAGTACATCGTGGGCTTGCGGGGCGAACTGCCCTTCAAGGACTGGCGCTGGGACATCTATGGTTCCTATGACTCGACCGACCTGGTGGAGACCCAGGACAAGGCATTGCTGAACTCGCGCATGCGCAACCTGTTGTACGCAGCGGATGGTGGCGCATCGATCTGCGCCGGCGGCTACAACCCCTTCGGCCTTGCGAGTTCCATGGCCATTTCTGCCCAGTGCCGCGAGTACATCGAAGCGGAGACACACGACTACACGCAACTTTCGCAAACCATCTTCGAGGCCAGCCTCACCGGCAGCCTGTTCTCCATGCCCGCGGGAGATTTGCGGTTCGCGTTGACTCTCGACAAGCGTGACAACGACTTTGAATTCGATCCGGACCCGGCGCGCGAAAACGGCGACATCATTGGCACACTGCAGACATTTCCCGGCGGAAGGCTCCACGTCGGTCAAGGAGGTGGCGCTGGAATTCCTCGTGCCGCTGTTGCGCGACAAGACGTTGGCGCAAAACCTGGAACTCAACCTGGGTGTGCGTTCATCGGACTACGAGTTTTCCGGCCGCGTCGAGACGTACAAGGCCGACGGTCTTTGGGAGCCGTTCAAGGGCTTCACCTTCCGCGGCGGATTTGAACACGCGATTCGCGCGCCCAACATCGGCGAGCTGTACAACCAGATAGGCGTGCAGGCGCAGATTGGTTCGCCGCCAGGACAGGGCGATCCCTGCGACACGCGTTCCACGGCGCGAACTGGCGCGAGCGGCGCGGCAGTACGCGATCTGTGCGTCGCCACCGGCGTTCCGGCCCCGATCGTGGATTCCTATCAATACACCACGGTCGCAATCGGCGCGATCAACAGCGGCAATACGGATCTGACGCCCGAAGAAGCCGACACCATCACTTTCGGCGCGGTCTACAGGGTGGAGAAGGAGAGCGGTCTGTTCTCCAACTTCTCGGTGTCGGTCGACTACTACGACATCGATATCGAGAATGTCATCGCGCCAATCGCCGGCGGCACCGCGATGAACAAGTGCTACAACCTCGACGGCAGCAATCCCACCTACGATCCCGGGAATCCGTTCTGCGCGGCCATCCGGCGTAATTCGCTCACCGGTGGCATCGACGTCGTCTCCGCCCCGTACCTGAATCTGGGTGGATTGCGCACCAGCGGCATCGATGCGCAGATCGACTGGCGCATTCCAGTCGGCCCCGGCAGCCTCGACTTCAAGATCCTCGCGAACTTCCTCGATTCATACGAGGTGCAGCTCCTGCAAGGTTCGGCGTGGCAAGAGTTCGCGGGCACCATCGATGGCACTCAGAATGGCGGCATCCCGTTGCCGGACTGGAAGGCGCTCACCTCGCTGATCTACCGCCTGGAGAAATTCGAAGGCGGTGTGCGTTGGCGCCACCTGCCGGAGATGAACGACATCACCTCGGTGACACGTCCGGCGAGCCCGGCGCCAGGCGTTGACGCCTACGACCTGTTCGACGTGACGCTGGTCTACAAATTCAACGACAACATCCTGCTGCGCGGCGGTGTGAACAATGTCAATGACGAGGAGCCGCCGATCGTCGGCGGCACGATCGGCCAGACCCAGCCGGGTACGTACGACATCCTGGGCCGCTACTACTACCTGGGAGTGCAACTGGGGTTCTAGTGACCATCCGTGCGATCGACCACGTGAACATCCGGGCACCAGCCGATGACATCGCAAAGACTCAAGCAGTTCTATTGCGATGTCATCGGTCTGAGCGATGGCTGGCGCCCAGAGTTCAAGTCGCGCGGTCACTGGCTGTATGCGGGCGACCATCCGCTGGTGCATCTCGTCGAAGGCGACAGGGTTCATGGCGGTGGCGAATCAGCCGGCGTCGACCACGTCTCCTTTCTCAGCGACGACCTGGACTCGTACATCGATAAATTGCGACTGCACGGCATCGAATTCCAGCTGACCCGGGTGCCCACGCTGGGCCACCACCAGCTGTTGACGCGCGATCCACTCGGCATCGGGGTGGAAATCACGACGCTTCAGCCGGAACGGTAGTTCGATGGAACGCTGCATCGCAAGCATCTCGGTCAACGGCGCGTTGCGCACCAAGATTCGCGCCATCGCGGACGCGGGATTCGAGTACGTGGAGGTCTTCGAAAACGACCTGCTGAGCTCGCCGGAACCGGCGGCCGTGATTGGCGCGATGATGCGGGACCTGGGACTCGCCTGCGTCGCATTCCAGCCGTTTCGTGATTTCGAAGGCATGCCCGCAGCCTTGCGCAGCCGCGTCTTCGATCGAGCGGAACGCAAATTCGATGTGCTCGCCGAGCTCGGCACCGATTTGATGTTGGTCAGCTCCAATGTGTCGCCGGACTCCCTCTCTGACCGCGCGCGCACGGTTGATGACTTTCGCGAGCTCGGCGAGCGCGCCTCACAACGTGGAATTCGTATTGCCTTCGAGGCGCTGCCGTGGGCGCGGCATGTGCGCGACCATCGCGACGCGTGGCAAATCGTGCGCGAGGTGAATCATCCGGCGATAGGACTGGCGCTGGACGCGTTCAGTTCGCTGGCGCCTGGAATTCCCTGCGAGAGTCTCGAGGAGATCGATATCTCGAAGCTCTTTCACGTACAGATCGCGGATGCGCCGCGCCTCACGATGGATGCGCAGTCGTGGAGCCGGCATTTTCGCTGCATGCCGGGGCAGGGCGAGTTGCCGCTGGTGGAATTCGTGCACACGCTGAAGCGGCGCGGCTACGACGGCATGTTGTCACTGGAGATCTTCAACGATCGATTTCGCGCCGGATCGACGGCGGAGATCGCGCTCGATGGCATGCGTTCACTCGACTATCTGCTCGAGCAGGTGGATCGGCACTCTTCGGCAGGCGCCGTACCTGATGAGCGGATCGCCTGCAGCGGTGTGGAGTTCATCGAATTCAGTGCCGGCGAAGAAGAAGCGCGCCAGCTCGGCCAGATGTTGCGCACGCTGGGATTCGCTCCCACGCACCGTCATCTCCGCAAGGCCGTAACACGCTGGCGGCAGGGCGATATCAACATCGTCGTGAACTGCGAGCCGGAGGGATTTGCGCATTCCTACGGGACCGTGCATGGCGCCTCGGTGTGTGCCATCGGACTGCGCGTGGAGGATCCCGCGGCGGCGCTGGATCGCGCGCATCGATTGCAGGTGCAGAGCTTCTCGCAACCAGTCGGCCCGGGCGAATACGAAATCCCTGCGCTGCGCGCGGTTGGCGGAAGTCTCCTCTACCTCATGCCGGAACGGGAAACACCGTCGATATGGCGCGACGAGTTCGCGGAACTGCCGCCGGATCCCACCGTGCGCGACGCCGGGCTGAAGCGCGTCGATCATTTTTCGCAGAACATGCAATACGAGGAGATGCTTTCCTGGCTCCTGTACTACCTGACCCTCTTCCAGGTCGACAAGAGCGCCGCCACCGAGATCGCCGATCCCGTGGGGCTGGTGCAAAGCCAGGCGATCCATTCGGCGGATCGGCGACTGCGAATCCTGCTCAACAGTTCTCCTGCAGCGCAGACGCTCGTTGGGCGTTTCCTGCACGCCTACGGTGGCGCCGGCGTGCAGCACATCTCCTTCAGCACTGACGACATCGTGGCAACTGCCCGGCAACTGCGCGAACTTGGCATGGAGGCGCTGCCCATCCCCGAGAACTACTACTACGACCTTGGCGCTCGATATGGCCTCGACGACACCGTGTTGTCGCGCATGGCTGAACACAACATTCTCTACGACGAAGACGCACGCGGCACCTATCAGCACCTCTACACGCGCGCCTTCGCCAAGCGCTTCTTCTTCGAAGTCGTTCAGCGCCGTGAATACGACGGTTATGGTGCCCGCGACACCGCGATCCGCCTGGCTGCCCAATCGCGCTTCCGGAATCTTGCTCCCGGCGTGGATCTCGCGCCGTTGCACCCGTCCGGGCACCAGGACTGAGCGCGGCGATTTTCCGGCGGCGTGGGATGGTGTACTGTCCCCAGCCGAAAGACTCGCGTGTGATCCAGAGGAAGTTCGGATGGCGAGCCGCAAGAAGAAAACCTCCTCCAGGCCCGGGGGTGAAGAGTTTGCCAACGACGCCGAGCGCTCCAAGGCCGACATACTCGCGGTAGCCACCGAGGAGTTTGCGAACCATGGCCTGAGCGGAGCGCGCGTGGACGCGATCGCCGAGCGCACGCGCACCTCCAAGCGGATGATCTATTACTACTTCAAGGGCAAGGAAGGCCTGTATCGCGCCGTCCTCGAAAAGGCCTACTCGGAGATCCGCTCACTCGATACCCAGGAAGGCATCGAGGAAGCCGCACCCGTCGAAGCCATCCGCAAGATCATCGAGATCACTTTCGACTACGACGAAACCCATCCGCATTTCATCAGCCTGGTGGCCGTGGAGAACGTGCATCGCGGCCGGAATATCGCCAAGCTGACGTCGATCAAGCGCCGCAATGCCGGCGTGATCCACGTACTCGACTCCATCCTTAAACGCGGCGCGCGCGAGGGCGTTTTCCGCAGTGACGTGAGCGCGCTCGACGTGCACCTGTTCATCAGCGCGTTCTGCGTGTTTCGCGTCTCCAACCGCTTCACCTTTGGCACCATCTTCGACTGCGACCTGTCCGACACCGACGTCCGGATTCGTCACAAGAACATGCTGGTGGAGGCCGTGCTTCGCTACCTCGAACCGGTGCGCGGCGCCTAGACCGCGCGGCGAAAGGCACTGGCTGCAAGATAGCTGCGCGCCGTTTCGATACACAGGCGCGCATATTGCTCGGCGCCCAGCAGCGCCAGTTTTTCCGGGTTCGGAATCTCGATGGACAGCGGAATGGCCGGCAGTTGCGCAAGGATGGAGGCAATGTCGATGCCACCTTCGCCGAGATACAGCCGTCCGGCCCGCCCGATGCGAATCAGTTCTTCACGCTCGGTCGAGAAACGTACCGGTGCATCGTTGATCTGCGCAAAGTGAAACCAGTCGCGAGGCAGGTTGGCCAGCCTGCGCGGGTCTGCGTGGCAGCGATCGAAATGCAGCGTGTCGATGACAACGCCGGCATTGGCACAGCGGCTGTTCTGCACGATGTCGACCGCGTCGTTGAGCGTCCTGACGCCTGACCAGGTCACGAACTCGAGGTCGACGGTCAGGCCGAATGAGTCCGCTAGGCTGCACAATTCCGCAAAGAATTCGCGGATGTATATGCCGTCGTCGCACCAGGCACTGCTGAGCACGTGCCGGCCACCGAGCTCTGCGGCCGCTTCCAGCGCCGGCAGGTAGCTGCGCGGGGTCACTTCTTTCACGATGCGCGCGACTTCGATGTCCAGCAAACCGACGCCGGTTGCATTCAGAGCTGCCCTGGTGCGCGCGCGCAGGGCAGGATCAGTGGCAAATGGATGCAGAGGTTCGTTGGGTGCACCCACGGGAATGGGACGCAGCGAGACGAACTGGTAACCCGCGCGCGCCGCGACCTCGATGAGCTCGGGTGGCGACAGGTTGAGCATGGTGAGATGCGCCAGAGAGAAACACGCAGTCATGCGTTGACTCCGCTGGCAGCCGGCGGGTAGCCAAGCGGCAGACCTGCCGCCGCGACGTAACCGTACAGCTCCTCGTTCGGCACCGCCGCCGCCAGGATCTCCCGTGCCCGCATGAGCCTGGCCAGGTCGATGCCGGTGCGATATCCCATCGCCTCGAGCATGAAGACGAGGTCCTCGGTGACGATGTTGCCGGTGGCGCCGGGTGCGAATGGACAACCACCGATGCCACCCATGGAGCTGTCGAAGGTATGCACGCCCACTTCAAGTCCCGCGACGACATTGGCCAGGCCGAGTCCGCGCGTGTTGTGCAGATGCAGGCCCGCGAACCTGTCGGTGCCGATGGCTGCACGTACGCGTTTCACGAGATCCTGGACCTGCGCAGGGTTCGCGTATCCCACCGAGTCGGCGAGTCCGACCTCGTCGCACCCTGCCTCGCAGAGTAGTTCGGCGAGTCTGACCACCCGGTCCGCGGGGACCGCGCCTTCGTAAGTACATCCGAAACGCCGTGGACAGGCCGCCTTCGAATCGCGGGCGCGTTTATGCCGGCTGCGCCTCCAACAGTGCGGAAATGTTGCGAGCCTCATCCAGCATCTGCGCATGCGTGCGCCGGACGTTCTTGAGGCTGTGCGTTTCCGAGGCGGAAAAGGGCAGCGTGAGCTTGTGCGCACCGCTGCGAACTGCGGCTTCGGCACCACGCAGGTTTGGCACCAGCACCGCTACCGTCAGTCCGGAGATGGTGCGCGCATGTTCGACGACGGCGGCCGTGTCGGCGAGCTGCGGCAGGACCTGCGCCGGAACGAAACTTCCCACTTCGATCTCGCGAACTCCCGCGTGCGCGAGGGCAGAAATCCATGTCTTCTTGGCTTCCAGCGGCATGATGGACTTGATGCTTTGCAAGCCATCGCGCGGTCCGACTTCGCTGACGAGGATTTCGTGGCTCATCAAGGTTCAGTCCGTCGCGGCGTGCTCGAGGCGCTTCTCGGGCGCGTAGATGTCGAGAATGTTCCAGTGACCGGTGGTCGGCGTCGGGTTGTTCTTCATGGGCACATCGAGCAGGTACGGCTTGTTGGCCGAGAGCGCGCGGCGCAGTGCCGGCGCGAGGTCGGCGGCCGAGCGCAGTCGTTCCGCCTCGCAGCCGTAGGCGCGCGCGATCGCCGCGTAGTCGGGCTTCTGCGCGTCCCAACCACCTGTGTCTGATGGAAACAAGGTGCCGTGTGTCAGTCCGTAGGCGGCCTTCTGCAGACCTGCGATGGTGCCGAAAGCATTGTTGTTCATGACCAGCCACACGATGGCGAGACCATGTTCGACGGCCGTCGCGAGAGCCGCCGGGTTCTGACCGAATCCGCCGTCACCCACCAGTGACACCACCACGCGATCCGGCGCGGCAAACTTCGCGCCGATTGCACCCGGCGGTCCGAATCCCATGGTTGCGAAACCGCCCGGTGTCAGCACGCTGCCGGGTGTGAACACCGGGAACTGCTGTCCCACACCGTTCTTGTTCCAGCCCACGTCGGTGGTGATGATGGCGTCGCGTGGCAGCTGGGCGCGCACTTCGGCGAGGATGCGTTCCGGCATCATCGGAAATGCATCCGAGCTGGCCATGGCCTGGTTGCGAGCCGCAAACTCGCGCCGTGAAATTCGCGATCCGGCTGAGCGATCTCGCCGCGGCTCACGCCGGCTCGGGACACATCTCGCGCGCCACCTGCAGCAGCACGCCGAGCGCCTGCTTGAGATCCGCCACGGCGCCGATTTCGGTGGCGAAGTTGCGGCCGATCTCGCCGGGCTCGATGTCGATGTGGATGAGCCTCGTCGGCGGAATGTTGAAGGTGTAATCGCGATACCAGGAGCTGCAGTCGGCTTCCTTGAAGCGTGTACCGAGGCCGAGAACCCAGTCCGCGGCGAGGCAGGTGTCATTCACCAGGCTGGTGCCCCAGAAGCCGCTCATGCCGAGCAGCAGCGGATGATCGTCCGGCAACGCGCCCTTGCCCATGAGGCTGTGCGCGACGGGAATTCCGAGGTGATCCGCGAAGGCGCGCAGTTCCTCGCAGGCATCGGCCAGCACCACGCCTCCGCCGACATACAGAACTGGCGCGCGCGCCTGCGCGAGCCGCGTGACGATCTCGCGTGCGGTCGCAAGATCGAGTGACGGCTTGCGCAGGACGCGCGTATTGGCTTCGAGTCTGGCGAACAAGGCGCCATCGACCGGCGCCGAGAACACGTCCATGGGCACGTCGACCAGTACCGGACCGGGCTGACCGCTCTCGGCGAGCAGGAATGCCTTGTCGATGATTTCGGGAAACAGTTTCGGATCGTCGACGCGCCAGGCGCGCTTCACGAACGGCCGATAGATCTCGTACTGCGCGCCATCGGCGTGCAGGTTCACTTCCTGGTGCGGATGTTTGCCGAAG
Source organism: uncultured Pseudomonadota bacterium (assembly GCA_963832505.1). Lineage (GTDB taxonomy): Bacteria > Pseudomonadota > Gammaproteobacteria > Steroidobacterales > Steroidobacteraceae > CADEED01. The sequence goes on along the minus strand of CAWHUD010000008.1, from coordinate 73,144 downwards.
TAGTGAGAAGGCACATCGCCCGCGATCACCACCATGGGAATGCAATCGAGCGCTGCATTCGCGACACCAGTCGCGGCGTTGGTGAGGCCGGGGCCCAGGTGCGTGAGCAGCACCGAAGCCTTGCGTGTCACGCGCGCATATCCATCGGCCGCATGCGCGGCGATCTGTTCGTGGCGGACGTTGATGAATTCGATCCGGCTTTCGGCCATGGCCGACAGCACTGCGATGTTCGTGTGCCCGCACAGGCCGAATACGTGGCGCACGCCGCGTCGCTCGAGATAACGCACCAGGTGTTTGGCGACTGTGTCCTGCATGGTCATCGTTCCGGGCTACAGCGTCTCGGTGTTGTAGAACTCGCCAAACAACTCCTGGTCGGAGGGGCGATCCTCGGGAATGGGCCGGCTGACCCAGGTGGTCTGCATGAAATGTTTGAGATGAATGTTTTCGTTGGTGATGTTGCCGCCCCAGATGCCGCAGCCCAGGCTGGAAGTCATCGGCATGCCATTGCTGAACGAGCCCGCATTGGCTTTGGACTGCGGCTGACGAACCATCATGCGGCTGACCGGCGCGGTGCGTGCGAGCCGGTCGATATGCGCGTCATCGTGAGAGTAGATGCCGCAGGAGTGACCCTTGCCGCCGACCTCGTAAATCCGGCGCACCATGTCGAGCGCCTGCTCGAATCCCTCGTAGCGGTACACGGCGAGCAGCGTGGTCAACTTCTCGCGCGAGTAGTTGTGCCCGGGGCCAATCGCGTCGTTTTCGACGATGAGAAATTTGCGATCAGCCGGTATCACGAAACCCGCGGCTGCCGCGATCACCTGGGGAGGACAGGCGACAGTTTCGGGGCGACGGTGGCCGTGGGCATCCCACATCACTTTTTCGATGGCCGACGCCTGCGCTTCGTCGGCCAGGAATCCGCCTTCCTTTACCAGGGCAGCGACGAACGCGTCGTAAATGCGCGAGTCGATGAGAATGTTGCCGTCGGCGGAACAGCCGGAGCCGAAATCCGAAGTCTTCGACATGCGCGTGTTGCGCGCCGCGACGTCGATGTCGGCGGTTTCATCGATCACCATGGTCGAATTGCCGGCGCCCACGCCATACGCGGGTCGGCCCGAACTGTAGGCCGCTCGAACCATGGGTTGTCCGCCGGTCGCGAGCGTGAGGTCGCAGCTCGCCATGAGGTACTGCGTCAGCGCCACACTGGGCTGCTCGATGCACTGGAACAGATCCGCCGGTGCACCCTGGCGGCTGATGGCCTCGCGCATCACGCGAACCATCTCGAAGGTGCTGCGTTTCGAGCGCGGGTGCGGTGAGAAGATCACCGCGTCGAGACACTTGAGTGCGTAGATGCCGGTGTAGGGCGGAGTCAGCTCGGGATTGGTAGTGGGAACGAGTGACGCGATGACGCCTGCGGGCTTCGCGTATTTCACGATTCCCTTGTCGGGAATTTCCTCGATGACCCCCGTGCTCTTCTGTCGCAGGGCATCGCGCAGGACACCCATGATCTTGAAGCGTTTGGCATTGCGCCCTTCGGGATCGCCCAGCCCGCTCTCCTGCACGCTCATCGCGACGATGCGGCCGAATGTTTTTTCGTTCGCGGTTGCCCACCCCAGTGCGCGACACAGCCGGTCGATTCGCTGCTGCTCGTAGCCCGCGACGGAACTCATGGCCGCGCGTGCGCGGGCGATCATTTCGTCGATGAGCGCGTGTTCGAGTTGCGGTTGCGGTCGGCTCATAAGCAGGGTAATCCAGTATTCACGTACCAGTTCGTACAGTCAACGGTACGGTATTGGTGCGTCGGGAATTCACGGGTTTTTCAGGCCTTTGCGGCTCGCCGGGCCTGTGCGACCGCGGCACGCAGGGCCAGCAGGTAGCTGTCGACTCCAAAGCCGCTGATCTGCCCCCTGGCGATCGGTGCGATCACCGAGTGGGCGCGGAACGCTTCGCGCGCGTGGATGTTCGACATGTGAACTTCCACGATGGGAATCTTGAGCATCGCCAATGCGTCGCGCAGTCCATAACTGTAGTGCGTCCACGCGCCAGCGTTGATGAGCAGCGCGACCAGTTCCTTTTCGGCGACCGCCCGGTGGATCCGGTCGCAGATCTCCGCCTCGCTGTTGGTCTGGAAACACTCGAGCTCGGTGCCGAGTTCCTTCGCCAGGGAAAGCAACTCGGAGTCGATCTCCGCCAAAGTCGCTGTTCCGTAGACGCCCGGTTCGCGCTTGCCGAACATGTTGAGGTTGATGCCGTGCAGAACGAGGATCTTCATCGTTGTCTCATGCGGCGCTTGAGGTGAGCCGCGAATGAAAGCGTCGCAGCATGCGTGGTATGTCGGGTTCTATGTCGAAGAACAGGTTGAAGGCGCGTGCGCCCTGGAACACGGCCATGCCACCGCCATCGAGTGTGCGGCAACCATGCCTGCGTGCCGTGTCCAGCAACTCGGTGACCAGGGGCACGTAGACGATTTCCGCCACCCAGAGCGGCGGGTGCAACGACTCAACAGGCACCGGCATGCCGGGATACTTGAGCATGCCCGTGGGTGTTGCGTGCACCAGTCCATTGGCATTGGCCAGCGCCGTGTTCAAGTCGCGACAGGCACGAACGAGACGATGCGGAAACAGGTCGGCCAGTCGCGATACCAGGGCCGTCGTGCGCGATCCATCCGTGTCATGCACCGTGAGCGTACGCGCGCCCAGCTTCAGCATGGCGTAACCCACGGCAGCACCCGCGCCGCCGGCGCCGACGAGCACCACGTCATCGGTGCGCGCATCGGACATGTCGCGCCGGAAGCTTTCCGCGAAGCCCCACCAGTCGGTGTTGTGGCCTATGCGTCTTCCATTGCGGAACAGCACCGTATTCACCGAATGCAGCGCGCGCGCTTCGGGTGCAAGCTCATCGAGCATCGGGATGACTGCCTGCTTGGAAGGGTAGGTGATGTTCAGTCCGCAGAAGCCTCGCTCCTCGGCCTGGTCGAGCACATTCTCGAGGCACTCGGCGCCGCCCTGCATGAGATCGAAGTCGAACAATTCGTAGCTCACGTTGAGCCCGAGCTCACTGCCCTCATCCACGTGCATGGCAGGACTCGAGGAGTGCTGGATCCCCGCACCCGCGAGACCGACCCTCAGGGCTGAGTTGGCCGGATCTTTTTGCAGCGTGCTCACGTCCGGAACTCTACCCGGCGTACGTCGCCAACCACGAACACGTAGGAAATGACGCCAAGCAGAGCGACGACGCCAATGAAGGTGAGCGCCCAGGCAAACGAACCGGTGGCATGGACGACGAAGCCGACCACCAGCGGCGTGACGATTCCCGCCAGGTTCGCGCAGAAGTTGAACACGCCGCCGCTCAGGCCCATGAGTTCCTTCGGCGCGACATCGGTCAGGAGCGTCCAGCCGAGGTTGCACATGCCTTGCCCGAAGAACGCCAGTGACATCACGACGATCACCAGCGTATCCCGTGAAACGAAGTTCGCGATCACGATGGTCGAGGCCATCAGCAGACCCGCGATGATGGGCAACTTGCGTGCGACGTTCGCCGAACCGGTTCGCCGTAGCAAGTAATCCGAGAGCAGTCCGCCGCTCACGACGCCGACGCAGGCGGCAATGAACGGCAGGATGGTGAAGAAACCCACCTTGATCCAACCCATCTGTCGTTCGGTGGCCAGGTAGGTGGGGAACCAGGTGAGGAAGAACACCAGTGTGGAATTGCTGGCGAACTGTCCGATCGATGCGCCGACGATCTGGCGTTGGCGCAGCAGGAAGCCGATATGGCTCCATTGAAATTTCGTGCGAGACGCCGAGGCGAAGCCACCTCCCGCGGTGATGTGGTCGAGTTCAGCCTGGTTGGCCCGGCTTTCGTGTGGGTCGCGATACAACGAATACCAGACGAAACCGAAGAGGATTCCCGCCGCACCAACGATGACCAGCAGCGCGCGCCATCCGAAGGCTCCTGAAATCCAGAAAAGCAGCGGGCTCAGGAAGGCGAGGCCGAAATACTGGCCGACGGAGTAGACGCCCGTGGCTGACGCACGCTCTGCCTGCGGGAACCACGTGCCGAGCACGCGGCTGTTCGACGGAAAAGCAGGCGCCTCCGCGAGTCCCAGGCCCATGCGACAGGCGATGAGAGACCATGAGTTCGTGACCAGTCCCTGCAGCAGCGTGAACACAGACCAGATCGTTACCGAGAGAAAGTAGGTGATGCGCACACCGATACGGTCTAACAGGATGCCGCCAGGAATCTGCGCGGCCGCGTAGGTCCACGAGAACGCCGAAAACACGATGCCCAACGTGACGGCATCGAGGTGCAGCTCACTCTTCATGAGTGGTGCGGCCACACTGATGACAGTCCGGTCGAGGTAGTTGATGAGCGTTCCGAGCGTCAGGAGCGCAAGAATCATCAACCGCACCCGCGAGGGCCGCGTCGCGATGCCGGTCGCAGCATCGGATAGAGGGCGGAGGTCGCGATGGCCGTGCATTTCCGTGTATTTCAGTGTGTTGCTTGTATTAACGAACCAGTACGTGCATAGTAAATGAAGGGGCGGGAACAACCAATATGTCCCGGCTCACGATGTCGAATTGTGTGAAGCCGAAAGCGATATGAGGGACCTGGCGCGATCGCCTTACGGCGCCTTCGTCGCGCTCATCGCGACATCATTGTCACTACTGGTCGCCGCACATGCTGGTCCGGGGCTGGACGAGCCCTCGGTCGGCGTAAGCCCACAGTTGCAGGATCGATATCCGGAACGTCGCACGGTCTTCCCCGGTGGTGTCACCAGTCTTGCAGATGTGACCTACGCGACGCACAACGGATTTCGACCGCTGACGCTCGATCTGTACCTTCCCGCGAAACACGACGTGCCGTTGCCGGTGATCGTATTCGTCCACGGTGGAGGGTGGATGAGCGGGCACGCGCGCCACGCCGGAGCCTTCGAAGACTGGCCACGAGCACTGGCGTCGATCGCGGCACGGGGCTACGTGCTTGCCTCGGTGAACTACCGGCTCAGCAGTGAAGCGGTGTCACCGGCCGCCGGGATGGACGTCAAGTCCGCGATCGCCTGGCTGCGTGACAATCACCAGCGTTTCGTCATCGACAAGACACGCGTCGGAATCTGGGGCGTGTCCGCCGGCGGTCAGCTTGCCGCGCTGGCGGGAACATCCTGTGGTGTTCCCGAACTCTCGCCGGAAGCATTGGCGAGTCGCGAATCGGCATGCGTCCAGGCAGTTGTTGCGTGGTATGGCGTCTTCGATTTCGCCCCGCTCGTCACCGATGCAGCACTCACTCCGCCGGTGGCTCGCTACCTGGGATGCGCTGACCAGGATTGCGCCGAAGACAAAGTGCGGCTTGCGAGCCCGATCCGATTCATCGACGGTTCGGATCCGCCATTTCTGCTGGTGCACGGCGCGCGCGATCAGACCGTCCCGGTGGCGCAGTCCACCACCTTCCACGCAGCGCTGCAGGCGGCCGGAGTGCGCTCGCAACTGCGAGTGATCGACGGTGCGGATCACAGCTTCATCGGCGCCACGCCCGCAGACACGCGTGCGGCGAGTTTCCAGGCCTTCCACGCCACGGTTGATTTCTTCGACTGCGCGCTGAGGCGAAAGGATTGTGAGAAGCGCTAGGCCGCGCGGTGTGCCCGCGCGAGGTACTCGGCGCTCTGCATTTCCGTGAGGCGGCTGGTCGTACGCTGGAACTCGAACTTCAGCTTCTCGCCCTTGTAGAGCTCGCTGGGCGCCGCGCCGGCTGAAATGATCACCTTCACGCCGCGGTCGTAGAACTCGTCAATCACTGAAATGAAGCGCCGCGCCGCGTTGTCGGCGGTGTCGTGCAGCACGGGAACATTGCTGATCACCACCGCCTGGTATTCGCTGGCGATCGCGATGTAGTCGGCGGGACTGCGTGGCCCTTCGCACAGCGCCGCAAAGTCGAACCAGATGACGTTTTCGCTCTCGCGCAGCACCTTGATCTTTCGGTGGTTCACGGTGATCGAGCCGTCGGTCTCGACATCGTCGTCGGAGAGATCGTCGAACAGCGCTTCCAGTTTCTTCTGAGTGTCGGCTTCGGCGGACGGCAGGTAGATGGCTGCGGCGGTGAGCTGGCGCAGCCGGTAATCGACACCGCCCTCGACCGCCACGACGTCGCAGTGCTTTTCGAGGAGCGCGATGGTCGGCAGGAAGCGGTCCCGCTGCAGCCCGTTCTTGTAGAGATCCTTTGGCCTGACGTTCGAGGTGAAGACGAGCGCGACGCCCCGCTTGAGCAACGCGCCGAACAGGCCGGCGAGGATCATGGCGTCGGCGATGTCCGAGACGAACAACTCGTCGAAACAGATCACCTGTGATTTCTTCGCGATCTTGTCGGCCACGCCCTCGAGCGGCGATTGCATGCCCTTGAGGCGCTTGAGGTCGGCGTGCACCTCCTGCATGAAGCGGTAGAAGTGTGTGCGGCGCTTCTGGGCGATCGTCAGGCTCGAATAGAAGAGATCCATGAGCCACGTCTTGCCGCGGCCCACGCCGCCCCAGAGGTAGACGCCGCGTAGCGCGCCGTTGCCGTTGTCGCGCTTCAGGCCACGCAGCAGGCGCTTGCCGAGCGGCGCCGATGCCGCGGTCACCAGCTCGGAGCGCAGGCGTTCCAGGTGGCGCAGCGCGTCGACCTGCGCCGGATCCGGAGTGAAGCCGCGCTTGGCGGTCTCACGCGCGTACAGCGCGCCGAGCACGTCGTTCGTTGAATTCACAGCAGTTGATAGTTGGGGCCGGAGCCGCCTTCCGGCGTCACCCAGTCGATGATCTGGTACGGATCCTTGATGTCACAGGCCTTGCAGTGCACGCAGTTGGCCGCGTTGATCTGCAGGCGCTTGCCTCCCGCGTCGTCGTCGACCATTTCGTAGACCGAGGCAGGGCAGAAGCGTGTGCATGGGTTGCCGTACTCCTGCGCGCAGGTAGTGGCGCAGATGTTCTTGTCGCGCACCTTGAGGTGCGCAGGCTGAACTTCATCGTGCGCGGTCGTGGCGAAGAACACGGAACTCAATCGATCCCGCGGCGGGAGGTCGCGGTTCACCCAGTGACGATTGGGAGAATCATATTCGGCCAGCTTCTCGAGCGGGAAAGTCTCGCGATTGCGCAGCGTCCATGGAGTCGCGCCACTCAGCATGCTTTCCACGGCGGCGTTCAACATTCCGCGCTTCAGGCCGCCCTTGAAGCCGGGCTTGATATTGCGCACTTCATGCAACTCGGCGACGGCTTCGGTCTTGCGCCACACGGCATCGAAACCGATGCTGGTGTTGTTCTCGGCGAAGTAATCGGCCGCCGCCATCGCACAGCGCAGCGACTGGTGAATGCCCTTGATCTTGGGCACGTTGAGCGTGCCGGCCGCATCTCCGACCAGGACCGCGCCGGGCATCTCGAGCTTGGGCATGGACTGGAACCCGCCCGCCGATATGGCGCGCGCGCCGGCGGAAAGGATTTCACCGCCCTTCAGGAATTCATGCATCGACGGGTGATGCTTGAACTGCTGGAAGGCTTCGAAGGGGAAAAAGCGCGGATCACGGTAGTCGAGTCCGGTGACGAAACCGACATAAGCGCGGTTGTCGGTCAGGTGATAGACGAAGCTGCCACCGTAGGTTTTCGTGTCCAGCGGCCAGCCGACGGAGTGCTGCACGAGACCGGGCCTCACTCGCCCTGGCGGCAGCTGCCACAGCTCCTTCATGCCGAGCGCATACACCTGCGGATCGGCCTTCTCGTCGAGCCGGTAACGGCGGATCAGCACCTTGGCGAGACTGCCCCGGCAGCCCTCGGCGACCACGGTCAGGCGTGCGCGCACTTCCGGACCGGGGGTGTAGTTAGGGCCGCGCGAGCCATCGTGCTGCACGCCCATGTCGCCGATCTGCACGCCGGCCACCGAGCCGTCGTCGTCGAACAAGGGCAATGCGGCGGCGTAACCGGCGAACACGTCGATGCCCAGGTTCTCGGCCTGGCCACCCATCCACTGCACAAGCCCGCCGAGCGAGATGATGAAATTGCCCTCGTTGCGCAGGTACTTCGGTATCCACGGCACCTTGCGCGCGCTGCGGCGGCCAAACCAGCGGAATTCGTCGTGCGTTACCGGAACGCAGACCGGCAACGCCGCCTGGCGCCACTCGGGCAACAACGCATCGAGCGGACCCGGCTCGAGCACCGCCCCGGAGAGAATGTGCGCGCCCAGGGTCGATCCTTTTTCGAGGATGCACACCGTCAATTCCGGCCTGCGCTGCTTGAGACGGATGGCGGTAGCGAGACCGGCCGGACCGGCGCCGATCACGGCGACGTCGTACTCCATCACATCGCGTTGCGCGGGGCCGTTGGCGTTCATTTCGGTTGCATGCGGATCGCGCCGTCGAGGCGGATGGTTTCGCCGTTGAGATAGGCATTCTCGACAATGGTCTGCACCATGGACGCAAATTCCTCGGGACGGCCGAGGCGCGGCGGGAACGGCACCTGCTTGCCGAGCGAGTCCTGGACCTCCGGCGGCATGGCCGCGAGCATGGGCGTGCTGAAAATGCCGGGAGCAATGGAGCTGACGCGGATGCCGAACATCGCCAGTTCGCGTGCGATGGGCAGCGTCATGCCTGCGACGCCGGCCTTGGTCGCCGCGTAGGCGGCCTGGCCAATCTGTCCTTCGAAGGCGGCCACCGAAGAGGTGTGCACGATGACGCCGCGCTCACCATCCGCGTTGGGCGAATTCAGCTGCATGATGGCTGCGGCGGCCTTGTCGCACAGGAAAGTGCCGATGAGGTTGATGTGTACGACCCGGGTGAAAAAATCTCCTGCCATCGGGCCGTTCTTGCCGAGCACCCGGCCGGCGCCGATGACGCCCGCGCAGTTCACCAGCAGGTTGATGCTGCCCATGGCGGCACGCGCGGTTTCCATTGCGCTGTTCACCTCCGTCTCGGAGGTGACGTCGCACTTGGCGAAGCCGCCATTGGCGCCGAGCGAAGCCGCCGCCGCGGCTCCCGGACCTTCCTGCACATCTAACAAGGTGACGCGGCCACCGGCCGCCGCGATATGCCGTGCGACGGCCAGCCCGAGACCCGAGGCGCCGCCAGTGACCACCGCGCGCGCTTCAGAGATTTTCATCGAGCGACACCCCTGGGTAGATCAAGATGGGTAGATCAAGATGGGCAGTTCAAGCTGGATCAAGACGCACACAGCATAACGAACCGGTGCCCGGGCACGAAACTCAGGATGGGACTTCGACGGCAATTGCCGTTGCCTCGCCGCCGCCGATGCAGAGGGACGCAATGCCGCGTCCGCCGCCTCGTGCCCGCAGTGCATGCACCAGCGTGGTCACGATACGCGCTCCCGTGGCGCCGATGGGATGTCCCAGCGCGCAGGCCCCGCCGAGGGTGTTGGTGCGCGCGTGATCGAAGCCGACCTCGCGCATGGCCGCCATGGCGACCACTGCGAACGCTTCGTTGACCTCATAGAGCGCGGCGTCTGCGGGCTTCCAGCCGAGCTGCGCGAGCAGCTTCTGGATGGCGCCGGCGGGCGCGGTCGTGAACCATTCGGGCTCCCGCGCGAAACTTGCGTATCCCAGGATCTTCGCGAGTGGCTTGATGCCGCGGCGAGCCGCCTCATCGGCAGACATCAACACCGTCGCCGAGGCACCGTCGGATATGGAAGACGAGGAAGCAGCCGTCACCGTTCCGTCCTTGCGGAATGCCGGCTTCAGCGTCGCAATCTTGGCGAGGTCGACCGTGAACGGTGTTTCGTCCCGGTCGACGATGGTTTCGCCCTTGCGGCCCTTGATCGTGACGGGCGTGATTTCCGCTGCGAACGCGCCCGAATTCACCGCCCTGACGGCGCGCTGCGTGGATTCGGTGGCGAAGGCATCCTGGTCGGCGCGTGTGAAACCGTACTTCTGCGCGGTGTTCTCGGCGAATACTCCCATGAGCTGGCCGTCGAACGGGCTCTGCAGTCCGTCGTAGAACATGTGGTCGAGGATTTCGCCGTGGCCCATGCGCATCCCGGCGCGGGCCTTGGGAAGTAGATAGGGAGCGTTGCTCATCGACTCGAGTCCGCCCGCGACCGCGATGGACACGTCGCCGGTGCGGATCTGGTCGGCGGCCATCATGATGGCCTTCATGCCCGAGCCGCACATCTTGTTGATGGTGGTTGTCGGCACGCTTTTCGGGACGGTTGCGCCGAGCGCGGCCTGGCGCGCCGGCGCCTGGCCCAGGCCCGCGGGCAGAACGCAGCCCATCACGACTTCCTGCACGTCACCGGGATCGATGCCAGCCTTGCCGATGGCCCCGAGAATGGCGGCCGTGCCGAGTTGCGGCGCCGTGGCGGGCGACAACACGCCCTGGAAGGCGCCGATGGGAGTGCGGGTGGCAGCGGCAATAATGACCTGGGTCTTGTCCATGAGAGTTCTCCGTCAATGTCCCGTGTTCAGTCGCGGCCGCGAAGGCCGCGGTTGAACACGTCGATGAAACGATCGGCGATTTCGTGGGGCCTGAGCGAAGCGTCTTCGCGATACCAGTGTCCCATCCAGTTGAGAGCGCCAGCGAGTGCAAATGCCGTCATGCGGGTGTCGCAGGCGCGGATGGATCCGTCGGCAACGCCCGCTTCGATGAGAGCCCGCATACGCCTGTCGATGCCCGCCTTGAGTAGTTTGATGCGGCGGCTCATCGTCGCACCCAGGTGCTGGTCCTCGGCGCGTAGCATGCACCAGCCGAAGTCGCCGACAATAGCCGCGGCATACCCGTGGATGAAAGCGAACAGGCGCTCGCGCGCCGGCCCCGCGGAGCGCTCGCACTCGTCGAGCGTGGCCTGGATCTGGGCGAGCCCGGCGCGAAAACACTCGAACAGGATGGCTTCCTTGTTCGGCACATATAGATAAAGAGTGGGCTTGGTGACCTTGAGGCTGCCGGCCAGGTCGTCCAGCGACGTGTTGTGGTAGCCGCGTTCGCGGAATGCGCGCGCCGCAGCAAGGATGACCGCGTCGCGCTTCAGGTCGCGTGACGCACTGCGGCGGGACGCCCAGGGAGAAGGGGCGTCCGCCGGCCTCGAAGCAAGCGGCCTGCGGGCCCTGGTTTTTGCAGTCACGGGAGGCATGGCGGGGAAAGGGACTCCAGTCCGGAACGGGCGCGTGTTACTCTTGGGTAACACATCTTACCAGCCAGTAACATGAAGCCACCAGAGCCAGGAAGGCCGCTGCGATTTGTTTCCGCAGCGTCGCTGTTCGACGGCCACGACGCCGCCATCAACATGATCCGCCGGCTATTGCAGTCGGGCGGTGCCGAGGTGGTGCATCTCGGCCACAACCGCAGCGTGGCCGACATCGTGCGCGCCGCCATTGCCGAAGACGCTGACGCGATCGCCGTCAGCAGTTACCAGGGCGGCCACAACGAATACTTCCGCTACATGGTCGACATGCTGCGCGAGCTGCGCGCCGACCACATCCGCGTGGTGGTGGGCGGCGGCGGCACGATTTCTCCGGCGGAGATCGCCGAACTCGAGGCCTACGGGGTCGCCAAGATCTACACGCCCGAAGACGGGCGGCGCCTCGGCCTCGGCGGCATGATCCAGGACGTATTCGCCCGTGTCGGGCGCCATACACCGCCGCGTATCACGAGTCTCCCGGACGTCAACGATCATGGCGGCATTGCGCGCGCCATCACGCTGCTCGAGGGCGGGGGGGCGGCGGATGGCAGCGATGCGGACGATCTGCGTCGCCTGCTGAGCGAGGCGGTCGCCGGCCCACATCCGGCGCCGGTCATCGGACTCACCGGCACCGGTGGCGCTGGCAAGAGTTCACTCACCGACGAACTGCTGCAGCGTTTCCTGCGCGAGTTTCCGGAGCGACGCGTCGCCGTCGTGGCCATCGATCCGACCCGCCGCCGCTCGGGCGGCGCCTTGCTGGGTGATCGCATTCGCATGAATTCGCTGTCCGCGTCGCAGGTATTCATGCGTTCGCTGGCCACGCGCCGCCAGCATCTGGCCACCAGCGCCGTGCTGGCGGATGTGATCGCGTTGTATCGCGCGGTGGGCTTCGACCTCGTGGTCGTGGAGACCGCCGGTATCGGGCAGAGCGACACCGAGATCGTCGATGTCGCGGACATCTCGCTGTACGTCATGACCGCCGAATACGGCGCGGCCAGCCAGCTCGAGAAGATCGACATGCTCGACTTCGCCGACATGATCGTGCTGAACAAATTCGAGAAGCGCGGTGCCGAAGACGCCTTGCGTGACGTGCGCAAGCAGTGGCGACGCAATCATCACGACCAGTCGAAGCTGCCGGATGCGGAAATTCCCGTGTTCCCCACCATCGCCAGCCGCTTCAACGACCCGGGAGTCAATCGGCTGTTCCAGGCGCTGGGTGCTGCACTCGACCGGGAGAATGGCAACGCCGGACGCTGGACCGCTGCCGCGGGCACGGCGCTTGCGAATGCCCCCACGGAATTCCGTTCGCGCGATCCGCTGGTGCCGTCTGCGCGCGTGCGTTATCTCGCGGAGATCGCGGCGCAGGGCAGGGATGCGCGCCACACGGACGACCTGCGCGCCACCGCGGCACAGAGGGCGCACGGCCTGTACCTGTCGCTCGAGCAGCTCGGCGACAAGAACCTGCCAGCCCCGTTCTCGCCGGCCCCGGAAGCGGCCGCCAACGATGGGCTCGACGCCATCCGCGTGGCTTACAACCGTGCGCTCACCGACATCGGCGCCGAAGGCCTGGCAGCGCTGAGGAACTGGCCAGAACGTCGCCAGGGCATCAGCACTCCCGAGTTTTCCTACACCGTGCGAGGCCGCGAGCTGCGCGGCGCTAACTATTCAGAATCGCTGAGTCACAACCCGATTCCCAAGCTTGCCGCGCCGCGGCTCGATGGCTGGGGCGAGATCCTGCGCTTCGTGCAGAACGAAAACCTGCCGGGCGCCTATCCGTACACCGGGGGCGTCTATCCGTATCGCCGCGAGGAAGAGGATCCGACGCGCATGTTTGCGGGCGAAGGCGCGCCGGAACGCACCAATCGGCGCTTTCACTACCTGGCGTCGGGGCACGAGGCGACGCGCCTGTCGACCGCATTCGATTCCACCACCCTGTACGGTGAAGACCCGGACCTGCGACCCGACATATTTGGCCGCACCGGCAATTCCGGTGTGTCGATCGCGACGCTCGACGACATGAAGAAGCTGTATTCGGGCTTCGACCTCTGCAAGCCGTCGACCTCGGTATCCATGACCATCAACGGTCCGGCGCCGATGATTCTCGCGATGTTCATGAACACCGCCATCGACCAGCGCGTCGAGCGCCACCTGCGCGGCACGGGACGCTGGCCGGAAGTCGAGGCGGCGCTCGCGCGCGCGGGAATCGACCGGCCGGCATATCGGGGCGATCTGCCGCCAGGCCACGACGGCAGCGGTCTCGGGTTGCTGGGCGTGAGTGGCCGCAAACTCGTGGAGCTCGGTGTGCTCGGCGCCGAGGCATATGCCACGTTGCGCGCCGAGGCGCTGAGCCTGGTCCGCGGCACGGTGCAGGCCGACATCCTGAAAGAAGACCAGGCGCAGAACACCTGCATTTTCTCGACCGAGTTCGCGCTGCGGATGATGGGCGACGTACAGCAGTTCTTCAGCGAGAACCGCGTGCGCAACTTCTACTCGGTGTCGATTTCCGGTTATCACATCGCCGAAGCGGGCGCGAATCCGGTCACGCAGCTCGCCTTCACGCTCGCCAATGGTTTCACCATCGTCGAGTACTACCTGGCACGCGGCATGAAGATCGACGACTTCGCGCCGAACCTGTCGTTCTTCTTCTCCAACGGCATGGATGCGGAGTACGCGGTGATCGGGCGCGTGGCGCGCCGCATCTGGGCGCGCGCCATGAAGGACATCTACAAGGCGGGTCCGCGCAGCCAGATGCTGAAGTACCACATCCAGACTTCGGGCCGCAGCCTGCATGCGCGCGAAATCCAGTTCAACGACATCCGCACCACGCTGCAGGCGATGTATGCGCTGTTCGACAACTGCAATTCACTGCACACCAACGCCTATGACGAAGCGCTGACGACCCCCACCGAGGAGAGCGTGCGGCGCGCGGTGGCCATCCAGCTCATCATCAATCGCGAGCTGGGCCTCAACAAGATCCAGAATCCCTGGGCCGGCTCGTACGCCATCGAGACGCTGACGGACCTGGTCGAAGAGGCTGTCTACAAGGAGTTCGAATCGCTGGCTGAACGTGGCGGCGTGCTCGGCGCCATGGAGACCATGTACCAGCGCGGCAAGATCCAGGAAGAAAGCCTGCTCTACGAAACGCGCAAGCACGATGGCTCACTGCCCATCGTGGGCGTGAATACCTTCCTCAATGAACGCGATGCGGGCGGTGAACACGCGGCTGCACCCTTGTTCCGCGCGAGCGATGAAGAACAGCGCGCCCAGGTGGATGCGGTCCGCAACTTCCAGGCGCGACATGCGCAGGAGTCTTCCGAAGCGTTGCGGCGCCTGCAGGATATTGCGGCCAGCGGCGGCAACGTCTTTGCCGAACTGCTCGAGAGCGTGCAGGTGTGCTCGCTGGGCGAGATCACGCACGCGCTCTACCTGGTCGGCGGCCAGTACCGCCGCCACATGTAATTTCACGGGCGTGCGAATTCGTCGATCTCGGCAATCGCCGCCCTGGCGCGCGCGATGCTGTGACTGAGGAGAAAGGTGTCCATCCGTGCCGCGAGTTTGCTGCCCCGGCGACGGGCCCAATGGTGCAGAAGCGGCGGCGCCAGGCCGCCGACCAGGCACACCAGGAAATTGGCGAGCAGGTAACCGCGTGCGCGATCCCAGAGATCCACGCCAGCCAACCCAATGACGATGGTGACCAGCGCTGCCGGCACCACAACCCAGCAGGCAAACCACACCGCGTGGAACGAGCGCGCTTCGAATTCCTGCAGCCTCGCCAGTGAGCGCTGGATCGCCAGCACCGGCTGCGTGTAGTCGATCCGCAGCACGAGCACCAGGCGCACCATGCCGATCACGATGAGGCCGATGCTGGCGGCATGCAGCACTATTCCCGCGCCCGCCACGAGCGGAGTGGCGAGATGCGCGCTCCAGAACTTGCCCCACGCCAGCGCGAACCACGCGCCGATGATCATGTTGAATACCGCGCCGATGAGCACCGGCACCAGTCTCCAGCGCGCCTTGCGCGAAATCGTCTCGCTCAGCAGCTTGCGCAAGATGCGCTCTTCGACACGACGGTCGAGACTCTGCCAGGAGCTCTTCAGATCATCGAGTTCCATGTACTTTCTCCGCGTACGAGCGCAGCCGCTCCTTGAGCCGGTTGATCTTGGTTGTCAGGTTGGTGGTGGTGATGCCGAGGATCTCGGAAATCTCGGCAAGCGGTCGTTCTTCGAGGTAGAGCAGCAGCAGGGCACGATCGAGCGGCCCCTGCGATTCAATGAACCCGCGCAGGATGCGGCTGCCGTCGTCCGCGTCGACTGCATCACTGACGGCCGGCTCGTGCAGCTCCGCGTCGTAGGGAATCGATCGCTTGCGCCGCGGCGCTTCGGCACGCAGCCAGGTAATGGCGACGTTGAGGGCGATGCGATATAGCCAGGTGGAAAATCGGCGCTGTGGGTCGTACGACGGAAACGCGCGCCAGGCCTGCGCGGCGATTTCCTGCACCAGATCCTCCATGTCGGCGCGCCCGAGTGTGTAGCTGCCCGCTACTCTGTACACCAGGCGCTGGTGGTCGCCCAGCAGGGTAACGAATTCCGTCGCGGAGTCCGGGATCATGTAGGTGGACGGTTTCATGTTCTGCCACTGTGATTCGCAGTGGCGAACGAAATGTCACACCCGTCACGCGGCGAGGTCAGGTTCGCCCAGATGCGCAAGGATGGCGGCGCGCGATGCATCCCGCAGCTTCACCGCGGGATCTTCACCGGACGCACTCGTCGTGAGCACGATGGGCGTGCCATAGCGCACTTCGATCGGCCCGGGTCGTGGAAAGATTCGCGTGGCGGGCATGTTCCGGCGCGTGCCCAGGATCACGGCGGGCACCACCGGGCAGGCGGCGCGCGCTGCGATGGCGAATGCGCCGGTATGAAACTTGCCCAGTCCGACCTCGGGCTTGAAGGTGCCCTCGGGAAAGAACATCAGCGAGTGACCGCTCGCGGCGGTACGCAGCACTCGCCGCGCGTCGGTGGCGCCCTTCTGGCGATTGAAGCGCTCGACGAACTCGGAGCCGAGACGCCGGAGCAACAGGCCGGCACCAGGAACGTTGTTCATTTCCCGCTTGATCACGAACCCGAAACGCGGCGGCAGGGCGGCGGTCATGACCACGCCGTCCAGGTAGCTGGCGTGGTTGGCGACCACCACGGACTGGCCCGCGGGCAGGTTCTCGCAGCCGCGGATCCGCACCGGCATGCCAGCGCCGGCAAAAAACACCCTTGCTGCGATTCGAGCCGTTCCCCGGCGCAGCCGCAATGTAGGCAGCAGGATGACGCCGACCAGGGAAACGATGGCGACAGCCAGGAACAGCAGGAGCGCGTATAGGCCGTACACGAAGCGCAGGGGTACGGAAATCACCGCCGGCCAGTGCAGGGCCGATTTGGGCGGGGGCGAAGTCATTCGCGGTCTTTTTCTCGAGGAGAGGGCCGATTCATGTGAACTGGTTCTCTTTATGTTAATGGTTTCCGAAGCTGTGAAGGTCGTCACGCCTGAGCCCAGCCCCCCGTCCCCATACTGCCGCGAACGTTAAACCGCATACGTATTAAGGCAACCACGTCTTGGTCAAACAAGCTACAGCGTCGAACGAGACGCATGCCGCTGATGCAGCCGCCGCCGACGCCACCGTCTCGAAATTTCTCGATGCGGTCTGGATGGAACGCGGGCTGTCCGCCAATACGCTCGCCGCGTATCGCGCGGACCTGACTGCGCTCGCGCGCTGGCTGGCCGAGCGCGGTATGCCGATCATCAAGACCACGCGTGCGGACCTGCTCGGATTCATCGCCTTCCGTGTCGAAGCCGGCGCACGTCCGCGCTCCACGGCTCGCCAACTTTCTTCGTTCCGCCGCTTCTTCCGCTACTTCGTGCGCGAAGGCGTCATCAAGGATGATCCGACTGCCCAGATTGCGATGCCGAAAATCGGCCGCTCGCTGCCGAAGTCGCTCACCGAGGAAGAAGTCGAATCTCTGCTTGCCGCTCCGGCGATCGCCGATCCCGCTGGGTCATCGCGATCGCACCATGCTCGAGGTGTTGTACGCCACGGGCCTGCGCGTCTCCGAGCTCGTGAACCTCAAGTACAACCAGATCAACACCAACCAGGGTGTCATCCGGATCATGGGCAAGGGCAATCGCGAGCGCCTGATTCCGCTCGGCGAAGAAGCCGTACGCTGGCTGACGGATTTCGTCCGCGCGCCGCGCAGCGAGATCCTGCTGGACCGCACCACTGACTACCTGTTCCCGACGCGCCGCGGCGATCGCATGACGCGCCAGGCCTTCTGGCACATCATCAAGCGGTACGCCCGCAAGGCCGTGATCGACAAGGAACTGTCGCCGCACACGCTGCGTCACGCGTTTGCCACGCACCTGCTCAATCATGGCGCCGACCTGCGCGTGGTGCAGATGCTGCTCGGTCACTCGGACCTTTCGACCACGCAGATCTACACGCACGTGGCCCGCGAGCGCATGAAAGAGATGCACGGCACGCATCACCCGCGCGGCTGAGCGTTCCCCGGGCGCAAAGTCGCGCCTGCAACCGACCCTGATAGACTGCGTCGCGCCGGCCCTGGCGCGAACTTCGTTGTCGCGGTACGGTCGAATCGGAACCCTACGCAAGAGCGCCCCATGAGCCTGAAAACCTTACATGTGCTGGCGGCCGTCTGTGCCGTCACCCTGGTCGGAGCCGCAACAGCCGCGCTCGCGGGTGATCCTTCCACCAAGGCAGCGAAGTCGGATTCCAAGGCCGATCCACGGGCCGCCATCGTCAAGAACATCGACGGACTCAAGCTCGAAGACGTGCGCATGACGCCGGTCGACGGCATCTACGAGATCACGCGCGGTTCGGAGATCAGCTACACCTCGGTCGACGGCCGCTACGTGATCATCGGCGACATGATCGATCTCGACAGCGACGCCAACCTCACCGAGAACCGCCGCCGCAGCATTCGCAACCGCATGATCGAGAGCGTCCCGGAAGCCGAGATGCTGGTGTTCTCGCCCAAGGATCCGAAGTACACCATCACGGTGTTCACCGACATCGACTGCGGATATTGCCGCCGACTGCACTCGCAGATCGCCGAGTACAACCGGCTCGGCATTCGCGTGCGTTATCTCTTCTACCCGCGCAGCGGCCCCGACACCGAGTCGTGGCACAAGGCCGAGGCCGTCTGGTGTTCGGCGAATCGCAACGAGGCGCTGACCCGCGCCAAGAACGGCGAAGACATCAAGTCACCCAAGTGCTCCGCCGGCATCGTGGCGCGCGACTGGGAGCTGGGCCACAAGCTGGCCGTCGAAGGCACGCCGGCGATCTTGCTGCCGAGCGGCGAGAAGCTTGACGGATACGCCCCGCCAGCGCAGTTGGCGCGTTATCTCAAGACGGGGAAGATGTAACCCGGCGCGGGCACGTACGCCCGCGAGAGCGCCGTCTGGCGCTCAGGTCTCCAGGAGCTTGCGCTTCTCTGCCACGCCTTCCCACTGCTTCGCGTCGGGCGGTGCGGCCTTCTTTTCAGTGATCACCGGCCACTTCTTGGCGAGATCGGCATTCAGCTTCTTGTACTCTTCCTGGCCCGTGGGCACTTCGTCTTCAGAGAAGATGGCCTCGACCGGGCACTCCGGCTCGCACAGCGTGCAGTCGATGCACTCGTCCGGATCGATGACCAGGAAGTTAGGCCCTTCGTGGAAGCAGTCCACCGGACACACTTCGACGCAGTCGGTGTACTTGCACTTGATGCAGGCTTCCGTGACCACGAACGTCATCGATCGATCCTCACTCGGGCGGGCGAAATTCAGGGGGCGGTATTTTGCCCTATCAATTGATTCTACGGGCCGAATCTGCGGTGCATTTCGGCCACGTGGTGCCGTTCCACGCCCGCGGCCCGATCCTCGACGAACCGGCGCAGCGCGTATTCGGTGCTGGGAAACGCCAGCTCCGACCAGGGAATCTCGCTCTCGTCGACCAGGCGTACCTCGAGGCTCTCATGGGTGACGCCAAAATCGGGTGTCAGCATGCGGGAGCGGAAAAACACGTGAACCTGGCGCGCGCTGGTGACGTTCGCCAGCAACAGCAGGCTGCCGATTTCGACCTGGATGCGCGCTTCCTCGACGGCCTCGCGGGCCGCGCCGGCCTCCAGCGTCTCGTCGTTTTCCATGAACCCGGCAGGGATCGTCCAATAGCCAAGTCGTGGTTCGATGCCGCGCTTGCAGAGCAGGATCCGGCCCTCGTAGACGGGCACACTGCCGACCACCAGCTTGGGGTTCAGGTAATGAATGGTCCCGCAGGTGTCGCAGACGTGGCGAGGCAGGAAATCGCCCTCCGGAACTTTGAGGACGACGCGGGTGCCACAGTTGCTGCAAAAGTTCATCAGATAAGTGGTGCCGGGAGAGGGAATCGAACCCACACGCCTTTTTAGGGCAACGGATTTTGAGTCCGCCGCGTCTACCAGTTCCGCCATCCCGGCGCGGGGGGCGAAGTATAGGGCAAGCCGCCGGGATCCTTGGAATTTCTTGCGACCAATCGCCAACGAGGCGCATCTAAGCCGGTAGAAATGCAGAGACTCGCAGAAATAGAAGTGTCGGCCGAAGAACTCGCGGCGGCGCGCGCCGGAGACCGGGACGCCCGCCGCGCATTGTTCGAACGCGTGGCGCCGGCCACGCTGGCCATCATCCGGCGACTGGTCGCACAACGGGCCATGGCCGAGGACCTGCTGCAGGACACCTTGATCGCCATGTTCGAGCACCTCGGCGACTTTCGCGGCGAGGCGCCTTTCGGCATCTGGGTGCGCAGCATCGCGGTGAGCCGCTGCCTCATGGCGTTTCGTTCGCCCTGGCATCGGGCGCGAGTCGCACTCGAGTCATGGACCGAAGACAGCAGCGCGTCCGGCGAGTCCACCAGCCGCACTTCGGATCTCATCGATCTCGATCGCGCGCTGGCGAAACTCTCGCCCGTGACCCGCGCCGTGGTGTGGATGTACGACGTGGAAGGCTGGTCGCATGACGAGATCGCGCGCGCCTTCGAGCGCACGGTGAGTTTTTCCAAGTCGCAGCTG
Source organism: uncultured Pseudomonadota bacterium (assembly GCA_963832505.1). Classification (GTDB taxonomy): domain Bacteria; phylum Pseudomonadota; class Gammaproteobacteria; order Steroidobacterales; family Steroidobacteraceae; genus CADEED01. The sequence goes on along the minus strand of CAWHUD010000008.1, from coordinate 52,932 downwards.
GCGCGCGGACATGCGCGGCTGCGGATCGAATTGCAGGCGCCGATGACTGCGGCGCTGGTTATCCCTCTGAGGAGTGACTTCGATGGAAAGTGACGACACCCGCGACGTCGAACTCGTCGCGCGGCTCAAGCGTCTCGATGCAGGCGGCGGCGCGGTAACGCCGGGCTTTGACTACGACGCCATGCTCGAGCGGCACGCCGCGGGCATCGACGCGCTCGCGCCGCAGGCTGGTGCTGGCACGCGGCGCCGCGGCGGCGCTGGTGGTCGCGCTGGTCGGCGCCAGTGTCTGGCGACTCGACCAACCCGGCACAGATCCGGAGGAAAGGGTGGCGGAGGCCGCACCGGTCGCCGGTTCCTCAGCCGCGCATGGTGCGCGCGGACACCTGGCTCGCCGTGGCGGCGCTCGAGGATCACATCGCCAGCGTCGATGACGCGCTCAACTACGCGCGCGTGCGCGGCGGCACGGCAGATGTCGCGCGCCTGGAGCGCACACGCGCCGAACTGATCAATTCGTACAGACAGGTGCGCTACGCCGAAATGGTCAGCGCCAATTTCTAAAGAGTGCGGAGACTTTCATGAAGAATTTGATGTTGATCGGGTTGCTGGGCTTTTGCGGAGCGGCTGCTGCGCAGACGACGTACGTCGAGCCGCCGGAAAGGGAACTTCTCATGGCCCAGGCAGATTCGGCCAGGGCACAGGCAAAGATGGAGACAGACGCGGCCAAGCTCGAAGCCGATGAAGCCAGGACGCGCGCCGAACTCGACAAGGCACGCGCGGAACTCGACAAGGCGGCACAGAAAGTCGCGGAGCTGTCCATGCAGCTGACTCCGCGCAATGGACAGAATTTCGTCTGGATCAACGAGGGTGGTCCGCGGCGCGCGATGCTCGGCGTGCAGATCGATCCCGCGAGCGGCAAGGATGGCGCGCGGCTGCTGAGCGTGAGTCCCGGCGGCGCGGGCGAAGAGGCTGGCCTGCTCAAGGGCGATGTCATCGTCTCCCTCGACGGCAAGACCATTGCCGGCAGCGACAATCCGAACCGCGCGGTGGTCGATCACATGCGCACCGTCAAACCGGACCAGAAGGTCAAAGTGCGCGTGCTGCGCGCCGGCAAGAACAAGGACTTCGTCGTGGAGGCGCGTCCGATGATGGGACCGCAGACCTTCAATATCGGCGTCCCGAATGGCGGTGCGATGGGCGCGGTGATGGCCGGCCCGATGCCGCAGTTCCGCGAGTTCCGCACCTTCTGGCCGGGGGAGTTCGTCGGCATGGAGCTGGCGAGCATCACCCCCAAGCTCGGTGCGTATTTCGGCGCCAGCGAGGGAGTGCTGGTGGTGCAGGCTCCGCAGAACGCCGCCTTCAAGCTCGAAGATGGCGACGTGATCCAGACCATCGACGGTCGCAAGCCCGAGGACGGCGCCCACGCGATGCGCATCCTGCGTTCCTACAAGTCGGGCGAGAAACTGGGCATGACGGTGCTGCGGCAGCGCAAATCCGTGACGCTCGCGATCGTCATGCCCGAGCGGCCGGAGTTCGATGGCGACTTCCTGGAGATGGCCCCGCCCATCCCGCCCATTCCGCCGGTCCCGCCGATGCCTCCGATGCCGGGGTCGCCGCCCGGCGGCACCTGATCAGTTCGCTGCGGCCATGGCGGTAAACTCCCCGCCGTGCGCCGCAGTGACTTCACCTACGAACTTCCCGAAGAACTCATAGCCCAGCAGCCGCTCGCGGCGCGATCCGCGAGCCGGCTGCTGACGCTCGATGGCGCCACGGGCGCGCTTGCCGATCGGGCCATGCGCGATCTGCCGCAGCTCGTCAACGCCGGCGACCTGCTGGTGTTCAACGACACGCGCGTGATTCCGGCGCGCCTGTTCGCGCTCAAGGATTCCGGCGGCAAGGTCGAGTTGCTGCTGGAACGTCCCCTCGATGGCTCGAGTGCGCTGGTGCATGCACGCGCCAGCAAACCGCTGCGGCCCGGCATGTTGCTGGAGAGCCGTGGCGGCCCGATACGCGTGATCGAGAGACGCGGCGACCTGTGGGTGGTGGATTTCCCCGAGCCGGCGCTCGACTACTTCGAGCGATTTGGACAGATGCCGCTGCCGCCATACATCCGTCGCGAGCCCGACTCCAGCGATGTCAGCCGCTACCAGAGTGTGTTCGCGCGCAAGCAGGGTGCGGTGGCGGCGCCCACCGCGAGCCTGCATTTCGACGCCGATCTGCTGGCGTCGCTCGATGCACGCGGCGTGCACCGCGCCTTCGTCACCTTGCACGTGGGTGCCGGCACCTTTCAGCCGGTGCGCACCGATGCCGTTGGCGCACACGTGATGCACGCCGAGTTCGTCGAAGTGAACGCCGAGGCCTGCTAGGCGGTCGCGAGCGCACGGGCGCGCGGCGCGCGCGTGATAGCCGTGGGCACCACCGTGGTTCGTGCGCTCGAGAGCGCGGCAGGTGGCGGCACGCTCGTGCCGTACATCGGTGATTCGTCGCTGTTCATCGTGCCGGGATTCCGCTTTCGCGTCGTCGACGCGCTGCTGACGAATTTTCATCTGCCGGAGTCGACGCTGCTGATGCTGGTCAGCGCCTTCGCAGGCCGCGAAGCGGTACTCGATGCGTACCGGCATGCCGTGGCGGGGCAGTACCGCTTTTTCAGTTATGGTGATGCCATGTTCGTGACCCCGCGCGCCGACGCGCACGCCTGAAACCGATGACCGCCGAATTCACCTTGTCAGGCACCGTCGGTGCCGCGCGCCGCGGACGCTTGCGTCTCGCGCATGGCGTCGTCGAAACGCCGGCGTTCATGCCTGTCGGCACCTACGGCACCGTGAAGGCCATGACGCCGGAGGAACTCGAAGGGCTGGGCGCCGACATCGTGCTCGGCAACACCTTTCACCTGATGCTGCGGCCGGGCAAGGAAATCCTGCGCGCGCACGGCGGGCCTGCACGGTTTCATGAACTGGAAACGTCCCATCCTCACCGACTCGGGCGGTTTCCAGGTCTTCAGCCTCGAATCGCTGCGCAAGATCACGGAGGAGGGCGTGCAATTCCGCTCGCCCATCGACGGCAGTGCCGTGCGGCTCACGCCGGAAGATTCGATGGACGTGCAACTCGCGCTGGGCTCGGACATCGCGATGGCGCTCGATGACTGCACGCCGCATCCGGCCACCGAAACCCAGGCGCGTGAATCGATGGAACGTTCCATGCGCTGGGCCGCCCGAAGCCACGCAGCATTACCACGTGCATGGCCCAGTGGCTGCGGGCATGGATGCGCCGCCCGGGGAGTTGTTTGGCATCGTGCAGGGCGGCATGCACCTGCCGTTGCGGCTCGCCTCGCTGGAGGCGTTGAGCAAACTACCGTGGAAGGGTCTCGCCGTGGGCGGGCTTGCAGTCGGTGAATCCGAAGAAGAGCGACTGCGGGTGCTCGAAGGCCTGGTGCCGCACATGCCCGCAGATCGGCCACGCTACCTGATGGGTGTCGGCCGACCGCGTGACATCATCGCGGCGGTGCTGCGCGGCATCGACATGTTCGATTGCGTGATGCCGACACGGCATGCGCGCAACGGGCACCTGTTCACTTCCGAGGGCGTGGTCAATATCCGCAACGCCGCGCACCAGTCGGATGTGCGGCCGCTGGATCCCGCCTGCGGCTGTTACACCTGCCGGAATTTTTCGCGCGCCTACCTGCGGCACCTGGACCGCTGCAACGAAATCCTGGGCTGCCGCCTCAATACCATCCACAACCTGCACTACTACCTCACCCTGATGCGCAAGCTGCGTAACGGCATCGAGTCCGGGTCGCTCGAACCCGTGCTGCGGGAGTACGCGCAGGAACCCGCCGAGGATTCGCAAGTCTCTGTGGCATAAATTTATTTTTCGGCCAAAATACGCGGCCCCGCCGCCCCCTCGGGCAGGCGGCTTCTTCGTTACCGATGAGATAACACCATGAATTCATTGATCCCCGACGCCATGGCGCAGGCCGCCGGAGGCGCCCAGCAGGCGTCCGGACTGTCCATGCTCGTCATGATGGGCCTGTTCGTCGTGATCTTTTACTTCCTGCTGATCCGTCCCCAGCAGAAGAAGCAGAAGGAACACCAGGCCATGCTGAAGCAGCTCTCGGCGGGCGACGAAGTCGTCCTGGCCGGTGGCATCCTCGGCCGCATCGTCGAGCTCGGTGACCAGTTCCTGACCATTGAGATTGCCGATAACGTACGCATCAAGGTCCAGCGCTTTCAGGTGACCTCGCTGGTGCCGAAAGGCACATACAAGGGGGCCTGAAAATCGTGTTGGAGTACGCGCGCTGGAAGTACATCCTCGTCTCGCTGGTCCTGCTGTTCGCACTGCTGTTCGCGTTGCCGAACGTATTCGGCGACGACCGTGCGTTGCAGATCTCGCGCAAGGACCGTGAACCCGTCACGACCGATCAGCTCGCCACCATCGAGAAGGCGTTCAAGAACGCCGGCGTCACTTTCACCAGCAGTGCCATCGAAGAAGGCAATGCGATGGTGCGCTTCGACACCGACACCGAGCAGCTGCGGGCGCGCGACGTCGCCAAGGACGCCAAGAGCGGACTGCCGAAGGAATTCGTCAACGCGATGATGTATGCCTCGCGCGCCCCGGGCTGGATGCAGGCGATGGGCCTGCGCGCCATGCCCCTGGGCCTCGACCTGCGTGGCGGCCTGTACCTCTTGTACGAGGTGGACATCGACGCCGCGGTCGAACAGCTCGTGCAGACCTACGAGCAGGATTTCCGGCGCGCAATGCGTGAAGGGAACATTCCCTTCACCGACATCAGCGTTCTGAAGATCGATTCAGAGGTCAATAACGGTCTGCGCGTCCTGCTGCCGGCCGGCGCGGATCTCGCGACCGTACGGGCCGCGCTCAAGAAGGTGCAGCCGGATCTCGAATGCCGCGATGCCAACGTCGCGAACGGTGCCGCGGTCGATTGCGTGATGACACCGCAGCAGGTGCGGGAACGCCGCGATTTCGCGATCACCTCCAACATCACCACGCTGCGCAACCGCGTGAACACGCTCGGCGTCTCCGAGCCCATCGTGCAGCGCCAGGGCCTCAACCGCATCGTGGTGCAGCTCCCGGGCGTGCAGAACTCCGCCGAGGTGAAGGACATCCTCGGCAAGGTGGCGACGCTGGAATATCGCCTCGAGGATCCGCGCCCCATCCCGGCGAGCGGGCGCGCGCCCATCGGCGCGAAGATCTATGACCATGTCGAAGGCGGCAGGCTGGTCGGCAAGGCCATGCTCAAGCGCGACATCATCGTCACGGGCAACCAGCTCGTGAATGCCACTACCAGCACCGGACAGAACGGCCCGCAGGTGGATGTGACGCTCGACAGTGCGGGCGGCGACGAAATGTTGCGGACCACGCGCGCCAACGTTGGCAAACGCATGGGCGTGGTATTCGTCGAGCAGCGCAGCGAGGCGGTCCTCGGTCCCGATGGCCAGCCGGTCGTGGACGCAGAGGGCAAGGTGGTCACGCGTACCATCAAGGAAGAGCGCGTCATAAACCTCGCCACCATCCAGGGCGTGTTCGGCAATCGCTTCATGACCACGGGCCTCACCTCCAGCGAGGCGCGCGAATTGTCGTTGCTGTTGCGCGGCGGCGCGCTCACTGCGCCGATTTCCATCGCCAACGAAAAGACCGTCACCGCCACGCTTGGTGAAGAAGAACATCGAGAAAGGCGTGCGCGCGCTGGTCATCGGCATGGCCGCGCTGTTCGTGTTCATGATCATCTACTACCACCTGTTCGGCGTGGTCGCGAACCTGGTGCTGCTGGCCAACGTCGTCGTGCTGACGGCGCTGCTGTCCATGCTCGGCACCGCGCTCACCCTGCCGGGCATCGCCGGCATCATCCTCACCGTCGGCATGGCGGTGGACGCCAACGTGCTGATCTACGAGCGCATACGCGAGGAATTGCGCAATGGCGTATCGCCGCAGACCGCCATCAGGGCGGGCTTCGAGAAGGCGTTTTCCGCCATTGCGGATTCGAACGTCACGACGTTGATCGCCGGCGTGGTGTTGTTCGTGTTCGGCACCGGCGCCATCAAGGGCTTCGCCATCGTGTTGTCGCTCGGCATTCTCACGTCCATGTTCACGGCGCTCATGGGTTCGCGCGCGCTGCTCACGCTCATGTTCGGCGGCAAGCGCAAGCTGACCAAGCTGCCGATCGGTTGACCAGGTCCAGTTAGAGGTTTCGCGTCGTGGAATTTTTCCATAAGAAGACCAGCTTCCCGTTCATGGCCACCCGCAAGGTGTGGTACACGCTGTCGATCATCCTGATGCTCGGGTCGTTCGGGTCCTTCTATGCGAAGGGACTGAACTTCGCGATCGACTTCACGGGCGGCATCTCGGTCGAGGCTCAGTTCCCGAAGGATGTCGACGATGAGACGGTGCGCGCCGCGGTGATCGCCGCCGGCTTCCACGAGCCGCAGGTCAGCCAGAGCAGCACGCGCGATGCCAACATTTCGCTGCAGTCGACCGGCCAGACCGCCGAGCAGCTGCGTCCGATCTTCCACGACCTGCTCGGGAAGATCGATCCGGGCGTCAAGATCACCGCGCTGGAAGTCGTAGGCCCGCAGGTCGGTGACGAGTTGCGTTATGCGGCCATGGTGTCGATGGGCGTGACGCTGCTCCTGATCGGCATGTACATCATTCTGCGGTTCCATACCTGGCGCCTGTCACTGGGCGCCATCCTGGCCGTGATGCACGACCCGATCCTGGTGCTCGGCGTGTTCTCGGTGACGCAGACCAAGTTCGACCTCGCCGTGGTCGCGGCCATCCTCGCCGTCATCGGCTATTCGCTCAACGACACGGTGATCGTGTTCGACCGTATTCGCGAGAATTTCGAGAAGAATCGCCGCCTGCCTCCCGACCACACGCTCGATAACGCGATCAACCAGACCCTGTCGCGCACCATCATGACCAAGGTGGTCACCTCCATCGTGGTGGTCGCGCTGCTGGTGCTGGGCGGCGACGCGCTGCGCGGCTTCTCCGAGGCGCTGCTCATCGGCATCCTTGCGGGTACTTATTCGTCGATCTACATCTCGAGCTCCGTGGCGCTGTCGTGCGGCCTGAAGGCCGAACACCTGTTCCCGACGGAGCGCAAAGACCCCATCGATCAGTTGCCGTAGCCGACGGGGTCGACCGGGATGGCCGAGCTCCTCACCGATCCGCAAGCCTGGATAGCGTTCCTCACGCTGTCGGCGCTCGAGATCGTTCTCGGCATCGACAACATCATCTTCATCTCGATCCTGGTGAGCCGCCTGCCGCCGGAGCGGCGCGAGTCGGCGCGGATCACCGGCCTGGCGCTCGCGATGCTCACCCGCATCGCGCTGCTGTTCTCCATCGTGTGGCTGACGCGGCTGACCAAGCCGCTGGTGACCGTGCCGGTCTTCGGTCAACGAATTCTCCGGGCGCGACATCATCCTGTTGTTAGGCGGCCTGTTCCTGCTCGCCAAGAGCGTCACCGAAATCCACGAAACCCTCGAGGGTGCGGAGAACGAGCGACACACGCGGGTGTTCGCGAATTTCACCGTCGATCGTGGTGCAGATCGCGATCATCGACATCGTGTTCTCGCTCGACTCGGTGTTCACGGCCGTGGGACTCGCCAGGCCCGACCAGCTGCCCATCATGGTCGGCGCCATCGTGCTCGCCATCCTCGTGATGATGTGGGTGTCGGGCAGCATCAGCGCCTTCATCGAGCGGCACCCGACCATCAAGATCCTCGCCCTGGCCTTCCTGATTCTCGTAGGTGTAGTGCTGGTCGCAGACTCGTTCCACTTCGATGTGCCGAAGGGTTACCTGTACTTCGCCATGGCGTTCTCTGTGGGCGTCGAGATGGTGAATATCCGGCTGCGGCGCCTCATGGACGAGCGCCGGAACAGTAAAGACGAGAGCGAAGGCGGGTAACGCGCACTCGCATAACGCGGGCCGTCACCATACACTTCGGCGCATTCCACACTCAGGGGTGCTCGATGGTCTGGCGTACCAAGTCCATTGCTCAGGTCCAAACCGAATTCGACCGTGGCGAGCTGAAGCGCACGCTCGGTCCCATCCACCTCGTTCTGTTCGGCATCGGCTGCATCATCGGCGCCGGTATTTTCGTACGCACCGGCACGGCCGCTGCCCAGTACGCCGGACCTGCCGTCATGTTGTCGTTCGTGCTCGCGGGCATCGTCTGCGCCTTCGCGGGACTGTGTTACGCCGAGCTCGCCTCGATGCTTCCGGTCTCGGGCTCCGCCTACACGTATGCGTACACGACAGTGGGCGAATTCGGCGCCTGGATCATGGGTGGCTTGCTGCTGCTCGAATATGCCCTCGCCGCATCCGTGGTCGCAGTCGGATGGTCAGGCTATGCGGTGAGTCTGCTGCACGACATAGGGATCCACATTCCTGCCGCGCTCACGCAACCTTATGGCGAGCTGGTCGTCAGTGCGTTGTCGACCGTCAGCGTGACCGATCCCTCGGTGAGTCTGAACGGCGTGACCGCGGCACTGGCCGACGGCTCCACCGTGCAATTCCTGTCGAATGGCACGGCGATGATCGACGGCACTTACACGGCCGCGATCGCGCAATACGACGTGGTGAAAGCCGCAATCGAAGCCGACGGCTACAGCCTGATCAATTCGGTCGACATTCCGATGACTGCCGATGTCCAGGCCACGCTGACCGCGGCGACCAAGGTGCTCGATCCGGCAACCGGCAACCTGCGCGAGCTAGCGGCTGCAACGGTGGTCGCGGTCCCCGCGGAATCCATCGTGCAGCTGCCGGCCGCTACCGTGGTATCGATTCCGGCCTCCATCGTCGTGACCTCCATGTTCAACCTGCCGGCGGTGTTCATCACGCTGGCGGTCACCGTGCTGCTGGTGATCGGTGTGTCCGAGTCCGCCACCGTCAACAACGTCATCGTCGCGATCAAGGTCTCGGTCATCCTGCTGTTCATCGGGGTGGGCGTGTTCTTCGTGAACCCGGCGAACTGGCATCCGTTCATTCCCGATCCCACCGGAGTTCCGGATCAGTTCGGCACCGACGGCATCATTCGCGCCGCCATGATCGTGTTCTTCGCGTACATCGGATTCGAGGCGGTATCGACGGCCGGGCAGGAGGCGAGAAATCCGCGCAAGGACATGCCCATCGGCATCCTGGGTTCTTTGATCATCTGCACCATTCTTTACATGGCGACGTCTGCCGTGCTTACGGGAGTGATCTCCTTCACCAAGCTCAACGTGGCGGCTCCGGTGGCCACCGCCGTGGATTCCTTCGGGCCGAAGTGGGGCTGGCTGGCCGCGCTGATCAAGATCGGCGCGATCGCGGGCTTGTCGTCGGTGGTGCTGGTGCTGATGTTCGGCCAGACGCGAGTCTTCTATGCCATGTCGCGAGATGGCCTGTTGCCGAAGACCCTGGCGCGCGTGCATCCGAAGTTCAAGACGCCCTGGATCAATACGCTGATCGTCGGCGTGCTGGTGTCGTTTGCCGCCGCGGTCTTCGACATCAACGCACTTGGCGACCTCACCTCGGTGGGTACGCTGGTCGCCTTCGGACTGGTGTGTTTCTCGGTGCTCTTCCTGCGCTACAAGCGGCCCGATCTGCCACGCCACTTCAAGGTGCCACTGTTCCCGGTGTTGCCGGCGGTGGGTGTCCTGATTTGCTTCTGGCTGGCGTATGACGGCGCGAACGACAAGGTCCGCCTGTGGTTCTTCTGGTTCCTGGTGGCCTCGGTGGCGACTCTACTTCGTCTACGGCTTCTGGGCGAGCCCGATGCGCAACAAGCCTTCCGAGGTGGAGAAATCCGTCAGCTAGGAAAAGGGGGACATTCCTATTTTTCTGCGAAAAATAGGGATGTCCCCATTTATCTCTTCCTAGCGAAGCGCGTCGGTCACGTGTGGGGCAATCGCGGCAACCAGTGCCGCGAACACCTTCGGCGTGCCGCCGACGATGTGACCACCGTGTTTGTAATCCTCACCGGTGAGCGTGCCGACGCGTCCGCCGGCCTCGGTGATCAGCAGCGTGCCGGCCGCCGTATCCCAGGGCTTGAGGCCCATTTCCCAGAAGCCATCGACGCGACCGGCGGCCACGTAGGCCAGGTCGAGCGCGGCGGCGCCGGGGCGACGCAGGCCCGATGCCTGGAGCATCACTGCCTTGAGCATGGCCAGGTATTCGTCGAGCCAGGGTGAGTCCGCGCGATAGGGAAAGCCGGTCGCGATGAGCGCGCCCTCCAGCGTGATCTGCTTGCTCACGCGCATCTTGCGACCCTCGCATTGCGCGCCTTCACCGCGCGAGGCGGTGAACATCTCCTGGCGCATGGGATCGAACACCACCGCGTGTTCGAGGCGGCCCCTGATCTGGCAGGCGATCGACACGGCGAAGGTCGGAAAGCCGTGCATGAAGTTGGTGGTGCCGTCGAGTGGATCGATGATCCACACCACGTCGTTCGAGCCCGTGCTGCCGCTCTCCTCGGCGAGGAAGGCATGGTCGGGGTGCAGCCGCCGGATGGTCTCGATGATGTCGGCTTCGGCAGCGCGATCGACCTCGGTGACGTAATCGTTGCGGCCCTTCGTATGGATCTCGACGGCTTCGAGCCGGGGAATGGCACGGACGATGATGTCGCCGGCGCGGCGCGCGGCGCGAATCGCGATATTGAGTAAGGGCTGCATCGTGCAAAGGGCCGAGCCAAAAAGGGCCGCTATGATACAGGCCGTGCCGCTCGCCGCCATTCGCATCGTGCTCGTCGAACCCTCGCACCCCGGCAATATCGGGGCGGTGGCGCGCGCCATGAAGAACATGGCCCTGGCGGACCTGATCCTGGTGCGGCCCAAGGCCTTTCCACATCCGGAAGCCACCGCGCGCGCCTCGGGCGCGGATGACCTGCTGGCGCGCGCTCGCGTGGTGGACAGCGTCACTGAAGCGGTGGCCGATTGCGGATTCGTGGCCGCCACCACCTCGCGCCCGCGCGATCAGAATTTCCGCGCACTGGACCTGCACGACGCCGGGAAGCGCATCTTCGAGATGAGCGAGCGGGGTCCCGCGGCCGTCCTGTTTGGCGCGGAGCGCACCGGACTCACCAACGAAGAACTGGCGCTCGCGCACCTGCTGATCCGCATCCCGGCCAACCCGGAGTATCCATCGCTCAATCTCGCCATGGCGGTGCAGCTCACGACATACGAGTTGTTCCGTGCGGCCGGCAGTCCGGCCAGTGCGCGGCCGCTGTCGGAACCTGCGGTGCCGCTGGCGCCGGGCGCTGACATGGAGCGCTTCTATACGCACCTGCAGCAGGTCATGGACGAAGTGGACTTCAAGGATCGCACCACCGGCGGCACGCATCTCATGACGCGCCTGCGCCGGCTGTTCCAGCGCTGCGAGATGGACCAGAACGAAGTCAACATCCTGCGCGGCATCCTCACCTCGGTGCAGCACAAGCGTCGCGCCGCAGGCGCGCCGAATGACACAGCCGCCGGCTCCTCTTCGAAGAACGAGTCGTGACTATCTACCTGGACTATGCCGCGACGACGCCCGTGGATCCGCGCGTCGCTGCTGTCATGGCCGAAGTGCTCACCAATCGGGATACGCAGGCCAATCCCGCCTCGGCCACGCACGGCGCCGGGCTCGCCGCGCAGCAACGAGTCGAGTCGGCGCGCGCAGAGATTGCCGCGCTCATCGGCGCCGAGGCGCGCGAGATCATCTTCACCTCCGGAGCCACCGAGGCCAACAACCTGGCAATCCTTGGCGTGGCGCGTCGCCGCGCAGCGCGCGCAAGGCGGCGCGCAGCCGCGGCGCGCGAATACGCGCGCGCATCTGGTTTCAGCGCGCGCACCGAGCACAAGTCGGTGCTCGATGCGCTCAGGCAGCTGGAAAAGGATGGATTCGCGGTGACGCTGGTCGAGCCCGACGAGGCCGGACGCGTGCCGCCGGAAGCCATCGAGACGGCGTTGCGGACCGACACGCTGCTGGTGTCGGTGATGCTGGCGAACAATGAAACCGGCGTGGTGAACGACGTGGCGCAAATCGCTGCGCGCGTACGCGAGCGCGGCGCGCTCATGCACACCGACGCCTCGCAGGCCGTGGGCAAGCTGCGCGTGGATGTGCGGCAGCTTGGCGTCGATTTCCTGTCGTTCACGGCGCACAAGTTCTACGGCCCCAAGGGAATTGGCGCGTTCTACGTGCGTGAGAACTCGCGTCCACGCATCGCGGCCGTGCAGCTCGGCGGTGGTCACGAGCGCGGTCTGCGATCCGGCACGCTCCCGACGCACCAGATCGCCGGCTTTGCGACGGCGGCGGGCCTGGCGCGCAAACAGGGTGACGCCGATGCGGCCCACGCGCGCGACCTGGCGGGGCGACTGGAACGGGAGCTCGAGACCATTCCGGGCGTGACCTTCAACCATCGCCGCAGTGATGGCGTGCCGGGTCTGCTCAACGCCTCGTTCGATGGCGTGGAAGGCGAGAGCCTGGTCACCGGCTTGCCGGAGATTGCGGTCTCGACGGGTTCGGCCTGCAGCTCGGCCACGCGTGAACCCAGCTACGTGCTGCGTGCGCTGGGACGAAGCACCGAGCTGGCGCAGAGCTCGCTCAGGCTTTCCCTGGGGCGATTTACGACGGCGGCGGAGGTCGACACCGCCGCCACGGCCATCCGCTGCGAAGTGTCGCGGCTGCGTGTCCTCGCCGGCGGCGCGGCCGTCGATGGTTCGGGCGAGCGGCTCGTCGATGCGGATTCGTCGTTGGCGACGGGCAACACCCTGCTGGGCAGGGCCCTGAACCCGCTGGCGAGGCGCTATTTCCTCGCTTCCCCGCGGATCCCGGAGTTTCCGGATGGCACGGCGCCCGCCGACGTGCGCCACGGCAGGGCCGGGCGGGCGGCGGACGGCACGGCCGTGTTCTTCGAACTGAAAATCGCCGATGGGACTGTGAAAAGTGCCCGTTTCAGCGCGTACGGATGCCCCCATACTGTGGCCGTGAGCGCCTGGTTATGTGAGGTTCTCGAAGGGGCTCCGCTCGAGGCGGGAGCACCGGGAGATCCCGCCGCCTGGGCTGACAAGTTCGCAGTCCCTGCCGAGAAACTCGGCCGGCTGCTGATCGTCGAAGACGCATTGCGCGCGGCGTTGGGTTACGCGCGACAGGATTGACGCCTTATGGCCATTTCGCTGACACAGGCTGCCGCAGAACGCGTGAAAACCTTCATTGCCGCCCGCGGCAAGGGATTGGGTCTGCGCCTCGGTGTGCGCAAGACCGGCTGCTCGGGGTTTGCCTATGTGGTGAATTACGCCGACGCCAGGGTTGCGAACGACCTGGAATTCGAGGATCACGGCGTCAAAGTGTTCGTGGACCCGGAGAGCCTGCCGCTCATCAACGGGACCACCGTCGACTTCGTGAAACAGGGCCTCAACGAGGCCTTCCGCTTCCACAACCCGAACATCAAGGGCGAATGTGGCTGCGGTGAATCGTTCAACGTCTAACAGAACCCTACGACGCCGGTTGGGGAGGGTGGGGACAGACTTGAAGTCTGTCCCCACACCTTTAAATTTCATGGGTTTACTCGCGATTCGGGGCCCCTCCCGGTACAATCGCGCGCCTTTAAGTCCCCCAGAAGGAATCACGCAATGGCGCTCGAGCGCACCCTGTCCATCGTCAAGCCAGACGGCGTTGCCCGTAACCTCATCGGCGAGGTGATCCGCCGTTTCGAAAAGGCCGGCCTCAAGGTGGTCGCGGCCCGCATGGTGCATCTGTCGCAGCGCGATGCCGAGGGGTTCTATGCCGTGCACGCTGCGCGACCGTTCTTCAAGGACCTGGTCAGGTACATGACCTCGGGCCCCGTGCTCGTGCAGGTGCTCGAAGGCGACGGCGCAATCGCGAAGAACCGCGAAGTCATGGGCGCCACGGATCCGAAGAAGGCCGCGCCCGGCACCATCCGTGCGGATCTCGCCGAGAGCATCGAAGCGAACACCGTGCATGGCTCGGATGCGCCGGAAACCGCCGCGAAGGAAATCGCCTACTTTTTCCGCGAGACGGAGCTCTGCCCGCGCGGGTGATCCCATGACTGCCGCCACCGCCAACTGAACGTGTCAACTTGTTAGGCCTGCCGAAGGCCGAACTGGAGGCGTTCGTCGGTGAGATGGGCAGCAAGCCCTTCCGCGCCCGTCAGCTCATGAGCTGGCTGTACAAGCGCGGCGAGGGCGACATCGCAGCCATGACGGATCTCGCCAAGGATTTTCGTGCACAGCTCGCCGAGCGCGCGGAAGTTGCGGTCCCGACGATCGTGAAAACCCAGGTGGCCTCGGATGGCACACGCAAGTGGGTGCTGTCGGCCGGCAACGACCAGGCCTTCGAGATGGTGTTCATCCCGGAGGAGGATCGCGGCACGTTGTGCATCTCCTCGCAGGTGGGTTGCGTGCTCGACTGCACGTTCTGCGCCACGGCGCAGCAGGGCTTCAACCGCAACCTCACCACCGCGGAGATCGTCGGACAGGTGTGGCTGGCGAACCGGGAGCTGGGCTGGCAGGTGGGCGACAATCGCATCATCACCAACATCGTGCTCATGGGCATGGGTGAGCCGCTGGCCAATTTCCGCAATGTCATCCCGGCCATCCGCATTTTTCTCGACGATCTCGGCTTCGACATCTCGCGGCGCCGCGTGACGCTCTCGACCTCCGGCCTGGTGCCGCAGATCTACAAGCTGGCGGAAGAAGTGAACTGTGCGCTGGCCGTGTCGCTGCACGCGCCCAACGACGAACTGCGCAGCCAGCTCGTGCCCATCAACCGCAAGCACAACATTGCCGAGCTGCTCGAAGCCTGCTGGCATTACCTCGACGAACAGAACGGCCGCAGCGTCACGTTCGAATACGTCATGCTCGACGGCGTCAACGACCAGCCCGAACACGCGCGCGAACTCGCGCGGCTCCTCAAGGGAAAGCCCGCCAAGCTCAACCTCATCCCGTTCAATCCATTTCCGGGAACGCAATATCGCCGCTCGCCGCTGGCTGTCATTGAACGGTTCCGGGACGAGCTCATGCAGGGCGGACTCGTCGTGACCATTCGCAAGACCCGCGGCGATGACATCGACGCCGCGTGCGGACAGCTCGCGGGCCAGGTCACCGACCGCATCACCGTGCGGCTGGGCTCGAAAACTTTCGGATTGCAGGTGCGCGCATGAGGTACTGGACTGGGTTGCTCGCCGGAATCGCCGCCTGTGCGCTGGCCGGTTGTGTCACCACCGACGGTTCGGGTGGCAAGCCGATGAAACAGGAAGATCCGGAAGAAGCGGCCGCCAAGTACAACATCCAGCTGGGTACCGCCTACCTGCAACAGGGCAACTACTCGCTCGCGCGGGAAAAGCTCGAGCGTTCGCTCAAGCAGAATCCGAAAGACCCGGATGTCCACACCAGCCTGGGGCTGCTGTACGACCGCACCGGGGATTCCAAGCTCGCCGACAAGCATTTCAAGGAAGCGCTGCGCCTGGCGCCCGACAAGCCAGACCTGTCCAACAACTACGCCGTGTACCTGTGCAAGAACGGGCGCACGGACGAGGGCGTCGACCGTTTCATGGCCGTGGCGAGCAACAAGTACTACCGCACTCCGGAGGTCGCCCTGACCAACGCGGGCGTCTGCCTGCGCAGTGCCAAACGTCTCGACGAGGCCCAGCAGAAGTTCGCCGGTGCGATCAGTGCGCGGCCTAACTACGCCGAAGCCACCGTGCAACTCGCGAGCCTGCATCTCGACCGCGAGCAGATCCCCGAAGCGCGCAAGGTGGTCGACACTTACCTGAACGCCTTCAAGCCCAATCCCGACGTATTGTTCGCCGCGGTGAACGTGGCGCGTGCGGCCAAGGACAGGATGTCCGAGGAAAAGTATTCACGTGCCCTGCGCCTGGAGTTCCCGGATTCGGCGCAGGCGCGTGCGCTCAAGCGACCCTGATCGATGTCCGAGACGGCAGCACCTGCGCCCGCGCCGCGCACCATCGGCCAACGACTCCGCGCCGGACGTGAGCGTGCCGGACTGAGCGTGGCCGCGGCCGCCGAAAAGCTGCACCTCGATCCCAAGGTCATCGAGGCGCTGGAGTCCGACCGTTTCGCCGAGCTCGGTGCCTCCGTGTACGTGCGCGGACACTTGCGGCGGTATGCCGATTTCGTCGGTGAGCCCGGACTCGAGATGGTCAATGCCTACAGCGCGCGCGAGGCGAGTCCGCCGCCGCCGGATCTGACCCAGATTCCGCACGCGGAGCACCGCGCCGATCCTCGCCGCCTGATCTCACCGCTGGTCGGCATCGGTTGCGCACTGGTGCTGGCGTCCGCCATCTGGTGGGTGCTGGCCGGCTCACGTCATGGCCCCGACAGTGCGAGCGCTGCCGTGCCGCAAAGCACAGCAGCAACTGCCGCCGCCCAGGCGCCATCAACGCCAGTACCCGCGGTGCAGGCGCCGCCGGTGCAGCTGGCCGGCACGCCGGCTGCCACACCGGCCGCAGCCGCGCAGAAGGCCACTGGCACCGCCGCAGTGACGGCTGCCGTGCAGACGCCACCCGAAGAGAAGACACCGTCGCGCCAGACCACGCTGCGGCTCGAACTCACCAGCGAGAGCTGGGTCGAGGTCTACGATTCGCGCGGCGAGCGCCTGTTCTACGACGTGGCCAGTGCCGGCAGCGTGCAAAGAATCGAAGGCCGGCCGCCACTGCGCGTGGTGCTCGGCAATGCGGCGGCGGTGGCCGTCCAGGTCGACGGTCAGGCGCGAGACATCCCTGCTGCTGCCGTCGACGGCGAGGGTGCGCGTTTCGTCGTGAATCGATCCGGCTCCCTGTCCCGCGCTCGCTGACACCATGTCGCGCAATCTGCAGCCGGTCACCGGCATGAAAGACGTCCTCGCCACCGAGATCGGTGCGTGGCAACACGTCGAACGGACGGCAGCCCAGGTACTCGCGGCGTACGGCTACCAGGAATTTCGTGTGCCCATCGTCGAGCACACCGAGCTCTTCAAGCGCGCCATCGGTGAATTCACCGACGTGGTCGAGAAGGAGATGTACACCTTCACCGACCAAGGTGGCGACAGCCTGACGCTGCGGCCCGAGGCCACCGCCGGCATGGTGCGAGCGGCAATTTCCAATGGTCTGCTGCGCGGCGCGCGCCTCAAACTGTGGTGCCAGGGCCCGATGTTCCGGCACGAGAAGCCGCAGAAGGGACGTTACCGCCAGTTCAACCAGGTCGACGTGGAAGCCATCGGGTTCGCCGGGCCGGACGTCGACATCGAGCTGATTGCGCTGGTCGCGCGCCTGTGGAAGTTGTTAGGCATCACGCGCGTGAAGCTGCAGATCAATTCGCTGGGGACCCCCGAATCGCGCAAGGCGTATCGCTCACTGCTGCAGGATTATTTTCGCCGACATATTGACGCGTTAGATGCCGATGGCCGCCGGCGTCTCGAGGGCAACCCGCTGCGCATCCTCGACAGCAAGCATCCGCCGACCCAGGCGATCGTCGGCGGCGCGCCGGTGCTCACCGAGCACCTGGACGCCGAATCGCAGGCACACTTCGCGGAACTGAAGGCCGGACTCGACACGCTCGGCATTCCCTACACGGTCAATCCGCGCCTGGTGCGCGGACTCGACTACTACTCGCGCACCGTGTTCGAGTGGATCACCGACGCGCTCGGTTCCCAGGACGCGGTCTGCTCGGGCGGACGGTATGACGGACTGATCGCGCAACTCGGCGGCGAGCCGACGCCCGCGATCGGCTTTGCGATGGGCGTGGAGCGCGTGGTCGAGTTGACCCGGCTCGCGGGCCAGCTGCCCGCCGACCCGGTGCCGGACGTGTTCGTCATGGCCCAGGGCGATACCGCCCAGCGCACCGCGCTCAGGCTGGCCGAGCAGCTGCGCGACGCTTTTCCGGGCCGCAGCATCGTGGTCCATTGCGGAACGGCCAAGTTCAAGACACAGTTCCGCCGCGCCGACGAATCCGGCGCCCGGCTGGCCCTCATCGTCGGGGACGACGAACTGGCGCGCGGGGTGGTGGCGCTCAAGGCGCTGCGCGGCGCCGAATCCACGCAGGTTGAATACCCGGTCGCGGAGCTCGCCGCACGGGTCGATGAGTTTTTCAGGAGATCGACGTGAGCGATTACAGCGAAGCCGAACAATACGAACGTGCCAAGGATTGGATCAGGACCAACGGACTGTGGATCGTCGCGGGCATCGCGATCGGCGCACTGGGCCTGGGGGGCTGGCGCTGGTACCAGGAGCGCCGCGAAACGCAGGCGCAGAACGCCGCCGCTCGTTACGAGGAAATGCTCGAGGCCTTTGCACGCAGCGACCGGACGCGCGGCATGACGATCGTCGACGATCTCAACCGTGAGTACTCCTGGACGCCTTATGCGCCGATGGCCACGCTCATGGCCGCCCGCTTCCAGGTGGAAGCGAATGAACTCGACAAGGCTGCCGCCAGTCTCAAGACCGTGATGGACACGGCTCCCGACGACGAGATGCGCCTGATCGCCCGAATCCGGCTGGCCCGCGTGCAAGCCGCGCAGAGCAAGTACGACGAGGCACTGGCGACGCTCAAGGTCGACGAGCCGGGTGATTTCGATACCCGTCTCGCGGACGCGCGGGGTGACGTATTGCTCGCCAAGGGCGATCGCACCGGCGCGTTGCGCGAATATCTCGCCGCCCGTACCGGGGAAAACAAGGGTCGCATCGACGTTGAGCTGCTCGACCTGAAGATCCGTGACCTCGGCGGCACTCCGCCCGTTTCGGCCGAAGAATCCTGAAGGTAAATCCGATGAAATTCCGCAGCCTGTTGCCCGCTCGCCTGTTGACTGGCCTATTGATGACAGCCGCGGTGTTCACGCTGGCGGCCTGTGACAAGAAGGACAAGAAGGTCGACGAGCCCGCCGAGCTCACCGACATCGCCTCACCCTCGGTGCGCGTCGATCGCGTCTGGTCAGGCAGCGTCGGTGGCGGCGGCAAGAAAATGCGCCTCGGACTGGGTCTCGCCACCGCCAATGACCGGTTGTACGCGGCCGGCCGGGACGGCGAGATCGCCGCCTTCGATCTCAAGACCGGCAAACAGGTCTGGCGCACCAAGACCAAGCTGGATCTCACCGGCGGAACCGGGGCGAGCAGCGAGCTCGTCGTGGTCGGTTCGGCCGACGGCCTGGTGCTGGCGCTGGCGGCCAGCGATGGCAGCGAACGCTGGCGCGCCGAAGTGCGCGGCGAAGTCCTCTCGGCGCCCGCGGTGGCCGACAAGGAAGTGGTGGTGCGCACGGTCGACGGCAAATTGCGCGCCCTGGCGGCCGTCGACGGCGCCGAGTTGTGGTCCACCGATCAGCAGATCCCGCGCCTTACGTTGCGCGGCGTGGCGTCGCCGGTGGTCGCTCGCGACCTGGCCATCTCGGGCTTCGACAACGGCCGGGTACTCGCGGTCAATCTCACCGACGGATCGACGGTGTGGGATGCCCCGGTGTCGCCGTCACACGGCCGCACCGAACTGGAGCGCCTGAACGACATCGATTCGGCCGTAAAGGTCATGGGCGATGACGTGTTCGTGGTCGGATTCCAGGGCCGCGCCGCCATGCTGGCGATCGATTCCGGCCAGATCTGGTGGACGCGCGACGTGTCGAGTTACCGCGGCGTGGACGTCGACGACGAGCAGATGTACGTGTCCTCCTCCAGCGGTGAGCTGGTGGCCCTCAAGCGCCGTTCCGGCGTCGAAGTGTGGCGCAACGATTCGCTCAAGTTCCGCAGCCTCTCGGCCCCGGCCGTGGTGGGCGATCACGTGGTGGTTGCGGATCTCGACGGCTACACGCACTGGTTCGACCGTGCCACCGGCACGATTGCCGGCCGCACCAAGAGCGGCGGTGAACGCGTGACCAACCCGCCGCTGGCCGTGAACGACACGCTCTACCTGATCAACGACAAGGGCGAAGTGTCGGCGCTGCGCGCCAGGCCGATCGCGCAACGCGCGTCACGCACTCCGCCGCCGCCGCCCGAGGCGGCCCCGGCCCCGGAATCGACCCCGCCGAGCGATGCCGGTCCGGTACCCAACCCGGGCGGCTGACGCCGCCGCCGGTAGTTAGTCCACAGCGCGCCTTCATGCTACCGGTCATTGCGATCGTGGGGCGGCCGAACGTCGGCAAGTCCACGCTGTTCAACACGCTCACCAGGACGCGTGACGCCATCGTCGCGGACGTGCCCGGCGTGACGCGCGACCGCCAGTACGGCTACGGCCGGCTCGGGCCGGTGCAATACGTGTGCATCGATACCGGCGGCCTGGTCGAGAACCCCAGCGGCATGGACGCGCTCATGCGCATCCAGACCGAGCATGCGATCAAGGAAGCCGACCGGCTCATCTTCATGGCCGATGCGCGCGCCGGGCTCACGCCGCAGGATCAATTCTTCGCGCGCGAACTGCGGCGCTCGGGCAAGCCGGTATTCCTCGCGGTCAACAAGGCCGAGGGCCTCGAGATCGGCATGGCGGGCGCCGATTTTCACTCGATGGGCCTGGGTGAGCCATACGCCATCGCGGCGACGCACGGCATGGGCTGCGAAGAATTGATGGACGCGGTGCTCGCGGGATTCCCGCCGGCGCCCGCCGAGGACGAAAACGAAGACGGCCGCATCCGCATCGCGGTCATCGGCCGGCCCAATGTCGGCAAGTCCACGTTGATCAACCGCCTCATCGGCGACGAGCGCCTGATCACGAGCGAGGTGGCCGGCACCACGCGCGACAGCATTCTCGTGCCGTTCGAGCGCGACGGCCGCGACTTCACGCTCATCGATACCGCGGGCGTGCGCCGCCGCGCGAAGATCGACGACGAAATCGAGCATCTTTCGGTGTCGAAGACGCTGCAGGCCATCGCCGAGGCGCACGTTGTGGTCATGGTGGTCGACGCGCAGGACTCGATCGGCGAACAGGATGCGAGCGTGCTCGGCCTGGCGCTGTCGCGCGGCCGGGCGCTGATCCTCGCCGTGAACAAGTGGGACAACATTCCCATGGAGCAGCGCGAGGAGATCCGGCGGCTGCTGACGCTCAAGATCGACTTCGTGCCGTTCGCGCCGCTGCACTTCGTCAGTGCGCGCCATGGGACCGGTGTCGGCGAGCTGGTGGCATCCATGATCCGCGCCTACGAGGCGGCGATGCGCCAGATGAAGACCCAGGAGCTGACCCGCACCATGGAGGCCGCGATGGTGCAGCACCAGCCGCCCATCGTGCGCGGCCGGCGCATCCGCTTGCGTTACGCCCACCAGGGCGGACGCAACCCGCCGCGCATCGTGGTGCACGGCAGCCAGGCGGCGCACGTGCCGGAGTCCTACAAGCGCTATCTCGCCAACGTGTTCCGCGAGAAGTTCGACCTGTTCGCCACCCCGGTGGCGGTGGAATTTCGCAGCGACGTCAATCCCTACGTGGGCGACAAGCCCAAGGAGAAGCGCGGACTCAAGACGTCCAACAAGGAACGGCGCGAGCGGCGCATCAAGAAGGACCGGGCCAAGCGCCCGCCGAAGAAGAAAGGCCGCGGTAGATAGCGAATAATGGGGACATTCCTATTTTCCGGACAGGCCGCGCAACCAACAGAGTGAAGCGGCAATGGAAAATAGGAATGTCCCCATTATTTCGCGCGCGAATACTCCGAAGTCCGGAAAAGCGCAAGTTTCCGCCTGCCCGCCGGCGCGATCTTCCGCAGCTTGAATTTCATGGGCACACGGGCGTAGCTTTGCCCCCACGCGCAGGTCGACCAGGGATGGCTTTCGCGACCCGGAAGATTCTGCAGAAGTTAGTTGAGCGCCGCGGCGAGTCCGCAGGCGTCGAACAGGGAGCAGTGCAGGATGCGCCCACAACATGCGCAGGGAACGCGCGGGACTTCGTCCGCGTGCACATCGTCTCGACTGGCTTTTGTCAGTAATCCCCCGGTCAATCAACCATTGAGGGATTAACATGATTCGCCTAACTAGAAATGGAGGCGTGAGCCTCCGTGCGCTCGCAATTGGTCTCGTGATGTTCGCGCCGCTGGCGGCTTCGGCCGCGGATGCCGGCTTCACGGATCGCATCATCGTCAAGTACCGCACCCAGGCCGGAACGGCCGGCACCAACGCCGAGCAGATGCGTGGCACGGAATTGCCGGCGGCGCGACTCGGCGTGAGCCTGAACCGCTTGCGCACCACGGCGCTCGGCTCGCAGGTGCTCAAGGTCGACCGGCGGCTGTCGCTGGCCGAGGCGGAGAGTCTCGCGGCCGACATCGCCGCCAGCGATCCGAATGTCGAGTACGCGGAACCCGATCGCATCATGCGCAAGGTGCTCACGCCCAATGACACGCGTTACAACGAGCAGTGGCACTACTTCGAGGCCGCCGGCGGCATCAACGCGCCGCCCGCCTGGGACAAGTCCACGGGCTCGGGTGTGATCGTGGGTGTGGTCGACACGGGCTACCGCCCGCACGCCGATCTCAACGCCAACATCCTGCCGGGCTACGACTTCATCTCCGACACCTTCGTCGCCAATGACGGCAATGGCCGCGACAACAGCGCGCTGGACCCGGGTGACTGGGTAGAGCCGGGCGAGTGCGGACCCGGCGATCCGGCGGCCTTCGAAGCCTCGAGCTGGCACGGCACACACGTGGCCGGCACGGTCGCCGCGATCACCAACAACTCGAATGGCGTCGCGGGCATTGCGTTCAACGCCAGGGTGGTTCCGGCGCGCGTGCTCGGGAAGTGCGGCGGATTCACCTCCGACATCGCCGACGCCATCATCTGGGTGACGGGCGGCAGGATCACCGGCGTACCGGACAATGCAAATCGCGCGAAGGTGGTCAGCATCTCGCTGGGCGGCAGCGGCGCGTGCGGCACGACCACGCAGAGCGCGATCAATTCCGCGCGTCGCGAACGGCGCGTCCGTGATCGTCGCGGCCGGCAACAGCAACGCCAATGCGGCCAATTTCTCGCCGGCGAACTGCTCAGGTGTCGTGACGGTCGCAGCAGTGGGCCGCAACGGCGGCAAGGCGTCGTACTCGAACTTCGGCGCGACAGTAGAAGTGGCGGCGCCGGGTGGCAGTGGCGGAGCCAACAGCGTGCTGTCGACTCTGAATGCCGGGCCAGCGCGGACCGGTCGCGGACAGTTATGCGCTCTACAACGGGACGTCCATGGCGACGCCGCATGTCAGCGGTGTGGTCGCGCTGATGCTCGTCGGTCAAGCCGACGCTCACGCCTGACCAGGTCACCTCCATCCTGCAGAGCACGGCGCGCGCGTTCCCGGCAACCTGTTCGCAGTGCGGCTCCGGCATCGTGAATGCCAATGCGGCGGTGGATGCGGCCATTGGCGGGACCACGCCGCCACCGGGCGGCAACGAGGTCGAGCCTAACAACACGCGTGCGCACCTCGCAGCTCGTCTCGACCGACAACACCACGATCAACGGCACGATGTCGAGCAGCAGCGACACGGACTACTACCGCATGACGCTGGCCGGCGGGCGGCGACGCTGACTGCGACGCTGGCGCCGAACGCATCGTCGGACTACGACCTGTTCGTCTACAACAGCAATGGCGTGCTGATCGGCCGCAGCGAGCGTGGCACGGGTCTCGTCGACACGGTGACGGTCACCAACACCGGCACCAGCGCGTTCATGCGCTACGTACGCGTGGTCTACTGGAGTGGCGGTACCGGAGCGACCAACGGCAAGTACACGCTCAACATGAACTGGTAAGTGAGTGAGAAGAGTCGAAGGGGCGGAGCTGGAGTCCGTCCCCTTCTTTTTTGCTATTTCTTTTGCGGCCGGTTTCGGCGGGGCGGGCGCGAGGAACAGCGCCGGATCCACCATCGCGCCATTGAGCGCCACGCCCCAATGCAGGTGCGGTCCGGTGACGCGGCCGGTGGCGCCGACTTCGCCCAACACCTCGCCGGCCTTCAGTTCCTGCCCCACTTCGACGCGCACCTTCGACAGGTGGCAGTACATGGTCACCAGGCCCTGGCCGTGATCGATGATCACGTTGTTGCCATTGAAGAAGTAACTGCCCACGTCCACCACGCGACCCGCGAGCGGCGCCTTGATCGGCGTGCCCGTCGGCGCGGCGATGTCCATGCCACTGTGCGGCTTGCGCGCTTCGCCATTGAACATGCGGCGCAGACCGAATGAGCTGGAGCGCCGGCCAGGCACCGGCTGCGCTCAGTCGAAGTGTGGGCGGAGCATCCGGCGTGAATGCCGTCGAGCGCGGCGCGCACTTTTTCGGTTTCGCGGGTCACGCGCGCTTCGTCCTCGGCCGAGAGGTTCACCTGGCTCGGGGGCACCTTGAGCTGCTGCACCGCGTACTGCTTGGCCGCCACCTTGAAAGCGATCTGCCGCTGGTTCGCGCCCGGCTGCTGCACGCTCACCTGGTATTCGCCGGGTTCGGTGTCGAGCGGAATGCCGACGATGGCCACCCAGCCCGTCGGCTCGCGTGTCACCAGCACGGGCCGGCCGGAATAGCTGACCACCGGTCGTTCGTCCGGCCCGCCCGGCAACTTGAACGTCACCACGCCGCCCGGCACGGCTTCGACGCGCGGGCGCGATGAATGGCTGGGCGGAGAAGGCAGGCGCCGCGCCGAGCAGCAGTGCAGCGGCGAGCGGCGAAAGGTAGTTAGTCATCTTGTTTGCGGGATACCGTGACACGGGCGCGTAGTCGTCCCTTGGACAGCCGCGCCTCGATCTCGGTTCCCTCGGGCGCCTGCGCGGCGTCACGCAACAGGCTGCCGTCGTCGACGCGGCTCACCACCGCAAAGCCGCGGCCAAGCGTGGCCAGCGGACTCACGGCATCGAGCGTGCGCGAGGCGAGGGCGAGGCGCTGTTCGACGGCGACGAGCGTCGTGCCGATCGCCGCCGACAGGCGCTGCTGCAAGCCGGCCGCGTTGGCGCACAGCGCTTCGAGTCGATGACGGGGATTTTCGCGCCACAGGCGCGATGGCCAGCGACTGCAGCGCGTTCGCGATCCTTGAGCACCGTGGAGCGCAGCGACAGCCGCAGCCGCTGTTCGAGGTCATCGAGACGCTGCGCATGTTGCGCGAGTTTCACGCCCGGATGCGAGATCTGCAGTCGCTGCGCCAGTGCGCCCAGGCCCACGCCGTGCGCGCGCAGGTATCGGCCCATGGCGCCGCCGAAGCGGGTCGCCATCAGCGCCAGCGATTCCAGCCAGGTCGACTTGTCGGGAGTGGCCACCAGCGCCGCGGCCGAAGGAGTCGGTGCGCGCACGTCGGCGACGAAATCCGCGATGGTCACGTCCACTTCATGGCCCACGCCTGACACCGAGGGAATGCGGCAGGCGGCGAGGGCGCGCGCCACGCGTTCGTCGTTGAAGCACCACAGATCTTCGAGTGAGCCGCCGCCACGCGCGACGATGAGCACGTCGCATTCATTGCGGCGCGACGCGGTTTCGATGGCGCGCACGATTTCCGGCACGGCGGCCGCACCTTGCACCGCGGTGGGATAGAGCAGCACCGCGGCCACCGGGAAACGCGCGCGCAGCACTCTCAATATGTCGTGTATGGCGGCGCCGGTGGGCGAGGTGACGACACCGATGCGCCGGGGCACGGCGGGCAGCGGCCGCTTGCGTTCGGCGGCGAACAATCCCTCGGCCGCGAGTTTCGCCTTCAGTTTCTCGAATTCCCGCTTGAGCGCGCCTTCGCCGGCTTCCTCGAGATGTTCGACGATGAGCTGGTATTCGCCGCGCGGCTCGTAGAGCCCGACCCGGGCCCGGACCAGCACCGCCATGCCGTCCTTGGGGCGGAAACGCACCTGGGTATTTCGTTGACGCCACATCGCGCAGCGCACCTGCGCCTGGCTGTCCTTGAGCGAGAAGTACCAATGGCCGGAGGCGGGGGCGGCGAAATTCGACAATTCCGCCTCGAGCCACAACAGCGGCAGGCCCGATTCCAGCAGCAGGCGGACCTCCTTGTTGAGCCGCGAAACCGTGTAGACGTCGCGCTCCGGGCGCGCCGGGGTGGCGCCGCGCTCGGGACCGGGCGGGAATAGTGGGAAATTCACGCGCGGATATGGGGACATTCCTATTTTCCGGCAAATGGCCACCGTCCATGCACCAACGGAAAATAGGGAATGTCCCCATTCTTTACCGACGCAGATCACCTGCGTACAATCCCGCATGCCCACCCAACCCCCCTCTCCCCTGCGAATTCTCGAAGAAGCGTTGACCTTCGACGACGTTCTTCTGGTGCCGGCCTACTCGGAAATCCTGCCCCGCGAAGTCGACCTGGGGACGCGCCTCACGCGCGACATCACGCCTGAACCTTCCGCTCGTTTCCGCCGCCATGGACACCGTGACCGAGGCGCGCCTCGCCATCACCATGGCGCAGGAAGGCGGCATCGGCATCATCCACAAGAGCATGACCATCGCCGGCCAGGCCGCCGAAGTCGCGCGCGTCAAGAAATTCGAAAGCGGCGTGATCCGCGACCCGATCACGGTCGCGCCCGACATGACCATCCGCCAGGTCATCGACCTAACCAGGTCGAAGGGCATCTCCGGCGTGCCGGTGGTGCAGGGCTCGAAGGTGGTCGGCATCGTCACGCATCGCGACCTGCGCTTCGAAGTGAAGCTCGACGCTCCCGTGTCGACCGTCATGACGCCGAAAGAGCGGCTCGTCACCGTGCGCGAGAACGCGCCCAAGGACGAAGTGCTGCTGCTGCTGCACAAGCACCGCATCGAGAAGGTGCTGGTGGTGAACAGCGACCAGGAACTGCGCGGCATGATCACCGTGAAGGATTTCCAGAAGGCCACCGAATTCCCGCGCGCCTGCAAGGATCCTTCGGGCCGCCTGCGAGTCGGCGCAGCCGTGGGCACGGCGCAGGACACGCTCGAGCGCGTGGCCGCGCTGCGCGAAGCGGGCGTCGACGTGGTCGTGGTCGACACCGCGCATGGACATTCCAAGGGCGTGCTCGACATGATCGCGCGCATCAAGGCGAAGTGGGGCGACCTGCAGGTCATCGGCGGCAATGTCGCCACCAGCGACGCCGCGCGCGATCTCGTGAAGGCGGGCGTCGATGGCATCAAGGTCGGCATCGGCCCCGGCTCCATCTGCACCACGCGCATTGTTGCCGGCGTCGGAGTTCCGCAGATCTCCGCGGTGTCGAACGTCGCAGCGGCCGTGGACAACAAGGTCCCGGTCATCGCCGACGGCGGCATCCGCTTCTCGGGCGACATCGCCAAGGCGATTGTCGCGGGCGCAGACAGCGTGATGATCGGCGGACTCTTTGCCGGTACCGAAGAGTCACCGGGAGAAGTCGAGCTCTACCAGGGCGCCTCGTACAAGGCGTATCGCGGCATGGGCTCGCTCGGCGCCATGGCCGAACGCCACGGTTCGGCCGATCGCTATTTCCAGGACACCGCGCGCGGAGCTCGAAAAGCTCGTGCCCGAAGGCGTCGAAGGGCGCGTTTCGTACAAGGGCAGCCTGGTGTCCATCCTGCACCAGCTCGCGGGTGGCCTGCGCGCCGCCATGGGCTACACCGGCAGCACCAGCATCGCCGCCATGCGCACCAACCCGAAGTTCGTGCGTGTCACCGGCGCCGGCATGCGCGAGAGCCACGTGCACGACGTGCAGATCACCAAGGAAGCGCCTAACTATCGTGTGTCTTGAGGAGATTCGATGAGCAGCCTGGCCGTGAGTGAGACGATCCCCAAACCGACATCCACTCCTCGCGCGTGCTGATCCTCGACTTCGGCGCCCAGGACTACTACTGGAATTGGAGTGAATTCTGGCAATCGAGCTTCAGCAGGGATATAAGGGCGGAATGCATGCGCTGTTGGTGATTCTTTCATTAAAGTTGCCATAGTTAAATTTCCTCTAAATGTCTTAAGACTTTTACTTCGGCAATTTCGCCAGAAGTTCTTTTAAACGATCCGCATATTCACGCGTACAAACGAGCGTCTTTCCGTCTTTCTGAATAACAATGATGTTACGCAAACCAGCTGTAGCGATTTGATTTTCTGAGTAGATGATACACTCAGTTGTGTCCAGACCAACGTGCTCTCCCCAGGTCAAATTTCCTTCTTCATCCACTGGAAGAATCCGGCTCAATGAATTCCATGTACCTACATCATCCCACGGAAACGTTGTAGGAATTACAACGACATTATCGGCTTTTTCCATCACACCAAAATCGATCGATATACGCTGCAGTTCCGAATATTTTTCCCGAAAAATTTCACGATCTTGTTCTTCCTTGAGTTGAAGTAAAGTCTTCCAGAGATCAGGCAAATGGTGTTCTAACAACTCCTGAATTGCCGAAACCTTCCACAGGAACATTCCGCTGTTCCAGAAATAGGATGGATCATGAAAAATTCTTGCGCTTGTTGTTGATCTGGTTTTTCAACAAAACGTTTCACCGGAAAACCGGCGCATCCGGTTTGTTAAGATTTTCCTGGGAGGCATTCACATAACCATAATTTGTTTCCGGCCGTGTTGGTTTAATTCCAAATGTAGCTAGCATATTTTTTTGTAACACAAACTCAACACCGACCCTCATTGTGTTTACAAAAGCATCTGTGTCTGGAATTAAATGATCTGCAGGAAGCACAAGCATTAAAGCATCAGTGGGTAAATGCAGTGAAGCAAAACCGATTGCAGCTGAGGTATCTCGTCCGGTTGGTTCGAGCAAAAGATTGGATGGTTGAAGTGCAGGCAATTGCTCACGCGAATGATGTTCATGCTGTTCACCTACAACAAGCAGAATATTTTCGTCAGGAACAAGCTTACGCGCGCGATCGAATGTTTGCTGCAGAAGCGATCGAACAGAAAAGAAACGAAGAAAAGGTTTTGGATTTTCAGGCGTACTTAACGGCCAGAACCGCTCACCTTTACCGCCAGCCAGTATAACTGCATATACAGCCTTATTCATGCTTCTTAGTAGGGGCGGGTCTTAGACCCGCCCGTTTGAAGAATATTGATTTCTTCGGGCGGGTCTTAGACCCGCCCCTACCGTCGGTACTATTAGTTTTGCGGACGTTGTCTTTGACAAAGCGAACGATCTCATCGAGGGAACTGCCTGGCAAGAAAATTCCTCTCACACCAGATCTTTTAATTTCTGACATATCCTGATCCGGAATGATCCCGCCCATGAAAATCAGAACATCATCCATTTTGTTTTGCTTGGCAAGTTCCATGATCCTCGGCATCACATAATTGTGGGCACCGGAAAGAATGCTGACACCGATCGCATCGACATCTTCCTGGAGGGCGGCCTGAACGATTTGTTCCGGAGTTTGGCGCAAGCCGGTATAAATGGCTTCCATTCCGGCATCACGCAGCGCGCGCACGATTACTTTCGCGCCGCGATCATGACCATCCAGGCCCGGCTTTGCAACCAGCACTCGTATTTTCTTTTCTAGCCATACTATCTGTCTGTTCCCCTCCTGGCTATGCATGAATAAGTTATTTTCATTCTTATGACATAACCAATCAATCTTATACGATTTCTGGTTCCCTGTATTCCCCGAATACATCGCGCATTGCATCGCAGATTTCGCCGAGGGTTGCGTAGGCTTTTACAGCTTCCAGAATCGGATACATCATGTTTTCCTGTGCCGCGGGCTGTGTTGCGAACAGCATCGAGGGCTCTGTTGCACCTGATCATTGTCTCGTGTTTTGCGCAAGTTCCTGCAGTCGTTCGATCTGCTCGGTTTCCACGTTCTCATCGATGTATAGAGTGTCAAAAGTGCGGTTCTCTTCCTCGGTAGCAATTCATTTACACCAACAATGATCTTTTCCTTTCTCTCACATGCGCGGGAATAGTCGTAGGAGGCATCTGAAATTTCCTTTTGCGGATAACCGCGTTCAATTGCATTGACCATTCCGCCCATCGCGTCGAGCTTTTCGAAGTATGCATATGCGGCATCTTCCATGTCTTTTGTCAGGCGTTCAACAAAGTACGATCCGGCAAGCGGATCCACAGTATTCGTAACACCGCTTTCATGCGCAATGATCTGCTGCGTGCGCAGACGCGATGGTAACGGCTTCCTCAGTGGGCAAGCGCCAACGTTTCATCCAGAGAATTTGTATGCAAGCGATTGTGTTCCGCCCATGACTGCTGCAAGAGCCTGAATCGCGACACGCACAACATTGTTGTACGGCTGCTGCGCAGTCAGTGAACAGCCGGCAGTTTGAGTGTGGAAACGCAACAGCAAGGAACGGGGATTTTTTGCGTTAAATCGTTCCTTCATTACGCGCGCCCAGATTTTGCGAGCTGCGCGATACTTCGCAACTTCTTCAAAAAAGTCGTTGTGCGCATTGAAGAAAAACGATAGACCGCGGTGCAAATTCATCGATATCCAGTCCGGCTTCTATCGCCCATTGAACGTACTCGATTCCATCGTATAAAGTAAAGCCAGTTCCTGAACAGCCGTCGAACCGGCTTCGCGGATGTGATACCCGCTGATGCTGATGGAATTCCATCGGGGCATTTCTTTCGCGCAATATTCAAACGAATCCACGATCAGCCGCATCGAAGGACGCGGTGGATAGATGTAAGTTTTTTGCGCGAGATATTCTTTGAGAATGTCATTTTGAATTGTTCCGGAAAGCTGCGCTGCCGTTGATTCCCTTGATTTTTCCGCAGCGCGCGGTACATGGAAAGCAAAATATTTGCCGGCGCGTTGGTAGTCATGCTGGTTGTCACTTTGATCCTGCGGGATTCCATTGAACAACGATTTCCATATCTTCCAGAGCGAATCGATCGTTACACCGCATTTCCCTACTTCGCCGCGCGAAAAGCGGATCATCGGAATCGCGCCCCATCAATGTTGGCAGATGAAATGCAATGCTGAGTGCGTTTGTTCCGTCTGGAATTAAATATCGAAGTCGTTCATTGGTTTGCTTCTGCGATACCGAAACCGGTGAACTGGCGCATGCTCCAAGCTTTTGATCTGTACATTGTTGGATGAATTCCGCGAGTATATGGATATTCTCCAGGCCATCCAATTTCTGTTTGAAATCGATGTCTTGAATATCGGCCGGGGTGTAAAGCCGTTTGATCGGAACGCCGGAAACCGTTGTAAACGGAATTTCCGTTCGGGAATTTTTCGTCAACGCTGGCTCTAGCGTTTCCTGTTCCCAACGTTTTTCCTGTTCCGAGTTTCGCTGCCGTTCAATACCGCTGTACCGCCATTTTTCTTTTTCATATTCATTACCCCGCCATTACTTCAATAAATTCCGCGCAATCACGATCCGCTGAATTTCGGATGTGCCTTCATATAAAGTTGTGACACGCGCTTCACGATAATATCGCTCCACTGGATATTCCTGCGAATATCCATAACCACCATGAATTTGAATCGCCTTATACGTTACGCGATTGGCCATTTCGGATGCATAAACTTTTGCCATCGATGCCGCTTTTGTGAATGGCTTTCCTTGATCTCGCAAGTACTGCAGCATGATGAGTCAGCAATCGGGCAGCCTCAATTTCCATTGCCATATCCGCAAGCATGAACTGAATCGCCTGAAATTCCGCAAGTTTTGATCAAATGCCGTTCGCTCTTTTGCATACTTCAGTGATCTTCGTAGGCGCCTTGCGCAATTCCAATTGCCTGAGATGCTACTCCGATCCGTCCGCCATCCAAGTGATGTCATTGCAATTTTGAATCCGATCCCTTCTTCACCGAGACGATTTTCTACCGGAACTTCCACATCTTCAAAAATAATTTGATTTGTAACAGATCCTTTCAGTCCCATCTTCGGTTCATTTCTGCCCATCCGAACGCCAGGCCATTTTGTTTCAACAATGAATGTAGCTAATGCCCCTGCGCACCGGCTCCAGGATCGGTCATGGCCTGCACGATGAGAATCTGTGCTTCCTGTCCGTTGGTAACCCAATTCTTGGTGCCATTAATTATGTAATGATCGCCTTTTCGAATCAGCCGTAGTTTGTTGGCTGTTGCATCAGATCCCGCATTCGGTTCAGTTAAAGCAAATCCTCCGAGCATTTCACCTTTTGCGCAGGGACTAGATATTTTCGTTTTTGTTCCTCATTTCCGAAAGTGTAAATTGGAAAACAACATACCGAACAATTTACGCTCATCGTAATCGCGACACTTGCGGAATACGCGCGATAACTCTTCAATGGCCAAGCGAATATGCAATATTATCAGCGCCTGCGCCGCCATATTCTTCGGGAATGATTCAGGCCAATCAATCCAAGTTCGGCCATTTTCTTGACCAGATCGCGGGGGAATTTTCCTTCGTATTCGATGGAATGAATCCGCGGACGAACTTCGTTTTCTGCGAAATCGCGAACCATGTCGCGAATCATCCGCTGCTCTTCGGTGTATTCAAAATTCATGCGGGTGGTTCCCTGTAAACCATTAATATAAATTAGATGTGCCTGTTGGAGCAATCAGAAACCGCAAAGACGCTAAGTCGCCAAGAATTTTTTGCCACAGAGACACCGAGAGCACAGAGAGGTAGCTCGTATTTTGCCGGCGCCTTTCAGGCGCAGACATAAGCTGCGGAGCTAAAACAAAAGCGATTGTTCTGAAAGGATTGAGAAAAAATCTGATCTTGGCTTTTGTTTTAGCCCCGCAGCTTACGTCTGGCGTCCGCTCACAAGCGGTCGCCCGGCAATCAGTTCCGTGGAAATCTGTTTAATCCGTAGATCCGTGTTCTATTTCCTTGCGGTCTTGGCGCCTTTGCGGCTGAATTACATCCGCAGTAGGGATTGGGCGATCACCAGACGCTGGATTTCGGATGTGCCTTCGTAGATTTCGGTGATTTTGGCATCGCGCATGGCGCGTTCTACCGGAAATTCTTTGCTGTATCCATATCCGCCATGAATTTGCACCGCTTTCACTGTGTGTTTCATTGCAGTTTCGGAAGCATACAATTTTGCCATCGATGCTTCTTTACTGAAACGTTTTCCTGAATCTTTGCCACGTGCAGCGCGATATGTCAGAAGACGTGCAGCATCAATTTCCGTTGCCATATCGGCAAGCATGAATTGAATTGCTTGAAATTCTGAAATCTGTCGACCAAAGCAGTTCGTTGCTTTGAATATTGAAGCGCAGCTTCATATGCACCTTGCGCAATTCCGACTGCTTGAGCTGCAATTCCGATTCGACCGCCATCAAGAGTCGACAATGCAACTTTGAATCCTTCGCCTTCATTCCCCAATCGATTCTCAACCGGAACACTGCAATTTTCGAAATGTAAAGCAGAAGAAAGTGCGCCGCGAATTCCCATTTTTTCTTCATGCTTCCCAACCGAAAATCCGGGTGTTCCCTTTTCAATCATTAATGCAGTTAATCCATGATGACCTTGATCGCGATCAGTCACTACAAAAACCAGTGCCCAATTTGCGTTCGGGTGCATTTGTAATCCACACTTTCTGTCCGTCAACTACATAATGATCACCATCACGCACTGCAAATGTTCGAAGATTTGATGCATCACTTCCTGCTTGAGGTTCAGTTAAAGCAAAACATCCGAAAGCTTTTCCGGATGCAAGTGGTGTCAGAATGCGCTTTTTTGTTCATCGTTTGCGAATTTCAAAAGCGGATCACAAACCAGACTATTATTCACGGAAAGTATTACACCTGTAGCAGCACAGCATCGCGATATTTCTTCGATTGCAATCGCAGTCGCAAGACTAGGAAGTCCGGATCCGCCGTATTGTTCAGGAACATTGATGCCGGTAAGTCCAAACTCTGCAGCTTTGTGAATGATTTTCTTCCGGAAAAATTGCGTCACGATCGGTAATAGCTGCAATAGGGACGAACTTCTTGTTCGGCAAATTCGCGAACCATTTGCCGCATCATTTCAAGTTCTTCCGGCAGAAATCGAAATTCATATATCAGTGTAGAGTGCCATAGTAATGAGTGCTGAGTTCGCCTCGACGGCGTCGAGGATCTTCGTGTACCCGGTGCACCGGCAGAGATGGGCACCGAGGTGGCGCGACGCCTCTTCCCGGGTGAGGTCGGCGCCCTTCTTGTCGAGCAGCGACTTGGTGCGGACCACGATCCCCGGTGTGCAGAAGCCGCACTGCAGCGCGCCGTGCGCGGCGAACGTCGTCGCCAGCCGGTCGACCTCGGCCGGGTCGAAGCCCTCCAGCGTCGTCACCTCGCACCCGGCGACCTTGTCCAGGCCGGTGACGCAGGCGACGCCCGCCTTTCCGTCGACGAGCACGGTGCAGCACCCGCACTGGCCCGACGGTGCACAGCCGTCCTTGGTCGACGTGACGCCGAGCTCGGTGCGCAGCGCGGCGAGCAGGTGCGGGTGGTCGCCGACGGTCACCGGCGCCCCGTTGAGGATGAACGTCGTCATTGGAGGTCCCGTCGATGATGCGAGCGGAGCCGAGCGCCAGCCAGTCGGAACGCAATGTCCTTCACGATCGCTCCGCTGGCGCGATGGCGCCCTTTCGTTCGACGATCAGCCCGTAGTGCTCGGGCCGCCGGTAGCGGTCGAAGTCGAAGAGCGTCTTCTTGTACTGGGCGCACAGGTCGAGGTCGCAGCGGGCGACGACCAGCTCGTCGCCCGTCGGTGCGGCCTGGGCGACGATCTCGCCCGACGGGGCGATGATCGCGCTCTGCGCCACCGATCTCGACGCCCTCCTCGTCGCCGCCCTTGGCCACGCCGACCACCCAGGTGCCGTTCTGGTAGGCGCCCGGCCTGCATCACCAGGTGGTTGTGGAACGCCGCGAGCGGGTCGTGCTCGGGTCGGGCGGGTAGTGGATCGGCGTGTTGTAGCCGATGAGCGATCAGCTCGACGCCCTGCAGGCCGAGCACGCGGTAGGTCTCGGGCCAGCGCCGGTCGTTGCAGATCACCATCCCGACGATGCCGCCGAACGCCCGCCACACCGTGGAAGCCGTCGGGCGCCGACTCGAAGTAGCGCTTCTCGAGGTGCTGGAACGGCCGCCACGGCTCGTGCTCGTCGTGGCCGGGCAGGTGCACCTTGCGGTAGCGGCCGACGACCGTGCCGTCGCGCGTCGACGAGGACCGTACGTGTTGTAGCGGTGGCCGTCGTCGGCGTCAGCTCGGCGAAGCCGAGGACGAACCCGATGCCGAGCCGCGCGGCCTCGTCGAACAGCGGCTTGGTCTCGGCGCCGACGGCATCTCGCGTCTCGTAGAAGCGTCGATCTCGGCCGGGTCGTCGGTCACCAGCGGGGGAAGAACGTGGTGAGCGCGAGCTCGGGGTACACGACGAGCTCGGCAGCCGCGCGTCGGCGCCTCGCGCAGCAGCGCGAGCAGGCGCTCGACGACGTCGTCGCGCGACTCGTCGCGCGCGATCGGGCCCAGCTGCGCGGCCGCGACGACGCGGCTCGCTCGGCTCACGTCGGCTCACGGGTCCGCCTCGGCGCAGCGCGCAGCAGCACGTGCGAGCAGCACGTCGGCGCCGGCCGCGAGGTCGGCGGGTCGGTGTGCTCGGCGGGGTTGTGGCTGATGCCGCCGACGCGACGGCACGAAGATCATCGCCGCCGGGCACACCCGGGCGAGCATCTGCGCGTCGTGGCCGGCGCCCGACGGCATGCGCCGCACCGTGTGGCCCGAGCTCGGTCGCCGTCTGCTCGACCAGGTCCACGACGCGTCGGGTCGAACGCCACCGGCTCGAAGCGGGCCAGCGACGCGGGTCGATGCGTCGACGCCCTCGGTCGCGGCGAGCCTCGTCGCGCAGCCGAGCGAGCTCGGCCTCGGCGCGGCGCAGCAGCTCGTCGTCGGTGTTGCGCAGGTCGACGGTGAGCGTCGGCCCGGCCCGGCGACCACGTTGACGAGGTTCGGGGTGCAGCTCGATGCGGCCGACGGTGCCGACCTGGTCGCCGCCGAGCTCGTCGGCGAGCTCGCGGACGCCGGTCGCGATCCGCGGCGGCGACGTAGCCCGGCGTCGTGGCGCAGGTCGCATCGGCGTGGTGCCGGCGTGGTTGGACTGGCCGGCGACGGTGAGCTCCTGCCACGAGATGCCCTGCACGCCGGTGACGGCGCCGATCGTCGATGCCCTCGGCCTCGAGCACCGGGCCCTGCTCGATGTGCAGTTCGACGAACGCGTGCGGCACGGCGCCCGGGCGCACGGAGTGCGGCCCGCGGTAGCCGATGCGCTCGAGCTCGTCGCCGCAGCACGGCGCCCGTCGATGCCGACGGTGTCGAGGGCCTCCTCGATCGCCATCCCACCGGCGTAGACCAGGCTGCCGAGCATGTCGGGCGCGAAGCGTGCGCCCTCCTCGTCGGTGAAGAAGCCGACGGCGAGCGGCCGGGCCGGTCTCGATGCCGCGCGTCGGCGAGCGTCTCGATCACCTCCAGCCCGGCGAGCACCCCGAGGTTGCCGTCGTAGCGGCCCCCGGTGCGACCGTGTCGATGTGCGAGCCGGTCATCACCGGGCGGCGCCGGTGGCGCATCGGCCGGCCGACGTGCCGACGACGTTGCCGATCGCGTCGATGCCGACGTCAGCCCCAGGTCGCGCATCCACGTCACGACGAGGTCGCGCCCGGCGCGGTCGTCGTCGGTGAGCGCCAGCCGGGCGCACCCCTCGGTGCCCTCGATGGCCCCGATCGCGGCCAGGTCGGCCAGCCGCTGGACCAGCCGGTCGCCGTCGACGCGCAGGTCGGCGAGCTCGGCGACGGATCCGGTGGCCACGCGGCGAGCGTAATCCGCCCCTTTACGAAATGTATGAAGACCTTGTTTCGGGGCCTGTGTCAGAAGATCGGCGGCGGGCGTCGCCGATCTTCTGACGCGAGCGCAGGTGCATCAGCGCACCGAGTGTGACGGGGCGGCGGTGGAGGCCCTGACCACGAGCTCCGGGGTGAACTCGACGTGGCGGTGCTGGTGGACTGGTCGGTCGGCGCGATTCCTCCAGGAGCAGTTGGGCGGCGGTGCGGCCGATCTGGTGCCGAGGCTGGTGCACCGAGGTCACGGCGACGGCGGCGGCCGCCGCGAACTCGATGTCGTCGTAGCCGACGAGCGACATGCGCTCGGGGATCGAGATGCCGTTCTGGGTCATGTGCTGCAGCACACCGAGGGCGAGCAGGTCGTTGGCGCAGAACACCGCCGTCGGTCGACGCCGGGCGGGGAGCCCGAGGATGCGCTGACTGACGCGCCGACCCTCCTCGACGGTGAGCGCGATCGGTCGGGAGAACGGTCAGGCGCTCGTCGTCCAGGCCGGCGTCCTGCATCGCTCGCTGCGCACCGGTGAGCCGGTCGGCGACCTGCGGGGTGCTCGCCGGTCCCCCGGCGAACGCGATCTGCGTGTGCCCCTGCTCGATCAGGTGGGTGACGGCGAGGTGCCCGCCCTCGACGTCGCGTACGCCGACGCTGCACCAGTCGGCTCCGCTCACGTCCGCCGTGCTGTCGACGAACACGACCGGGACGCCCTTCGCCGGCAGCGAGCCGGAGGCGCTCGTTGGCGTAGTCCACGGCGGTGATCAGCACGCCCTGGACCCGCTGCATCAGCAGCTGGTCGAGGTACTGGGCCTCGCGGCGGGCGTCGAGGTCGGAGTTGCAGAGGAACAGCGTCAGGTTCTCGACGCTGGCGACCTCCTCGATGCCGCGGGCGACGTCGGTGAAGAACGGGTTCCTCGCGTCGAGGACGACGTAGGCGATCGTCGAGCTGCTCCCCGATCGCAGCTGGCGCGCTGGACTGGTTGCGGGACGAAGCCCAGTTCGGCGATCGCCGCCTCGACCCTGGCCCGGGTCTCGGGACGGACCACATGCGGCCGGTTGAGCACGTTGGATGCCGTACCGACCGACACTCCGGCGCGCGCTGCGACGTCCTTGATCCCGGGTGCCTGGCTCCGGCGTGGATGGGGGCATCACACCCATTGTCTCCCTGGTCGACTCGGCCATCGGGCGTCTCCGCAGGTCGCGCCTCGTGCGCCAGCGACCTGCTTGCAATCTCTGCCGAGCGTATCGTATGGTGTGAAACGATTCAAGTGCCGCTCGCTCGGCAGCGGGCGGCGAGGGGAACGAACCGCCGAGGGGGCGCCCGCACGATGACCGTCACATCCACCGTCGCCGCCGGGCTGGACCAGCTGGCGATCGAGCTCCCGTCGTGGGCGTTCGGCAACTCGGGCACCCGCTTCAAGGTCTTCGCCCAGCCGGGCGTGCCACGCGACCCGTACGAGAAGATCCTCGACGCATCCCGGGTGCACGCCCACACGGGTGCCGCGCCCTCCGTGGCGCTGCACATCCCGTGGGACAGGGTCGACGACTACGGCAAGCTCGCCGCCCACGCCGGCGATCACGGCGTGCGCATCGGCGCGATCAACGCCAACGTCTTCCAGGACGACGACTACCGGCTGGGCAGCGTCGCCAACCCGGATCCCGCGGTGCGCCGCAAGGCGGTCGCCCACCTCCTCGAGTGCATCGACATCATGGACGAGACCGGATCGCGGGATCTCAAGCTGTGGTTCGCCGACGGTACCAACTACCCGGGTCAGGACTCGTTGGGCGACCGCCAGCACCGGCTCGCCGACGCGCTGGCCGAGACGTACGAACGCCTCGGCGACGGCCAGCGCATGCTGCTCGAGTACAAGTTCTTCGAGCCGGCGTTCTACGCGACCGACGTCCCTGACTGGGGAACCGCCTTCGCCCACTGCCTCGCGCTCGGGGAGCGGGCGAAGGTGATCCTCGACACCGGTCACCATGCGCCGGGGACGAACATCGAGTTCATCGTGATGATGCTGCTGCGCCTGGACAAGCTGGGCGGCTTCGACTTCAACTCCCGGTTCTACGCCGACGACGACCTGATGGTCGGCGCCGCCGATCCCTTCCAGCTGTTCCGGATCATGCACGAGATCGTGTCGCGGCGGCGCGCTCGATCCGGCGCGCGGCGTGGTGTTCATGCTCGACCAGTGCCACAACATCGAGGAGAAGATCCCGGCCGTGATCCGCTCGGTGATGAACGTGCAGGAGGCGACGGCGAAGGCGCTGCTCGTCGACGCCGACGCACTGCGGCAGGCGCAGCGCGACGGCGATGTGCTCGAGGCCAACGCGGTGGTGATGGACGCCTACAACACCGACGTCCGGCCGCTGCTCGCCGAGCACCGGGCCGCTGCCGGTCTCGATCCGGACCCCATCGGCGCCTACCGCCGGTCCGGCTACGGCGAGCGCATCCGGTCCGAACGCATCGGTGGCGAGCAGGCCGGGTGGGGTGCATGACGGTCACCGTCCGACGTCTCGCATCCAGGGATTGAAACGATCCAATGTCGTTCGTCGAAGGGGGCATGATGGCAGAGGCGTCGGAGCCGGGGCGCGTCGGCGCTGGAGGTGCGTGACGTCTCCAAGAGCTACGGCTCGACGCACGCGCTGCGCGGCGTCTCGCTGGATCTGCGCCCGGGCGAGATCCACTCGCTGGTCGGCGAGAACGGCGCCGGCAAGTCGACGCTGATCAAGGTGATGACCGGCCTCGTCAGCCCGGACGCGGCGAGATCACCGTCGACGGCCGGCGCGGTCGAGCTGCGCGGCCCAGCCGACGCCCAGGCGCTCGGCATCGGCTGCATCTACCAGGAGCCGCAGGTGTTCCCCGACCTGACGGTGTCGGAGAACATCTTCATGGGCGCCGGCGGCCGGGCCGGCTCGTGCGGTGGCGCGAGCTGCACCGCCGTGCCGCGCGAGATCCTCGCCGAGCTCGAGGTCGACGTCGACCCGCGAGCCGTGGCGTCGGGGCTCACCGTCGGCGCCCAGCAGGCGGTCGAGATCGCCAAGGCGATGTCGCGCGACGTCCGCGTGCTGATCATGGACGAGCCGACCGCGGCGCTGTCGGCGTTCGAGGTGCAGCGGCTGTTCCGCCAGGTCCGGCGGCTGGCCGCGGCCGGGGTCGCGATCCTGTTCGTCAGCCACCGTCTCGACGAGGTGTTCGAGCTGAGCGACCGGATCACGGTGTTCCGCGACGGCGCGCACATCTCGACCAAGCCGGCGGCGAGGTGACCGAGGCGACGCTGATCCGGGACATGGTCGGTCGCGAGCTCGACCGAGTTCTTCCATCGGGTCGCCCACGAGCCGGGCGCGGTGGCGCTCCGCGCCGTCGACCTCGGCCGGCACGGGCGCGTTCCACGGCGTCTCGTTCGAGGTCCGCGAAGGCGAGGTGCTCGGCTTCGCCGGGCTCGTCGGCTCCGGACGCACCGAGGTCGCCGAGGCGCTCTTCGGCGTCGCCCCGGCCGACGAGGGCACGATCGAGCGCGGCGGCGACGGTCGTCGCCGATCCGGTCACCGCGCGACGCCATGGACCGCGGCATCGCCTACGTCTCGGAGGATCGCCGCCGGCTCGGCCTCTCGTTGCCCCAGTCGATCACGGCGAACATCACGCTCGCCGGGCTGCGCCGCTTCGTGTCGCGGTGGCGGCTCGTCGACCGCGCCGCCGAGCGGGCGACCGCCGACGCGCTACCGGGAGCGGCTCGGCATCAAGGCGTCGTCGCTGGCGACGCCCGTCGGCCAACCTGTCGGGCGGCAACCAGCAGAAGGTGATGCTCGCCAAGTGGCTCGACGTGCAGCCCGCGGTGCTGATCCTCGACGAACCGACGCGGGGCATCGACGTCGGCGCCAAGGCCGACGTCCACGAGCTCGTCGGCGAGCTCGCCCGCGCCGGCGTCGCCATCATCCTGATCTCGTCGGACCTCCCCGAGGTGCTGGCGATGAGCGACCGCGTCCTCGTGATGCGCGAGGGCCGCCAGATGGGGGTGTTCGCCGGCGACGACCTGCAGCAGGAGCGGATCATGACCGCCGCCGTGGGTGTGGCATGAGCGAGCGAGTCTCGAGCGAGCGACACGTCACGGTGCCGAGCCGACGTGCACCGTGGCCCGGATCGCCGTGCCCGGTGCCGGCACGAGGCCGCGTCGCCGGCCGTCGCAGTCGGCTGCGGCCCGGCCCGAACGGATCAAGGAGCTCTCGCTGCTCGGCGTGCTCGTCGCGTCGGTCGCTCGTGTTCTCGCTCGTCGTCGACGACTACCTGAGCGCCCGATTCGTCAGCCGCCTGCTGATCGCCATCTCGATCACCGCGATCCTCGCCGCCGGCGAGTCGATCGTGATCATCACCCGCAACATCGACCTGTCCATCGGCGCCATCGTCGGCGTCGCCGCCTACCTGACGTCCGAGTGCCTGGCCGACCACCGCGGGCTCCCGGCCGTCGTCGCCGTGGCGATCGCCGTGGCGATCGGCGCCGTGCTCGGGCTGGTCAACGGCGTGCTCGTCGCCGTCGCCGAAGGTGCCGTCGATCATCGTCACCCTCGGCACGATGTCGATCTTCCGCAGCCTGCTCGTCGGCCACGCCGGCGGCAAGACGATCGCCACCGGCGACCTCCCGCAGTGGCTCGTCGACATGCCGCGCAGCACCGTGTTCACGATCGGTGACTACGAGGTGCGCACGATGTTCGTGCTCGCGCTGGTGATCATCGTCGTGCTCCACCTCGCCCTGCAGTACAGCCGCGCCGGCCGCCACGTGTACGCCGTCGGCTCCAACCCCGAGGCCGCCCGCCAGGCCGGCCTCGACACGACGGTCGGGTCCAGCTGGCTGGCGTTCGTCGGTGTCCGGCGGCCTCGCCGGGTTCGCCGGCTTCCTGTACGTCGCCCGGTTCGGCACGATCAACGTCACCGCCGGTTCAGGCCTCGAGCTGGCGGCCATCGCCGCCGCCGTCGTCGGCGGGGTCAGCACGCTGGGCGGTTCGGGCACGATCCTCGGCGCGTTCCTCGGCGCCGTGCTGATCGGCGTGCTCGACCAGAGCCTCGTGCGGGTCGAGCAGATCAGCGAGTTCTGGCGCGACGCCATCCTCGGCGCGCTGATCGTCCTCGCCGTGCTGCTCGACGTCGCCCTCGGCCGCCGCCTGCGGGCGCGAGCCCGCGACCAGATCGTCGTCGACGCCGGAGGTGCCGACCATGGCTGACTGGGCCCGCAGGCACACGTGGGAGCTGCTGCTCGGCGCCGTCCTGCTGGGCGACGGTCGATCTTCAACCTCACCCAGTCGAGCGGCTACCTGAGCGTCGACAACTTCGTCAACCTGTTCCAGCTGCACATCGAGAAGGTCATCGTCGTCGTCACGATGACGTTCGTCATCATCGCCGGCGAGATCGATCTGTCCGTCGCCTCGGTCATGGCGTGGTCGGCGGCGGTGCTCGCCTCGCTCCACGAGCACGACGTGCCGTTCGCGCTCGCCATCGTCGTCGCCCTCGCCGCCGCCGGCGCTCGCCGGCCTCGTCCACGGCTTCCTCATCGCCAAGGTCGGTCTGCCGTCGCTCGTCGTCACGCTCGCCGGGCTCATCGGCTGGCGCGGCGCGGCCAGGGTGCTCGTCGAGGACCGGTCGATCGGGGACTTCCCGAGCTGGTTCGACCGGCTCGGCCAGGACGACCTCGTCGGGCCCGCTGCCGCTCGCCATCGTCGTCTTCGTCGGCCTGTTCGCCATCGGCTGGGTCGTGCTCGGCCGCACCGCCACCGGCCGTGTCCTGTACGTCATCGGCGACAACGCCGAGGTCGCCCGCTACTCGGCGGTCAACGTCGTCAAGACCCGGTTCGGGCTGTTCCTCGCGTCGTCGCTCGACGGCCGGGCTGGCCGGCATCCTCTTCGCCGCCCGGCTGGGCACCGTCCGCGGCGACCTGGCGACCGGGTTCGAGCTGGAGATCATCACGATCGTCCTGCTCGGCGGGGTCAGCATCTTCGGCGGCTCGGGCACGATGAGCGGCGTCGCCCTCGCCGTGCTCATCGTGCTCGAACCTGCGCAACGGGTTCGGCCTGGCCAACGTCGGCGGCAACACCCAGACCGGCGTGATCGGGGCGATCCTCATCGGCTCCGTGCTCGCCCGCAACGCGCATCGACCGTCTCCAGCACCGGCGCACGCCCCGACGCCCGAGCGCCGGCCGGCACCGCCACCGCCCCGTCACCGGCGCCGTCGGCCCGTGACGCCACCCATCGCACCACCAACACCAACACCAACAAGGGGGAACCCACATGAAACTGTCCAAGCTTCCGCTCGCCGCTCGCCGGCGCGCTGTGCTCGTCGCCGCCGCGTGCGGCGACGACGACGACGCACCGACGCCGCCGACACGACCGCGCTCGGCGCCGACCGATCGGCGCCAGGCCGCGACGGCCGCCGGACCGAAGCCGCACCGACCACGACGGCGAGGCGCCACCGACGCACACCGAGCACGGCGACCGCAGCGCCGGCGGCACCGCCGCGGCGGTGGCGGTGAGTTCTCCAGCATCCTGCTGCCCAAGTGCACCGGCATCGCCGTGTTCGACCAGGCCAACGAAGGAGCCCAGGAGGCGGCCGGCGAGCTCGGCGTCTCGAAGGCCGAGTTCGTCGGACCGGCCTCGTGCACCGACAGCACCGGCCAGATCGAGTTCGTCACCAACGCCGTCACGCAGGGCGTCGACGCGATCATGATCTCCAACAACGCCGGCGACCAGATCGACCCCGCCATCCAGCAGGCGGCCGACGCCGGCATCGCCGTCGTCAGCTGGGACTCGCCGATCCCGTCGGGCACCGGGGAGAGCCTGTTCGTCGCCCAGGTCGACTTCGACGAGACCGGCACAGGTGATGGCCGACATGGCCGACCGAGATCCTCGGCGCCGAGGGCGGCGAGGTGGCGATCCTGTCGGCGTCGCCCGACGCCGCGAACCAGAACGCCTGGATCGCCTCCTTCGAGGAGGTGCTCGCCGACCCGGAGTACGAGTCGCTCGAGCTCGTCGACACCGTGTACGGCAACGACGACGCCGACGAGTCCTACAACCAGGCGCTGGCGCTGATCGACGCCCACCCGGACCTCAAGCTGATCATGGCGCCGACCACCGTCGGCATCGCCGCCGCCGCCAAGGCGAT
This sequence comes from uncultured Pseudomonadota bacterium, assembly GCA_963832505.1. Lineage (GTDB taxonomy): Bacteria > Pseudomonadota > Gammaproteobacteria > Steroidobacterales > Steroidobacteraceae > CADEED01. Next base: position 9,203 of record CAWHUD010000008.1, on the reverse strand, counting down.
GCAGGACGAGGGCCTGTGCGAGGACGTCAAGGTGTCCGGCCTCGGGCTCCCCGACGAGATGCGCACCTACACCGAGAACGGTTGCGCCCCGCAGTTCGCGCTGTGGAGCTTCGTCGACCTCGGCTACACCACGTTCTACGCCGCCCACGCGCTCGCCACCGGCGAGCTCACGGCCGAGGAAGGCGCCACGTTCACGGCCGGACGGATGGGCGACTACACCATCGAGAAGGACCCGACCCGCGACAACGGGCTGCGGATCGTGATGGGTCCGTTCACCGTCTACGACGAGAGCAACGTCGGCGGATGACGCGCCGTCCATCGGGTCGGGGAGCCGACGGCCCCCCACCCGGGACCCGCCGGACGCGCATGAACCGCATCGGCTTCCGCCTCCGGGTCCGTCCCGAGCTGTCGACGACTACCGGCGCCACCACCGACGACGTGTGGCCCGAGATGCGCGCCGCGCTGCACCCGCTGCGGCTGGCACAACTACTCGCTGTTCCTCGACGACGACGGCACGCTGTTCGGCTACTTCGAGACACCGGGCACGCTCGACGACGCCGTCGCCGCGATGCAGTCGGAGCCGGTGAACGAACGCTGGCAGGCGCTGATGCAGCCGTACTTCCTCGACGAGGAGCCGCCGCCGACCGGCAGATGCGCTCCCTCGACGAGGTCTTCCACCTCGACTGAACCACAAGGAGACGACATGAACCCGATCGTCGAGCAGCTGCTCGCCCGATCGAACCGCCTCGGCGTCCGATCCCACGCAACACCAACTACGCCGGCGGCAACACGTCGGCGAAGGGCACCGAGCTGGATCCCGTCACCGGTGACGACGTCGAGCTGCTGTGGGTCAAGGGTTCCGGCGGCGATCTCGGCACCCTCACCGCCGCCGGGCTGGCGGTCCTGCGGCTCGACCGCCTGCGGGCCCTCGTCGACGTGTACCCGGGCGAGCAGCGCGAGGACGAGATGGTCGCCGCCTTCGACTTCTGCCTCCACGGCAAGGGCGGCGCGGCGCCGTCGATCGACACCGCGATGCACGGCCTCGTCGACGCCGCCCACGTCGACCACCTCCACCCCGACAGCGGCATCGCCATCGCCACCGCCGTCGACGGCGAGCAGCTGACCAAGGACATCTACGGCGACCGGGTCGTGTGGGTGCCGTGGCGACGCCCCGGGTTCCAGCTCGGTCTCGACATCGCCGCGATCCACGACACGCCACCCCGAGGCCGTCGGCGTCATCCTCGGCGGCCACGGCATCACCGCGTGGGGAGCGACGAGCGACGAGGCCGAGGCCAACAGCCTGTGGATCATCGAGCAGGCCCAGCGCCTACCTCGACGAGCACGGCGAGCGCCGAGCCGTTCGGGCCGGTCGTCGCCGACCGCCGTCCGCTCGACCCGGCCGAACGGCGGGCCAAGGCGGCCGCCCTCGCGCCGCACCTGCGGGCCGTCGCCTCGCACGATCACCGCGATGGTCGGCCACTTCACCGACACCGACGTCGTCCTCGAGTTCCTCGCCGGCGCCAAGCTGTACGAACTCGCCGCGCTCGGCACGTCGTGCCCGGACCACTTCCTGCGCACCAAGGTCAAGCCGCTCGTGCTCGACCTGCCCGCCGACCGCGACCGATCGAGGAGTGCGTCGCCCGCCTCGCCGAGCTGCACGCGCGCGTACCGCGACGACTACCGCGCCTACTACGAGCGCCACGCCACGCGCCGACTCGCCGCCGATGCGGGGCGCCGACCCGGCGATCATCCTCGTGCCCGGCGTCGGGATGTTCTCCTACGGCACGGACAAGCAGACGGCCCGGGTCGCCGGCGAGTTCTACGTCAACGCCATCAACGTGATGCGCGGCGCCGAGTCGGTGTCGACCTACGCGCCGATCTCGGAGCACGAGAAGTTCCGCATCGAGTACTGGGCGCTCGAGGAGGCCAAGCTGCGGCGGCTGCCGACGCCGCGCTCGCACGCCGGGCGCATCGCGCTCGTCACCGGCGCGGCCAGCGGCATCGGCAAGGCCATCGCCACCCGGCTCGCCGCCGAGGGCGCCTGCGTCGTCATCGCCGACCTCGACCTCGCCAAGGCGCGAGGCGGCGGCGGCCGAGATCGGCAACCGCCGACGTCGCCGTCGGCGTCCAGGGCGACGTCAGCGACGCCGGCGCAGGTCGCGCGCCGCCGTCGACGCCGCGCTGCTCGCCTTCGGCGGGCTCGACCTCGTCGTGAACAACGCCGGCCTGTCGATCTCCAAGCCGCTGCTCGACACCACCGAAGCCGACTGGGACCTGCAGCACGACGTGATGGCCAAGGGCAGCTTCCTCGTCGCCCAGGCCGCGGCGCGGGCGATGATCGACCAGCGCCTCGGCGGCGACATCGTCTACATCTGCTCGAAGAACGCCGTGTTCGCCGGACCGAACAACATCGCCTACAGCGCCGTCAAGGCCGACCAGGCCCACCAGGTCCGGCTGCTCGCCGCCGAGCTCGGCGAGCACGGCATCCGGGTCAACGGCGTCAACCCCGACGGCGTCGTGCAGGGCAGCGGCATCTTCGCCGGCGGCTGGGGCGCCCAGCGTGCCGCCGTCTACGGCGTCGCCGAGGACCAGCTCGGCGCGTTCTACGCCCAGCGCACGCTGCTCAAGCGCGAGGTGCTGCCCGACCACGTCGCCAACGCCGTCGCCGCGCATCACCTCCGACGAGTTCAGCCACACCACCGGCCTGCACATCCCTGTCGACGCCGGCGTCGCCGCAGCGTTCCTGCGCTGAGCGCCATGGCCCGCCGGGTCTTCGCCGCCGTCGACATCGGCGCCTCCGGCGGCCGGGTGATGGCCGGCGTCGTCGAGCGCGGCGACGGTGACGCTCCACGCCGGTCCACCGGTTCCCCAACGGCGTCGTCGAGCGCGACGGGCACCTCCGCTGGCCCATCGCACGAGCTGTTCGACGAGGTCCTCACCGGGCTCGGCGAGCTGGCCGCCGAGTTCCCCGACGTCGAGTCGATCGGCATCGACACCTGGGGCGTCGACTACGGGCTGCTCGACGGCGACGGCCCGCTGCTCGACCGACCCGATCGCCTACCGCGACGACCGCACCGGCGACGGTCATCGACGACGTCCACCGCACGGTCGACCCCGCCGAGCTCTACGCCGATCAACGGCCTGCAGTTCCTGCCGTTCAACACCATCTACCAGCTCGCCGCCGACCAGCAGCGCGGCCGGCTCGGACCGGGCCGCCCACGTCGTGCTGCTCCCCGACCTGCTCGCGTTCTGGCTGACCGGCGAGCTGCGCACCGAGGTCACCAACGCGTCGACGACCGGCCTCGCTCGACGCCCGCACCGGGCAGCTGGTCCGAGCCGAGCTGCTCGGCCGCCTCGGACTCCCGGCCGACCTGCTGCCCGGCCGCTCCAGCAGCCCGGCGAGGTCCGCGGCGCGGTGCAGGCGGAGCTGCGCGCCCGGCTCGGGCTGCGCCGACGACCGTCGTCACCACCGTCGGCTCGCACGACACCGCCTCGGCGGTCGTCGCGGTCCCCGCCACCGACCGCCCCGTTCGCCTACATCGCCAGCGGCACCTGGTCGCTCGTCGGCCTCGAGCTCGACGCGCCGATCATCACCGACGCCAGCCGGGCAGCCAACTTCACCAACGAGGCGCGGCGTCGACGGACGCACCCGGTTCCTCCGCAACACCGGCGGACTGTGGCTGCTCCAGGAGTCGATGCGGGCGTGGACCGAGTCGGGCCGCCCACGACGCTCGCCGACGCTGCTCGCCGAGGCCGCCGCCGCTGCCCGCCGGCGGCCCGCTCATCGACGTCGACGACCCGGCGTTCATCCCGCCGGGCGACATGCCCGCCCGCATCGCCGCGGCCGTCGAGGCGGCCGGCGCAGCCCGCCGACGACGCCGGCCGCGATCACCCGCTGCATCGTCGACTCGCTGGCCGCCGCCTACGCCACGCACGCATCCGCCGCGCCGGCCGAGCTCGCCGGCGTCGACCGTCGACGTCGTGCACGTCGTCGGCGGCGGTTCCCAGAACGCGCTGCTGTGCCAGCTCACCGCCGACCGCATCGGGCCTGCCGGTCGCCGCCGGACCGGTCGAAGCCACCGCCCTCGGCAACGTGCTGATCCAGGCCCGCGCCCACGGCGCCGTGCCCACCTCGCTGGACGCCATCCGCGAGCACCTCGCCCTCGGCGTCGCCGTGACCCGCTACGAGCCGAGCACCTCACCGGAGTGACCGTGAACCCCTTCCATGACAGTCCGTCGCAGCTACGACACGCTGCGATCCGTGGTCCGCTTCCAGCGGATCGAGCTCGACCCGGTCGAACGGCGCCTGGCCCGGGCGGCCTCCGTCGCCGACCTGCGCCGCATCGCCCAGCGACGGCTTCCCGGCGGCGTCTTCGACTACATCGACGGCGGCGCCGAGGACGAACGCACGCATGGCGGCCAACGAGGCCGCGTTCGCCGCCGTGCGCTACCGGCCACGGGTGCTCCGCGGCATCGAGCACGTCGACATCGGCGCGTCGCATCCTCGGCCGGCCGATCACGTACCCGTTGGTGCTCGCACCCACCGGGTTCACCCGGATCGCCGATCCCGACGGCGAGCTCGCCGTCGCCCGGGCCGCGGCACGCGCCGGCCTGCCGTACACCCTGTCGACGCTGAGCACCCGCTCGATCGAGGAGGTGCGCGCCGTGAGCGACGGCCGCCTGTGGTTCCAGGTCTACGCGTGGCGCGACCGTGGCCTCGTGAAGGACATGATCGACCGCGCCGCCGAATCCCGGTACGAGGCGATCGTGCTCACCGTCGACACCGCCGTGCTCGGCCGACGTGAACGCGACGTCCGACGCGGGTTCTCGCTGCCGCCTACGCATCGGGCCTCGGCACGCTCTTCGACGGCGCCTTCCACCCTGGCTGGACGCGTGTCCTTCATGCGCAGCGAGCCGATCCGCTTCGCCAACGTTCGCGGCCGCGACGTCGGCGACGGCGCCTCACCCGTCACGCTGTCCGACTACATCAACACCCAGTTCGATCCCGCGCTGTCGTGGGACGACGTCGACTGGCTGCGGTCGGTCTGGGACGGCCCGATCATCGTCAAGGGCATCCAGTGCGTCGCCGACGCCGAGCATCGCCGCCGACGTCGGCGTCGACGCGATCGCCCTGTCGAACCACGGCGGGCGCCAACTCGACGGCGCACCCGCGGCCTTCGACCTCGTCGCCCCGGTCGCCGACGCCGTCGGTGGCCGGACCGAGGTCATCTGCGACGGCGGGATCCGCCGCGGCAGCGACATCGTCGAGGCCGTCGCCGCCGGCGCCGACGCGTGCATGGCCGGCCGCGCCTACCTCTACGGGCTCGGCGCCGCCGGAGAACGAGGCGTCGACCGGGTGCTCGGCTGGTTCGCCGACGACCTCCGGCGCACCATGTCGCTCCTCGGCGCGTCGAAGATCGGCGACCTCGACCGCGCCGTCCTCGACGGCCCGTCAGCGAACCCCTGACGCAGCGACACCGGCTGGGTCAGAAGATCGGCGACGGGCCTCGCCGATGTTCTGACACGAGCGGATCTCGTCGCTATTGGCCGACGCGGCCGTCGACACGCTCGCGGATCAGGTCGGCATGACCGTTGTGGCGGGCGTACTCCTCGATCAGGTGGAGCAGCACCTCGCGCAGCGAGATCGTGCGGCCGTCGCCGACGCCGCGGGTGAAGGCCAGGTCGGGCTCGGCGGCGGCGAAGGCATCGGTGAACGCCTGCTCCTCGTCCCAGGCGGCGAAGGCCTCGACCACCACCGCCTCGTCGGCGACCGCCCCGTCCCAGTCGCCGTCGCGGTCGTCCGGGCTGGTGTAGATCGGCGGCGCGTCGTGCCCTGCCAGCACTCGCCGCGACCAGCTGCGCTCGACCTCGGTCATGTGGCGCACGAGCCCAAGCAGCGACATCGACGATGGGGGGACGCTGCGGGCGGCAAGCCCGGCGGCGTCGAGATCGGCGCACTTCATCCGCATCGTCCACCGGTGCCGGCGGAGGAACTCGACGAGCATGCTGCGCTCGTCGGCGATCGGCGCGCCGTCCTCGCGTGGGTCGTCGTCGGGGTCGACCCACATGTCGTCGTACACCGTCGCCTGCGTCCAGCGCCCCGGCACCGGCTCCTCGTCGTGCTCCGTCGAATCCACGGCGGCGACCCTACGGGGGGTCCGCGTCACCGTCGTCCGCCGTTTCGGGGGCGTCGGCGCGACGCAGACGACGATCAGAGCGGGGGGCGGCGGGAGGCGAAGCCGGTTGCCTCCTCGAGCGCTTTGGCGATGCGCAGCAGTTGGACGTCGGCGCCCTGGCGGGTGACGAGTTGCACCCCGACGGGGAGGCCGTCGGCGTCGAAGCCGGCAGGAGCGACAGCGTCGGGCACCCGGTCACGGTGATCCGCCAGCACGTCGCCATCCAGTCGATGTAGTTGCTCATCTGCACGCCGTCGACGACGGTCGGGTATTCGGTTTCGACCGGGAACGGCGACACCTGGGTGACCGGGCAGGCGAGCACGTCGTAGCCGCGGTCGAAGAACGCTGCGGTCTCGCGCCAGAGCGCGGCGAGCTGGGCGTAGGCCGTCGCCACCTCGGCCTGGGTGAGGGCCGTGCCGCGGCGGATCTCGTCCTGGATCGTCGCCTTGATCTCGTCCATCCGGTCGTGGAACCGCGCGGTCGGACCGTTGGCGATGTTCCACGCCCGCAGCACCCGGAAGCACTCGCTGGCCAGCGCCAGTTCGGCTCGTCGTCGACGACGTCCCACCCGATGTCGACCATCGCCTGACGGGTGCCGGCGAGCACGTCGAGCTGTGAGCCCTCGACCGGCACGCCGAGCTCGGCGGGACCAGGCAACGCGCAGCGGCCGCTCGCGGCGGCCGCAGCTCTGTGCGGAGGTCGATCGGCCGGTACATCGGGTCGCGCCCGTCCGGGCGCGCCAGCACCCCCAGCAGCAGGGCGACGTCGTCGACCGTGCGCCCCATCGGACCCTCGGTGCTGATCGGCATCCACGCGTTGCCCGGGCTGACCCGGGGCACCACACCCACACTCGGGCGGAACCCGACGACGTTGCCCCACGCAGCCGGATTGCGCAGCGAGCCGCCGGTGTCGCTGCCGTCGGCCGTGGCCACCATGCGGCAAGCGAGTGCGACGGCAGCGCCGCCGCTCGACCCGCCGGCGCTGCACCCGAGACTCCACGGGTTCCGCGTCACCCCGTACACCTCGTTGAACGTGTGCGAGCCGGCACCGAACTCGGGCGAGTTCGTCTTGCCGACGGCGACGGCGCCAGCCGCCTTCATCCGGGCCACGAGCAGGCAGTCGGCCGCCGGCCGATGCCCGGCGAACAGCGGCGACCCGTACGTCGTCGTGAAGTCGGCAGTCTCGACGAGATCCTTGTGGGCGGTCACCAGCCCGGCCAACGGGCCCGGATCCTCCCCGGCGGCGATCGCGTCGTCGACCTCCGCCGGCCCGCCGCCGAGCGACGTCAGGATCGAGGGCGACGATCGCGTTGACGAGCGGATTGACCGCGTCGATCCGCGCCAGGTGAGCGTCGAGCAGCTCGCTGGCCGAAACCTCCCTCGTCTCGATCAGACGCCGCTGCTCGACCGCGGTGAGGTCGACGAGCTCCCACACGAACGCCACCGTACCACGCCCGGCCCGACGGGACGGCGCGGCGGGTGACCCATGTGCGGGACGGGTCGTGTCCGGCTGGGCTGGGTCATCGTGAATGACGATCCGGAGGAGTTCGAGATCCGACCGGCGCCGGCGCATATCCTTCCCGACCGGTGACGTCGGGTCCCGGGCCGCTGGTGCACCTCGTCGGCGCGGCGCAGTGGCGCGTGGCGCTCGACGCCGGCACCGTGGTCGACGCCTCCTTGGTCTCCGCCGGGTTCCTCCACCTGTCGCGTCCTCGACCAGGTCGCCCTCCCGGCCCAGCGTCTGTTCGCCGGCCGCCAGGACCTGCTCATGCTTGTCGTTGACCCGGCGCGTCTGCGCGACGAGGTGCGCTGGGAGCCGGGGGATTCGCAGAACCACGAGTCGCCGCAGTTCCCCCATCTGTACGGGCCGCTGCCGGTCGCCGCCGTCACCAGCGTGCTGCCCTACCGACCGGGGCCCGACGGGGCGTTTGTGTCGCCCACCTCGATTCCGCTGATCGGTAACCCTCTGGCGCGGGCGGCCGCCTTCGAGCGGAGTCTTGCCGAACGGCGCTCCGCCGCCGTCGTGGCGGTCAATGGCGGCGTCGCCTGCCTCGACCCGCGGGTGCCGGCCTCCTGGGAGCACAACTCGGTGTGGCTCGACGACGACGTCGATGCCGCCACCATCGTGGCCGAGACTGACAGAGTTCTGGCCACCTTCGCGCACCGCCGGATCGTCACATTCCGGCCGCCGCCGGCCGACCTTGGCTGGGAGGTCAAAGAGCTTCGCATCCAAGTGTTGGACGCCGCGGCGCCCGAGCCGGCCGTGCCGGCGGGACGAGTAGTGGCTGTCACGCAGGAGGTGATGGCCGATCTGTGGGCGCCGATGTGGCGCCGCGAGCACCCCGACATCGACGAGGACGCGGTCGGTGACCTCGTTCGCCGCGAGTCCTTCGCCAACGCGCATTGCCGCATTGTTGACCTTGCCGTGCTCGGCGACGACGGCGTCCCAGTGGCCGGAACCCAGCTGCGCATCGACGGCGCCACGGCGGCCATCGAGGCAGTGATGACAGCACCGTCCGCTCGTCGACGGGGACATGGTGAGGCGCTCGTCGGTGATGCGATCCAGCGGGCGCGTTCGGCTGGCTGCGACGTGATCTGGCTCCTTTGCGACGCCGACGACTGGCCGCGGCGGTGGTACGAACGGATCGGATTCGTCGACGTCGGCTGCCGATGGGAAGCCGTTCGTCGCTGACCAGAACTCGTCGGCCGCAGCCACGACGCCTTGGTCCGGGAAACCGAGGCACGCGAGCGACGGAATGGCGGACCAAGCCGCCGTCTGCCGTGCGTCAGGCGACGGGCAACGACGCCAGGACGACCGACGTCTGGATCGCCAGGTCGCCGGGTTCGAGGTGCACCTCGGGGTCGAGCGGTGGCTCGTACGGGTCGTCGATGCCGGTCATCCCGGTCAGCTCGCCGGCGCCGGGCACGGGCGTAGAGGCCCTTCCGGGTCGCGCTGCTCGCAGACGTCGAGCGGCGTGTCGACGAACACCTCGACGAACGACAGCCCGGCGGCCACGTGGGCGGCGCG